>CAWARY010000007.1:0-26670 GCA_963784645.1 uncultured Actinomycetota bacterium | reverse complement strand
CTCGTCGCGCAGCCGGGCGGCGAGCTCGAACTGCAGCTCGGTGGCGGCCTGGTGCATCTGGTCGGTGAGCTGCTGGATGAGGTCGGCCAGGTCGGTCGCGGGCAGGCCGGCGGCGAAGCCGCCGTCGCGGCCGTCGCGGGACTTCAGGCCGGGCACCGGGGTCTTGCCGCGGGACTGCTGCCGGCCGGCGCCACCGATGAGCTCCTCGGTGTCGGCGTCCTCGCGGGCGAGCAGCTCGGTGATGTCGGAGATCTTCTTCATCAGCGGCATCGGGTCGACGCCGCGCTCCTCGTTGTAGGCGACCTGCTTGGCCCGGCGCCGGTTGGTCTCGTCGATCGCCTTCGCCATCGAGTCGGTGATCGTGTCGGCGTACATGTGCACCTGGCCGGAGACGTTGCGGGCCGCGCGGCCGATCGTCTGGATCAGCGACGTGCCGGACCGGAGGAAGCCCTCCTTGTCGGCGTCCAGGATCGACACCAGCGACACCTCCGGGAGGTCGAGGCCCTCACGGAGCAGGTTGATGCCGACCAGCACGTCGAACAGGCCGAGGCGCAGCTCGCGCAGCAGCTCGACCCGGCGCAGGGTGTCGACCTCCGAGTGCAGGTAGCGCACCCGGATGCCGAGCTCGAGGAGGTAGTCGGTGAGGTCCTCGGACATCTTCTTGGTCAGCGTGGTGACGAGCACCCGCTCGTTCTTCGCGGTGCGCAGGTTGATCTCGTGGACCAGGTCGTCGATCTGCCCCTTGGTCGGCTTGACGACCACCTCGGGGTCGACCAGCCCGGTCGGCCGGATGACCTGCTCGACCACGTCGCCCTTCGACCGGCCCATCTCGTACTGCCCCGGTGTCGCGGACAGGAAGACCGTCTGGCCGATCCGCTCGAGGAACTCCTCCCATTTCAGCGGCCGGTTGTCGACGGCGCTGGGGAGCCGGAAGCCGTGGTCGACGAGCGTCCGCTTGCGGGACATGTCGCCCTCGTACATGCCGCCGATCTGCGGCACGGTCACGTGCGACTCGTCGATGACGAGCAGGAAGTCCTCGGGGAAGTAGTCGATCAGGCAGTGCGGCGCGGATCCCGGGGCCCGGCCGTCGATGTGCCGGGAGTAGTTCTCGATGCCGGAGCAGAACCCGACCTGGCGCATCATCTCCACGTCGTAGGTGGTGCGCATCCGGAGCCGCTGGGCCTCGAGCAGCTTGCCCTGCCGCTCCAGCTCGGCCAGCCGGTCGGCCAGCTCGAGCTCGATGCCGACGATGGCCTTCTCCATCCGCTCCGGGCCGGCGACGTAGTGGGTGGCCGGGAAGACGTAGAGCTCCTGGTCCTCGGTCACGATCTCGCCGGTGAGCGGGTGCAGCGTCATGAGCCGCTCGATCTCGTCGCCGAACATCTCGATCCGGACGGCGTGCTCCTCGTAGACCGGGAAGATCTCGATCGTGTCGCCGCGCACCCGGAACGTGCCGCGGGTGAAGGCCAGGTCGTTGCGGGTGTACTGGATCCCGACGAACTGCCGCAGCAGCGCGTCGCGGTCGACCTCGGTGCCGACCTTGAGCCGGACCATCCGGTCGACGTACTCCTGGGGGGTGCCCAGGCCGTAGATGCAGGACACCGAAGCGACCACGATGACGTCGCGGCGGGTGAGCAGGCTGTTGGTGGCTGAGTGCCGGAGCCGCTCGACCTCGTCGTTGATCGACGAGTCCTTCTCGATGTAGGTGTCCGTCTGCGGGATGTACGCCTCGGGCTGGTAGTAGTCGTAGTAGGAGACGAAGTACTCGACCGCGTTGTGCGGCAGCAGCTCGCGGAACTCGGTGGCCAGCTGCGCGGCCAGCGTCTTGTTCGGCGCCATCACCAGAGTCGGGCGCTGCAGCCGCTCGACCAGCCACGCCGTGGTGGCCGACTTGCCGGTGCCGGTGGCGCCGAGCAGGACGGTGTTGGTCTCCCCCGCCCGGACCCGGCGCTCCAGCTCGTCGATCGCGGCCGGCTGGTCGCCGGCGGGCTGGAAGTCGCTGACGACCCGGAACGGGGCGACGCGGCGCTCGAGGTCGGTGGTCGGTCTCACGCGGTCACCGTATGTCAGGCCGCCGACAGGCGCAGGACGACGGAAGAGCCGCGGCACCGTTCGGCTCTGGCGGCTTTCCAGCGAATGATTCCGTCACATCGACGGTGAGCGACTCATCGTCAGCAGACCTGGATCACGATGTCCTCAGGAGCATGCCCGACGTTGTCGCCCGAGGAGCGAGAGTGTTGGAGTCATGCTCGATGACGAGGGGGCCCACCGGTGCCGGTGACCATGAAACTCGTTGTCGTGAACGGACCGCCCGACGCGTCGGAACGTGCTGCACCGGAACGCCGCCGACTTCCACGGACGTCGTGTTGTTGTTGTTGGCGCCCGGCTGACCACCGTCGGTGTTGGCGCCCGCCAGAGTGATCGTGACCGCGATACGTCGAGCCCGCGCCAGGTCGACACCTGCGACACGCTGACCGGATTGGAGCTCCCGGTGCCGTCGAGATCGAGATACTTCCCGTTTCCCGGCTGGAAATCGTAGGTGTCCACCGGCACCGATGACGTCGACGTTGCCGGGCCCAACGGTAGGTTGCCGACGGCGACGCCAGACTGTCGCGGCTGACCGAGCGCCTTCGTTGCTGATGTCCATGTCTGAACACGGTCTGACAGTCCGGCGTCCGAGCCAACGGCGAAGGCGCGGGCGTCGAGACCGGTGATGGTCGGGGCGGCCCAGATGAGCGCGGCGCCGCCGGCGGAGCCTTGATGAAGCGGCGGCGGTCCCAGCCGGGCGTCTCGGGCGCTCGGTGTTTCAGTCATGAATCCCCCTCGTGAGTCTTGGTCTGCGGCAACCGTAGGTGGGACCGGAGAAGACCGACATACGCATCGGACACGACCTGCACTACGCACAGGGGTCGCCGTACGTCTGACACCATGACGCTCCACCGACGGGAGGAGCAGCGTGAAGGTCGTCGTCACCGGCGGGGCCGGGTTCATCGGAGCCAACCTGCTGGGCCGGCTCGAGCCGGCGTTCGCGGACGCGGACCTGGTCGCCGTCGACGACCTGTCGTCCGGAGATCACGCCAACCTCGTCGGTCTGAGCGCAGAGCTCCTCGAGGGGACGATCCTCGACCCGGACGTGCTGGACAAGGCCTTCGCCGGCGCCGATGCCGTCGTGCACCTGGCGGCCGTGCCGTCGGTCCCCCGGTCGGTCGCGCGACCCGCTGACCAGCCACCACGCCAACGCCACCGGCACGCTGGAGGTCCTCGAGGCGGTCCGGCGGGCCGGGTCGCCGCACCTCGTGGTGGCGTCGTCGTCGTCCGTCTACGGCGCCAACCGGGAGCTGCCGAAGCGGGAGTCGATGCGCACCGCTCCGCTCAGCCCGTACGCCGTGAGCAAGCTCGCCACCGAGGCCTACGCGCTGGCGCACGCCAGCTGCTACGGCCTGGACGTGCTGGCGTTCCGCTTCTTCAACGTCTTCGGCCCGCTGCAGCCCGCCGGCCACGCCTACGCGGCGGTGGTCCCGGCCTTCGTCGACGCCGCGATCAGCGGGCGGCCGCTCACCGTCCACGGAGACGGCTCGCAGACCCGGGACTTCACCTACGTCGGCACCGTCTGCGACGTCATCGTGGATGCCGTCCGCCGGCGGGTCACGCACGACACCGCCGTGAACCTCGCGTTCGGCACCCGGACCTCGCTGACCGAGCTCGTCGCCGAGCTCGAGGGCGTGGTCGGGTCGACGCTCGAGCGTCGAGCACCTTGCTCCCCGGGAGGGCGACGTGCGCGACTCGCAGGCCGACAACACGCTGCTGCGCAGCCTGTTCCCGGACACGGAGCCGGTCCCCCTCCGCGCTGGGCTCGAGGAGACGGTCCGCTGGTTCCGCGAGCGCTGAGGCCATCGGCCCCCACCGACGGGCGCTTGGCCCACCGAGCTGTCGACCTCGCACTCGTCGTGGGAGCGCTAGCGCTCGTCACGCTGTACGCCGTCGCCGGCCAGAGCGTCTCGTCGGTCGCTCCGGGGCTGGCGATGATCATCACAGCGGTGATCCTGTACGCGGGTGGCCGCCTGATGCCGCCGGCGAAGCGCCCCGTCGCCCTGGTCCTCGTCAGCAGCAGCTGCGTCGCGGTCCTGGCTGCGGCCCCGGAGATGCTCACGGGAGGGCCGACCGCGGAGCCGCTCGGGTACGGGAACGCGAACGGGTCATTCCTCGCCCTCGGTGCGACCGCGGCCATCGGGGCCTGGGTGCTGTCCGCCGGATGGGTCCGCGCGCTGGCGGCCGTCGAGACTGGGGTCCTGCTGCTCGCGCTGCCCGCGACGCGCAGCCAGGCCGCGACGGCCCTCGCGCTCGCCGCGGCGATCCTGGTGTGGGCCAGCCACACACGGCGCTCGGCCCGAGTCGCCGCCGCGGCGATCGGCGCTCTGGTGCTCGTGGCGGCACTGACGGTCCCGGTCGCGCTAGGCGCCGGCTACACCGGGCCGGGGGCGTCGGCCGCCGAAAGCGCGCTGAGCACTCGGAGGGTGGACCTGTGGGGCGACGCGGTGGACCTGGCTCGGAGTCACCCGTGGCACGGCGTGGGGATCGGCAGCTTCCCGCAGGCCAGCCCGACCGCCCGGCAGGACGCGGACACCCGGTTCGGGCACTCCCTCACGCTCGAGCTGGCCGCGGAGGGCGGCATCCCGCTCGGCAGCCTCGTCGTGCTCGTCCTTGCGCTCCTCGTGACGGCGGCGTGTCTCGGCGCCACCCCTGCGCTGGGCGTCTGGGCCGTGACGGTCTTCGCGGCGCAGGCGGGCATCGACTACACCTACCGCTTCCCAGCCGTCGTGCTCGCCGCCGCAATGGTCGTCGGCCTCGCCAGTGCCCGGCCCGCGCGGCCTTCGCCGGATCCGGCGGCATCGGCTGCAGATCCGTGACACCCTGACGCCGCTATGAACGGGGCTCCGCACGTCATCGTCCTGGACGTCCAGCGCCTGCGAGCCGAGGCCCTGGCGTCCGCTTTGCGGGCCCGCGACATCAGCGCCGCCACGGTTCTGGACGCCGGCGCACCGACGCTCGCCCTCGTCCACGGTGACGCGGTGCACCAGCTCGTCGCAATCGACCGCGAGGGGATCCTGCCGGTCGTGCTGCTGACCGGGCGTGACGGCCACGACGACCGCACCGAGAGGCGGGCGATAGCCGTGCTGAGGTCCGCCGACTGCTTCGAGGTCGTCGAGCGGGCGGTCATTGACGTCCTCGCCGGCCGGTCGCAGGCGCCCACGGCCGCCTCCACGGTCCCGGACAGCCCGACGGCACAGGACAGGCAGGCAGTTCGCCGGCTGTCCGGCCGCGAGCGGGCCGTGCTGGAGCGAGTGGCGATGGGCCGGCGCAACGACGAGATCGGTGCCGACCTGGGCATCTCGCAGCACACCGTGCGCACCCACATCCAGAACATCTTCGGCAAGCTGGAGGTGTCCAACCGGCACGCTGCGGTGGCGATCGCCCGGCGCGGCGGGATGACCCTCGACCCGGGCGGCGGCGCATGAGCCGGGTGCTGCTGGTGAGCACCGACGACTGGCTGCGCAGCGCGCTCGAGGTCTGCCTGTCCGACCATCTGGGCGAAGGTCACGAGGTCGTCGCCCGGTCGGGTGCCACCGCCGTCGAGGTGGCGGACGGAGCGTTCGACGCTGTCCTCGTCGATGCCGGCCACGACCCGGCCGCCGTCACGTCCTGGTGTGCGCAGGTGACCGAGCAGACCGGCAGCCCGGTGCTGGTGCTCCACGACGACGCCGACGTGGACGTCCTGACCGGCTGCCTGGAAGCGGGCGCCGCCGGCTTCCAGACCAAGGCGATCGGCGTCGCCGAGCTGGTGACCGCCCTCGACGCCGTCCGCAGAGGCGAGGCGGTCGTCCCCCGGCGGATGCTCGGTGGCCTGCTGGGGAGCCTCATCCAGCGCAAGCGGCGCGACGACGAGGCCACCGCCCGCTACGAGCGGCTGACCCGGCGCGAGCGCGAGATCCTCGCGATGATCGCCCACGGCGGCGACCGCAACGACATCGCCGCCCGGCTGGTCATCAGCCCGCAGACGGCGCGGACGCACATCCAGAACGTGCTCACCAAGCTCGATGTGCACTCGCGCATCGACGCGGCCCGGTTCGCGCACGACCACGGGTATCACCGAGGCCGGAGGCCCGCCATGACCACGCTCACGCTTACCAGCCGACCCTGCCGGGCCGACGGCCTGCAGGTCGTCCAGGACGGCGCCGACTCGGCCGTCCTCGTCGCCACCCGCGAGCGACCGGCCTACCGGCTCAACGACACGGCGCTGGCCCTGTGGGAGCTCTGCGACGGCGAGCACGAGCGTCGCCGAGATGGTCGGCGCGGCCTCGGTCGTTCTTCGCAGCCGACCCGGCGAACCTCCAGCGCGACGTCCTCGACGCCCTGCACGAGCTGCCGCAGCGACGGGCTCATCGTCGACGCCGCGTGACGACCGCTACCCACGGTGACGCGCCAGTCGGACGATCGGTGCACGCCGTCACGACGGCCCTTCTGGCGGACGATCGACTGAGAACCGAGTTGCCGTCGCCCAGTTCGTCCTGTCTGATGTCCTGGCGGGGCCGGGCCATTCGCCGGTCCAGCGGGGTCGCGCGGAGGACGCGTGACGGGGACATGGGGGGCACTGGGACAGGGGCTGCGCCAGGCGGGTCCGGACCCACGGACCGCCGGGCGAGCCACGCGATGGGCGCGCGGCTCGCCGGCGCGCGGCCCGGCTGCGCGTCGAGGCCACCGCGGCCGCGCTCGACGCCGTGCTCATCGCCGGCGGCTACTGCTTCGTGATGCTGGTGCGCACGCTCGGCGAGGCCACCCCGACCCAGTGGGCCGACCTCCTGCATTTCCTCCCGTCGCCGTCGCCGTCACCCTGGTCGTTGCCTGGGCGTGCGGGCTCTACGCGCAGATCTGGCGGCACGCCAGCGTCGCGGAGGCGCGCCGGGTGCTGCTGGCCGGCCTGGCCACGCCGCGATCGTGGTCACGACGGTGCCTCGTTGCTCGTCGGCCGCCCGTTCCCGCTCAGCGTGAGCGTCTTCGGTGCCATGGCCGTCACCATGCTGCTCGGCGCGGTGCGGTTCCAGTCCCGGCTGTTCGCGTTCAACCGGCGCCGGGCCGACGGCACCGGCCTGCGCGTCGCGGTCCTCGGGGCCGGCGACGCCGGCTGCCGAGCTGGTCCGCAGCATGCGGCGCGACCCGCGCTGCCGGACTGGTCCCGGTCGTCGTGCTCGACGACGACCCGCGCAAGCACGGCCGCTCCTGCTCGGCGTCCCGGTCGCTCGGCTCGCTTCGCCGACCTGCTCGACTCGCCCGCGAGCCACGAGCTGCACCAGGCGATCCTCGCCGTGCCGACCGCGTCGCCGGAGGACGTCCGGCGGGCCGCCGACCTCGCCGACGCTGCCGGCGTGCCGCTGCGCGTCCTGCCCGCCGGTACAGGAGCTCGTCGGCGGCCGGGTGCGGACCTCAGGACGTCCGCGACCTGCGCGATCGACGACCTGCTCGGCCGCACGCAGGTCGAGACCGACCTCGACGTCGGTCCGCGCGCCTGCTCGGCGGGCCGGCGGGTCCTGGTCACCGGCGCCGGCGGCTCGATCGGCTCCGAGATCGCCCGCCAGGTCGCCGGCTGCGACCCCGCCGAGCTGCTGCTGCTCGACCACGACGAGACGCACCTGCACGACGTCGCTCGGCTCGCTGACGACGATGCCGGCCACGCCGCTGCTCGCCGACATCCGGGACCGCGAGCACATCGCCCGGCTGTTCCTGCAGCACCGGCCCGAGATCGTCTTCCACGCCGCCGCGCACAAGCACGTGCCGCTGCTCGAGGCGCACCCCGTGCGAGGCGGTCAAGACCAACGTCGATGGGCACCCGGAACGTCCTCGACGCCGCCGTCGCGCGCCGGGGTCGAACGCTTCGTCTTCATCTCCACCGACAAGGCGGTCGCAGCCGACCAGCGTCATGGGCGCCACCAAGCGGATCGGCGAGATGCTCACCGCTCGCAGCCGGCGGCGCGAGTCCGGCGGCTACTCGCGCGGTGCGCTTCGGCAACGTGCTCGGCAGCCGCGGGCAGCGTCATCCCGACCTTCGTGCGGCAGATCGAGGCCGGCGGCCCGGTGACCGTCACCGACGCCCGGATGACCCGCTTCTTCATGAGCATCCCCGAGGCTGTCCAGCTGGTGCTGCAGGCGGCGGCGCATGTCCGAGGGCGGCGAGATCTTCATGCTGGAGATGGGCGAGCCGGTCCGCATCATCGACCTGGCCAAGCGGATGGTCCGGCTGTCCGGCTACCGGCCGGGCGCCGACATCGAGATCCGGGTCACCGGCGTCCGCCCCGGCGAGAAGCTCGAGGAGGAGCTGCGCACCCCGACGCGAGCTGCCCACGCCCACCACGCACCCCTCGATCGTGGCGCTCTGCCGCGATGACGCGGTCGCCGACTTCGACCCGTCGCTGCTGGAGGACATGGTCAAGGCCGCGGTCCGTGGCGACGCGCGCCGAGCCCGGTCCGACGTCTTCGCGATGGCCGCCCAGGCCGACGGCCGGACCCCGACAGTCCACCTCGACCTGCGACAGCGGGTCACCGACATCCCGGGTGAGCAGTGGATCCGCTCGACTACCTGAAGATCCTGCGGCGCCGCTGGACGCTGATCGCCGCCGCCGGCCTCGTCGCCCTGGTCGCGGCCGTGGTGACCGCTGCCGCCTGCCCCCAGCGGCGGGCTCCAGGTCCCGACGGCCACCGTCACGCAGTACAAGGCGACGACGACCCTGCTGCAGACGACCTCCGACGCGGCAACCGTGCCGCTGACGACCCTTCCGGTGTTCGTGTCCAGCGGCGACGTGCCCAAGGCAGCGGCGAAAGCGCTCCGCTTCGAGGGCGACCCGAACCTGCTCGGGCAGCGGGTCAGCGTCGTCCTCGACGACCAGACCGGCACCGTCGGCATCGTCGCGTCCGACCCGGACGCTGCCCAGGCCACCGCGATCGCCGACGCGTTCAGCGAGGCCCTGATCCAGTACCTGCGGAAGCGGGCAGCAGAGCGACATCGATCGCAAGATCACCCTGCTCGAGGACGTCCTCGGGCGCTACCGCGACCGCAAGGCCACCATCGACGGCGGCGACGAGCTCGCGGTCGCCCAGCGGACCGCCCTCGACGACGCGATCACCGCCGTCCAGCAGGAGATCACCTCCCTGCAGGTCAGCAGCGCCACCGCCGGCTTCGACCTCGACGTCCTCCAGCCGGCCACGGCCATCCCGGTCCTGAGCAAGAGCAAGGATGCTGTCGCGGGCGCCCCGACCAGCCGGTGGAAGCGCTTCGTGCTGCTCGTCCTCGTCGGGCTCGGACTCGGGGCGGCGCTGGCGCTCGCCGTCGAGCGGTTCGACACCCGGCTGCGCGGTCGCGCGGCCACCGAGTCGGCTCTCGGGGTGCCGGTCGTCGCCAGCGTCCCCGCCCTCGCGCACCGGCTGCGCGGCCGGCACGAGGTGACGACCGCCGTCGACCCGCTGAGCGGTGTCGCCGAGAGCTACCGCTCGCTGCGGGCGGCGGTCCAGCTGCTCCCGAGCCGTCCCCTGACGCGGAGCGACCTGTACGGCGAGGTCACCGCCGAGGACGAGCCGGCAGTGCGGGACCCGCGCGTGCTGCTGTTCGTGTCCGCCAACGCGCGGGAGGGCAAGACCACCAGCCTGGTCAACCTGGCCAGCACGCTCGCCGAGACCGGACGCTCGGTGATCGTCCTGGACTGCGACTTCCGGCACCCGGAGGCCCACCTCTACCTGGGCGTCCCTGGCGGCCGGGGCCTGAGCGACCTGCTCGCCGCCGACCGCGACCTGCCGCTCACGTCGGTGCTGCAGCCCACCGGTCTGCCGGCCGTTCGGCTGGCACCAGCCGGGACGTCCACCGAGCACCCCGGTGCGCTGATGGGGCTGATGGGCCGTCTCGTCGACGAGGCACGGGGTCTCGCGGACGTCGTGCTGGTCGACGCGCCGCCCGCCCTCGTGGCCAGCGACGCCGTCGATCTCATGCCGCTGGTCGACACAGCAGTCGTCGTGATCCGTGAGGGCCGCACCGGCCGGGCCGACGCCGAGCGGCTGGCCAGCCTGCTCGGCCAGCTGCGGACGCCCGTCCTGGGGGCCGTGCTGGTCGCGACCCGCGACGCGGGCGCCTCCTACTTCCGGCGCGGGAGCGCCCAGCGCCGCGGCGACCGGCAGAACCCGGCCTCGGCACTGCGCAGCCGCACAGGCTCGGCCAAGCACCACAGGGGGAAGAAGTGATCGACAGCAGCACTCTCGCCGACCGACTCCACCGGTCCGACTGCACCGTTGCCGTCGTGGGGCAGGGCTACGTCGGGCTGTCCGTCGCCGCTGGGGCGGCCATTGCCGGCATGACGGTCTGGGGCGTCGACCGCGACGAGGCACGCGTCGCATCCCTCGCCGCCGGCGAGGACGTCGTGCCCGGCGTGGACGACGCCGTGGTCGACGAGGCTGTGCAGAGCGGGAACCTGCGCTTCAGCACCGACCCGGCCGTCATCGCGCAGGCACAGGTCGTGCTGATCTGCGTACCGACACCGGTCGAGGACCACCGCCCGGACCTCAGCTACGTGGAGAGCGCCGGCCGGGCCGTCGCGCCGCACCTGCGGCCGGGCACTCTCGTCGTGCTGGAGTCCACGACCTTCCCCGGCACCACCGAGAAGGTGCTGCGCCCGCTGCTCGAGGCGAGCGGGCTCAGCGCGGGCACCGACTTCGCCCTCGCCTACTCGCCGGAGCGGATCGACCCCGGCAACCCCAAGTACGGGCTGCGGAACACCCCGCGGATCGTGGGCGGGGTCGACGAGGAGTCGACCATGCTGGCCGCGACCTTCTACCGCCGGGTCGTCGACGACGTCGAGGAGCTGTCGTCCTGCCGGGCCGCCGAGATGGCCAAGCTGCTCGAGAACACCTTCCGGATGGTCAACATCGCCCTGGTCAACGAGCTGGCCACGCTCTGTGCGATGCAGGACCTCGACGTCTGGGAGGTGATCCGGGCCGCGGCGACCAAGCCGTTCGGCTTCATGCCGTTCTACCCCGGCCCCGGGGTCGGCGGGCACTGCATCCCGCTGGACCCGACCTACCTCAGCTGGCAGTCCCGCCGGGACACCGGTCGACCGTTCCGCCTGGTCGAGACCGCGCAGGACATCAACGCCCAGATGCCGTCCTACGTCGCGACCCGGATCATCGACACCCTCAACGACCGAGGGGTCACCGTCCGCGGCGCCCGGGTGCTCGGCCTCGGGGTGACCTACAAGCCCAACGTCGGCGACGTGCGCGAGTCGGCCGCGATCGAGGTCCTCTCCCACTTGCAGCGGCGCGGCGTCGAGGTCAGCTTCGTCGACCCGTTCGTCGACACGGTGAGCGAGCACGGCCTCGACCTCACGAGCCTCGAGCTCGACGACGAGCTGCTCGACTCGGTGGACTGCGTCGCCGTCCTCACCCCGCACGACAGCTTCGACCTCGACCACGTCGTCGACCGCGCAACGCTCGTGTTCGACGCCCGCAACGCGCTGCACGAGCGCCGCCGGGCGACCGTGGTGGCGTTGTGACCGCGGCACCCGAGGCCGACACGACCGTGTACCAGCGGTCCCCGGGCGTCCTGACCCGTACGACCGGGGGCTCGGTGCTCCTCCTCATCCGCGGCCGTGACCACAGCCTGCTCGAGCTCGCCGGCTCGGGTGCGGCGCTGTGGGACGCTCTGGCCACGCCGCAGTCAGTCGACGACTGCGCCTCGCGGCTGGCCGCGGACTACGGCATCGAGCCAGCAACCGTCCGCGCTGCGATCGAGCCGGTCCTCGACGAGCTCGCCGTGCGCGGTGCAGTCGAGGTGCAGCGGACCGCCGCGTGACCGTGACCACGGTCGGCCTGACGGTCGCCTCGGTGGCGGCACTCGGGCTGGCGGGCACCGAGTTTCCCGCCGCCCGCACTCCCCTGGAGGGAGCTGCGTGGGGCGACCTTGCGGCGCGAGGTCCGTCAGCACCGGCTGACCGGCCTGCTGCTGGCCGGCGTCGACTCGGGTCTTGCCCCGGCCACCGCGCAGCAGCGGGACGACCTGGTCGCCGACCAGGTGCACGCCATGTCCGGCGCCCTGCTGCTCGAGGATCTCCTGCTCGAGGTCGTCGACCTGTTCGGGCAGCACCAGATCGAGGCACGGGCCCTGAAGGGCACCGCGGTCGCCCACCTCGACTACCCGTCCCCGGAGCTGCGCAGCTACGGCGACGTCGACGTCCTGGTGCGCGCCCATCAGGTCGACTCGGCCGTCCAGGTCCTCACCGAGCACGGTCTTCAACGTCTCTACCCGGCACCGGCCGCCGGCTGGGACCGTCGATGGGCCAAGGGCGTGACCTTCCGGACCAGCGACGGCACCGAGCTCGACCTGCACCGGACCTTCGCCACTCCACCGCTCGGCCTGCGCCTGGACCCCGACGACCTGTGGTCGTCGTCCCAGAGCTTCGACGTCGGCGACCACCAGGTCACCGCCCTCAGCCGCGAGCTCCGGCTGCTCAACGCGGCCTTCAGCGCCGCCGTCGGGGACACCGTCGCGTCCTGGCCGACGCTGCGGGACATCGCACAGATGGCGACGCACCCGGACCTGGACACGAGCAGCGTACGGGACCTGGCCCAGCGATCCGGCGCCACTGCTGTGCTCGCTTCCGCGGTCACCATGACCTGGGCGCGGCTGCGGATCGCGGACGTCACCGCACTGTCGGCCTGGGCGGAGCGCTACCAGCCCACCGAGCGGGAGCGCCGCGAGCTGGCGCTCTACCAGGACCACCGCGCCAGCGAGACCGCTCGTGCCCTGGCCAGCCTCCGGGTCCTGCCCTCCACTCTCGAGCGTGCCAGGTTCCTCTGGGCCCTCGGCCGGCCGAACGCTGCCCTCGCCGGGGTGAGCGGCCGCAGCCCGGCGCAGCGCCTGCGCAACGCCGTGCTCGAGCTGCGATCGGCGCGGCACCGATGAGCAGCCGGGTGCTGTGGCTGACCAAGGGCCTCGGCCGTGGCGGGGCGGAGCGCCTGCTGACGACGTCAGCCGCGCACCTGGACGAGGGTCGCTTCTCCGTCGAGGTTGCCTACCTGCTGCCGGAGAAGGACGCCTTCGTGCAACGGCTCGCCGAGCGGGGCATGACGGTGCACTGCCTGCGGGCCAGTCGCGACGTGCACCCCGGGTGGGTGCTGCGCCTGCGCCGGCTGCTGCGCGACGGTGACTACGCGCTGGTCCACACCCACAGCCCGCTCTCGGCCGCGGTCGTGCGGATGGTGGCACCCCGTGGGGTAAGGTCGTGCACACCGAGCACAACATGTGGGACCGGTACCGCCGCTCGACCTACTGGGCCAACGCCCTGACCTACCGGCGCAACGACGCGGTGATCGCCGTGAGCCACGCCGTGGCGGACAGCGTCCCGCGGAACTTCCTCCCGGACGCCCTGCGGTCGACCGGGCCCTCCGTCGTCATCCACGGCACCGACCTGGCGAGCTCCGCGGCCTCCAGGAGCGACCGGCAGTCGGCGCGCGCAGCCCTCGGGCTGCCCCAGGGAGTGCCCGTCGTCGGCACGGTCGGCAACCTGACACCGAAGAAGGACCACCCGACGCTGGTGGCCGCGTTCGCGGCACTACGGCGCCAGGTGCCCGACGCCTGGCTGTGCATCATCGGGAGCGGCCCGCTGGAGGCCCAGCTGCATCGATGGGTGGGCGAGGCCGGCATCGATGACGTGACGGTGCTGGCCGGCACCCGGGACGACGCGCCGGACCTGCTGCCCGCCTTCGACGTGTTCGCCCTGAGCTCGCGGTTCGAAGGGTTGTCGATCGCCCTCGTGGAGGCGCTCGCCGCCGGGGTGCCGGCGGTGGCCACCCGGGTCGGGGGTGTGCCGGAGGTGCTCGCGGGCTCCGGCGCCGGGCTGATGGTCCCCGCCGGTGACCCGACGGCGTTGGCGGACGCGTTGTGCACGGTGCTCACCGACGAAGGCCGCCGCCGGACCATGGCTGCCGACGCGCTGCGTGCGTGCGACGGACTTCGACGTGCGGTCGGCGGTCCGGGACATCGAGGCCATCTATGACCGCGTCCTCAGCGCATGAGCACCACGACGGGCGAGGTGACGACCCGGGCACTGGACCTGACCACCCTCGACGGTGCGACCGAGCGGGCCGTGCTCGACCTGCTCCGCGACTCGCTCGCCGGCGGGCCGACCGGCGAGCGCACCAGCGCGTTCTTCCACTGGAAGCACCGCGACAACCCGTTCGGCCCCAGCCTGGCGCTGGCGGCCTTCGACGGCGACCGGCTGGTCGGCATCCGCCTCGTGATGCGCTGGGCGTTCCGCCTGGACGGGAAGCGGGTCACGGCCGGACGGATGGTCGACACCGCGACGCACCCCGACTACCGGGGCCGCGGGATCTTCCAGTCCCTCACCACGGCAGCGCTGGAGCTCGCCCGGGCGGACACCGACCTGATCTTCAACACACCCAACGCCAGCAGCAAGCCCGGCTACCTCAAGATGGGCTGGCAGGTCGTCGGCGTCGTGCCCACGTCGTTCTCCCCCGTCCGCCCGCTGCAGTTCGTCCGTGGGCGCGCGTGCCGCCCTCGGCGCAGCCGGCCATCGCGAGGTCTTCGACACCAGCACGCCGCTGCCGCCCATCGTCCCAGGTGCTCGTCGACCACCGCGGACGTCGCCGCGCTGCTGGCGGCCCGAGAGCCGGGGCTCCGCCCTGCACGGCTGGTCACCGACAGCAGCCTCGCCTACCTGCGCTGGCGCTACGCCGACGGCGCCGGGACTCGACTACCGGGCCGTGCCCGTCGTCCGCGACGGCCGGCTCCGGGCGCTGGGCATCGGCCGGGTCCGGCCGCGGGGCGGGCTGCGCGAGCTCACGCTGGCCGAGGTGATCACCGAGCCTGGCGACGACCGGCGACCTGCGTCGCGTGCTGCGCGGCGCGCCGGCGCTCGGGGGTGGACCACGTCGCCACGCATCTGCCCGCGTCCACCGCGTCGCGGGCCGCCCTGGTCCGAGCCGGCTTCGTGACGACCGCGCGCGTGGGGCTGACGCACACCACCCTGCCGCTACGGCCACTGCCGATCGACGTGACCGACGCCTCGTCCTGGGACCTCACCCTCGGCGACATCGAGGTCTTCTGATGCGCCTGCCCTTCCGGTTCCCCGCCGCGGAGACCACCTGTCTCGTCGTCGTCGCGGCCTACGTGCTCGCGATGTCCTGGTCGTTCCACCTGGGGTACGACGTGTGGGGCGCCTTCATCATCGGCCCGCTGCTCGTCCTGGCCAACGTCCCCCTGTTGAGGGCGGCCATGCGCCTGGAGACCGAGCGCCGGCTGGCGACCCTGGTGGCCGTCGGCTTCGGCCTGAAGCTGCTCGCCGCCATCCCGCGGTACCTGGTGGCGTTCGTGCTGTACGGCGGCACCGCCGACGCGGCCACCTACAACGGTTTCGGAGCGCGCTTCGCCGAGCAGTTCCGGCACGGCGACTTCCACGTCGAGGTCGGCCGCGTGGTCGGCACCGGCTTCATGAAGATCCTGACGGGCATCGTCTACGCGGTGATCGGATCGTCCCTCGTCGGTGGCTTCCTCGTCTTCTCCGTCATGGGTTTCTGGGGCATCTACCTCTGCTACCGCGCCTTCGTGCGCTGCCTCCCCGAGGCCGACCACTGGCTCTACGGGCGGCTGGTCTTCCTGCTCCCGTCGATGCTGTTCTGGCCGTCCGGGATCGGCAAGGAAGCCTGGATGCTGCTGTGCATCGGGGTCACCGCGCACGGCGCGGCCCGGCTCTACACGCGCGGCCGGCTGGGCTTCGCGTTCCTCGCCCTCGGCCTGGCCGGGTGCGCCGCGGTCCGGCCGCACATCGCGGTGATCCTGCTCGCGGCGGCATTCGCCGGCTACCTCTTCCGGCCGGCCGGCCCCCGCGCGACCCTGCTCAGCCCGCTGGCCAAGGTGGCCGGGGTCGCCGTGCTCGTCGTGGTCAGCCTCGTCGCGGTGCAGCGGACCGCCACGTTCTTCGAGGTCGACGAGGTGAGCTCGCAGTCGGTCGACCAGGTGCTCTCCAGCACCCAGGAGCGCACCGACGAGGGCGGCTCGTCGTTCAAGGCACAGCGCGCCCACGGGCCGCTGGCGATACCCACTGCTGCCGTGCAGGTCCTGCTCCGGCCGTTCCCGTGGGAAGCGCACAACGCGCAGGCCCTGGTGACGTCCTTCGAGGGACTGCTGCTGGTGGCGCTGGCGTGGCGCGGCCGGCGGAGCCTGCTGTCCCTGCCCCGCCGGCTGCGGCAGAGCTACGTGCTGTTCTGCGTCCTCTACTCGGCGGCGTTCGTCTATGCCTTCTCCAGCTTCGGCAACTTCGGGATCCTGGCCCGCGAACGGGTCCAGGTCCTGCCGATGGTGCTCGCCCTGCTGTGCCTCGCCCGGCCGACTCGGCCGGCGAGAGGGCCCGTTCTGCCCGCCTCCGACACGACCCTGGTGAACTCATGACGACACTGCCCGCCATCCTGGGCGGCCCCCGCACCTTCCCCGACGGGCTGCAGCTCGTCCGGCCCTTCGTCGGCGACATCCCACGGCTGACCCGCCGGCTCGAGGAGGTCCTGACGTCCGGCGCGCTGACCAACGGCCCGACCGTCCGCGAGCTCGAAGCCACCCTCGCTGCCCGGCTCGAGGTTGCGCACGTCGTCGCCGTGTCGTCGTGCACCGCCGGCCTGATGCTCGTGCTGCAGTCACTCGGTGCTCGCGGCCGCGTGGTCATGCCGAGCCACACCTTCGCGGCGAGCGCGCACGCCGTGTCGTGGGCCGGCGGCGAGCCCGACTTCGCCGACATCGACCCCGAGTCGCTCACGCTGGACCCGGACCGTGCCGCCGAGCAGATCGACGGCGCGGTCGCGATGACGGCGACCCACCTGTACGGCACGCCCTGCGACGTGGAGCGGCTGCAGGCCGTCGCCGACGGGGCCGGGATCCCGCTGGTCTACGACGCGGCGCACGCGCTCGGCAGCCGGCGCAAGGGCAAGCCGATCGGCGGGTTCGGAACGGCCGAGGTGTTCAGCATGAGCCCGACCAAGGTCACCACCGCCGCGGAGGGCGGCATCGTGGCGACGAACGACGACGAGATCGCCGAGCACGTCCGGCTCGGCCGCAACTACGGCAACTCCGGTGACTACGACTGCGCCTTCCCGGGGCTCAACGCCCGGATGTCCGAGCTGCACGCCGCCGTCGCCCTCTCCGGCCTCGAGGGGCTGGACGACCGTCTGGAGCACCGCCGTGGCCTCGTCGGAGCGTTCTGGCAGTGGGTCGAGGGAGTCCCAGGACTGCGGCCGCCGACGGTCGACCCGGCGGACACGACGACCTTCAAAGACCTGACGCTCGTCGTCACCCCGGACGAGCTCGGCCTCGACGTGCCCGCGATGACGGCGGCGTTCGCGGCCGAGGGCATCGACAGCCGCCGCTACTTCTACCCGCCGATCCACCAGCAGAAGGCCTACGTCGACCGACCGGACCAGCGGCCGCTGCCGGTGACCGACGACCTGAGCCAGCGGGTCATCACCCCCCCGCTCTGGTCGAGCATGTCCGTCGACGACGTGCACCGGCTGGCCGACCTCGTCGTCGCGATGCACGTGAACGCCGACGCCATCGCCAGGAGCGTCGCGTGACCTCGGCGCCGGTGGCCACCGGACTGGCCTTCCGGGCGCTCGACTACGCCTTCGAGGTCCGTAGCGCGGACCCGGACCTGGCGCAACGTGTCGCCGCCGTCTACTGCGACCTCGCCGTTCCGGACCACCACGGGGGCGACGGGTCCAGGGCGGTGTACGAGCTGGTGCCCGGGTCCGAGCCCGGTTTCTGGCAGCTGCGCTGCGACGGCGTCCCGGTGTTCGGCGACGCCACCGCCTCGCACGTGCTCGGCACCCTGCTCTGGCACGTGAACGCCCAGACGACGCAGCGCGCCATGCCGGGCCACGTCGTGCTGCACGCCGCCGCGGCCACCTGGGACGGACGTGCCGTGGTGCTGCCGGCCCCGATGGAGAGCGGCAAGACCACGACCGTCACCGGCCTCTTGCTGGCCGGGTTCGGATACCTCACGGACGAGGCGGCGGCCGTGTCGATGGCCGACCTGCACGTCGAGCCGTTCCACAAGAGCCTGTCGGTGGACGACGGGTCGTGGCAGGTACTCGCGGAACTCCGGGTCCACGACGCCGGCGGGATGCCCGCGCAGTGGCAGGTGCCGGTGAGCAGCATCGAGGCCAGCAGCCTGTCGGCACGCACCCCGGTCGCGTTCGTCGTGCTGCCGAAGTACGTGGCGGGAGCTGACACCGTGCTCGCCCCGGTCTCACGGGCCGAGGCGGTGCTGGACCTGTGCGCCTCGACCTTCCAGTTCCTCGAGGACCCGGTCCGCAACCTGGAGGGCCTCGCCACCGTCTGTCGAGCCGTCGACTGCTACCGGCTCACCATCGGCGATCTCGACGCCGCCGTCGCCCTCGTCCGCGAGCTGGTGAGCGCGCCGTGACGGCCACCGCGATGTCCTCAGTGCTGCTGCCGCACCCGGACGTGCACGTCGTCCCGCTCGACGACGAGAAGATCCTCTTCGTGCCCGGTGGCGACACCCTGCACCGGCTGGACCCGGTGGCTGCGCTGGTCTGGGACTGCCTCCTCCCCCCGGCCCCGCTGGGCGAGATCGTCGCGGATCTCGCCGACGCGTTCGGAGGAGACGCCGACCAGATCGCCGGCGACGTGCTGGCACTGGCGGAGGAGCTGCACGCTGCCGGGGCGTTGGTCGAGACCGGCGACGTAGAGGACGTGCCGCGCGATGCGTAGAGCCGCGACGATCTTGCTCGACTACCCTGGGGGCGTGCATACCTGTGACTCGGAGGACTTCACCTCATGACCGTCCCTGACGAGCCGACCGGCCTGAGCCGGCGGTCCATGCTCAAGCGCTCCGCCCTCGCCGGCGGCACGCTGCTCTGGGTCACGCCCACGGTCACGGTGCTCGCTGCCGGGCCGGCCGCCGCCGGGAGCGACACTCCGCGGGGTGACGGAACGCCACTGAAGGCGTCGTACTACATCCTGGCGATCAGGTGCGGGACGACCAAGTACCTGATCAAGGTCAACGCACCGGACTCCAAGCACCCGGACTCCTTCTGGCTGGAGTACGGCCCGAACGTCAAGGGCGCGAACGGCGACCCGAACGACGGCTGGCCGAAGGCCGCCGAGCCGCACGGGATCGCCCAGGAGTACCGGCCGTACGCCCTGGACACGGCAACGCCGCCTTCCGACGTCGCGATCTACGTCGTCAAGGGCATGCTCTACCTCGACCTGGACGTGAACCGGGACGGCAAGAAGCCCGGCGGAGCGCACTGCGAGCTGCTCTCGCTGGATCGGCCACAAGGGCACCGTCTTCTACAAGGCCGGCGCGCTCGCCAAGGCCTACGACCCCCAGGTCATCGACCCGGACCGTCCCTACCTGCTGGTCTTCCCGCTGCTGAAGAACCAGAACGGGCACACCTAGTCGGTGCCGTCGCCACCGGTCGAGGTCGGAAAGCCGGCGTTGACGCCGCCCTCGCCGTAGAGGCCGGTCGGCCGCACCAGCCGGCGTAGGGTGCGCGCGAGGATGCGAGCATCCAGCCGCCACGACCGGTGCTCGATGTAGTACAGGTCCAGCTCGATCCGCTCCGGCCAGGAGATCGAGTTCCGGCCGTTGACCTGGGCCCAGCCGGTCAGGCCGGGGCGGATCGCGTGCCGGCCGTGCTGGCGCGGGCTGTAGTGCTGCACCTGCTCGGGCAGCGTCGGCCGCGGACCGATCAGGCTCATGTCCCCCACCGCGATGTTCCACAGCTGCGGCAGCTCGTCGAGGCTCGTCGCCCGCAGCGCGCGGCCGACCCGGGAGTCGCGGTCGGCGTCCGGCTCCCCCGGGTAGGCCTCCGGCCGCATGGTGCGGAACTTCAGGATCGTGAACTCGCGGCCGTCGAGACCGACCCGGCGCTGCCGGAACAGCACCGGCCGGCCCAGGCCCAGCCGCACCGCGAGCGCCGCCGCTGCCGCCACCGGGCTGAGCAGCAGGCCGGCGAGCAGGGCAACGACGACGTCAACGATCCGACGCACCGGCCACCGCCTCGACGATGTCCGACGACCAGCCGAGGCTGCTTCCGACGCGCGACCGCGACGTAGGTCTCGAGGGAGCGGCGGGCGATCTGCCGCTGGTCGAAGGTGTCCAGGGCGCGGGCGCGCGCGGCTTGCGCGAGCTTGCGCCGCGCAGGCTCGTCGGTGAGGAGCTCACCCAGGGCGGCGGTCAGCGCCGCGGCGTCCCGCGGGGGGACCAGGCGCAGCTGGTGTCCGTCCCGCCCGATCTCACGGCAACCGCGGATGTCCGAGAGGACCATCGCGGTCCCGCAGGCGGCAGCCTCCATCGCCGAGCGGGAGAACCCTTCGCGGTAGGAGGGCAGGCAGAAGACGTCGAGCGCGTTGTAGAACGCCGGCATGTCGCGCCACTCGCCGAGCAGCTCGACGTCGTCGCCCACGGACGTCAGCGCGTCGGCCTTGTCGACGTCCGACGGTCCGGCCCAGACGAACCGGGCCTGTCCGCCCGCAGCGCACGGGCCGCCGTGGCGAACTCGCCGATGCCCTTCTCGGCCACCAGCCGGCCGACGCCGCCGACCAGCAGCTCGTCGTCTCCGACGCCCAGCTCGTGCCGGACCGCTGCTCGCTGCGCCGGGTCCGGCACGAAGCGGGCCAGGTCGGTGCCGTTGCCCACGACCTCCGACCGGCCACGCGGCGTCCAGCGCTGCGAGCGCCCGGGCGTCGTCGGCGTTCTGGAACAGCTCGGCGTCGGAGAACCAGGACGCCACGGCCTCGGCGCCGCAGGACCAGGCTGCCGCTTGAGCGCGGCTGTCGGACTCGCCGACCCACAGCCCGTGGCAGGTGTTGACGACGACGGGCACGCCCACGAGCCGGCCGAGCACCCGGCCCAGCACGCCGGTCTTGGGGTTGTGGGTGTGCAGCACGTCGGGCCGCAGCCGGCGCAGCAGCCGGCGCCAGCTCGACGGCAGCCCGCAGGTCCCGACGCGGGCCGCCAGGCGCTGGTCAGGCCGTGGACGGGACGTGCCGGACGCCGAGCGCCTCGACCCGCTCGACGTACGGCCCGGGCGCGGAGATGCCCACCATGTCGCAGGCCGGCTCTCGACGTCGACGGCGAGCTCGGTCGGCCAGCAGCAGCGCGAGGCTCATGTCGACGGTGGTCAGGTGCGCCACCCGCAGCCGGCCGGCCGCCCGGGTCCGCGCAGCAGGGCGGCGGGACCGGCGACGCCGGCGGGCTCAGCCACGGGCACCCACCCGCTTGGCCGAGCGTGACCGACGGCGCCGTAGGCCCGCTCCTGCCAGAGGTTGCCCTCGACCTTGGCCCGGAAGAACTCGATCGGGTCGGAGCCGCGGACCGGCACGCGGCGCAGCGCCATCGGGTCGGTGGCCGGGCCGGTTGGCGCCGACGCTGCCGGTGGCGGCCGACCGGAACCGGGCCCGAGCGCGCCGTCCATCGCCGGGGACGGGCACGCCCCAGGTGTAGGCGAAGTGCCGCGGGACGACGCCGGTCTCGCGCTCGATCGGCCTCGGTGCAGCGGTCCAGCTCGTCGGCGTCCAGGCGCTCGGGCCGGACGTGGGTGTGGGTGTGGTTGCCCACGGTGCACAGCCCGCTGTCGACCATCTCGCGGAGCTGCGGCCAGGTCAGGCCGGGCCCGCCGGCGTCGCGCGCCGTGGAGCCGTCCCAGTGCATCGTCCCGCCCACGAAGCCGGTGGTGAGGTACAGCGTGAAGGGCACGCGGCCCGCGCGGAGCAGCGGCCACGCGTGGTGGAAGACGTCCTCGAACCCGTCGTCGAAGGTCAGCACCACCGACGGGCGTGCGTCGCCGGCCGCGACCGCGTCGAGGGCGTCGTCGAGTGAGAGCACCCGCTGGTCGGCCAGAACCTCGAGCTGCTGGGCGAACGCCGTCGTGGCCAGGTCGCGCTCGTCGGGCGACCCGCCGCCGACGCGGTGATAGATCAGCGCCCGGACGCCGGCTGCCCGTCCGCCGGGCAGTGCGCTGATCGCCCGCTTGAGCTGGGCCCGCCGGCCGTGCTCGACGGCAGTCGTGGTCGACATCGACGCTTGCAGCCCCCCATGCCCGCTCCTTGCGGCTCACAGCAGGTTATCAACCGCGCTGCCGCCAGAGTCCGGCTGATGTGGCGGTGCCCGAACGGACGACCCCCGGAGACGGCCCCAGCAGCAGTAGCCGTGGGTGATCTTGTTACTACCCCTCGTGCGGTGTGCGTAGGAAACGTCACGCAGTCGGCCGACTGTGCTTGCTGATCTTGACCCGTAGTGTCGACGTCTCGGGGCCTAGGAGATCTCACATCCATGTCACCAAGGGGCGGGCACATGACTTACAGCAGCGACGACACGACCGAGGCCACCTCGGGTCTGAGCCGACGCGACATCCTGCGCCGCTCCGCACTGGTCGGCGGCGCGCTCGTCGTGGGCGGCTCCCACCGTGCAGGCCCTCGCCGTCCCGGCCTTACGCCGGCAGCGAGCGACGCCGCCCGGCGACAAGCCGTGTCGAGTCCGGGGACCCGCTCCTCAGGTCGTCCATGACGGGACTTCGAGTACTGCACGGACGTCCTCCCGCAAATCCACCTGGTGACAAGTACTCCCGACTGCAGCTGAGCACCGCCGGGTTCGACGACGCCACCCGATTGCATTCAGCTGGTTGGCGGCGCCACCGCACGGTTTCCAGACCAGCGTCTATGCACCCGACGGCCACAACGGTTACCTCGCGATTGCTCCGTCCGATGGCGGCCATCACGACTACTCGATGACCACGGCGTTCCAGTGCTTCACGATGAACGAGTCTCCAGCTGTTGTCATCGTCGAGGACGGCGCTGTGCATCGGCAATGGCTGCGACGTGATGACCTGGGGCGCTGAGGACGACAGCTCCTTCGGCAACGGACACACCGTGCCCTACAGAGGTCGGCTGTAGGACGTCATCTACGGCAAGGGCGCGTGGAGGATCCAGACGGGCATCTCGGGAAACTTCGGCCTCTGCGTCACCCAGATCAACCAGTGCGCCTGACGCTAAGCTGCTCGCTTCGGCCGACCCGCGATCAGCTTGAATGGGTGCCGGGCCGGGCCGGCCAGGACTATTCGGTAGCGGCCGGCTGAGATCCAGGTGGACGACGCGAGCGCGGTGCCTCCGGTCCGCCGGTAGACGACGCGACCCGTCGCGACCCGCACCACCCGGACAGCGACCGCACGGCTGCTCGCCACCCTGGTCGTGAGCGTGCCACGGCCGGCGGCGAAGACGTAGGCGGTCGCACCGGTCCTGCCGAGCTCCGCCGAGACCATCGTGGCCTTGCGCGGCGGCTTCCGCCTCTTGGTCGGTATCGGGCTCGGACTCGACGTCGGGGGCGGAACCGGGGACACCGTCGGCGTTGCGATGACCGTCGGGGTCGGGGAAACCGTCGGAGTCGGCACGGTCGGGGTCGGCCGTCGCGGGTCGGGCGTCGCGGTCACCGTCGGAGTCGGGCTCGCGGTCACCGTCGGGGTCGGGGTCGTGGTCACCGTCGGAGTCGGGCTCGCGGTCACCGTCGGGGTCGGGGTCGCCGTCACCGTCGGGGTCGGGGTCGGCGTCAGCGTCGGGGTCGGGCTCGCGGTCACCGTCGGCGTCGCCGTCGGGGTCGGACTGACCGTCGGGGTCGGGCTGACCGAGCCAGCTCCCCCGGGCTCCACGGACTCGAGGAACGCCGAGCTGGCCAGGTTCCAGTGCGTCGACAGCCACGAGCCGGTCGCCGGCGCGACGTTGAAGTAGTCGTCGCCGTTGCAGTCGAGCAACGGCTCCTGCGAGCTGGCGCACAGGTAGGTGAGCGGGACGCCGGACCCGTCGGCGTAGCAGAGCCGGTCGTACTCGTCGGTGCAGTGCCACGCGCCGTTGGAGTGCGGCGCCGTCAGCTGGACCGCGCCAAGCGCGTGCGCGAGCTCGTGCGCCGGGACCGACGTGGTGCCTCCCCAGCACGACGTGTCCACGCGGGAGACGGTGCCTCCCGTGTTGGCCGGGTTGGTGGCGTCGGCACGGTCGTCCCCGGCGACGTAGGAGATCCCGCAGTAGACGCCCGAGTCGGCGAACACGAGGTACTTGCGATCGGTGCGCGTGTAGCCGAGGGCCCGCAGCTCGGTGCGGGTGTTGGCGATGCTGTCGTCACCGGTCGGGCTGAGGACGACGTGCGCGACGTCGAGCTGGCAGCCGCTGTCGGTGACCCACCGGACGTGCCGGATGCCGCCGTCGCGGGCCGCCGAGTTCAGGTACGCCTGGTCGGTGTTCCACGCGTACCCGCGGATCAGGTCCACGACGCTGCTGTAGCGGTCGGCCCGGTCCGAGGAGACCGCGTAGACGACCTGGACCCGCTTGCCGGTGATGCCGTCGCCGTAGCAGGGGACCGCCCCGCCGGCGGCCGCGACCGATGCGTCCGAGGAGGTTGCGTCGGCGAGGAGCGCGGCCGTGGTCGGGATGTCGCGGACATCCACTCCTGGCGGGGCTGCGTCGGGGCCGTGCGAGCAGGCACTGGGTCGGACTCTTCCAAGCCCTCGACCGCGAAGCCGCCGGCGCAGCGGGCCCGCCGGTCCAGCCCGAGGAAGACCCGGCCGGACCGGCGGTCGTCGGACACACCGGACGGGTGCCAGTGCGCGGCGGGCGCCGCCTGGGCGGCGGACACGACCTGGGTACGGCCGTCGGGAGCGGCCGCGGCGGCACTGCCCGGCTGCATGGCTGAGAGCAGGCCGAGCAGCGTGGTGGCCGCAGTGACGGCGGCGACCACTGCGCGCAGGCCGGGTCGAGCGGCGTCCATGGTGCAGCCATCCGTTCCACGGCAGGTCTGATGATCTCCCTCCAGTGATCGGAGATCCCGACACCGTTCTTCAGTCGGGCAGCCCGTGGCCGGGCAAAGAGCCCGTCAAGTCTCCGAGGCCGAGCCCGGCGGCAACCAGGTGGACCACAGCCTGTCGACAACGTCCCGGAGCGCCTCGAGGTCACCGTCGTTGACCACGACGCGATCGGCCACGGCCAGGCGTTCGTCCCTTGACGCCTGCGCCGCCATCCGGTCCCTTGCGTCCTGCTCGGGCATCCCGCGCAGGTCCACCAGGCGACGCAGGCGGGTCTCGTCCGACGCGTCGACGACCACCACGACGTCGTAGCCGTCCTGCAGCGACTTCTCCACCAGCAGCGGGACGTCGTAGACGACCACGGCGTCGTCCGGGGCAGCCGCCATCAGCTCGGCGCTGCGGCGGCCGACGTACGGGTGCACGATCGCCTCGAGCGCCGCCCGCCTCTCCGGGTCGACGAAGACGATGCGGCCGAGGGCGGCGCGGTCCAGCGACCCGTCGGCCGCCAGAACGTCGGGCCCGAACTCCGCGACGACCGCCGCCAGACCCGGCGTGCCGGGCTCGACGGCCTCCCGGGCCAGTGCGTCGGCATCCACGACGACGGCCCCGTGCTCCGCGAGCAGCCGGGCGACCTCGCTCTTCCCGGAGCCGATGCCCCCGGTGAGGCCGACGGTGATCATGCGCGCACGGTAGCGCGGGCCACCAGGGCCGACACGCGCGTCGTGACCCACTCCAGCGGACCGCGGCCGACCACCAGCCGCCAGAGGGTCGCGGCCGCCAGGGCCACCGCGACGTGCAGCAGCCACAGGTGCAGGCGGTCGTCGAGCAGCAGTGGTCCGTTGGTCCTCAGTGCCAGCACGTGCACGGTGTACAGGGTGAGGGTCATGGACCCGGCGGCGGCGACGGGGAGCAGCGGCCCCAGCCCGCGTCTGGTCACGAGCAGGCACAGCCCGAGGACGGCGAGCGCGCTGCCCGCCGTAGCCACCAGGTCCAGCGTGGCGCCGCTGTGCGGCGCGGCGACGAGCAACCAGGCGCGGTCACCCGTCGGCGTCACCCCGAACATGCCGGCGTCCAGCGAGCGGTCGACCTGCGCCGGATCCATCGGCGTGCCCTCGGCGAGGCCCGCGCGGCCGCCGGCTCGCGCCACCAGCGCCGCCGAGACCAGCCGCGCCGCGACAGCCGCCACGACGCCCCCGACCAGCAGCCCGGTGGCGACGCGGGCGCTGCCCAGCACCAGCCGGCCGACCGCCAGCCCGACCAGCAGGTACGTCGTCCAGGTGAGCACCGGGTAGACGCCGGAGACGGCCAGCTCGACCGGCAGGCCACGGCCACCCGGCTCGTCGATCCGGAACTCGGGGACGACCGTGGCCCGCAGCAGGTGGCTGAGCACCGGCGACCCGACCGCCCAGCACACCGCGAGCACCGCGAGGACCCGGACCGGGAGCCCCAGCAGCGGCACCGCCACCAGGAACAGCAGGGCGTAGTACGCCAGGATCACCAGCGGCGGCGAGTCGACCGTGCCGAGCGCCAGGCCCAGCACCAGCAGCAGGACGGCGCGGACGACGGTCGCGACCCGGAACCGCGTGAGCGAGCCGGCCCGGCGAGCCACCAGCGAGAGGCTGACCCCCGCCAGCACCGCGAACAGCGCTGAGGCGCGGCCGGCCGCGACGACGTACGCCGGGTGCACCTCGTCGCCGCGGTAGTCCGGGAAGATGTGCGTGGCGGCCATCCCGATCAGGGCGAGTCCCCGTGCGACGTCCACGC
>CAWARY010000006.1:0-17898 GCA_963784645.1 uncultured Actinomycetota bacterium | reverse complement strand
TCAGGCCACGACTTCGTACCGTCGGATGTGCTGTGTGCGTGGCGCTGGCCGCGGTGTTCGCGGTGTCCGTCCCAGCCGAACCGGCTCGATGACTGAGCCAAGAAGGTGACTGTCGGCGGCTGGGGTCGCACACAAAGTTATGACGACCACCCGTCGGAACCTGGCTCCGGTCGGTCGCCCATGGCGCTTATGGTGGAGCGGTTCCGGTGGTCGCGTACGGGTGGGGTGCACGGTGGATACAAGAGCAGGGCGGCACGGGTCGGGACGGCACCGGGCGCCCCGGCGGCACCTGTCGAGGCAGCCGCGACGGCGGCGGCTGCTCGCGCTCGGGCTCGTCACGGGCCTGGCACTGCTCCTCCTTCCCGCTGCCTCGGCCGGAGCCGCCGCTCAGCTGCCGGTGACCTATCAGGACGCGGTCTACGCCAGCGGGGCGTCGGCCACCTCGCCGCCCAGCTCGGACAAGCCGCAGAGCAAGCTGTGGTTCAACGACGGGGCCTGGTGGGCCCTGATGCTCGGCAGCTCCAGCGTGAACATCTACAAGCTGGGTGCGGACCACGTCTGGGCCAACACCGGCACCGTGGTTGACACCCGGGTCACGAGTACCGGCGACGCGCTCTGGACCAACAACAAGTTGTACGTCGCGAGCCGCACTGCAGGCAGCGGTGGCGCCATCCGGCTGTACCGCTACTCGTACTCCACGACGACCGGCAAGTACACCAAGGACTCCGGCTTCCCGATCGGGCTTGGCGGCGCAGGCGGTTCCGAGTCGGTGACGATCGACCGCGACACGATCGGCCGCCTCTGGATCACCTTCACCCGCAACTCGACTGTGTGGGTCTCGCACTCCAGCGGCAGCGACACCAGCTGGGGCGCGCCGTTCAAGATCCCCGGCGCGGACACTGCTGTGAAGGCCGATGACATCTCCGCCCTGCTGAGCCTCAACGGCAAGATCGGGGTGTTCTGGTCCGACCAGCAGTCGCAGGGCTTCCGGTTCGCCCTGCACAACGACACGGATCCCGACAGCGTCTGGAGCTACGAGGTGCCGCTCGCCGGCACCCGGATCGCCGACGACCACATGAACCTCAAATCGCTGCTCGGCGACGACCAGGGCCGGGTCTACGCCGCGGTGAAGACCTCCCTCGGTGATGACCCATCAGACCCGCCCACCTCTCCGAACATCGTGGTCCTGACCCGCACCAGCTCCGGTGCGTGGTCCAGCGCGACCGCGTCGCAGAAGTCGCTCAACCTGACCCGGCCCCAGCTGGCGCTCGACCGCACCAACCGCCAGCTGATCCTCCTCGACACCGACGAGGGCGGAGGCAAGGCCTACTACAAGACTGCGCCGCTGGGAGGGGTCACCGACGCAGCCTTCAACCCCGCCCAGAAGGGCTCCTCCTTCATGAGCTGGAGCGGGGCGTCGATCAACAACGTGGCCACCACGAAGGACCCGGTCGACGCGACCACCGGGCTGGTCGCGATCGCCACCGACTCGGTCGCCCGCCGCTCTACCACAGCGAGATGGCGCTGGGCTCGGGCGACACCACGCCGCCGACGGTTGTCACCAAGACCCCAGCGGTCGGGGCGACCGGGATCGACGCCGGCACCCAGGTCACCGCCACGTTCTCCGAGCCCATGACGTCGGCATCCGTCACGGCCACGACGGTGAAGCTGACCGGGCCGGGCGCCACGGCGGTGCCAGCGACGGTGTCCTACGACTCGACGTCGCTGACGGCCACCCTCACCCCTACCAGTGCGCTCGCGCTGGGCACCACCTACACCGCCACGGTGACGACCGGTGTCGCCGACCAGGCCGGCAACGCCCTGGCCGCGTCGGTTACCTGGTCGTTCACCACGGTGGCGCCGGACACGATCAGGCCCACGGTCGTGACCAAGGCGCCTGCGGCGAACGCCACCGACGTCGCGGTGACCAGCCCGGTCACGGCCACGTTCTCCGAGCAGATGACCGCCAGCACGATCACGGGCACCTCGTTCACCCTGACGGGCGGTTCCGGCACCGTCGCCGCGAACGTCAGCTACGACGCGCCGACCACGACGGCGACCCTGACGCCGACCAACCCGCTGGCGGCGGGCACGACCTACACAGCGAGCGTCACCACCGCCGTGAAGGACCTGTCCGGCAACTCGCTCGCGGCGGACGAGTCCTGGACGTTCACGACCGGCGTCCCGGACACGACGAAGCCCACGGTCACTGGCAACACGCCGGGCAACAACGCCGTGGACGTAGCCCTGGGCACCGTCCCGACCGCGACGTTCAGCGAGCCGATGAACGCGGGCACCCTGACCACGACCTCGTTCACGCTGTCCGGCCCGAGCGGGAACGTCCCCGCGACGGTGTCCTACGACGCCGGCAACCGGACGGGCCTCGCTGGCGCCCACCACTCAGCTGGCGCCCGGGTCGACCTACACCGCGACCGTGACCACCGGAGCCGCCGACCTGGCCGGCAACGGCCTGGCCGCGCCGTACGCGTGGTCGTTCAGCACGGTGGCCGCCGCGCCGAACGAGACGCTGGACCCGACCGCCGACGCGTACGTCAGCTCCGACACCCCGACCACCAACTTCGGCTCGGCCACCTCGCTGGTGACCGACGGCACGCCCGACGCGAAGACGTTCCTCAAGTACGACCTCTCCGCCTACGCCGGCCGGACCCTGCAGTCGGCGACGCTGGTCGTGCCGGTGACCGACAGCGGCTCGGTGGGGACCCAGAACGTCCGGCTGACGCTCAAGGACACCTGGACCGAGTCCGGCCTGACGTACGGCAACAAGCCGGGGGTCGGCACGACGCTGGGCAGCCTGAGCGGCACCTCGCCGGGCAGCACGTACACGGTGCCGTTGTCCTCGGGCGACGTGCAGGCGAAGTTCGGCGGTGTCGCTCTCCCTGGCGCTGCCACGACCAGCGCCGACGACCTCGTCATCGGCTCACGCGAGAGCGCGACACCGGTGCGGCTGGTGCTTGTCCTGCAGTAGCAGCGCCGCCGGGATGGCGGGCGAGCCCGGTCGGTGGCCGCTGCAGCGCGGCTCAGCGGGAGCGGGGACCGGACCCCAGTGCGCGGCGCCGGGCCCAGTCGCGGAAGACCCGTCCGGCGAGGCCGCGGGTGCGCCGAGCGGCGCCCTTCGACTCGTGAGTCGCCTTGCGGGCCCCGGCCCGGGAGCGCCGGACCACGCGCAGCACGCGGTAGCGGACGCGGTCGACCTGCTGCTGCCGCGGTGAGCCGCCGGTCAGGGCGGCCAGGCTGAGCCCGGTCCACCGCCACCAGCGGTAGCTGTAGCTGTCGTCACCGACCGGCACGTCGTCGGCGAACCCGAGCGGGGTGCCCACCAGGCCGTAGCTCTCCCGGAACGGGGGCGGCTCGCCGTCGTACCGGTGCAGGAACTCGAAGTCGACGATCTTCAGGCCGTGCACCGGGTCGAGGACGAAGTTCTGCGGCTTGGCGTCCACCAGGTCGTAGCCGAGCGCATGCACCTCGCGCAGCACCTCGACCATCTGCCGCACCACCGGCAGCGGCAGCAGCCGTCGCGCCCGCCAGTACGGCGCCAGCTCGTCCTGGTAGTACGGCGTCGCGATCCAGTTGCGTCCGCTGTCCACGAGCTCGGGCACCGCGGACACGACGCCCCCCAGAGCGCTCAAGGCGTCCAGCTCGCGCTGCATGTGCCGGAGGTAGCCCGCCGCGAAGGTCTTGCGCACGACCCGCCCCCGGGGGGTGTCGACGACCTCGACCTTGGCACGGCGTCCGCGGCTGAGCCGGCTGACGACGGCGTGCTCCTCGCTGTCGTAGCTGGCGCGTCGCCGCAGGACCTCCGCGCGCAGCGCGTCGAGCTCGTCCGGCAGCGCGATCCGCAGGTACTCCCACGCCTCCCGCTCGTTGTCCGAGGAGTGGACCGGGTTGAACGTCTGCTCGGGTCGCGACCCGCTCGGCGACCAGGTCCCGCACCCGGTGCTTGGCCAGCAGGACGTCGGCGTTGGTCAGCCGCGGGTACTGACGCAGCAGCGGCCCGCGGGGTGCCTGCGGTGCGTGGTGCAGCGCGACGACCGCGGTCACCGGCCCCCCGCCGCTCACGGGGAACGGTCCCGGCCCCCAGTTCCCGCCGCGCGTCTCCCCGGCGACCCGCTGCCGGCTCTCCTCGTCCAGGGCCCGCACCGCCACCGCCTCGAACCCGAGGTGGTCGATCGTCTTGAGGAACTCGTCCTCGTCGACGACGGTCGCCAGCCGCTCGCGGAGCAGGAAGACCACCGGCTCCGGGCGGCCGTCGGCGACGTCGTCGTGCGGGAAGAAGCGCGGCTCGATCCACGGGTTGGTGGCGGTCAGGCGCAGCAGCGCGTCGAGCGGCGGCCGCCAGCCCTCGGCCGCCAGCAGCTCGTCCAGGTCCTCGAGGGTGCCCGGCGGCTGCAGGCCGTGCTCGAGGGTCAGCTTGTGCAGGGCCGTGCGGTAGTCGTGCTCCGGGTCAGGCAGCTGCTGGCCGGTGGTCGTCGACGGGAGGCCCGAGAGCGGCCCCTTGTGGTACGCCGCGTGGTAGCCGAGCGACCGCAGGTGGTCCCGGCTCGCCGGCACCCGCGCGCCGCTGCTGTGCACCACGGCGCGCGCCGAGCAGGTCGCGGGCCAGCGCGGGCGGGTAGTAGGCGCCGCGGTGTTGTAGTCCGAGCCGGGCAGCCCGGTCTCGCTGTAGAGGTCCACCGCGATGGTGCCGGGCTCCTCGGCGAGCAGGGCCCGCACCGTCTCCAGGTCCCGGTCGGCCACCAGCATGTCGAGGTCCTCGCCGGGCTCCATCCGGGGCAGGTCCTCGAACCAGCGCAGGACGGCGTAGGTGACGCCGGCCTCCGTCAGCCGCTGCACGAAGCCGGTCACGCCCCAGACCGGGGACAGGTAGCGCCGGGTCCGCTCCGGTCGGCGCCGCCGGACCTCCAGCACCTCGAGCTCGAGCCCGGCAACGGTGACCCGACCCCGAGCGCGTACCGCCCGGGTCAGCGCTCCCGCCGTCCGCACAGCGGCGCCCTCCACCGCGCCGACGCCGCGCGGGACCTCCACCAGGACGTACGCGGCGTAGCGCAGCTCCTTGAGCAGCCAGCCGATCCGCCCGTACGGCGCGCGCAGGATGACCAGGTCGGCGCTGGCCCGCAGCGCCTGCTCGGGCGACTCGAGCGGGTGCAGCCGGTCGGCGAGGTCCGGCGCCGCCGCCCGGGCGGCATCGAGCGCAGCCGGCTTCACCAGGCCGAGGTAGCGGCTCACCCCCGCCTCGCGCAGCGCGGCACCGACCCCCGCGTCGGGTGCGCCGACGTCGAGGACGCGGCTGTCCGAGGTCACCAGGTCGCGGAGGAGCACGACGTGACGCTAAGCGACGGCGGCGCCCCGCGTCGGGGTAGCGGTGATAAACCGTCCGAACGGCGGAGCACGGACAACCGGATGCCACGGGGGATCGCCCGCGGCACCGGCGGGACGGCAGGTACTCTCGTCGCGCGGTCGTGCAAGGCGGCCGCTCCGTCGTCGATCGGCCTACCGATCACCGGACGTACTGGTCTCGAACCGGCTTCCAACCTGGGGGGAACGAAGTGGCGACGCCGCCTGCGGCTCAGCTCCCCGGCGCGGGCCGGTCGAAGCGACGCCGGTCCCCGCTCGCCGTGGCCCGCGCCACCCGGACGGCCTGGCGACGGACCGCACCGTTCTTCGGCGCCTCGCGCTCGCGCCTGGCGCTGCTCTCACTGGCCTCGGTCGTCGCCGGCCTCGCCGAGGCCGTGCTCCTGACGCTGATCGCGGCGATCGCCGGGGCGCTGGCTGTGAGCAAATCCGCGGTGGACACCCACCTCGGACCGATCCACGTGAACTCCTCGCTCTCGACGCTGTTCGCCATCGGCATCGTGCTGGCCGTGGCGCGCGGCGTGCTGCAGATCGTGGTCGCCTACCTGCCGGCCAGCATGAGCGCGCACGCCAACGCCACGCTTCGACGGAAGCTCTTCGACGCCTTCACCGGGACGTCCTGGGCGGTGCAGTCCGCGGAGCGGGACGGGCACTTCCAGTCGCTCATCAACACCCACGTCAGCAGCGCCTGCCAGGCGATGATCGCCATGGGCGTGGCGATCTCCTCGACGCTGATGCTCGCGACGTTGCTGGCGTCCGCGTTGGCGCTGAGCGTGATCATCGCGGTGATCATCATCACCGTCTCGCTCACCCTGTTCGCGGTGCTGCGACCGTTGTCGCACCGCCTCCGCGCGTTCGCCAAGCGGCTCAGCGGCGAGAACATCGAGTTCTCCAAGACCGTGCAGGAAGTCGTGCTGATGGCCGAGGAGACCCAGGTCTTCGGCGTCTCGGACACCTACCGCAGCGCGTTCTACGACCGGCTCGAGCGGGTGCGTCGCCCGTTGCTGCGCACCCGCTTCCTGTCCAAGGCGCTCCCGGCCGCCTACCAGAGCCTCGCGCTGCTTCTCATCATGGTGGCCCTGGTCGTGGTCTACCTGGTCGGCGCCACCGGCATCACCTCGCTGGGCGCCGTGGTCCTGCTGCTGATCCGGTCGCTCAGCTACGGCCAGCAGATCCAGGCCTCCACCGCCAACCTCGACGAGCTGATCCCGTTCATGCACCGGCTCGGCGACGCGATCGAGTACTACGAGGGGAACCGGCGCCCGGACGGCACGAGGGACGTCCCGACCATCCGCCGGGTCGGCATGCAGGACGTGCACTTCTCCTACGTCGACGGCATCGAGGTGGTCAAGGGCATCTCGTTCGAAACGCGGATGGGGGAGGCCATCGGCATCGTCGGGCCCTCGGGCGCCGGGAAGTCCTCGCTCGTGCAGCTGCTGCTGCGACTGCGCGAACCATCGTCGGGCCGGGTCTACGTCAACGACGACAATGCCGCGGACCTGCGCCTGGCCGGGTGGCAGAAGCAGGTCGCCTACGTCCCGCAGACGCCGCAGCTGATCTACGGGACGGTGGCCGAGAACATCCGCTACTTCCGGCCCGGCGTGAGCGACGGCGACGTCGAGCAGGCGGCGCGGCGGGCGCACATCCATGACGAGATCATGTCGTGGCCCAAGGGCTACGACACGGTCGTCGGCCAGCGGGCGTCGGCTGTGTCCGGCGGCCAGCGGCAGCGCATCTGCCTGGCTCGCGCGCTGGCGGACAACCCGAGCGTCCTGATCCTGGACGAGCCGACCAGCGCGCTGGACGTGAAGTCCGAGCTGCTCGTGCAGGAGTCGCTGCACGGTCTCAAGGGCGAGGTCATCCTCTTCCTGGTCGCGCACCGGCTGTCGACCCTGTCCATCTGCGACCGGGTGATGGTCATCGTCGGCGGGCGCCTGGAGGCGATCGACGAGCCCACCGCCCTGGTGTCCCACAACGCGTTCTACCGCGAGGTCACCGAGATCACCCACAAGCAGACCTCGGCATGACGTCGGAGCCCGTGACCGCGGCGACCGGATCGGCGGTCGAGGCACCCGGCGAGCGGGTCGCGCTGTGCGTGATCACCTACCGGCGTCCGGTCGGCCTCCGCGCGACCCTCGACGGGATCGCCGCGCTCGACCTCGACGGCTTGGGCGTCGACCTCTCCGTGGTCGTCGTCGACAACGACGCCGCCGGGTCGGCCCGGGAGGTCGCCGAGTCCGCTGCGCTGGCGTCGCCGTTCCCGGTCACCTACGAGGTCGAGCCCCGGCAGGGCATCCCGATGGCACGGAACCGGGCGCTGGACATCGCTGGGCCCGTCGACCTGGTCGGCTGGATCGACGACGACGAGGTGCCGCGGCCGGACTGGCTGCGGGCCCTCGTGGCGGCGGCGCGTTCGACTGGCGCCGACGTCGTCATCGGCCCGTCCGAGCCGGAGCTGCCGCCGGGGACGCCGGCCTGGATCAGCAGGCAGGCTTCTTCGACCGCACCAGGTTCGCGTCGGGTACAGCGATCCCTGCGCACTTCGCCCGCACCAGCGGCGTCCTGGTGCGAGCCAGCGCGATGCCGGACCGCGCGACCCCGTTCCAGGAGAGCCTGCGGTTCACCGGCGGCTCCGATCGCGAGCACTTCGTGACGATGGAGTCGGCCGGTGCCCGGTTCGTCTGGGTCGACGAGGCCGTCGTCGTCGAGCGGGTGCCGGCAAGCCGTGCCCGCGCCTCCTGGATCCTGCGCCGCGCGTTCCGCACGGGCAACAGCCGCAGCACCACGATGGTCCTGCAGCGCCCCACACCGCTGCGGCGGGCCAGGCGCGTCGGCGGGGGACTGCGCAAGATGGCGACGGGTCTGGCGAGCGCGGTGGCCGGCCTGCCCCGTGGCCGGGCCGCTGCGATGCGAGGGGTCTGGACGGCCGCGTACGGCGCCGGGCTGACAGCCGGGGCGCTGGGCTACCGGTACCAGGAATACCGACGACACCACGGAGCCTGAGCGTGCCCACCACCGGACACTACCGGACGCCTGCCCGACTTCCTCGTCATCGGGGCGATGAAGTCCGGCAGCACGACCCTGTACAACCACCTGCGGGTGCACCCGCAGGTCTTCCTTCCTGCGTACAAGGAGCCGGAGTTCTTCGTCGCCGGCAAGAACTGGGAGCGCGGCGTCGACTGGTACCGCGGCCTCTTCGCCGATGCCGGTGACGACCAGCTCACGGGGGAGGGGTCGACCAGCTACACCAAGCCCACCGAGTTCCCCGGGGTCCCGGAGCGGATCCGGTCGGTGGTCCCGGACGTCCGGCTGGTCTACATCCTGCGCGAGCCGCTGTCGCGGATCCGGTCGATGTACGCGCACATGGTCCTGACCGGGCGGGAGAAGCGCCCGCTGGACGAGGCGGTGCTTGCCGACGAGACCTACCTGGCACCCAGCCGGTACGCCGACAACATCCGCCGCTACCTGGAGCACTTCCCGCGCGAGCAGCTGCACCTGATGCTCACCGACGAGCTGCAGGCCGACCCGGCGGCCGCGGTCGCCGCGGTCACCCGGTTCCTCGGCCTGCGGGACCGGCCGGACCTCGTGCTGGAGCAGCGGGCCGACCTGCGCACGGACGACCGGCGCGCCGACCGTGGCGTCAAGAGCCGGCTGCGCGGGGTCGCAATCGTCGAGACCGGATTCCAGCGCCTGCCCGGACCGGTCCGGTCGGCGGTCCGGCGGCTGGCGACCCGGCCGGCGCCGGGCGCGCCGCCGCCACTGCGCCCGGAGACCGAGAAGGTACTGCTGGAGCGGCTCCGGGACGACCTGGCCGACCTGCAGGTCCTGCTCGGCCCGTCGTTCGACGCCTGGGGCCGACTCGACGCCCGGTGACCTCCCGCGCGAGTGCGAGGCCTGGTCAGGTGTTGGCCGGCGCCCCGTTGTCGTAGAACACGTTGCCCGACACCGTTACCGGGCTGCCGGGGGCGATACCGAACAGGCGCGGGTAGTCGCGGTTCTCGCGGCCGATCCGGTTGTTGATGATGCTGACGCCGGACACCTGCCCGACGACGATGGCGTACTTGCTCGCCCGGCCGCGCATCAGGTTGTCGCGGAACACCACGTCAGACACCAGGGCGCTCTTGTTCGACATCATGATGACCGACGTGCAGTAGCCCTCGCCGTTGCCGAACGGCGAGGCCCAGAGGTTCGCACCGGCCGACTGGCCCTGTTTGAACGACCACGCGGCGAACGTGTTGTGCTCGAAGACCATGTGCGCGCCCTGGGTGATCTGCACGATGTCGTTGTGCGTCATGCCGCTCGACTGGCCGCTGTCGCTCGTGTAGTAGAGGTCGTGGATGTAGGTGTCGCGCACGTCCACGTCGCCCTCGGCGCGCATGCCGTCGATCACTCCCTGGATCTCCACCCGGCGCAGCGTGTAGGACGAGCTCTTGATGCCGGCTCCTACGCTGACGCCCCGCGGGTCCCCGATGTCGGTGGCCCAGACCCGCAGGTTGCTGGCCTGGTTGATGACGCCGCCGCGGATCCGGGAGCAGGTGACCGTGACCCCGGAGTGCTGCACGATCAGAGCACCGGAGATGTCGACCCCGCTGATCACCTGGCCGGGGCCGGTGGTCTTGACGTCGCCCGACACCTGGTGCAGTCCGACCGACGCCGGCACGCCGGTGTTGTCGGCGTCGGGCATCGCCGACAGTGGCGCCGGCAGCGCGCCGGCGTCGCACAGGTTGTTCGACGGCGGGTTGGCCGGGGGTGGCGCCGGGGCGGAGGAGGAGGGCGGCGGCTGGGCCGCGGTGCTGGTGGAGGAGCCCCCGGCGGGGCCGGCGACCTGCCGGGACCTGCCGTGGCCGAGTGGGCCGGTGATGGCTTCCTGGTGGCCGGGGGCTTGCTCGTTCCGTGCCCGTGCCCGGCCGCTCCCCGTGCCGGAGCGGGAGCCGGTGCCGGACGACGCGTCCCGGCCCTGGACAGGGTCGGCTGGGCCGGGCCGAGGGCTGCCGTGGCCCGGGCCGCCCTGGCGCTGGCCCGGGCCTTCGCGGCGCCGCGCCGCTTCGCCTGCTGAGCCGGCGTCAGCGCGGGTGGATCCGTGCGATTCGCGGCGCTGCTGCTGCTCTGCTGCGGGCGGCCCCGGGTCAGCACCGTGCTCACGAGGTCCGCGTCCGCCGCCGGCCGGGTCAGCCCGAAAGTGATCGCGCTGAGCCCCACCAGTCCCACTAGTCCCACCGTCGCGTTCCGCAGCCGGTGTGTCCGGCGATGCTTGTGGGTCCGTCGGCGGTGCAGCACAGGCAGTTCCTCGGCATCGAGAGCACGGGTCGACCGGGCGGTGGCGGCCGCGCTCGGAGCGGGGGGAAGTCGACGTGTGTTCCGCCGAATGTAACCCGTTCGGCCCAGCCGGGTCACCCTTGGGAGGGCCTTTCCCACTCCGTGGCCCCCGGAGCCGCGTTGACCCGTGATCACGCCTGAGCGTAGGCTGAGCGTTGCGCTGTGGGCTGCGCGACCTCAACGGAGCAGGCCACGCTCGGTGAGTCGAACCCCCCAGCCCTCCGACGGGTCCCCGTCACGAGCGGCCCCAGGGTCCCGGCACGTCGAAACGGGCCCTCGGTGCACCACTGACATCTGTCCCCGACGACATCTGTCCACCCCACGGAGCACCTACTACATGACGGCAAGCAGCATCGAAGCACCGGTGAGCACCACTCCGAACGTCGCGATCAACGACATCGGTGACGAGGAGGCCTTCCTCGCAGCCATCGACGAGACGATCAAGTACTTCAACGACGGCGACATCGTCGAGGGTGTGATCGTCAAGGTCGACCGCGACGAGGTCCTGCTCGACATCGGGTACAAGACCGAGGGCGTCATCCCGTCCCGCGAGCTCTCGATCAAGCACGACGTCGACCCGTCCGAGGTCGTCAGCGTCGGCGACGAGATCGAGGCCCTGGTCCTGCAGAAGGAGGACAAAGAGGGTCGGCTGATCCTGTCCAAGAAGCGCGCCCAGTACGAGCGCGCCTGGGGCACGATCGAGAAGATCAAGGAAGAGGACGGCATCGTCACCGGCACCGTCATCGAGGTGGTCAAGGGTGGCCTGATCCTCGACATCGGCCTGCGCGGCTTCCTCCCCGCCTCCCTCGTGGAGATGCGCCGCGTCCGCGACCTCCAGCCGTACGTCGGCAAGGAGCTCGAGGCGAAGATCATCGAGCTGGACAAGAACCGCAACAACGTGGTCCTGTCCCGCCGGGCGTGGCTCGAGCAGACCCAGTCCGAGGTGCGCTCGACGTTCCTGCAGACCCTGCAGAAGGGTCAGGTCCGCTCCGGCGTGGTCTCCTCGATCGTCAACTTCGGTGCGTTCGTCGACCTCGGTGGCGTCGACGGCCTGGTGCACGTCTCCGAGCTGTCCTGGAAGCACATCGACCACCCCTCCGAGGTCGTCGAGGTCGGCCAGGAGGTCACCGTCGAGGTGCTCGACGTCGACATGGACCGCGAGCGGGTCTCGCTGTCGCTCAAGGCGACGCAGGAGGACCCCTGGCAGCAGTTCGCCCGCACCCACCAGATCGGGCAGGTCGTGCCCGGCAAGGTCACCAAGCTGGTGCCGTTCGGTGCGTTCGTCCGGGTCGACGAGGGCATCGAGGGCCTGGTCCACATCTCCGAGCTGGCCGAGCGCCACGTCGAGATCCCGGAGCAGGTCGTCCAGGTCAACGACGAGATCTTCGTCAAGGTCATCGACATCGACCTCGAGCGTCGCCGCATCTCGCTGAGCCTCAAGCAGGCCAACGAGGGCGTCGCCCCGCCCGAGGGCGACGAGAGCGCGTTCGACCCGACGCTCTACGGCATGTCGGCGTCCTACGACGAGTCCGGCAACTACCAGTACCCGGACGGCTTCGACCCGGAGACCAACGAGTGGCTCCCGGGGCACGAGGAGCAGCAGGCCGAGTGGGAGCGCCAGTACGCCGTGGCGCGGGTCCGCTACGAGGCGCACATGAAGCAGGTCACCGAGGCCGCCAAGGCCGAGGCAGAGGCCGGCGCCGAGACGGGCAACGCCTCGTCGTACTCCTCCGAGGCCGCGGCGGCCACCACGGAGACCGAGGACGCCCCGCCCAGCGGTGGCGGCACGCTCGCCTCCGACGAGGCGCTCGCCGCACTGCGCGAGAAGCTCACCGGCGGCTGACCGCCGCAGCACGTCCCGCGAGGCCCGCACCGTTCCCGGTGCGGGCCTCGCGGCGTCCTCCGGGCCGCTGCCGGGGTGCGGTCCGGGTGGTTCCGGCCCCGGTGCACGGCCCGGTCGTCGGAGCGGGATGGGCCGAACGGTCAGTTGGCCCGAACCCGTCCCGACCGCGCCGGCCGGACGCCTAGACTCGGGTGTCCGTTGAGTGTTCTGGGGGGGTTCGTGGTGGCGCAACGCGCTGTGGTGACTGGCGGGGCGGGCTTCCTCGGCTCGCACCTGGTCGAACGGCTGCTGGACGACGGCGTCGAGGTGGTCTGCCTCGACAACTTCCTCACCGGGAAGCCCGACAACCTCGCCCACCTGCTCGAGCGCCCGGAGTTCCGGCTGGTCCGCGCCGACGTGACCGAGTTCGTGCACGTCCCCGGCCCGGTCGACCACGTCCTGCACTTCGCCTCCCCGGCCTCGCCGGTCGACTACCTGCAGCTGCCGATCCAGACCATGAAGGTGGGCTCGATCGGCACCCTGCACGCGCTCGGTCTGGCCAAGGAGAAGGGCGCCAGGTTCCTGCTCGCCTCGACCTCGGAGACCTACGGTGACCCGAAGGTCCACCCGCAGCCCGAGTCCTACTGGGGCCACGTCAACCCGGTCGGGCCGCGCGGGGTCTACGACGAGGCCAAGCGGTTCGCCGAGGCCCTGACCACCGCGTACCGCACCTACCACGGCGTCGACACCGCCGTGATGCGCATCTTCAACACCTTCGGGCCGCGGATGCGCCCGCACGACGGCCGGGCCATCCCGACGTTCATCCGGCAGGCCCTGGCCGACGAGCCGATCACCGTCGCCGGCGACGGCCAGCAGACCCGCTCGGTCTGCTACGTCGACGACCTCGTCGACGGCGCGCTGCGGCTGCTGCGGTCCGGGCTGACCGGGCCGGTGAACATCGGCAACCCGGACGAGATGACCGTGCTGCAGCTCGCCGAGCTGATCCGGGACGTGACCGGGTCCAGCTCGACCATCACGTTCGTGGAGCGCCCGCAGGACGACCCGTCGGTGCGCCAGCCGGACATCACGCTGGCCCGCGAGCAGCTCGACTGGGAGCCGCGGGTACCAGTCGTCGACGGCATCAAGAAGACCGTCGAGTGGTTCCGCGAGCACCTGGACAGCATGTCGCAGCCCGACTCGGCCGGACCCGGAGGACAGTGATCATGAGCACCGCGGCGCCCCTGCCCAAGGTGGCGGTGATCGGCACCGGCTACGTCGGCGCGATCACCTCGACCTGCTTCGCCTGGCTGGGCGGCGCCCAGGTATGGGGCCTGGACTCCGACCCGGTCCGCGCCGGCCAGCTGGCCACCGGGCAGGTGCCCTTCCACGAGCCGGGTCTGCCCGAGCTGCTGACGGAGACGGTGACCACCGGGCGCCTGCAGTTCACCACCGAGCCGGCCAAGGCGCTCGAGGGCGCCGATGTCGTCTTCCTGTGCGTGGGCACGCCCACCGGCGCGGACGGCAACCCGGACCTGACCCAGGTCGAGGGGGCGGCGCAGATGCTGGCGCCGTACCTGCGCGACGGCACCATCGTGGTCAACAAGTCCACCGTGCCGGTCGGGTCCGGCAACTGGGTGCGGACCCTGCTCGAGGAGAGCATCCCCGCCGACCGCCGGCCGTCGTTCCACGTCGTGTCGAACCCCGAGTTCCTGCGCGAGGGCTCGGCCATCGACGACTTCCTGTTCCCGGACCGGGTCGTCCTCGGCGGCGACCCCGAGGCAGTGGACCGGGTCGCTGCGCTGTACCAGCCGGTCCTCGACCAGTCGTTCCCCGGTGCCCGCGACGGATACCGCCCGCTGCTCATCAGCACCGAGCTCACCTCGGCGGAGATGACCAAGTACGCGGCCAACTCCTTCCTCGCGATGAAGATCAGCTTCGCCAACGAGATCGCGAACCTGTGCGAGCTGGTGGGCGCCGACGCCCGCGAGGTGCTTCCCGCCATCGGCGCCGACCACCGGGTCGGCGCCCCGTTCCTGTCGCCCGGGCTGGGCTGGGGCGGCTCCTGCTTCGGCAAGGACCTGGCCGCTCTGGTGTCCACCGGCGCCGAGTACGGCTACGAGTCCGAGCTGCTCGTCGCCGCCGTCGAGGTCAACCAGCGGCAGCGCGCGGCCGCCGTCCGCAAGCTGCAGCGGGCCCTGCGCGTCCTCAAGGGGCGCCGGGTGGCGCTGCTGGGCCTGGCGTTCAAGCCCGGCACCGACGACCTGCGCGACTCGCCGGCGCTCGACCTGGCCCGCCGGCTGCTCGCGGCCGGAGCAGCGGTCTCGGCGTTCGACCCCGTCGTGAAGACGTTGCCCGACGCGCTCTCCCGGGTGCGCATCGGCACCGACGCGTATGACGCGGCGGCCCGTGCCGACGCCGTGGTGCTCGCCACCGAGTGGGACGAGTTCCTCGCGATCGACCCGGCGGCACTGGCGACCGCCATGGCCGGCACCTACGTGCTCGACGGGCGCAACGTGCTGCCCGCGGACGCCTGGGCGAAGGCCGGCCTGCAGGTGGAGGGCGTCGGCTGGTGAGGGCGGCGCGCCGGCGCCTCAGGCTTCCGGGTCGTCCCAGTCGCGGTAGGTCCGGGCGTACACCTGCTCGCTGATGTCGCGCACCCGCGCGATTTCCGCCGGCGACAGCCGCTCGCCGCCAGGCCTGGCTCAGCGCCCGGCTGTCGCGGCTGAGCAGGTGCACCTGGCCGGCCCGGTCCGGGCTCACGGCGTTGCCCGCGCCGGTGTACCGGCGGGTGAGCCCGGCGAGGTCGTCCGGCTCGCGCAGCCCGAGCCGCTGCAGCACCCGGCGTCATCACCGCCACCGGCTCCGCACCGAACCCCTCCAGCGTGACCAGCTCGACGTCCGCACCGAGCTTCTGCTGGACGCCCACCAGGTGGTACAGGCAGGCCCAGGCCGTTGCAGCCGCGTCCAGGTCGTCCGCGGTGCGCCAGTCGCGCCGCGGCAGGACCTCGCGCAGGTGCTCCTCGTACAGCTGCTCCTGCTCCAGAAGCGTGTTCAGCTCCGGCCCGGCGGGCCAGCCCACCCGCCGGAGGCTGAGCAGCCACGAGCACGGGTGCCGGACAGTGACGACCACCGGCCGGTCGGTCAGCCGGGGCTGCACCGCCGCGAGCGCGAGCAGCAGGAACGGGTCCTTGACGACGGGCACCGCACCGCGGTGGGCCGACCAGACGCGCTGCCGCCGCCGCTGCCGGAGCGACCGGTTGAGCCACGGCAGCCGGGCGCCGCCCCGGCCCGTCTTGACCGCCCACCGGCCGCGCCCGGTGCGGAGGTACCCCTCCAGGCCGTCCAACGCCGGGTGCCACGCCCCCCGAGGCACATAGCGGTAGGGCGCAGGGGCAGCGGCCAGCCCCCAGTGCTGGTTCAGCGGCTCCCAGACCGTCCAGGTGCCCGGCGCCTGCGAGACGAGGTCTCCACCACCGTCGTCCCGGACCGGTGGGCGCCGGTGACCACCACGCAGGTCGGCGCGGGCGGCGGCCCCGAAGCGGCCGAGGCGCTCAGCCGGACCGCTTCTCGCGCAGCGGTGGCTCGTGTCGGCGGGCGCTGCGGCTCTCCGCGAGCCGGCCGGCGACCGCCACGGCGCCTTCCCGCCCGGTGGGGAAGGGCGAGGTCGGCTCGGCGGCCTCGGCCCACGAGAGTCGGACCAGTGCGGTGAGGCCGGCCAGGATGGCGGCCAGCCCGAAGCCGGACACCAGGATCGTGCTGCGGTTCGAGAGCGACAGTGCGCCGGACGCGGGATTCACCACGATGACCTCGACCGGGATCTGCGAGAGGTCCTGCCCGGTGAGGTAGGACGCGTAGGTGTTGGCGACCGGCCGGACGACATCCTGGCGTTCGCTGTTGATGCTGATGCGGAGCACCCCGGACCCCGGCGACGTCGAGGTGGAGACGACCCAGTCGGCGGTCTGCATCCCGCTCACGAGCTGCCGGCGGACCTGGTTGTGGAACGACTCGCTGGCGATCCGCTGCTCGACGCCTGGGATCAGGTACTCGACGCTCTGGGTGCTGACGTTCGGGGCCGCGGGCTGCACCGACACGACGGAGGTCGCCTCGAACCGCTCAGGCGGGGAGAACGCCGCCCAGAGGGTGGCGAGCCCGACGGCGAGGAACGCCGCGAGTGCGACGAGGGGATGGCGACGCAAGCGCCCGCCCCAGTGCTGTTGTACCCATCCCACCCCAGTGTTCCGGGAACGGACCCCGACATCCAGGTTCGGGCCGGGTCCGACTCCGCCTACCGGTAGCGTACTGCGCGGGCTCGGCCGCGACTGCGGATTGGCCGACGTGGTCGCGGCGGGGGAGTGGACGTGAACGACGAGACAGCAACGACGTCGGTGCGCCGTGCCCCCGGCCGGCGCGACGACGACCTGGTGACCGTGGTCGTCCCCGCCCGCAACGAGGAAGGCGCCATCGAGGCCTGCCTGGACTCGATCCTGGCGCAGGACTGGGCGGCGATGGAGGTGCTCGTCGTCGACGGCATGTCCGAGGACCGGACCCGCCAGCTGGTCGCCGCGGCGGCAGCCCGGGACGCCCGGGTCCGGCTGGTGGACAACCCGGACCGGATCATCCCGGTCGGCATGAACCGCGGCCTGGCCAAGGCCGCCGGGCGGTGGCTGGTCCGCGTCGACGCGCACGCCACGTTGCGGCCTGGGTACGTCCGCGGTGCCGTCGAGCTGCTGCGCAGCGGCGAGTACGGCGGTGTGGGCGGCCGCAAGGACGGCGTCGGCCACACCGCGCCCGGGCGGGCGATCGCCGCCGCGATGGGCTCCCGGTTCGGCGTGGGCGGCTCGACGTACCACTTCGGCATGGAGCAGAGCGACGTCGAGCACGTGCCCTTCGGGTGCTACCCGGTCGAGCTGCTGCGGTCGATGGGCGGCTGGGACGAGCGGCTGGTGGTCAACCAGGACTTCGAGCTGGACTACCGGCTCCGGGCCGCCGGCCACCGGATCAGGTTCGACCCGGACCTGCGGATCGACTGGGAGTGCCGGCAGAGCATCGGGGCGCTGTTCCGGCAGTACCGCCGGTACGGCGGCGGCAAGGTCGTTGTCGGCTTCCTGCACCCGGGCTCGCTTCGGCCCCGGCACCTTGCCGCGCCCGCACTCACCGCGGCCCTGGCCGCGTCGGCCGTCGTGCTGCCGTGGCGGCCGCGCTGGGCGGCCGCGCTGGTGGCGCCGTACGCCACGGGCCTCGGGCTCGCCTCGTGGCGCACCGCGGCGGAGGTGGACCCGCAGGCGCGTCCGTACGTCGCGCCGGCCTTCCTCGCCATGCACGTCGGGTGGGGCGTCGGGTTCTGGCAGGGACTGGCCCGCCGGGTGCTGCGCGGCGGGCCCCGCCCCCGC
>CAWARY010000005.1:0-766239 GCA_963784645.1 uncultured Actinomycetota bacterium | reverse complement strand
CCTCATCCGAGCAGCGTCGGCCGAACGGCGGAGACCCCGTCCGGCCCAACCCGTCACGCTGGGTTGCGGCCACCGGACGCTGAGCGGCAAGGTCGGGGCCGGGGACCAGAAACTCTCATGCGGATCGCGTAGTGGCTCAGGCGAGGTGATCGCCTAGCATCGAGGCTTGACTTGGAGTTCGACGCACGTTCGAGCAGGGGTGGGGACGAGAATGACCGAAGAGATCGAGCCGACGACGGGGATGGACCGGCGCCAACTGCTGCGCCGGGGAGCGGCGGTGGGTGGCGCCCTGGTCTGGGCCACGCCGGTGGTCCAGTCGCTCACGCCGGCCGCCTACGCCGCAGGGAGCCCGGGCACCACAGGCGGCAACGGTGCTCCGTCCTATGTCTTCGTGTGGTTCCAGTGCGGCACCACCTACTCGCTCGTCAAGTACGACCAGCAGGGCCACGCGGAGAAGTGCGGCGCCACCAGCCAGCAGCTCAGCGACGACGGCTCCACGGCGGTCTACACGAAGTTCGACCAGATCTACGCCTCGTACAGCCCGTACACCACGACGTGCCCGGCCGGCGTCACCTCGGGCATCAGCAGCGACGGCGACCTGCTCATCAGCCTCGGCTCCTCGGGCTGCACGATCGTCAACTGGTTCCTGCACGACGGCTCGTGTCAGAAGACCGGTGACGACAAGTTCCGCTGGAACGGCGACGGCGAGGCCGGCCAGGTCGCCATCATGTACAACGGCGGCGCGCAGTGGGAGTTCCAGAAATGCAAGAAGTGACCTCGCGCTGAGGGCACGCCGCATCGGGAGCCCAGGACCGGTTGGTCCTGGGCTTCTTGCGTCCCCGCTGCTCTGCGTTCGCACCGTCCCTCAGGCCGTCACCCGGTCCCAGAGCCGGTCCACGGCCTCGCGCAGTTCCGCAGATCGCCGTTGTTGCCGACCACCACGTCGGCGAAGGTACGGCGCTGCTCCGGGGTCGCCTGCGCCGCGATCCGGGCCCGGGCGTCGTCGGCCGCATCCCGCGCCGTCGACCAGCCGCCGCACCCGGACTCCTCCGCCGCGTCGACGACCACGACGACGTCGTAGCCGTCCTGCAGGGACTTCTCCACCAGCAGCGGGACGTCGTAGACGACGACGGCATCCGGTCCGGGCAGCCGCCATCAGCTCGGCGCTGCGGCGGCCGACGTACGGGTGCACGATCGCCTCGAGCGCCGCCCGCTTCTCGGCGTCGACGAAGACGATGCGGCCGAGGGCGGCGCGGTCCAGCGACCCGTCGGCCGCCAGGACGTCGGGCCCGAACTCCGCGACGACCGCCGCCAGACCCGGCGTGCCGGGCTCGACGGCCTCCCGGGCCAGTGCGTCGGCGTCCACGACGACGGCCCCGTGCTCCGCGAGCAGCCGGGCGACCTCGCTCTTCCCGGAGCCGATGCCCCCGGTGAGGCCGACGGTGATCATGAGCGCACGGTAGCGCGGGCCACCAGGGCCGACACGCGCGTCGTGACCCACTCCAGCGGGCCGCGGCCGACCAGCAGCCGCCAGAGGGTCGCGGCTGCCAGGGCCACCGCGACGTGCAGCAGCCACAGGTGCAGGCGGTCGTCGAGCAGCAGTGGTCCGTTGGTCCGCAGTGCCAGCACATGAGCGGTGTACAGGGTGAGGGTCATGGACCCGGCGGCGGCGACGGGGAGCAGCGGCCCGAGCCCGCGTCTGGTCACGAGCAGGCACAGCCCGAGGACGGCGAGCGCGCTGCCCGCCGTACCCACCAGGTCCAGCGTGGCGCCGCTGTGCGGCGCGGCGACGAGCAGCCAGGCGCGGTCACCCGTCGGCGTCACCCCGAACATGCCGGCGTCCAGCGAGCGGTCGACCTGCGCCGGATCCATCGGCGTGCCCTCGGCGAGGCCGGCGCGGCCGCCGGCTCGCGCCAGCAGCGCCGCCGAGACCAGCCGCGCCGCGGCAGCCGCCACGACGCCGCCGACCAGCAGCCCGGTGGCGACGCGGGCGCTGCCCAGCACCAGCCGGCCGACCGCCAGCCCGACCAGCAGGTACGTCGTCCAGGTGAGCACCGGGTAGACGCCGGAGACGGCCAGCTGGACCGGCAGGCCACGGCCACCCGGCTCGTCGATCCGGAACTCGGGGACGACCGTGGCCCGCAGCAGGTGGCTGAGCACCGGCGACCCGACCGCCCAGCCACCGCGAGCACCGCAGGACCCGGACCGGGAGCCCCAGCAGCGGCACCGCCACCAGGAACAGCAGGGCGTAGTACGCCAGGATCACCAGCGGCGGCGAGTCGACCGTGCCGAGCGCCAGCCCAGCGCCAGCAGCAGGACGGCGCGGACGACGGTCGCGACCCGGAACCGCGCGAGCGAGTCAGACCGCGCGGCCACCAGCGAGAGGCTGACCCCCGCCAGCACCGCGAACAGCGCTGAGGCGCGGCCGGCCGCGACGACGTACGCCGGGTGCACCTCGTCGCCGCGGTAGTCCGGGAAGATGTGCGTGGCGGCCATCCCGATCAGGGCGAGTCCCCGTGCGACGTCCACGCCGACGACCCGGGTCGCCGAGCCGCCGTGTCCGCACCGCATTGCTCCGGCGTCGGCATCGGCGACCTCGACGCGCACGCTCGATCACGGACCGGACCGCGGCACGTCGGCCAGCGTAGGGTGGAGCCAGCCGCAGCGGCTGGTCAGTATCGAACCGCCCCCAGCTCGTCGGCGAGTTGATTCGCGCAAGCCGCTCCCGACGACATCGGGTGTCAGGCTGCCATGCGCGTTCGCGCCGACTAGCCCACGTGACCGACCGGCTGCCGACGGTCATCGCGCACCGCGACCCTGTGCAACGGGTGCCACTGCGCGCGTGCGGGACCGGCGACGAATCGTAGGCCCAGAGCCTCGACCGCTCAGGAAAGACCGATTTCCCCAGGAGCCGGCCACGATCACCTCTGCGTGGTCCTGAACCAGCGGCGGCAGCCCCTCCACCGTGAAGCGCCAGAAGTCGGAGGGATCAGCATGCACGGTGGAGAAGCATGCACGTCGAGCTGGGAGACGACGCCTCCGCGGCTTGAGCACCCGAAAGCTCTCGGCCACTGCTCGCGAAGGGATTGCCTCTCAACGTGCTCGAGGACCTGGTCGGAGCGACGAAGTCGAACTCTGCGTCGCCATACAGGCGAGATCCAACATGTTCACCTCAGGATAGTTGCCTTCGGTGATGTCGGTTTCGCCGAGACCACAGCATCGGCGCACACGTTCGTCGAGTGACTGCCATGGAGAGCGTGCCGGGCGCCCTCGGCACGGTTTGAGATCGATGTCCGACAGCCGTTGATACATCAGCATAGTCGCGTGATGTGCCGGCCCCACAGCACGCGCGAATCGCTAGGCCTGATGGCCCGTCGGAGCCCAACCTGCCACGTTCACCATCCGCGCACCCTCCACACTGTTGCGGCACCCTACTCGGCGCGATCCAGGGTAGCAGACCAGATGCTCGTTCCAGCCGGACACGACGCCGCCGAACGCCGGACGGCCCGCACCGGGATCCGGTGCGGGCCTCGTCGGTGGAGCGGCGGGTGATCAGCCGCCGGTGAGCTTCTCGCGCAGCGCGGCGAGGGCCTCGTCGGAGGCGAGCGTGCCGCCACCGCTGGGCGGGGCGTCCTCGGTCTCCGTGGCGGCCGCCGGGGTGGCCTCGGAGGAGTACGACGAGGCGTTGCCCGTCTCGGCGCCGGCCTCGGCCTCGGCCTTGGCGGCCTCGGTGACCTGCTTCATGTGCGCCTCGTAGCGGACCCGCGCCACGGCGTACTGGCGCTCCCACTCGGCCTGCTGCTCCTCGTGCCCCGGGAGCCACTCGTTGGTCTCCGGGTCGAAGCCGTCCGGGTACTGGTAGTTGCCGGACTCGTCGTAGGACGCCGACATGCCGTAGAGCGTCGGGTCGAACGCGCTGTCGTCGCCCTCGGACGGCGCGACGCCCTCGTTGGCCTGCTTGAGGCTCAGCGAGATGCGGCGACGCTCGAGGTCGATGTCGATGACCTTGACGAAGATCTCGTCGTTGACCTGGACGACCTGCTCCGGGATCTCGACGTGGCGCTCGGCCAGCTCGGAGATGTGGACCAGGCCCTCGATGCCCTCGTCGACGCGGACGAACGCACCGAACGGCACCAGCTTGGTGACCTTGCCGGGCACGACCTGCCCGATCTGGTGGGTGCGGGCGAACTGCTGCCAGGGGTCCTCCTGCGTCGCCTTGAGCGACAGCGAGACCCGCTCGCGGTCCATGTCGACGTCGAGCACCTCGACGGTGACCTCCTGGCCGACCTCGACGACCTCGGAGGGGTGGTCGATGTGCTTCCAGGACAGCTCGGAGACGTGCACCAGGCCGTCGACGCCACCGAGGTCGACGAACGCACCGAAGTTGACGATCGAGGAGACCACGCCGGAGCGGACCTGACCCTTCTGCAGGGTCTGCAGGAACGTCGAGCGCACCTCGGACTGGGTCTGCTCGAGCCACGCCCGGCGGGACAGGACCACGTTGTTGCGGTTCTTGTCCAGCTCGATGATCTTGGCCTCGAGCTCCTTGCCGACGTACGGCTGGAGGTCGCGGACCCGGCGCATCTCCACGAGGGAGGCGGGGAGGAAGCCGCGCAGGCCGATGTCGAGGATCAGGCCACCCTTGACCACCTCGATGACGGTGCCGGTGACGATCCCGTCCTCTTCCTTGATCTTCTCGATCGTGCCCCAGGCGCGCTCGTACTGGGCGCGCTTCTTGGACAGGATCAGACGACCCTCCTTGTCCTCCTTCTGGAGGACCAGGGCCTCGATCTCGTCGCCGACGCTGACGACCTCGGACGGGTCGACGTCGTGCTTGATCGAGAGCTCGCGGGACGGGATGACGCCCTCGGTCTTGTACCCGATGTCGAGCAGGACCTCGTCGCGGTCGACCTTGACGATCACACCCTCGACGATGTCGCCGTCGTTGAAGTACTTGATCGTCTCGTCGATGGCTGCGAGGAAGGCCTCCTCGTCACCGATGTCGTTGATCGCGACGTTCGGGGTGGTGCTCACCGGTGCTTCGATGCTGCTTGCCGTCATGTAGAAGGTGCTCCGTGGGGTGGACAGATGTCGTCGGGGACAGATGTCGGTGGTGCACCGAGGGCCCGTTTCGACGTGCCGGGACCCTGGGGCCGCTCGTGACGGTGTCCCGTCGGAGGGCTGGGAAGTTCGACTCACCGAGCGTGGCCTGCTCCGTTTGAGGTCGCGCAGGCCCACAGCGCACCGGCCAGCCTACGTCCAGGCGTGATCGGCGGTCAACGCGGGTCCCACCCAGCGGTGACGCTCCCGTCAGCGCGGCGCTGACCGGCTTCGGGTCGTCCGCTGGTGCGGGCCCCGCCAGCACGCCCGCGAGCAGGCCGGCCGCGCCGACCGTGCGCACGAAGCGCAGCAGGTCCGGGCCGACCACCTCGACGGGGGCACCGTAGACGTCCGCGACGTCGTCGACGATCTCGCTGCAGCGGGCCGGTGCCGTCGAGCACCGACCACACCACCGAGCCGGTCTGGTCCAGGGCGACGGTCGCGCCGGTCGCCGGGTCGAGCAGCACCAGGGACTCCCCCAGCTCGTGCCGCTGGACCGTCGCCCGGGGCGGTCACCACGGCGTCGAGGTCGAGCTCAGCCGCCGGGACGCCGTCACCGTCGGTGTCGAGGTCGGCAGCGCCGAGGTCGGCGTCCGTCCCCGTGACCGTGGCCACCAGCAGGCGCCGGACCAGCGGCTCCCCGCTGGCGACCCGGCTGTCGGTGCGGCCGTCAGGTCCGACCACCACCGCCGAGGGGGTCCCGCTGACCCCCAGCGCCTCGCGCACCGTCCCCGGCTCGTCCACCAGGACGGTCAGCGCCGGGTACTCGGCGTAGGACGCGAGGTTCGCCTCGCGTGTCCCGGTCGCCAGGGCCACCACGGTCACCTTCGCGGCGAACAGCTCGGCCCAGCGGGCGACGTCGGGCCGGAGCCGCTTGCACGGGCCGCAGCCCGGGCTCAGCGTGACCAGCAGCACCGGGAGCCCCGGTGCCAGCAGGTCGTCGAGGCTGGTGCGACCACCGGAGAGTGCCTCCAGCTCGAAGCCGGGCACCGCCACCCGCTCGACCACCTGCTCGAAGGCGGCCTCGTCGTCGACCGCGCGCCTGGCCCTCGCCCGCGCACCGGCCACCCCCTCGGCCGCGAGCACCGCGGCAGCCAGCACGAGGCCGGCCACCACCGCTCCGGCCAGCCGACCGCCGTCGACGTCGTCCGAGGCGGAGACCCCGGCGATCCCGACGGCGGCGACCGCGAGCAGCACGAGGTTGCGCACGACGGTGCGGCCGCTCACGTCCGCCCCGCCGATCCGCCCGAAGCAGTGGCACTCCGGGCGGCGGCCGGCGCGCAGGGCGAGCACCACGACGACGGTGAACGCGAGCAGCAGCAGCGCGGCGAGGACCAGGCCGGCCGAGCGCGTCGGCGGGAGGACCAGCAGCAGGGCCGTGACGAGCTCGGCCGGCGCGAGAACCGCGGCGACCGGGGCTACCAACCCGGTGGGCACGCCGAAGCCGGCGACGGCCTCCCGGGTCCCGGCGCGGTCGAGCAGCTTGGCGGCACCGGACACGGCGAGGACCGCGGCCAGGGCAACGCCCATGGCCAACCCGACCTCACCCACCCCGTGCCCCATCCCTCCGCGGACGACCTGCCGCGGACGAGCCTAGGTCGCGCCGGCGCGACCTGTCAGGCGGATCGCCGCCAGCCGGGCGGGGTCAGCGCTGGGGGACGTGGATGCCGCCGTCGCCGCCGTCCTTCTTGGCCTTCTTCTCGAGCCGCTTCTCCTTCAGGCTCTTGCCGGACTTCTTGCTGCTGGTCTGTCGGGGGGACTTGTCTGCCATGTGGAGCTCCCCACCAGCCAGGACGCGGCGTGCGCCGAGGGGGGTGTAGCTCGACGGTACTCGCCGCCGCGCGGGTGCGGGGCCGACCGGCCCGGCTGAGAGGCTTCGGACCGTGGCCGACGACGAATCCCTGTCCGGGGTGGCGCGGCGCCCGGTCGACCAGCGGGAGTCCACCGCTGCCCAGCGCGGCTGGTGGGACCGCGAGGCGACCGACTACCTCGCGGCGCACGGCGACTTCCTCGGCGCCGCCGACTTCGTCTGGGGGCCCGAGGGCCTGCGCGAGGCGGACGCCGGCCTGCTCGGTGACGTGGCCGGACGCCGGGTCCTCGAGGTGGGCGCCGGTGCCGCCCAGTGCTCCCGCTGGCTGCTCGCGCGCGGGGCGGCGCCGGTCGCGCTGGACGTCAGCGCCGGGATGCTCAGGGAGGCGGCCCGGATCGGCGCCGAGAGCGACCGACCCGTCCCGCTGGTGCAGGCCGACGCCGCCGCGCTGCCGTTCGCGGACGGGTCCTTCGACCTGGCCTGCTCGGCGTACGGCGGGGTGCCGTTCGTCGACGACTCGGCGGCCGTCATGCGCGAGGTCGCCCGGGTGCTGCGGCCCGGCGGCCGCTGGGTGTTCTCGGTGAGCCACCCGGTGCGCTGGGCGTTCCTGGACGACCCCACCGAGGCGGGCCTGGTCGCCACGTCGTCCTACTTCGACCGCACGCCGTACGTCGAGCAGGACGCGGACGGGACCGCCAGCTACGTCGAGCACCACCGCACGCTCGGCGACCGGGTCCGCGAGATCACCGCGGCCGGGCTGCGCCTGGTCGACCTGGTCGAGCCCGAGTGGCCGGCGGAGAACACCAGCACCTGGGGCGGGTGGAGCCCGCTGCGGGGCGAGCTGCTGCCCGGGACCGCGATCTTCGTCTGCGCCCGCGACTGAACGTGCCGGCGGTCAGAGGTGCGTCAGCGCGTGCTGCGCGAGCACGGCGGCGTGCCCGGCCGCGCCCGGCCCGGCGACCCGGACGCCCACCGCGATCTCGGAGCCGGCGGCCACCGAGGTCGACGTGTCGGCACCCGGCCCGGTGTAGCCGCAGAGCAGGTCCTTCGCGGGTCGGGTGGCGGTCGACCCCGGCGGAAGGCAGAGCCCGGCAGGCGGGTCCGCGGGGTCGGCGAGCCGCATCGTCACGGTGGTCACGGTGAACCCGTCGGTCGTGAACCGACAGACCGACCGGCCGTCCTGCTCGGTCGAGGTGACCTCCCAGGACGACAACGCGACGTAGAGGCTGACGTCCGAGGCGTCGACCAGCGAGCAGGGCGCCGGAAGAGTGGCGCTCGCCGGCGCCGGGCCGGCCGGCGAGGCCGTCGCCGCTGCGGCGCGCGGGTGTGCCGGGCGCGCCGGCTGGTCGGCGACGGCAGCCGGCCCGCCGGCACAGCCGGTGAGGGCCAGGGCCGCGGGAAGCGCCACAGCGGCCAGGCCGAGGCGGCGGCGCTCGCCTGACGGAGTCACCGTGAGGTCGTCGACCCGGACCGGCCGGACCTTGACCACGGGCGATCACGCGGCCGGGCCGACCGAGGCCCGGCACCCCGCACGGGGTGCCGGGCCTCCGGCATCGATGTCGCGATCGCTCAGGCGAAGCGGCCCCGGATCAGGGTCGCGCCCGCCGCCCCGAGCCCGAGGACGACGAGCCCGACCAGGCCGCGGCCCGTGCTGCCCATCCCGCTCTCGTGCCCGACCGGCTGGATCGTGATGTCGTACGCACCGCGGTTGTCCGTGGACCCCTCGGGCGCGCCGTACGGCATGGCGTTCTCGAGCCCCTTGACGTTCAGCGCCTGCATCACGGCGTACTCGTGGCCGTAGTTCTTGGCCGCGTCCTCGCCGGCCGTGACCAGCTTGGACGTGCCCTCGGACTGGAGCCGGCCGGCGCCGTCGACGATCTGCTTGTCGCCGTCCTTGGCCTGGGTGAGGCCGTCGGAGATCTGCACCGAGCCGTCGGCCGCGGCCTGCAGGCCGGCCAGCCCGTCCGAGAGCTGGTTGGCTCCCGGGGCGAGCTTGCCGGTGAGGCCGGCCGCCAGCTCGGCCGAGCCGTCGGCCAGCGCCGACGAGCCCTTGGCCAGGGCCTGCGCGCCGGACACCGCGTCCGGCACCTTGACGGCGACCTCGTCCAGACCGGCGGACAGCTGACCAGCGCCGGCGGCGAGCTGCGCGGCACCGTCACCGGCCTTCGCGATGCCGTAGGCCAGGTCACCCGCGCCGACGTTCGCCGCGGCCGCGCCCGGAGCGAGCTGCCCCAGGCCGCCCACGGCGGTGGTCACGCCGGACACCAGTTGGGCCAGCCCCTCGGTGAGACCGCAGTACCCCGCCGTGCCGAGCGCCGCAGCCGGGTTGCAGACCGGGTTGCTGGTGCCGCCGTTGGCGTCGGCGTTGGTCAGGCCGCCGCGGACCTGGACCAGCCCGTCGCGGATGCCGGTGACACCAGCGAGGAGGCCGCCCGCCTGCGTGATCGAGGTAATCGCCGAACCGAGGCCCCCATTGACCCCGTTCAGAGCTCCGGTCAGCGTCGTCGTCGCCGGATTGCCCGTGGGGGCGTCCGACGCATTGCCGAGTGCCGCCAGGAGCTGGACGACGGCGGTGCGGGCTTCCGTGATCTGGGTCTTGAGCGACTTCCCGCCAGGGGGCTCGATCGGTATCCCCCTGATCGTGATGCTCGCGGTCTGCTGACACGCGGCGAGACACGATGGAGTGGGTGGCGCGCCCGGGTCCTGCGAGGTCGAGATCGCCGTGTAGAGCTGGTCCACCGCGCCGCCGGGAGCAAGCGCGGCGTCGTAGTTCAGCTTGAGCAGATCGAGACCACGCCGGAACCCGGGGTCCCCGGCGGGCCCGTCACTCGGGTTCTTGTTGATGCCGTTGAGGATGAGGCCCACGGCGTCCTGGATCGACGGGAGCCCGGCCTGTGCCGGGTTCTGGCTGTGGCTGGTGCCCAGCTGCGTCACGCCGGCGACGATCGCCTGCATGCAGCCGATCAGGGTCTGCTGCGCCGGGTTCGACGGGCAGGTGCTCGCCAGGGTGCCGATCTTCGGGATCAGGCTGGAGTCCACGGCCGACTTCAGCGCGACCAGGCCGGCCTTCGCGGCCGGGAGGCCGGACGACGAGCTGTTGAGCTGGGCCAGGCCGTCGCTGATGAGGCCGAGGGCACCGGCGAGCGCCTGGCTGCCGTCGATCAGGTCGGAGTCGGACTCCGGGTCCTGGAAGCCGGTCGAGAGCTGGTCGGCACCGGCCGACAGCTTGGTGGCACCGGCCTGCAGCTGACCCGCGCCGTCGGCGAGGGCTCCGAGCCCGTCGGCGAGCTGCTTGTTCCCGGCCGCGACCTGCTTCGCACCGTCGGCGACCTTCTCGCCGCCGGCTGCGGCGTCCTGGGCGCCCTTCGCCAGCTGGCGACCGCCGTCGATGGCCGCCGGCACGCCGTCGGCCAGGCCGGCGGACAGCTGGCTCGCACCCGCCTGCAGCTGGGTCAGGCCGTCGAGCAGCGTGGCCGCTCCGTCGCGGAGCTTGAGCAGGTTGCTGTCGATCTGGGTGGCACCGTCGGTGAGGGTGCGGCCGGTCTGCGCACCGGAGGCGAAGCCGTCCTGGCCGAACTTCAGCTCGGGATGGTTCTGCGGCGACACCGGCACGATCTGCATGTGGCCGGCCGGGATCGCGGCGTCGTCGACGTCCGCGCTGTAGCCGAACTTCTGCTCGACCTGGCCGATCGGCTCGAAGAGCACCATGGTCCAGGTGACGATGCGGCCACCGTGGCCGTCGCCGGCCTGGTCCGCCCGGTCGTCGGTCGAGGCGATGTTCCGGAACGAGTCGGGCAGGTCGAGCGCGAGCTGGCCGACGTACGGCGTGACGACGTCGACAGTCTCGGTGACGTCCTTGCCGTGCCCGTCGGGGTAGGTCAGCTCGGTCGGCTCGGCCGTGGTGTTCGTGACCGTGTAGGAGACCTCGAGCTTGCCGCTCTTGCCGGCCAGGTCCTTGGCGTCGATCTGCTCGCCGTCGAGGGTGTAGTCGATCTCGACGGTGACCGGCAGCTCCTTGGTGAACTTCGCGACCGTGCGGAAGCGCTTCTCGCCGTCAACGGTGAAGTCGTAGCTCGCCTTGCCGTCCTTGGTGCTCGGCCCGCCCCAGCCGTCGAGGTTGCGCAAGCCGGAGGTGGAGGTCGGGTCCTCGAGAGAGACCTTGCCGTTGCCGGTGGCCTCGATCTGCGAGAACAGGTAGGTCTTGCCCTTGTCCAGGGAGCCGTCGGACTTCAGCGACGCCTTGACGGTCTCCGAGGTCTGGACCTTCGGCGCTCCGTCGGACGCGGCCAGCGCTGCAGTGATCGGCCCGGCGAGGGCGAGCACGGCGGCGGACGCGAGCGCGGCTCCGCCGAGCACCTGCTTCCGGCGCCGGGATGCTCCGGCGGTCGGGGTGGTCGAGGTCATGGTTCAGGCCTCCGCAGGCTTGTCGAGGATCTGCACGCCGGCGTTGTCGCCGGTCTTCTCGCTCCGGTTGCCGCCGAGCGAGCCGCGTGGCGAGCGGCGGTGCACCTCGGCCTCGTCCTCGTCGCCGGCGAAGGCGGCGCCGACCGCCCCCACCAGGAAGCCGACTGCGGCGGCGAGCAGCACCGTGGTTGCCGCGGTGACCGCCTGGCTGGTGAACGCGGTCGGGTCGATGCCGAACGCGTACTCGTAGGCGCCGGCGATCGCGGCGACGCCGAGCAGGCCCGACCAGAGCGGCAGCCATCCCAGGGTGGCTGCGCAGGCTCCGGTCAGCAGGACGATGACCAGGAAGGCCGCCAGCGCGCGGCCTCCCCCGGTGTCGGGCAGCAGGCCGGCGCGGAGGGCGTAGCCGACCAGGCCCAGGACGAAGCCGACGAGGAAACCGGCGGCGCGGGCCAGCGGGATGTCACGGCCGGGCACCAGGCCGAGGACGGCGCCGAGGGCAGCGCCGAGCAGTGCGGAGCGGATCTCCTCCAGGCCGAGGGCCCCGCCGAACTGCGCGAGCAGGGCGGCGAAGACAGCCAGCATCCCGCCGGTCACGAGTGTGCGTCGCATGGTGTGCGTTCCTTCTCAGTGGGCCGGCCACGCGGGCACGGACAGAGTGGTGCGCAGGCCGCCGGTCTCGGCGGGCGCGGTGTAGCTGCCGGTGCTGACCCAGTGGTCGAGGGCCTGGACCACGGTCAGGTACTGCGCGGCGCTGAAGTTGCAGTGGCCGGCGCCGTAGGGCGCGCCGTCGTCGGACCTGCTCGGGCTGCCGTCGGTGTACGTCGCGGGCGGCGACACCCACAGCTGGTGCAGCAGCGCGGACGCGCCGGCCTTCGCCACCCGGTCCTGGAAGACTGCCTCGTTCTGCACGATGACCAGCGGGTCGTACTGCGTGTGCATGGTCAGTGTCGGGTCGCTGAGGTGCCCCAGCGGGTTGCCCAGGGCGTACGCGGCCTTCCGCGCGCTCCTCGTCGGCGACACCCGCGTGCTGTAGGTCTGCAGGGTCTGGGCGTACGCCTTGAGCAGGCCGGTCGAGAAGCCGTACGCCGTGAACCTCGCGACGGCCGCATCGGTGACCCGGTTGCGGTAGTCGACGCCCAGGTTGGACGACGGGTTGCCGCCGACCCGCTGCTCGATGTCGTAGCGGCCGACCGTGCTGTAGGTCAGCGCTGTCTGCAGGGTCTCGACCGCGGCCGAGACGGACGAGGTGAGGCCCGCGCCGGAGAAGTCCTTGGTCTTGCTCGACGCGGCGGTCAGGGCCGTGAGGCCGAGCAGCCGGGCAGCGGCGCCGGGCTGCTTCGACGAGTCGGCGAGCCGGCCGAGGATCACCTTCATGGCGGCGTCGACGTTGGCCTGCGCCTCGGCGGCGCTGGCGTAGCCCGACAGCTTGAGCTTGGGGTAGAAGAACACCTTGACCGCGGCGGCGACGTCGAGGGCGAGGTCGAGGTTCTTGTTGGTGCCGGCGAGCACGCCGCACAAGGGCGCGACGCCGTCGACCAGGCCGGGCTGGGCCTCGGCGAGCGTCTGGGTGATGAGTCCGCCGAGGCTGTTGCCCCACGCGTAGACGCGCTTGACCCGGTCCGCGCCCAGCCGCGACCTCGCGATGCCGATCGCCTCGACGCCCGACGCGACCCCCTGCGTGGTCGCCCAGCCGGCCCCGCCACCGGCGTACGACGACCCGATGAGGGCGTAGCCCTGGCCGAGGAGTGCGTCGTGCACTGCGGTCGACGGTGCGTTGGTGGCGCCGACCGGCGTGAACGTGTACCCGTGCGACCAGAGCAGCACGGTGCCGTTGAACGCTGCCGGGGCGTCGAGCACCCAGCTGCCGTTACGCGTCGTCCCGGTCGCGTGCACCGGCTCGGCGGCCTGGGCCGGCACGGCCTGCAGCAGCGCCGGGAGCGGGAGGAGGGCGGCGGCCAGGGCCACGGCGCAGGCGCGCAGGCGTCGGGACATGGGTCTCCAGACAGGGGCGGCAGTCGGGCCTGCCGGGTCGGCGGGCCAGGACCCGGGGGGGCGTCGGTTACCGGTGGGTAGTCGAAGGGGTCGAGCGTGTGTCTACCAGGTGAACCACTGCCCGCGTCCACTTTCGTGGAAGGAAAGGTACAAAGTCCCCTCGGCCGGGACTACCGCAGCGACGCCGTCGGGCAGTCGGTCGGCGTCGGGCTCGGTGTCCCGGCCGGGTCGCCCGTCGGTGTCCCGGAGGCCGTCGGCGTGGGGGTCGGTGACGGCGATGACGTCGGGTCCCCGCTCGGGTCGGGCGTCGCGGTGCCGGTGGCCGTCGGCGTCGGGGTCGGGCAGCCCGACGGCTCGACCGTGGGTGACGGGTCCGGAGTCGAGGTCGGGGTCGGGGTCGGGGTCGGCCGGGCCGTGGGTGCTGCCGACGTCGGCCCGGGGGTCTGGGCCGGCGACGCCTGGGCCTGCGACGTCGGTGCCGGCGCCGGCTCGACGGTCGGCGCTGCCGACGCGGGCGCCTCGCCGGACGCCTCGGGCGTGGCCGCGGCTGCCGGCGTGGTGGGATTCGGGGTGGCGCCGATCGGCGGACCCAGCGCGTGCGTCGTCCCGCCGAGGTCGGCGCCGTCGCTCGGGGGGCTGCCCTCGCCGGCGAGGGTCCCGGTGACGGACGACCCGCTGGCGTAGGCGTCGGCCCAGGCCAGCACCAGGTCGACGTAGTCCCAGGAGTGGTTGTAGCTGAAGACCGCGGACCGGCGGTCCTTCTCGTCGGCGAGGTCCCGGTCGCCGGCGCAGAGGTAGGACGCGGTGGCCAGCGACGCGTCGTCGATGTCGGAGGGGTCGGTCGTGCCGTTGCCGTCACCGTCGCGGCCCCACGTCGCCCAGGACGAGGGGATGAACTGCATCGGGCCGACCGCCCGGTCCCAGGTCGTGTCGCCGTCCCAGCGGCCGCCGTCGGAGTCGGGGATGGCGGCGAAGTCGCCGGCACCGTCGAGCACCGGGCCGAGGATCGGGGTCAGGGTGCGGCCCTGCCGGTCGACCGCTCCGCCGAACGCGTGGCCGGACTCCACCTTGCCGATGCCCGCGACCAGGCTCCAGGACAGGTGGCAGGCCGGGTCGCTCCGGCCCAGCGACGCCGCGGCGTTGCGGTAGGCGAGCAGGACCCGGGCGGGCAGCGCCGTGCCGGACACCCGCACCGGCACGCCGCGGTTGCGGTCGTCGCGGGCGGTGCCGTCAAGCCGCGACTCGAGGACCCCGGGGCCGGGGACCGTGACCGGGTGCGCTCCCTCGAGACCGTTGCCGGCACTGTCGCCGGTCTCCGGGACCGGTGGTGCGTCAGCGAGCCGGGTGCGGACCGTGTCGTCGCCGGGGCCGACCACGGCGAGCGGCGACGGCGCGACGAGCATGCCCGCGAGCAACGCGGGCAGCCCGGCCGCGACAGCGGCGGCGGGCAGCCGGTACCAGCGCGTACGCATGGTCGAGAGGCCTTCCCCGTGGTGAGTGGACGACCCGAACGTACGTCCGGAACGGGAGTGCCGGAACCCGGATGGTGATACCGGTTCGGACGGTCGTCACCCGGTCACCGTGCGTCCATCGCGGGACGGGCGCGGCCAGGTGAGCAGACGGCTGGGTCAGTGGCTGGCGTCGTGCCAGGTGCGGCCCACGCCGACCGACACGTCGAGCGGGACCGCGAGCTCGTGGGCCGCGCCCATCTCGCGCCGCACCAGGGCCTCGAGGGCCGCCCGCTCCCCCGGCGCCACCTCGAGCACCAGCTCGTCGTGCACCTGGAGCAGCACCCGGCTGGCCAGCCCCTCGTCGGACAGGGCGCGGTCGACGTTGAGCATCGCGATCTTCACCAGGTCGGCCGCCGAGCCCTGGATCGGCGCGTTCAGCGCCATCCGCTCCGCTATCTCGCGGCGCTGCCGGTTGTCGCTGGTGAGGTCGGGCAGGTAGCGGCGCCGGCCCATGATCGTCTCCGTGAACCCGGACTTGCGGGCCTCGTCGACGACGTCGCGCAGGTAGTCGCGCACCCCGCCGAACCGCAGGAAGTACTCGTCCATCAGGCCCTTGGCCTCGTCGGTGCCGATGCTCAGCTGGCGCGACAACCCGAAGGCCGAGAGCCCGTAGGCCAGGCCGTAGGACATCGCCTTGATCTTGGCCCGCTGCTCGAGGGTGACGTCGGCGGGCTCGACCCCGAACACCCGGGACGCGGTGAACGCGTGCAGGTCCTCGCCGGAGTGGAACGCCTCGATCAGCGCGGCGTCCTCCGACAGGTGCGCCATGATCCGCATCTCGACCTGGCTGTAGTCGGCGGTGAGCAGCGACTCGTAGCCCTCGCCGACGACGAACGCCAGCCGGATCCGGCGGCCCTCCTCGGTGCGGATCGGGATGTTCTGCAGGTTGGGGTCGGTCGAGGACAGCCGGCCGGTCGCGGCGATCATCTGGTTGAACGTCGTGTGGATGCGGCCGTCGTCGCGCACCGTCTTCAGCAGGCCGTCGACGGTCACCTTGAGCCGGGTGGCGTCCCGGTGCCGCAGGATCGCCGCCAGGAACGGGTGGGCGGTCTCGGCGTAGAGGGCCTGCAGCGCGTCGGCGTCGGTGGTCCAGCCGGTCTTGGTGCGCTTGGTCTTGGGCATGCCGAGCTCGTCGAACAGCAGCACCTGCAGCTGCTTGGGCGAGCCGAGATTGATCTCCTTGCCGATGACGGCGTACGCCTCGTCAGCGGCCTCCTTGACGGTGCCGGCGAACTGCGACTCCAGCGAGCTCAGGTGCTCGGTGTCGACCGCGATGCCGGCCCGCTCCATCGTCGCGAGCACCCCGATCAGCGGCAGCTCGACCTCGCGCAGCAGCCGGGTCGCGGCCTTCGCCTCGAGCTCGGTGTCCAGCGCATCCGCCAGCTCGAGGACGGCCCGGGCCCGCAGCACGTCGGACTCCGCGGCGGTGGTGTCGTCCCCGCCGTCCAGCCCGAACGCCAGCTGCCCGTGGTCGTTGTCCTCGGCCCGCAGCTCGCGGCGCAGGTAGCGCAGGGCGAGGTCGGCCAGGTCGTAGCTGCGCTGGTCGGGCATCGCGAGGTACGCCGACAGGGCGGTGTCGCTGGTGACGCCGGCCAGCTGCCAGCCGCGCGCGGCGAACGCCAGCGTCGGACCCTTCGCGTCGTGCAGCGCCTTGGGCGCCGACCCGTCCGCCAGCCAGGCCGCGACGGCCTGCTCGTCGGCCTCGCCGAGGGTCTCGGTGGCGAACCAGGCACCCTCACCGTCGGCAGTCGCCAGCGCGACACCGGTGACGTCACCGGTGCCCGAGCCCCAGTAGCCGGACATGTGCACGCCGGTGCGCGTCCCGGACCGCGCGTGCGCCTCGATCCACGGTGCCACCTGGTCGGCACCGAGGACCGTGAACGTCACCTCGAAGCCCTCGTCCGCCTCGGGCGTCGCCGCCTCGACGGTCTGGTAGAGCCGGTCCCGCAGCACCCGGAACTCCAGCGCGTCGAAGACCTGGTGCACCTCGTCGCGCTCCCAGTTGGTGCGCACCAGGTCGCCGGGCATCACCTCGATGGGGACCTCGCGGACCAGCTCGGTGAGCTGCCGGTTCTGCACGACCTGAGCGAGGTGCGCCCGCAGCGCGTCGCCGGCCTTGCCCTTCACCTCGTCGACCCGGGCGACCAGCTGGTCGAGGTCGCCGAACTCGACGATCCACTTGGTCGCGGTCTTCTCCCCGACGCTGGGGATGTTCGGCAGGTTGTCGCTGGGGTCGCCGCGCAGGGCCGCGAAGTCGGGATACTGCGCCGGGGTCAGGCCGTACTTCTCCTGCACGTGCTCGGGGGTGAACCGCCACATGTCGGAGACGCCCTTGCGCGGGTACAGCACCGTGACGTGGTCGGTGACCAGCTGCAGGGCGTCCCGGTCGCCGGTGCAGATGAGGACGTCGAAGCCCTCGCGCTCGGCGCGGCTCGTCACGGTCGCGATGACGTCGTCGGCCTCGTACCCCTCCGCCTCCAGCGTCGGGATGCGCAGGGCCGCGAGGACCTCCTTGACGAGGTCGACCTGCCCCTTGAAGTCTGCCGGGCTGGCCGAGCGGTTGGCCTTGTAGTCGGCGAACAGCTCGGACCGGAAGGTCTGCCGGGACACGTCGAACGCGACCGCCACGTGCGTCGGGTCCTCGTCGCGCAGCAGGTTGATGAGCATCGAGGTGAAGCCGTAGACCGCGTTGGTGATCTGCCCGGTCGTGGTCGAGAAGTTCTCCACCGGCAGCGCGAAGAAGGCGCGGTACGCCAGCGAGTGCCCGTCGAGGAGCAGGAGCCGGTCGGTCGCCTGGGCCGTCTTCGTGCTGCCGGTCTTCGCTGCCACGCCGTCGACCCTAGCCGGGCGCGCCGACACGGTTTCCGGCCGCCGTGCCTACGATCGCCACCATGACCAGCGAGCCTCCGCAGCGCCCGGCCCAGCCCGATGCGAGCGCCCACGTCGACCACGCGAACGCGATGGCGCGCGGCACGCTGATGGAGCGGATGGGCATCGTCTTCACCGAGGTGTCAGCCGAGCGGCTGGTCGCCACCATGCCGGTCGCCGGCAACACCCAGCCGTACGGGCTGCTGCACGGCGGCGCCTCGGTCGTGCTCGCCGAGACGCTCGGCTCGTTCGGCTCGGTGGTGCACGCCGGCCCGGACCGGGTCGCGGTCGGCATCGACATCAACGCCACCCACCACCGCGCCGCCCGCAGCGGCGTCGTCACCGGCACCGCGCGACCGCTGCACCTGGGCTCGACGATGACCTCCTGGCAGGTCGAGATCGTCGACGAGGCCGGCCGGCCGGTCTGCACCTCGCGGATCACCTGCCTGCTGCGCGACGTCGCGCCCGGCGGCTGACGCTGTGCTCCCCCTCGCCGGGATCAGTCGACGACGCGGGCGACGACCGCGGCGCGCACCCGGCGCAGCGAGCGACGGCGGGCCAGCAGGTTGCCGGTCACCGTGGGGGCGCCGGACGGCGCGAGGCGGCGACGCAGCACGCTCACGGGGGCGGACCGGCGGACGACGACGGGGCTGAACCCGAGCCGTGCGTAGAACCGCTGGGTCTCGCGCATCTGCGGCAGCACGCTGGTCATCACGTGCTCGGCGCCGACCTCGTCGGCGAAGACGACGGCCGCGGCGAGCAGCGCCTTGCCGACGCCACGGCGGCGGTAGCCGTCACCGACGTGCAGGTAGTGGGCGTGCACGGCACGCTGGTCGAACAGCGGAGCGTACGGCTGCTCGGTGAGCAGCGTCATGCCGGCGACCTGGTCGTCGTCGACGATCGCGACCAGCGCCCGTGACGACGGGTCCTGCGCGATCCACTCGAGCCGGGCGCGCAGCGCCGCGTCGTCGGGACCGGGCATCAGCCGCTCGATCCGGCCGCCCAGGTCGCGCAGCTCCGCCCACAACGCCAGCAGCGCGGGCAGGTCGTCGGCCGTCGCCTCCCGGACGACGACTGCGGGTCGGGACACCGCACCTCCACCGGTCGGGGGGGCACCCCTGGGGGCGCCCGGAACGTCTGACATGTCGTTCTCGGCTGCCCCGTACAACCGCGGCGGACACTACGCCCACCGGGCCACCCCGCGCGAGATGATCAGCAAGAAAGATCGAACCGAGGCCCACGACGGGCTCGGGTGGTCACGACCTGGGAGGTCGGAGTGCTGCGCGGTGCCGGGACGCTGCTCAACGTCGCGACGGTCCTGATCGGCTCGTCGCTCGGCGTGCTGCTGGGCCACCGGCTCCCCCAGCGCACCCGGGACGTCGTCACCGACGGTCTCGGTCTCGTCACTCTCCTGGTAGCGGCCACCAGCGCGGCGGCCGTCCTGGACCCCGAGCTGTCCGACGCGGTCGGGTCGAGCGCGCCGGTGCTCATCGTGCTGGGCGCCGTCCTGCTCGGCGGGATCACCGGGTCGTTGCTGCGGATCGAGGACCGGCTCGAGGCGCTCGGCGCCGCGATCCGGCGGCGGGTGCCGCACGGCGGCGGGGAGCACGAGCGGTTCGTCGAGGGCTTCGTCGCCGCGTCGATCCTGTTCTGCGTCGGGCCGCTGACGATCCTGGGCTCGCTGGACGACGGCCTGGGTCGCGGCATCGACAAGCTCGCGCTGAAGGCGACGCTGGACGGCTTCGCCTCCATCGCGTTCGCCGCCAGCCTCGGCTGGGGGGTCGCCGCGTCGGCGCTCGTCGTGCTGGTCGTCCAGGGCCTGCTGACGCTGCTGGGGGCGCTGCTGGGCGACCTGCTCCCCGACGCGCAGCTCGCCGCCCTCACGGCGACCGGCGGGCTGCTCCTCGTCGGGGTGGGCCTCCGGCTGTTGCGACTGCGTCAGGTGCCCGTTGCCGACTTGTTGCCCGCGCTGGCCTTCGCCCCGTTGCTGGTCGCGGTCGTGGTGGCCGCCCGGTGAGGGGCCGGCCCACTTCCCCGGGTTCCTGCCCATGCCGTCCGCCCCAGGGCACTATGCTCCCGGCCACCGGTGAGCCGCCCGCTCGTCCCCGACCCGGAGGTGCCCTGGTGCGCACGAGAGTCGCGCTGTTCCTCGCCACCCTGATCTCCGCTCTCGTCGTCGTGCTCGGAATGGGAGCCGTCCCGGCGGCGGCAGAGGGTGAGTCCATCTTCGGCTTCATGTTCCAGATCAAGAAGACCGAGCGGGTCGCCTACGAGGGCGTGAAGGTCGAGGTCAAGGGCCCGGGCGGCTTCGCGCAGAGCACCACCACCGACAAGACCGGACGCTGGACCGTCGAGGTCCCCGGCAAGGGCACCTACACCGTCACCATCGACGAGAAGACGCTGCCCAAGAACGTCAACCTGCGCGACGCGTCGAAGAAGTCGATCAAGGTGCCCGTCCTGGTCGGCCAGGACAAGCCGGTGCTCTTCCCGCTCGGCAAGAGCACGCGGAAGATCGAGAGCAAGTGGAACCAGGCCGCGCAGCTGACCGCGGAGGGCTTTCGCTTCGGCCTCATCATCGCCCTCGCCGCCGTCGGCCTGTCACTCATCTTCGGCACCACCGGCCTGACCAACTTCGCCCACGGCGAGCTCGTCACGTTCGGCGCGATGACGACCTGGTGGATCAGTACCGGCAGGGTGCCGTTCCTGCCCGACTTCGGCGGCTTTCAGTTCTTCCCGGCCGCGATCCTCGCGCTGCTGCTGTGCGGTGCGTTCGGCTGGGCCAACGACGCCGGGCTCTGGAAACCGCTGCGCCGGCGCGGCACCGGGCTGATCGCGGCGATGATCGTCTCGATCGGCCTGGGCATCTTCCTGCGGTACTTCTTCCTGTACCTGTTCAGCGGCGTCACCCGGTCCTACCCGGACTACCGCGGGGCGAAGGGCATCGACTTCGGCCCGATCAGTCTCGCGGCCGTCGACTACTGGTCGATGGCCGTCGCCGTGGTCGTCCTGGCGGCGACGATCCTCGCGCTGGTGCGGACCCGCATCGGCAAGGCGACCCGCGCGGTCGCCGACAACCCGGCCCTCGCTGCGGCCTCCGGCATCGATGTCGACCGGGTCATCCGGGTGGTCTGGGTGGTCGGGGCGATGCTTGCCGGGCTTGCGGGGGTGCTGCTGGGCCTGGCGCAGGGCGTCAACTTCCAGATGGGCTTCCAGATCCTGCTGCTCATCTTCGCCGCCGTGACCCTCGGCGGGCTGGGCACGGCGTACGGGGCTCTGGTCGGCAGCATCGTGGTCGGCATGTTCATCTCGGTGATCACGCTGTGGGTCCCGGTGGAGCTGAAGAACATCGGTGCGCTCGGCATCTTGATCGTCATCCTCCTCGTCCGGCCGCAGGGCATCCTGGGCCGCGCGCAGCGGGTCGGCTGAGGAAACGGAGAGCTCGTCGTGGACTGGACCCGGATCATCGTCAACGCCCTCGAGGCGTCCGTCGGCCTGCAGACCGTCGTGTTCGCGCTCGCCGCGATCGGTCTCAACGTGCACTTCGGCTACACCGGCCTGCTCAACTTCGGCCAGTCCGGCTTCCTCGCCGTCGCGGCGTACGGCATGGCCGTGACGGTCTCGAGCTTCGACCTGCCGCTGTGGCTGGGCATCATCATCGGTCTCACGGCCGCCGTGCTGCTCGCCCTGCTGCTCGGCATCCCGACGCTGCGGTTGAGAGCCGACTACCTCGCCATCGTCACGATCGCGTCGGCCGAGATCATCCGGCTTACCGTGCGCTCGGTGACCTTCCAGAGCACCTTCGGCGGCTCCGACGGGCGGCAGGCGTTCGCCGGCGACTTCTATGCCATCAACCCGTACCCGGTCCGCAACTACAACATCGGCAGCTTCGGCTTCAGCGAGCGTCAGATGTGGGTGCTCACGGTCGGCTGGACGCTGGTGGCGCTGTCGTGCCTGATCGTCTACCTGCTCATGCGCAGCCCGTGGGGTCGGGTGCTCAAGGCCATCCGCGAGGACGAGGACGCGGTGCGCAGCCTCGGCAAGAACGTCTACGCCTACAAGATGCAGAGCCTGGTGATCGGTGGTGTGCTCGGCTGCCTCGGCGGCTTCATCTACGGGCTCGGGCAGGCCTCGATCCAACCCGACATCTTCGGCACCGACACGACGTTCTTCGCCTACACGATCCTGATCCTCGGAGGCGCCGCGCGGGTCGCGGCACCGGTCGTCGGGGCGGCGATATTCTGGGTGCTGCTGTCCCTGACCGACAACGTCCTCAACGAGGCGATCAACGCCGGCTACGTCTCGAGCTCGGTGATCAACAGCACCCAGGTCGGCCAGTTCCGGTTCATGCTCGTCGGCCTGCTGCTCATGCTCCTGATGATCTTCCGACCGCAGGGGATCTTCGGTGACCGGAGGGAGATCGCGCTCGATGCCCGATGACGAGATGACGACGACCGAGGCCGGCTCGAGGCGGGGCCGCCGCGATGCCGCTGCCGCCGCGCTGGCCGACGTCCCCCACCAGCCCGGGGCCAAGAAGCCCGACCCGATCATGGTGGCCGACCACATCGTCCGCCAGTTCGGCGGTCTCACGGCCGTCGACGTCGAGCACGTCGAGATCCAGCGAGGTGCCATCACCGCCCTGATCGGGCCGAACGGCGCCGGCAAGACCACCTTCTTCAACCTGCTCACCGGGTTCGACCAGCCGACCGAGGGCTCCTGGTCCTTCGGCGGCCGGGCGCTCAAGGGTGTCGCCGCGCACAAGGTGGCCCGGATGGGCATGGTGCGCACCTTCCAGCTCACCAAGGCGCTGTCCAAGCTCACGGTGATCGAGAACATGCGGCTCGGCGCCACCGGCCAGAAGGGCGAGAACGTCTTCACCGCCCTCTTCCAGGCCCTCTGGGGTGCCCAGGAGCGGGAGATCACGGCGCGGGCCGACGACCTGCTCGCCCGCTTCAAGCTGGACACCAAGCGCGAGGACTTCGCCGGCAGCCTCTCCGGCGGCCAGCGCAAGCTGCTCGAGATGGCCCGCGCGCTGATGGTGAACCCCGAGATGGTCATGCTCGACGAGCCGATGGCCGGGGTGAACCCCGCGCTGACCCAGTCGCTGCTCGGCCACGTGAAGGACCTGCGCGAGGACGGCATGACCGTGCTGTTCGTCGAGCACGACATGGACATGGTGCGGGACATCTCGGACTGGGTCATCGTCATGGCGCAGGGCAAGATCATCGCCGAGGGCCCACCGGACTCCGTGATGGGCGACCAGCGGGTGATCGACGCGTACCTGGGCTCGCACCACGACGCTCCCCTCACCGAGGAGGAGGAGCAGCAGGTGCTCGCCGAGGCCGAGGAGGCGCTCGAGCGCGAGCGCGTCGAGAAGGAAGGGAAGACGTGAGCGACGACCGTCCCACCGGTGACACCACCGGCGAGCGACCCGACGGGCCCACCGACGACACCGCCGAGCAGCCCGCGGACCAGCCGGGGACGCCGGCCGGCGCCGAGCAGGACGCGGGCGTCAAGTCCGCCGAGGGCGACGACGCGCCGCGGGCCGACTACACGATCTCCCGCGAGGACCGCAGCGCGCACACGGACGCCGCGACCGACGCGCTGCTGCGCGCCGACGAGGTGGTCGCCGGGTACGTGCCCGGCGTCAACATCCTCAACGGCTGCGACTTCTACGTGAACGACGGTGAGCTGGTCGGGATCATCGGTCCCAACGGCGCCGGCAAGTCCACGCTGCTCAAGGCCATCTTCGGCCTGATCAAGGTCAGCAGCGGGTCGATCACCTTGCGCGGGGAGGCGATCACCGGGATGAAGGCGGACCGCCTGGTCGCGAAGGGCGTCGGGTTCGTGCCGCAGACCAACAACGTGTTCCCGAGCCTGACGATCGAGGAGAACCTCCAGATGGGGGTCTTCCAGGCACCGAAGAAGTTCAAGAAGAGCTTCGAGTTCGTCACGGGGCTGTTCCCCGCCCTCGGCGACCGCCGCGCCCAGCGGGCCGGCTCGCTGTCCGGCGGCGAGCGGCAGATGGTGGCGATGGGCCGGGCCCTGATGATGGAGCCCTCGGTGCTGCTGCTCGACGAGCCGTCGGCCGGCCTGTCCCCCGCCCTGCAGGACGAGGTGTTCGTCCGGACCCGGCAGATCAACCGGGCCGGCGTCTCGGTGATCATGGTCGAGCAGAACGCCCGGCGCTGCCTGCAGATCTGCGACCGCGGCTACGTCCTCGACCAGGGCCGCAACGCCTACACCGCCTCCGGCAAGGAGCTCGCCAGCGACCCGAAGGTCATCGAGCTCTACCTCGGCACCCTCGCCAAGGCGTAGCCCGCCGCACACCTCTGCGGCGTCGGGGACAGCCGCTCTCGCCGTCCTTGCTGAGCTCCAGGCGGCCAGGACGACGGAGCGGGCTGCCCGCCTCCGCGAGCGCGCGGCTCCCCCACCGTCCTCAGAAGATCGTTCGCGACCCGTGTCACGCAACACGCCGGAGCGCCACCGGCGTGTTGGGGACCCTTGTCGCAAACGAGCGCCGTACGGGGCGCGGGGACAGCAGAGGGGCCCGGCCGTTTCCGGCCGGGCCCCTCTGTCGTGCTGCTCCGTCAGGTGCTGACGGCTAGCTCCGAGGCGAACCTCAGATCTCGCCGTCCTTGCCCTCGACGAAGGTGTACTTGTTGTCGGCGCCGTACTGGTAGATGCCGACGGTGGCCTTGCTGGGGTCACCCTTGTCGTTGAACTCGACCGGACCGCTGACACCGTTGTAGTCGATGTCCTTGCCGTCCTTCAGCAGGGCGACACAGTCCTTGAAGGTCGTGCACGCGGTACCGCCGGCGCTGACCTCCTGCATCTTGGAGGCGATCGACGTACCCGCGTCGTCACCCGCGGCCTGAGCGGCCAGGGCGATGAGGATGGTGGCGTCGTAGGACTCCGGGGAGTAGGCGAACTCGGTGAGGTCGGGCTTGAGCGCGGTCAGCCGGGCCTTGAAGCTGTCATCGGCGACGACACCCGGGAGGGTGCCCTTGACGCCGTCCAGCGTGCCCTTCGGGAAGTCCTTGTCGTAGCCGGCGAGGTTGCCGTCCACGAAGTAGATCTTCTTGTTGGCCGGGCCGATGCCCTGCTTCACCATCTCGGGGATGATCTTCTTGGTCTCGTCGAACGCGATGACCGCGATGGCCTCCGGGTCGGCCGCCTTGATCTTGCCGACCTCGGCCGCGAAGGACGCCGCCTTGGGGTCGTAGACGACCTTCTCGACGACCTGGCCGCCACCGGAGGTGATGGCCTTCTCGGCGTTGGTCGCGAGGCCGGTGCCGTAGGAGTCCTGCAGCGCCAGGATGCCCACCGTGGTGTTGCCGTCGGCGAGGATCAGGTCACCGAGGACGCGGCCCTGGAGGACGTCCGGCGGGGCGGTACGGAAGTACAGACCCTTGTCGGCGTAGTCGGTGAGCTCGTCGGAGGTGTTGGCCGGCGAGATCTGCAGCACGCCGTTGCTCGTGATCTTGTCGATCACCGAGAGCGACACGCTGGACGACGCGGCGCCGACGATGGCGTCGACGTTGTTGGAGAGCAGCCGGTCGACCGACTGCGAGGCGGTGTCGGTCGAGGTGTCGCCCGAGTCCGAGTCGACCTTCTCGACCTGCTTGCCGTTCACGCCGCCCGCGTCGTTGATGTCCTTGAGCGCAAGGTCGACGCCGGCGAACTCCGGCGGGCCGAGGAACGCGAGAGAACCGGTCTGCGGGAGCAGGGTGCCGATCTTGAGCGTGCCGTCACCCTTCTTGGCCGTGTCACCGGAGCTGGAGGCTGCTGGGGTCTTGTCCGACGTGCTGGCCGTGTCGCTGCTGCCACCGCACGCGGTGAGCGCGAGGCCGGCGACACCGAGGACCGCAACCGACCGCCAGAGGGGGGTGGGGCGAATCATGAACCATCTCCTTGAGAAGGGTCGCGGTCCTGAGGCGGACCGCGCAGGCTCTCGCCTGACGCTCGGAACCTACCGTTCACCGGGAGGGGTACGGAGCCGTTCGCGCTCATGTGCCGACCCGTCGTTGCCAAGTCGTGACCTTTCCTGCCCCACCGTGCGTCGACCTGACACACGACCGACACCGGACTGCCACAACCCGGTCGGGGGTCCGGGTCAGCCGTCGGAGGGATCGGCGGCCGCCTCGCGCAGCACGAGCTCGGCGACCTGGCGCATGCTCATCCGGCGGTCCATGGAGGTGCGCTGCACCCAGCGGTACGCCGCCGCCTCGCCCAGCCCGTGCCGGTCCTGCAGCAGCCCCTTGGCGCGGTCGACGAGCGTGCGGGTCTCCAGCCGCTCCCGCAGGTCGCCGACCTCGGACTCGAGGGTGGTGAGCTCGTCGTAGCGGGCCATCGCCATCTCGACCGCCGGCACGAGGTCGGCCTTGCTGAACGGCTTGACGAGGTAGGCCATCGCGCCGGCGGCCCGGGCCCGCTCCACCAGCTCCCGCTGCGAGAACGCCGTGAGCATGACGACCGGGGCCAGCCGCGCGCTCGCGATCTGCTCGGCAGCCGAGATGCCGTCGAGGACCGGCATCTTCACGTCGAGGACAGCGAGGTCGGGGCGGTGCTCGGTGACGAGGGCGACCGCCTGCTCGCCGTCGGCAGCCTCGGCCACGACCTCGTAGCCCTCCTCCTCGAGCATCTCGCGGAGGTCGAGCCGGATCAGCGCCTCGTCCTCGGCGATCACGACGCGGGGGGCCCTGCGCGGCGCCTCGTCCGTCACCTCGACCACCCGGCGAGGATATCGGTGAGTGGCATGATGTCCGCGGCGCCGCCACGGATCGGCTGCCCTGCCCCGATAGGCCAACTGGCAGAGCCGATGGTCTCAAACACCATTCAGTGTGGGTTCGAATCCCACTCGGGGCACCGACCATCAGCACTCCACCTCCGGGGCCCTCCGTGGCCCTCCGGGGCTCCGGTCGGCTCCCCCGGGTGCCGATGACATCTCGTGACCTCCACCGGCCCCCGTCGGGGCGCCGCCCGCCGGACCGCCGTCCCCGTGCTGCTGCTCGCCCTGGCGGCGGGGACGCTGACGGGCTGCGCGACGCTGCGGGCGGCCGCGGCCGCCCCGGGCAGCCGGCCCGGCGTCGACGTCCCCTCGCGACCGGCAGACGACCTGGCGCCGCAGCCGCTCGGCCGGCCCGGGCTGGCCCCCTCCGGCGACGGCGGCTACGCCTTCCTCGCCGCCCACCCGGACGGCACGCCCGTCGCCTGGGACCCGTGCCGGCCGATCCACGTCGTCGTCCGACCGGACGGCGAGCCGCCCGGCGGCCGGTCGCTGCTCCTCTCGGTGCTCGGCGAGCTCAGCGCGGCCTCCGGCCTGCGGTTCGTCGACGACGGCAGCACGACAGAGGCGCCGACCGAGAACCGCAGCCCGTACCAGAAGGACCGGTACGGCGACCGCTGGGCGCCCGTCCTCGTCGCCTGGTCCTCGCCGGCGGAGACGCCCATGCTCACCGACGACATCCTCGGCCGGGCCGGGCCGGACGGCTACGGCACCGGAGCGGACCGGCGGTTCGTCAGCGGCACCGCGGTGTTCAACGCCCCGCTGCTGACCCAGCAGCTCACCACCGGCGACGACGCCAAGGCCCGGGCGGTGCTGCTGCACGAGCTGGGGCACCTGGTCGGGCTGGGGCACGTGCAGGACGCCTTCCAGGTCATGTACGACACCAACAGCTACCCGCTGGCGCGCTACCACGCCGGCGACCTGCGCGGCCTCGAGGTGCTCGGCGGCGGCGGCTGCTTCGGCTCTCCCTGACCGGCGCTCCCCGACCCGGTGCCGGGTGCCGGGTGCCGGGTGCCGGGTGCCGGGTGCCGGGTGCCGGGTGCCGGGTGCCGGGTGCCGGGGCAGGATGACCGGGTGGACGTCGTACGGCGACGAGCGGTCGTGAGCGGCCGGGTGCAGGGCGTGTTCTTCCGCGCCGGCACCCGGCGGGCGGCGACGTCGCGCGGACTGGCGGGCTGGGCGCGCAACCTGCCGGACGGGACCGTCGAGGTCGTCGTCGAGGGACCGGCCGACGACGTCACCCGCCTGCTCGACTGGCTGCGCCGCGGGACGCCCCAGTCGCGGGTCGAGGACGTCGTCGTCGAGGACGAGCCGGCCGAAGGGCTCACCGGCTTCCGCGTCGGCTGAGGCGCGGGTCCGCGACGGCGGAGATCACTGCAGGTCGTTGGTCGGCTGAGTCGCTGCGGCTCGGTAGTGGTGCGGGTCAGAGCAGCCAGGACGGGGCACCAGGTGCGGCCGGCTCGCCGTCAGGCCCGGCACCGCCGTCTTTCTCCGCCGTTGTGCTCGTTGAGTGGCGCGTTGTGGCAGTTCTGTACCGATCAAAAGTGCCACAACGCGCCACTCGAACAAGATGGGAGAGGAGCGGGAGGCGCTGCGCCACCGACGTCCTCCACAGCGACCTGACGCCGGCCACGGCCGAGGATCAGGTCCGGTCGAATCCTCCACAGCGCCCTGACGACGGCCACGGCCGAGGATCAGGGTCCGGTCGAGTCCACAGCGACCTGACGCCGGCCACGACGGCGGACCAGGGTCCGGTCGATGCCTCCGCAGCGCCCTGACGCCGGGCCACGACGGCGGATCAGGCTCCGGTCGCCCGGCAGCGGACGCACGAAGGCCCCGCGTCCCTGACGGGCGGCGGGGCCTTCGTGGTGCGGCGGGAGCTCAGCCGAGCTGGAGGCGCTGACCGGGGTGGATCAGGCCGGGGTTCGAGCCGATCGTCCGCTTGTTCATGCGGTACAGGTTCTGCCACCCACCGGGCACGTCGCGCTGGCGCGCGATCCCCGAGAGGGTGTCGCCGCTGCGCACGACGTAGCTGCCGCCGGCGGTCGGGGCCTTGCGGTGCTTGCCCCGGGTCGCCCGCTCGGTCTGGACGCCGCGGTTGTCCGAGGCCCGCTGCTCGGCGGAGGTCTTGTCCGCGGAGGACGTGTCCGCCGACGACTTGTCCGACGAGGTCCTGTCCGCGGAGGTCTTGGCCGCCGAGGACTTGTCCGCCGACGCCGCGGTGGCGTCGCCGTTGTCCTGCGAGCCGGTCGGGTCGCCGCTCAGCCGGGCCTTGAGGTCGGCGGCGGTGGCCAGCGCCTCGCGACGCTCGTCGGAGCCGAGGCCGAGGCGGCTGCTGCAGGCCGGCCAGGGCGACCAGCCGCGGCCGTCGAGGACCTTGGCGGCGATGACGATCTGCTCGGCCCGGCTGGCCAGGTCCGCGCGGGAGGCGTACTTGCCGCCGCCGTTGCCGTCCCAGGTGCCGTCGGCGAACTGCAGGCCGCCGTAGTAGCCGTTGCCGGTGTTGATGCCCCAGTTGCCGCCGCTCTCGCAACCGGCGAGGCGGTCCCAGGCGCTGCTGGCAGCGACGGACGGCGTCGCCGAGATCGCGACCATCGGGATCGCCGCGACGAGCGGGGCGGTCGCCATGCCGAGGGTGCGGGCATGGTTGCTGGGCTTGCGGTGCCGACCTCGCGCGGACGCGGTCGACCGGGTGCGCGGCTGCGCCATACGTCGGTCCCTCTCGCCGCCTGCGAGGTGAGCTGTCGGGTTCGGGCGAGAGAGATTGCCCGGCCGTGTCTCCACGGCTTCACCCCGAGGACTCCGTGACCAGGGTGCGGTCACGGGGCCCGAACGTGGGTCCCCCACTCCTGCCCGCTGCGTCTTCAGCGTGCCCCGGACGGCCGGGCAGGACTCGGCGAGCCGTCCAAGGGACCGCGCGGTGCGCGGTCGGCACAGGGTAGAGGGGCGTATAACGATCCTGCAAACGAGCCGTCACCCGTTCGGCCCAGCGTGGTCACCGGCCGGTCACCGGCCCGTCACCGGGCGCGGCCGCCCCGCGGCGCGGCAGGATGGCCGCCGTGAGCGAGGACCTGCCGGTACGCGGCGCGGTGGTGGTGCCGGCGCGGGAGCTGCGCTGGCGCTTCTCCCGCTCGTCCGGGCCGGGCGGCCAGTCGGTCAACACCACGGACAGCCGGGTCGAGCTCTCGCTGGACGTCTCGACGACCGGGGCGCTGGGACCGGTCCTGCGGGAGCGGGCCCTGACGGCGCTGGCCGACCGCCTGGTCGACGGCGTGCTCACGGTGTCCGCCGCCGAGCACCGGTCGCAGCTGCAGAACCGGCGAGCGGCCCGCGCGCGGCTGGCCGCCCTGCTCCGCGAGGCGACGGCTCCCCCGCCGAGGTCGCGCCGTGCGACGAGGCCCAGCCGGGCGTCGCAGGAAAGGCGGATCGCGGCGAAGAAGCGACGCGGTGCGACGAAGCGCCTGCGCCGCGGCGAGGAGTGACTACTCCCCGGCGGGCAGCTGCGCCATCGCCTCCTCGGCGATCGCGATCTCCTGCGCGATCATCCACCGGGCGCCCCGGAGCCCGCGGAGCCCGAAGCGGTCCCGGATCGCCACGACCAGCTCGGCGACCCGCGGGTCGACCTCGTCGGGCGGCTCGGCCGTGCTGCTGTCGGTCATGGGTGCTCCCCCGTACGCCGGTCGTGGTGCGGATGCGGGTCCGACCTTAGCGGCGCTGCTCGCCGGGAGCGGGGACCGGCGCGTCGGCCGCGACCGGCACCATGGGCCCGTGTCCCCCGCCGTCAGCCCCCTCGCCGAGGTGGCACCGGCCGTCCTGGCGGCGGCCCTGGGCGCGACCGGTCTCGGCGCCGGCGACCACCTCGCCGTGTCCTGGTCGCCGTCCGGCGTGGGGCTGGCGACCGAGGGGACGCTGCTGGTCTGCGCGGGCACGCCGGAGGAGACGACGGCCGGCCTCCGTGCCGTCGTGGCCGACCTGCGGCCCCGGCTGGTCTGGTGGTCGGCCCGCGACGCCGCCCCGCTGCTCCGCTCGCCCGGCACCGGTCCGGCGCCGTGGGTGCCGTCGACCTGGGACGTGGGCGCCAGCCACCGGCTGCTGAACGGCGGCACCTCCGACGACCCTGCGGTGGTCTGGGCCGCGGCGCACGGGCTCGACCCCGCCGGCCGGCCGCGCACCGGCCAGCTGGACCTGCTCGCCGGCGGTCCCGACACCGGCGACCCGTCCGACCCGACCGAACCGATCCGGCCCGACGGCTACCTGCGCCCCGACTGGGCCCAGTTCGGTCCGCCCTCGCTGCCGGCGGCGGCGCGCTGGGCAGCGGCCGCCCTCCAGGTGCGGGCGCGGCACGAGCAGGCCCTGGGCGACCTGCCCGACGCCCGGCGCCGAGCCGAGACCCCGCGCCTCGCCCTGCTCACGACCTGGTCGGAGTCGGCGGCCGAGCTGCTGGCGGTCGAGCTGGGCCTGCGCGGGCTGCCGCTGGACCGGGCCGCGGCGGAGCAGCTGGTCCAGGAACGGGTCGGCGCCCGGCCCGCGGACGCCGCCGACGCCGTCACCACCCGCGCCGGCCGGGACGACGCCGTGCGCGGGCTGGTCCCCGGCGCAGACGACGTCGACCTGCGCAACCCCGCCCAGGTCCGCCTGCTGCTGGGCCGGGTGGGCATCGACGTGCCCGACACCCGGTCGTGGCGGATGGAGCCGTTCCGCGGCACTCATCCGGTGGTCGCCGCACTGCTCGAGTGGCGCAAGGCCGAGCGGATCGCGACGACGTACGGCTACGGCTGGCTGGACCGCGACCTGGGCCCCGACGGGCGACTACGGGGCGTGTGGACCGGGTGCGACGGCGCGGCCGGCCGGATGACGGCGTCGGCCGGCCTGCACAACATGCCGGCCGAGCTCCGCCCCGCGGTGGCGGCGGAGCCCGGGCACCTGCTCGTGCGCGCCGACCTCGGCCAGGTCGAGCCGCGGGTGCTCGCCGCGGTGTCCGGCGACGACGCGTTGGCGCGGGCGACCGGGGACGACGACCTCTACGCCCCGGTCGCCGCCCGGCTCGGCGTCGAGCGGCCGGTCGCCAAGGTGGCCGTCCTCGCCGCGATGTACGGCCAGACCAGCGGCGCTGCGGGTGAGGCCCTGCGCGGCCTGGAGCGCGCCTACCCGGTCGCGATGTCCTACCTGCGCGCCGCGCACGAGTCGGGTGCGGCCGGCGTCGACGTCCGGACGTACGGCGGCCGCCGGGTCCCGATGTGGCAGCTGGCCGACACCGCCGACGCAGGAGCCACAGCGGGTCGCGGGCGGTTCGCGCGCAACGCGGTGGTCCAGGGCGCGGCGGCCGAGCTGTTCAAGATGTGGGCGGTGTCGGTGCGGGGCGGTCTCCCGGCCGGCGCCGAGGTCGTGCTCTGCCTGCACGACGAGCTGCTGGTGCAGGTGCGGACGGACGACGCACCCGAGGTGGTGGCCGCGCTGCACCGGGTGCTCGACACCACTGCCGCGAGGTGGGCCGCCGGCAGCGGGGTGCGGTTCGTCGCCGACGTCGCCGTGGTGCGGCGGTGGTCGGAGGCCAAGGGCTGATCCCTCGCGGCCGGTGCTGGGCAGTTTCCGCCGCGCCGGAGTGGCCAAGATGCCGCCATGCAGAGCATCGACGTCCTCGCCCGTCTCGAGTCGGCCCACGGTCTCGACCGGGTCGTCGCCCCGGTCGAGCGGGTGGTCCGGTCCGTCCTCCGGCCCCGGGTCGCGCGCGACCTGCTGCACGGGGTGTGGCTGGGCCACCCCGTCCACCCGACAGCGGTCCAGGTGTCGCTGGGGTCCTTCGTGTCGGCCTCGGTGCTGGACGCCCTCCCCGGGGGTGACGAGGCCGCACCGACCGCTCTGGTGGGCGTCGGGCTGGCGAGCGTCGCACCGTCGCTGGCGACGGGCTGGGCCGACTGGTCCGAGCTGCACGAGCAGCAGAAGCGGGTCGGCCTGGTGCATGCGGCCGCCAACGTCACCGGGGTCGCGCTGTACGCCGCGTCGCTCGTCAGCCGGCTCACCAGCCGCCCCGCGGCGGGCCGGGCCCTCGGCTGGGCCGGCCTCACCGCCCTCGGCGTCGGTGGCTACCTGGGCGGGCACCTGTCGTTCCGGCAGGCCGCCGGCGCGAACCACGGCGAGGACGTGCCGCACCTCGTCCGGCCGGGCTGGCAGGACCTGTGCCTGCTCGACAACCTGCCCGAGGGCGAGCCGCAACGGCGGGTGCTCGCCGGCGGCACCGACGACGTCCCCGTGCTCGTCCTGCGGCGCGGTGACGAGGTGGCCGTCCTGTCCGACCGCTGCACCCATCTGTCCGGGCCGCTGCACGAGGGCGGGCTCAGCGCCGACGCCACGTGCGTCGTGTGCCCGTGGCACGGCAGTGAGTTCCGGATCGCCGACGGGGCGGTGCGGCACGGGCCGGCCACCGCTCCGCTGGCGTCCTTCGAGGTCCAGGTGCAGGACGGGTGGGTGCGGGTGCTGCTGCCCGGCGCGGGCTGACCGCCGCCTGCTCCCGGACCCGCGGCTCAGACGACCTCGGGCTCGTGCCCCCGGGCGCGCAGCTTCGCGTGGTGGGCGTCGCGCTTCTCCTCGAAGCGGGAGGCCGCCGCGTCGAGACCGTCGAGGAACTCGGCCAGCTCCTCGCGGGCGGTCTCGCCCTCCTCGTCGAGGCCCTCGAGATCGAAGACCCCCCACTGGCGCAGGACGGGACCGAGCACGTCGTCGCGGTGGATCCGCAGGTCGTAGATGCCGGACAGCGCGATCTGCACGGACTTGCGGGTGAAATCCTCGATGCTGCTGCCGGGCATCTCGAAGCTCTTCACGACCTGCGTGATGGAGCGCATCGTCTGGTTCGGCGACGCCGCGAGCGCAGCGCCCAGCAGGTTCCGGTAGAAGAGCATGTGGAGGTTCTCGTCCAGCGCGATGCGGGCCAGCAGCTGGTCGGCGACCGGGTCCCGCGTGATCTTGCCGGTGTTGCGGTGGGAGATGCGGGTGGCGAGCTCCTGGAAGGAGACGTAGGCCAGCGACCGCAGCAGGTCGTCGTGGTTGGCCGACTCGAAGCCGGCCCCCATGTGGGTCATCCGGGCCCGCTCCAGGGCGACCGGGTCGACCGAGCGGGTGACGAGCAGGTAGTCGCGGATCGCCATCCCGTGGCGACCTTCCTCGGCCGTCCACTGGTGCACCCACGTGCCCCACGCACCGTCGCGACCGAACACGGTGGCGATCTCGTGGTGGTAGCTCGGGAGGTTGTCCTCGGTGAGCAGGTTGACGATGAGGCTGGTCCGGGCGACGTCGGACATCTTCGACTGGCCGGACTCCCACGCCTCGCCACCGAGGACGCCGTCGAAGTCGCGGCCCTCGCCCCACGGCACGTACTCGTGCGGCATCCACTCCTTGGCGACCTTCAGGTGCCGCTCGAGGTTCTCCTCGACGACCGGCTCCAGCTCGCGGAGCAGGTCGGTCTCGGTCAGGTGGGAGCTGCGCGTGGCGGGGTCGCCGACGACGGTCAAGGAGGCCTCCGGGGCGTGAGCGGCGGACGAGCTCGGGCGTACCGGCCTACGGTTACGGAACCGTAGGTAGCAACGGTAGTCCAGAACCCCCTTACCCCACACCTAGGGCGTGTCGCACCTGGCGGGCGCACCGGATTCCGGTGCGTCCCCGGCCGGATCAGGCCACCGGGCCGCGGGCCCGCTCCAGACCGTGCACCGGCAGGCCCGTCCGCAACGACCGGACCACCTCCGTCAGCGGCTGCGGGCGGCCGAAGAGGAAACCCTGCCCGTAGTGGCAGCCGGCGGCGCGCAGCCGGCTGGCCTGCTCGGGCCGCTCGATCCCCTCGGCGACCACGGCCAGGTCCAGGGCGCTGCCCATCACCAGGATCGCCTCGACCAGGGCCGCCGCCCGCGGGCTCACCGCCACGTCGCGCGTGAAGCTCCGGTCGATCTTCAGCGTGTCGACCGGCAGGTGCTGGAGGTAGCCGATGGACGAGAAGCCGATGCCGAAGTCGTCGATGGCCAGCCCGGCGCCCATGGCACGCAGCGTCCGGAGCGCATGGTCGGTCTGGAAGTCGTCGGCGACGACCACCGTCTCCGTCATCTCCAGCATGAGCGTGCTGTCGCCCAGCAGCAGGACGGCGTCGCGGACCAGCTCGAGGAACTCGGGGTCGCGCAGCTGGTGGGCCGACATGTTGATCCCGAAGGACAGTGGACCGCCGGCCGCCTCCCGGATGGCGGGCGCGTCCTCGAGCACCCTGGCCAGCACCCGCTCACCCAGCTCGGAGATGAGCCCGCTCTCCTCGGCGGCGGTGATGAACGCGTCCGGCGCGACCAGGACGTCGCCGCGTTGCCAGCGCACCAGGGCCTCGACGCCGTGCACGGTCCCACGGGCCAGGTCGACGATCGGCTGGTAGTGCACGACCAGGTCCTGCGAGATGCCCCGTCGCAGCGCCTCGACGAGCTCGAGCCGCCGGACGTTCTCCTCGCGCAGCGACGGCTGGTAGACGAAGAACCGGTTCTTGCCCTGTGCCTTCGCCCGGTACATCGCCATGTCGGCGTTGCGCAACAGGCCGGGCGCGTCGTCCTCCGGGGTGCCGAGGGCCACCCCGATGCTCGCGCCGACCACGACCTCGTGGCCCATCACCCGGATCTCGCGGCGCAGCGCGGCGAGCAGGCGGTGGCACAGGATGTCGAGCTCGGCGACGTCCTCGACACCCTCGAGCAGCACCGCGAACTCGTCACCGCCGAGCCGCGCCACCGAGTCGACGGCGCGCACGCAGCCGACCAGCCGGGCCGCCACGACCTTGAGCAGCTCGTCGCCCTCGGCGTGCCCGAACCGGTCGTTGACGCCCTTGAACCCGTCGAGGTCGAGGAACAGCACCGCCAGGGCCGAGCCGCTGCGCTGGGCACGGTGCACGGCCTGCTCGACGCGGTCGAGGAACAGGGTGCGGTTGGGCAGCGACGTGAGCGCGTCGTGACGGGCCAGCCGGCCCATCTCGGTGGCCATCGCGAGCCGCGAGAACGCCTCCTCGCCGACGGTCGCCAGCGCCTCGAGAGCCTTGCGGTCGGCATCGACCGAGGCGCGTGCGCGGTTCACGGCGGGAGCGACGAGCCACATCGTCCGGCTGCCGGCGCGAACCTTGGCACCGATCTCCTTGGAGAGCGGGCCGCCTTCGCGGAGCTCGACGTGCCGGGTGGCGACCGCCGCCCGGGCGTTGACCCGCAGCAGCGTCTCCAGCTCGGAGGGCGTCTCGGCGACCTGCGCCTCGGCCGCGGCGTCGAACAGTGCCGACAGCCGTCGCCGGTGCTCACGCCCGCGCGAGAGGGTGCGGGTCGCCACCAGGATGGTGAAGATCGGCACGGCGAGCAGCACGCTGACGAACGGGGGCAGCTCCCGCCAGACGACGGCGGCGAGGTAGCCCAGGCTGTCGATGGCGACGAACACTCCCAGCGCGGCCAGTGCGGTGCTCTGAGCCAGCTCGGCTGCGACCGGCGTGCCCTCCTCGAGCGCGATCGACGCGGCTGACACCAGGTAGTCGGCGACGAAGAAGGTGGCGCACCCCAGCGCGACCGCCGCCAGCTCGCGCGGTGTCAGGCTCTCGAGCCCGCCGACCCCGCGCATGACCAGGAGAGCGCACCAGCCGGCCGTGACGCTGATGCCGACGTTGAACGCGCGGACGTCCCGTCGTTTGGCGCTGGTCCCCTGCGAGACGAGCTGTCCGACCGCCCAGATGCCGAGGGCACCGTCGCCGCCGTGCACACAGGCCAGGAAGATCAGCACGGCCGACTCGAATCCGACTTCGATACCGCCGGACGCCCGGTCCAGCACGAGCGGGAACCGGGCCATTCCGAGGACCGCGGGCACCCCGACGAGCAGCGCGACGGTCCAGAAGACGTCGAGATGAACGGCCAGCTGGACGACCCCGCCGACGGCGAGCAGCAGTCCCGTCGTGACGACAACCAGGTCGAAGCCCCAGCTGACGCCGCGCTTGGGCACGACCCCGGACATGCTCACGCCTCGTCTCTCTCCTTTCCGGACGTATCGGCACAGGTCACGCCTGAGTAAAGCCGATCACCCGTTCGGGCGCAGCGCTTCGCGCACGCGGCGCGCCAGGCGCGCAAGGAGGTCCGGGAAGGATGCGGGGCTAGCGCTCGCCGGCAGGGTGGTAGTCGCGCTCGGTGGCGCCGACGTAGACCTGCCGGGGACGGCCGATCTTGGTGGCCGGGTCCTCGATCATCTCCCGCCACTGCGCGATCCAGCCGGGCAGCCGGCCGAGTGCGAACAGCACGGTGTACATGCGGGGCGGGAAGCCCATCGCCTTGTAGATGACGCCGGTGTAGAAGTCGACGTTGGGGTAGAGCTTGCGCTCCACGAAGTAGTCGTCGGCGAGGGCGACCTCCTCGAGGCGCATCGCGATGTCGAGCAGCGGGTCCTGGACGCCCAGGCTCTCCAGCACGTCGGTGGTCGCCTTCTTCACGATCGCAGCGCGCGGGTCGTAGTTCTTGTAGACCCGGTGGCCGAAGCCCATCAGCTTGACGCCCGGCTCCTTGTCCTTGACCCGGCGCACGAACGCGTCGACGTCGCCGCCGTCCTCGTGGATGACGTCGAGCATCTCCAGCACGGCCTGGTTGGCGCCGCCGTGCAGCGGGCCGAAGAGCGCGTTGACCCCGGCCGAGACCGACGCGAAGAGGTTGGCGTTGCTGGACCCGACGAGCCGGACCGTGGAGGTGGAGCAGTTCTGCTCGTGGTCGGCATGCAGGACGAAGAGCATGTCGAGCACCCGCGCCATCGTCGGGTCGACCTCGTAGGGCGTCGCGGGCACGCCGAAGGTCATGCGCAGGAAGTTCTCGACGTAGCCCAGCGAGTTGTCGGGGTAGAGGAGCGGCTGACCGACCGACTTCTTGAAGGCGTACGACGCGATGGTGGGCAGCTTGGCCATCAGCCGGACCGTCGACATCTCCACGTGGTCGCGGTCGAACGGGTCGAGGCTGTCCTGGTAGAAGGTCGAGAGCGCACTGACCGCTGACGAGAGCACCGCCATCGGGTGCGCGTCGCGCGGGAAGCCGTCGAAGAACCGGCGCAGGTCCTCGTGCAGCAGCGTGTGGTTGCGGATCCGGTCGCTGAACTCCTCGAGCTCGGACGCGGTCGGGAGCTCGCCGTAGATCAGCAGGTAGGACACCTCGATGAACGAGGACTTCTCGGCGAGCTGGTCGATCGGGTAGCCGCGGTAGCGCAGGATCCCCTCGTCGCCGTCGATGAAGGTGATCGACGACGAGCAGGACGCGGTGTTGACGAAGCCGGGGTCGAGGGTGACGTGGCCCGTCTCCTTGAGCAGCGCCCCCGCCTCCAGGCCGGACGGGCCCTCGCTGGCCGCCGCGACGGGGAGGGGCAGCTGGCCCCCGGGGTGCCTGAGCTCGAAGTCGGCCATGGCGTGGTCACGTCCTTCCGTCGCTGCTGGCACACCAGCATGTCAGGGCAGCAGCACGCTCACGCCGGCCGGGTAGCCGGGCCCGCCCATGGCCGGCAGCGCGACCGCCGCCTCCGCGAAGGACAGCCGGCGGGTGACCAGGAGGTCGGGCCGCAGCCGCCCGGCCGCGACGAGCGCGAGCATCTCCGGGTAGGCGTGCGCGGCCATCCCGTGGCTGCCGAGGATCTCGAGCTCGTAGGCGATGACCCGGGACATCGGCATCCGCGGGTGGCCGCCCGCCGACGGGTCCGGCGGCAGCAGGCCCACCTGCACGTGCCGCCCCCGGACGGCCAGGGACTTCACGGAGGCCGCGGCGGTGGCATGGCTGCCCAGGGCGTCCAGCGAGAGCGCGGCCCCTCCGCCGGTCAGGTCGCGGACGGCACGCGCCGCATCGACGGCCGAGGCGTCGACCACGTGCTCGGCGCCGAACCGCTCGGCCAGCTCCAGGGCGCCCGGCGACACGTCGATGCCGATGACGCGGGCCCCCGCGGCGACCGCCACCATGACCGCCGAGAGCCCCACTCCCCCGCACCCGTGCACCGCGACCCACTCGCCGGGGCGGACCCGGCCCTGCTGGACGACCGCGCGGTACGCCGTGGCGAACCGGCAGCCGAGCGCAGCCGCGGTCTCGGCCGACAGGTCGTCGGGGAGCGCGACGAGGTTGACGTCGGCGTGGTCCAGCGCGACCAGCTCGGCGAAGGACCCCCAGGCGGTGAAGCCGGGCTGGGTCTGTCGCGCGCAGACCTGGTGGTCGCCCGCGAGGCAGGAGGCGCAGGTGCCGCAGGCGCAGACGAACGGGACCGTGACCCGGTCGCCGACCGACCAGCGGGTCACGTCGGCGCCGACGGCGGCCACGGACCCGGCCAGCTCGTGCCCCGGCACGTGCGGCAGCGGGATGGTCCGGTCATGACCGACCCAGCCGTGCCAGTCGCTGCGGCACAGGCCGGTGGCCTCGACCCGGACGACCACGCCGTGCGGCGCCGGCTGCGGGTCGGGGACGTCCCGGACCGTCAGCGGGCCGCCGTACTCGTCGAAGACCAGCGCGCGCACGGCGGGCAGGCTAGCCGTGCTGCCCCCGCCGCGCCGCGCGAGCTCACGGCGGACCCGGAGGTGCCTCACAGGGTTCTCCCAGCCCCGGCGCGCAGGTTGTGGGTCATGAGCGACCAGACCCGCACCCTTCCCGTGGACGACACGTACTCGCCCTACCCGCCGGCACCGGCGCCGGAGGCCCCCGCGCCCGGCTACGGCGGGCAGGACCCCTGGCGCGCCCCGGAGCCGCACGGCACGCCGCCCGGTAGCCCGCCGCCCGTGGACGAGGGCAGCCCCTCCCAGCGGCCGCGCCGCGGCATCGCACTGATCGGCGCTGTGGCGCTGGCGGCAGGCCTGGTCGGGGGCGGAGCCGGCGCGGCCGTCACCTCGGCCCTCGACGACGGCGGCTCGTCGACCACCACCGGCACCACCGGCACCACCGGCTCGGGCACCTCCCTGCAGGGCAGCGGCACGACCGGCGACGTGACCCCCGCGGACGGCTCCGTGGAGGCGGTCGCGGCCCAGGTGCTGCCGAGCGTGGTCTCGATCGGGGTGAGCACCGCGCAGGGCGGCGGCGAGGGCAGCGGCATCGTGCTGTCCTCCGACGGGCTGATCCTCACCAACAACCACGTCGTCGCCGACGCCGCGAACGGTGCAGGCCAGATCAGCGTGACGCTCAACGACGGCAGCACCGCGGCGGCCAGCATCGTCGGCCGCGACCCGGTGACCGACCTGGCCGTGATCCAGGCCAAGGGCGTGAGCGGGCTGACGAAGGCGACGCTCGGCAGCTCGGCGAACCTCGACCCCGGCGAGCAGGTCGTCGCCATCGGGTCGCCGCTCGGCCTGCAGGGCACCGTGACCAGCGGCATCGTCAGCGCGCTGAACCGTCCGGTCCGCACCGGGGACGCCAGCGGCACCGAGAGCGTCAGCACGGTGATCGACGCGATCCAGACCGACGCGGCGATCAACCCGGGCAACTCCGGCGGTCCGCTGGTGAACCTCAAGGGCGAGGTCATCGGCATCAACAGCGCCATCGCGAGCCTCGGGGCGACCAGCGGCAGCCAGTCCGGCTCGATCGGCGTCGGTTTCTCGATCCCGATCGACCAGGCCCGGCGGGTCGCGACCCAGCTGGTCGACAGCGGCACGGCGACCCACGCCCAGCTCGGCGTCAGCGTCCGGGACGCCTCGGCCTCGGGCTCGCAGATCTTCAGCGACGGCGCTGCGGTGGCCCAGGTCACCGCCGGCGGGTCGGCCGCAGCGGCAGGCCTCCAGGCGGGGGACGTCCTCACCAAGGTCGGAGACCGGCCGGTCGACAGCGCCGACGCCCTGATCGCTGCGATCCGGTCGCACCAGTCCGGCGACAAGGTCGTCCTCACCTACGTGCGGTCCGGCAGCACGAAGACCGTGACGGCGACGCTCGGCAGCGACGCCAGCGGCTCGTAGCCGCACCGGCACGAACGAGGGGCGGGACCCGTGCGGGGTCCCGCCCCCTCGTGCTGCCCGGCCTGGGGTCCCGCCGCGGTCAGGGACGAACCCGCCGTCCCCGCGTGTCGGAACCGGGCCGGGTGGGGACGATGCCCTACAACTGGGAGCAGGCCCCTCGAAGCATGAGTTCGAGGGGCCTTTTGCTGCCCGCGCGGACGAACGCCACCGTCGCGGGCGCCTGCTCGAACCGCGCTCTCGCCGAGCATTCCGCTCAGGGAGGACGACGGGTGGCGGACGTTGCCGCCGCGCGGTGCGAGGATCGAGTCATGCTCGACCCCCGCGATCTGTACACCCTGCACGAGCCCGGCAGCACCGGTCCCGCCGACGGCACCGCCGACGGTCCCGGGCCGGTGCTGCTGCACACCCTGACCGGCTTCGTGGACGCCGGGCAGGCCGGCCGCCTCGCGGCCGAGCACCTGCTCGACACCTTCGAGCACCGGCCGCTCGCGACCTTCGACGTCGACACGCTGCTCGACTACCGGTCGCGCCGGCCGACGATGATCTTCGAGTCCGACCACTGGGTCTCCTACGACGAGCCCGGCCTCGTGCTGCACGAGCTCACCGACGGCGCCGGCACCCGTTTCCTGCTGCTGGCCGGCGCCGAGCCGGACGTCCAGTGGGAACGGTTCATCACCGCCGTCCGCGGACTGGTCGACCAGCTCGGCGTGCGCCTCACGGTCGGGGTCCACGGGATACCGATGGGCGTGCCGCACACCCGCCCGACCACGGTCACGGGTCACGCCACCCGCACCGAGCTGGTGGCGGGGCGCGAACCGTGGATCGGCACCGTCCAGGTGCCCGGCAGCGTCATCAACCTGCTCGAGTACCGGCTCGGCCAGGCCGGCCACGACGCGATGGGGTTCGCGGTGCACGTGCCGCACTACCTGGCCCAGGCCGAGTACCCCGCGGCCGCGGCCGCGCTGCTGGACAACGTCGCAGCCGTCACCGAGCTGGCGCTCCCCACGACCGCCCTGCACTCCGCGGCCGAGGAGACCCGGGCCGAGCTGGACGAGCAGGTGGCGTCCTCACCCGAGGTGGCGGGCGTGGTGACCGCGCTGGAACAGCAGTACGACGCGTTCCTGGCGACCCGGTCGGAGTCCGGCTCCGGCGGGGACCTGCTCGCGGGCCGCGGCGGCTTCCCGACCGCCGACGAGCTGGGAGCCGAGCTCGAGCGCTTCCTCGCGGACCAGACCAAGGGCGGCGACCAGCCCGAGGGCTGAGCGGGGACCAGGGCACCGGGTCGGGAGCGCCTCACGGCGCGTGGCCGCTCTAGGCGGCTTCATGTGGGACCCGGGGCTACCGCGACCCGGCGCCCTGGTGGCCCCGGAGGGCCGCTCCCAGTGTAGTCGCCGAGGTGCTGCCGCCGCCGTCAGACGAGCTCGTTGCTCCGCCACATCGCAGCCGCCGCCTCGAGGTCCTCGGCGGTGCGCAGCAGCGAGCCCGACGACCGGGTGAGCGCGTCGGCGCCCACCGGGTCGGCCGCCTCGACGTCGTCGGCCCGGTGCACGCGACCGGCCACGACGACCCGGCAGAACGCGCCGGCCCGCTCCAGCGCGACCGCGAGGTCGCCGGCGAACACCCCGTGCAGGACGGCGTCGAGCAGCGCGCGCAGCGCCTCCGGCGTCGGCGGCTCGGCGGACCCGGCGACGACGTGCGCCACCGGCGCGGTGGTCCGGCCGGCGGCGAAGTCGTGCGTGGCCCCCGCCGGGTCGCGGCGCACCCACTCGCGCAGGACGTACAGCCGCCACAGCGCCCCGGGCAGGGACCGCGACGGGCGGCCGGCCCAGAGGTCGGCGATGGTGTCGAGCCCGACCTCGTCGACGAGCGCGACCAGCCGCGACCGGACGGCCGCGTCCTCGGTCGCCCGGCCGGACTCCACCAGCAGCCCGGCCGTCGCGTGCGCCGCGTCGGCAAGGGCGGCCGGGTCGGGCGCGCCGCCGAACGTCTCGAGCGCGGCCTTGCCCAGCAGGGCCGGCCGGCGCGGACCGTGCCGTCGTTCGTGCTCCTCCACGACCGACGATCCTGCCACCAGCGAGCCGCCCGTCCCCCGGTACGGTCCCGTGCCACCATGGTGTCGCCGCCGGGGGGCGAGGGCAGGGGAGGGGTGTGCAGAGCGTGTCGACGGTCGTGGAACGCCGGGTGCCGCTCGCTCCGCAGCCGAGCAGCGCGCGCCAGGCCCGACGCGTCGTGGCGGCAGCGCTCGCCGAGGTGGGCCGGATCGACCTGCTCGAGACCGCCGAGCTGCTCGTCAGCGAGCTCGTGACCAACTCGGTCGTGCACGCCCGGACGGGGATCGACCTGGTCGTCAGCGCCTGGCCGGACGGGGTCCGGGTGGCCGTCCGCGACAGCAGCCGCCACCTGCCGAGCCGCCGCCACTACAGCCGGGCGGCGACCACCGGCCGCGGCCTCGAGCTCGTCGCGCTGCTGTCCCACCGGCACGGCACCGACGTCGACGACGCCGGCAAGACGGTGTGGTTCGAGGTCGGCGACGGCCCGGCCCCGGCGGCAACCGGCCCGGTCCCGGCTGCCGCGCCCGCCCACGACCACGGCCGGCCCGTCGAGGTCCGGCTCGACGGGGTGCCGGTCGTCCTCGTCATGGCCTGGCGGCAGCACGCCGACACCCTGCTGCGCGAGCACCTGCTGGCGCAGTGGGAGGAGGCAGCGGCCGGCGACGACGTCGCCCCCGACGGCCGCGCGCACGACGCCTTCGCCCATCTGGCGGACGCCCTCGGCACGCTGGACCCGGCCGGCGACCGCGTGCGGGCCGACGTGCACCTCACCGTCACCCCCGACGACGCCCTCGGGTTCGCCGCGCTCGACCTGCTCCTCGATGACGTCATCCGGCGCGCCGAGGGCGGTCAGATGCTGGCTCCGACGACCCAGCCGGAGATGCGGCTGCTGCGCCGCTGGATCTGCAGCCAGGTGCGCGACCAGGTCGCCGGCCTCGCGCACGAGCCGTGGCCGGGACTCCCGGCGGGGCTTCCGGTGCCCGTGCTTCCCGGGCCCGACTGGCCCGTCGAGCACGTCAGCCGGTCGGAGGCAGCCGTCGTCGCGGCCGACGACGCCAACCGGATCCTGGCCGCGAGCCCGTCAGCGCTCACCCTCCTCGGCTGGGACGGCGACCTCATCGGTCAGCGGATCGTCGAGATCGTGCCGGAGCGGCTGCGGGAGCACCACATCGCCGGCTTCACCCGGTACCTGCTGACGGGCGACGGCACGATCATCGACGCCGAGGTCGAGGTGCCGGCGCTTCGCCGGGACGGCAGCGAGATCGACGTGTTCCTGCTGGTCCGGCGCGAGGCGTCCCGGGACGGCCGAGCGGTCTTCACGGCCACGCTGCGGCCGCGCTGACCCCGGTCCCGCGCTAGGGCCTGCGCGGCACCGCGCGCTGGTACTGCGCGGGCCAGAGCGAGGTGTCCTCACCCAGCTCGGCAGCGGCCAGCAGCGGCCAGTGCGGGTTGCGCAGCAGCTCGCGCGCCATGACGATCGCGTCCGCCGAGCCCTCGGTGAGGACCTGCTCGGCCTGATGCGCGTCGGTGATCAGCCCGACCGCCGCGACCGGGAGGCCGCTGCCCCGGCGGACCTCCCGTGCGAACGGCACCTGGTAGCCGGGGCCGACGGTGATCTTCTGGTCGGGGCTGAGCCCGCCGCTGGAGACGTCGACCAGGTCGACGCCCTCCCCGGCCAGCAGCCGGGCAACCTCGACGGTCTGCCCGACGTCCCAGCCACCGTGGACCCAGTCGGTGGCGGACAGGCGGACGAACAGCGGCTTGTCGTCCGGCCAGACACCGCGGACAGCCCGCACCACCTCGAGGAGGAACCGGCTGCGCCCGGCCAGGTCGCCGCCGTACCCGTCCGCCCGGTGGTTGGACAGCGGCGAGAGGAACTGGTGCACGAGGTAGCCGTGGGCCGCGTGGATCTCTGCGACCTCGAAGCCGACGGCCAGCGACCGCCGGGCAGCGGCGGCGAAGGCCTCGACCAGGTCCGCGATGTCGTCGACCGAGAGCTCCTTCGGCACCGGCCAGCCGCCGAAGGCCACCGGGGACGGCGCCACGGTGCCGTACCCGCCGTCGGCGGGCTCGACGTAGCCGCTGCCGTCCCACGGCCGCTGGGTCGAGCCCTTGCGTCCGGCGTGCGCGAGCTGGATGCCGGGCACCGCGCCCTGGCCGCGCACGAAGTCGACGATGCGGGCGTAGTCGCCGGCCTGCTCGTCGGTCCAGATCCCGGCGTCCCACGGCGAGATCCGGCCCTCGGGGGTCACCGCGGTCGCCTCCTGGACGACCAGGCCCGCCCCACCACGGGCCAGGCCGCCGAGGTGCACCAGGTGCCAGTCGGACGGGTGCCCGTCCGTCGAGGAGTACTGGCACATCGGCGAGACCCAGGCGCGGTTGCGGAAGGTCGTGCCGCGCAGGGTGAGGGGGCTGAAGAGGGCGCTCATGGTGCAAGCCAACCTCACCGGGGCCGCGAGACTTCCCCGGTACGGTCATGGCCCGTGCCAGGTCCCCGCCCCCGTCCCGCCGTCGCCGCGCTCACCGCGACCGTCGCCGCGCTCGGCCTGATGTCGGCCACGCTGGCACCAGCCGGTGCGCAGCTCACCGGGGAGTCGCGCAGCCCGTCCCTCAGCGCGGTCGCCACCGCAGCGACCCGCGGCACGGCACCCACCGCCGCGGCGTACGCCGGCAGCGACCCGGCGACGTGGAGCGATCACCGGCTGGCCGCCCAGCTGGTGTTCTCCTGCGTCGACCTCGGACACCTCGGCGACGCGGCGCGGCAGGCACGCGCCGGCATCGGGGGGATCACGCTGCTGGGGTCGGGAGCTCCCAGCCGGCTGCGCGCGCGCCTGGCCGAGGTACGGGGCGCCGCGCGCACCCAGGTGCTGCCGTTCCTGGCGAGCGACGAGGAGGGCGGCACGGTGCAGCGCCTGCGGCACGTCATCTACCCGCTGCCGTCGGCGCGCACGATGGGCCGCTGGAGCACCGCCAGGGTGCGCCGGACCGCTCACGACTACGCGGTCCGGATGCGCCGGCTCGGCGTCCGGATGGACCTCGCCCCCGTGGCGGACCTCTCGGTGCCGGGTGCGTACATCGCGTCCCTGGACCGGTCGTTCTCCGCCGACCCGGACCGGGTGACCGCCCGGGCGCGGGCCTGGCGCCTGGGCATGCGCGACGCCGGCGTGGTCACCGTCCTCAAGCACTGGCCGGGCCACGGCTCGGCGAGCAACTCGCACACCGGCCCGGCCCGCGTCGCGCCGCTGGCCGACCTGGAGAAGGCCGACCTGCTGCCCTTCGACCGCGAGCTGGCGGCCGGCGCGCCGGTGGTGATGGTGGGCCACCTGCTCTCCGCGGGTCTCACCCGCGACGGCGTCCCCACCAGCGAGTCCCGCACCGCCCTGCGCTACCTGCGGCGCTCGGCGGGCCCGGACGCCGTGGTCCTCACCGACTCGCTGGCGATGGCAGCCGCCAGCTCGTCCCTCGGGATCTCCCCGGCCCGCGCGACGGTACGGGCGCTGCGGGCCGGTGCGGACTGGGCGATGGCCTGCGACGCGGCGCCGCTCCGGTCCGTCGCGGCCGTGCGGGACGCCCTGGCCACCGGCGTCCTGCCCCGCGAGCAGGCCGCTGCGTCCGCGCGGCGGATCCTCGCGCTGAAGGCCGCGACCGGCCTGGCTCCGCGCGGGTGACCAGCGACACAGCGGAGGTGGTAGGGCGGGAGACCGGGCACCGGTAGACTCGTTCCCGTACACCGGTGGTCATTTGCCACCGACTCCCGCGGGCGAGCTGCCCGCGTGGTCGTCCCAGGAGACGTGCTCCCGACAGCCCCGGCTGGCGGTGCAGCCCTCGAGGTGCGGCCTCAACACCGCATCGGAGCACCTCCTTGTCCCCGTACGCCTCGGACCGTCGGCCTTCCGGCCGCACGTCCTCGACCCGTTCCTCGGGTCCCCGCCCCAACCGCTCGACCGGCTCCGGCTCGTCGGGCTCCTCCGCCCCCCGCCGTCGCCCCGGCGGCAGCAAGCCGTCCGGCAAGGTGGCCGCCCGCTCCGCCGACCAGGCCGCCGACCGCGAGCTCACCGCCTGGTTCGAGCAGGCGGCGGCCGCCAACCCGGTGCCGACCGAGACCTCGTTCGGCAAGCTGGGCCTCCCCCAGGAGCTGGTCACGGCTCTCGAGCGGCGCGACATCCGCACCGCCTTCCCGATCCAGGCGGCCACCCTGGCCGACTGCCTCTCCGGGCACGACGTCCTCGGCCGGGCGCAGACCGGCTCCGGCAAGACGCTGGCCTTCGGGCTGCCGATGATGACCCGGCTCGCCGGGCGCCGCTCGGCCACCAAGACCCCCCGCGGCCTGGTCCTCGTGCCCACCCGCGAGCTCGCGGTGCAGGTCCGCGACGCGCTCGAGCCCCTGGGCCACGCCATCGGCGTCAAGACCGTCGCGGTCTTCGGCGGCGCCCCGCTGGGCCGTCAGATCGCCACCCTGGAGCGAGGTGTCGACCTGGTCGTCGCCACGCCGGGGCGCCTGCTCGACCTCATCGAGCGACGGTCGTGCGACCTGTCGAAGATCGAGGTGACGGTGCTCGACGAGGCCGACCACATGGCCGACATGGGCTTCCTCCCCGACGTCAGCCGGATCCTCGACATGACGCCGAGCGGCTCGCAGCGACTGCTGTTCTCCGCGACCCTCGATGGTGCGGTCGGCAAGCTGGTGCGCCAGTACCTCACCGACCCGGTCGCGCGCGCCGTCGACCCCGCCGAGTCCCACGTCACCACGATGGAGCACCGCGCCCTGGTCGTGCGGCACGAGCAGAAGGTCGACGTCCTCGCCGAGATCGCGACCCGTCCGGCGCGCACCCTGCTGTTCGTACGCACCAAGCACGGCGCGGACCGTCTGGTGAAGCAGCTCGACCGCCTCGGCGTCCCTGCGCAGGCGATCCACGGCAACCGCACGCAGGGTCAGCGGCAGCGGGCGCTCGACGCGTTCTCGCGCGGCGAGTCGCGCGTGCTGGTCGCCACCGACGTGGCGGCCCGAGGCATCCACATCACCGACGTCGACCTGGTCGTGCACGCCGACCCGCCGAACGACCACAAGGACTACCTGCACCGGTCCGGCCGCACCGCGCGCGCCGGTGCGTCGGGCGTCGTCGTCTCCGTGCTGGGTCACGACCAGCTCCGCGCGGCCAGGCACCTCTTCGGCCGGGCGGGTGTCGACGTGACCCCGGTCGACGCTGCTCCCGGCAGCGAGTCGGTGCGCGAGCTCGCCGAGTCCGGCGAGCCGGTCGTGGTGACCGCCCCGACCCGGGCGGCCCGCTCGCCGCAGGCGCCCGGCAACGGCGGCGGCTCGTACGGCCGCGGCTCCGACGGTCCGCACCGGCACCGCCGCAACGGCCGACGCCCGGCCGGCGGCCGCCGGGTCGCCTGACCCGCACCTCGCAGCACCTCGACGACCCGTCGGCCACCGGCCGGCGGGTCGTCGCGCGTCCCGCCCCACCCGCCCCACCCGCCCCTTGCCGGCGATCACGTAAACGTGATCCACCGTTGCCTTGCACGGGTTGCAGCCCGTGCGAGGCGACAGTCGATCACGTATACGTGATCCACGGCGGGGGGAAACAGGGGCTCAGCGCGACAGGTCGAGCTCGAACCAGACGACCTTGCCGTCACCGTGGGGCGACGTGCCCCAGCGGTCGCTGAGGGCGTCCATCAGCGGGACGCCGCGGCCGGACTCGTCGAGCAGCCCGCCGCGCGAGGTGACCGGTGACCGCGAGATCTCGTCGGACACCTCGACGCGCACGCGGTCGGGGAACCGCCAGAGCGCGAGCTCGACGCTGCCGTCGGTGTGCCGCAGCGCATTCGTGACCACCTCCGAGACCAGCAGGACGGCGGTGTCCCGCACGTCGGTCAGCTCGGGCTCGCTGACGTGCCGGGCGATGAACTCGCGGGCCGCCCGCGCCGCCCGCGGGTCGAGCCGGTCGATCGAGGTGCGGTCGTGCTCGGGCCGCGACGACACGGGCAGTCCGTCGTGGCGGACGACGAGCAGCGCGACGTCGTCGGAGAGGTGCTCCATGTCGACGGCGGCCGTCAGCAGCCGGTCGGCCAGCGCCTCGATGTCGTCGACCGGACCGGCGCCGAGCGTCTCGACCACCGTGGCGAGGCCCATGTCGTAGCTGCGGGCGGCGTCCTCGACGAGCCCGTCGGTGAACAGCACCAGCACGTCGCCGAACCCGAGCCGCACCCGGGCCGGCCGGTACTCCTCCCCCGCCACGACGCCGAGCGGAGGTCCCACCGGCGCCACCAGCGACTCGGCGCGTCCGGTGACCGGCTGCCGGACCGGGGGCGGGTGACCGGCGAGGACGACCTCAGCCGTGGCGGTGCGGAGGTCGATGGTGACGATGGCGCAGGTCGCGAAGACACCGGAGTCCAGCTCGAGCATCAGCCGGTTGGTGCGCGACATGACGGCAGCAGGCTCGTGCCCCTCGGCCGCGTAGGCGCGCAGGGCGTTCCGGAGCTGGCCCATGACCGCCGCGGCCTGCATCGTGTGGCCCTGGACGTCGCCGATGACCACCGAGACGCGCTGACCGGGCAGCTCGAGGACGTCGTACCAGTCACCGCCGACGCCCATGCCCTCGGTCGCGGCGAGATAGCGGGCGGTGGCGGCGAGCCCGGCGGGCTGCGGCAGGGCGCGCGGCAGCAGCTGCTGCTGCAGCTCGGCGGCCAGCGTGCGTTCGGTGTCACGAAGCCGGGCGCGCGCCAGGGTCTGCGCGAGCAGGCCGCCGACACTGACCAGCAGGGACTGCTCGTCGGGTGCGAACTCCCGTGCCTGGTCGAAGCTGATGGTGAGGGTGCCGAGCGCCCGGCCGGACGCGGTGAGCGGCAGGAACGCCCACGCGAACTTCCCGGTCGCCTCTACCAGCTCGAGCCGGTCCGGGAAGAGGCCGAGGTAGGCCTGCCTCGACGGCAGGAACAGCGGCTCGCGGGACCGCAGCGTCTGCGCGATCGGGTTGTCCTCGTCGGCGCCGAGCAGCTCGAGCATCGTCACCGCGGCAGGCGGGTAGCCGGCGTGACCGGCCAGGGTCAACCGGGTCCCGTCGAGGAGCGACACCAGCAGGCCGCCGGCGCCGAACGCGGGCAGCACCATCGTCGCCACGACGTCGATGACGTCCGCCAGGCTGTCGGCCTCGGCCAGCGCGGCGCTGTAGGCGAGGACGGCGCGGGCCTGGTCGGGGCGGGTGTGTGTGCGCTCGCGCTCGAGCTCGGCCGCCTTCGTGGCGGTCACGTCGGCGGTGAACAGCGTGAGGCCGTCCTGGTGCGGCACCAGCCGCACCCGGTACCAGGCGTTTCGCTCCACGACGAACTTGTCGAAGGTCTGCGTCGAGCCCGTCGCCGCCGCCTCGCGCACGAGGGACTGGTAGCCCGACGACAGGTGCGGCCAGACCTCCCAGAGGGGGCGCCCGCGGGCGGCGGCCGCGGGGCCGACGAAGATCTCGGCGTTGCGGTTGACGAAGGTGACCAGCCACTGGGAGTCGACCGAGATGAGACCGTCGGCCATGTGCTCCAGGGCGCGGGCGACCGTGTCGCGCGCGAGTCGCGGGTCGGTGGTGTCGCGGGCGACACCGAGCATGCGCCCGGCGGTGCCGCCGGGCCCGGGCAGGACACGACCCTTGGCCTCGATCCAGCGCACCTCGCCGTCCGGCAGCACGACCCGGTACTCGGCCAGGTAGTCGCCGCAGCTCTCCAGCGCCGCCGCGACGGCCGACTCGACCGCCTCCTTGTCCTCCGGGTGCAGGGCCGCCCAGAACGACTCCATCCGGTGGTCGAACGTCGCGGGGTCGATGCCGAACAGGCGGCACGTCCGGTCGTCGAAGACCAGGTGGTCGGCGGTGACGTCCCAGTCGAACCAGCCGACTCCGGCAGCGGCCAGGACGAGGTCGAGGTGCACCGAGCCCGGCTCGGTGCCGGGCTCCGGCGGGCGCAGCGCGTTCTCCGGCACCCGCCCTCCCCTCTCCACTGCCAGCAGTCGGGGAAGTCTGACACGCTGGCGTGCCATGAGCAGCGAGGACCGCGCAGGCCAGCCCGCAACCGACGCCGACCTGGTCGACGTGCCCGCACTGGTGACGGCGTACTACACGGGCCACCCGGACGTCTCGGAGCCGGACCAGCGGGTGGCGTTCGGGACGTCGGGGCACCGAGGGTCGTCGTTCGACACCGCGTTCAACGAGGACCACATCGCCGCGACCAGCCAGGCGATCTGCGAGCACCGGGCCGCCGCCGGCATCCGCGGCCCGCTCTTCCTGGGCCGCGACACGCACGGTCTCTCGGAGCCGGCCTGGTCGACGGCGCTCGAGGTCTTCGCGGCGAACGACGTGACGGTGCTGGTCGACGACCGCGGACGCTACACGCCGACGCCCGCGGTCTCGCACGCGATCCTGCGACACAACCGCGGCCGATCGGTGGACGACGCGACGCGGGCCGACGGCGTCGTCGTCACGCCGTCGCACAACCCGCCGCGCGACGGTGGCTTCAAGTACAACCCGCCGGACGGCGGGCCGGCGGGCAGCGACATCACCGGCTGGGTGCAGGACCGCGCCAACGAGATCCTGCGCACCGGGCTGACGGACGTGCGGCGGGTGCTGTTCTCCCGGGCCCGCGCGGCGGCCACGACGTCGACGTACGACTACCTCGGCACCTACGTCGACGACCTGCCGTCGGTGCTCGACCTCGACGCCGTCCGGCACGCGGGGATCCGCATCGGGGCCGACCCGCTCGGCGGCGCCAGCGTCGACTACTGGGCAGCGATCGCCGAACGGCACCGGCTCGACCTCACCGTCGTCAACCCGCGGGTGGACCCGACGTGGCGGTTCATGACGCTGGACTGGGACGGCAAGATCCGGATGGACTGCTCGTCCCCGTCGGCCATGGCCTCGCTCGTGGCCACGATGGAGGGTTCCGCGCCGTACGACATCGCGACCGGCAACGACGCCGACTCCGACCGGCACGGCATCGTCACCAAGGACGGCGGGCTGCTCAACCCCAACCACTTCCTCGCCGTGGCCATCGAGTACCTGTACACGCACCGGGACGACTGGGCGCCGGACGCCGCTGTCGGCAAGACGCTGGTGAGCTCGAGCATGATCGACCGGGTCGCTGCCTCGCTCGGCCGTCGCCTGGTCGAGGTGCCGGTCGGCTTCAAGTGGTTCGTCCCCGGCCTGCTCGACGGGTCGGTCGCGTTCGGCGGCGAGGAGTCGGCCGGCGCCTCGTTCCTGCGCCGTGACGGCAGCGTCTGGACCACCGACAAGGACGGCATCCTGCTGGCGCTGCTCGCCTCGGAGATCCTCGCCGTCACGGGCGCATCCCCCAGCGAGCACTACCGGTCCCTGACGGGACACTTCGGCGACCCGGCGTACGCGCGCGTCGACGCACCGGCCACCCGCGAGCAGAAGTCGGTGCTCGCGTCGCTGTCCCCGGAGCAGGTGACCGCCACCGAGCTCGCCGGGGAGCCGATCGTCGACAAGCTCACCGAGGCGCCGGGCAACGGCGCGAAGGTGGGCGGGCTCAAGGTGACCACGGAGTCGGCCTGGTTCGCCGCCCGCCCGTCCGGGACCGAGGACGTCTACAAGATCTACGCGGAGAGCTTCCGCGGGCCCGAGCACCTGCGCGAGGTGCAGGCCGCCGCCCGCGAGGTGGTGTCGGCGGCGCTCGGCGGGTAGGCAGGGACCCATGCAGCTGCGGATCATGACCGAGCCCCAGCAGGGGGCGACGTACGACGACCTCCTGGCGGTCGCCCAGGAGTCGGAGCGACTCGGCTTCGACGCGTTCTTCCGCTCCGACCACCTGATGCGGATCGGCGGGGGCGACCCCGGGCCGGGCCCGACCGACGCCTGGGCCGTGCTGGCCGGGCTGGCCCGCGACACGTCGCGGATCCGGCTCGGCACGATGGTGTCGTCGGCCACGTTCCGCCTGCCCGGGCCGTTGGCCATCGCCGTCGCCACGGTCGACGCGATGAGCGGCGGCCGGGTCGAGCTGGGCCTGGGCAGCGGTTGGCTGGAGGCGGAGCACACGGCGTACGGTGTGCCCTTCCCGCCGGTCGCCGAGCGGTTCGACCTGCTCGCGGAGCAGCTCGCCGTCGTCACCGGCCTCTGGGCGACGCCCGTCGGCGAGACCTTCAGCCACACAGGTGCGCACTACACGCTCACCGACTCCCCGGCGCTGCCGAAGCCGGTGCAGTCCCCGCTGCCCGTCGTCATCGGCGGCAAGGGCAAGCGACGGACACCGGAGCTCGCTGCCCGGTACGCCGCCGAGTACAACGTGCCGTTCGACACCCCGGCGGTCGTCGCGGCGTGCTTCGACCGGGTGCGCCGCGCCTGCGAGAGGGCCGGCCGGGACCCCGCCTCGATCATCCTGTCGTGCGCGCAGACCCTTGCCGTCGGCAGCGACGACGCGGAGGTCCGTCGACGCGCCGAGGCGACCGGCAACGACCCCGAGTGGGTGCGTTCGGCCGGCCTGTCCGGACGGCCGGACGAGGTCGTGGACAAGCTCGGGCAGCTGTCCGCGCTCGGCGCGAGCCGGGTCTACCTCCAGGTGATCGATCTGGCCGACCTCGACCACCTGGGTCTCGTCGCCACCGAGGTGGCTCCGGTCGCCTGACGAGATTTTGCGATCAGCGGGGTTTGAGGGCTGCTCCGCGGGTCGAGTACCACCTCGGCCGGCCGGACGCACCGACCGACCTTCGACGAGGACGACGAAGGGCCGGGCGATGGCGCGAGCACGCGGCAAGCTGTCAGCGATAGCAGTGGGAGCGGTGCTCTGCACCGCCGCGACCACCGGGGTGGTGGCGAGCACCAGGTCGGCGGACGAGGACGCCCTGGCCCCGACCCGGCAGAAGGCCAGCAAGTCCGTCGAGAAGCGCGTCGACGCGTTGCTGAAGAAGATGACGACCGACGAGAAGCTGCAGCAGGTGCAGCTGCTCGCCGACTGGCAGATCAACGACGACGAGGCACGGGCCGGCGCCGGATCGGTGTTCAGCCTCACCGACCCCGCGAAGATCAACCACTTCCAGCACGTCGCGGTCGAGCAGTCCCGGCTGCACATCCCCATCCTGTTCGCCTTCGACACGATCCACGGCTACCGCACCATCTTCCCGATCCCGCTCGGCGCGGCCAGCTCGTTCGACCCGACGGTCGCCCGCACCGACGCCGCCATCGGCGCCCGCGAGTCGGCCGTGGTCGGCCTCAAGCAGGTCTACAGCCCGATGGTCGACGTCTCGCACGAGCCGCGCTGGGGCCGGATCTCCGAGGGCGCCGGTGAGGACCCCTACCTGGGGGCCGCGATGGCGGCCGCCCGCGTGAAGGGCGACCAGGGGAGCGACTACTCCGCGCCCGACAAGGTGGTGGCGAGCGTCAAGCACTTCGCGGCGTACGGGCAACCCGAGGGCGGCCGGGACTACAACACCACCGACGTCAGCGAGTCGCGGCTGCGCAACCTCTACCTGCCGCCGTTCAAGGCCGCGATCGATGCCGGCGCCGACACCGTGATGTGCTCGTTCAACGCGATCAGCGGGGTGCCCGGCTGCGCCGACCACGAGACGGAGACGAGCATCCTCAAGAAGGAGTGGGGCTTCGACGGGTTCGTCGAGAGCGACTACACCGCCGTCGCCGAGCTGCGGGCCTGCCCGCCGGTGACCCCGGCTGAGGGGTCGTGCGGTCACGGCGTTGCTGCCGACGGTCCGAGCGCTGCGGCGCTGGCTCTGAACGCCGGCACCGACTCGGAGATGGTCTCCACCTACATCCGTGACTACGGCAAGCAGCTGCTCGCCGAGCGCCGGATCAAGATGTCCCGCCTGGACGACGCGGTCCGCCGCATCCTGCGGGTGAAGTTCCGCGCCGGACTCTTCGAGCACCCGTACGTCGATGTCGCCAAGGCCACCGACCCGGCGAGCTTCCTCACCGCGGACGACCGCACCGCCGCACGGACCGCCGCGGGCCGTTCGATGGTGCTGCTGAAGAACGACAACAACACACTGCCCTTCGACCCGGCGAAGAAGACCGCGGTCATCGGCCCGTTCGGAGACGACCAGCACGCGATGCTCGGCCCCTGGTGGGGCCGTGGCGAGGACGGCGACGCTGTGACGGTCTTCACCGGGATCAAGGCGCAGTCACCCCTGACCACGTACACCGCGGGCTGCACCGCCGTGGGCAAGGAGCCGCCGCAGAACAATGACGACACCGACGTCTGCGGCACCGACACCGGCTTCGCCGATGCCGTCGCCGCCGCCCAGGCGGCCGACCAGGTGGTGCTCGCCCTGGGCGAGACGCGGGAGATGAGCGGCGAGGCGGCCTCGCGCACCGTCATCGACCTGCCGGGCAAGCAGCAGCAGCTGATCGACGCCATCAAGGCCACCGGCAAGCCGCTCGCGGTGGTGCTCTTCAACGGCCGCCCACTGACCCTCGGCTCAGCAGCAGCGTCGTCGCCGGCGATGCTCGAGGCCTGGTTCCCGGGCGTCGAGGCCGGCAACGGTGTGGCCGACGTGGTCTTCGGCAAGGTCAACCCGGGCGGCAAGCTGCCGGTCAGCTTCCCGCGCCGTGTCGGCCAGGTGCCGATCTACTACAACCACGAGCCCACCGGCCGTCCGTGCGACGTGTCGTCGAAGTACAACTCGCGCTACCGCGACCTCGACTCGTGCGCCCCGCTGTTCGAGTTCGGCTACGGGCTGTCGTACACGACGTTCGACGTCAGCGCGCCGACCCTTGACCGCACCACGGTCTCCCGCAACGGCACGGTGACAGCCACCGTGACCGTGAGGAACACCGGGAGCGTCGCGGGTGACGAGGTCGTCCAGCTGTACCTCAACGACCCGGTCGCAAGCCTCTCGCAGCCGGTGAAGCGACTGCGCGGGTTCCAGCGGGTGACGCTGGCACCGGGTCAGTCCGAGAAGATCAGCTTCCACCTCGACAGCTCGGACTTCGGCTTCTACGACAACGAGGGTCGCTACCTGGTGGAGTCCGGCCGCATCGACGTCTACTCCGGCAACACGTCGGCGACGGCGCAGAAGGCGTCGTTCACGGTCCGGTAGTCCGACCAGCCGGTCGCCCGGTGATCCACAGCGGATCGATGGCACTTCTTGCCACAGGTCCGCTGTGGATCACCGAACGCTTCCTCGACCGGCCCGGTCAGCGGTCCGGTCAGGTCCGGGTCCGCGGCGGGCGTGAGGTACCGGGCGAGGTGGTAGTCGTCGACGTCCACGCCGTCGATCCGGAACTCGCCGCGCAGCACCCCCTCGACGACGTACCCCGCCCGCTCGTACACCCGCCGCGCGGTGCCGTTGGTGCCGAGCACCCGGAGCGTGATCTTCGCGACGCCCTGCGCCAGGGCGCGCTCCTCGGCGGCCGCCAGCAGCGCGCCCGCGACACCCCGGCCGCGCGCCAGCTCGCTCACGGCGAGCCCGTTGACCTGCAGCACGTGACCGCTCTCCGGCATCGGCGTGGCGGCACGGAGCCGGACGTAGCCGACGACCACGCCGTCGAGCTCGGCCACGAGGTGGTCCGCCGGCTCGCGGCCCTCGCCGAAGAACGACGTGTCCGCGATCGTCGCCAGCACGGACGGGAACAGGGAGGCGGCGTCCCACGCCGCGGCGTCGAGGCGTCGCAGCGCGTCCTCGTCGGCGGCGCGAGCGGCGCGGGTGGTCAGAGTGTCGGGCACCCGCCCATCGTCACCCACGCCTGCACGACGCCGTGTCCGGGGGCTGTGATGGGCTGACCCGGTGACCCCCTCCCCTGCCGCTGCCACCACGACGGTCTCCCCTGCCCTCGCCGACGAGGCAGCCGGCCTGCTGGGGCGACTGGTGGGCGACCCGTCGGCCGCGTTCCGTGACGGCCAGCTCGAGTCGGTGGCGGCCCTGGTCGAGGGCGGCGAGCGGGTCCTCGTCGTCCAGCGCACCGGGTGGGGCAAGTCGGCGGTCTACTTCGTCGCGACCGCCCTGGTCCGCGCCCGGGGCGGCGGCCCGACCCTGATCGTGTCGCCGCTGCTCGCCCTCATGCGCGACCAGGTCGAGGCCGCCCGCCGCGCCGGCCTGCGCGCCGTGACCATGAACTCCGCCAACGCCGACGAGTGGGCGGCGGTGACCGCCGGGCTGGCGGCCGACGAGGTCGACCTGCTGCTGGTCAGCCCCGAGCGGCTCAACAACCCGCGCTTCCGTGACGAGCAGCTGCCGCGCCTCGCCGAGGCGACCGGACTGCTCGTCGTGGACGAGGCGCACTGCATCAGCGACTGGGGCCACGACTTCCGGCCCGACTACCGCCGGATCCGCGACCTGCTGGCCGACCTCCCCGCTGGTCGGCCGGTGCTGGCCACCACGGCCACTGCCAACGCCCGCGTCGTCGACGACGTGGTCGAGCAGCTGGGCGCCGGCGGCGCTCCGGTGCGCACCGTCCGCGGCACGCTCGCGCGCGACAGCCTGCGGCTCGGGGTGCTGCCGCTGCCCACGGCCGACGCCCGGCTGGGCTGGCTCGCCGCGCGGCTGGGCGAGCTGCCCGGCAGCGGCATCGTCTACGCCCTCACGGTGTCGGCGGCGGAGGACACCGCCGCGCTGCTGCGCGAGGCCGGTCACGAGGTACGCGCCTACACCGGTCGGACCGACCCGGGCGACCGCCTCGAGCTGGAGCGGGCGCTGCGCGACAACCAGGTCAAGGCCCTCGTCGCCACCAGCGCGCTGGGCATGGGGTTCGACAAGCCCGACCTCGGCTTCGTCGTGCACCTGGGCGCGCCGGCATCGCCGGTCGCCTACTACCAGCAGGTCGGCCGCGCCGGTCGCGCCACCGAGCGGGCCGACGTCCTGCTGCTGCCGGCCTCGGAGGACCGCGAGATCTGGCGCTACTTCGCCACCGCCTCGATGCCACGACGGGCCGACGCCGATGCGGTGCTCACCGCGCTGGCCGAGTCGTCGCCGAAGCCGATGTCGACGGCCGCTCTCGAGACCGTCGCCGATGTCCGGCGCACCCGGCTCGAGCTGCTGCTCAAGGTGCTCGACGTCGAGGGGGCGGTGCAGCGGGTCAGCGGCGGCTGGGTCTCCACGGGCGCCGGCTGGACCTACGACGAGGAGCGCTACTCCCGGGTCGCCGCCGCCCGCGACGCCGAGGCCGCCTCGATGCTCGGCTACCAGGCCACCGAGGGCTGCCGGATGCGGTTCCTCCAGGAGGCGCTCGACGACCCGGGCGCGGTCGACTGCGGCCGCTGCGACCGGTGCGCCGGCCCCTGGTACGACGCCACCGTCCCCGACGGAGCCGTGCAGGCCGCGACCCGCACCCTGCGCAAGGTCGGTGTCCCGCTCGAGCCGCGGTCGCAGTGGCCGAGCGGCATGTCCCGCCTCGACGTGCCGCTGTCGGGCCGGATCGGTCCCGGCGAGAAGCTCGACGAGGGCCGGGTGGTGGCCCGGCTCACCGACCTCGGCTGGGGCCAGCGGCTGCGCGCCCTGCTGGCTGCGGGTGCGCCCGACGCGCCTGCCGACGACCGGCTGCTCGCCGCCTGCGTGGAGGTCCTCGCCGGCTGGGGCTGGGCCGACCGGCCGGTGGCGGTCGTCGCCGTCCCGTCGTCGACGCGCCCGCAGCTGGTCGCGTCGGTCGCGCAGCACCTCTCCTCGCTGGGCCGGCTCGAGGACCTCGGCGCCCTCGACCTCACCACCGACGAGCCGACCGGCGGCCCGGGTGGCAACTCCGCGTTCCGGCTGGCTGCCGTGCATCGCAGGTTCGCGGTGCCCGCTGCGACGGCGGCGCGGCTGCCGGGGCTCACCGGTCCCGTGCTGCTCGTCGACGACCAGGTCGACTCGCGCTGGACCATGACCGTGGCCGGTGCGCTGCTCCGCCGGGCCGGGGCACCCGCCGTGCTGCCGTTCGCGCTCGCGGTCGCGGCCTGACGCGACCGGCCGCCCCGCGCAGCCCGATCCCCGGAACCCGGCGGCACCGGCCGGTGTAGACACGGCAGGAGACGCGAGAGGACGGAGACCATCAGCCCCGACCGCGAGGACGCCGACGTCCTGGCCCGGGTGCGCGGCGGCGACCGCGACGCGTACGCGGAGCTGGTGGCTCGCCATGCCCCGGTCGCAGTGCGCACCGCTGCCCTGCTCGGCGCCGGACCGGACGCCGAGGACGTCGTCCAGGAGGCATTCGTGAAGGCGTACCGCGCGCTCGGCCGGTTCCGCGAGGGGGCGCCGTTCCGGCCCTGGCTGCTGCAGATCGTCGCCAACGAGACCCGCAACCTGCACCGGTCCGCCGGACGCCGGGTGGACCGCGAACGAGCGGCCTGGCGCCTCAGCGAGCCGCTGCTCCTCACGGTTGCGGCGGCCGGCGACCCCGCCACCGCCATCGTCCTGCGGGAGCGCCGGGCCGAGCTGGTGCGCGGGCTCGGGTTGCTGTCGGAGCCGCACCGGCAGGTCGTGGCCTGCCGGTACCTGCTCGAGCTGGACGAGGCCGAGACCGCCACGGTGCTGGGTTGGCCACGCGGCACCGTCAAGTCGCGGCTGCACCGGGCTCTCGACAGCCTGGCCGCGACGCTGGATGCTCCGGCGGCAGCAGCCGCTCCCCGGGACGGCCGGCCGACGACGGAGGTGCGCGGTGGCGGCTGACACCCGGCACGAGACGCTCGTCGCCGAGCTTGTCGGTCTCGGTCGCGACCTGCCGCTGCCGAGCGCGGGAACGGAGCTGGCGGCGGCGGTGCTCGAGCGGCTGGCCGAGGAGCCGGCCACCGCTCCGCCGCACCCGATGCCGACGGCAGCGCTCGTGCGGGCCGGGCGGGCGGTGGCACGACACCGCCGACGCACGGCGGTCGCCGTCGTCGCCCTGCTGCTGTCGCTGCTCGCCGCGCCGCCGGTGCGGGCCGCTGTCGCCGACTGGTTCGGCTTCGCGGGGGTCCGCGTCGAGCGGCGCGACGGACCGGTGACGACGAGCGCCCGGCCGCCCCCGACCGTGAGCGCCGGGACCACCCTCGATGTCGCCGCCCGGCAGGTCGGCTTCACGCCCGCCGTACCTCTCGCCCTGGGGGCGCCGCAGGGTGTCGCCGTGTCGGCCGACCGCCGGCTGCTCTCGCTCACCTGGTCCGGCGGCCCCGACGGCACCGTGCGGCTGGACCAGTTCGACGCCGGCCTCGACTTCACCTTCGCCAAGAGCGCGCCCGGCGTGGAGTTCGTGACGGTGGCCGGTGAGTTCGCCCTGTGGTTCGACGAGCCGCACGAGGTCGTCGTCCTCAACCGGGACGGCAGCCGGCGTCGGGAGAGCGCACGGCTGGCCGGGCACACCCTGATCTGGGTGCGCAACGGCACCACGCTCCGGCTCGAAGGGGACCTGAGCCAGCGACGTGCCCTGGCGATCGCCGGCTCGGTCGACGCCCCCTGAGCCGGGAACCGGAAGCGGCGCCGCGGTGTACCAGCGGCACCGGACCCGAGGAGCCGACATGCGCCGGTACCGCACCGCCCTGACCGCTGCGACCGCCCTCACACTCGCGTCGCTGGCCCTGCTCGCGGCCGGGCCGGCCCACGCCGGCGGCCCGACCAGCGTGCTGCTGGTGGTGCCCGGGGCCGGCGCCACCGCCTCTCTCTACACCGGCGACGGCGACTACGAGACCCTGGCGAGGGACGTCGGCGCGTTCTCCGGCACCGGGACCGCCGGCGAGGTCGACGGCTCGGGGACCGAGCACGCGTCCGGGCCGGAGGTCACGCTGACCTGGCTGATCCACGACGTCACGGTGTGGCGGGTGGACCGGGTCTACCTGGACGCCGCCGGCGGACCATGGATTGCGACCCAGTGGGACGCCAGCGGCGACGGCAGCATCGGGAGCGCGGCGCCCGTCTGGCACACCGCCGTCGACGCGAAGGAGCTCGCGGCCCTGCTGCACCGGCTCGGTGTCGCCGGTGTCCCGGACGCCGGTCCCGGCCCCGCGAGCACCAGCCCCGACCAGCCGGACGTCACGTCCGGTCAGAAGGCCACTGACACCACCTCCGGCGCCGCGCCTCCGGCGACGCAGCCCGCCGCGGATGCGAGCGGACCCGACGCCGGGATGCTCGGGTGGGGCCTGGGGGGCATCGCGCTCGGAGTCGCCCTGACGCTGGCCGCCGGGCGCGTCGGCCGGCGGTCCCGTCCCGTGGCCGACGAGCAGCCGGCCGCGTCGGGGATCGGCACCGACCGGGTGCCGGACGAGACGGGCTGGTCGCCCGCCGAGCGGTTGCAGCGGCGGTAGGGACGCGACCTCCGGACAGGCGTGGACGGACCACCAACGAGACGCCGTGTCAGCGACGGCGGATCCGGCAGCGGGCCGGCCGACGCGCTGGCCCAGGGGGCCGGCCGCGGCGACCGTCACTCGGGCTGGTTGTGCTTGCCACCGCCGACCCGGTACGGCTCGGTGACCCCGGCGTACATCAGGTGGGCCACCAGGCCCTGCGCGGCGTGCGGCAGGTTGTGGCAGTGGTCCATCCAGATCCCGGGGTTGTCCGCCAGGAAGGCGATGTCATAGCTGTGCCCGCTGGCCACGTCGAGCGAGTCGACCCACCACGGGCTGCCGGTCGCCTTCTTCCCGTCCCGGGCGAGCACCACCGCGTGGTGGCCGTGCAGGTGCATCGGGTGCACGGTCCGGCTGTGGTTCTCGATGTGCATCCGCACCACGTCGCCCTCCTGCACGACGTACATCGGCACGTCGGGGAACAGGTGACCGTTGATCGACCACCACAGGCCGGGCCGGCCCTCGACGAAACCAGGACGGCGACCGATGGAGTACTCGAACCTGCGGTCGGCGTGCCTCGGGTCGAACCCGAGCGGCGCCGCGGTGCCGTAGCGCAGGAAGTCGACCAGCGCGGTCGGCTGCGGGTCGGCCCGGACGGCGGACCCCAGCGCGAGCGCCGCGGCACCACCGAGGTCCACCCGGGCCGGTGCCGTCACCTCGAGGTCCACCCGGCCGCCGGCGGTGAGCCGCACCGCCTTCCGGGACACCGGCGTGGGGCCGTTCACGTCCTGCCCGTCCACGGCGAGCACGCGAGAGGGACCGCCGGAGACCCACACCGGGGCGGCACCGTTGTCGGTGTTGACGACCCGGACGCGGACCTTCTCCCCGTCGGGGACATCGACCGGCAGCACGCCAGAGGCCCCGTTCACGGTCGGGATGCCGTCGTACACGTGCATGACCGCGAGCTGGTCGCGGACGTCGGCGGCGGTGGGCGGCGGGGTGACCACCAGTGCCCCCAGGAGGCCGCCCTGGACCTGGGCGTGCGAGAGCTGGTGCGAGTGGTACCAGTAGGTGCCGACCTGGTCGGCGACGAACCGGTAGGTGAACGACTTCCCGACCCGGACCGCGTCCTGGGTGACGCCCGCGACGCCGTCCTCGGCGTTGGGGACGTCGACGCCGTGCCAGTGCAGCGTGACGCCGGCCGGCACCGACGCGTTCACCAGACGTACCTCGACGAGCTGTCCCTGCACGGCGCGGATCACGGGGCCGGGTGAGACGTGGTTGACGGTGTAGCCGTCGACCTCCTCGCCGGAGGCGAGCCGGAACCGCTCCTTGCGCACGGTGAGGGTCACCCGCACGTCGGCCGGACGGGCCGGGTCGGCCACCAGGTCAGCGACGCTGCGCCCGCCCGCGTGGTGGTCAGCCATCGTCGTGGCGCCGCCGCCGTAGTCGGCGTACCCCATGTCCATCACCGAGTAGCTGCCGGGCAGCAGGCTGGCCTGCCAGTAGTACGCCAGCGTGCCGAGGACGGCGACGGTGGCGACCAGGGCGACCAGCAGCCGCCGGCGCTCCCGCGTCAAGCTAGACGGCCACCGACGACGGCTGTGCCGCCTCCTGCACGACCGTGGTCCTGCGGGCGGCGAACAGTGCCATCCCGAGGATGCCGAACGCGTTGAGCACGTGCAGCACGATCACGAACGGGATGCTGTGCGAGAAGATCCCGAGGAAGACCTGCAGGGCGACCAGACCGAACAGGATCGCGGCCCTGCGGACCCCGCCGGGCACCTTGGCGAAGAACGACACGACGAGCAGCAGGATGACGACGATAGGGATGATCATCGTCCCGTTGATGCCGTGCGTGGCGAAGCCGCCCACACCCGGGAAGTCGGGCGAGTCGCTGTCGATGACCTGCTTGTTGAGCACCCCGCCGTCGTCCGCGACCCACTTGCCCAGCCCGGCGATGGCATAGGCGATGGCCATGGCCTGCACGACCACCTCGACCGCGAGCAGGTACGCCAGGACCCGATAGACGTTCCTCATCTGCGCTCCCCCACGTAGCGAAATCATTGGTTCGTCGGCCGCATCGAGCGAGCCGGCGAGTCAGTAGTAGAGCCATGATCAGAAAGAGTCAAGGAACCCTGGTCGGACTGGCCCCGGACGGGCGAAATGTCCTGGCGCGGCGTGCGTCCCGCGAAGCCGGGGGAACTGCATCGACACGGACAGCCGGCCGCCACCGGGGCCGGGATAGACACCGCGCAGCGGCGGCACGTCGTCGTCACGACCGGAAGGGTCCGCGCGCGGCAGACAGGTACCCGGGGACGTAGCGCGCCGGGACGCCCGGCGACCGCAGCGCCAGCTGGCCGCCGCGCGGTGCGGGCCCCCGGTACGGTGACGCCGTGCCCGACACGGTGGCTGCGGCCGCGGACGCACTCGCCGAGCGCACCGGCGTACCCCGGCACGGCGCCGTCGTCGTCCTCGGCTCGGGCTGGGACGCCGCCGCCGACGCCCTCGGGACCCCGGTCGCCGAGCTGCCGGTGGCCGAGCTGCCGGGGTTCGTCGCGCCGGTCGCTCCCGGGCACCGCGGTGTGGTCCGGTCCTACGACCTCGACGGGGTGGCCGTGCTCGCCTACCTCGGCCGCACCCACCTCTACGAGGGCCACGGGCCCGGTCCGGTGGCACACCCGCTGCGGGTCGCGGCAGCCACCGGCGCGCGCGTCGCGGTGCTCACCAATGCCAGCGGTGGACTGCGAGCCGACTGGCCCCCCGGCACCGGCGCGCTGCTGGCCGACCACCTCAACCTCACGTTCGTCTCGCCGCTGGACGGTCCGCAGTTCGTCGACCTCACCGACGCCTGGTCGCCCCGGCTGAGGGCGCTCGCGCGCGGGGCCGACCCGACCCTGGTCGAGGCCGTCTACGCGCAGCTGCGCGGCCCGTCGGTGCAGACCGTCGCCGAGACCGCGATGCTGCGCACGCTCGGCGCCGACCTGGTCGGGATGTCCACCGTCGTCGAAGCGATCGCGGCGCGCGCTGCCGGTCTGGAGCTGCTCGGCCTGTCGGCCGTCACGACCCTGGAGGGCACCGGCGAGGAGCTCGACCCCGACGACGTGGTCGCTGTCGCGGAGTCGACCGCCCGGCGCGTCTCGGCGGTGCTGCCCGTCGTTCTGCGAGCCGATGCGCGACGATGACCCCGGCCCCGGCCCCCAGAGCCGGCTCCACCAGCGAGGAGAGGACAGCTCATGACCACCACGTCGGAGACCACCGGCGGGCTCGCTGTCGAGCTGAACGGCATCAACGTCATCGCCGAGTCGGAGCGCAAGGGATCGCCGCGCGACCTGTTCTGGCCGTGGTTCGCGGCGAACGTCTCGGTGCTCGCCATCAGCTACGGCTCGTTCGTCGTCGGGTTCGGTGTCTCGTTCTGGCAGGCGACGATCGCGGCGGTGATCGGGATCGTGGCGTCCTTCGCGCTGTGCGGCGTGGTGGCCCTCGCGGGCAAGCGGGGGTCCGCGCCGACGATGGTGATCAGCCGCGCCGCCTTCGGCGTGACCGGCAACGCGCTGCCCACCTTCCTGTCCTGGGTGCTCCTCGTCGGCTGGGAGACCGTCCTGGTCTCGCTGTCGTCGCTGGCCACCGCCACGGTCTTCGACGAGCTCGGCTGGGGCGGCGGGGACGCCACGAAGGTGCTGGGCTTCGTCGTGACGGCGGCCCTCGTCATGGTCGCCGGCGTCCTCGGCTTCGACGTCATCATGCGGCTGCAGACCTGGATCACGCTCGCGACGATCGTCCTCACCGTCGGCTTCGTCGCGCTGACCCTGGACGAGGTCAGCTGGAGCACGGTCGGTGACGCGCCGGCGGGCTCGACCCAGGCGTTCATCGGCGCCCTGGCGCTGGTCGCGACCGGCTTCGGGGTCGGCTGGGCCAACACGGCCGCCGACTACTCCCGCTACCTGCCTCGCCAGTCGTCCGGCCGGGGAGTGTTCGGCTGGACCACCTTCGGCGGTGCCGCCGCACCGATCGTGCTGACGATCTTCGGCATCCTGCTGGCCCTGTCCAGCGACAAGCTCAGCGGCAACATCGCCAACGACCCGATCGGGGCGCTGACCAAGCTGCTCCCCACGTGGTACCTCGTGCCGTTCATTCTCGTCGCCGTGCTGGGCCTGGTCGGTGGCGCGGTGCTCGACATCTACTCGTCCGGGCTCGCGCTGCTCACCCTGGGCGTCAAGGTGCGCCGCCCGGTGGCGGCCGGCATCGACGGCGTCATCATGATCCTGGGCGCGATCTACGTCGTCTTCTTCGCCGACAGCTTCCTCGTGCCCTTCCAGGGGTTCCTCATCACCATCGGCGTCCCGATCGCGGCCTGGGCCGGTGTCTTCGTCGCCGACCTGCTGCTGCGTCGCGGCCCCTACGCCGACGCCGAGCTCTACGACCCGCGCGGCCGCTACGGCGCCTTCCAGCTGCCCGGGGTCGCGCTCATCGTGGCCGGCACCGTGCTCGGCTGGGGCCTGGTGACCAACGGCCTGGCCAGCTGGCTCACCTGGCAGGGCTACCTGCTGGAGCCCTTCGGTCTCGGGTCGAAGACCGACGGGGCGTGGGCGTATGCCAACCTCGGCGTCTTCGTCGCCTTCCTCGTGGGGCTCGTGGGCTGGCTGCTGCTCGGCCGGTCCGCGGTGGCCCGCCAGGAGCAGGAGGGCGTGCGCACCCCGGCCTGAGGAACCGGCACCGCGGACCGCCCCACCTCCGAGCGGGCGCGATCCACCCGCGCCCCGGCGGGCGCAGGTCGCGCCTGCCGGGCCGATCCGCGGTCTGGCAGAGTCGGGCGGGTGCGGATCGCCACCTGGAACGTCAACTCCGTCGTCGCCCGGCTCCCCCGGCTGCTCGAGTGGCTGGAGCAGACCGCGCCCGACGCGCTGTGCCTGCAGGAGACCAAGATCGCGGACGACGGCTTCCCGCGCGCGGAGGTCGAGGCCCTGGGATACCAGGTCGCGACGCACGGCGACGGCCGGTGGAACGGCGTCGCGCTGCTGTCCAGGGTGGGGCTCGCCGACGTCACAGCCGGCCTGCGCGACCAGCCGGGCTTCCCCGGCCCGGAGTGCCGGGCCCTCGGGGCGACCTGCGGCCCGCTCCGGCTGTGGTCGGTGTACGTGCCGAACGGGCGGGAGCCCGGCCACGAGCACTACGCCTACAAGCTCGAGTGGCTCGCCGCGCTGCGGGGCACCGTCGAGGCCGAGCTCTCGTCGGGCGCCGCGCCGTACGCGGTCTGCGGCGACTACAACGTCGCGCCGGCCGACGACGACGTGTGGGACATCGCGGCCTTCGCGAGCTCGACGCACGTCACCGAACCGGAGCGGGCGGCGCTCGCGCGGTTGATCGACACCGGCCTGGTGGACGTGGTGCCCCGGCCGATGAAGTACGACCGGCCCTTCACCTACTGGGACTACCGGGCGGGGATGTTCCACAAGAACATGGGGATGCGCATCGACCTGGTCTACGCGACCCCGGCCTTCGCCGACGCCGTGACGGACGCCTACGTCGACCGTGACGCCCGGAAGGGGAAGGGACCCTCCGACCACGCTCCCGTCGTCGTCGACCTCGACCTGGCGTGACACCCGCCTCCTCGTTGTTTCGACCGGCCGGCCACGGGCAGCACGCACCCGACCCTCACCCGGACGACCGAAGGAGCCCTGCCGTGGCGAAGGACGCGATCGTCCTCCTCAAGGAGGACCACAAGCTGATGCGGAAGCTGTTCCGCCAGTTCGAGAAGGCCGGCGACGACGCGCACGCCACGAAGAACAAGGTCGCCAAGCAGATCCTCGAGGAGCTGACGGTCCACACCTACCTCGAGAACGAGTTGATGTACCCGGAGGTGCGCCGGCTGCTGCCCGATCTCGAGGACGACGTCCTCGAGTCCTACGAGGAGCACCACGTCGCCGACCTCCTGGTCCTCGAGCTGTTCGCGATGGACGCCTCGCACGAGCGGTTCGCGCCGAAGATGACGGTGCTCATCGAGAACGTCGAGCACCACATGGGCGAGGAGGAGGACGACTGGTTCCCCAAGGTCCGTGCGGGGCTCGGCCGCAAGCAGCTCGGCGAGCTCGGGGACCGGATGCTGGAGATGAAGAAGAAGGCCCCCCGCTCCCCGCTCGCACCCAGGGCGATGAAGAAGACGGTGGACGCCGCCATCGCCTGAGCGCCGGCCTCTGGCGCCGCGCGGCAACCGGGTCCACGATCGGTGCATGACCCAGGCCCCGGATGCCGGCGCTGCCGGGTTCGGCTCCGCCCACCCGAGCGGGCGGAGCCCGTTCCCGCCGATCGCCGACTATGCCTTCCTGGCCGACTGCGAGGTCAACTGCCTGATCGCGCCGAGCGGCGCCGTCGAGTGGATGTGCCTGCCGCGGCCGGACTCGCCCAGCGTGTTCAGCGCGCTGCTCGACCGCGGCGCCGGGGCGTTCCGGCTCGGCCCCTACGACGAGATGGTGCCGGCCGCCCGGCGATACCTCCCCGGCAGCCTGATGGTCGAGACGACCTGGCAGACCCGGACCGGCTGGATGCTGGTGCGCGACGTGCTCACGATGGGCCCCTGGCACAACGTGGACGAGCGCTCCCGCACCCACCGCCGCTCCCCCACCGACTACGACGCCGAGCACTGCCTGCTGCGGATCGTCCGCTGCGTCAGCGGCTCGGTCGACCTCTCGATGACCTGCGAGCCGGTGCTCGACTACGGCCGGAGCGAGCCGGTGTGGCAGTACGCCGGCGACGGGTACGGCGAGGTCGTGGCGACCGCCGAGGGCTCGGACGTGACGCTGCGGCTGACCACCGACCTCCGGCCCGGCATCGAGGGTCCGGGGCTGCACGCCCGGACCCGGATGGTCGAGGGCGAGAGCCACTTCGTCGCGCTGTCCTGGTCGCCGCTCCCGCCGCCGCGCCACATGGAGGAGGCCGACCAGCGGTTGCGCCGGACGTCGGAGTACTGGCGGCAGTGGATCACCCTCGGGACCTTCCCGGACCACCCGTGGCGCAGCTACCTGCAGCGCAGCGCGCTCACCCTCAAGGGCCTCACCTACGCCCCCACCGGTGCGCTGCTCGCGGCCGCCACCACCTCGCTGCCGGAGACGCCCGGCGGGGAGCGCAACTGGGACTACCGCTACGCCTGGGTGCGGGACTCGACGTTCGCGCTCTGGGGGCTGTACACCCTCGGCTTCGACCGTGAGGCGGACGACTTCTTCTACTTCGTGGCCGACGCCTGCCGGGACGGCGAGGACCTGCAGGTGATGTACGGCGTGGGTGGCGAGCGCGAGCTGGTCGAGAGCTCGCTGCCGCAGCTGTCCGGCTACGAGGGCGCCTTCCCGGTGCGGATCGGCAACGGCGCCTACTCCCAGCGCCAGCACGACGTCTGGGGTGCGGTGCTGGACTCGGTGTACCTGCACGCCCGGTCCCGCGAGCAGCTGCCGGAGTCGCTGTGGCCCGTGCTCAAACGGCAGGTGGAGCAGGCAGCCGAGCACTGGGAGCAGCCGGACCGGGGGATCTGGGAGGTGCGCGGGGAGCCGCAGCACTTCACCTCGAGCAAGCTGATGTGCTGGGTGGCCCTCGACCGCGGCGCGCGGCTGGCCCGGATGCACGACGAACCGCAGTACGCCGACAAGTGGCAGACCCTGGCCGACCAGATCCACGCCGACATCTGCGCGCACGGCGTCGACGAGCGCGGCGTCTTCGTCCAGCGGTACGGCTCCGACGCGCTCGACGCCTCGCTGCTGCTGCTGCCCCTCATGCGGTTCCTGCCGGCCGACGACCCGCGGGTGCGGGCCACCGTGCGGGCGATCGCCGACGAGCTCACCGTGGACGGCCTGGTGCTGCGCTACCGGGTGACCGAGACCGACGACGGACTGGCCGGCGAGGAGGGCAGCTTCACCATCTGCTCGTTCTGGCTGGTGTCCGCGCTGGTGGAGATCGGCGAGCTGGAGCAGGGCCGCAAGCTGTGCGAGCGGCTGCTCGCCTACGCCAGCCCGCTCGAGCTGTACGCCGAGGAGATCGACCCGCACAGCGGCCGGCATCTCGGGAACTTCCCGCAGGCCTTCACCCATCTCGCGCTGATCAACGCGGTGATGCACGTGATCCGGGCCGAGGAACGAGTCTCCGCGGAGGAGGGCGGACCGGACGCGCTGCCCTGGGGCGGCTGACGGACCCGCCGCCGGGGGTCGAGTGACAGGTCCTCCCGAGTCCCGAGTGAGACCGGGCCCTAGCCTGTGCGCGTGCCCGCCGGACCCCCCGCCCCCCGTGCCCGCGCCCGTGACCTCGGCCTGGTGGTCGGCCGGTTGCCTGCGGGGCGCCTGAACGCGGTCACCGACGTGCCCGGCGTGCGGGTAGGGCACACGACGGTGTGGTCCGACGAGGGGGTCACACCCGTGCTGCGGACCGGCGTGACGGCCCTGTGGCCGCACGCCGGCAACCCGTTCACGGAGCGCGTGTATGCCGCGACCAGCACCTTCAACGGCTACGGCGTGCTGACCGGCGACCTGGTCATCGACGAGTGGGGACTGCTCGGCTCACCGGTCGTCCTGTGCGACACCGCCAACCTCGGGATCGCCTACGACACGGTGGTGCGCCACGTGCAGCGCCTCGACCCTGCGGCCGGGCGCGACGACGTCGTGATGCCGGTGGTCGGCGAGTGCGACGACGGGTTCCTCAACGACAACCTGGCTCCAGCTCTGACGGCCGCGCATGTCGAGGCGGCCCTCGGCTCCGCATCGACGGGTCCGGTGCCGGAGGGCGCGGTCGGGGCGGGCACAGGCATGCAGCTGTTCGACTACAAGGGCGGCATCGGTACGGCCAGCCGCCTGGTGGAGGTCGGCGGCACGACGTACACCGTCGGGGTGCTGCTCAACGGCAACTTCGGGACCCGGCGCCAGCTGCGTGTCGACGGGGTGCCGCTCGGGCACCTCCTGACCGACCGGATGCCGGTGCGCCACCACGAGGGGTCGTGCATCGCGATCGTGGCCACCGACCTGCCGCTGCTGCCGCACCAGCTACGGCGGCTCGCGCGGCGGGTGGATGTGGGGCTCGGCCGGGTCGGGAGCGTCGGCAACGACGGCTCGGGGGAGATCTTCCTGGCCTTCTCGACGGCGCAGCAGATCCCTCGCGAGGCCGACGTCGTCGGGGTGCGCACGGTCGTCGAGGGCCAGTACTGGACGCACGGGTCACCCCTGGACCACGTGTTCGACGCGGTCGCCGAGGCAGCCGAGGAGTCGGCGCTCAACGCCCTGCTGGTCGCGGACACGGTCCTCGGCCGGGACGGTCACGTCCTGCACGGCGTACCGGTCGAGGAACTGCTCCCCCTGCTGGCCCGCTGACTGCCACAGTGTCTGCCGTGATGACGCTCTCGCTGGCGGCCCGGATGACTGACGCCGCCCTGTCGCTCGCCGCCGAGATCGGGGCGGTCGTCTCGGCGGCCGTGGTCGACTCCGGCGGACACCTCGTGCACTTCCAGCGGATGGACCGCGCCGAGATCGCCGGGCCCACCCTCGCGGTCGACAAGGCCTTCACCGCCGTGGCCCATCGGATCGCGACCGGCGAGCTGGCTCCGCTGGCCGTGCCGGGCGGCCCCCTCGCCGGCCTGCATGCCAACGGCGGGGGCCGGTACGTCGTCTTCGGCGGCGGCCTGCCCTGCTGGTCCGGCTCGCCCGCCCTGGACGGTGTCGTGCTGGCCGGCATCGGGGTCAGCGGCGGCACGGCCGAGCAGGACGTCGCCTGCGCCGCGGCCGGCCTGGCGGTCTTCACGGCTGCGGCTCGCTCCACGGACGCGACCCGATGAGCGACGAGCGGGTGGGCCGGATCCGGTTCATGGACGCCCAGCGCGTCAACCTGGACGGCTTCGCCCACGAGGACGCCGAGCTGGGGCTCGTGGCGCTGCACAGCCCCTACGACCCTGAGCCGTCCCTCGTGGTGCGGGACGGCGTGGTCGCCGAGATGGACGGTCGGGCGGCCGCCGACTTCGACTCGCTGGACGCCATCATCGCCGCCCACGGGATCGACCTGGCCGTAGCCACCGAGGCCATGGCGCTGCCGGACGTCGAGCTCGCCCGGCGGTTCGTCGACCCCGCCGTGCCGAGGGCGGAGCTGGTCCGGCTCACGAGTGGGATGACGCCGGCCAAGCTGGCGCAGGTGGTGGCGCTGCTGCGGCCGGTCGAGCTCGGCCTGGCCATGACCAAGATGCGGGCCCGGCGCACCCCCAGCAACCAGGCGCACGTCACCAACCGACTCGACGACCCGCTGCTGCTCGCCGCCGACGCAGCCACCGCGGCGGCGTACGGCTTCCGCGAGCTCGAGACGACGGTGCCGGTGCTCGCCGACGCGCCGTCCAACGCCGTCGCCGTGACCATCGGGTCGGTCGTCGGCTCGGCCGGGGTGCTGGTGCAGTGCTCGGTCGAGGAGGCGATGGAGCTGGAGATGGGCATCCGCGGCCTGGTCTCCTACGCCGAGACGGTGAGCCTCTACGGCACCGAGGCGGTGTTCGTCGACGGCGACGACACGCCCTACAGCAAGCGGTTCTCGCCGCGGGCTACGCCAGCCGCGGCGTGAAGATGCGGGTGTCCTCCGGCGCCGGTGCCGAGGTCCTCATGGGCGGGGCCGCGCGCAGCTCGATGCTCTACCTCGAGTCTCGCTGCGTGTCCCTGGCCCGCGCGATCGGAGTTCAAGGAGTTCAGAACGGCGGCATCGACGGCGCCAGTGTCGCCGGCTCGGTCCCCCGCGGCGTCCGGGAGATGATGGCCGAGAACCTCATGGTGATGGCCCGCAACCTCGAGGCCTGCACCGGCAACGACGCACTGATGTCCGAGTCGGACGTTCGCCGCACGTCGCGGACGCTGCCGATCCTCCTCGCCGGCAGCGACTACGTGTGCAGCGGCTTCGGTTCCATCCAGCGCTACGACAACATGTTCGGGCCCTCGCAGTGGAACGCGGAGGACATCGACGACTGGCTGGCGATGCAGCGCGACTGGGGCGTCGACGGCGGCCTGCGCACCGCCCAGCCGGCCGAGGTCGGCCGGCTGCGCCGGCGCGCGGCCGAGGCGTGCCGCGACGTCTACCGCTGGCTGGGGCTTGCCGACTTCACCGACGACCACGTGGAGCTGGCGATCGATGCGGTGGGGTCCAAGGACCTCGGCGACCCCGACCCGATGGTGGTGCTCGGCGCCGCCCAGGCAGTGCGCAGCTCCGGGCTCGGCTCCCTCGAGGTGGCGCGCGCCCTGCAGGAGTGCGGGTACGACGAGGAGGCCACCCGGCTCCTCGACATGCTGGCCGCCCGGGTGCACGGCGACCACCTGCAGACCGCGGCCATCTTCGACGAGCAGATGAACGTGCTGAGCCTGGTCACCGACCCGAACGACTACGCGGGGCCGGGGACCGGGTACGAGCCCACCGCGGCGCGGCAGGCCGAGATCGACGGCATCCGGCAGGCCCGCGGCGTCGATGACCTGCGGGCCGACCAGTCGGCCTGGGCCAGCGCCGACCTGACCGTGGTCGGGTCGGCCGGGCCGGGCAGCGACCCGCGCGAAGTTGTCATCGGGCTGTCCCCCGGGGTCGGGCGCAGTGTCTGGCGGACGCTGTCCGGCCTTCCCGTCGTGGACGTGCTGCGCGAGCTGCTGGCCGGGCTGGAGGAAGAGGGCTGCACCGCCCGGATCGTGCGGGTCAACACCACCATCGACCTCGGGATGGTCGGGCTGACGGCCGCGCGGCTGGCGGGGTCCGGCATCGGCATCGGTCTGCAGGGCAAGGGGACGGCGCTCATCCATCGGCGGGACCTGCCCCCGCTGGCCAACCTCGAGCTCTACAGCATGGCGCCGGTGATCACCCCTGATCTCTACCGCCTTCTGGGGACCAACGCCGCCCGGCACGCCAAGGGGGCCACCCCGGTGCCCGCTCGCAACCCGTACACCGACGAGGCGATCGAGGCGCGCTACCACACCAGCGTCATCTCCCTGGTGGCGCTCGAACGCGCCTGCGTCGACCGGGCGGCCGGTCCCGAGACCATCGAGATGGCGCCATGACACGCGCCTTCTCGGGCCGGGACGCAGCCGAGCTCACGGTCGACCGGCTGGCCCGCGAGGAGCTCGCCGCCGACGACGTGCGCATCCACCCGGAGACCTTGGCGCACCAGGCCCGCGTGGCCGAGCAGCACGACAACCCCCAGCTGGCCGTGAACTTCCGCCGTGCCGCGGAGCTGGCGCTGCTCTCCGAGCAGGAGGTGATGGCTCTCTACGAGTCACTGCGTCCGCATCGGTCCACCGCGGCTGACCTGGCCGAGACGGCCACTCGGCTGGATGCCCTGCCGGCACCGCTCTGCGCCGCTCTGGTGCGCGAAGCCGCCGAGGTCTACGCCCGGCGCGGTCTGCTGCGGTGAGCCCCGAGACGGCCGGACGAGGCATCGTCGCGGCCGGCATCGACGTCGGCAACTCGACGACCGAGATCGTCCTCGGCCTGCTCACACCCCTCGGCGTCCGCCTGATCGGCGCCGGACGGGCGCCGACCCGGCGGGCCAAGGGATCCACCGCGAGCCTGGACGGCGCGGTCGCCCTGGTGCGGCGGCTGGAACGACAGCACGACGTCCGGGTCGAGCGGGCCGCCGCCGCCCCGCTCCGTCCGGTCCACACCGGGACTGCCGCGCTGCCTGAGAGCCGCCCGGGCACCGGCCGGCTCCGCGTCGTCGCGGTCGGCTCGGGCACCGCGGGCGGGTCCGGCGCGGCCGTCGGCCGGCCACACCTCCTGGTACCCGGCAGCGCACCGGACGGTGCGGACCCGCTCGTCGCGGTGGTGCCGGCCGGCACCGGCTTCCGTGCGGCCGTCGACCTCCTTCAGCCGCTCGCCAGGGCCGGACGACTGGCGGCGGTCGTACTGGCCGACGACGAGGCGGTACTGGTCGCGAACCGGCTCCCGACGGCGGTCCCCGTCGTCGACGAGGTGGACGTCCCCGCGGCGCTGGCGGCCGAGCTGCTCGTGGTCGAGGTGGCTGCGGACGGGCGGCCGCTGCGGTCGCTGGCCGACCCGTTGCGGCTGAGCCGGCTGCTCGCCCTGGACCCGGCAGAGCTCGGCGACGCGGTCGCCCTGGCCGACGGCCTGTCCGACGCCACCAACGCCGTGGTGGCGCTCGGCACGCCGGGCGAGCCCGAAGCCGCGGGTGCGGCCGGATGGCTGGACCTGGGGGCCGGCAGGCAGGAGTTCGCGAGCGGGCTCGCCGCCCTGCGCGCCGGTCCGGTCGGACTGGTCAGCTCCTACGCGCTCCCCCCGGAGCTCACGGTGCACGACGTCGACGACCTCTGGGCGGTCGACCTCGCCGACGTCTCGACCCAGGTGCTCGCCCGCCGCAGCACCGTGGGTCGGCCGGTCACCGTGGCCTCGCTGCGAGGCGACACACCGTGTGCCGATCCGTCGGCCGCACTGGCCGAGCGGCTCGGGGTGGCCGTGCTGGTGGCCGGCTCCGAGGCCGAGGCGGCCCGCGCGGGGGCGCTCACGACGCCGGGCGCGACACCTGATGCGGTCGTCGTCGACCTGGGCGGTGGAACCGTCGACACCGTGTCGGCAGGTGCAGCGGTCGTCGCCGCCGGCGGCGGCGAGCTGCTGACGCTGTCGGTGGCCGGACTCGCCGGGATCACGGCTGCGGCGGCCGAGCACGTGAAGCGCGGACCGGCGCACCGGGTGGAGGCACCGCAGGTGCTCCTCGCCGAGGACGGCACCCGGACCTTCCTGGACCGGCCGACGCCGCGCGAGGCCGTCGGGTCGCTGGTCGTCAGCGGGCCTGCCGGCTGGCTGCCGTTCCACCGCACCCTGGCCCCGGGCGAGTGGCGGGCGCTGCGGCTGCGGCTCAAGGTCGAGCTGCTGGGCGTCAACGTCGCCCGTGCACTCCGAACGCTGGATGTCGCGCCGCGGACCGTCGTGGTCGTGGGTGGTCCAGCGGGTGACGACGAGGTGCTCGCGGCCGTCACCGGAGCTCTGCCAGCCGGCACTGCCGTCGGCCGCGGAGACGCCGCCGGCGTCCTGGGGCACCGGTACTGCGTCGCCTGGGGTCTGCTCACGGGTCTGGCAGGTTGACCTCAGGAGCGGTCAGCGACGTCCGGCAGCCGGGCGCGGTTGCGCGCCAGGAAGACGTCGACCAGGGTGTACGCCGCATCCCGGGACGCCTGCTCGCGATGCTCGGCGCCGGCGACGAGCGTCTCGGCGTCGATGCCTGCGTCGGCCAGCAGATCCGGGAACCGCGCCGCCCAGCCGGCCAGCACCCGCGGTCCCACCTCGGGGTGGAACTGCACCCCCAGCACGCCGGGGAGCACGAACGCCTGCACGCCGCAGTCGTTGCGGGCCACCACCTCGGCGTCGGGGGGCGGGGTGAGGGAGTCGAGGTGGAAAGCGGTCCACGGCCCGGTGGGAACGAGGTCCGGGTCGACCGTGTCGACGGTCACCGGGCCGGCCTCCGGCGCCGCGGCCCTCGCGACGTCTCCTCCGAGGGCGTGTGCGACGAGCTGCGCGCCGTAGCAGAGGCCGAGCACCGGACGTCCGGTCGCCACCGCGTCGCGTACCAGCGCAGACTCGGCAGCCAGCGCGACGGGTGCGACCGGTGAGTGGACCGACCATTCGGACCCGAGCAGCAGCAGGAGGTCGACGTGGCCGGCATCGTGCAGAGCGGGGACACCGTCTTCACGCAGTGCGATGCGCAGCCCGAACCCCCGCGCGGCGAGCCGATCACCCACGTACCCCGGGTCGGCGTCGGTGCGGTTCGCCACCACGAGCGCGACCATCGGCGACGGGCCGGGACAGGTCACCGTGAGCCACGCGGGCGCAGCTGGACCACCCGACCGTGGACGCCGCCCGGGGCGGGTGTCGCCGCCGGCGTGCGAACCGTGATCGTCGTGCGGTCCGCCCGGAAGAGGTCGTGCGAGTGCTCGAACGCCTGCCCGCCGCCGTCCTGCGTCGTGCGGGTGATCGACAGCAACGGCGAGCCCGGCTCGACGCCGAGGATCGATGCCTCGTCCTCGCCTGCGGACACCACCTCGATGTGCTCCACGGCCTCGCCGGGCGCGGTCCCGTACCGCTGCTCCAGCAGCTCGTACAGCGAGCCCCCCAGCGGCTGGTCGAGCAGCCCGGGAAACCGCTCCGCCGGCAGCCGCGCGTGCTCGAGCGAGATCGGCGTGCCGTCGGCGAGCCGGATCCGGACGACGTCGAAGACGTAGCCACCTGGTGGGAGGCCGAGCGCGGCGGCGGTCTCCTCGTCGGCAACGACCATCTGGGTACTCACGACGCGCGACCCCGCCGTCATGCCCTGCTGACGGAGCAGGGCCGGCACCCCCACCACCTGCGAGAGGTCACGCTCCACCTTCTGCTGGCGCACAAAGGTTCCGCCTCCGCGACCTGGCACGCGCCGGACGACACCGTTCGCCTCGAGCGAGGCCAGTGCCTGCCGCACGGTCGAGCGGCTGACGCCGAGCCGCACCGCCAGGTCGCGCTCCGCCCCGAGCCGCTCCCCGGGGCGCAGCTGACCCTGGCTGATCTCGTCGAGCAAGCAGCGGCGCACCTCCTCGGCCGCCCGTCCGATCGCGGACTCGGTCACAGCTAGATCCCGGCCAGCGCCGCGGGCGACTCGGGCAGCACCTGACCGCCGTCGACCACCAGGGTCTGACCTGTGACGAACGCCGCCTGGTCGGAGGCGAAGAACAGCGCGGCGTAGCCGATGTCGTCGACGCTGCCGAGGCGGTGCTGCGGGATGACGGCCTCGGTCTCCCGGATGTAGTCCGCACCCATCTCGGCCAGCCCTTCGGTGGCGATGTTGCCGGGCATGACGGCGTTGATGGTCACCTTCCGGGGGGCGAGCTCGATGGCCGCCGTGCGCAGGAAACCCAGCTGGGCCGCCTTGCTGGCGCCGTAGTGGGACCAGCCGGGGTAGCCGGTGATCGGGCCGGTGATGGACGACGTCACGACCACCCGGCCATGACCGCTGGCCTCGAGGGCCGGGAGGCAGGCCTGCACGGAGAACATCGTGCCCTTGACGTTGAGCGCGAAGACCGCGTCCACGTCCGCCTCGGTCAGGTCGATGAACGCCTTGTCCGGGAAGATCCCGGCGTTGGCGCACAGGACGTCGATACCGCCGAGGCGCTGCACCGCGGCCTCGGCCAGCTCGCGGCAGCCCGCGACGGTGGAGACGTCGGCCGCCAGCGTCTCCACCCTGCCGTCGCCCTCCGCGCCGATGTCGGCAGCCGCAGCGGTCAGCGCGGCTGCGTCCCTCGCGACCACGAGCACGTCGGCGCCCGAACGGGCGAAGACCCGGGCGATGCCCTTGCCGATGCCCTTGCTGCCTCCGGTCACGACGACGCGCCGGCCCTCAAACGATGTGAACATCACCTGTTCCCCTGCCTGTGTGTCGGGTCAAGGTCTTCGGCCCGTCAGCCGAACTGCGCGAGGTAGTGCTCGGCGAGGTCGCAGCTGACGGCGGTGTACTCGGCGCCCATCGACTGTGCCAGCTCGGTGCCGGAGTGCGACCCGATCCAGGCGACCAGGAGCAGGCGGCGCATCATCACGAACATCGGGATCTCGGCCTCGTCCTCGACGGGCAGCGGACGCACGCTGCGATAGCCCCGGACCCAGGCGTCGGCGAGCTCGGGCACCCGCGGATCGTGCTCGAAGAAGCTCACCGCGGCGCCGAAGTCATAGAGGAACCAACCGAGGCCGCAGTCGTCGAAGTCGATCACGTACGTCGAGTCGCCGTCGACCAGCAGGTTGGCCAGGCGCAGGTCGGCGTGCACCAGTCCGTAGCGCTCGGCACCGACGCCGAACCGGGCCAGCCGGGTGCGCAGGATGTCGTCGAGCCGCCCGAGCACCTCGCGCTCGGCGGCACCGACGGCGATGCCGTCCTGCCAGCGTCCCCAGCGCGCCGACGCCCCGAAAGCACCGTCGTAGTCCCAGGCGAACCGGCGGAAGCCCTCAGGCCTCCTCCAGCTACGGGCGTGCTCATGCATGCGCGCGGTCAGCGCACCCAGGAGCTCGAAGGACCCCGACAGCCCCTCGTCGGCCGGCGTCGGCTCGGAGCCGGGCAGCCACTCGAAGTGCACCACGTGCCGGGGGTCCGGCGAGCCGTCCTCGTCCATCGCGAGCAGCCGGCGACCATCAGGAGTGGGCAGGACGTGCGGCGTACGCACTCCGGCCTCCTCGCGCAGAGCGTCCAGCCAGGCCAGCTCGGACTCGATCGCGGCGCCGTCGTGGTAGCCGTGCCGATGGATCCGCAGCACCGTCCGCTGCCCGCTCGCCGGGTCGTCGACGGCGTAGGTGGCGTTCTCGCTCACGTTCAGCAGCGTCAGGGTCGCACCGGACGGCACGCCGTACTCGGCCAGAGCGCGCCGCGCCACCGGATCGAGTCGCGCGGCGACGTCGTCCGCCGAGAGGTCATGGACACTCATGTCCGCCCGCCGCCGGGCCCGTGTCCGCGGCCCTCGATCTCACCGAGCACCCGGGTGATCTCGTCCCTCGCCCGGATCACGTCCGGGGTCGACCCGGCCATGTAGACCCGACCGGCCGCGCCGATCATCGACACGTCGACGAGGGTGACACCCGGCGCGACCTTCTCGGCAGCGTTCGCCGCAACCGTCGCGAACAGCGCCGGTGTCATCTCGTAGACGAGCAGCGTCTCGCCGGGCATGACCATCGACGCCTGCCGGTTCCTGTTCACGATCACGGCGTGCTGGTCGGTGATGTCCTCGATGACGTCGCTGTAGAGGATGTGTGGTCGCAGCTGGTCCCCGGCCGAGGCCCCGAGCCCGTCGAGGATGGCCTTCCCTGCACGCCGGACGTCGTCGAGGTCGGCCCCGTGCACCTCGAGGACGCCGAACTGGCGCTCGACGAAGAGGATGCCCGGCTCGACGGACGGTACCGCCCGCAGCGCGAGGTCGATGACCCGCTCGATGGCCAACCCGGGCGCAACCTCGACGATGAGGGAGTGCTGACCCTCGAACGGCGGGTAGCCACGGGCCCTGGTGGGCGTCGCGAGATAAGCCGCGAACTGGCGCTGCAGGTCCTCGAGCAGGAGGTAGACGCGCAGCTCGGTCCCGGTCACGCCCGGCATCTCCGCTGCGCGGCCGGTGTGACCCGTCGTCACGCCTCCGGTCCGGAGGTGTCGAAGTACCGGCCGAGCTCGCCGTGCGGGCGCGGGATGACGTGCACGGACACCAGCTCGCCCACCTGGCCAGCGGTCTCGGCGCCGGCCTCGGTGGCGGCCTTCACGGCGCCCACGTCCCCGACGATCGTGACGGCCACCAGCCCGTCACCGACCTCCGTGCGCCCGACGATCGTGACGTTGGCCGCCTTGACCATGGCGTCGGCGGCAGCGAGCGCCGCAACGTACCCCTTGGTCTCGATCATGCCGATCGCGTTGTTGTTGTTCGCCATCTCCGGCTCACTCCTTCGTGTCGTATGTCTATCAGGACGTGCGGGTCACGCCTCGTCGATCGATCCGATGACCAGCGCATCCACCGGCGGGTGCGGGTCGGGGAAGTACGCGGCGGCCACCGAGCCGGTGGCGACGAGCACGTGCTCGCCGACGCCGCTGCCGAGCACGTCGAAGGCCACGAGCCGTTGCCCGCCGTCCTCCACCTGCACCTCGAGGAATGCGCCGTTGGGCAGACCGTCGACCTTCTTGGTCGCCCATACGTTGCCGACGACAGTCGCCTTGAGCATCAGCTCTCCTTCTCGACGGGGACTCCCAGGGCGCGAGCCCGGTCCCGGGCCAACGGGGTCATGACGGCGCGCGCCCCGAGCACCAGCCGGGCGCCGTCAGCGGCCGCCCGCCGCACCGCACGCTCGGTGACCGCTCCGCGCTCCACCCGCACGACGCTCGGTGCGAGCGGCCGGAGCTGCCGCCGGGCCCGCCGTCGTGGTCACGGCGTCGCCCGCGGCGAGCCGGAAGCCGTGCCGGCCCTCGTGGATCGCCTCTCGGCGGGCCGGGTCCGCGCACTGCGCCGCCACCCGGCGGAGCAGGGCGTCCAGGTCGCCGTCGGTGCGCAGCACGACGTGCTCGGGGACGGGTCCGTCGGTGGTCCGGCGGGCGGTGACGGCCGCGGGCAGGACATCGCGCAGGACCTCACGCACCATCGCGCGCAGCTCGTCCGGTCCCAGCCCGGCCAGACTCTCACCGCTCATGACAACGCCGCCTCGGCTGCCTCGGCGGCTGCTCGCACGTCGGCCTCCGCACCGGTGAGGTACACCCGGCCGGTCGCTCCGATCATCCGGTAGTCGACGACCTTGATCGCGGCCGCCTTCTCCGCCTCGTTGGTGGCGAGGATCGCGTAGGAGGCGGGCTGCATCTCCATCACGAACAGCGACTCGCCCGGCAGCGCCATCGAACCGACCTTGTTGCGGTTGATGAGGAACGCGTGCTGGGCGTCCAGGCGGGACACCACCTGCGCGGCGAGCACGGTCGGCCGCGTCGCGTCGGCGGCGGTGGCGTCCAGCGCGTCGAGCACCGCTGCGCTGGCCGAGCGCACCGCCTCGGTCGACCGCGAGTGGATCTCGAGGTAGCCGTACTGCCGCTCGACGACCAGCATCCCGGCCTGCACCTCGGTGTTCTTCAGCGCGACGTCGGTCAGCGGCTCGATGTCGAGGCCTGGTGCGACCTCGATGATCTGGGCCGCCATGTCCGACCTCGGCAGGCTGCCCTTGATCCATGTGCCGAGGTAGCACATGGTCTGCGGCTGCAGCTGGTCGAGGAAGATGAAGGACCTCAGCTCGGCCATGTCAGCCCTTGATCATCGTGGTGAGCTCCTCGAGGATGAGTCGGCGCAGCTCCTCGCGGAGCTCGCCGGTCTCACCACCGGCGGACGCGTCGGGCAGGGAACGTGCACCGTCGTCGGTGCGCGGCAGGTTGCTCGCCTCCGGGTAGGGCGGGACGGCGCCCAGCGGGGCCCGCCACGGCACCAGTCCCTCGAAGGACGGCAGCGACTCGGACACGTCGGTGCTGTACGCGAGCCGGGTCCAGTTGACCAGGTGGCGCGGCTCGAGGTTCTCCCCCAGCGAGCTCCTGCCCACGAAACCGGTGCCGATCGTCATGGACGGCGCCAGGTGGGTGCTGAAGCCGGCGCTGCCCGTGCTGCCGCCCTCGTTGACGGTGACCCGCAGGACGCGCACGGCGGCGGCGTAGGCCATCACCGTGCGCGGGTCGGTGCTGTGCACGACGGCGGAGTGACCGGCTCCCCCGATCCGCAGCACGGCGACGGCGGTCCGGATGCCTCGGCGCACGCTGGGCACGCGGACGACACCGAGCACCGGAAGCAGCTTCTCGTGGGCCAGGGGCTCCTCGTCGACGGCGAGGTCGAACGGCGCGAGCAGCACGCGGGTCCGGCCCGGCACCCGGATGCCGGCCTTGGCGGCCACCTCGGTGGCGGACCGACCGACCAGTGAGGTGTCGAACCGGCCACCGGGGAACACCGTGTCCCGGACCCTGTCGCGGTCGTCGTCCGAGAGCAGGTGAGCGCCGTGCCGGCCCATCTCTCGCAGCAGCTGGTCGGCGACCGACTCCTCGACGATGAGCACGCTCTCGTTCGTGCACAGGATCGAGTTGTCGAAGGCCTTGCTGGCCACCAGCTTCTCCGCCGCGCGGCGCAGGTCGGCAGTGGCGTCCACGAGTACCGGGACGTTGCCGGGCCCGACCCCGATCGCCGGGTTGCCGGACGAGTAGGCGGCGCGCACCACGGGGACGCCCCCGGTGGCGAGGATGACGTCGGTGCGCTCGTCGGTCATCAGCGCATCGATCAAGGGGACCGAGGGCTCGTCGACGACCTGGACGACGCCGTCGGGTGCCCCGGCCGCCACCGCAGCCTCGCCGAGCACGCGCGCCGCGTCGGCGCAGCACTCCTTGGCGAACGGGTGCGGACTGATGACGACGGCGTTGCGCGTGAGCAACGCCAGCAGGATCTTGAAGTAGACGGTGCAGACCGGGTTCGTCGACGGCGTGAGCGCCAGGACGACGCCGGCCGGCCGCGGGCACCTCGACCATCTTGCGTGCCGGTGTCCACCCGCGGCGTCACGAAGTCGTCCTCGCGGTACGCATCGACGATCCCGCGGGAGCAGAGCCGGTTCTTGACGGCCTTGTCCGCCACCACGCCGAAGCCGGTCTCGCGGACGGCCCACTCGGCGTAGAACTCGGCCCTGGACTCGGCGACCGTGGCGACAGCCTCGGCGATGCGCAGCACGGTCGCCTGGTCGTAGGTCGCGAACGACCGGGCCGCCCAGCGGGCCCGCTCGAGCATCTGCCGGGCCCGCGGCACCCCGGCGGCCTCGACCTGGGCCACGACCTCGTTCACGCCGGCACCCGCTCTCGGGGTGCGGACCCGTGCCGCACCTCGTCACGGGCCTTGCGGATGGCCACCTCGGCGCGGTCCAGCAGCTCCTCGCAGAGCTCCGGCCGCAGCAGGATGCCCGGCTTGAACTGCAGCACCCGTGGGTCGAGGGTGGAGAAGATCGCCCAGACGCCGTTCTCGTACAGGTGGCGCATGACGTACTTCGCTCCCTGCGGGTGCGCGAACTCCAGGCCCATCACGACACCGTTCTGCCGGATGCCGACGAACCAGTCCGGGAAGTCGGCCTGGATCTCGCGCAGCCCGCGGCCGACGAGGTCGGAGATGTAGTGCACCATCGACCGGGTCTCGGGCCGGGTGCAGATCTCCAGCGTCTTCAGCGCCGCGATGCAGCCCAGCTCGGCACCGCCGAAGGTCGAGATGTGCCCGAACCCGTCCTCGGTCAGCCACCCGGCGGCGTGCTCGCCGACCAGCACCGCGGAGATCGGGTACATCCCCCCGGAGATCCCCTTGCCGGTCACCAGGATGTCCGGCGTGATGCCGTGCTTGGTGATCGCCCACAGCTCACCCGTGCGCATCAGGCCGGTCTGCACCTCGTCGGCGATGTACAGAGCGTCGTAGCGCTCGCAGAGCGACTTCACGCCCTCGAGGTAGCCCGGGTCGGGCAGCGGGAAGCCGTACGTGGCCGGGATGGTCTCCATGATCACGGCCGCCACGTCACGCCCGCGCAGGGCGTCCTCCATCGCGGCGAGGTCGTTGAAAGGGACGTGCGGGAACTCCTCCGGCCGGTCGGAGAGGAACAGCTTGCTGAACCGGTCGTCCCCGGTGCCGACCGCCAGCCCGGTGTGACCGTGGTAGGCCTTGATGATCGAGACGATCTTGCGCTTCTGGGTGGTGTGCCGGGCGGTCTTCAGGGCGATGTCGATGGCCTCGCCGCCACCGCTGCCGTAGACCACCTTGGTGAGGCCCGCCGGGGCCGAGGTCGACCAGCGCCTCCGCCAGCGCGGTGCGCGCCAGCGACGGGAAGTGGTGGTTGCCGATGTCGAAGTGCGCCATCGCCTGGGTGACGGCCGCGACGACCTCGGGGTTGCGGTGGCCCAGGTTGTACGTGCCGCCGTTGAGGTGGACGTCGAGCAGGCGCTTGCCTGACATGTCGTAGATGAAGTACTCCTCGCGCCGGTCGATGACCAGCGGGACGCCTGCCTCCACCCAGAAGTCGGTCTTGCCGGGGTTCCAGAACTCCCGGGACTTGTCGAGGACCTCCTGCTTGGACGCGAAGGAGAACTCGCCGTAGTCGAAGGTCATGCACCCGCCTCGGGGACTGTCGGACCGGACCGCATACCGAATCGCTTATCGGTCTGCTGAATGGTTTCTAGCAGGATCCATCCGGTCCGGTCAACGGTTGGAGAATTCCCGCGGGACATTTCGCCGTGTCGCTTGTCAGCGCCTGATCTCGCTGCCACCATTCCCCTCGACTGTGGCTCACGTCACAGCCGACGACCGTCCAGTTCCGCTGCCCCGGCCCAATCGGTCCACCTGGATCCGGTGAAACGGCATGGGCTCCGAGATGGAGTGACTCTGTGACCACCAGCGAGAACCTGACACCGGGGGCGTCCGCGGACGCGCCGCCGCCACCGGCCAAGAACCACCTCAAGGTCGGCGCCGTCGGCCTGATGGGCGTGCTGTTCATGGCCGTGGCGAACGCCGCACCGATCACCGCGATGACCGGCAACGTGCCCATCGCAGTCGGCTACGGCAACGGCACCGGCGCTCCCGCCGGCTACCTGGTGGCCACTGTCGTGCTGACCCTCTTCACCGTCGGCTACGTCGCCATGGCGCGCTACATCACGACGGCCGGCGCCTTCTACGGCTTCATCACCCACGGCCTCGGCCAGGTGTGGGGCATGGCGTCCGGCGCCCTGGCCACGATGGCGTACGTCGTGTTCGAGGGCTCCCTGATCGGCATCTTCGCCTACTTCTCCAACGACGCCTTGAACCGTTGGGTCGGCATCGACGTGAACTGGCTCGTGCTGGCTCTCATCGGCATCGCGGTCATCGCCACCTTCGGCTACTACGACATCAACATCGCTGCAGCCGTCCTCGGGGTCACCCTGATCGCCGAGGTCATCCTGCTCGGCGCGCTGAGCCTCTCGGTCCTGTTCAGCGGCGGCGGCCCCGACGGTCTGCTCTTCGAGGCGGTGAACCCGGTCAATGCGTTCACTTCCCTGCAGGCCGGCGGCGGGATGGGCCTGAAGATCGACGGCCAGAGCATCGCAGCCGGGAGCGCCGCGATCGGACTGTTCTTCGCCTTCTGGTCGTGGGTGGGCTACGAGACCACTGCCGTGTACGGCGAGGAGTCGCGCAACCCGAAGCACATCGTCCCCCGCGCCACCCTCATCGCCGTGGTCGGCCTCGGGCTCTTCTACACCTTCGTGTCCTGGATGATGATCGCCGGCAACGGCAAGGCGACAGCGATCGAGAAGTCGAACACCGACTCGATCGGCCTGTGGGTCGACCTCGCCGAGGCCAAGCTCGGCGGCGCGTTCATCGGCGACATCTACCTCTTCCTGATCATGGTCGGCTCGTTCGCCTGCGGCCTGGCTTTCCACAACGCGGCGTCTCGATACCTGTTCGCGATCGCGAGGGAGCTGCCCGTCACGAAGAACACGCTCGGGCGGACCCACGGGACCCACCACACACCGCACGTCGCCTCGCTGACGCAGAGCGTCATCACCCTGGTCCTCACGGTCGGTTTCTACGTCCTCACGACCAACGGTTCCGACCCGCTCCGCGGTGCGTACTTCTATGAGTACGGCCTGCTGGCCATCCTCGGCACGATGGCCATCCTCATCGTGCAGGCGATCACGTCGCTGGCAGTCATCTGGTACTTCCACGTCAAGAAGGTGCAGCCCGGCAACCTGTTGATGACCGGCATCATCCCCGGTCTCGGTGGGCTGGGCATGGTCTACGTGGTGTGGCTGCTGCTGAGCAACATCGACTTCGCCGGAGGCGCAGCGGCCGGCTCGCCGTTCTTCACCGCCATCCCCTGGCTGGTCGTGGGGACGTTCGCCGCCGGCCTGGTGGGCGTGCTGTACCTGCGCGCCCGCAACCGGCCGGTGTACGACGCGATCGGCCGCACGGTCTTCGAGGAGACGCACGAGCGCGCTTAGGGTCCGGAGCGGTCAGGCCGTCCCGAGCGGCTCACCCACGACGGCCGGTGCGTCGGCGCGCCCCCTCCGACGCCGACGCACCGGCTGCTCATGCCCCCTGGAGGAGTGTCGTGCCCGACACCGACGAGCAGGTCCTGCGGTTCGAGCCGGACGCCGACGCGGACCCGGCGTCGCTGACCTACACCTTCGGCGGTGCCGAGCCGTTGGTCAGCGTCCGACCGGGCACGGTGATCTCGACCTGGACGATGGACTGCTTCGCCGGCCGGGTCCGCAGCACCACTGACCTCGTCTCCCAGGTCTGTGACCCCCGCTTCATCAACCCGCAGACCGGGCCCTTCTTCGTCGAGGGCGCCCACCCGGGCGACACCCTTGCCGTGCACTTCCGGTCGATCACCCCCCGCGGCGGGCGCGGTGTGAGCACGACCGTGCCACTGTTCGGCGCGCTGACGGCGACGCGGACGACGGCGATGCTGCACGACCCCCTTCCCGAGCGCACCTGGGTCTACGAGATCGACGCCGCAGCAGGAACCGTGACGTACGACGCCCTCGACTCGGTGTACCAGGTCGACCTGCCGCTGGACCCGATGCACGGAACGGTCGGTGTCGCGCCCGCGCTCGGCGAGGTGCGCTCGTCGCTGACGCCCGGTGACTGGGGTGGGAACATGGACACCCCCGAGATGCGGGCCGGCACCACCTGCTACCTCGGTGTCAACGTCGAGGGTGCGCTGCTCAGCCTGGGCGACGGGCACGCCCGCCAGGGCGAGGGCGAGACCTGCGGGGTCGCCGTGGAGTGCGCCATGGACACCGAGCTGGTGCTCGGCCTCGTCACCGGCGCGCCCCCCACCGCCTGGCCGCGGATGGAGGACGACGTCTTCATCATGACCACCGGCTCGGCCCGCCCGCTGGAGGACGCGTTCCGCATCGCGCACGCCGAGATGGTGGGCTGGGTGCGTGAGCTGACCGGGTTGTCCGCCCTGGATGCCTACCAGCTGGTCTCCCAGACGGCCCTCACGCCGATCGCCAACGTGGTGGACACGAACTACACGGTGGTCGCCAAGCTCGCCAAGACGTACCTGCGCGGCGCAGTCGTGATGGACGGCATGCACCGTCGGTTGCGGGCCGGGGGCTGACCGCAGCGCCGCTGGCCCCCGGTCTCAGGGCGGTGGCACGGGAAGGCCGGCAGCCGTGGCGGCGAGCCGGATGTGGCTGCGGAAGAGCGCGTCGCGCGCGTCGGGCTCCAGCCAGTCGAAGTGGCCGTAGGCCTCGAGGCTGACGAACCCGTGCAGCATCGCCCAGGTCTGGAGCATCGCCTGGAAGCTCTCCGGCGGCACGATCCCGACCAGCTCGTCGTGCTTGGCCTTCTCGCAGTCGGCCACCGCCTGCGTCACCTCGCGGATCAGTGGCTCCCCCAGCCGCCCGGTGCGGGCGGCCGCGACGAAGATGCTGGCGAGCTGTGCCATCGCCGCCTTGGCGGCGTCGGTGGTCGGGCCCTCGTCGGGAGCGACGTAGCCGGGCACCGGCATGCCCAGCACGAGAGCGAACTGCTGGGGCTCGCTGCGGGCCCAGTCCCGGTAGACGCCGGCCGCACCCTCCCAGCGACCGGCCAGGTCGTCCTCCGGACGGGTGGCGAGGGCCGCGCCGATGCGCGCGCCGAGGGTGTCGTAGGCGTCGGCGATCAGCGCGGTGAGCAGCTCGTCGCGGTCGTCGAAGTAGCGGTACAGAGCGGGCGGGGTCATGCCCATCGCCCGGGCGATGTCGGTGAACCGGATGTCGGTGGTGCCGGTCTCCCGCATCAGCTGCAACGCGGTGGCCTTGATCTCGTCGACGGTCGCGACCCGGGCCCGCTCGCGACGGCTCAGGACGGCGGGCTCAGCGACCACGGGACCTCCTCGGACGACGGTCCGGCAGCTCCGGACGGATCCATGTGTTATGCAGCATCACACAGGTGAAGACCCTTGACAAGTGACGCCGCATCGTGTTCGTTATGGAGCGTAACGCTTCTCCCGCCGCCCGAGGACACCCCATGACGCAGCCGTCGACCCTGCCCGCCCCCCGCTCCGGTCCCACCGCTCCCGCCCGGCCGCGGCCGGGGCCGCTGGGCCGGCTGGCCGACCTGACCTACCGGCACCGGCTGCTCACCGTCGTCGCCTGGGTGGCGACGCTCGGGCTCGCGGTCGTGCTCTCCGGCGCGTTCGGCGGCGAGTTCACGGCCGACTACTCGGCGCCCGGCTCCGACTCCAGCGCGGCCCAGCAGCTGCTCGAGGACGAGTTCCCGGCGCAGGCCGGCGACACCGTGGACGTCGTGGTCAGCTCGCAGCGACCGGTCACCGACGCCGCCGTCCGCGCCGACGTCACCGCGCTGCTCGGCCGGCTGGCGGGCGTCCCGCACGTCGAGTCCGTCGACGACCCGTACGCCGCGCCCGGCAGCATCGCGCCCGACGGCCGGACCCTCGTCGCGCGGGCCCGGCTGGACGTCGTGAACCCGCCGGACATGCCGGTCGAGGACAGCCAGCGGATGCTGGACGTGGCGGCGGCCGCCTCCACCGGCGGGCTCTCGGTCTCGCTCGGCGGCCAGACGGTCCAGCAGGCGGAACAGGGCGACATCGGCTCCGAGGGCATCGGTCTGGCCGCTGCGGCCCTGATCCTGCTGGTGACGTTCGGCTCGGTCGTCGCGGCCGGCCTGCCCATCCTCGTCGCGGTGGCTGGGCTCGCCGTGAGCGCGACATTCACCACGCTGCTCATCTCGGTCGTCGACGCCCCCGACTGGTCGACGTCGCTCGCCACGATGATGGGCATCGGCATCGGCATCGACTACGCCCTGCTCATGGTCACCCGGTTCCGTGAGTGGCGGGCCGTCGGGCTCGACGAGCGCGCGGCCACCGTCGCGACCCTGGACACCGCCGGCCGCGCCGTCCTCGTCGCGGGCAGCACCGTGGTCGTGAGCATGCTCGGCCTGTTCGCGATGGGTCTGTCGTTCATGCGCGGCGCAGCGCTCGTCACCATCCTGGGCGTGGTCGTCGTGCTGCTCGCCAGCATCACGCTGTTCCCGGCCCTGCTCGGCTACCTCGGCCGGCACGTCGACCGGCTGCGGCTGCCGCTGGCGCGGTCCCGGGCCATCGAGGTCGCGACCGGCGGACACATCGAGCCGTCCCGCGCCTGGCTGGGGTGGAGCCGGCTGGTCGAGCGGCACCGGGTGGTCGCCGCCGTCGTGGGTGTCGTCGCACTCCTGACCCTGGCCTCGCCGTTCCTCGGGGTGCGGTTCGGCTTCCCAGACGCCGGCAACAACCGCGAGAACACCTCGACCCGCACCGCGTACGACACCCAGGCGACCGCGTTCGGCGCCGGCTCCAACGGCCCGCTCCTCATGGTCGCCGAGCTGCCGGCGTCCGGCGCGGAGGCGGCACTTCGACAGGTCGAGGGCGACCTGACGTCCACCAGTGGTGTCGCCGCTGTCACGCCGGCCACGGTCAGCCCCGACGGCACCACAGCGGTGTTCACCGTGGTCCCGACGACCGGGCCGCAGTCGTCGAGCACCGAGGACCTCGTGCACCGGCTGCGCGACACGGTCCTGCCGTCCGCAACCCGAGGCACCGGCCTGGACGTCCACGTCGGAGGCGTGACCGCGACCTCGATCGACTCGACCAGCAACATCGCCAAGCGGATCCCGCTGCTCATCGGCGGCGTCGTGCTGCTCTCGATGCTCCTGCTGCTCGTCTCGTTCCGCTCGGTCGCAGTCGCCCTCAAGGCGGCCGCGATGAACCTGCTGTCGGTCGCTGCGGCGTACGGCGTGGTCGCGCTCGTCCTGCAGGGCGGCTGGGCCGGGCGGCTGGTCGGCATCGACACCGAGACGCCGCTGCCGGCCTTCGTCCCGGTGCTCATGTTCGCCGTGCTCTTCGGCCTGTCGATGGACTACGAGGTGTTCCTCGTCAGCCGGATGCGCGAGGCGTGGCTGCGTACCGGTGAGAACCACCGCGCGATCCTCGAGGGGCTGGCCGGCACCGGCCGGGTCATCACGGCGGCGGCGGCCATCATGGTCGCGGTGTTCGCCGCGTTCATCCCGAGCCCGGACATCGTCCTCAAGGTGATCGGCATCGGCATGGCCTCCGCGATCCTCATCGACGCGACGGTGGTGCGGATGCTGCTCGTGCCGTCGGTGATGCACCTGCTCGGCCGGGCGAACTGGTGGCTGCCCCGCAGCTGGGAGCGGTTCCTGCCGCAGCTGCACATCGAGGGCCGGCCCGAGGTGCACCTCCCGGCCCAGCGGGTCGCCGAGCGCGACCGGGTGGCCGCCGGGTAGGCCGGAGGGCCGGGCTCAGGGGGCGTGCTGCTCGCCGGGCTCGGCCGCGGCGAGGGCCCGCAGGCGGATCCGCCGGCGGGCCTCGTCGTACCCGGGCAGGGGACGCAGCGGCGCGAGGTCGTCGTCGCTGTCGACCGTGGTGAGGTCGGCGAAGCCGAGGTCGGCTGCCCGCGCGAACGCCGCCAGCCCACGGTCGAGGTCGCCGGCGCCGGCCCAGCCGCACGCCGTGTTGTACCCGATCAGGCCGGACAGGTCGTCGGACGCATCGCCGGCGGCACCCCGGTCCAGCCAGGCCTGCCCGATCTCGGCACTGGCCCGCTTCGCCCCGGACCGGAACGCCACCGTCTGGGCGGCCAGCACGCTGCCGGGGTCAGCGGCCGCGCCGCTCGCGACGAGGTCGCGCACGGCCGGCCAGTCCTCGCGGGTCCGGTGGCTCAGCAGCAGCAGGCTGGCCGCCGTCGGGTCAGCAGGGTTGCGCCCGACGGCGGCCTCGAGCTCGCGGCGGCCCCCGGCAGGGTCGTCGAGAGCGGCCCGGACCGCGGACCGCACGTGCGGGTGCACGGCGCTGTCGGCCGGCTGCTCCGCCAGCAGGGCGCGCGCCTCGCCCTGTTGGCCGGACCACAGCAGCTGGACCAGCCGCTGGTTGATGTCGACCTTCTCCAGGTCGCGCGCGTTGCGCACCGTCATGACGTTGCTGAAGACGAAGAACGCCGCCAGCAGGGCGCCGAAGACGAAGCCGGCCCGGTAGGCCACCACCGCGGCGACGACCGCGACCACGACCGACACCGCCGCTGCGCGCACCTCGCGCCTGGCCGGCGAGCCGGGCAGCAGCTCGCGCAGGGTCTGCCCCCCGTCGAGCGGCAGGATCGGGAGCAGGTTGAGGACGCTCCAGCCGAGCGTGGTGTAGATGGCCGTGCCGAGGACCTGCCGGCCCAGCTGGTTGCCCTCGGCGACACCCACCACCCAGCCGTACGCCAGCAGGGCACCGCCGATGACGATGCCCACCGCCGGCCCGGCGACCGAGATCGCGACCGACCGGCCGCGGGACACCGGCGCCGGCGGCAGGTAGGAGGTGAGGCCGCCGAGACCGGCCAGCAGGATGGTCGGCCGGGCGCCGGTGGTCCGGGCCACGAAGGCGTGCCCGAGCTCGTGCACGAGAACGGCGAGCGGCACCAGCACCAGCCAGACCACGAAGGACGACGCGCTCCCCCCGGGCGCCCAGCCGAGGATCGCGACGACGACGAGGAAGGAGATGTCGACGGTCACCGGGAAGCCGAAGACCCGGGCACGGAGGAGGGGCCGGCCACCCTCGACCATCGGCATCGTCATGCGCACGAGCCTACGTGCGGTCGCGGGCTGCTCCCGTCAGGCCGCTCAGCGCGGGAGGACGGCCTCGATCGCCTCGACCAGCGCCGGGTCCTCCGGCTCGACCTTGGTCCGGTACCGGGCGACGACCTGCCCGTCCGGGGCGATGAGGAACTTCTCGAAGTTCCACGCCACGTCGCCCGCCGTGCCCGACGGGTCGGCCGCCTCGGCCAGCCGGGCGAACAGCGGGTGCCGGTCCGGTCCGTTGACGTCGGTCTTGTCGAACAACGGGAAGCTCACCCCGAAGGTCGACGAGCAGAACTCGGCGATCTCCTCGGCGTCGCCCGGCTCCTGCGCCCCGAACTGGTTGCACGGGAACCCGAGGACCGTGAAGCCCCGCCCGCGGTACCGCTCGTGCAGCGCCTCGAGGCCGGCGTACTGCGTGGTGAAGCCGCACCGGGAGGCGACGTTGACGACGAGGACGGCCTGGCCGGCGTAGTCGTCGATGCTGCCGGCGGTGCCGTCCAGCCGGGTCAGCGTGAGGGAATCAGTCGTCATGCCGGTTGCAAGCCGGGGACCCGACGGGACATTCCCGGCACGGCGAGCAGGCTCCCACGACCCGCGCGGATAGGGTCGGGCCGATGCGTAACGGCGACCGGGAGCCTGCCTAGATGGCGCGGGCGGGGCGGGACCAGCGGGCTCCGATGGAGCGGCTGGTCCGGCTGATCGGCGTCCTCACCGGCCACCGCGACGGCGCCCCGGTCGACGTGCTGCTGCGCGCCGTCGCGGCCGAGGGCGCAGTGGCCGACGACGCCCGCCGCAAGATGCTCAGCCGCGACCTCGAGCACCTCAACGCGCTGGGCTACGACGTGCGCAACGTCGCCGAGGTCGGCGCAGACGGCGTCTACCTGATGCGCGCTCGCGACAACCGGCTCGCGGTGCACCTGACGCCGGAGCAGCGCGGCGAGCTGCTCCGGGCCGCCCTGGCGGCCGGTCTCGAGGGCATGGAGGCGCACCTGGGCGACGGCGGTTCCTCCGGTCCTGTCGCCCCGGGCACATCTGCCGACCTCGACCTGGTGCAGCGCGCGGTGACCCGGCACTGCCGGGTCCGGTTCACCTACAAGGGCGGTGCGCGGACCGTCCACCCGGTCCGGGTGCACAGCGGCCCGTCGGGCTGGTACCTCACCGGGCGCGAGGAGGGCGCGGAGGTCACCAAGGAGTTCGTGGTCTCCCGGATGAGCGACGTCGAGCTGGACGCGCCCGGCACGGCGCCGGTCGGGCCGGGCGAGCCGGTGCGCCCGTCACTGGACCCCCTCAGCTGGCAGGTCGACCCGCCCACCGAGGTCCAGGTGGAGGTGCCCAGCGAGCACCGGGTGCTGACCGAGAACCTGCTGGGCGCCCCCGTGGGCGCCGACGGCTCCGGCGGCGTCGACCGCCTGACGTACGTCGTGACGAACCGTCGGGTCTTCCGCGACCGCGTCTACGAGCTGGGCACCCGGGTGCGGGTGCTCGGCCCCGACGACGTGCGCGCGGAGATGCTGGCCGAGCTGCGGTCGTTCCTGGAGCCGGCCACGTGAGCCCGGTCGCCGTCTACGCCACCCGGCTCGCCGCGCTCCCCCGTGCACTGGGCATCCTCGAGCTGCACCCGCAGGGGCTGCCGCTGAGCGAGCTCGCGACGGAGCTCGGGCTGGCGGCCGACGACCTGCGCGAGGTCTTCATGGCCTACTACCTCGCCGACCTCGTGGAGCTCGGCAGCCTTGCGCTGCCCGTGGTGGAGTTCTTCGCGCCGGGTGACGGCGCCGGCGGCGGCGGAACCGGCGAGGGCGAGGGCGACGACGACGTCCCGGCGCACGCCCAGTGGGTGCGGGTCATCGGTGCGGACCCGGAGCACGAGCTCGGGGTCGACCACCTCACCGCCACGCAGCTGGCCGCACTGCACGCCGCCGGTGTCGACCTGCTCGCCCTGGAACCCGACAACCTCGCGCTGCGCGACGCCGTCGAGGCGTTCGAGGCGGCGCTGGCCCCGGCCGACGCACCCGAGGCGGCGCAGTGGGGCGCGGACACCGCCCAGGCGCTGCACCAGGCGGCCGAGGCTCACCGCCAGGTCCGCATCACCTACAGCCGGCAGTGGCACCCCGGCACCCGGGAGCGGGTGATCGAGCCCTACCGGCTGGTCCGCACCCGCCGTGGCTGGGAGGTCGACGCCGGACCGCCGGACGACCTCGCGGCGGTCCGCACCTTCCTCGTGTCCGGCATCGTCGAGCACGAGGTGACCGACCGGCCTTTCGAGCCGCCGGCCGACCTCGACACTCTGCTCGCCGCCAACCGGGCGGCCCGTTCCGTGCAGCTGGTGGTGCCGCAGACCGCGCGCTGGGCGGTCGAGCGGTACGCCGAGTCGACCCACGTCACCGACGACGACGAGGGCGACGTGGCCCTGACGGCCGACCTGCTGCCGCCGGTCGACGACCGGCTCGGCCTGCTGCTCCTGTGCTGCGGACCGTCGGCGTTCGTCGTCCAGCCCGCTGAGCTCTCCGACGCGGGCGCCCGGATGGCGCAGCGGCTGCTCGACCACCACTCGGCCTGACGTGACGTTCTGGAGCCGCGACGGGCTCTCGGTCGAGACGACCTACTGCCGGCCCGCTCCCGGCGGCGAGGACCCCGCGGTGGTCGACCGCCTGGTGCGGATGGTCGAGGACACCCCACCCGGCGCGACGATCCGGGCCACGGTCTTCCGCCTGACCGTCGAGGCCTTCCGCGACGCGCTGGTCGCCGCGGCCGCGCGGGGCGTCGACGTGCGGGTGGTGCACGACGGCCGCGATCTCGTCGCGGAGGTCGCGGCCCGGTTGAGCCGCGAGCCGCCGCACGGCCTCGGGGCGGGACACCGGTGGTCCGGGGCGAAGGACGCCGCGGTGCGCGGCCGGCGTCCGGACTTCGGCGCGGTGTCGACCGGCCGGAACTCCGATCTGCACACCAAGCTCGTGCTGTTCTCGGCGACCCGCGACCCCGGCGGCGCGCTGCGCCGGCACGTGTCGTGGTGGTCCTCGGCCAACGTCAGCCACCACTCGGGGATGCAGAAGGCGAACAACGCGGTGGCCGTCTACGGCGACCGCACGCTGCACGACGGCTTCCGTACCGGCCTCTGGGAGCTGATGTGGGACGGGGCGCACTTCCCCCGCAACGACTTCTACGACTGCGGGACCGGCCGCGGCTCCTTCCTGTCGTCCCCGGCGCTGCGGACCAAGGTGTTCTGCTCGCCGCAGCAGACCTCTGACCTCTGGGTCGGCCGGCTGGCGTCGGTGGTGGCGGCACCGGGGACCGAGGTCGTGCTGGTGCACGCCAGGTTCACCGACGACCGGCTGCCCGTCGCCGACCAGCTGACGCGGATCGCCGGCGCCGGTGGCCGGGTGCGCGTCCTCGCCGGTGCCGACCCTGATCTTCTCGGTCCCGAGGTGGCGCGGCGGCTGGACGCAGGCGGCGTCGAGCTGCGCCGGGCGAACACCCACGACAAGCTCGGGCTGCTGCACTCCCGGCACGGCGTCTCACGGGAGCCGCGCAAGGTCGTGCTCAGCGGGTCGCACAACCTCAACCACGACGCCAACTACGTCAACGACGAGATCCTCGTGAAGACGTTCGACGACGACCTGTACGACGACGTGCTGGGCGTCCACGTCGAGGCGCTCTGGGCGGACTCGACCCGCTCGCTCGCGACGCCCCCCGGGGAGGTGACGGCGGGCGGACTGCCGGACCCGGCTCCTCCTCCCGCGTAGTCCCGCCGCCCGCGACGGTGGACAGCGCGGACTCGGGTCCGGTCGTCGAGGCCGGCCGCGTGTCCCACGCAGTCAACCTGCGCCCCGCTGCGGCGACGGGTGGGTCTGCTCGACCACGGCGCGGAAAGCGGTGAACTCGGCGGCCAGCGCGGGTGGCTGCCAGTGCGCGTTGAGCCCGCTGGGGTTGGGCAGCACCCAGACCCGGGTCCTGCCCAGCGCCGGCTGCTCGCCCACGGCGGCGCCCGGGGTGTCGAAGGCCGCACGGTAGGCGGTCACCCCCAGCACCGCGAGGTACGCCGGCCGCCACCGGCGCACGAACGCGACCAGCTCCTCGCCGCCGGCCCGCAGCTCGGTCCGGTCCAGCTCGGCGGCGGTCGCGGTGGCCCGGGCCACGACGTTGGTGATCCCCAGCCCGAGGGCGAGCAGGTCGCCCTGCTCGGCGGGCGCGAGCAGGCGCGGGGTGAAGCCGGAGCGGTGCAGTGCCGGCCAGAACCGGTTGCCCGGCCGGGCGAAGTGGTGCCCGGCCCAGGCGGTGTACAGCCCCGGGTTGATGCCGCAGAACAGCACGCGCAGCCCCGGCGCGACCACCGGGTCGACGAGCCGGCCGGCCGCGGCCAGCAGGTCGTCCCGGGTGGGCCGCGACGGCCGGCGCTCGCGATCGCGTCCGGACGGCACGGTCGGCGAGTCTCGCCGGGCCGTGGCGCGCTGGCAAGGGACCACTCCCGCGGCGGCTGCAGCTACGGCCGGGCGACGAAGGTGAACCACTCCGGGTCGGGGACCGCGACGGACACGTCCCGGAACCCGGCCGCCGTCAGCCGCCGGGGGAGGTCGTCGGGATCGACGGGCACGTAGGTGTCCCCCGCGTGGAAGCCGCGCCGTCCCGGGGTGGCCGTGCTGTCGGAGCCCGCGAAGACCCCACCGTCGGCGAGCACCCGCCGGGCCTCGGCGAAGAGCCGGTCCTGCCGCTCGGTCGAGTCGACGTGGTGGAGCATGGTGAAGCACACGACGGCGGTGAACCGTCCGTCGTCGAACGGGAGCGCGTCGCCGCTGCCGTGCACCACCTCGACCGGCGGGTAGCCGGCGGCAAGCTCCTCGGCCAGCCGGGCGTCGACCTCGAGGGCGGTGAGCCGCGGCACGGCGTCGACGAGCACCCGGGTCGAGGCGCCGTAGCCCGGGCCGATCTCGAGCACCTCGTCACCCAGCTCCAGCTCGCCCACGGCGGAGGGCAGGACCTCGGTCGCGATGTACTCGGCCCACTTCGGTGAGCTGCAGAGCTCGGCGTGCCTGTCGTTCACGCGTGCCTCCTTCGTCCGGCGCAGGTACCAGGAACGCGTACCTATGAGCTCGATGGCAAGACCTGCGAGGCAGGTCAGCAAGAACGATCAGATCACCCCGGAGCATCGGGCCGCGCGGTCGACGCGAACGCCTGCGCGCCGGTGACCCGCTGGCTACCGTGCGGACGTGCGGATCGTCGCCGAGCGAGCGTCCTGGCGGCGAGCCCGTCGGGTCGGCGTCGCGCGATGAGGACCGCGTCGATCGCCGTCGCCCTGGTCGCCGCCGTCGTCGCGGGCACCGCTCTGGCCCTCGGCAGGCACGCGGCGCTCCGCACGGTTCGCAGCTTCCTCACCGAACCTGGTCCCGCGCTGAACCTGGCCGCCTTCCGGGTGGTCTTCTTCGCCAGCGCCCTTGTGTTGGCCGGGACACCCGAGTCGGTGGTGCGGCGCTACGCCGAACTGCCGGACGCCCTCATGGCTCCGCCGGTGGGGATGCGTGCCCTAGCACCGCACCTGCCGGTGACTCCGCAGCTGGTGCACGTCGCCCTGGTCGTCGCGATCGTCGCGTCGGTCACCGCGACACTCGGGTTCCTCACCCGCACGTCCGCACTGGTGTTCGTCCTGTCGGCGGGCTACTACCTGACGGTTCCCCAGCTGTTCGGGAAAGTGATCCACTACCACGTGGTGGTGTGGGTCGCGCTGATCTTCGTCGCGGCCCGCTCGAGCGACGTGCTCTCGCTGGACGCGGTGGTCCGGGCCTGGCGGCGGCCGGACCAGCATCTGCAGAGCCCGCCGGCGGCCCGTCGGTACTCGGTGCCGCTCCGGGTCGTCTGGCTGGTCCTGGGCGCGATCTACCTCCTTCCCGGCCTGTACAAGTACGGCTCCACGGGTCTCGAGTGGGCCTCACCGCACAACATGCGCGGGATCATGTACGGCAAGTGGTTCGAGCTGGGCGGCTGGCAGCCGTTCTTCGACGCCGCCGGGTCGGCGCCTCTGCTCGTCCTGTGGGGCCTCGGGACGATGGCCTTCGAGCTCACGTTCCTCCTGCTCGTCCTCCACCGCCGCACCCGGCGCGTCGCGGCCGGGCTGGGACTGGTGTTCCACAACATGACCTGGCTCGTGCTCCGCATCCCGTTCCTGTGGCTCCAGGTGCTCTACCTGTCCTTCGTCAACTGGCAGTGGCTGGCCGACCGAGCCGCCGTCCGCCGCGGGCTGCTCACGTTCGACTTCGACGCCCAGTGCCGGATGTGCCGCCGGGCAGTGGCGGTGCTCAACGCCGTCACCCTCCCGGGCCTGGTCACCTACCGGGCGGTCGACGGCGGTCCCGACACCGTGACCGCGACGCTGCGCGGGCGCAGCGTCGAAGGGTTCGGCGCCTACCGGCTGCTGGCCTGGCGGGTGCCCGTGCTGTGGCCGGCGCTGCCAGTGCTCTACCTGCCGCCGGTCGTGCGGCTGGGCGACCGGGTCTACGCCGCAGTGTCGGCGCGTCGCCTCTGCTCGGTCGAGCGCCTCCCGGAGCCGTCCCCCGTGTCGGTGTCCGGCGGCCACCGCGCGCCGGCGCTGGTCGGGGCGGCCCTCCTCGCGGGGATGCTGTGGGCGGCCGCCGTCCACGCCGAGACCGCGTGGCCGATGGCCATCTACCCGACGTTCGCCGGCGACCACCCATGGGTGCGTCCCGTGATCGAGGTGGTCGGGGTCGACCCCGCCGGACGGTCCCGCCGGGTCGACCTGCGCCGGCTGATGCCCTGGGTCCCGCCGGACCGGCTCCGGGCGCAGGTCGACGTGCTCAGCGACCGGGACGAGCCGCAGCGCTCACGCGCCGTGCTCGCCGTCGTCGCCCGCGAGCCTGCGCTGCGCGGCTGGAGCCACCTCCGCCTGGTCGCCTCGACCGTGTCCGACGCGCCCGGCCACGTGGGCCAGGTCATCCGGAGCACGGTGCTCGCCGGGTCGTAGGGCTGCACACCCTGGCCGAACCGTCTCAGCGGGCCCTCGCGCCGGCCACCGGTCAGCGGCCGGCCAGCAGCTCGGACAGCGCGGCGCCGTTGGCCCACCCGGCGCCGTAGGTCGAGACCACGGCGGCACCGGGCAGCTCCAGCTCACCGGGCCAGCCCATGTCGACGGTGACGAGCTGTGCGACGTCCCGGTGCAGTGCTCGCAGCACCTCGAGCGCCCACGGGTGCCGGTGCGGCCCGCGCACCAGGGCGATCACCGGACCGGTCCCGGCGGCGGCCCGCACCTCGGCGTACGGCGTCGACTCGACCACGTCGACGACGGTCCGGGGCGCCGGCAGTCCCCACGGGACGTCCCCGGTGGCGATGGTGCTGCCGGTCCGGAGCCGCAGCACCGGCGCCTCGGCCAGCTCGGCCGCCGCGGGCAGCCGGCCGACCAGGCGCAGCGCCGCACGCGCGGCGGTGGCGGAGGAGCCGTCGTCGGTCCATGGCGCCGCTGCCTCGCGGAGCCGGCGCGCCGCACCGCTCGTCGCGAGCACCCGCTCGGCCGCCTCGACGAGCCTGGCCTCGGGCAGAGCGCCGGAGCGGACGGCGCCGGCCACGGCCGCGACCACGGCGTCGTGCAGCCCGGCGTCCTTGTCCGCGCCCAGGCAGACCAGGTCGCACCCCGCCGCGAGTGCCAGGACGGCGGCGGCGGGCTCACCCCGGCCGGCGCTCGCGCCGCGCATGTCGACGGCATCAGTGACGACGAGACCGTCGAAGCCCAGGTCGTCGCGCAGCACGCGCAGCACCGTCGGCGACAGGGTGGCCGGCAGGCCGGCGTCGAGCGCAGGCAGCAGCACGTGCGAGGTCATCACCGCGAGTGCCCCGGCGGCGACGGCCGCGGCGAACGGCACCAGCTCCCTGGTCCGCAGCACGTCGGGCGCCGCGTCGACGACGGGCAGCGCGAGGTGCGAGTCGAGCGCAGTGTCGCCGTGACCCGGGAAGTGCTTGACGCAGGCACCGACGCCGGCCGACTGGAGGCCCATGACGTAGGCCGCCGCGTGCCGTGCGACCAGGGCCGGGTCGGCGCCGAAGCTGCGCACGCCGATGACCGGGTTGCGCGGGTTGGTGTTCGCGTCCACCACGGGTGCGAGGTCGAGGTCGACGCCCGCCGCGAGGAGCTCGGCGCCGATCGCCCGCGCCACCCGCTCGGTGAGCGCGGTGTCGTCGACGGCACCGAGCGCGGCGTTGCCGGGGTGCGGCGATCCCTCGCGCGCGTGCAGCCGCGTGACGTCACCGCCCTCCTCGTCGGTCGCGACGAGCAGGTCGGGTGCGCGGTCGTGCAGGTCGGCGGTGAGCCGCAGCAGGTCGCCGGCCGAGCGGACGTTGGAGCCGAACACGCAGAGGGAGCCCAGGCCGTCGTCGAGCAGGCGTGCTGCCCAGGACGTCAGGTCCGGCCCCGGGAAGGCGCCCATCACGACGCGGTGCGCCAGCTGGTCCAGGGTCGACACGGCTCAGCCCGCGACCGGCGACGGGACCGTGAGGGCCCCCTGGAGGTGCGGGCAGCCACCGGCGCTGATCGCCGCGTTCTCGCACTCGACGGGCACCCGGGGAGGATATGTCGTGCCGTCAGGGCAGCACCGGCAGCACCGGCAGACCAGGAGCCGGGCAGCAGGTGCGGAGACGTCGAAGGCCCCCGCCGCGAACGACGGGGGCCTTCGGGTGTCTGGGGTCAGACCGGGCGGACCGACTCCGCCTGCGGGCCGCGCTGGCCCTGGGTGATGTCGAACTCCACGCGCTGGTTCTCGTCGAGCGACTTGTAGCCGTCGCCCTGGATGGCCGAGAAGTGCACGAAGACGTCGGCACCTCCGCCGTCCTGAGCGATGAAGCCGAAGCCCTTCTCGGCGTTGAACCACTTCACGGTGCCCTGAGCCATGTTGCTGTCTCCTTGTACGGAACGGTCGAGCACGCGAACAGTGCGAACTCGGGCTGCTCGTGGACCGTCCTGCTTCCCGGCTGAAAGTCGGGGGGACAGAAAGGCCCGCGGTGTCAGAAATCCGCGGGCGTCAGAAACGTACGGGGAAATGCAAACTGCAACCACGGAGAACGCTAGCAGGATCTGGGCCGGAAGACACCATCCGGGCGGTCCGACCTCAGGTGAGTGCCACCCGCTCCCCCGCCGCGTCGACCACGTCGCCCACCGCGAGCTGACGTCCGCGGCGGGTCTCGACCTCGCCGTTGACGCGCACCTCGCCGGACTCGAGCAGCGCCCGCGCAGCACCACCGGACTCGACGAGGCTCACCAGCTTGAGCAGCTGGCCGAGCCGGATGCCGCGCTCTCCCACCTCGACGTCCACCCCGGTGACGCTACGACACGGGCGGTCCGACCAGGGCGCGGCCGAGACCGCCGAGCAGCCGCGGACCGAGCAGGCCACGACCCAGGCCGAGCTCCACGAGGGCGTCGAAGACCCGGGGGTCCCTGGCCGCTGCGTCGACGCCGGCCGCCACGACGCGGTGCGTGCGGGCCAGCCGGGCGGCCAGGTCGGTGTGTCGCAGGTGCCGCCCGAGTGCCCGGTGCAGCGCCCGGCGGTAGGCGCGGCCAGGGTCGACGCCGTCGTCGGCCACCGCGGCGGCACCGGCGAGCGAGCCGGAGAGCACGGCGTAGTAGATGCCCTCCCCCGTCATCGGGTTCACCAGCGAGAGCGCGTCACCTGCGAGCAGCACCCGGCCGTCGGGCTGGCGCGGCCGGCCGGACGACAGCGGCAGGTGGTGCGCCCGCCAGCCGGTCGCACCTGCGGGGCAGCCCGGCAGGAGGTCGTCGAGCCGGTCCAGCAGGTGACGGCGGCTGAGGTCGCTGCCGGGCCGCACGAGCTCGCCGTAGCCGACGTTGGCCCGGCCGTCACCGACCGGGAACGACCAGGCGTACGCCGGCCAGCCGCCGGGGGCGAAGACGATCGCCTGCTCGCCGGCCAGGTCCGGCCGCACCGGTGCGTACCCGCGGATCGCCACCGCGACGGTCCCTGCGGTCGGGGCGGCGACACCGGCGAGGCGCCGGGTCACGCCGTTGGCGCCGTCCGCCCCGACCACCACCCGGGCCGGCTCGCCCCCGACGAGCACGTGGTCGCCGCGTCGCTCCAGCGCCCGGACCCGGGAGCGCCGCAGGACCGCACCGGCGTCGACAGCTTCCGCCACCAGCCGGGCGTCCAGCTCGGCGCGCGGCACGACGTAGGCGGGCCGGCGCATCCTGCCCGCGACGTGCGGACCGTCGGGGAACCCGAGGCGGAGCCGGTCGACGGGCACGTCGCCGCGAAGGAGGTCCACACCCAGCTCCGTCAGCACGTCGAGGGCGTGCGGTGCGACGCCGTCGCCGCAGGACTTGTCCCGCGGGAAGTCGTCGCGGTCCAGCAGCAGAACCTGCGCGTCCGGCCGCCGCCGGAGGGCCGCCACAGCGGCCGTGGCGCCGGCCGGCCCGGCACCGACGACGACGAGGTCCCACACGGGCGCCAGTCTGTCCCGCCCGCCTGTGGACGATCGTCCCCGGCCTCGGCACGGGGTGCGGCTGTGGACGACCCCCGGCCGGGACGGCGGCCCGGTCAGCACGCTGTCGGCATGCACCTGGACGTGGACACCGACGCCGTAGGGCGAGTCGCCGACGTCGTCCGGCAGGCTGCCGCGGACGCCGTCTCCGTGGGGCTGCCGGCGGCACCGCCCTGCGAGGACCGTGGCGCGGCCGACGCGATCAGCGCGCTCCTCATGGTGTGCGAGGAGCAGCTCGAGGCGGTGGCGGGCCGGCTGCGCTCCGGCGCCGCCCTGCTCGAGACCGCTCGCCACGACTACACCCGGGCCGAGACGCACGCGGCGGCGGAGCGGTGATCGCGGTCGCGGGCGACCCGCTGCTGGGCTTCACCCTGCCCGCCGACGACCCGACGCCGTACGCACGGACCGCCGACTCCCTGGTCACGGCGGCCGACCGGGTCGGTGTGCTGCTGCGTCGGGTGGCGGCGATGCTGCCGGTGGCCGCCTGGTCGGGTGTCGCGTCCGTCGCCGCCGACCGCCGTCTCGGCGACACCGGGCTCGCGCTGGCGCAGGAGCGGACCCGGCTGCTCGGCGGTGCCGACGCGCTGGTGCGCTTCTCCGGCCGGGTGGCCCTGGCGTCCGAGCTGTCCGCGGCGGCCCGCCGGCTCGTGACCGCGGCTCGCGACGCTCAGCAGCAGGCCGACCTGCGCGACCCGACAGCAGCCCTCACCCGGTCAGTGGGCTGGGGCGGTCGTCGCGCTGACGGCGGGCTCTACGACCCGGCCGCCGTCGGACTGCTCCACCGGGCCCGGCTGCGGGCGCACGAGGCCCGGTCGACGTACGACGCCGCCGCGCGACGACTCACGGCGGACCTGACCGAGATCTCGGGCCGCCGCGTCGTCCGCGCCGGCCCGTCCCCGCGGCTGCTGCTCGACGTCGTCGGTCTCGTACCCGTCATCGGTGACGCGGTCGACCTCGGCAACGCGGCGGCGTACGCGCTGCAGGGCCGGTGGGGCGACGCGTCGCTGACGGCGGTCGCCGCCGTGCCGGGTCCCGAGGGGTGGGCCGTGGCGTCGGCCAAGCTGGGCCGGGCACTGGGTCGGGCCGGCGAGGTCGCGAAGCTCGTCGACGACGTCCCGGCGGAGCAGCGCGTGGCGGAGGTGCTCGCCGGCCTCCAGCGCGGCCGCCGCAGGGACACGCGCGTCCTGCCGGACGACGACGCCGTCACCCGCCTCTACCGGGAGGCGTTCCACCCGCTCGGCACGACGAGGCTCAGGCAGGGCAGCCGGGGCGACGTCCTCGTCACCCGCCTCCCGGGCGGCGGCCGGGTCTCGTACCGCAGCTGGAGCAACTGCGGCGGCGCGACCATCGACTTCGCCGACGTGGCGGGTGTCGACGTCAAGCGCATCCACAGAGGGGACTGCTGACACGATGACCGACATGCAGACCGCGGTGGTCAAGGGGTTCGTCTACTACGGCGAGGGCCCGTCCGACGAGCCGCCGGTCGTGAGCGACCCGACCCACTTCGGCATGCAGGTGATGGTCCTGATCGGCACCGACGACGACGGGCCTGGTGACGCCTTCGACGCGTTCCCCTGCACCGGCTCCTGGTTGGCCGACGAGCTGGCGACCGGGCGGGGGTGGCGGCTGGCGGACGACCTCGTGACAGAGCACGACGAGGGTGTCCTGCCGCTCGCCGGGGTGTGGGTCATGGACCGCTGGTCGCAGGAACGGTTCGAGGAGGCCGTGCACCAGCTCTGCCGGACACATAGCCCGGCACCGGACTGGGGCACGCTCGCCTCGCGGATCGGACGGCTCCTGCCGTGGGAGTACGACTACCGCTTCGACGACTTCGTCGACGCGCACCCCGGCCCCACGTTCCCGCCGTGCGCCACGCGCCCGGCTGTGGACCGCGCCCGCGGCCCGGAGCCGCCCTGTGGACAGTCGCTGACCTGACCGCTGCACGCCGCACGCTGGGCGGGTGCGCATCGAGGTCGACACCCGGGCCCTTGCCGGGCTGACGGGCGCCCTGCGGCAGGCGGCGTCGGCGGTGGACGGGTTCGCGGAGCCCGCTGCTCCGGACGTGGCGGCGGTCGGTGCGGCTGACGCGGTCCGCATGCTGCTCCGCGTCGTGCGCGAGCAGCGTGACGACCTGGCCGCCTGCCTGCGCGGTGCTGCGGCGCTGGTCGATACCGCGGTCGCGGACTACGCCCGGACCGAGGCGCGTGCGGTGCGATGACGGCGTACGACGACCCGCTGCTCGGCATGGCCCTGCCGGCCGACGACCCGGCCGCCACGGCCCGGCTGGCCGGCGACCTGCGTGACCTGGCCGACCGGCTCCGCGTGCAGTGCGACCGGGTGGCCGGCGTGGTCCGGGACGCCGGCTGGTGCGGGCTCGCCTCGGCGGCCGCCGACCGGCGGCTCGGTCTCTGCCGGCTGGTCCTGCACCTCGAGCGCAACCGGCTGCTCCTCGCCGCCGACGCACTCGGTGCGTTCAGCCGGCTGGTGGCCCTGGCGCAGGATGCGGCCGACGAGGCGCGCCGGCTGATCGCCGCCGCGCGGGCAGCTCAGGAGCGGGCCGACCTGGTGGAACCGGCAGCGGCGCGGTCCCGGGACGCGGGCGCCATGGGTCACCGGCTCAACGGCTCCCTCTACGCACCCGAGGCCGTCCTGCTGCTGGACCGGGCCCGGGAGCGGGCGCTCGCCGCGCGCACCGGCTACGACGACGCGGCGTCGGCACTGGCCGGCGAGCTCACCTCGTTGAGCGGACGCGAGGTGCTGCGGCAGTACGCCGACCGCCGGTTCGGCCTCGACCTGCTTGCCCTCGTGCCCGTCGTCGGTTCGTTCGTCACCGTCGCCGACGGGCTGCACTACGCCGCGACCGGCGACTGGGACGACGTCGTGACGACGGTGGCGTCGGCCGTCCCGGGGCCGGTGGGCTGGACGGTCACCGCGTACGGCCTGACCACCTCGCTCGCGCGGATGGGCGACGTCGTCGGCGTCGCCCGCAGCACACCGGCAGTACCGGTGGTGTCGGTGCCGGCGGCCGTCAGTGCCGGTGCGTCGGCTCCCGCGGTGGCACCCGGCTGCTCGTCCGGTCGGCGACGGCGAACGCCACCACCCACATCGCCGCCGCGACCATGAGCACCGACGGCCACGCCCCGATCGCCGGCGCGAGCAGGTGCGAGACGACGAACAGCGCGAGGAAGACGCCCACGAGCAGCAGCGCGCGGGCCGTGCCCAGCCGGCGGCGCCAGGTCCGGGCGCACAGGGCCACGCCGGCGAGCAGCACCAGCCCGCCGAGCGCACGGACACCGCTGAGGTCGGCGACCAGGTAGCCGAGCACGAGTGTGAGTGCGGCCACCAGCCCCGTCGGGAACGTCGTCACCCGCTCACGCTACGTCGGCGACACCTTCGGCCCGAGCTCCCCGCCGCTTGCCGACGCCATCGGCGTCAGTCCGCAAGCGGCGCCGGCTGGTCGTCGGCGTGGGCGATGTGCGTGAGCTGGCGCCAGATGAGCACGACGAAGACCGTCGAACCGACGAAGGCGAACCAGAACGGCGCCGTCAGGCCGAGGTGCTGGGCGAGTCCACCTCCGATCCCCGAACCGATGACCAGCCCTCCGTACACGCCCATCAGGTTCACGCTGCCGACGCGCCCTTGCAGCGGGGCGGGCACCGCCCGCTGCCGGACGGTGATCGACGTCGTCCCCCAGACGAAGGCGTGCGCGCCGAAGACGAAGAAGACCGGCAGGGCGACTTTCGGGCTGGTCGTGAGCGCCAGGGCCAGGTGCGTGAGGGTCTCGATCACCAGCCCCACCCGCATGATGTTCCCGAGACTCACCCGACGGGTGATCCAGCCGTACGACATGGTCCCGGCGAGACCACCGAGGGCGCTGACCGTGGTCACCAGCCCGAAGCCGACCTCGCCGAGACCCAGGCGCCGGGTGGCGTACAGGACGAGCACCGACCACGCCGCGCCGAAGGTGATGTTGAACGTGAAGATGGTCAGGACGAGGGTCCGGATCGCGGCGTGGTGCAGCACCCAGCGGAAGCCTTCCGCGATGTCGTGCCGCATCCGCGTTCCCCGCGGCTGCTCGCCACCGGCCCGGGACAGGGCGACGCGCGACACCAGCACCGCGCCGAGCGCGACCACGACGGCCTGCGCACCGAACGCCCAGGCAGCCCCCGCCGTGAAGAGGGCGGCACCCAGCGGTGGCCCGGCCAGCTGGTTCAGCGTGATGAACCCCGTCTGCAGCCGGGAGTTCGCCACCGTCAGGTCCGCGCGCGCCACCAGCATCGGCAGCAGGGTCTGCGAGCTGTTGTCCGCGAAGACCTCGGCCGTGCTCAGCACGAACAGCGTCACGAGCACCCCGGCGATCGAGACGTGGTCGGTCGCAACGGCGAGGGTCAGCACCGCAACCACCGCGGCCCGCGCCAGGTCGACGGTCATCACGATCCGTCGCCGGTCCAGCCGGTCGGTCAGTGCCCCGGCCACCAGGCCGAACAGCAGCGGCGGCAGCCACTGCACGGTCGCCGCCAGCGCCACGAGGAAGGCGTCGCGCGTGAGCGAGGCGACCAGCAGGGGACCGGCGCTGAGCGCGATGCCGTCCCCGAGGTTGCTGACCCAGGACGAGGCCATCAGCCACCGGAACCCGACGCCGAGGCGGGCCGGCGCGGCGACGTCGACGAGGCGGCTCACAAGTGGCCAACCTAGGGCTCGCGGCGAGCCGACGACCGGTCACCCTCGACCGGCACAGGGCCGATGCGTCGATGCCAAACAGTGCGGGGACGACCGGCTGGCACTGGCGGTGGCACTAGCCTGCGCCGGTGGCTCTGACATGGGCGGGTGCACTCGGGTGGCGGTTGCGACGACAGCTGCTCGACCCCCGAGGAACCGGGTCGGTCGCGGACGTGGTCGAGCGGCTGGGAGCGGTTCTCGCCTGGCCGGACGCGGCGGCCGAGCTGGCGATCGGGGCCCGCCGACGTGGCGGGCGTTCCGGTGATGCAGCGCACGCGCTGGCGGCGGGAGACGTGGTCAAGGTCTACGCGTATCGGGGCGCCACGCACCTGATGACGCCGCAGGACGCGGGTGCCTACCTCGCGCTGCGGGCCTCGAGCCGGATGTGGGAGCTGCCGAGCTGGCAGAGCTACTACGGGCTCTCGCCGTCGGACTGGCCGGCGTTCCGGGAGTACGTGCGGGCGGCACTGGCCGACGGGCCGCTGGTCCGTTCAGAGCTGGCCGCGGCGCTCGGCCGGAGCAGCCGCTACCGGCACCTGCGCGGCGTCGTCGTCGACGGCAACGACACGCTGCTCAAACCACTGACCTGGCAGGGCGACATCGGCATGGGGCCGGTCCGGGACGGCGAGGCAACGTTCCTGCTGCTCGACGACGTCCCCGGCTGGGCCGGCATCCCCGACCTGGACGAGGCCGGGCCGACGGTGCTCGCGGCGTACTTCCGTACCTACGGCCCGGCGTCCCCGGACCGGGTCCACGACTGGTTCGGCAAGGGACTCGGCGCGAAGCGGAGGGCCATCACCCGCTGGCTGGACCAGCTCGGCGAGCGGCTCGAGCCGGTGACCATCGAGGGCGACCGGGTGCTGGCGCTCCGGGAGGACCTTGATGACCTGCGGGCGACGCCGGCCTCCACCGTCGTCCGGCTGCTGCCGGGCCGCGATCCCTGGGTGATGGCTCCGGGCACCTCCGACTCTCGTGTCGTGGCGCCCGCCCGCCGGGAGGCCGTGAGCCGATCGGCCAACCTCGTGGTGTCCCGCGGCGTCGTGGCCGGCACGTGGACGCTGCGCGGGGAACGCCTGGACGTCGCGTGGTTCCGGGAGTCCGGGCGTGTGCCGCGCACCGGCCTAGACCAGGAGACGGCTGCGCTGGGACAGCTGCTGGGCCGTCAGCTCGACCTGGCGGTGGAGCTCGCCTGAGTCCCGTCACGACGTAGCCGGAGTGCCACCCCGTGAGCTTGCTCGCTCCCCGAGCAACGGCCCTCCAGACGCGGTGACGTGATTACAGCTGCCAAGACGCCGGACCATGCCCGGGCGACGGCGGGGCGTCCCCGCTCCGCCTGGCCAGCTCGGCGCCCGTCAGCGGCGCGCCACCGCAGTGCAGGCACCGGGCGACCCCGAGCAGCACCTCCCGACCGCACGCCGCGCACCAGCGCGGATCGCGCTCCTCGGGGTCGGGACTCTCCGCGACGACGCCGTCGCCCTCGCGCTTGCGCACCAGCCGGCGCACGCCCGGTGCCCGGCCGATCCGGGTGATCAGACCCACGGGTCCATTGTGCGTCCCCGCGGACCGCGCAGAACCGGCAATGCTGAACGCCGCCATGGAGCTCGGACACCAACGACGGCGCAACGCCTGCATCGGTCCTCCGCACGTGCGCTGGCGGTGGCTGCGTCGTCGTTCGAGCTCCGCGGATCGGCGGCCGATCGTGCTGATGCACGAACAGAACTGCCGACGCAGGGCCGCCCGACCTGGGCAACCTGACGAGTTCTCGCGACTCACTCAGCAGCGCCAGCCCGAGAACCGAAGGTAGCCGACATTGGCGCTCGCCCGTTGCATGATCCAGAGCGGATCTGTTGGAGAAACTGCTACCGATCCCCTGTGGATCACTGGATGGCGCCGAGCGAGAAGTGCTGTTGGGTGCTGGCGCGAGTCCCGGGTCTACTACCTGCCTTCAGCCTGCCGCGTTGCCGCATCGGCTCCGGAGTCTCGCCTTACCGGCAAGTCGGCCAGCCCCGCCAGGCTAGGGCTGCACGACGAAGGAGGTGCCGCTGTGCGCACCGGGCCGCCCGGCCTGGTGATCCTCGTGGTGGTGTGAGCTCTGGTGCCGGGCTGGTTCAGGTGCGCAGGATGGTCAGTGGTCGCCAGGCGGGTCGGGGGACCTGGTCGGGGTCGACCCATCGGGGTGGGGTGAAGACCGGGAGCCGGTCGGGGCCCAGGTGCACGGTCCAGCCGTCGTGGTGCACGACCTGGTGGTGGTGGGCGCACAGCAGCACGAGGTTCGACAGGGCCGTCGGGCCGCCGTGGGCCCAGTGCCGGATGTGGTGGGCGTGGCACCAGCGGGCCGGCCGGCCGCAGCCGGTGAACGCGCAGCCGCCGTCGCGCACGATCAGCGCGCGGCGCAGCGCGGCGGGCACGACCCGCGACCGGCGCCCGATGTCGAGCAGGGCGCCGGCGGAGTCGACGATCGCGGCCATCAGCCAGCCGTCGCAGCCCAGCCGGCGGGTGGTCTCCGGGGACAGCGGGGTGCCGTCCTCGAGGAACGCGGCGTCCTCCCGCAAAGCCCGCCCCGCGACCCCGACACCGCCGGTGCCGGAGGCCGCGCCTCTATCAGCGCCGCAGTCGGTGCCGCAGTCAGCTCCGCAGTCGGCGCCGGCGCCGCCTTCCCCCGGGTCGCCGTTTCCCGCGACGTCGCCGTGCCCGGCTCTCTCCGCCGGCTGGCCGCCGTGGTCGCTGTCGCTGTGGTCGTCGTCGTGGTGGTCGTGGTGGTGGCTGGTGGGGGTCTGCAGGTGGCCGGGGGTGGTGACCACGGTCATCGTGACGGTCTCGCCGCCGGGCTCGGGCATCTGGTCGCTGCCCAGTCCCCAGGACACCAGCAGCATCAGCGCGTCGGCGCGGCGCTTCTCCGGCGACCGGGGGTCCGGCTCCCCGTCCGGTCCCGGTCTCGGGCCGGCGAGGACCTCCAGGGCGGCGTCCAGGGTGGCGCCGTGCTCCGGGGTGAGCCGGCCGGTGACCCGCCGCCCCCCGTACACGTCGTGGGTGACGGTGAACGCCTCGGCCTGCGCCCGCCGGGCCTCCGCCCGCTCCAGGTCCGCCCCGCCGGCCGGGTCCAGGCGCTCCAGCAGGTGCCGGCCCAGGGTCGCCACCGCCGCCGCGTCATAGCGGCGGGCCTGGTCGACCAGGAACGCCTCCCCCCGCGCCCGGGTCGCCGCGTCCACCCCGGCAGGCAGGCTGCGCAGCGTGCCGGCCACCACCCGCGCCGACTCGTGGGACACCTGCCCGGCCGCCAGCGCCGCCGCCAGCGCGGGCAGGTCCCGGTCCAGCTCGCCGGCCAGCCGGACCTCGGCATGGGCGATCCCCGGCCGCTGCCGGCAGCAGCCCCGCAGCCACGCCGCCGTCGAGGACGCCCCCGCGCGCACCGCCGCCCCGCGACCGTCGATCTCCCGGGTCAGCCCCAGCACCGCCGCGTCCAGCCGGCCCCGGGTCGCCTCGGCATCGACCCGGACCGCCAGCAGCTCGCGGTCGGTCATCGACCACACGTTCGCGGTCGCCAGCGCCTCCACCCCGGCATCCACCACCGACAACGCGCTCACCGCCGGATGCCCGGCCAAGGTCACCGTCGATCCGGTCGATCCGGTACCGGTGCGGTCGTCGTCCATGCCCTTGAACCTACGACCCACCCCGGACACAACCCCCACCACCGAGACGACCGGAAACCGTTACGCGCAAAGGGATCCGCTATCCACAGCCCATCGTCACCCAACCGTGGTGTGGACAACGGCTCACACCCTGGTCGACGACGACCGGCCGGGCGTCGACATCCCTCCGGGTCACGGACGCGGCATGCTGGTGCGATGCCGACGAGTGCGGGTCGCAGGGTCGCGGCCGTCGCCGTCCTCCTGCTCGCGGCCGGCAGTCTCGTGCTCGCTCTCGCGCTGGCCGATCGGCCACAGGCCGACTCACACCGCGGCATGCGGTCGATGGAGCTGGGCCTGCCGCTCACCTGGGTCCAGCAGGACCAGTCGTCGCTCGACCCGCCCGGCTACCCATGGACCGGGCAGCTGCTCAGCCCGTGGGAGCACCCGGTGTCGGTGTCGTGGACGGCGCTCGCGGTCGACATCGCCGTCATGGCGGCGTCGCTCGCGCTGGTCGCGGTGCCGCTCCTTCGGGGCGTGCGCATCCTGCGGGGGATCAGCTGGACTCGGAGGCACTCCCGGGCGAGTCCACGCTGAGGCCCTGATCGCGACGTCAGGGGTCGTCGAGCAGTCGCGACGAGAGGCGGCGCGGTCAGCCCGGCGCCAGCGCCGGCCACACACCCCCGGACACGACGACGCCGCCGGGACGGGCAAGGTCCCGGCGGCGCACGTCGGGGGCGACGAGGTCAGACGGCCTGGCGCTGGCCGGTCAGGTCGACGGCCGGCTCGCCGGCGGCGACCAGCTCGGCCACCCGGCGGGCGTGGTCCTCGGCGGCGGTGTGCGCGGCCCGGAGCGAGGCGGCACCGACGTCCTTGAGGTGGGCCATCGCCGGCACGGTCGCGGCCAGCGTCAGCTCGGCGGTCACGACGGTGACGTCGAGCTTCCAGACGTCCTCGAGGATCCGGCGCAGGTACGGCTCGGCGTGGTCCCAGCCCTCGCGCGGGGTGCCGGGGCCGTAGCCGCCGCCACGGCTGTGCACGACCACGGCGGGACGGCCGGCGATCGGCTCGCCCTCGCCCGCGCGCAGCGGGGCAGCGGTGAAGATGCGGTCGATCCAGGCCTGGACGCTGGCCGGGTTGGTCCAGTTGTAGAGCGGCACCGCGAACAGGTAGGCGTCGGAGGAGACCAGCTCGTCGGTCAGCGTCTCGGCCAGCCGGACGGCGGCCACCTGCGCGGGGCTGCGCTCGCCAGCCGGCACGAACCGGGCGCCGACAGCCACCGAGTCGAGGAGCGGGACGGGCGCGGCACCCAGGTCGCGCCGGACCACGACGCCGTCGGGGTGCTCGAGGGACCAGATCTTCTGGAAGGTGTCGGCGACCTCGCGCGACACCGAGGTGTCGGTGGAGAGGCTGGCGTCCAGACGGAACAGCTGCGGCACGGAGGGCTCCTGAGGAGGCGGAGGTGATGTTCTTGCTCAGTAGAATGTTGATTACTCAGATATTGTTCCGTCAACCTTCTTGGAGGCATCTTCACCCCGCACCGGTCGGCTCGCAGCCGTCAGCGCGGCAGGAAGAAGATCATCAGGGCCGACCAGACCAGGTGGGTGACGACCGGGGCGAGGACCCCCCGGGTCGAGCGCCGCTCCAGGGCGAAGACCGTTCCCATGACGGCCGCCGCGAGCACCAGCACCGGGTTGCCGGCGGCCGCGGTGACGGCGACGTAGGCCACCGTCGACCAGAGCCAGGGCCGGTGCTGGGCCAAGGCGCTGTAGAGCGCGCCGCGGAAGAAGAGCTCCTCGGCCAGGCCGTTGACCAGCGCCACGGCCAGGACCAGGGTCAGGGACCCGGTGTCGGCGCGGCTGATGACCGACCGCACGAGGTCGTCGAGCACCGGGACCTGCCGGAGGACGACGGCTCCGGCCGCGAAGCCGGCGAACGCCACAGCGCCGATCGCCGCCGGGCCGAGCACGTGCCGCCGCCCGTCGAGCCGTCCCAGATGCAGCGGGCCGGAGAGCAGCGCTCCGGCCGTCCAGGTGGCCGCGAGCCCGAGCGCCAGGGGGTAGAAGGCGGGACCCCCGGTGTCCGAGCGCAGGGTGAGCCCCAGCAGCACGGCCCCCACGACGGCGGTGACGCCGACGACGACGCGTCGCCGGGTCCGGACGACCGACGGCTCCTCGTGGTGCGGCGCCGTCGCCGGCCCCAGCACGGCCACCCAACGGCGCGCAGCGCCGGGCGCCGCCGTCATCCGAGGACCCGGCGCAGGATCGACCGCCCCTGGTCCCGCAGCGGACCGGTCCCTGCTACGCCGCCCGGGACCTGCGTCCGCGGCACGTGCGGCGGATCGGCGGCACCGTCGGCCATCAGCCCACCGGGCCGCCGAAGGCGTGGGCGGCCGACTCCGCCGCCAGCCGCCCGGCCACCGCTGCCTGCTCCGCGGCACGGTCGACGAGACGGTCGAGCTCGGCGGCGTCGAGCCGGATGTCGGACCCCGCGAGCGCCCGCAGGGTCCGCCACGCTGCCGCCCCGTGCTCGGCCACCAGCCGCAGCCCCTCCGTCTCGACGACGGGCGCGAGTGCCGAGCGGTGCAGCCAGCCACCGTTGGGCTTGAGCCGGCCGGCTTTCTCGGCCAGCCACGCACCCGCCAGCTTGTAGCTCGTGACGCCGACGCCGAGCCGGGCCATCAGCTCGGTGAGCGCCCGCCGGTCGGCCTCGAGGTCACCGGCCAGTGCACGCAACGGAGCACCCAGGGGCGATCCCTGTTCGGCTGCGGCGGCGCGCCGGGCGAGCTCGACCCCGCCGGTCGCCGCGGCGAGGTGGTCGTTGAGGTAGATCGACAAGGCTGCGGACTGCTGCTCGGTACGTGGCCGGCTGGTCTCGATCGTCACATCATCTCCTCGTGAGCGGTCGGCGGGGCGCCGACGTGCGCTTCCCTCACCTGTGTCCCACCGGACGCCGCCCACGCCTTCCGACGGTGGTTGCCTAGGCTCGGGGCCATGCCACGCGTCGCCACCGCCGACACCGTCAGCAGGGACGACCTGCTCGCCTTCCTCCGGCCACGGCACCGAGCCCTGCTCGTGACCCGGCGGGCCGACGGCTCGCCCCAGGTCTCCCCCGTCACCTGCGGGGTCGACGCCCACGGCCGCGTCGTGGTCTCGACCTACCCCCGACGGGCGAAGACGCGCAACGCCGACCGCGACCCGGTGGTGTCCCTCTGCGTCCTCTCCGACGACTGGGACGGTCCGTGGGTGCAGGTCGACGGCACCGCAGAGGTGCTGCACCTGCCGGACTCGGTCGAGCCGCTGGTCGACTACTACCGGGCGATCTCCGGCGAGCACCCCGACTGGGACGAGTACCGCGCGGCCATGGTCCGGCAGGGCAAGTCGCTCATCCGGGTCACGCCGGACCGCTGGGGTCCGGTGGCGACCGGCGGCTTCCCGGCCGACGTCGCCGAGCGGATGTCCGCGCCGGACCAGTAGCGCCGCTCGCAGTGGACTCACGGCCGACCGGACCGTCGGCAGCGAGGTCGGACCGGACGGCGCGGCTCACGTCGCGCAGGGCCGACGGCGGGACCATGCCGTCGATGCCGCCGAGCAGCAGCTGGGCCATCGTGTAGCCGGGGTCGGCGCGCAGGGCCCGCTCGACCGCGACCAGAGCGAGTGCGCCGTCGCCGGTGGCGTACGCGAGCCAGCCCAGCACCGTGCACACCGGTGCCGCGACGTCGTCGTCGACCAGCCGCGCCACGTGACCGAGCAGCTCGAGGACCGCCCCGGTGTCGTCGTCGAGGACCGCCGTCATCAGCCCGTCGCGGCGACGCGGGTCGACGAGCCCGAGGGCCACCAGCAGGGCGTCGACCGGCTCCGGTGGCTCCCGCTCGCCCCGGGCGAACCGCTCGCGCAGCAGCCCCAGCCGTTCCGCACCCTCGGCAGCCATCCGACCGGTGGGCACCAGCGTCGCGAGCTGGTCCCAGGCCCGTCGGCGGACGGCGACCGCCACCGCGTGGTCCGACGGATGGACCGAGCGGCGCAGGGCCCCGCGGTCGGGCAGCACCACAGCGCCACGGAGCACGGCCTCGGCGGCGTAGGCGTCGGCCGCCGCTGTCGGCCGCTCGGGCAGCGGCAGGCCGTCGGGCGGGCAGCACGACGGTTCGCGGCAGAGGTAGGACCAGCGCCGCCCGTCGCGCACCAGCAGGGCCTCCGGCAGGTCGACGCCGACGTCGTCCAGCGCCGACGCGAGCTCGTCGACCAGGTCGGTGAAGGGCAGCTCGCCCGCGTCGTCGGCTGCCGTCGTGTAGATCGCGACCAGCACCTCGTCGGCCGCCGCCTGCTCGGCTCGGCCCGCCGTCTCGCGGGCGACGGCGACGGCGGTGGCGCCCGAGCGAGGGTCGGGCAGGTCCATCCGCATCACCAGCCGCTCGCGCCGTCGGCTGCCCTGCAGCACCACCACCACGAGGCTCTCGGTCGGGTGGAAGCCGAGTCGCCAGGGGACGATGCCCAGCACGTCGTCGGGGCCGCGGAGCCGCACCACCGTGCGCCCGTCACCGTCGGTGCGGACCGTGCGTCCGGCCCACCTGCTGCTGCCCGTGTCCTCGTCCATGACCCGAGCCTCGGGCCGTGGGAGGGTGCCACGGAGCGCGCCGACCGTCCTGGTGGACAGACCCCCGCCTGTGGACGACCGTCCGGGCAGCGGCGCACGAGAGGGGACGACGCAGCGTGGACGCGGACGTCATCGTGGTGGGGGCCGGCCTCGCCGGGCTGGTCGCGGCCGCGGAGGCGGCCGACGCGGGGCGGCGGGTGCTGCTCCTGGACCAGGAGAACGAGGCCAACCTCGGCGGCCAGGCGTTCTGGTCGCTCGGGGGGCTCTTCCTCGTCGACTCGCCCGAGCAGCGCCGGATGGGCGTGCGCGACTCGCTCGACCTGGCCTGGCAGGACTGGGTGGGCACGGCCGGCTTCGACCGTGAGCGCGAGGACCGGTGGCCGCGGCGCTGGGCCCGGGCGTACGTCGAGTGGGCCGCCGGCGAGAAGCGCTCCTGGCTGCACCAGCAGGGGATCCGCTGGTTCCCGGTCGTCGGCTGGGCCGAGCGCGGCGGCTACGACGCCGAGGGACCGGGCAACTCCGTCCCCCGCTTCCACGTCACGTGGGGAACCGGGCCGGGCGTGGTCGGGCCGTTCGAGCGACGGGTGCGCGCGCACGTCGAGACGGGCCGGATCGACGTGCGGCACCGGCACCAGGTCGATGCGCTCACCGTCACCGGCGACGCCGTCGACGGGGTGCGGGGAACGGTGCTCGAGCCCTCCCCGCTGGGCCGCGGCTTCGCCAGCTCGCGCACCCCGGTCGGCGAGTTCACGCTGTCCGCCCCGGGGGTGGTCATCACGTCCGGCGGCATCGGCGGCAACCACGAGCTCGTCCGGGCCGCCTGGCCGGAGCGGCTGGGCACCTACCCGGAGACCATGCTCACCGGCGTACCGGCGCACGTCGACGGGCGCATGCTCGCCATCACCGAGCGGGCCGGCGGCCAGGTCGTGAACCGCGACCGGATGTGGCACTACACCGAGGGCGTCACGAACTGGGACCCGATCTGGCCCGGGCACGGCATCCGGATCCTGCCCGGCCCGTCGTCACTGTGGCTGGACGCCACCGGCCGCCGCCTGCCCGTCCCGCTGTTCCCGGGCTTCGACACGCTCGGGACTCTCGCGCACATCCAGCGCACCGGGCACGCGCACACGTGGTTCGTGCTGACCCAGAAGATCATCGAGAAGGAGTTCGCCCTCTCGGGCTCCGAGCAGAACCCCGACCTCACCGACCGCGACGTCCGGCAGGTGCTCGGCCGGGTCAGGCCCGGCGCTCCGGGGCCGGTCGAGAAGTTCAAGCAGCACGGCGTCGACTTCGTCGTGCGCGACGACCTGCGCAGCCTCGTCGAGGGCATGAACGCGGTGACCGACGTGCCGCTGCTGACCTACGACGACGTGGAGCGCACCGTGCTCGCGCGCGACCGCGAGATGGACAACGCGTTCACCAAGGACCTCCAGGTCACGGCGATGCGCGGGGCCCGCCGCTACCGGGGCGACAAGCTGGTTCGGGTCGCCTCCCCGCACAAGCTGCTGGACCCCAAGGCCGGCCCGCTCATCGCCGTGCGGCTGCACCTGCTCACCCGCAAGACGCTCGGCGGTCTGGAGACCGACCTCGAGGCGAGGGTGCTCCGGGCCGACGGCGAGCCGGTGCCCGGGCTGTGGGCCGCGGGTGAGGTCGCCGGGTTCGGCGGCGGCGGGATGCACGGCTACCGCGCCCTCGAGGGCACCTTCCTCGGCGGCTGCCTGTTCTCCGGCCGCGCGGCCGGACGCTCGGCCGCGGCGGCTACCGCCTGATCAGTCCCCGGCGTGGACCTCGCGGTAGCGGACCTCCACGAGGCTGTACGCCGCGAAGACCGCGAACCCGGCCGCGACCAGCCACACCAGCACGTGACCGAGCGGGTGGTGCACCAGCCCGTCGAGGAGCTGGTCGAGGTCCCGCGCCGTGCCCGGCCGAGCCTGCCAGGCCGCCAGGACGAGCAGCCCACCGACGGGCAGCACCGCCGTGGCCCGGGCCACGATGCCGACCCGGCCGACCACGTCGGCGGCCTGCCGCATCCGCGGTCCCAGGGTCGTGAGGGTCAGGCTGTCGGCGTACCCGCCCTGCGCGGCCAGCCGCAGCTGCCAGGCGCAGACGCCCACGACGACCAGACCCACGGTGGCCATCAGCAGCCGACCGGCCGTCGAGGACACCAGCAGCATCGCGGTGGAGTCGGACTGGCCGCTCGAGCCGGTGCCGCGGTCCCCTGCGAGGAACGACACCGTGAGCCCCGACATCGCCAGGTAGAACGTGGCCTGACCCGCCGTGGTGAGCCGCCGGAGCCGGCCGACGGTCCGGTCGCCGTAGGCCCCGGCGAGCCGCATGACCCCGAACGCCGCGAAGCCCAGCGCGGCACCGGCCAGAGCCACCCACCCGGCCGGCTGGGCAGCCACCGTCGTGAGGGCGCCATTGGCGTTCGCGGGGGTCCGGCCCCAGCCCGCTGCCAGGGCCGCCGCCAGGTAGGCCAGCAACAGGTAGAGGAAGCCGCGCGCGAGCAGGCCGCCGCGTGCCGCGAGTCGGGCGAGATCACTCCGGCGGAACCGATCGACCGCACGAAGCAGCACGACCGACCAGTGCCCCGTGGGAACCGGCCGCAACCCGGTGCCTAGGGTCGACGCATGGAACAGCGCACGTTCGGCCGTACCGGCCGTCAGGTGTCCGTCGTCGGTCTCGGCTGCTGGCAGCTCGGCGCCGACTGGGGCGACGTCGGCGAGGACGACGCGATGGCGGTGCTGCACGCCGCGCTCGACTCCGGCGTGACCTTCCTCGACACCGCCGACGTCTACGGCGACGGGCGCAGCGAGACGCTGATCGGCCGGGCGCTCCGCGACCGAGGGGACCACGGCATCACGGTGGCGACGAAGATGGGCCGCCGGGCCGACCCGCTCGAGGCGGGCGCCTTCACCCTCGACGCGTTCCGCGGCTGGCTGGACCGCAGCCGGCGCAACCTCGGCGTCGACACCATCGACCTCGTCCAGCTGCACTGCCCGCCGACCGCGGTCTACTCCGACGACGCCGTGTACGACGCCCTCGACCGGCTGGTCGACGAACAGGTCGTGTCGGCCTACGGCGTCTCGGTCGAGACCGTCGACGAGGCGCTGACCGCGATCGCGCGACCGCACGTCGCGACCGTCCAGATCATCCTCAACGCGTTCCGACGCAAGCCGCTGGAGCGGGTGCTGCCCGCTGCGCAGGAGGCGGGTGTCGGCATCATCGCGCGGGTCCCGCTCGCGTCCGGGCTGCTGTCCGGGAAGTACGACGAGTCGACGACGTTCGCCGACGACGACCACCGCACCTACAACCGGGACGGCGAGGCGTTCGACGTCGGCGAGACGTTCAGCGGCGTGCCGTTCGCCGTCGGCGTTCGTGCCGCACGCGACGTCGCGGCGAGCACTCCCGACGGCGCCACGACCGCCCAGCTCGCGCTGCGCTGGATCGTCGACCAGCCCGGCGTCAGCACCGTGATCCCGGGTGCCCGCAACGCCGGGCAGGCGCGGGGCAACGCCGCAGCCGCCGGGCTGGCACCGCTGGACGGAACGACTCTCGACGCCCTGCGCGACGTCTACGACAGCCAGGTGCGCGCGCACGTGCACGACCGCTGGTGACCGGCCGCGCGGACCCGCGCGGCCTCAGGTTCCCGGAACCAGCCGAGCACGCAGCTCGGACCTGATCGCCGGCCGGGAGCCGAACACCAGCAGGAACGCCGCCTCGCGGGTCGTGCGGTCGGCCGGACCGCCGGCGACCACCGAACCTGCTCCCCCGGCGACCACGAGCCGGCCGGCCGCGGTCCAGGCCAGGCCGGACGCGGCCGCGCGGGCCCGGGCCAGCCGCTCGGCGTCGGCGGCGCCATCGGCGGCGTCCAGCTCGGCGCGCACCCGGTCGGTGGCCGCGAGCAGGTCCGCCGCGTCGTTCACCGATCTCCGCCGCCGACCTGGCGACGAGCCCGAGCGACAGCGACCCGTTGCCGCGCAGCGTCCCGACGTCGGCCGCCTGCCACTGCGCGTAGGTCGTCCGGCCGGTGAGCCGGTCGCCGGGCACGGGGTGCCGGTGGAAGGTCACCGTGACCGTGCGACTGGCCCGCACCGCCGTGAGCACGAGCTCGTCGACGGTCATGGTCGGCGCCGCGACGGCGTCCAGCAGCAGCCAGACCACGTCTCCCGCAGGATCCAGCGCGGCCACGTGCAGGACGTCGACCAGCCCCCAGCCGGTCACCCACGGCACCGTGCCCTCGAGCAGCCAGCCGTCGCCGTCGGGAGTGGCGCGCAGGGGCTCGGCGCCGGGTCGCACGCCGCCGACACCGACCCCGGCCCGCACCTCGCCGGCAGACATCCGGCGCACCCACGGGTCCCAGGTCGGCCCGGACCTGGAGAGCCGGGAGACCACGCCCTCGTGCTGCACGAGGACGAACGCCGTGCTCAGGCAGGCGGAGGCGAGCAGCTCGGTCACCTGGTGCGCGGTCCTCCGGTCGGCTCCCGCGCCGCCGGCGTCGACGTGGCCGGCCACGCCGTACAGACCGGCGGCCGCCGCGGCGTCCAGGTGTCCGGCGGGCAGGACCCCCGTGCGGTCGACGTCGGGCGCGGCCGGCCGCAGCACCTCGTCGGCCACCCGCCGCGCTGCCGCGAGCACGTCCGGGGTCGCCACCACCCGGCCACCCTAGGAGCAGGACGGCGAGCCCGTGGTCAGGGCGCCCGGCAGCGACGGGCACCGCCGTAGCCTGGACGCGTGTACGTCCCGAAGCACTTCGCCGCGCCGGACGACCAGGCGGTGCGCGGCCTGCTGCGCCACCACGGGGCGGCGGACCTGGTCACGAGCACCGACGAGGGGCTGCGCGCGACCCTGCTGCCGTTCGTCCTCGACGAGGCGACCGACGGCGGGCCGGACCGGCTGCTCGGTCACGTCGCGCGCACCAACGAGCAGTGGCGGCTGCCCGCGGTCGGCGAGGCGATGGTGATCGTGCGCGGGCCGGACGCCTACGTCTCCCCCTCCTGGTACGCCACCAAGCGCGAGCACGGCCGGGTCGTCCCGACCTGGAACTACGTGACGGCCCACGTCTACGGACGGCTGGTCGTGCACGACGACCCGGTGTGGGTCGAGACGCTCGTGCGGCGCCTCACCGCGAAGCACGAGGGCCACCGTGACCACCCCTGGTCGGTCGACGACGCACCAGCCGCGTACGTCGCCGGGCAGCTGCGGGCCATCGTCGGCATCGAAGTGGTGGTCAGCCGGGTCGAGGCGAAGTGGAAGCTCAGCCAGAACCGTCCGGAGGCCGACCAGGAGGGCGTCCTGCTCGGTCTGGACGCCGAGCCGGGCGCGGGTTCGCACGACGTCGCCGCCGCCATGCGCACGCTGCCCTGACCGGCACCGCAGACCTCGTTCCTCGGCGCCTGACCCGCCCGCGCGCGGCTCAGGTCGCGGTCGCGGGGCGTCAGCCGCGAGCGCGGGGGCGCAACCGGCTGGTGGGCAGCGCCGGCGCGGGCAGCGACGGACCGCCGTAGGCCGGCACCTGGCCGAAGCGGGTCGCCGCGCCGTCGACCGCGGCCATCCACTCCTCGCGGGCCTCGACCACCTCGTCGTGGCTGCGGGCCACGAAGTTCCACCACATGAGCAGCTCCTCGGCGAACGGCTCGCCACCGAGCAGGAACACCCGCCCGGCCCGGTCCCGCGCGGTCAGGTGCAGCCGGCGGCTCCCGGGCGGGAGGTAGGCCAGCGACCCCGCGGGCAACGGCTCACCGGCCAGCAGGACGTCCTCGAGGGCGAGCACCGCGTGCTCGAACCCGGCGGCCAGCGGCAGCTCGCCGCGCGCCCCGGCCGCGAGCCGGATCTCGGCGCCCACGATCGGCGTGTACGCGCGGGCCGGCGACGTGTGACCGGCCAGCGACCCGAGCACCACGGTGACGTCCAGCCCGTCGGCGGCGAACCGCGGCAGGTCTGCGTGGTGAGCGAAGGTGGGCGCCACGTCGCGGTCCGGCGTGGGGAGCGCCACCCAGAGCTGCAGGCCGCGGAGCGGCCCGGTAGCACCGGTCGGCGACGTCTCGGCGTGGCTGATCCCGCGGCCGGCGGTCATCAGGTTGAGCTCGCCCGGCCGGACGAGGGCCTCGCTGCCGAGACTGTCCTGGTGACGCACCTCGCCGTCGAGCAGCCAGGTCACCGTCTGCAACCCGGTGTGCGGGTGCGGTGGCACCTGCATGCCGGCGGTGCCGGTCACGTCGTGGGGGCCGTAGTCGTCGAGGAAGCACCACGCACCGACCGTGCGAAGCTCGCGGTGCGGCAACGTCCGGCGGACCAGCATCGCGCGCGGACCACCCAGCGGCACCACTCGAGGCGCGACCACCCTCGGGCCGGGGTCGCGCGGACGCGGGAGCGCGGGCACCTCGGTCCCGGCAGGCCGCCGCTCGTCGCGCGACCAGGCCGCTGAGGGCAGGTCGTTGCTCACGTCCGCGAGCGTACGACGAGGCGGGTGGTCGGCGCTGTCGCAAGCCGTGCCCGCCTGACCCGTCCGAGGGCGGTCGAGGCCGGGTCCTGCCGCGGCCCGGCCTCAGCCGTACGCGCCGACCAGGTCGACCGAGCGCTCGGTGGCGGTCGACGTGTCGACGAGCTCCAGGCCGAGCGCCGCGGCCGCGTCGGCCACCGCGTCCAGCGGGTCGGCGTACCCCCGGCGGGACGACATGACGTGCCGCACCACGAGGCCCTTCACCCACTTCGCGTGATAGCTGACCGGGCCGACCTGCCCGGAGGGGCGGCGGGCCAGGACGCGGACGGCGAGCACCTGGTCGCGCAGCGCGGGACCGGGCCGCCACATGCCCTGGTAGTCGGTGGACCGCAGGTCCAGGACGGGCTGGTCACCCACCACATCCGGCATCGCCGCCGCGAGCGGTCGGCGCCAGTGCGCGGTGACGCCCCCGTGACCGGGCACCGTGCCGGACGCCGGCACGCGGTAGTCCGGCACCAGGTCGCCGCCCCGGACGACGCCCCACAGCCCGCTCATCACCAGCACCGACCCGTCGGCCCGGTGCCGGGCGCCCGGTGACAGGGTCGAGGCACCCAGCGCCTGGTAGACCACCCCGGTGTAGCGGTCGAGCGCCGGCCGGGTCGGCGCCGAGCCCGCGGCCAGGGTGGCCCGCAGCGACAGCACCGCCGACGAGGCGGGCAGCCGCAGCCCGTGGGCCAGGGCGGCGCGGTTCGGTGCGCGCCGAGCGCCGGAGCGCGGCGAGCAGGGCCGACCTGGTCGGCGCCAGGGCCGCCGTGCTGAGCACCGGCCGGCGGCCCACGGGTGGGCCGTCGCCGCCGGCGAGCTTCCCCTCCGACGGCGGCAGCAGCACGAGCACGGCGGGCGACGCTACCCGCCGGCACCCGCTCGCCCAGCGGGCGGGATCCACATTCCTCCTGTCCCGGCGCGCCCGCGCCACCTAGGCTGCGGCTCGAATCGAACGGACGTCGGGTGGAGTGCATGTCGGTGCGGTCGGATCGGGCCCGGGTCCCGTCAGCGCGCTCCGACGCCGAGCCGGTCGATGCGGTGCTGCGCATCGGCGTCCTCGGGCAGCTCGTCGCGACCCGCGAGGGAGCGACCCTCGAGCTCGGCGGCCCGCGGCAGCGCGCCGTTCTCGCGCTGCTGGTGCTCGCCCGCGGCGACGTCCTCCCTGCCGACCGGCTGATCGACGCGCTGTGGGGCGACGCCACCCCCCCGAGCGCGACCAGCGCCCTGCAGGCCTACGTCTCCCACCTGCGCAAGCGGATGGAGCCCGACCGCGGGCCGCGCGACCGGCAGAGCGTCCTCGCCCGGCAGGGCCCGGGCTACGCGCTGCGGGTCGACGACGACGCGGTCGACGCGTGGCGCTTCGAGCGGCTGCTGCGCCAGGCCGGCCAGCTGCTGGACCCGGACCCGGCGACCGCACAGGTGCTGCTGGAGGAGGCGCTGGGGCTCTGGCGCGGACCGGCCTACGCCGACCACGCCGGCGAGCCGTGGGCCGACGCCGAGGTGGCGCGGCTCAGCGGCCTCCGCGCCGTGGCGCGGGAGCAGCTGCTCGAGGCCCGGCTCGGGCAGGGTGAGTCCGCGGTGCTGGTGCCCGAGATCGAAGGACTGGTCGCCGAGGACCCGATGCGCGAGGAGCGCTGGCGGCTGTTGGTGCTCGCTCTCTACCGGGCGCACCGCCAGGCCGACGCGCTGGCCGCCCTGCGCCGCGCCCGCGCCACGCTGGCCGACGAGCTCGGCGTCGACCCCGGCCCCGCACTGCGCGCGCTGGAGGCCGAGGTGCTGGCGCAGTCCCCGGCGCTGGACGCGCCGGCCCGGCCGCGGGCCGTGACGGCCGACCCGGCCCCGCCCGGTCCCCCGTCGCCGGCTGCGGAGGACCTGGTCGAGCGCGACCACGAGCTGCTGGTGCTCCGCGGCGCCCTCTCCGAAGCCCTCGACGGGCAGGGCCGGCTGGCGCTGGTGCAGGGCCCCGCCGGGATCGGGAAGAGCCGACTCCTCCAGGAGGTGCGCCGCCTGGCCGCCGAGCACGGCGCGCTCGTCCTGTCCGCCCGCGGCAGCCAGCTGGAGCGGGAGTTCGGCTTCGGCGCCGTCCGGCAGCTCTTCGAGGGCACGCTCGCCGACGCCGGCCGGCGCACCGACCTGCTCCAGGGTGCCGCCGCCTCGGCGGCCTCGGTGTTCGGCGAGGTGTCGGCCGATCCGACCGACCGCGCCGACGGGTCCTTCGCCGTCCTGCACGGGCTCTACTGGCTGACGGTCAACCTGGCCGAGCAGCAGCCGGTGGTGCTCGCCGTCGACGACGTGCAGTGGTGCGACACCGGCTCGGTCCGCGCCCTCGCGTTCCTGCTCAAGCGGCTGGACGGACTGCGCGTGCTCGTGGTCGCCACCCTTCGCACCGGTGAGCCCCACGACGACGAGGCGCTGCTCGCCGAGCTGGCGCAGGACCACGCCACGGTGTCGGTGCTGCCCGGCCCGCTCGGCGCCGACGGCACCGCCGAGCTGGTCCGCCGGCGGCTCGGCGACCAGGCGCACCCCGCGTTCGTCGCGGCCTGCCACCGGACGACCGGCGGCAACCCGCTCCTGCTCCGGCAGCTGCTGCGCGCCCTCGAGGTCGAAGGCGTCCGCCCGGACGCGTCGCACGCGGACACGGTCAACGCGATCGGCTCCCGCGCGGTCTCGAGCATGGTGCTCATGCGGCTCGGACGACTGCCGGCGGAGTGCATGGACGTGGCCCGCGCGCTCGCCGTCCTCGGCGACGGGGCGTCGCTGCCGGCGGTCGCGGGGCTGGCACGGTACGACGAGGCCACGACCGCACGCGCCATCGCCGCCCTCGCCCGGGCCGAGGTCGTGCGCAGCCAGTCGCCGCTCGGGTTCGTGCACCCGCTCGTGGGCGAAGCCGTGTACGGGGTGCTGTCCAGCGGAGAGCGGGAGCTCTTCCACGAGCGCGCGGCCGTCGAGCTCCGGCGGCACGGTGCCGCGTCCGAGCAGGTGGCGGCGCACCTCATGCTGGCTCCTCGGCGCGGGTCGGCCGACGCGGTCTCCGTGCTGCGCGCCGCCGCGGCGACCGCCGCCGAGCGTGGCGCGGCCGACGCGGCCCGCCGCCAGCTCGAGCGAGCGCTGGCCGAGCCGGCGGGCGACGACGTCCGGCCGACGATCCTCGTCGAGCTCGGCCGCCTCGGCACGCTCACCGACGGACCGGCAGCAGTGCAGCACCTGCGCGCGGCGTACCGCGAGGTCACCGACGAGGACGTCCGCGCCGAGGTGGCGATCATGCTCGCCCGGACGCTGGTGTTCGCCGGCGACCCCGGGGAGGCGACGACGTTCGCCCGGGCGGCCCGCGACGCGCTTCCGTCCGGTCAGGAGGACGCCCGGCAGGGCCTGCTCGCCCTCGGACGGATCGGCGGCTACATGCACGGCCTGCCGGCGGCCGACTGGCAGACCGGAGCCCCCGAGGTGGTCGGCGAGGGCGTCGGCGCCCGGATGCTGGCGGCGACGCTCGCCTGGGAGACGCTGATCGCGAACGGCGACCGCGAGCGCTGCATCCGGCTGGCGGAGTTCGCCCTCGCCGGCGACCTCCAGCGGACCGACACGGGTCTGCTCTGGGTCGTGGCGACGTTCGTCCAGGAGATGAGCGAGGTCGAGACCGGCGACTTCTGGGACCGCACGCTGCACGACGCCTTCGCTCGCGGCTCGCTGTTCTCGGCGCTGTCCGTCCACCTGTGGCGCGGGCACATGCTGTGGCACCGCGGCCGGTTGCGCGAGGCACTGCAGTCGATCCGCACGTCCAACGAGCAGAGCGAGCTCTGGGGCGCGCCGTCCGTCGGCGTGCCCTACGGCCAGGCCTTCATCATCGGGATCCTGCTCGAGACCGGCGAGCTGGTCGAGGCGCGGACGTTCGTCGACTCGGTGATCGACCAGTCGCGGATCGGCGACGGCGCCCGCCTGTTCGAGGAGAACCTCGCCCGGCTGTACGCCGCCGAGGGCCACCACGAGGAGGCGCTCGTGCGGCTGCGGCGTACCGCCGAGCTGCAGACGACCGTGGTCAACCCCGTCTGGCGCCCCTGGCGCACCTACCAGGCCCCGGTGCTGGCCGCGCTCGGGCGCCACGACGAGGCGCGCGCCCTGATGGCCGAGGAGGTCGCCCTGGCCCGGGAGTGGGGCGCCCCCTCGGTGCTCGGCCGCACGCTGCGGGTTGCCGGGGAGCTGGGGGGTCCGGACGCCGCCCACCTGCTGCGCGAGGCGTACGACCTGCTGCTGCCGTCGGTGGCGCAGTTCGAGCTGGCCTGCGCCGAGCTGGCGCTGGCACGGGTCACCGACGACGCCGAGCAGCGCGAGCGGCTGCTCCGCGCGGCGCTGGACCGTGCCGCAGCCTGCGGGTCGCCAGGCCTCTACGCCCGCTGCGCCACCGAGCTGGTGACTCTCGGGCGGCCGGCACCGCCCGAGTACGCCGCCGTGGTGGCGCTGACGGCGACCGAGCGACGGGTGGTCGAGCTGACCGCGGCCGGCGCCGGCCCCACCGCCGTGGCCCAGGAGCTGTTCCTCACCCCGGCCGTGGTGGAACGCACCATGGCCGAGCTCCGCGAGCGGCTCGGTACGGCCGACGACGCCGAGCTCGTGGCCGCCCTGCAGCGCGTCTGACCGCGGCAGCCGCCGTCCGCAGGCTCGCGACGCTCCTCACGCTCCGGCGATGCCGCTCCAAGTGGGCCGCAAGGTCACCTCAAGTGCCGTCCCGCAGTCTGCTCCCGTCGAGAGCAGAGACCGCACCCGAGGAGCCAGCGTGACCGCCCAGCCCACCATCACCGTCGAGGACCTCCGCCACCTGTGCGGCGGCGCCGTCCACCTCCCTGGCGACCCCGGGTACGACGCGGCGCGGATGCCGTGGAACGTCGCCGTCGACCAGCGCCCGGCCGCCGTCGCGTACCCCGCCGACGCCGCCGAAGTGCTCGAGATCGTCCAGGCCGCGGCCGCGGCCGGCCTGCGCGTCGCCGCGCAGGGCACCGGCCACAACGCCGGGCCGCTCGGCGACCTCGCAGGCACCGTGCTGGTGCGTACCTCGGCGATGCGCGAGGTCTCCGTCGACGCCGAAGGGCGCACGGCCCGGGCCGGCGCCGGCGCCCTGTGGATCGACGTCGTCGAGGCGGTGGCACCGCACGGGCTGGCCGCCCTGCACGGCTCCTCCCCCGACGTGGGCGTCGCGGGCTACTCGCTGGGCGGCGGCATGGGCTGGTACGCCCGCGAGCTGGGCCTGGCCACGAACAGCCTCACCGCCGTCGAGATCGTCACCACGGGTGCTGAGGGTGCCCACCTGGTGCGCGCCACCGCCGAGGACGAGCCCGACCTGTTCTGGGCGCTCCGCGGCGGCGGCGGCAACTTCGGCGTCGTCACCGCCCTGGAGTTCCGGCTGTTCCCGGTCGACACGGTCTACGCCGGCATGCTCGTCTGGGACCGCTCCCAGGCCGACAGGGTGCTACGCGCCTGGACCCGGTGGACGGCCGGCGCGCCGGACAGCGTCACGACGTCGTTCCGCATCCTGCAGCTGCCGCCCTTCGAGGAGATCCCGGCGCCGGTGCGCGGCCGCCAGCTCGTCATGATCGACGGTGCCGTGCTCGCCGACGACGACAGCGCCGTGGAGATCCTGGCCGACCTCCGGGCACTCGAGCCGGAGATGGACACCTTCGCCCGGGTCCCCTCCGCCTCGATCATCCGGCTGCACATGGACCCGGAGGGCCCGACGCCGGGCGTCACCAACACCGCCCTGCTCGGCGGGATGACCGACGAGGCCGTCGACGCGTTCCTCGCCCAGGTCGGCCACGGCACCTCGACGTCGCTGCTGGCCGCCGAGCTGCGCCAGCTGGGCGGCGCCCTGGGCCGGCCGGCACCGGGTGCCGGTGCGGTGCCGATGATCGACGGCGAGTTCGTGCTCTTCGCTGTCGCCATCGCGGCGACCCCGGAGATGGCCGCGGCCGGCCAGGCCGACGCCGACGCGCTCGTCGCGGCGATGGCGCCGTGGGCCAACGGCCGCCAGTACCTCAACTTCGTCGAGCACGCGGTGGACGCCCGCGCCGGCTACGACGACGAGTCGTGGGCCCGGCTACAGGCCGTGCGCGCGGCGGTCGACCCGGCCGGCACCTTCGTGTCCAACCACGCGGTCCCGTCCGAGGTCATCTCGCTCCCCGCCCAGCGCTGACCCGCCCCGCCAGTGTCAGCCGCAGGCCGCCGGATACGGCGCCCTGCGGCTGACAACTCGCGGGATGGTGGGGTCAGAGGAAGCCGGGGAGGTCGCGCCAGGCGTCGGGGGCGGGCCGCTCGTCGTCCCGCTCGACCACCACCTCGATGAGGCCGTACGGGCGGTCGCCCGCGACGAACACCTCGCCCGGGTTGTCCAGGCCGAACGGCGCCAGATCGACCAGGTAGTGGTGCTTGTTCGGTGCCGACATCCGCAGCTCGGCGATGTCGGCGCGGGCATCGAGCACGGTGCGGCCCATCTCCCACATCGACTGCTGCAGCGCGAGGCTGTGCAGCGAGCCGAACCGCGACACGAGCAGCGCCCGAACCTCGTCGTACGCCGCGTCGTAGCCGTCCGTGGGGACGGCCGACCAGCGCCAGCGGGCTGTCAGGGAGGTGGCGAGCACCCGGTCGTCGGTGGGCGGCAGCGTCGTGAGGTCGTCGACGAGGAAGTCCTTGAACTCCGAGCCGGTCGACTTCAGCAGCACGAGACCGGTCAGCCCGGACAGCACGTGCGCACTGCCACCCGAGGGCTCGTACGCCGTCACCACCGCGGTGCGGGTCTCGGCGCCGCTGCGGACGAACGTGTGGTCGTGCGGCCGGCCGTCGACCACGGCGCGGTCCCACCGCGTCTCCTCGACCCGCACCTGGGCGGACGTGACCGGCCCGACGTCGTCGACGAAGTGCCAGGCCAGCTGCAGCGCGAACTCCTCGACGGTGCCGACACCGTGCTTCTTCGCGAAGGCGTAGACGGTGTTCTTCTGGGTGTCGGTGGGCAGCACCTGCGACTGGTCGCCGTCGAGGTGCGCCGCCGCGAAGTCGCCGCGCAGCGACGACGAGACCGTGAGGTCCCGCACCTCGTGGCGCGCCGAGTCGCGCACCACACGCACCAGCCGCGACTCCGCCTTGCCGTAGCGGTTGTCACCGAGCCGGACCGCCATGTCAGCTCCCCCGGTAGGTCGAGTAGGAGTACGGCGCCAGCAGCAGCGGCACGTGCAGGTGCCGGTCCGGATCAGTCACCGCGAACGTGACGACGACCTCGGGGTGGAACGACTCGCGCCCGTGCTCCGCGAACCACTCCCCGGTCGCGAACGTCAGGCGGTACGTGCCGGGTGCCAGCCGGTCGGGCCCGAGGTCGCGCAGCCGGCCGTCGGAGTCGGTGACGCCCTCGGCGCGCACCCCGTCGCCCGCGAGCACGACCCGGATCCCGGCCGCCGGCAGGCCGGTGACCGTGTCGAGCACGTGCGTCGTCAGGTGGCTCACGCGGTGCTCCCCTCGGTGGCGAGGCGCTCCAGCCGCAGCGCGTTGATCTTCCCCAGCTCGGCACGTGCGACGGCGCGCTCCGCCGCCGGCTCGTTGCCCAGCCGGGACCGCAGCACCGCGAGCAGCTCGTCGCCCGAGCGGCCGCTCGCGCACACCAGGTAGACGTGGCCGAACCGTGCCTCGTACTCCCGGTTGCCCTCCACGAGGGCGTCCCTGGTCCCGTCGCCGACGCCGGACTGCTCCCGCTGCGACGACGCGTGCGCGCTGCGCTCGCCGATGCGCGGGTGGCCGGCCATCGCCTCGTCGAGGTCGGCCTCGTCGAGCGCGGCCAGCGCGTCGTCGTTCGCCGCGAGCAACCCGGCCAGGTCGCGGTACGGCGCCGCGCCGGCGACCAGGTCGACCCACCGCCGCGAGGCGCACACGTCGAGCAGCGCCGAGCGCAGCGCGTCGGGCGCCAGGGCGTCCAGCGGGAGCCGGTCGGGCGGGCCGGTGCGCCGCGCCAGCCGCCGCAGCTCGTGCAGGTCGGGCCCCCCGGACGCGGCGACCTCCGCGACGTCGACGGCACCGCAGTCCAGCGCGCGCACCACGAACGCCGCGAGCGCGAACGCGGTGGCCGGCTCGTCGAGCACCCCCGACTCCTGCCGGTCGAGGTAGGCCGTCAGCCGGCCGACCGCGGCACGCAGCCCGGAGCGGTAGAAGGCGAACGTCGCCAGGTACCGGGTGGGCAGCTGCGCCGGGTGCAGGTCCCAGCCCTGGTAGATGCCGCGCTCCAGCGACCGGCGCACCAGCCGCGCGTGCAGCGCCCAGGCGCGCTCGACGTGGTCGCGGTCGCCGACAGGCAGCACGTTGGTCGAGCCGTCGCTGACGCGGACACCGGTCTGCGCGGCGGCCACCTGCATGACGTCCTTCGCATGGTCGGCGACCGGGTGGTCCATCGCCTGGTGGGCGGCGGCGACACCGAGCGAGGCGCTGTAGTCGTAGGTGCCGTAGTGCAGGCCGGTGCACCGCCCGGCCGCCGCATGCACAGCGGCGGCGACGGTGGACGTACCGTCGGCCGCGAGCACTGCCTGCGGGGTCTCGACCTGCACCTCGAACCGCAGCGCGCCGGCCGCGATCCCGTGCGCGGCCTCGAGGCGTTCGCACAGCAGCACCATCGCGCGGACCTGGTCGACCGAGGTGACCTTCGGCAGCGTCACGACGAAGCCGGGCGGCAGCCGCCCGCCGAGACCCCCCAGCACGAAGTCGAGCGAGCGCACGCCGCGACGACGGGTGGCGGCCTCCATCGACTTCACCCGCACCCCGCGCAGCAGCGGCGCCGACGGCCCGGTCAGGGCGGCCAGCACCTCGCCGGCGGCGGCGGCGTCCTCGTCCTCCTCGTCGTCGGGCCGGTGCCCGTAGCCGTCCTCCAGGTCGGCGCGCAGGTCCTCCACCGGCTGCCGGGCCAGCTTGGCGAGCACGCGCGGCCACACCTCGGCGACGAGGGCGGCGCCGAGACCGGTGACCGCCGTCATGGAGCCGGCGTCGTCGCCGGCGACCGACGCGAGCGCCTCGGCCCCGACCCGGTCGATCACGTCGACCCCGACCCGGTCGGCCGGCAGGTACAGCGTGTGCACGGGCTGCGGGCTCGCCGGCTCCCCCGGCCAGCCGGCGGCGAGCGCGGCGTCCCACGGCGCCAGGAGGTCGTCCAGCTCGCCGAGCACGCCGTCCGGGAGCGTCATCGCGCCGGCCCTGGCCCCGGCCCCGGCGCCACGATGTGCGCCCTCGCACCCGACACGCCGCGGAGCTGGTGTGTCGGCGCACAAACGATCTTCAGGCTGCCCAGGATCGTCACGAGGTGGTGTCCCAGCGGTCGCGCAGGGCCACCATGCCGTCGTCGGTCGGCGTGCCCCACAGTCGCAGCCGGGCCATCCCGCCGTCGGGATAGACGTCCAGGCGCACGTGCGTCGCGGGCGACGACGCGGCCGGCAGGACGACGCGGTGCCGGGTGTCGGGCTGCAGCGGGAGGCGCCCGAGCAGCGGCGCCCAGGACGCGCCGTCGACCGGGTGGTCCCCGTCGCTGTCGTACGCCGACAGGGCCGCCTCGCCCGGGGCGTTGCCGAGGAACCAGGTGGTGTCCAGCTCGACCACCCGCACCGTGCCGCGTGCGGCGAGCCGCACCTCGACCCAGTCGTTGCTGTCGTCGCGGCGGCGGGCGGTCTCCCAGCCCTCGCCCATCGAGCGCGCGAGGCCGGGGGCGATCAGCCGGTCCGGCGAGCCGTAGAACAGGTTGCTGCAGCCGGTGACCGTGCCGCCGAGCTCGAGGGCCGCGAGGTCGACGGTGCCGAGGGCCTCGACCAGGCCCGGGTCGGCGACCACCTCGCCGTGCACCCGCAGCCGCGCCACCCCGCCGTCGGGGTGGATCGACAGCCGGACGTGGGTCCAGCGGCGTGGCGAGTCGACGGCGAAGACGTTGGCGGTGTCGCCGCTCAGCGGGGTGCGTTCGACCAGCGGCGTCCAGGTGGCGGCACGCAGGTCGTCGACCGAGGGCGTTCCCTCGGCGGCCACGGCCTCGACCGAGGCCTCGCTGGGGAAGTTGCCGGTGAAGAAGCTGGTGTCGACGACGACGGCCCGGACCACGCCGGGTGCCCCGAGCCGCACGATCGCCTCGTCGTGGTCACCCTCGTGCGACGGCCGCCGGCGTCGGGTCTCCCACCCGTCGTAGACCTGGCCCTTGGCTCCGAAGGTGCGCGGGGTGAAGGTCGCGGGGCCGGGAGTGACGAGGTTCTCCCGGCCGGCGAACAGCTCGTCGTTGGCCCACACCACGGCACCGCCGAAGGTGCGCACGGCGAGGTCGGGCAGCGACAGCGGGTCCGACGTCGGCTCGGTCACCGGTCAGGCCTCCCCTCGGGCGAGCAGCCGGCCGCGCGGCAGGTCGCCGCCGGTCGGGTCCAGGCGCCGCCCAGCCAACCACGTCGCGCGCACGACGCCGGTGAGCCGGGCACCGGCGTACGGCGAGACCGGGTTGCGGTGCAGCAGGCGGGCCGGGTCGACGACCAGCTCGTCGTCCGGCGCGAACGCCACCAGGTCGGCGGCCGCGCCGGCGCGCAGGACGCCCTTGGTGGTGAGGCCGACGAGCGCGGCGGGGCCGGCGCCCATCCAGCGGACGACGTCGGCCAGGTCGTGGCCGCGGCGCCTGGCCTCGGACCAGACCAGGGGCAGCCCGAGCTGCAGGGACGAGATGCCGCCCCAGGCCGTCCCGAAGTCGCCGGACTCCAGCGACTTGAGGTCGGCGGTGCTCGGCGAGTGGTCGCTCACCACGAGGTCGATGGTGCCCTCGGCGAGGCCGGCCCACAGGGCGTCCCGGTTCGCGTCGCCGCGCACCGGCGGGCAGCACTTGAACGGCGTGGCGCCGTCGGCCACGTCCTCGGCGCGCAGCACGAGGTAGTGCGGACAGGTCTCGACCGTCAGGTGCACACCGTCGGCCTTCGCCGCAGCGATCGTGGGCAGCGCGGAGGCGCTCGACAGGTGCACGACGTGCACGCGGGCGCCGCTGCGCCGGGCTGCTTCGACGACGCGTGCGATCGCGGTGTCCTCCGCCGCCGGCGGGCGGGACGCGAGGAAGGCGTCGTACGAGCGGCCGGCGGGCCGGGGCGCTCCGGCGAGCACGCCCGGGTCCTCGGCGTGCACCAGCAGGAGGCCGCCGGCGGCGGCGACCTCCTCGGCCGCACGCAGCAGCCCGTCGGCGCCGAGCGCGGGGAACTCCGGCACGCCGGAGTCGGGCAGGAAGCACTTCACGCCCATGACCCCGGCGTCGAGCAGCGGCCGCAGCCGGCCGAGGTTGCCGGGCACCGCGCCGCCCCAGAAGCCGACGTCGACGTGGCACCGGTCGCGGGCGGCCGCCTGCTTCACGGCGAGCGCGTCCGGGTCGAGGGTCGGCGGCAGGCTGTTGAGCGGCATGTCGACCAGCGTCGTGACACCGCCGGCTGCAGCCGCCCTGGTCGCGGTGTCGAACCCCTCCCACTCGGTGCGGCCCGGCTCGTTGACGTGCACGTGGGTGTCGACGAGGCCCGGCAGCAGCACGACGTCCGCGTCCAGCTCGACCACCCGGGCGCCGGGGACGCCACGGTCCAGCGCCCCCACGGACGTGACGACCCCGTCCCGCACGGCGACGGTGACCGGCCCCCGGTGTGCACCTGGCGGCAGCACCGCCCGCTGCGCATGGACGACCAGGTCCGGCTCGCTCACGTCGTGCCGGTCGACGGGTCGCGCTCCGCCTCCGCTCGTCCCTCGCTCTGGACGTCGCCGCTGCCCACGATGTGCTCCGGACGCACCGGCACCCGCGTCAGGAACTGGCCGGTCGCCGCCCGCACCGCGGCGAGCACGGCCGGCCCGGAGGAGATGGTCGGCGGCTCCCCGACCCCTCGGAGCCCGTACGGCGCGTGCGGGTCGGGCAGCTCGAGCACGTCGACCTGCATCGGCGGCATGTCGAGGATCGTCGGGATGAGGTAGTCGGTGAACGACGGGTTCCTGATGATGCCGTCGGTGACGACGACCTCCTCCATCAGCGCCAGCCCCATGCCCTGCGCGGTCCCTCCGACGATCTGGCCGATGACGGCCTGGGGGTTGATCGCCTTGCCGACGTCCTGGCTGCATGCCAGCTCGACGACCTTCACCAGCCCGAGCTCGACGTCGACGTCGACGACGGCGCGGTGAGCGGCGAAGGCGTACTGCACGTGCGCGAAGCCCTGCCCCGTCTCGGGGTCGACCGCCTCGGTGGGTCGGTGCCGCCACTCGGTGGTCGCCTCGACGGGCTCGTCGCCCAGGACGGCTGCGAGGTCGACGTCCTCCCACCGGTCGGCACCTGCCCGGGCGAGCACCTGCGCGCGGACCAGCCGGCACGCCTCGCGCACCGCGCCGCCCGTCACGTAGGTCTGCCGGGACGCCGACGACGAGCCGCCGCTGCCGACGTCCGTATCGGCGGGGGCGACGACGACCCGATCGACCCCGAGCTCGGTGCGGGCGATCTGCTGCTGGACCGTGACCAGGCCCTGGCCCACCTCGGCGGCGGCGGTGTGCACGGTGACGACGGGCTCGCCGGCGACGGCCTCCAGCCGCACCCGCGCCGTGGAGTAGTCGTCGAAGCCCTCGGAGAAGCCGATGTTCTTGTACGCCACGGCGTAGCCGACGCCTCGACGGACGCCCTCGCCGTGGGTGGAGTTGGCGACCCCACCGGGCAACCGCCGCAGGTCGTGGCCGTCGGTGGGCGCCGCCGCCGGCATCGGCATGGCCTGCAGCCGGCGCAGCAGCTCGACCACCGGCGCCGGGCTGTCGAGCACCTGCCCGGTCGGTGCGACCGAACCCTCCTCCATCGCGTTGCGGCAGCGGAGGTCGACCGGGTCCATGCCGAGCGCCTCGGCGGCCTTGTCCATCTGCGACTCGTAGGCGAACGCCGCCTGCACCGCACCGAACCCGCGCATCGCGCCGCACGGCGGGTTGTTGGTGTAGGAGCCGTAGCAGTCCATCCGGACGTTCGGCACGACGTAGGGCCCGATGCCCATCAGCCCGGCGTTGCCGACCACGGCCGCGCTGCTCGACAGGTAGGCACCGCCGTCGAGCCAGATCTGCGCGCGCACGAAGACCAGGTCGCCGTCGCGAGTGAAGCCGTGCGTGTAGTGCATCGTTGCGGGGTGCCGGTGCACGTGGCCGAAGAAGGACTCCTCACGGTTGTACGACATCTTCACCGGCTTGCCGGTGTGCAGCGCGAGCAGGCAGGCGTGCACGTGCATCGAGAGGTCCTCGCGGCCGCCGAACGCGCCGCCGACCCCGGCGAGGGTGAGCCGGACCTTGTCGGCCGGCAGTGCGAGCGCGCGGCAGATCTGCTGCTGGTCGACGTGCAGCCACTGGGTGGCCACGAACAGGTCGATGCCGCCGTCCTCAGCGGGCACCGCGAGGCCGGACTCCGGCCCGAGGAAGGCCTGGTCCTGCATGCCGACCTCGTAGTCGCCCTCGACGACGACGTCGGCCGTGGGCTCCGGGTCGCCCTTGCGGATCTTCAGGTGCCGCACCAGGTTGCCGCGCGGGCGCAGGTCGGCGTCCTCACGCGACCGCTCCACGACCGACGTCGGCTCGGGGTGCAGCACCGGGGCACCGGGCTCGAGCGCAGCCCTCGCGTCGGTGACCGGCGCGAGCACCTCGTAGTCGACCACGATGCGCGCCGCGGCCCGACGGGCGGTCTCGGGGTGCTCGGCGGCGACGAGTGCCACCGCCTCGCCCTGGTAGCGCACCACCCCCGTCGCCAGGACCGGCTGGTCGTCGACCTCGAGGCCGTAGCGCCTCTCCCCCGGCACGTCGTCGGCGGTGAGCACCGCGTAGACACCGGGCACCGCCAGCGCCGCGCCGATGTCGATCGACACGATGCGCGCCGACGGATGCGGGCTGCGCAACGTGACGCCCCACAACATCTCGTCGGCCCACAGGTCGCTGCCGTAGGCGAACTCGCCGCTCACCTTGAGCACGCCGTCGGGACGGTCGGCGTCGGCACCGACGCCACCGCCCACCAGGCGATCGGTGGCCTCCCTCGCTGTCGTCGTCACGAGGTCACCTCCGCCCGCTCGAGCAGCCGGTGCGACACCGACGTCGCATCGCGGGCCAGCGTCTCCTCGTCGACGGTCACCAGCCGGTCCTGTTCGACGACCGGGCGGCCGTCGACAAGCAGCAGCTCCAGCGGCGGCGACGACGCGAGAGCGAGCGCCGCGACCGGGTCGGCGATGCCGGCGTGCGCGAGGGTGTCGACCCGCCAGAGCGCGAGGTCGGCCAGCTTGCCGACCTCGATGCTGCCGAGCTCGTCGTCGCGGCCCAGGACCCGGGCACCGCCCATGGTCGCGAGCCGGACGGCGTCGCGGACGCCGAGCGCGGTGGGTCCGCCGACGGCCCGGGCGAACAGTGCGGCGTGCCGCAGCTCCTCGAGCAGCGAGCCGGCCTCGTTGGACGCCGCGCCGTCGACACCGAGCCCGACGGGCACGCCGGCATCGACGAGGTCGCGGGTGCGCGCGATGCCGGCGCCGAGACGGGCGTTGCTCGACGGGCAGTGCGCCACACCGGTGCCGGTCGCCGCGAACCGTGCGACTGCGGAGTCGTCGAGGTGCACGGCGTGCGCCATCCAGACGTCGGGGCCGAGCCAGCCGAGCGAGTCGACGTACTCGGTGGGGGTGGCGCCGAAGCGCTCGCGGCAGAAGTCCTCCTCGTCGGCCGTCTCGGCGAGGTGCGTGTGCAACCGCACCCCGTGCCGACGGGCCAGCGCAGCGGCCTCGGTCATGAGCTTCGCGGTGACCGAGAACGGGGAGCACGGCGCGACCGCGACCCGCACCATCGCGCCGGGCGACGGGTCGTGAAACCGGGTGAGGGCGTCCTCGGTGGCGGTGAGAACGGCGTCGAGGTCCTCGACGACCGAGTCCGGCGGCAGGCCGCCCTGGCTCCGCCCGAGGTCCATCGAGCCGCGTGTCGGGTGGAAGCGCAGGCCCACCGCGGTCGCCGAGTCGATCTCAGCCGCCAGCAGGTCGCCGCCGCCGGTCGGGAAGACGTAGTGGTGGTCGGTGCTGGTCGTGCAGCCGGTGCGGGCCAGCCAGCCGAGGGCGGCGGCGGACGCTGCCCGCACGACCTCCTCGTCGATCCCCGCCCACACCGGGTAGAGCTCGGTGAGCCACTCGAACAGCGTGGCGTCGACCGCCAGCCCGCGGGTGGCCCACTGGTAGAGGTGCTGGTGGGTGTTGACCAGGCCGGGGGTGAGCAGGCAGCCGGACCCGTCGACGACGCGAGCCGCCGACCGGCGTAGGGCCTCGGGAGCCGGGCCTGCTCCGACAGCGGTGATCCGGTTGCCCTCGACGACGACGTGGCCGGTCGCGTGCTCGGTGCCGGCGCCCGCGTCGCCGTCGACGGTGACGACCGTCGCGCCCTCGACGACGAGCACGGCGCTCACCTGCGCTCCGCCGCGAGCCGCACCGCGTCGAGGATCGCCTCGTAACCCGTGCAGCGGCACAGGTTGCCGGCCAGTGCCTCGCGGACGGTGTCGTCGTCGGGCTCGGGCACCCGGTCGAGCAGATCGTGCACGGCGACGACGAGGCCGGGTGTGCAGAAGCCGCACTGGACCGCGCCGGCGTCGAGGAACGCCTGCTGGACCGGGTCGAGCCGCTCGCTGTCGGCGAGGCCCTCGACCGTGACGACCTCGCGGTCCTGCGCCTGGCCGGCAGCGACGAGGCAGGCGCAGACCACCACGCCGTCGAGGTAGACCGAGCACGAGCCGCACTCGCCCTGCTCACAGGCGTTCTTGGAGCCGGGCAGCCCGAGCCGCTCGCGCAGGACATAGAGGAGGCTCTCGCCCTCCCACACGTCGTCGGCCTGTCGCCTCTCGCCGTTGACCGTCAGCTCGATCCTCATGCGGCCGCCCCCTGGTAGTCGCGCCATGCCCAGCCGAGCGTGCGCCGCGCCAGCACGGACAGCGCGTGCCGTCGGTACGCCGCGGTGCCGCGCACGTCGTCGATCGGCGCGGCGTCGGCGGCGACCAGGTCGGCGAACCGGGCCGCGGTGCTCGCCGGGATCTCGCCGCGGGACTCCCACAGCCCGTCGTCGGCCAACGCGGCGGCAAGGAACGCCTCGGCGCCCCGGGCGTGCCGGGGTGTCGGCGCCGCCGAGCCCAGTGCCGCGCCCACCGCCTGCCGCTCCGGGTGCAGCGCGAGCCCGAACGACGTCACGGCGATCACCATCGCATTACGGGTGCCGATCTTCGCGAACTGCTCCAGCCCGGCACCCACCGGGAGGTGCACGGCGGCGATCAGCTCGTCCGGCTCCAGGGCGTGCTTCTTCACGCCGGTGAAGAACTCGGCGACCGGGATCCGGCGGCTGCCGCGCACCGACTCGACCTCGACCACCGCGTCGACCGCGAGCAGCACCGGATGGCAGTCACCGGCCGGGGACGCCGAGCCGAGGTTGCCGCCGACGGTGCCGCGAGCCCGGATCTGCGGGGACCCGACCGTGCGCGCGGCCATCACCAGCCCGGGAGCCACGTCGGCCAGCTCACGCATCACCCGGGTGTACGGGACACCGGCGCCGAGCCGGATGCCACCGTCGTCGGCCCGCGACCACTCGTGCAGATCCGGGACCCGGGTGAGGTCGAGCAGCGCCGGCGGCCGGTGCCGGTCGAAGTTGAGCTCGACCATGACGTCCGTGCCGCCGGCGATCGCGACGGCGTCCGGATGCGCACTGCGGGCCGCCAGCGCGTCGAGCCAGGTGACCGGTGCCAGGAACTCCATCGAGACGACTCGTCCTCCTGCGCGTGGGTCCCGTGATCATGCCCCGGCCCGGCACCGGCTGTCACGGACCGCGACGATCCGACCTCACTGGTCGACGCAGAGGATCACCACCGTGAAGCTGTCCGCGACCCCGTTGTCGTAGATCCGCGCCGTCCAGCTGTTGGTGCTCCCGGGGGTCGGGAAGCTCTCCAGCAGGTCACTCGTGGCAGCCACGCTGGCCGGGCCGCCGGACAGCAGGATGTCACCGGGATTGCACGCGAACGAGATGACGTTGGTGTTGTCCCCGAGCCTGGTACCGGTCGTGGTCGGAGCCTCGGTCTTGTAGATGGTGCTGTTGAGGAACGTCGCCGGCAGGCGCCCGGCGAGCTTCGCCGAGTCAGGGACCTGTCCGAGCGTGGACTCGTTGATCTGGGCGCCGGTCAGGGAGTCTGCGGCCACCTGGGCGCCGGTCAGGGAATCGGCCGCGACCTTGGCCCCCGTCACGGCGCCGGCCCGGATGTCCCGGCTGTGCACCGCACCGTTCTTGATGTGCTTCGAGCGGATCGCGTTCTTCTTGATGTCGGAGGCGCCGATCTTGCCTGCGGCCCAGGCGCTGCCGCTCCCGACGACGAGTGCCAGCAGCAGGACTGCGATGACGAGGCCGGGGCCGGAGGTCCGGAGAGCTCGGAGACTGAGGCGAGACGTGTGCATGACGAGTCCTTCCCGAGGCAGGGGTGTGGCGGGTCGCTCGACGGATCGCCACCCGTTCGGACGGCCTGGGTTCGAACGTAGACCGGAATCGCCGCGGGTCAATGGCCCCGCCGGGCCGGTCAATGGCCTCGCCGGGCCGGTCGCGCTGACGCCGCCGGGCAGCACCCGAGAGGCAGGATCGCGGGCGTGCGCGTCGCCGGCCTCGGCGTCGGCAACGACTGCCTCACCACGCAGCGGCTGCGCCCACGAACGCGGCAGCCGCAGCGGGCTACGGGAGGCGGACGTGCAGGCGCACGACGGTGCCGGCCGGCCCGGACCGCAGCTGCACGAGGTCGCACAGCTGGTTGGCCAGCCACAGACCACGGCCTCCGTCACGCTCGAGCGACGGGACGGAGCGGCCGACGAGAGGGTCGCTGATGACACCGGCGTCGCTGACCTCGCACACCAGCGTGCCGTTCTCGCGCCACGTGCGGAGCTGACCGCGGCCGCCGCCGTGCATGAGGCTGTTGGCGGCCATCTCGTCGGCGCACAGGACCAGGTCGTCGATGCGCTCGGCAGCCAGACCTTCGGCGAGGCACGCGTCGCGCACCTGCCGGCGCACGGCAGCGAGGTCGTGGGCGGCGAAGTCGAGGCCGCGTGTGCCTGCCGGAGCCGGCGCCAGTGGTCGGTGCCGCAGCGCGCGGTGCGCGATCTCGGGGTGGTAGAAGTCGCTGCCGACGGCGCGGCCGCCCTCGAGCAGCACCGGGTGGTTCTCGCGGGCCTCCTGCAGCACCTCGTCGGGCAGGCCGCTCTCGTCGTAAGGGCACAGCAGCCGCCAGGCCGGACCACCGCTGAACGCGACGTTGAGCAGCGACTCGTGCTGGTGGCACTCGGCCAGCTCGGCAGCGCTTCGCGCGGCGTAGACGGGTTCGCCGATGCCGCGCACGCTCCGACCGGCCTCGGCGTTGTCGTCGAGGAATCGCTGCCAGAACGGGATGATCCGCGCCGGGTTGGCGCCGACCTCGAGCATGTCGGCCAGCCCCACGTCGGGCTCGCTGCCGTACAGCTGCCGCAGCGCGGCGAGCCGCTCGCCGCCGGTGGCCACGAGGACCGCCTCGTTGCGCTCCAAGCCGTCGCGCACGAAGCCGCAGGCCTGGTCGAGGAACTCCGCGAGGTCCGCGTAGAAGAACGCCTCGTGCGAGAACTCGTCGACCAGCGGAGCAGCGGTCACGGGACACACGGTATGCCTCCGGGCACCGGTCCGGTAGCGGACGAATAGGGAGAAATCACCCTTGACCGGGCAACGACCGCGCTCCTAGGGTTCCGCGGAGCAGAGGGCACCTTCCACATCGCGGAGGGACTGGTTCGGGTGACCGCAGCGCCACGTCTCGTCGTCCTCGTCGCGCCCGACTCGTTCAAGGGCAGCCTCCCGGCGCACGAGGCGGCCCTGGCGGTGGCGGGCGGCCTCCGGACGGCGGCAGCCGCCGCCGGCGTGCCGCTCGACGTCCTGCTCCGCCCGGTCGCCGACGGCGGCGAGGGCACGGTCGCGGTCCTGCTGGCGGCCGGCTGGACGCCGCACCCGGCGACCGTCGCCGGGCCCACCGGCGTCCCGGTCGTCACCCACCTCGCGCTCAGCCCCGCGGGTACGGTCCCGCGCACCGCCGTCGTCGAGCTGGCGGCGGCCTCCGGCCTGGGGCTGCTCCCCGGTGGCCGGCCCGACCCGACCGGCGCCAGCACGTACGGCACCGGGCAGCTGCTGTCCGCGGCGCTGGACGCCGGCGTCCGACGCATCGTGCTCGGCATCGGCGGCAGCGCGACGACCGACGGCGGCGCCGGTATGGCGGCCGCGCTCGGCGCCCGGTTCCTCGACCGCACCGGCACCGAGCTGCCGCCGGGGGGCGGCCCGCTGCGAGAGCTCGCCCGCCTCGACGTGTCCGGCCTCGACCCCCGCCTGCGCGCCGTCGAGCTCGTCGTCGCCTGCGACGTCGACAACCCGCTCACCGGGCCACGCGGTGCCGCCCGCGTGTACGGGCCGCAGAAGGGAGCGTCACCCGCCGACGTCGCCCGGCTCGAGGCCGGCCTGGTCCGGCTGGCCGAGGTGCTGCGTCGCGAGCTCGGTGCCGACGTCGCGAGCGTCCCCGGTGCGGGGGCTGCGGGCGGTGTCGGCGCCGGTGCGATCGCGTTCCTCGGTGCCCGCCTGACCCCCGGCATCGACCTGCTGCTCGACCTCGTCGGGTTCGACACCGCCCTCGCCGAGAGCGACCTCGTGGTGACCGGCGAGGGGTCGGTCGACGCGCAGACCCTCTCCGGCAAGGCGCCACTCGGTGTCGCGCGACGGGCCCGCGCCGCCGGTGTCCCGGTCCTCGTCCTCGCCGGCCGGGTGGACCTCGACGACGCGGGCCGGGCCGCTCTGGACGCGCTCGGCGTCGTCGGCGTGCACGCCCTGCTCGACATCCAGCCCGACCCCGCGGTCGCCCGGCGCGACGCAGCCCCCCTGCTGCGCGAGCTCGCGGCCCGCGCGTTCCACGACCTCCAGAGCCTGCCCACCCGCACCACGACGAGGAGCCCGGCATGAGCAGCACGGCCGACAGCGGTGTCCGCATCGACGCCCCGATCAAGGACCGCTACGACGAGATCCTCACCGACGAGGCGCTGGCCTTCCTGGCCGGGCTGCACCGAGCCTTCGACGCGCGGCGGCGCGAGCTGCTGGAGCAACGCGCCCAGCGCTACTCGGAGCTCGCCGCCGGCGGCACCTTCGACTTCCTGGCCGAGACCAAGGACGTCCGCGAGGACGACTCGTGGAGGGTGGCCCCGCACGCGCCGGGGCTGGTCGACCGCCGCGCCGAGATCACGGGTCCCACCGATCGCAAGATGACCATCAACGCCATGAACTCCGGCGCGAAGGTGTGGCTCGCCGACCTCGAGGACGCCAACACCCCGCTCTGGGAGAACCTCGTCGAGGGACAGCTCAACCTGCGCGACGCGATCGCGCGGAACATCGACTTCAGCTCGCCCGAGGGCAAGTCGTACGCCCTTGCCGACGAGCTGGCGACCATCGTCGTGCGGCCGCGGGGCTGGCACCTGCCCGAGAAGCACATCCTCGTCGACGGCGAGCGCACCTCCGGCTCGCTCACCGACTTCGGCCTGTACTTCTTCCACTGCGCGCAGAAGCAGCTCGACAACGGGCTCGGCCCCTACTTCTACCTGGCGAAGATGGAGAGCCACCTCGAGGCGCGGCTGTGGAACGACGTGTTCGTCCACGCCCAGGACGCGCTCGGCATCCCGCAGGGCACCATCCGGGCAACGGTCCTCATCGAGACCTACCCCGCGGCGTTCGAGATGGAGGAGATCCTCTACGAGCTGCGGGACCACTCGGCCGGCCTGAACGCCGGGCGCTGGGACTACATGTTCTCCGTCATCAAGAAGTTCCGCACCCGCGGCGCCGACTTCATGCTGCCGGACCGCAACGCAGTGACGATGACCGTGCCGTTCATGCGCGCCTACACCGAGCTGCTCGTGCGCACCTGCCACAAGCGCGGCGCACATGCCATCGGGGGCATGGCGGCGTTCATCCCGAGCAAGGACGAGGCGACCAACCGGGGCGCGTTCGAGAAGGTCCGCGACGACAAGACCCGCGAGGCCGGCGACGGGTTCGACGGGTCATGGGTCGCGCACCCGGCGATGGTGCCGCTGTGCACCGAGGTCTTCGACGCCGTGCTCGGCGACAAGCCCCATCAGGTCGACCGCACCCGCGACGACGTGCAGGTCAGCGCGGAGCAGCTGCTCGACGTGAAGTCCACCCCGGGCGCCGTGACCGAGGCCGGGCTGCGCGGCAACATCAGCGTCGGCGTCCAGTACCTCGAGGCCTGGCTGCGCGGCTCCGGTGCCGTCGGCATCAACAACATGATGGAGGACGCCGCGACCGCCGAGATCTCCCGGTCGCAGGTGTGGCAGTGGCTGCACAACGACGTGCAGCTGGACGACGGGCAGACGGTGACGAGGGCCCTCGTGGAACGCCTCATCGAGGAGGAGATGACAGCGATCCGCGAGAAGGCCGGCGACGCCTTCGAGACGGGCCGCTGGGACGACGCCCGCTCGCTGTTCACCGAGATGGCTCTGGCCGAGGACTTCGAGGAGTTCCTCACTATCCCCGCCTACGAGCGGATGCCCTGACCTCCGATGGAGGACGAGCGGATGAGCACCGGCCCCATGAGCACCGGCACGGGGACACGGGTCGAGCACGTCGCAGCGCGGCTGCGGACCGAGCTGGGCGACGACGCGGTCATCACCGACCACGCACGGCTGCGCACCTACGAGTGCGACGGCCTCGCGCACTACAAGGTGACGCCCGCCGTCGCGGTGCTCCCGCGCACCACGGGCCAGGTCGCCGACGTGGTGCGGGCCTGCGTCGAGCACGGCGTGCCCTTCGTCGCCCGCGGTTCCGGCACCGGGCTGTCCGGCGGTGCCCTGCCGCACGCGGAGGGCGTGCTGCTCGTGCTGTCGCAGATGCGCGACATCGTCGCCGTCGACCCGGACGACCAGCGGGCGGTCGTGCAGCCGGGCGTCATCAACCTGCAGGTCAGCCGCTCGGCGGCACCGATGGGGTACTACTACGCGCCGGACCCGTCGAGCCAGCAGATCTGCTCGATGGGGGGCAACGTCGCGGAGAACTCCGGCGGCGCGCACTGCCTGAAGTACGGCTTCACGACCAACCACGTCACGGGCCTCGAGCTCGTCGTGCCCGACGGTTCGGTGGTGCGGCTCGGCGGCCGCGCGCCCGACCCGCCCGGCTACGACCTGATGGGCGCGTTCGTCGGCTCGGAGGGCACCCTCGGGGTCACCACCGAGGTCACGGTGCGCCTCACCCGCGCACCGGAGGCGGTGCGCACCCTGCTGGCGGCGTTCCCGTCCACCGACGAGGCGGGCGGGGCGGTGTCGGCCGTGATCGGCGCAGGTGTCGTCCCCGCGGCCATCGAGATGATGGACGCGCTGGCCATCGAGGCCGCCGAGGCTGCGGTGCACTGCCACTACCCCGAGGGCGCCGGTGCGGTGCTCATCGTCGAGCTGGACGGGCCGGCCGCCGAGGTCGAGGCGCAGTTCGTCGAGGTCGAGCGGCACTGCCGCGACAACCGGGCCTTCGAGATCCGGATCGCGGCCGACGAGGCCGAGCGCGCGCTGTTCTGGAAGGGCCGCAAGTCGGCGTTCGCCGCGGTCGGCCGGATCAGCCCCGACTACATCGTCCAGGACGGCGTCATCCCGCGCACCGCCCTGCCCGACGTGCTGCGCCGGATCGCCGAGCTGTCCCGGGGGTCCGGCGTGCGGGTGGCCAACGTCTTCCACGCCGGCGACGGGAACCTGCACCCGCTGGTGCTCTTCGACGACGGCGTGCCCGGCGAGGCCGAGCACGCCGTGCAGGTGTCGGCCGCCATCCTCGACCTCTGCATCGAGCACGGCGGCTCCATCACCGGCGAGCACGGCGTCGGCATGGACAAGGCCAAGCACATGCCGCGGATGTACACCGACGACGACCTCGACACGATGCAGATGCTGCGCTGCGCGTTCGACCCGGGCCACCTGTCCAACCCCGGCAAGGTTTTCCCGACCCCCCGGCTCTGCGGCGAGATCCCCGGCCGGCACAAGGGCCCCCACCCGCTGCAGACCGCCGGCCTGGCCGAGGTGTTCTGAGTGGCGGTGCTCTGAGTGGCGGCCCGGACGGCGGCGGCCGACCCGGCCCGCGACGACCTCGCAAAGGTCGCTCGCGTGCGCACGGTCCGCGGCGCCAAGGACGACGTGTCGGGGGTGCGCCCGCGGCTGGTCGCCTCACCCGCCTCGACCGAGGAGGTCGCCGAGGTGCTGCGCGTAGCGGGGCAGCACCACCTCGCCGTCGTCGCCCGCGGCGCCGGCACGACGCTCGGCTGGGGCGCGCCACCCGAGCGGGCGGACCTGCTGCTCGACACGAGGCGCATCACCGGCGTGGTCGAGCACGCGGCCGGGGACCTCGTCGTCACCGTCCGCGCCGGCACGCCGGTCGGCGAGCTGCAAGCAGCCGTCGCCGAGGCCGGGCAGCAGCTCGCGCTGGACGCGCCGTACCCCGAGGCCACCGTGGGGGGCACCCTCGCGGTGAGCACGAGCGGCCCGCGCCGGCTGCTCTACGGCACGGCACGGGACCTGCTGATCGGCGTCACGTTCGTGCGCGCCGACGGCGTGGTCGCCAAGGCCGGCGGCAAGGTCGTCAAGAACGTCGCCGGCTACGACTTCGGCAAGCTGCTGACCGGCTCGTTCGGCACCCTCGGGGTCATCACCGAGGCCGTGTTCCGGCTGCACCCCCTCCCTGCCGCCCGGCGGGTGGTGTCCGCGACGTTCCCCCGGGCGGGCGAGGCGGGCCGCGCCGCCCTGGCCGTGCTCGGCTCGCAGGTGGTGCCGACCGCCGTCGAGCTGGCCGGCCCCGCAGACGCGGTCCGGGTGACCGTCCTCGTCGAGGGCGTCGAAGCCGGGGTGTCCGGCCGCACCGACGCCGTGGTCCGCCTCCTCGGCCGCGGGGCCACCACCCACGACGAGCTGCCCGCCGGCTTCACCGCGCTGCCGTTCACCGCCGGCGGCACCGGGATCAAGGTGACCGCGTCGCTGACCGGGGTGGGCCCGGTCCTGGCCGCCGCGCACTCCCTCGCTGCCGAGCACGGCGTCGACGTCGACGTCCGCGGCTCCGCCGCCGGCGTCCTGCACGCCGGCACCGGGCCGGCTGCCGATCCCGCGGCGGTCGCCCGGCTGGTCGAGGGCCTGCGCGCCGCCGCGGCGTTGTTCGACGGCAGCCTCACCGTGCTCACCGCACCTCCCGCCGTCCGCGACGTCGTCGACCTCTGGGGACCCGTCCCCGGACTGGACCTCATGCGGCGGCTCAAGGCCGAGCTCGACCCGGACCGCCGGCTCTCCCCCGGCCGCTTCGTCGGAGGGATCTGACATGACCGACCCGACCGAGACGACCGAGACGACCGGGCCGGCCGGGACCGACCCACCGGTCGACGGCCCGCGCGGAGCCCTCGGCGACCACGGACCGATCACGGTGACCACGGCCCCGGGCATCCCGGCGTTCGACGCGCACCGCCCGCCGTCGGCCGAGCTGGCCTCGGACTGCGTGCACTGCGGCTTCTGCCTGCCCACCTGCCCGACGTACGTGCTGTGGGGCGAGGAGATGGACAGCCCACGTGGCCGGATCTACCTCATGCAGGCCGGCCTCGAGGGCGAGCCGATGACCGACTCGATGGTCGGCCACTTCGACGCCTGCCTCGGCTGCATGGCCTGCGTGACGGCCTGCCCGTCCGGCGTGCAGTACGACCGGCTGATCGAGGCCACGCGTGCCCAGGTGGAGCGCCGGCACCGGCGCCCGCTGCGCGACCGGCTGCTGCGCGAGGCGATCTTCGCGCTGTTCCCGCATCCCCGCCGGCTGCGCGCTCTGCGCGGCCCGCTCGCGGTGTACCGGCGCAGCGGTCTGCAACGCGCGGTGCAGCGCAGCCGGCTGCTCGACCGGGTCTCACCGACCCTGGCGGCGATGGAGGCCCTCGCGCCCCCGGTCCGCCCCGCACCGCCGCTGCCGGAGCGGGTCGCAGCCCGCGGCGAGCGACGCGCCGTCGTCGGCATGCTCACCGGCTGCGTGCAGCGCGAGTTCTTCCCGCGCGTCAACGCCGCGACTGCGCGGGTGCTCGCCATGGAGGGCTGTGACGTCGTCATCCCCCGCCGCCAGGGCTGCTGCGGCGCTCTCAGCGTCCATAACGGCCGGGAGGCGGAGGCGCAGGAGTTCGCCCGCCGCACCATCGACGTCTTCGAGGCGGCCGGCGTCGAGCACGTCGTCGTCAACGCCGCCGGGTGCGGCTCGTCCATGAAGGAGTACGCCGACCTGCTGGCCGACGACCCGGCGTACGCCGACCTCGCCCGCCGCTTCGCGGCGTCGGTCCGTGACGTGTCCGAGATCCTGGCCGAGCTCGGGCCGGTCGCCGTGCGGCACCCGCTCCCGGTGACCGTCGCGTACCACGACGCCTGCCACCTCGGGCACGCGCAGGGCGTCCGCACGCAGCCGCGCGACCTCCTGCGCGGCGTACCCGGCCTGGAGCTGCGAGAGGTCGCCGACGCCGACATCTGCTGCGGGTCCGCCGGCATCTACAACCTGCTGCACCCGGTTGCGGCCGGCGAGCTCGGCGACCGGAAGGCACGCGCCGTGCTCGACACCGGCGCCGGGCTCCTCGTCACCGCCAACCCCGGCTGCCTCATGCAGGTGGCCGCGTCCGTGTCGCGGATGGGCGGCCGGATCGGCCTGGCCCACACCGTCGAGGTCCTCGACGCCTCGCTGCGCGGTCGGACCCCCGCGCAGCTGACCCGCGAGCTCGCTCTCGCCACCCCAGAGCCCACCGGTGGGACCTCCGCCGGTGACACCCCGAACGGCACGAGGTGACCTGATGTACCAGCAGATCCTGGATCCCGTCGGCGACTCGTTGGGGCTGTCGTCGATCTTCGCGGCGCTGCCCCTGCTGACGCTGTTCGTCCTGCTCGGCGTCCTCAAGATGAAGGCCTGGGTGGCGGCGCTCGTCTCGCTCGCCGTGGCCGTCGTCGTGGCCGTCGCGGTCTACTCGATGCCCGTCGGGCAGGCGCTCCTCGCGACCAGCGAGGGCGCGGCCTTCGGCTTCTTCCCCATCATGTGGATCGTCCTCAACGCGATCTGGATCTACACGATGACCGTGGCGACCGGGCACTTCGACGTGCTGCGCCGGTCGTTCGCGAAGGTCAGCGAGGACCAGCGCGTGCAGGCGGTCATCATCGCCTTCTGCTTCGGCGCGCTGCTCGAGGCGCTGGCCGGCTTCGGGACGCCGGTGGCCATCACCAGCGTCATGCTCATCGCGCTGGGTTTCCGCCCGATCAAGGCGGCCGCGGTCGCACTGGTCGCCAACACCGCCCCGGTCGCGTTCGGCGCCATCGCCGTGCCGATCACGACCCTCTCCACGGTCACCGGGTTGCCGCAGGACGACCTCGGTGCCATGGTCGGTCGCCAGACGCCGATCCTCGCCGTCTTCGTGCCGCTGGCACTGGTGTTCATGATCGACGGGCGGCGGGGCCTGCGGCAGACCTGGCTGCCGGCGATCGTCTGCGGTGCGACGTTCGGCCTCGCGCAGTTCGTCACCTCGAACTACCTCTCGATCCCGCTGACCGACATCATCGCCTCACTGGTCGGTGCCGGCGCGACCGTGCTGCTGCTGCGGGTGTGGTCGCCCGTCGAGGGCTACGTCGAGACCGGCGAGCCAGAGCTCGTCGCGGCCGGCGCGGGGGGCAGGGGCACGCACAGCATCGCGGCCGGCTCGGGCCAGCGCGTCACGAGCGGCTCGCCCGGCTCGCCGACAGCCCCCGCACGCACCGGCGCCGGTGGCGACTCGGACCTCTCGGTGCACGACAGCCCGTCCGACGTGGCGCGCGCGTACGCGCCGTACCTCATCATCATCGCGGTCTTCGTCCTCGCGCAGATCCCGTTCGTGAAGGACGCGCTCGACAGCGTGACCGCGACGTTCGGCTGGCCCGGCCTGCACATCGAGAACGCGCAGGGCGAGCCGTCGACCATCTCCGACTTCAAGCTGAACTGGCTCGGCGCCGCCGGCACGCTCCTGCTGGTCTCCGGACTGCTGACGATCCTCGCCCTCGGCATCTCGCCGGCCCGCGCCGCCCGCGCGTACGTCGACAGCTGCAGGCAGATGGCCTACGCGATCCTCACCGTCATGGCGGTGCTGGCACTCGCGTACGTCATGAACTCCTCCGGCCAGACCTCCACCCTCGGCCTCTGGATGGCTGGGGCGGGCGGGCTCTTCGCCGTCCTCTCGCCGATCCTCGGCTGGCTCGGCGTGGCCGTCACCGGGTCGGACACGTCGTCCAACTCGCTGTTCGGCGCACTGCAGGTGACCGCAGCCAAGCAGGCGGGCCTCGACCCGCTGCTGATGGCCGCGTCGAACAGCTCCGGTGGTGTCCTGGGCAAGATGATCTCGCCGCAGAACCTCGCCATCGCCGCAGCGGCCGTCGGCATGTCCGGCCGCGAGGGCGAGCTGTTCCGCAAGGTGCTCGGCTGGAGCGTGCTCTTCGTCGTCGGCATGTGCGTGCTGGTCTACCTGCAGTCGACCAGCGTGCTGGGGTGGATGGTGCCGTGACGCGCCGCGTGCCGGCCCCGGCCCCGGGGCCGGCACCGGGCGTGCAGTCGGTCGACCGCGCGCTCGACCTGCTCGAGGTGCTCGCCGCCGGCGGGCCGCTCGGACTGTCCGAGGCCGCGGCCGGTGCCGGCCTCGCCGAGGGCACCGCCCACCGCCTGCTGCGCACCCTGCTCGTGCGGGGCTACGTGCGGCAGGACGCCGACCGCAAGTACGCGCCCGGCACCCGGCTGCTCGGCCTGGGCGACGGCGCCCGGCAGGCCGTGGCCGAGGCGTCCCGCCCGTTTCTCAGCCGGCTGGTCGAGCTCAGCGGGGAGACCGCGAACCTCGCGGTCCTCGAAGGCGACCAGGTGGTCTACGTCGCCCAGGTCCCCTCGGCGCAGCGGCTCCGGCTCTTCGCCGAGGTCGGCCGCCGGGTCAGCGCACACAGCACGGCGGTCGGGAAGGTGCTCCTGACCGGTCTGGGGGCCGAGGCGGTCACCGCGCTGCTCCGCCGCACCGGGCTGCCGCGCCGGACGCCGCGCACCCTCACCACCGAGGCGGCCGTCCTCGCCGCGGTGCGGGCGGCCGCGACGGCCGGGTGGGCCGTCGACGACGAGGAGGAGGAGTCCGGTGTGCGCTGCCTTGCCGTCCCGGTCCTCGTCGGAGACGGGGTGGTGGCCGCGATGTCGGTCTCCGGTCCGTCGACGCGGGTCCCGGCGCGTCCGCCGTCGGACCTGGTCGAGGGCCTGCGGAGCGCCGCCGCGGACTTCGCGACGGCCCTGGCGCCGGTCGGCTGACCGGCCGGGGACGCACCAGCGGCCGCTTCGCGTGTCGAGGCGGACGGGCAGGTGTGCGCCAGCAACGGGCCGGGCAGGACAGTCCGCGTGACGCCGCGACCGCCGCGCGCACCGGAGCCGCGCCACCGGGAGGACCATCATGTGCCAGGCCACGCCGCGCGCCGAGCGACAGCTGCCGGTGTCGCACGAGTCCCCTGGTCTGGCCCGTGAGTTCCTGCGCACCGCGACCTGCGCCCAGCACCACAGCTCGCTCGTGGACGATGCCGTGCTCCTGACCAGCGAGCTGGTCACGAACGCCGTCCTGCACGGCGGGCCGCCGCTGGTGGTCGCCGTGGAGTGCGACGGCGCGCGGCTGCAGGTGCAGGTGCGCGACGGCGCCCTCGAGCAACCGGCGCCGCGCGCCGCCGCCCGGTCCGAGGAGAGCGGCCGCGGGCTGGCCCTCGTCGCCGCCCTCTCGGAGGACTGGGGCGTCGACCCGGTCGACGACGGCAAGTACGTCTGGTTCGTCATCCGCTGACCGGCGGCTGACCCGGCTGACCCGGGCTGCTCCGTCCGCCGCGACCCCCGCCGCCCCGGACATGCGGCGGGGAGGCACCCGGTCAGGGCACCTCCCCGCCGCACGCGTGCCGGTGGCTAGCGCCGCACCCCGTACTCCTCGGGCTCGGCCGGTCGAGGCAGCCCGTGCTCGTCCAGGGCGGCCTCCTCGACCAGCGCACCGTCGACCATCTGGCTGGACGGTGCGGAGACTGCGGCGGCTGCACTGGAGCTGTGCCCCACCGGGTCCAGCTCGCCGGCCTCGCCGGCCGCTGCGGCATCTGCGGCCGCCTGCTGCTGCCGGGCCTGGATGCCGGACATCGTGCGCAGCTTCTCCTCCGGGAGGAAGAAGACCACGACGAACGCCACGAGCAGCACGCCCGAGGCCGACAGGAAGACCAGGTCGATGGCGGAGGAGAACCCGTCGAGGAACGGCTTGGCCAGCCGGTCGTCCAGCGTGGACAGGAAGGACGTGTCGTCGAGGGCGCCCTTCGGCAGGCCACCACCACTGGTGATCGCCTCGGCCACCCTGCGGTTGGCCGGGTCGGCGAGCACCTTCGGGTCGCGCAGCGCGGCCTGGAAGGCCGGCGACGCCGCCTCGGTCGAGAACGCCGACGCGATCTTGCCGCCGACGCTCGAGAACAGGACGGAGAGGAACACCGCCGTGCCCAGGGTGCCGCCCATCTGCCGGAAGAAGGTCGCCGAGGACGTCGCGACACCCATGTCCTGCGGCGGCACGGCGTTCTGCACGGCGAGGACCAGGGGCTGCATGTTGAAGCCGAGACCCACCCCGAAGACGAAGGCGAGCGCCATCGTCCAGCCGATGCCGGTGCCGGTGCCGACCTGCGAGAGGCCGAGCATCGCCAGCACCAGCAGGCCGGAGCCGATGATGGGGAACTTCTTGTAGCGCTCGGTCCGGCTGATGATCTGACCGGAGAAGATCGACGCGCCCATGATGCCCATGGTCAGCGGCAGCAGGAGCAGCCCCGCCTCGGTCGGCGAGACACCCTTGACGATCTGCAGGTAGAGCGGCAGCGCGGCGAGCCCGCCGAACATCCCCATGCCGAGGATGAAGTTCATCAGCGAGCCGATGGAGAAGGTCCTGCCGCGGAAGAGCCGCAGCGGGATCAGGGCGTCGTCGCCGTACCGGCCCTGGTCCCAGATGAAGCCCGCGATGCCGACCGCGCCCACGACGTACGCGAGGAGGGCACGGCCGGAGCCCCAGCCCCACTCGCGACCCTGCTCGGCGATGACCAGCAGCGGTACCAGGCCCACGATGAGCAGCAGGGCGCCCGGCCAGTCGATGCGGTGCTCGCGGCGGGTGTGCGGGAGGTGCAGGCTGCGCATGACCAGCAGCAGCGCGGCGGCACCGACCGGCACGTTGACGAGGAACACCCAGCGCCAGCCGGTGACGCCCAGCAGGGTGTCCTGACCGGCGAGGAAGCCGCCGACGACCGGACCGAGGACGCTCGAGGTACCGAACACCGCGAGGAAGTAGCCCTGGTACTTGGCGCGCTCCCGCGGCGGCACGATGTCGCCGATGATCGTGAGGGCGAGCGAGAAGAGGCCGCCGGCCCCGAGGCCCTGGAAGGCGCGGAACGCCGCCAGCTGCCCCATCGAGGTCGCGAAACCGCTCAGCGCCGACCCGAGGACGAAGATCGAGATCGCGGCGACGAAGAACGGTCGCCGGCCGTAGAGGTCGGAGAGCTTGCCGTACAGCGGAGTGCTGATCGTCGCGGTGACCAGGTAGGCCGTCGTCACCCAGGCCTGCACCGACAGCCCCTGGAGGTCGTCGGCGATCGTGCGGATCGACGTGGCGACGATCGTCTGGTCGAGCGCGGCGAGGAACATGCCCGCCATCAGCCCGGACAGGATCGTGAGGATCTGGCGGTGGCTCAGCTCGCCGGACCCGTGCGCGGCGGGCGCCGGCGCGGTACTGCTGCTCATGATGCGAACTCCTCGGTGTGGTGCGGGGCGGTGTCTGACGTCGAGTCCCTGGCGGCCGCCTCGTGCAGGGTGGCGCGCTGCTCGACGAAGCTGTCGTTGAAGCGGCTGAGGAGCTCGGTCAGGGCGACGGCGTCGGACTCCGACCAGCTCTCCAGGAGGTGGGCGAACAGACGCTCCCGGTGCTCCTGCTTGGCGGCGTACGCGGCCCGGCCGCGCTCGGTGGCGACGAGCAGGCTGGCGCGGCCGTCCTCGGGGTCCGACTGCCGCTCGACCAGGCCGGCCTTGACCAGCTGGGCGACCTGGCGGCTGACCGTCGAGGGGTCGACGCAGGCGGCCTCGGCCAGGACCGAGCTGCGGCGCGGGCCGCCGCCGACCAGCTGGAACAGCAGGCCGTACGCCGCCCACTCGACGCCGTCGCCGCTGGTGGCGGCGCCCGACGTCAGCTGCTGGCGCATGGTGTTGAAGGCGCGGTGCAGGCGCAGGACCTGCTCGCTGAGGGCAGCCACGGTGCCGTGGTCGACCGTCATGGCGTCCTCCTCGGGATCTCGTGGGCCGGGTCCGCGACTGCTGGGGCGTCCTGGTGGTTGCGTCGCGCAACTGCTTGCATGGGGCATCTAACTGGATGCAGCATACAAGCATTCCCGCCGGGCGCAAGCCGGTTTCCGACGCCCGCACGCCGGCCACCTCCCGCGCGTCGGCCACCCCCTTCCGCTCGTTTGCGACCTGGATCCCCGACACGCCGATGTGCACGCCGGCGTGTCGGGGGCTCAGGTCGCAAACGACGTCCCTCGCTCGGTGCGCGGGGCGTCGGGGGCGGTCAGGCGGCGGGGCCGACGCCGAGGCGGGCGGCCAGCCGCTGGGCGTCGAAGGGCGCACGCACCTTCACGTCGTTGTCGAAGTACACGTGCACGTCGCGGCCCTGGTCGCGCCACCCCTCGACCCGCGCGGCCCAGCGGTCCAGCCCGGCGTCGTCGTACCCGCTGGCGTAGAGCTCCTCGGCACCGTGCAGCCGGACGTAGGCCAGGTCGTCGGTGGTCGGCTCGAGCAGCATCGGCCACTTCCCCGCGGTGTCGGCGGTCACGACGGTGATCCGGTGCTTCCGCAGCAGGTCGAGGAACCCCGGGACCTCGTAGGTCGGGTGCCGGACCTCGAGGGCGTGCCGGAGCGGCCGGTCGGCATCGGTGACGGTGAGGGCCCGGTCGTCCATCCGCTCGTCGTGCCCGGCCGCGAGGGCGGCCGCCTGCGCGGTGGTGCGCGGGAGCAGCGCGAAGAAGTCGGCCAGCCGACCGGCGTCGTAGCCGAGGTTCGGCGGCAGCTGCCAGAGGAACGGACCGAGCTTGGCACCCAGTGCCAGCACCCCGGACGCGAAGAAGTTCGCCAGGGGCACGTCGACGTCGCGCAGCTTCTTCATGTGGGTGACGAAGCGGGGGGCCTTCACGGAGAACAGGAAGTCGGCCGGCGTGCGGTCGTGCCAGGCGCGGTAGGACTCCGGCTTCTGCAACGCGTAGAACGAGCCGTTGATCTCGATGGTGCGCAGCACGCCCGACGCGTGCTCGAGCTCCAGCCGGTGCGGCAGACCGGGCGGGTAGAACACGCCGCGCCAGGGCGCGTAGGTCCAGCCGGAGATGCCGACCCGTACGTCCCCCGGCACGGTCCGGCCGGGCCTGCGTGCCGCCACCTGATCACCCTAGGCCGGGCCGCGGCGACGAGCGCCGCACCGGGCTACCGTCGACGGGTGATCTCCGTGACGCTGGCCCGGTCCCTGCGCGACGCCGGGCTGCGCTGGGAGCCGGCGCACGGCGACCGGTTCGTGGTGCCCGACCGCGGGATGGACGACCAGGTGTTCGTCCTGTCGGACATGACGGTCGAGCTGCACCACTACCCGGGCGGCCCGGTCATCGGCTTCAACGGCACCACCGAGTGGGCGCTGGACTCCCTCGACCAGGACGACGCGCTCTGGCTGCCCGCCGAGCACCAGCTGCGGGAGCTGCTCGGCGACGGGTTCCGGAGCCTGGAGCGCGACGGTGCCGGCTGGGCAGTCGTGGTCGACGGTCCGGCCGGCCCGACCAGCACCCCTGGCGACACCCCGGCCGAGGCGTACGGCCTCGCGGTGCTCGCCGTGCTGCTGCGCGCCGACGTCCGGGTGGACTGACCGCCCACGCGTGTCAGTCGCTGGCGAGCAGCTCCTTGTAGTGCTCCAGCTGCTGCACGAGGCCGGCCGTCACGTCGTCGGGCGGGAGCGACCCGTCGACGGTGACGAGGATCTCGCGGTCGGAGTAGTACTCGATCATGGGCCGGGTCTTGGCCTCGTAGACCTCGAGCCGGTGCTCGATGACGGCCTGGGTGTCGTCGGCGCCGCGGCCGCGGGCCAGCAGCCGGCGCACCAGCTCCTCGCGCGCGACCTCGAGGTAGCAGGCGACCTGCACGGCCACGCCCAGCTCGCGCGCCGTCTCGTAGGCGATCTCGGCCTGGTCGACGGTGCGCGGGAAGCCGTCGAGGACGTAGCCACCCTGTGCACTGGCCTCGACGATCGGCTTGCGGAGCATGTCGAGCACGAGCGCGTCCGGGACCAGGTCGCCGGCGGAGACGTACTCCTTGACCTTCGCACCGAAGGTCGTGTGGTCGGTCACGTGCTGGCGCAGGAGGTCGCCGCTGGAGATGTGCGTCACGCCGAAGTGCTCGGCGAGCCTCACCGCCTGGGTGCCCTTGCCCGCTCCGGGCGCACCGATCAGCAGCAGACGCATTGTTCTCCTCGGTCGTCGGCGACCTGCAAGCTGGCAGGTCCCGGGTCGCAGCATCCTGCCACCTGGGTCCGCACGCGTGCCGGGCCGTCTCGCCTGCAGCACCCCTAAGGTGGCCCGCGTGGTGGGCGGTGGGTGGGCCGGGATGTGGACCGACCTGCTGCCGATCGGGCGCGACCCGGCCACCGGCGGCTACCGGCGGCACGCGTGGACGCCCGCGGACCGCACCTGCCGCGAGTGGTTCGCCGCCGAGGCCACGCGCCGCGGGCTCGATCTCACCGTCGACCGCAACGGCAACCAGTGGGCGTGGTGGGGCGACCCGGACGCCGACGGACCGGGAGTGGTCACCGGCAGCCACCTCGACTCGGTGCCCGACGGCGGCGCGTACGACGGGCCGCTCGGTGTGGTCGCCGGCTTCGCCGCCGTCGACCTGCTGCGCGGGCGCGGGCACCGGCCCGACCGGCCGCTGGGCGTCGTGAGCTTCACCGACGAGGAGGGGGCGCGGTTCGGCATCGCGTGCGCGGGATCGCGCCTGCTGACCGGTGCCCTGGACCCCGACCGGGCCCGGTCGCTCACCGACGACGAGGGTACGACGCTCGCCGACGCCATGAGCGCGGCCGGCGAGGACCCCACCCGCCTGGGCCGCGACGACGAGACCCTGCGCCGGGTCGGCACCCTCGTCGAGCTGCACGTCGAGCAGGGCCGGGCGCTCGTCGACGTCGGTGGGCCGGTGGGGGTCGCGAGCAGCATCCGGCCGCACGGCCGCTGGCGGCTGGACCTCGACGGGGAGGCCAACCACGCCGGCACCACCCGGCTCGAGGACCGCGACGACCCGATGCTGCGGCTCGCGGCCGCGGTGCTGGCAGCGCGCGAGGCGGCCACCGAGCACGGTGCGGTCGCGACGGTCGGCCGGGTCTCCGTGCACCCCAACGGCACCAACGCGATCCCGTCGTCGGTCCGCGCCTGGCTGGACGCCCGGGGACCGGCCGAGTCCGAGGTGCGGGCCGTCGTCGCCGAGGTGGCCGGCGCCGCCGGCACGACCGCGGTCGAGGAGTCGTGGACGCCGGAGGTCACCTTCGAGCCCGTGCTGCGCGACCGGCTGGCGGCGCGGCTCGGCGGCGTACCCGTGCTGCCCACTGCCGCCGGCCACGACGCCGGCATCCTCGCCGACGCCGGCGTCGACGCGGCGATGCTGTTCGTCCGGAACCCGACCGGCATCAGTCACTCCCCCGCCGAGCACGCCGAGGACGACGACTGCGCCGCGGGCGTCGAGGCGCTCGCCACCGTCCTCGCCGACCTCACCGGCACCCCGTCATGACGGCCTACCACGCGGACCTGGCCTGGCTGCCGCCCGGCCGCCTGGCCCGCGACGTCACCCTCGTCGTCGAGGACGGGCTGCTCGCCGAGGTGCGGGAGGGCGAGGCTGCGCCCGGCGCCGAGCACCTCGGCGGCCTGGTGCTGCCCGGCCTCGCGAACGCGCACTCGCACGCCTTCCACCGGGCCCTGCGCGGCCGCACCCAGCGCGGCACCGGCGGCCGGGGCTCCTTCTGGACCTGGCGCGAGCACATGTACGCCGTCGCCGGCCGGCTCGACCCCGACAGCTACCTCGACCTGGCCCGCGCGACGTACGCCGAGATGGTCCTCGCGGGCGTCACCGCGGTCGGCGAGTTCCACTACCTGCACCACGCCCCGGGCGGCGCGCGCTACGCCGACCCCAACGCGGTGGGACACGCGCTGGTGCAGGCCGCACGCGACGCCGGCCTGCGCATCTCGCTGCTCGACACCGCCTACCTCGCCGGCGGTGTCGGAGAGCCGCTCGACGGCGTACAGCTGCGGTTCGGCGACGGGGACGCCGACGGCTGGGCGGCCCGCGCCGAGGACCTCCGCGCGGCGTACGCCGGGGCACCCGACGTCGTGGTCGGCGCGGCAGTGCACTCGGTCCGTGCCGTGCCGGCCGACCAGCTCGCCGCCGTCCGGGACTGGGCCGACCGGCACGAGGCGCCGCTGCACGTGCACGTCTCCGAGCAGCAGCGCGAGAACGAGCAGTGCCTCGCCGCGTACGGCGTGACACCCACGCGGCTGCTGCACGAGCACGGCGTGCTCGGCCCTCGCACGTCCGCGGTGCACGCGACCCACCTCACCGACGACGACGTCGAGCTGCTCGGTGGCAGCGGCACGGCCGTGTGCATGTGCCCGACCACCGAGCGCGACCTCGCCGACGGCGTCGGCCCGGCCGGCCGGGTGCGCGAGGCCGGGTCCCCGGTCACCCTCGGCTCGGACAGCCACGCCGTCGTCGACCTGTTCGAGGAGGCGCGCGCGGTCGAGCTCGACGAGCGGCTGGCCTCGCAGCACCGCGGCCACTGGTCGGCCGCCGCCCTGGTCGACGCGGCCACCCGCGCCGGCCACGCGTCGTTGGGGCTGCCCGCTGCCGGGGTCCTCGATGTCGGCGCCGCGGCCGACCTCGTCGCGGTGCGGCTCGACTCGGTCCGGACAGCCGGCGGCCGCGCGGCAGACGCACTGGAGCGGGTGGTGTTCGCGGCGACGGCCGCCGACGTGACCGACGTGCTGGTGGCCGGCCGCCGGGTCGTGGCGGGCGGCGAGCACCAGCTGCTGGGCGACGTCGGCGCCCTGCTCGAGCGCGCCGTCGCTGCGGTCCTGTGACGGGTCCGGTCCTCCGGCTGTTCCGGGCCGAGGACGCCGCCGCGGTCTACGACATCTGCCTGCGCACCGGGCTGAGCGGTGCGGACGCCACGGGCCACTACGCGGACCCGGACCTGCTCGGGCACCTGTGGGCCGGTCCGTTCCTCGCGATCGAGCCGGAGCACTGCCTCGTGGTCGAGGACGGCGGGGCGGTGGCCGGCTACTGCCTCGCGACCGCGGACACCCGCCGGTTCGAGGCGGCCTGCCGGGAGCGCTGGTGGCCGGCGCTCCGCCCTCGGCACGACGACCCGCCGGGCGACCGCGGGAGCTGGTCGCGCGACGAGGTGCTCGCCCACCTGGTGCACCACCCACCCGTCGCGCCGGAGGCCGTCGTCGCCCAGCACCCGGCGCACCTGCACGTCGACCTGCTGCCGCAGCTGCAGGGCCGGGGCATGGGCCGGGAGGTGATGACCGCGATGTTCGGGCTGCTCGCCACCGACGGTGCGACCGGCGTCCACGTCGGGGTGGGGCCGGGCAACACGCGGGCGCTGGCGTTCTACGACCGGCTCGGGTTCACCGGCCTGCTGCAGACGCCGTCCGCGGTCTTCCTGGGCCGCCCGCTCCCCTGACGGTGAGGGTGAGACGGCTGACCCCACGCTCGGTGTCCGGCATCACTCCTCGTTCCGACGGAACATGATCCACAGCGGATCTGTTGGAGAAACTGCCATCGATCCCCTGTGGATCACGGGCGGGCGATCGGCACCACGTTCGACGCCGGCTGCTGCGCCGGCCAGGGAACCGTCAGCGCGACCGGGTAGACGTGCCGGGCGGCCACCAGGCGCTCGAACTGGTCGGCCGGCATCGGCTTCGCGAGCAGGTAGCCCTGGCCGTACTGGCAGCCGTGGGCCCGGACCAGGGCGAGCTGCTCGAGGGTCTCGATTCCCTCGGCGACGCAGATCAGGTCGAGGGCCCGGGCCATCGTCACGACCGACCCCACCAGCGCGTCGGTGCGCGGCTCCGCGGGTGCCGCCTGCACGAACTCCTGGTCGATCTTCACGATGTTGGCATCGAAGCGCCGCAGGTAGCGCAGCGAGGAGTAGCCGGTCCCGAAGTCGTCGACGGCCACGTTGATGCCGGCCTCGCGCAACGCCGTCACGGTGCCGGCGACCGCGTCGATGTCGTCGACGAGCGCCTCCTCCGTGACCTCGACGCCGAGCCGGCGCGGCGAGAGCCCGCGCTCCACCAGCGCGGCCGTGAGCGTGTCGGCGAGGTAGGGGTCCGTGAGCTGCCGCGGCGAGACGTTCACGCCGACGGTGATCTCCGTGCCGCACACGCCGACCCATCGCTGCAGGTCGTCGAGCGCCGTCCGGAACACGAAGTCGCCGAGCGTCGTGACGCTGCCGACGCGCTCCGCCAGAGGGATGAACGTCGCCGGGCTGATGTCGCCGTACGCCGGGTGCCGCCAGCGCAGCAGCGCCTCGGCGGCGACGATCTCGCCGGTGACGAGGTCGACGACCGGCTGGTAGACGACCGAGAACTGCGTGAGCTCGGGGCGGCCGACCTCCTCGCGGATCCTGATGGTCGCGGCGGCCGACGCGCGGGCCCTGCCGGTGAGCACGGCGACGGGCACCGACTGCACACCCTTCGTCCGCTTGGCCTCGTACATCGCGACGTCGGCGTGCGCCAGCAGGTGTGCGGCGTCGCCGGGACGGGCACCGCCGGCCGGCCGCTCGTCGACCACGACGCCGACACTGGGTCGCACCTGGAACGGCCGGGTGCCGACGATCATCACGGTTCCGAACGCCTCCGCGACGGTCGCGCCGAGACTGCTGCCGCCGTCGCGGGCGGCCGGCACGAACGCCGCGAACTCGTCGCCGCCGAGCCGCGCCACCGCGCCGCCGAGCGGCAGGGCCGCCCGCAGCCGCGCCGCGGTGTGCCGCAGCACCTCGTCGCCGGTGTCATGACCGTGCGTGTCGTTGATGTCCTTGAAGTCGTTGAGGTCGAGCAGGGCGACCGCGACCGGGTGCGCCGCCGGGTCACACAGCGCGGCGTCCAGCGCGTCGAGGAACGCCAGCCGGTTCGGCAGCCCGGTGAGGGAGTCGGTCGTCGCCAGCAGCCGGGCGTTGCGCTCCCGCAGGGCCAGGCGGTCGACGAGAAGGCCCGTCTCCCGGCTCTCGGCGAGGTGGCGGACCAGCAGCCCGACCCCGGCGAGCACGATCGCCGGCAGCCGTCGGGCCGGCACGGCCTCCCCCTCCACGACGTCGTAGGCGACCGCCACGAGCACGACCAGCAACGGCAGGTACGGGACCAGGTACCACCGCGAGGAGGGCCGGGAGGACTCGCCCACGTCCTGGACCGGTCCGGTGACGGGGGCCGAGCGGCTGACCAGTGCGGCGTCCAGCAGGGCCAGCAGCGCGAGCTGGTTCAGGGCGGCGATCCAGGAGGTGGGGTCGTAGCCGGCGCCGGCCTCGGCGACCGTGAAGGCCATGTCCGAGATGCCGAGCAGCCCGAGCCCGACAGCGGCCCGCACGAGGAACGGGCGCGCCCCGACCGCGACCCGGGGCAGTGCGGACAGCAGCACGGCGAGCACGAACGCCGGGACCAGCGGATACGCGAGCGTCACCGTCTTGGCGGCCCAGGGCAGGTCGGCACCGAGGCGGTGCGGCTCCACCACCAGGGCCGACACGAGGTACCAGAGCGCCGCTGCCGCCACGGCTCCGTCGGCCAGCGCGCGCACCGCCCCGTTGCGGTTGCCCGGCGTCCGGGGCAGGACGAGGGCGCCCGCGACGGCGAGCGGCGGGTAGCAGAGATAGATCCAGTCCGGGAGGCCGCCGGTCGGCGACGGGTGCCCCGCGAGCAGCAGGTACACCGCCGCGACCAGCCCGGAGAGCGCCCCGACCAGCAGCGACGCGGCGATCAGCCGGCGGCCGGCACCCATCCCGTCCGGGCGACGGGCGGCGACCAGCAGCACCGTCGCGGCGGCGACCGCGGTCGCGGTACGGGCCAGGTAGGAGCCGGCCGCCGAGGTCATGACGGGCCACACCAGGGCCACGCCGACCAGCCGCACCGTCCACCGGACGGTGCGCGCGCGGAGGGGACCCACGGGAGCGAGGCGGGTCGCGGCAGCGAGCGGCACAGTTCCCCCATCGGCGCACTCCCCTCGCACCCTGAGCCCCGGTCCGGCGGTCGGCCAGCCGGCGGCCCGGCCGCGCCGGCCCCGGCCCGGGCCGCCGCAGGCGCAGCCACGCGGAGCGCGGCGGCGGACTGTCAGGGGCATGGTCCACACTGACTGCTGTCAGGCAGGCAGGGCGGCACCCGTCCGGGACGACCTCGTGGAGGCAGCGATGAGCAGGCGCGGCTGGGTCCTCTTCGCCGCCATGGGCGTCATCTGGGGCATCCCCTACCTGCTCATCAAGGTGGCGGTCGACGAGCTGGCACCCAGCACCCTGGTGCTCGCGCGCACGGCGCTCGCCGTGGCGGTGCTGCTGCCCGTCGCGGTCTCCCGCGGCCGGCTGCGCGAGGTGCTGCGCTGCTGGCGGCCGCTGCTCGGCTTCGCCGCCGTCGAGATCATGGCGCCGTGGGTGCTGCTCGGTGTCGCCGAGCAGCGGCTCTCCAGCTCTCTCACCGGGCTGCTCATCGCCGCGGTCCCGCTGGTCGCCGCCGTCCTCGCGGTGGTCACCCGCGCCGACGACCGGCTGGACGGCCGGCGGCTGGCGGGCCTGCTGCTCGGCTTCGCCGGGGTCGCGGCCCTGGTCGGGTTCGAGGTCGGCGGCGGCGACACCGGAGCGGTGTTCGCCCTGGCGGTGGTGTCGGTCTGCTACGCCGTCGGCCCGCTCATCCTGGCCCGGTGGCTGGCCCACCTCCCGGGCGTGGGCGTCATCACGCTGTCCCTCGCGGCCACCGCGCTGGTCTACCTGCCGGTCGGGGTGGTGCAGGCGCCCTCGTCGTGGCCGTCGCGCGACGCCGTCCTCGCCGTCGTGGCCCTCGCGGTGATCTGCACCGCGCTGGCGTTCCTCGTGTTCTTCGCCCTCATCGCCGAGGTCGGACCGACCCGGTCCACCGTCATCACCTACGTCAACCCGGCGGTGGCGCTGCTGCTGGGCGTCACCCTGCTCGACGAGCGCTTCACCGCGGCCACCGCGGTGGGGTTCGCGATGATCCTGGCCGGCTCGGTGCTGGCCACCCGGCGCACGGCCGTCGCAGCGGCGGCCGGCCCCGGCCGCGCCGACAACAGCGACGACGTCGAGGTCTGCGTGGTCGCCGAGCCCTGACGGGCCGGGTTCCGTGCGCTGCGGCAGCGTCCGGCCGCCCCGCCCGCCGCGCCCGGGTCAGCCGCCGGACTTGCGGCGGAACTGCCTCTTCGTCACGTCGTTGCTGGCCGCCGGCGCGCCGTGCCCGGACAGGTGGTCCTCGCCGTGCGCCGCCTTGTTCCTGGCCTGCTTGGCCTCCAGCGCCTCACGCATCCTGCGCTGCACGTCGTTCTCGGTCTTCGCGGGCTTCTTGGCCGCCACGGTCCGCACCTGCCCCTCGGTCGTCCTGCGTCGTCCTGGTGTCACCCCCATCCTGGCAAGCCCGGCCGGTCGGCCGCCCCCGGGTTCCGGTCAGCGGGTCAGCTGGGCGACGATCCCGGCCGCCAGCCCGGCGGCGTAGCGGTCACGGCAGGTCACCGAGGTCATGCAGCGGGCGTCGCCGGCGTTGCGCATGTTGCCCAGCTCGACCATCACCGTCGGGACGTCCGCGGCGTTGAGGGTGCCGAGGTCGCGCCGGACGTCCAGGCCGTCGCCGCCGTAGGCCGTCGAGACACCGAAGCCGGCGCCGACCAGCCCGGCGCGGACCCGCTGCGCGAACCGGCGTGAGCGGCCGATGATGTCGTCCGTCCAGCCGGCGCGCAGGCCGGGACGGATGACGAAGAAGCCGTGGGTGGCGGCCGCCGCGCCGTCGCCGTGCAGCGAGATCTCGAGGTCCGCCCCGACCTTCGCCCCGAACCGCCCGCGGGTGCCGACGCACGGTCCCCAGTCGTCGACCGAGTTGGTGGTGCGGGTCATCCGGACCGTCGCCCCGAGCGCGTGCAGCCGGCGCCTCAGCGCCCGCGAGGTGCGCCACGCGAAGGTCGCCTCCGGGAACCCGCCTTCGGTGGCGGTGCCCGTCGTGTTGCACGGCTTCCAGATACCGACGTACACGAGACGGTTGATCTGCGCGAGGTGCCGGCTGTTGCCGAGCTGGTGCCCGGGGTCGATCGCGACGACGCGTCCGGCGAGCGGAAGGGGTGCGGCCTGCGCGGGCGCCGCGAGGAGCGAGCCACCCACCGCGACGGCCAGGGCGACGGCCGGCGCGACGACGGCGAGGAGGAGTCGGGACCGCACCCCCCGAGCCTGCCCCACCGGGGCGGGTCGTGGACGCTTTCGGCTGATCTGCGACATGCTCGCGGCATGTGTCCCGACCGTCGGAGCACCGAGGTGGTGCTCGAGGTCTCCCGGGCGCGCACCTTCGCCTCGGCCGTGGACTGGCCGGGCTGGTGCCGCAGCGGGAAGACCCCGGACTCGGCCCTGCAGACCCTCGCCGCGTACGCCGAGCGGTACGCAGCCGTCGCCGAGCGGGCCGCCGTCCCCTTCGGTCCCGGCGCCGCCGACGAGCTCGCCGTCGTCGACGAGACGCCCGGCGACGCCACCACCGGCTTCGGCGCCCCCAACCGGCCGGCACCCACGGACGCGCGCGACCTGAGCCGGGCCGAGGCCGACCGGCAGGTGCGGCTGCTGGCCGCCTGCTGGGGCGAGCTGGACCGGCTCGCCGTCGAGGCGCCCGAACGGCTGCGCAAGGGGCCGCGCGGCGGCGGCCGCGACCGCGACGCAGTCGTGGCGCACGTGCTCGAGGCCGAGCGGTCCTACGCCCGCACCCTCGGGGTGCGGCACCCGCCGTACCACGGCGACACCGTGGCGGTGCAGGCCTGCCGCGCCGAGCTCGAGCAGGTGCTCCGCGCCGCCCGCAGCGGCGCGGTCGACACGGGATGGCAACCGCGATACTTCCTGCGGCGAGCCGCCTGGCACGTGCTCGACCACGTCTGGGAGATCGAGGACAAGTCCGAGGGGGATCCGCCATGACAGTCGGTTCGGTGCTCGCGTGCGTCACGGGGGCCGCGGTCGCGGCCGCGCTCGTCGGCCCGGTGCCGGCGGCCTCGACCGAACGCCCTCGTGGGGTCGTCGTGCGGCCGGCGCAGCTGACGCGCTCGGCCGCCCCGACGGCCCTGCACGCGGTCCGGGGGACGATCGTCGACGGTGGGCGCACGGTGCGTACCGACCTGACCGGGCGGCTGTGGCTGGTGGGCCGCGCGGCCCACGGCTGGCTGGTGGTCACCTCCGGCCCGGACGGGTCCGACCGCACCCTCTGGCGGGTCCGCCCCGACGGTTCGACGCTGGCGCTGCGCCGGATCGGGGACGGTGGTGGCGACGCGCGGGCGTCGGCGTCGGGCCGGCGGGTGGCGCTGACCGTCCCGGCCGGCCGGTCCACCCGGGCACTGGTGCTGCGGACGACGGACGGCACCGTTGTCGCGCAGCGGCGCTTCCGCGGCTACGTCGAGGTGCTCGACGTCCCCGCCCGGGTGCTGCTCACCGGCGCGCAGCCGGACCGCACGCTCTGGTGGCGCCCCCTGGCCGGCACCACGCAGCGAGTCGTCCGGCGGGGCGCGTGGGCGGCCGACGCCGGGCGGGACCGACTCGTCCAGGCGGTGCCGGACCCGGCCGGGTACGACGGCATCTGCCTTGCGCAGGGCCGGCTGTCCGACCCGGCCGACCGGGACTGGCGCAGCTGCACCGACAAGCCGCTGGCCTGGTCGCCGTCCGGCCGACGCATGGTCACCACCAACATCGAGTCCGACGGCATCGGGCCGAACCTGCTCCAGGTCCGCCACGCCGCCACCAACGAGCTCCGCGCCACCTACCGCACCGCCGGCTACTTCGGGCAGCCGTACTGGGAGGACGACAACTCGTTCCTGGTGCGCACCTGGGCCCGTGGCCGGGCGACGGTCGTGCGCATCACGACAAGCGGGCGGGTCACCCGGGTGTCCAGGGTGCTGCGGATGCCCGACATCGAGGACTTCCTGCGCTGGAGCTTCCCGCCGTCGTAGCCGACGGCCGGGGGCGAAAACCGGCTGCGCCGGGGCCGCCCGGCTGGAACCGTGGTGCCTCGTGCCCGACGACCAGTCCCCACCGGGGAGCGGCCGGACGCTCCGGCAGCGCGTCGCGGGCCTCCGTGTCGACGTCACCCCGCTGCGCACCTCGCGCGACTTCCGCCTGCTGTTCTGGGCCGGGACGGTGTTCTACCTCGGCGGGATGGTCAGCTACGTCGCGCTGCCGTACCAGATCTACCAGCTGACCGGCTCGAACTTCGCGGTCGGCGCGATGGGCCTGGTCGAGCTGCTGCCGCTCGTGGTCTTCGGGCTGTACGGGGGCGCCCTGGCCGACCACGTCGACCGCCGCACGTTGCTGATCTGGACCGCGCTGGCGCAGGTGGTGCTCACCGCGGCCCTCCTCGGGAACGCCGTGCTCGACGACCCGAGCGTCTGGGCGATCTACGCCGTCGGGTTCCTGATGGCGATCGCGCAGTCGCTGCAGCGCCCGTCCCGCGAGGCACTGATCCCGCGGACCGTCCGGCACGACGAGCTGCCCGCCGCGGTGGCCGTGTCGTCGCTCGGCATGCAGATCGGGACGCTGCTCGGTCCCGCCATCGGGGGCCTGCTCGTCGGGACCGTCGGGGTCTCCTGGGCCTACGCGGTCGACACCGTGGGCCTGGTGATGGCGACGGCACTGTTCATGGCGCTCCGGCGGTACCCGCCCACCGACACCAGCACGCCCCCGAGCCTGGCAGGCATCGTCGAGGGCATCCGCTACGCCGTCGGGCGCAGGGACCTGCTCGGCACGTACGTGGTCGACATGGTCGCGATGTTCATGGCGATGCCGATCGTGCTGTTCCCGGCGTTCGCGCAGGACGTCCTCGACCAGCCGAAGACCCTCGGCCTGCTCTACACGGCCGAGAGCGTCGGCACGATGATCGCGACGCTGACCAGCGGCTGGACCTCACGCTTCCACCACCACGGCCGGGCAGTCGTCGTGGCGTCGATGGTGTGGGGCGGCGCGATCGCGCTCGCGGGCCTGGCCCCGAACGTCTGGATCGCCCTGCTGTTCCTCGTCGTCGCGGGCGGCGGCGACATGATCAGCGGCATCTTCCGGGGCACGATCTGGCACCAGACGATCCCCGACGAGAAGCGAGGCCGCCTCGCCGGCATCGAGATGCTCTCGTACTCCGTCGGCCCGCTCGGCGGTCAGGCGCGCTCCGGTCTGGTCGCCGACGCCACCTCGGTCCGGACCAGCATCGTCAGCGGCGGCATCCTGTGCGTGGTCGGTGTCGCCGCGACCACGGTGTGGCTGCGCGACTTCTGGCGCTACGACGCCCGCACCGACGAGCACGCGGTGCACGAGCGCACCGTGCGCAGCGCCCGCGAGGCCGAGGCCGACGCCGCCGACCGCTGACCCGCCTCCGTACATCCCGCTCGTTTGCGACCTGAGCCCCCGACACGCCGGCACGCCGTGCGGCGTGTCGGGGAGCCAGGTCGCAAACGAGCGCTGGTGACGGACGCGGCGGGGGCGGGCGGGGGGGTCAGTCGTGGCGGAAGCCGCCGAGGAAGCGGCGGAAGACCCCACCCGCGCGCGGCAGCGGAGGGGCCGGCGGCGGCGCGGTCTCGCGGCGCCTGGCCACCGGCTGGTCGTAGTCGGTGTGCACGATCGCCTCGACGACCTGATCGTCGTCGTACTCCTCCGACCCCTCGATCTGCGGCACGAAGCCGACCAGCATCCCGTCGCGCATGACCTGGGCCTCCAGGCCCAGGGTGCCGTCGGAGTCCCACACGGCGGTCCGGCCGGGCAGCCGGACGGCGATGCCGAACTGGTAGACGTTGACCTTCTCGAGCTGGGCGTCGACCCCGCGCTCGCGCAGCGCGTCGACGACCCGTCGGGCCTTCATCTCCTCCATCGGCCCGACCCTAACGGTCGACCCTGGACGGTCGCTGTGAGCCCGGGGCGGCCGGGACACTCCAGGAGGTCAGGAGGTCAGGAGGTCAGGTGGCCGAGGACCGCGCCCAGAGGTTGATGCCCGAGTCGACGGCGTGCTGCTCGATCGCCGCGAGCTCGTCGTCGGCGAACGTCAGCTTGTCGGCCGCCGCCAGGTTGTCCTCCAGCTGCGTGACGCTGCTGGCCCCGATCAGCACCGAGGTCACCCGCTCGTCGCGCAGGATCCAGGCCAGCGCCATCTGCGCGAGGGTCTGGCCGCGCCCGCGCGCGATGTCGTTCAGCCCGCGGACGTGCGCCAGGCTGGCCTCGCTCAGCAGCCCCGGGTCGAGGGACTTGCCCTGCGCCGCGCGCGAGCCCTCGGGGATGCCGTTCAGGTAGCGGTCGGTGAGCATCCCCTGCGCCAGCGGCGAGAAGGCGATGCAGCCGATGCCCTCCTCGCCCAGCACGTCGAGCAGCGACGGGTCGCCGTCCTCGACCCAGCGGTTGAGCATCGAGTACGACGGCTGGTGGATCAGCAGCGGCACGCCCAGGTCGCGCAGCACGGCCGCGGCCTCGCGGGTGCGCTCGGCCGAGTACGACGAGATGCCGGCGTAGGTCGCCCGGCCGGACTGCACCGCGGTGGCGAGAGCGCCCATCGTCTCCTCGAGCGGGGTGTCGGGGTCGGCGCGGTGGCTGTAGAAGATGTCGACGTGGTCCAGCCCCATCCGGGCCAGGCTCTGGTCCAGCGACGCCAGCAGGTACTTGCGGGACCCGCCGTCGCCGTACGGTCCCGGCCACATGTCGTAGCCCGCCTTGGTCGAGATCACCAGCTCGTCGCGGTACGGCCGCAGGTCCTCACGGAAGATCCGGCCGAAGTTGGTCTCGGCCGTTCCGTACGGAGGGCCGTAGTTGTTCGCGAGGTCGAAGTGGGTGATCCCGCGGTCGAAGGCGCGGCGCAGGATCGCCCGCTGGGTCTCCAGCGGCTTGTCGTCGCCGAAGTTGTGCCACAGCCCGAGGGACACCGCCGGCAGCACCAGGCCGCTGCTGCCGGTCCGCCGGTAGGGGTGCACGTCATAGCGGTCGGCGGCGGGCTGGTAGGCCGGGTCGGTCGTCATGAGACGCATCCTCCCAGCCCGTCAAGATCCACGCGGTACCGGTCGATGCGCTGGTGAGAACCGACCGCACGGAGGGGAGCACGTGAGCGAGCTCGCGGAGCCGGTCGAGGGCCTGGTCGCGCCCTCGGCCCGTGGTGCCGCGATGCTCCGGCGCCTCGAGCACCGCCAGCACGTCCTGACCGAGATGGTGCGGGTGCAGCGGTCGCTCGCCCGGCGCGCACCACTGCAGGAGAAGCTCGACCTCGTCACCGCGGCCGTGGCCCGCGTCCTGGACGTGGAGCTGGTGGGCATCCGCCTGGTCGACCAGGACGATACCGACCAGCTCGTGATGGTGGCCGGGGCTGGGCTCGACCCGAGCAGCCCCACCCGCAGCCCCGTCGCCGGCTCCGGGGTGGGCGGCGCCGCGTTCCGCACCAACGACCTGGTCTGCGTCGACGCTTACGACGACCATCCGGCGGCGATGCCCGCCTACTCGGCCCACGGGGTGCGGTCGGCGATGGGCGTGCCGGTCCAGCAGTTCGGCCGCGCGGTCGGCAGCATCGTCGCGGCCACCCTGCGACCCGGGCGGAGCTTCGACGTCACCGACCGCGAGACGCTGCGGGCCTTCGCCGACCAGGCCTCCATCGCGCTCACCGAGCAGCACCTGTTCGCCGCGATGCAGCAGGGGTACGTCGACCCGCTGACCGGCCTCGCCAACCGGCTGCGCCTGCACGAGCACCTGACCGCCGACCTCGAGATGTCGACCGGTGCCGGTGCCGGGCCGGCCGTGCTGTTCGTCGACCTGGACGGGTTCAAGATGGTGAACGACACCCTCGGCCACGGTGTCGGGGACGAGCTGCTCGTCAAGGTGGCCGGGCGGCTGCGGTCCGTCGTCGCCGCGCCGGCTCTGGTCGCCCGGCTCGGTGGCGACGAGTTCGCCGTGCTCGTCCCCGACGTGGACGAGGTGGGCACCGCGACCGGCGTCGCGCAAGCCGTGCTCGACTGCCTCGGCCCGGTCTTCGAGGTGTCCGGCCACGAGGTGTCGGTGTCCGCGAGCATCGGCGTCGCCTGGGACCGCCGCCGGCCGGGCAGCGCCGCCGACGCAGCCGTCGACATGCTGCGCTGCGCCGACACCGCCATGTACCGGGCCAAGGGCGCCGGGCGGTCCCGATGGGCCGTCTTCGAGCAGCGCATGCAGGACGACCTCGTCCGCACGCTGGCCCGCGAGAAGGAGCTGCGCACGGCCGTCGAGACCGACCAGCTCACCACGCACTTCCAGCCGGTCGTCGACCTCGTCACGGGCGTGGCGGTCGGGGCCGAGGCGCTGGTGCGGTGGAACCGCGAGGGGACGCTCGTGCCGCCGGCCAGCTTCGTGCCGCTGGCCGAGGAGACCGGGCTGATCGTGCCGGTCGGTCGGCAGGTGCTGCGCGACGCCCTGGCCCTCACCAGGCTGCTGCACGAGTCCGGGCACCGGGCGATGACCATGAGCGTCAACCTCTCGGTGCGCGAGCTGGAGTCGCCGACGCTCGTGGCGGACGTGGCCGCTGCGCTGGCCGAGAGCGGAGTGCCGGCCCACGCCCTGGTGCTCGAGCTCACCGAGAGCACCCTGATCCGTGACGTCGACGTGATGACCGGACGGCTGTCCGCGCTGCGTGAGACGGGGGTCCGGATCGCGATCGACGACTTCGGCACCGGCTACTCGTCGCTGGCCCGGCTGCGGGGGCTGCCCATCGACATCCTGAAGATCGACCGCTCGTTCGTGTCGGCGGTCGACCACGACCCGCAGGACGCCGCTGTGCTGCGCGCCATCCTCGCGCTCGCCGCGGCGCTCGACCTCGAGGTCGTGGTCGAGGGTGTCGAGCGGGCCGCGCAGCGGGACGTGCTCGTCGAGATGGGCGCCCGGACCGCACAGGGCTGGCTGTTCTCCCCCGCCGTGCCCGCCGGGGACTTCCGCAGCCTGCTCCCGCCCGGGCCGGGACGCCGGCACCTACCGCCGAGCGCCTGACCAAGTGCCGGGTCCTGGCTCCACAGCAGCCGGGCATGGGGCAGGATGGACGGCCATGTCCCCGCCAGTCCGCACCGCATGAGCGACGAGGTCGCGCGCGAGCAGGGGTACGTCGACACCCTGTACCAGCGCCTCGACACCCTGCGCGCCCGAACCGCGGCCGAGCTCGCCTCGGTCCGCCGGGCCGGGCCGTCGGGCACCCACCAGAACCGCTCCGAGCGCGACTCCTTCGCCACCCTGCACGAGATCCGGCTGGCGCAGCTCGAGGCGGTGGAGGACCGGCTGGCGTTCGGCCGGGTCGACCTCCGCGACGGTGCCCGCCGCTACATCGGCCGCATCGGCCTCTCCGACGACGAGCAGACCCAGCTCCTCGTCGACTGGCGGGCACCGGCGTCCCGAGACTTCTACCAGGCCACCGCCGCGTCCCCCGGCGAGGTCGTGCGCCGGCGGCACCTCGCCACGCGCGGCCGCGCCGTCATCGGGGTCGAGGACGAGGCGCTCGACCTGGACTCGCTCGACCACGACCAGCGCAGCTCGCTGACCGGCGAGGGGGCGCTGCTCGCCGCGGTGGGCGCGCACCGCACCGGGCGGATGGGCGACATCGTCGCCACCATCCAGGCCGAGCAGGACCGCGTCATCCGCAGCGACATCGCCGGTCCCCTGGTCGTGCAGGGCGGACCGGGCACCGGCAAGACCGCGGTGGCCCTGCACCGCGCGGCGTACCTGCTCTACACGCACCGCGAGCGGCTGGCCCGCCACGGGGTCCTGCTCGTCGGCCCCAACCCGCTCTTCCTGCGCTACATCGAGCAGGTGCTGCCCTCCCTCGGCGAGACCGGCGTCGTGCTGGCGACCGCGGGCGAGCTGTACCCGGGCGTCGTCGGCGTCGACGAGCCCGATGCGGACGTCGCGGCGCTCAAGGGCGACCTGCGCATGGCGCGCGTCCTGTCCCGCGCCGTCCGCGCCCGGCAGCGGGTGCCGCAGGGCACCCGCACCCTCGCGGTCGGCAGCCAGCGGCTCACCCTGACCCCCGGCGACGTGGCAGGTGCGCGTACCCGGGCCCGCCGCAACCGGCGACCGCACAACCTGGCGCGCGAGAGCTTCCTCCGGGACCTGATGGGCCTCCTGGCCGGCCGCCTCGCCACCGCCCTCGGCACGACGCTGACCGAGGACAACCGCGAGGACCTGCAGGAAGAGCTACGCGACTCCCTGGACGTGCGTCGCGAGCTCAACCTGGCCTGGATGCCGCTCCTGCCGGAGCAGGTCCTCGCCTCGTTGTACGCCGATCCCGACCGTCTCGCCGCGGTGGCCGCCGACGAGCTGGACCGCCGCGAGCGCGCGCTGCTGCGCCGCGAGCCCGGCGCGCCCTGGACGGTCGCCGACGTGCCGCTGCTCGACGAGCTGGCCGAGCTGCTCGGCGACGTGGCGTCCGCCGACCGGGCCGCGGAGGCCGCCGCCCGCATCCAGCGGGCCGAGGACCTGGCCACCGCACAGGCGGCGCTGAGCAACGTCGACACCCTGATCCGGCCGTCCGCCGAGCAGCTCGCCGACCGGTTCGCCCAGACCGACCCGACCCTCACCGTCGCCGAGCGGGCCGAGTCGGACCGGACCTGGGCCTACGGCCACCTCGTCGTCGACGAGGCCCAAGAGCTGTCGCCCATGACCTGGCGGGTCCTCATGCGCCGGTGCCCGTCGCGGTCGATGACGCTGGTCGGCGACGTCGCGCAGGTCGGCTCCGCGGCCGGCGCCTCCTCGTGGGGGGAGGTGCTGGACCGCTACGTGCAGGACCGGTGGCGGATCGAGCAGCTCACCGTCAACTACCGCACGCCGGCCCAGGTGATGCAGCTCGCCAGCGAGATGCTGGCCGCCGCGGGCGTGCAGGCGCCGACCCCGGAGTCGGTCCGGGAGGGCGAGTGGAAGCCGCTCGCCCAGCAGATCCGCCGCGGCGACCTGGCCGGCGTCCTCGACGCCGTGCGGGCCGAGCTGGACGTCCTCGGCGAGGGCCGGCTCGTCGTCGTCACCGCGCGCGGCGCCTCCGACGGGCTGCGTCGCGACCTGGCGACGGCACTGCCGGCAGGCACGGTGGGCTCGGGCCGGTCGACCCTGGAGTCGCCGGTCTCGGTGCTCTCGGTCGACGAGGTGAAGGGGCTGGAGTTCGACGCCGTCGTCGTCGTCGAGCCCGGTGACGTGCTGGCGGCCTCGGCCCGCGGCGCCAACGACCTGTACGTCGCCCTCACGCGGCCGACCCAGCGGCTGCGCGTCCTGCACTCCGACCCGCTGCCTCCGGGCCTCACCGGCCTCGCCACCGTCTGACCCCGGCGCCGCCCGGCCGCGCCGGGTCAAGGGCAGCTCGGACCGGGCAGGTCACGACGGGCGACGGATCCGGTCGCGTGCGGTCTGCACCGGGTGCGACAGCGCGGTCGGCAGGCCGTGCTCCCGCTGCGGCCAGCTGCGCCGCAGCTCGGCGCGCGCCTCGCTGTCGACGTCGCGCAGCAGCTGGTCGATGTGCGTCGTGAGCGCCCCGTGCAGCTGCCACTCGTCGCGGCGCATCCGGTCCTCGTGCCGCAACAGCCCGGCGAGCCGGTGGCGGTCCGCCCAGGCCGCGGAGAGCGCCTCCCGCAGCCGCCGGTCCTCGGGGCCGGGCCCGACCACCTCGGAGCCCACCAGCACGCCGTACGCCTCGACGGCGTCGGCGACGTCGGCGAGCAGGTCCGACAGCGCCTCGCGGACGTCCGCGCCGTAGGTCCGCTCCTCACCCGGCCCGCGCACCAGGTCGGCGAGGGCCCGGCAGACCCCGCGCAGCGACACCGAGGCCCGCTCGATGCCGTCCAGCCCGGACCGCAGGCTTGCGCCCGCGTGCGGCCGGCTCCGGGCCCGCGGGTTGTAGCGCAGGCTGGCCTCGGCGGTGCCGAGTGCCCCGTCGGCCCGCAGCACGTCGCGGCCCAGCCCGCGGGCCGCCGCGAGCCACGCGTCGGCCTGCTCGGCGCCGTACTCGCCGCGGACCTCTCCGGACACCTGCCGCATGACGTCGGCCACCCCGCGCGCGACGTCCTGCACCGCGTCGCTCGCCGGCCGGACGTACAGCGGCGGCGCGACCACCGCGCCCGCGAGGACACCCACGACGGCGCCGATCACGGTCTCCGCGACCCGGCCCTCGGCCGCCGTCCCGGAACCGCCCACCGCGAGGACGAGCATCGCGCTGATCGGCACCTCGGCGATCTCGTCACCGAGCCGCAGCAGCCGGCCGATCACCAGCGAGACCGCGATGACGATCCCGAGGCTCCACCAGGTGAGCGGGACCACCGTCGACAGGACAGCAGCGACCAGGACCCCGAGCACGACGCTGATCACCCGCAGCATCCCCCGCCGCACGGTGTCGTAGAGCGTCAGCTGGACGACGAGGAGCGCGGTGAGCGGGGCGAGCACCGGCCGCGGGTTGTCCGACAGCGGCACCGCGGCGAGGTAGGCGGCCACGCAGGCGCCGGTGGCCTTCAGCGTGCGGACGCCCCGCAGCCGCACCCGGCCGCGGCGGGCCACGAGGCGTGAGGGCCAGTGCACGGCCCCACTCTGCCCACCTGCAGGGCGCGGCTACCAGTCGAGGCCCTGGGCTGCCAGCGCGGCCTCGGCCTGCAGCCGGGCCATGCTGTCCAGCGGCGCCGTCCCGGGGACCGGCACGTCCAGGGTCCGGCAGGCCGACAGCAGCACCCAGTCGTAGGCCAGTGCTGCCGCGCGCAGCCGCTCCATCATGGCCGGCTCGTCCAGGCGCCGGGTCCGCTCCAGGAGCGCGGCGAGCCGACGCAGGTCGGCGGCCAGCTGCTCGACGCTGACGTTGTCGGACTCGGGCGGGCGGGGCCGGACCCGGCGCCACGCCCCGACGGCGAGCCGAGCGGCCCAGCCGAGGTGCCCGAGCATGGCAGCGGTGGTCACGACGGCGACGGCCATGCCGCTCACCAACCACGCCACGTCGGCCACCTCCTGCACCCCAGCATGCGCGCGACGACGCGCCCAGGGAAGCCCGGCCACGGTGTGCCCGCACGCCGCCGGCGGCCGGCGCACGACCACTTTTCGCTCGTTCCCCGACATGACGGACGCCCCGGGTGGGAGCCTCTCAAGATCGCTTGCCAGCGCGCACCAGGGGCGGACAGAGTGACCTCGCGACGCCGGGGTCGCGGGGAGGCGGAGGGGTGCCGGACCAGGAGCGGGGCCGCGTCGCCGCGGGCCAGGTGCGGTGCGCTCGCTCGTCGGTGCCTTGCTCCCACGACGACGTCCCCGAGCCGCGGGGTCACCCCGCTCCCGGACGATGACCAGCACCGCCCGGACCCTGGCTGACGCGCTGTCGTCCCGGCACCTGCGCCGCGTCCTGCTCGCGTTCCAGGCCTTCGCGCTGGCGGAGTGGGCCTGCTGGATCGCCGTGCTGGTCTGGGCCTACCAGCGCGGCGGCGTCTCGGCCGCGTCACTGGTGTCGGTGGTGCAGCTCGTGCCCGCCGTGCTCGTGGCGCCCTTCGCGTCCGGGCTGGGTGACCGGCTCCCCCGCGGGCGCGCACTCGCCCTCGGCTACGGCCTGCAGGGCACGGCGATGCTCGGGACGTCGGCGCTGCTCGTCATGGGCAGCGGGGTGGCCGTGGTGTCCACGGCCGCCGCCGTCCTCACCTGTGCCGTCACGCTGACCCGGCCGGTCCACAACGCCGTGCTGCCGTCGCTCGCGACCACACCCGGGGAGCTCGTCGCCGGCAACGCGGTCTCCTCGACGGCCGAGGGTGCCGGGGCGTTCCTCGGGCCGCTGCTGTGCGGGCTGCTGATCGTCCGTGGCGGCCCTGAGACGGTGCTGCTGTCCGCCGGTCTGCTGATGCTGGCGGCCGCTGCCGGCGTGGCCCGGATCGACACCGGGGGGCCGGCTGCGGCTGCCACCGAGCACGGCGCCCTGAGCGCCGCGCTGGGTGGTCTGCGCGAGCTGCGGGCCGAGCCGGCCGCGGCCGTGCTGGTCGGCATGGTCGCCGGCCAGTACGTCGTGGTCGGGGCCATGGACATCCTGCTGCTGGTCCTCGCGCTGGACGTGCTGGGCACCGACGCCTCGGGGCCGGGCCTGCTCGGCAGCGCCCTGGGGATCGGCGGCATCGTCGGTGGCCTGCTCACGGTGCTGCTCGTCGGACGCGCCCGGCTCAGCCCCGCGCTGGCCGGTGGCCTGCTGGGCACCGGCGTCCCGCTCGCCCTGCTGCCGCTGACCGGCGTCCCGTTCGGGGTCGCGCTGCTCCTCGCGGTCTCCGGCGCGAGCAAGGCGTTCTTCGACGTCGGAGCCAGGACGCTGCTCCAGCGCGTCGTGCCGGACCGCGTCCTGACCCGGGTCTTCGGGGTGCAGGAGGCGGCGATGACGGCCGCGATCGCCGTCGGTGCCGCGCTGGCGCCGTTGGCGGTGGGCACCCTGGGCCGCTCCGGTGCGCTCGTCGCGGCGGGCTGCCTGCTGCCGGTCTCGGGAGCCGCCACCTGGCGCTGGCTGCGCCGGCTGGACCGGCTCGCCCCGGCCGTCGGCCCGCACCTCGACGTGCTGCGCCGGGTCGCCATGCTGCGGCTCGCCTCGCCCCCGGTCCTCGAGCAGCTGGCCCGGCACGCCGGCGAGGAGCTCGTCGCCGTCGGCGCAGCCGCGATGCGCGAGGGCGAGCCGGGCGACCGGTTCGCCGTCGTCGTCGAGGGCCGGCTGTCGGTCTCCCGCCACGGGCGGGAGGTGCGGCAGCTGGGACCCGGGGACTCGTTCGGCGAGATCGCGCTGCTGCGCGGCGGCACCCGCACGGCCACGGTCACGGCGGTCGAGCCCACCTGGCTGGTGACGCTGGACCGGGACCACTTCCTGCGCGCCGTCGGCAGCGACGGGGCACGCGCGCGGGCCGATCAGGTGGTGCAGGCCTACCTGGACGCCGACCAGCATGTCGACGCCGGCGAGGGCTACGCCGGGGACGAACCGGCCAGCTGAGCCCGCGGCCCGACCTCGAGGCCCATGCCCTCGCGGGCCACCACGACCGGCAGCCCGCCCGCCAGCCCGGTGGCCAGCTCGCCGATCCCGTCGAGGGCGTCGTCACCGCGCGCCGGTGAGTGGTGGAACAGCACCAGGGCGCCGGCGCCGACCTGGTGCGCCAGCCGGACGCAGTCCTCGACCGTCGCGTGCCCGTAGCTGACCGCGACGGGACGCTCGGCCTCGACGAACTGCGCGTCGTGGACCAGCACGTCCACGCCGTCCAGGGCGGCCAGCAGGTCGTCGGACATCCCCGCCTCGGGCGCATGGTCCGGGACGTAACCCACCGAGCCGGTCGCGTCGGACACCCGGTAGCCGAACGTGCGGCCCCCCTTGTGCGCCACGTCGACCGCCAGCACGTCGAAGTCCTCGATCCGGTGCGCACCGGCCTCGAGGGCGTGCTCGGTCCAGCGCCCTTTGAGCCCCTCCGGGCTGATCGGGAACGCCGGCGGTGAGAACGCCTGCGCCAGCAGGTCGCGCCCCGAACGACCGTCCTGGGCCGGCAGGTAGAGGTCGACCCGTGCCGCGTCGCGATCGCCCGCGGCAAAGAACGGCAGGCCCTGCATGTGGTCCCAGTGCAGGTGGCTGAGCAGGATCGAGCCGTCGTACGCGGCGCCGTCCAGCATCCCGGTCAGCGAGCGCAGGCCGGTGCCGGCGTCCAGCACGAGGGTGGGCACGGCAGCACCTTCGGCCCGCACTGCGACGCACGACGTGTGACCGCCGTAACGGACGAACTCGGCCCCGGGGGCGCAGGTGGAGCCGCGCACACCGAGCAGCTCCAGTCTCACCGGCTACCCACGCGCGGGACGCTAGCAGCGCGAGGACCGCGGCCGGGGCACATCCTGGATTCGACTGACGGCCGGAGCGCACCCCCCTAGCGTGACGCCGCGGGGTGCAGGCTCGGGGTCGACCACGAGGGGCTCACGGATGCGGCGGAAACGGACGGGCGGCGTGCTGGCGCCGTTGCGCCACCACGACTTCCGGCTGCTCATGGCCGGCTTCGCGATCAGCGCCGCCGGGTCCTGGGCCTACAACGTCGGCCTGGCCGTCTTCGTCTACAACCAGACAGGCTCCCCCGCCTGGGTCGGCGCCGCGACCATCGGGCGGTTCGTGCCGTCGCTGCTGCTCGGTGCGTACGGCGGCGTGCTGGCCGAGCGGTTCGAGCGGGTGCGGCTGATGGTGACGCTGGACTGGCTCTGCGCCTTCTGGATGGGTCTGCTCACGATCGTCGCGTTCCTCGAGGGGCCGGTCCTGCTGGCGATCCTGCTGGCGAGCCTCACCTCGCTCACGAGCATGGTCTACGAGCCGGCGGTCGCCGCCATCACACCGGAGACGGTGCCGGAGAGCGACCTGGCCGCGGCCAACACGCTGCGCAACACCATCGACAACGTCGCCATCGTCGCCGGCCCGGCGCTCGGTGGCCTGCTGCTGCTCACCGGCTCGGCGGGGCTCGCCTTCGGCGCGAACTCGGCCAGCTTCGTCTGGTCCGCCCTGGTCGTGGTGCGGATGCGGGTGCGCAGCCGGCCGGTGGACGTGACGGAGGGCGGCACCTCCGGACCGTTGCGCCAGATGGCAGTCGGCTTCCAGGCGATCGGGGCCTCCGCGACGGCCACCATGCTGGTGGCCTACAGCGTCGTCGCGAGCTTCGTCTACGGCGTGGACACCGTGCAGTTCGTCGTGCTGTCCCAGGAGCGTCTCGGTACCGGGGCATCCGGCTACGGCTACCTCCTCGCCGGGCTGGGTGTCGGCGGCATCGCCGCGGCCGGGCTGGTGAACCGGCTCGCCGCGAGAGCGCGGCTCGGCCCGGTGATCCTTGTCGGGATGGCGGTCTACTGCCTTCCGACCCTGCTGTTCCTGGTGGTGGACCAGCCGGTGGCCGCCTTCGTCGTGCAGGCGGTGCGCGGCGCCGGGACCCTGGTCGTCGACGTGCTCGCGGTCACCGCCCTGCAGCGCTCGCTGCCGTCGCAGGTGCTGGCCCGCGTGTTCGGCGCCTTCTTCACCCTGGTGCTCGTCGCCATCTCCCTCGGCGCCCTGGTCACACCGCAGGTCATCTCCTGGCTGGGGCTGGACCCGAGCCTGTGGTTCGCCGGCGCCCTGCTGCCGGCGCTGTGCCTGCTCGGCCTGCCGTGGCTGCGCCGGATGGACCGGGACAACGTCGAGCAGGCGGCTCGCCTGGAGCCTCGCGTCGCCGCCCTGTCCGCGACCGGGATCTTCGCCGAGGCCGCTCGGCCGGTGCTGGAGCGGCTGGCCCGCGCCGCCGAGCAGGTCGACGCGCCCGCGGGCACCGTGCTGATCCGCGAGGGCGACCCGGCGGACGCGCTGTACGTGCTGCTGTCCGGCGAGATGGCGGTGAGCGCCCATGGTGGGTCCGGCGTCGACAAGCCGCTGCCCACGATGTCGGCCGGTGCCTGTTTCGGGGAGATCGGCGTGCTGGAGGGGATCCCGCGGACGGCGACGGTGACCGCGGCCGCGCCGAGCACGGTGCTGCGCATCGACGCCGACACCTTCCTCGAGTCCCTCACCGACGCACCGGCATCGGCGTCCCTGCTCGAGGGCGCGCGGAGCCGCCTGGCGCGCACCCACCCGAACCGCCGGTCGTCCGTGCCGGCCGGGCACCGCTCAGCGGCGGAGCCGGACCAGACCCTCCTGGACAGCGGTGGCGACCAGCCGCCCGTCGGCGGCGAAGAGGTTGCCGGTCGCGAACCCGCGTCCCCCTGACGCCGACGGCGAGACCTGGTCGTAGAGCAGCCACTCGTCGGCGCGCAGCGGGCGGTGGAACCACATCGCGTGGTCGAGGGACGCGGGCTGCAGCCGCGGGTCGCCGATCCAGGTGCCGTGCGGCAGGACGCTCGCGGAGAGCAGCGTGAGGTCGGAGGCGTAGGCGAGCACCGCCGCGTGCACCGCGGGGTCGTCGCCGAGCGGTCCGGCGGCGCGCAGCCAGACCCGCGACTGCGCCGGGTGCGCGGTGCGGTCGAGCTCGCCGTCGGACCGGGTGTCGCCGGCGTACCGCACGTCGAGGGCCGCCCACTCCCGGTCCCACTCGGCGCGCGGTCGCTTCGTGAGGCGGGCCAGGACGTCGCCCAGCTCGGGGCACTCGTCCGGCGGCGCCACCTCCGGCATCGGGTCCTGGTGGTCCAGCCCCTCCTCCGGCGCCTGGAAGGACGCGGACATGTAGAAGATCGGCGGGCCTTCGACGCCGTGCTGGCGGGCCACGACCCGCCGGGTGCTGAAGGCGCGGCCGTCGCGGGTCCGCTCGACGTCGTAGACGATCGGGACGCGGGTGTCACCGGGCCGCAGGAAGTAGGCGTGCAGCGAGTGCACCAGGCGGCCGGCGCCGGTGGTGCGCGCCGCGGCGACCAGCGCCTGGCCGGCGACCTGGCCGCCGAAGACGCGCTGCAGGGCGGTGTCCGGCTGCCGGCCGCGGTAGCGGCCCTCCTCGAGGGTCTCGAGGTCGAGCAGGGCGATCAGCTCGTCGACCGACTGGGGCATGGCGACGATCCTGGCAGCCCGTAGGTTGGAGCGGTGACAGTGCGCCGGGTCATGGGCTTCGCCCTGCAGCCACGGTGGCTCGCCTGGCACCTGCTGCTCGTCGCGGTCCTGGTCTCGTTCACCTGGCTGGGGAGGTGGCAGCTGGGGTCCTTCGAGGACAAGGGCGACGCGGCAGCACCGCGGCCTGCTGCCGCCGTGCCCCTCGACCAGCTCAGCGCTCCCGGCGGACGACTCGCCCACGACGCCCTGGGCCGGCGGGTGCAGGCCATCGGCAGCTACGACGCGGCGGGGACCCGGCTGGTCCCGGGACGCACCGAGCCGCGCGGCGACCGGAGCGGGTTCCTCGTGGTGACCCCCTTGCGCACCCGGAACGGCGTGCTGCCGGTCGTGCGCGGGTGGGTGCCGAGCACGGACGACGCGGCCACCGCGGCGCCCGCCGGCCAGGTCTCGCTGGTGGGCCTGCTGCAGCGCTCGGAGGACGGCCCGGCGGACGGTGCAGTCACCGACGTCGGCGTCGACCAGCTGCCGTACGTCGCCACGGTGACGGTCCTCGACGCGCTCCCCTACCCCCCGGCGGACCTCTACGACGGCTTCCTGGCGCTGCGCGCCGAGCAGCCGGCCACGGCGGCCCGGCCGGTCCCCGTGACCGCCCAGGAGGCCGCGGGCGGCGGCGTGGGCCGGTGGCGCAACCTGGCCTACGCCCTGCAGTGGTGGCTGTTCGCCGGTGCGGCGGTGTTCTTCTGGTGGGTGGTGCTCAGGCGCGCGGTGCTGGAGCAGTGGGACCGGAGCCGGCAGCCGGCTCCTGACCCGCCCGATCCTGGCGGTCCTGGTCCTGACGGTTCTGGTCCTGACGGTGCAGGTCCGACGTCACTCGCCGCTCCGCGACGAACGACATGAGGGGCACGGTCCCCGCCAGCAGCACCAGCAGCGTGCGGACCGGCTTCCAGCGCAGCCGGTACGCCAGGTGGAACGCCGCCACCACGTAGAGCACGTACAGCCAGCCGTGCGCCGTCCAGAGGACGCCGGCCGCACCCTCGCCGACGTACCAGGGCCAGAAGCTGAGACCGACCAGGCAGCTCAGGGCGAGCACCACACCGGTCACGTACGCCATCACGCGGTAGCGGAGGAGCACCCCGGCGGCGGTGGCGGCGGTCGGTGGCGCAGCGGGAGCGGTCACGACGTCGACCCTACGAGGTGACGCCACGACACTCCGTCGGTGGTCGCTCTCCCGCCGTTTGGTCGCTCTCCCGCCGGTGGTCGCTCTCCCGCCGTAAGTCGCTCTCCCGCCGGTGGTCGCTCTCCCGCCGGTGGTCGCTCTCCCGCCGTTGGTCGCTGACCCGCCGTCGGTGGGGCTGTCAGACCGGCCAGGACGCGGACGCCGCTCCGCAGGTGCGTCTCGCCGTCGGTCCCTGACCGTGATCGGGTGGAAAGAGCGAAGTGGCCCCGCTGGAGGGGTGCTTTCCGCCCGTCGAGCGGGGCCACTTCGGGTGATCTGCGACCCGCGCGACGTCAGGCGCCGTACGAGCTGCCCTCGGACGAGGCGGTCGGTGCCGGGACGCCCGGCCCGTCGCCGTCGCCGTCGCCGTCGCCGGGTCCGCCGTGTCCGCCGTGCCTGCCGAAGCCGCCCATGCCAGAGCGGATGCTGTCGAGGTCCATGACGTGCGTGGCGGTGAGGGTGCTGCCCTTCTTGTCCGCCATCACGACGACGTTCGCCCCGGTCGAGATGCTGCCGAGGCCCTCGCGCCGGGCGCCCACGGGGGTGGCCGCCGGGACGTCGTAGGTCGCGGTGAAGCCGTCGTCGCTCTTCACGGTGATCGAGTCGCCGCCGACCTTCGTGGCGGTGCCGCGCTGGACCACCACGGTCTGGTAGCCGCCGTTGCCGTCGGGCACGACCAACTCGCCGTGCAGGGCGCCGGCCAGCCCCATCATCCCGGGGCCGCCGCGGAAGCCATGCCGCTCGACGCGGCCGTCGGTGCCGGCAGACGGTGACGCGGAGGGCGTCGACGTGGCTGCAGCCAGCGCCGTCGGCTCGGCACCGCCGCGCACCAGCACTGCGCCGGTCACGCCGGCGGCCGCCAGGCCGAGCACCGCGAGAGCGGCCGTGATGCCGACCCGTCGCCGACCGGCGGACGACTGCCCGGGGTGCGACTCCAGCGCCTCGGCCGGACCGAAGAGCGGCGACGTCTCGTCCTCGGGACGCGAGGCAGCGGGCGGCTCGGGGAAGGACACCGGGGTCTCCTGGTGCTCGGACGGCGGTCGGTCAGCGCACATCCTGCTCCGACAACCTGTGACCAGCCTGTGCGTGGGCTGCCAGTCCTTGCGCCGATGCGCCGTTGACGTGCTGCGGCAGCTCGACCAGGAACCTGCTCCCGGACCCGGGGGCCGACTGCACCCCGACCCGGCCGCCGTGCGCCGCGACCAGCGCAGCGACGATCGACAGACCGAGCCCGCTGCCGCCTGCGGCCCGGGTGCGGGACGGGTCGGCGCGGTAGAACCGCTCGAACACCTGGGCCCGGTCGGCCTCGGACATCCCCGGTCCCTGGTCCGCGACCGCGAGCAGCACGCGGTCGGGACCGCCGTCCTCGGCCGGGTGGACCGCGAGCGACACCGTGACGGGCGTGCCGGCCGGCGTGTGCGTGAGGGCGTTGGACACGAGGTTGGTGACGACCTGGCGCAGCCGGCTCTCGTCGCCCAGGACGACAGGCGCGCCCGCGCCGACGTCCAGCTCGATCTCGCGGTCCGGCGCGAGCACCCGGGCGTCGTGCACGGCGTCGCCGGCGACACCGAGCAGGTCGACCGGCTCCTGCTCGAGGGGGCGCTGCTGGTCCAGCCGGGCGAGGAGGAGCAGGTCCTCGACGAGCAGGCCCATCCGGGCCGCCTCCTGCTCGACCCGCCCCATCACCCGGTCGAGGTTCTCCGGGCCGGTCACCGCACCTTGCCGGTACAGCTCGGCGAAGCCGCGGATCGACGTCAGCGGGGTGCGCAGCTCGTGGCTGGCGTCGGCGACGAAGCGCCGCATCCGCGCCTCCGACGCCAGCGCCGAGCTCTCGGACGCCTCGCGGGCCCGGAAGGCCTGCTCGATCTGGCCGAGCATCCCGTTGAACGCCTGCGACAGCCGGCCGACCTCGGTGCGGGGATGACCCTCGGGCACCCGCCGGGTCAGGTCGCCGGCCGCGATCTCGGCAGCGGTGCCCTCGACCTCGCGCAGCGGCCGAAGCGACGTGCGGACCACGACGTAGGCCAGCCCGCCGAGCAGCAGCAGCACCACGGCGCCCACGAGCAGCTCGACGAGGACCAGCCGGTTGGTGGTGTCCTCGACGTCCGACAACGAGACGGCACGGACGTACAAGCCCTGGCTGCTCGTGCCTTGGGCGGGATTGGTGAACGTGACAGGCCGCACGACGACCCGCCACTGCGACCCGCCGCCCACGGAGCCGACGTCGAACGGCTTCCGACCGGCCGCGTCCTTGATCCGGGAAGCCGTGAGATCGGGCGGCGTGGCGCCGTTGGTCGTCTCCTCGCTGGTTGCCGGCACCACACCCGCGATCGTGGCGAAGGCGTAGTACTCGTCGCGGCTCGTCTGGAACGGATCGTCGTCCGACCCGCCTCCCCGGCCCTGGCCGTCACCGGGTGGACGGCTCGCGAGCCGGGTGAGGTCCTGGTCGACCTGGTCGACCAGGTAGCCGCGGAGCTGGGTGGTGACCACGGCTCCGGTCGCGGTGAGGCCGACCGCGGCCAGCAGGACGAGGGCGACGACGAGGGTGACCCGCAGCGGGACCCGCTGCAGGAAGGAGCGCGACGACTCGGCGAGCTTCACCCGCGCGGCACCCGGAGCACGTACCCCACGCCGCGCAGGGTGTGCAGCAGCCGCGGCTCGGACGTGTCGACCTTGCGGCGCAGGTAGGAGACGTAGGACTCGACCACGTTCGCCTCGCCGCCGAAGTCGTAGTGCCACACATGGTCCAGGATCTGCGCCTTGGAGAGCACCCGGCCGGCGTTCTGCATGAAGTAGCGCAGCAGCTTGAACTCGGTGGGCGACAGCGACACCAGCTCGCCGTCCTTCCACACCTCGTGGGTGTCGTCGTCCAGCTCGATGTCGGCGAAGACCAGCCGGGCTCGCTCGTCGTCGGCCCCGTTCGCGCCCGACGTACGCCGGAGCACCGCGCGGATGCGGGCGACGATCTCCTCCAGGGAGAACGGCTTCGTGACGTAGTCGTCGCCACCGACGGTGAGCCCGGTGACCTTGTCCTCGGTGGCGTCCCGGGCCGTGAGGAACAGCACGGGTGCCGTGCTGCCCTCGCCGCGCATCCGGCGGACGACGGCGAAGCCGTCCATGTCCGGCATCATCACGTCGAGGACCACCAGGTCGGGTCGCAGCCGTCGGGCCTCCGCCAGCGCCTCGCGGCCGTTGGTGGCGGTCGCCACCTCGAAGCCGGCGAAGCGCAGGCTGGTAGCCAGCAGCTCGAGGATGTTCGGCTCGTCGTCGACCACGAGCAGCCTCGCCTCGGGAGTGCGGTCGGTCGCTGTGGTCACGGATCGTCCCTCTGTCGTCGTCGCGCTCATGACGCGATCGTCGGCGAGCAGCCTGGTGGGCGCCTGCGCACTGCCTGTGAGGTCGCTGTGGGCTGTCCCCGAGCGTAGAACGGTCGCCGCCCGGGTTCTGTCCAGGGGGCCGGACACGCTCCCGTCATGACCGACGACGCCCACGATCCCGTCCTCGCCCTGGTGCGCAGCCACCTCGACGCCGCGCCCGCCGGTGCAGCACGGCAGGCCCGCGACGCGGCGCTCGCCGAGATCCAGCGCCACCCCGCCGTGCTCGTCGACACCGCCCTGCAGCTGGCCGAGCTGTGCGCCGCGCTGGCCGAGGCGGCCGGCGACCGGCTCGGCCGGCCGCCCGTCGAGGTGGTCGAGACCTACCGGGAGCTGCTCCGGATGGTCGCCGACGAGCGCCCCGCGCTCCGCCTGGTGGCCGGGGTGCCCTGACCTCGGATATGCAATATATTGCAGAGGTGCCCCTTCCCCAGCAGGCCGCCGCCGTCGACCGCTCGCTGCTCCGGGACGACGTCTTCCGACGGCTGCGGGACGCGATCGTCGACGGGACCCTCGCACCGGGCGAGCAGCTGCGGGACCTGGAGATCGCCGGCCGGCTGGGCGTCAGCCGCACCCCGGTGCGGGAGGCCCTGCTCCGGCTGGCCGCGGCGGGCCTGGTCGAGTGCCGCCCCGGGCGCTCGACGACGGTGAGCTCGCTCGACCTCCGCGCGGTGCGCGAGGCCCGCGACGTCGTCGCCGCCCTGCACGAGCTGGCCGTGCGCGAGGCGGTGCCGGGCCTCACCCGGGCCGACATCGCGTCGATGCGGGCGGCGAACCGGCGCTTCCGCACCGCGGTGCGCGAGGGCGACCTCGACGCCGCGCTGCGGGCCGACGACGACCTGCACGGCGTGCCCGTGTCCGTCGCGGCCAACCGCGCCGTCGCCGCCCTCCTCGAGCAGCTCACCCCGGTGCTGCGGCGGGCCGAACGGCTTCGCTTCGCCACGCTCGGCGGGCGCGCCTCGATCGCCCGGCACGACGAGCTGATCCGGCTGTGCGCCGACGGCGACGCCGGCGCGGCGGCCGCCGTCGCCTTCGACACCTGGCACACGCTTCCGACCACCACCGACCGTGGGGACCCCGACCAGCCCGACGACCCGACCACCCCCGACGCCCAGGAGTGACCAGTGGCCCTCATCGACTTCCCCCGCTACCCCCTGACCTTCGGCCCCAGCCCCGTCCATGCGCTGGAGCGGCTGACCAGCCACCTCGGCGGCGCGAGCATCTGGGCCAAGCGCGAGGACTGCAACTCCGGCCTGGCGTACGGCGGCAACAAGACCCGCAAGCTGGAGTACATCGTCCCCGAGGCGATCGCCCAGGGCGCAGACACGCTGGTCTCGATCGGCGGGTACCAGTCCAACCACACCCGCCAGGTGGCCGCCGTCGCCGCCCGGATCGGCATGCAGGCGGTCCTCGTGCAGGAGAACTGGGTCGACTGGCCGGACTGCGTCAACGACCGGGTCGGGAACATCCTGCTCAGCCGGATCATGGGCGCCGAGGTGCGGCTCGACCCGGCCGGGTTCGGGATCGGGTTCAAGGACTCGTGGCAGCACGCCATCGACGACGTGACGCGCCGGGGCGGCACGCCCTACGCCATCCCGGCCGGCGCCTCGGACCACCGACTGGGTGGACTCGGCTTCGCGAACTGGGCCGACGAGGTGCAGCAGCAGGAGCGCGACCTGGGTGTCTTCTTCGACACGGTCGTCGTCTGCTCGGTGACCGGCTCGACGCACGCCGGGATGATCGCGGGCTTCGCCGCTCTCGAGCAGGCCGGTGGCCGCCCGCGGCGGGTGATCGGCATCGACGCCAGCGCGAAGATCGACGAGACCCGCGACCAGGTCGCCCGGATCGCCCGCAGCACCGCAGCCCTGATCGGGCTGGGACGCGACCTGCGCGACGACGAGATCACCGTCCTCGAGGGCTGGGCCGGCGACCGCTACGGGATCCCCGTGGAGTCGACCCTCGACGCCATCCGGCTGACCGGCCGGCTGGAGGGCGTCATCCTCGACCCGGTCTACGAGGGCAAGTCGATGGCCGGGCTGGTCGACCTGGTGACCCGCGGCGACATCCCGCGCGACGCCACCGTGCTGTATGCGCACCTGGGGGGCCAGCCGGCACTGAACGCGTACAGCGGTCTGTTCACGCACACCCGGCCGGCGACCCCCTGAGACCGGTGCCGTGCTGCCGTGCTCCCTGCAGGGCACCCGTCGCGAGGGGCCGGCGGACGCGGTGCGGTGCGGTGCATGGACGCCGTGGAGCGGGTAGGCAGGAGGGCATGACCGACACCCCCACCGTCACCCAGACCCGCACACTCGGCTCCGGCGTCGCCGCCCTCGAGGTCTCCGCCGTCGGGCTCGGCTGCATGGGCATGTCCGAGTTCTACGGCACCGGTGACGAGGCGCAGTCCATCGCGACGATCCACCGCGCGCTCGACCTCGGCGTGACGTTCCTCGACACCGCCGACATGTACGGGCCGTTCACCAACGAGAAGCTCGTCGGGAAGGCCGTCGCCGGCCGCCGCGACGAGGTGGTGCTCGCGACCAAGTTCGGCAACGAGCGCGGCGAGGACGGCAGCCGGATCGGCATCAACGGCCGCCCCGACTACGTCCGCGCCGCCCTCGACGCCTCGCTGCAGCGCCTCGGCGTCGACCACGTCGACCTCTACTACCAGCACCGGGTCGACCGGTCCGTCCCGGTCGAGGAGACCTGGGGTGCGCTGGCCGAGGTCGTGCAGGCCGGCAAGGTGCGCCACCTCGGCATCTCCGAGGCAGCGCCCGAGACCATCCGCCGGGCGCACGCCGTGCACCCCGTCACGGCGCTGCAGACCGAGTGGTCGTTGTGGACGCGTGACGTCGAGGACGACGGGGTCCTGGACACGGTGCGCGAGCTCGGCATCGGCTTCGTCGCCTACTCCCCCATCGGGCGCGGCTTCCTCTCCGGCCAGATCCGCAGCCTCGACGACCTCGACGACGACGACTTCCGCAAGCACCACCCGCGGTTCCAGGGCGACAACTTCGCCAGGAACCTCGAGCTGGTCGACCGGGTGCGCGAGATCGCCGAGGAGAAGGGCGTGACGGCCAGCCAGCTCGCGCTGGCCTGGGTGCTCGCCCAGGGCGACGACGTGGTGCCGATCCCGGGCACCAAGCGGGTCGGCTACCTCGAGGAGAACGCCGCCGCCGTCCACGTCACCCTGACCGACAAGGACCTGGCGGTGCTCGACGAGGTCGCACCGCAGGGGGCGGCGCTCGGCGACCGCTACGCCGACATGTCCTCGGTGCGCGCCTGAGGCACCACCAGCCCGGGGGTCGTCCGGACGCACCCAGCCTTCCGGTCCCGGACTGCGGCCAGCGGCCGGACGGCGCCACCGGCTGGGGTCACAGGTTCGCCTTGTCGATCGCCGACTGCAACGACTGCACGTAGCCGCCGCTGGTCACACTCGCTCCGCTCACGTGGTCGATGTGCGCGCTCTGGGCGGCGACCGCCTCCTGGGCCAGCACCGGCAGCGCGTAGGAGTTGATCTGCTGGTCCCGGCCGTTGCCGTTCGGGTACTGGACGGCGGCGACGTCGGTGATCCGCCCGCCGGTGACGGTGATCTGCACCTGGACCGGGCCCCACCGGGTCTGCGCGGTGGCCCCGGTGACCGTCGTCGAGCCCGACGCCCCCGACGTCCCCGACGACCCTGAGGACCCGGTCGCCCCGGTCGAGCTCCCGGACCCGGTCCCGTCGGTGGTGGCGCCGCTGCTGCCGGAGGTGGTGGACGTGCCCGCGCCGATCGGCACCGCCACGGAGGAGCCCGCCCCCGCCAGGGAGGTGTGGTAGCTGAACAGCATGATCAGCCCGGAGACGGTCCCCACGAGGGCGACCACGATCTTGCGCACGACGATCCCTTCCGGCGGTACGGGTCAGTAGGTGAAGCGCTCGAGGTGGACCTGGGTGTCCGGCACCCCGGCGTTGCCCAGTGCCGCCACAGCGGCGTCGGCCCAGGCGTCGGGGCCGCAGACGAAGACGTCCTGGTCGGCGATGTCCGGGACCAGGTGGCGCAGCGCAGCGGCGTCGTCGACGTGGGCCCAGGTAGCGGGCAGCCACGACGTGTCCGAGGCGCGCGGGCCGAGCAGGTAGGCGATCCGGTGCCCGTGGGCGGCGGCGAGGGAGTCGAGCTCGGCCCGGAGCACCAGCTCGGACTCGTCCCGGGCGCGGTAGATCAGGGTGGCGCCCGGCGGCAGCTCCTCGAGCAGGGCGCGCAGCGGCGTGATGCCGATGCCGGCCGCCAGCAGCGTCGTGGCGGCGCGGGTCCGACGGTCCGTGGTGAGCGCGCCGTACGGGCCCTCGAGCAGCACCCGGGTGCCGGGCCGCAGGTCGGCCAGCGACCGGCTGCCCGCACCGAGGTCCTTGACGGTGATCCGCAGCATCGAGGCGTGCGGGCGGGCCGACAGGGAGTAGGGGTGGCCGCGGCTCCAGCCGGGTCCGTCGAGGAAACGCCACACGAAGAACTGGCCGGGCCGGGCCGGCAGCTTGTGCAGGTCGCGGCCGCTCAGGTGCAGGCTCACGACGCCGGGTGCCTCCTCGACCACCCGCGAGACCACCACCCGGTGCCGGAGCGTCCGCACCAGTGGCACGCCGAGCCGGTAGGCGAGCACCGCGGCCAGCGCGACGCCGTACAGCGTCCACCAGTAGAGCCGGGCCCACGGCGAGGACACGAAGTCGGCGCCGGTCCAGATCTGGTGCGGCAGCGCGAGGCCCACGCCCAGGTAGGCGTACAGGTGCAGCAGGTGCCAGGACTCGTAGCGCAGCCGGCGGCGGGCCCTCCGGACCGACGTGACGACCACCATCACCAGAGCTGCGGTGCCGGCCGTGGCGAGCAGCATCCCGGGGTAGGTCCAGATCAGCGACCAGAGCTCCCCGAGCACCCCGGTCTGCGCCGCGCCGGCGTAGCCGAAGGTGATCAGCACGACGTGGGCCAGCATCAGGTGGAAGGACGAGAAGCCCAGCAGCCGGTGCCAGCGGGCCAGCCGGTCCTGGCCGAACGCGCGCTCCGCCCAGGGGATGCGGGCCATCGCGAGCACCTGGACGAGCAGCAGGTCGGACGCGACCAGACCGGTGACCCGGCCCAGCGACGTCAGCGACGCGGCGGTCCCGCCGAACAGGTCCTGACCGCCACGGCCCGCCACCCAGAGTCCGATGACGATCGCGACCGACACCGCCACCACGGCGAGGACCACATCGCCGCGCACGGAGGTCCGCGGCGAAGCGGCCGGTCGCCCGGCGAGCACCGAGCCGTCGGGCGCGGCACGGCGACGCGGGTCGGTGCCGGGGAGGAGCGCGGTCATGGGGAGAACGGTGCCGTCCCTCCCTGGGAGGTTGCTGTGCGGCGGCTGCCGACCGACCACCAGCCGCGGGCACCCCCGCCCAGACCAGGACGAAGCGGCACCGGACGGGTGTCAGGAACCGGTCCGGCTCTGGACAGGTCGCCCGCCCGGGTCGAACCTGATGACCGCCGGCCGTCGACGGTGACGCCCGGCGCCTTCCCGCGAGGAGACCGCCCGTGCACGTCCGCAGCACCATCCTCGACACCCAGCCGGCGCTCGTGGACACCGCAGTCGCGCTGGTGCGCGACCGGGTCCTCCCGCTCGCCGACCGCCTCGACGGTGGCCACGGGACGACGATGCTCGTCAACCGCGCCACCGGCCGCACGGTCACCAGCACCATGTGGGGCACCCGCGTCGCCCTCGAGGCGAGCGCCGTGCCGCTGGGGCAGGTGCGCGCCGAGGTCGCCACCATGCTCCGCGCCGTCTCCCTGGTCGAGGAGTGGGAGCTCGCCGAGCTCTACCGGACCCGCCGGCCCGAGGTCGGCTTCGCCAGCCGGTCGACCCGGCTCGAGTACGACCCGGCCGACGCCGAGCAGCTGGTCGACGTGTTCCGGACCACCGCCGTCCCGTCCCTCGCCCTGATCGACGGTTTCGCCAGCGCGGCCCTGCTCATCGACCTGGACCGCGGTGCCGGGGTCACCCTGGTCACGTTCACCGACCGTCAGTCCCTCGAGGACAGCCGCCGGGCGTCGGCCGAGATCCGGCGCACCACGGTGGAGAAGGCGCACGCCTGGACGACCGAGGTGGTCGAGGCCGACCTGGTGATCGCAGCCACGCACGTCCCCGACCAGGCCTGACACCGGGCGCCGGGTACGCACCGCTGCCGTCGTCGCCCGGGCTCGGGGCGGCCGGACCAGGGTGCCTGCCGGGTGCCGGGCTGCTCGCGGTGGGAGCCGGGCTGCCTCGGCGGCGACGCGTGGTCGCGCACCGACCCGGCTGCGGGCCGGCCGCAGGCCTGCTGCGGAACGACGAAAGCCCCTCCATGCATGAGATGGAGGGGCTTCGCCGGTCCCGCGCGCCCTGCGGTCGCCGAGGCGTCCGCCGGCTGCGCCGGACCGCTCCGCGCGCGAGCACCGATCGCTCGGTGCCTGCGGCTGCGGAACGGGTTGCTCCTCGTGGCCCGCGGTCCCGATCGCTCGGGTCCGCCGCCTGCGGGGAACGGGTGCTCCGTGCGGCCCTCCGGTCCTGATCGCTCAGGCCCGGCACCGTCATGGAGCGGGTGCCCCCCGTGGCCTGCGGTCCCGATCGCTCGGGTCCGCCGCCTGCGCGGGACTGCCCCCTCGTCGGCCACCCCACCCGATCGCTCGGGTGCAGCACCTCCGACGGAGCTGCCCACCGTGGCCACCGCCCCCGATCGCTCGGGTGCAGCACCTGCGCTGGACGTGCCCCCCGTGGTCACCGCCCCCGATCGCTCGGGTGCGGCACCTGCGGAGAACGGGTGCTCCGTGCGGCCCTCCGGTCCTGATCGCTCAGGCCCGGCACCCTCATGGAGCGGTGCCCCGGGTGGCCGCCGGTCCCGATCGCTCGGGGCCGGTGCCTGCTCGGAGCTCCGCCGCCCGTGGTCGGTCGGTCCTGATCGCTCAGGCCCGGCTCCTGCGTGCCGCGGATGTCCCGCCGGCCCTGCCCCGATTGCTCGGGGCCGCCAGCGCGGGACTGCCCCGCCTCGTCGCGCTCCGATCGCTCGGAGCTCGCCGTCGCGGGACGGGCGTCCGCGGCGGTCCCAGACGATCACTCGCCTGTCCATACCTCGGAACCCATCGCCGGTACCGTGAACCCGAGGCCGGCTGCGGTCTCCCGCTGCCCGCCTCGTCCGAGAGGTCGCCCTCCCGGCCGGTCCCCGTTCCCGGTGACAGGGAGAGTTCTACTGGGGCCGGCGCACGGGGGACAAGGGGTTTCCCGAACGTTTTTCGACGATCTCCGGTGTCCACAGGACGGTCCACAGCCAGGTCGGCAGTTGTCCCCCGGGTCGTCCTGTTGTCCACCGGCTGTCCACCGGTCCATCCACAGGCCGCCCGCGCCGTGTCCAGCATCCGGACAGCCTGGGCGCGGTCGCGAGCCACCCGGAGAACCGGGTGGCGCCGTGCCGGCGGGCCGCTCAGTCGTCGACGTACGGGCAGTGCCGGCAGCCCCGGCCGCAGCAGGTACCGCGGTCCGCGAGGAAGCCGGCGGTCAGGACGAACAGCCCCGACACCGGGTCGGGATAGCCGGCCTCCCCCGCGGCCAGCGCGGCGGCGTGGGCGGCGAGCACGTCGGGCCGGCGCGGGGCGTCCGGTGCGAGCCGCGAGGGGTGCGGCTCGGTCAGCGCCCGCGGCGCCAGCGGGTCGGGCACCGGACCAGCCTATGTCGGGGTCGGCCGGCCGCCGGCCGGGTGACACAGTGGGCCGCGATGCGCACCACCACCTCCGCGACCGCGGCCGCCGCGGCCCTCGCCCTCGTCCTCACCGCCTGCTCCGCGTCCTCCGGCGGGCCCGCCGCTCCCGGGGCTGCGAGCGGCCCCGCCGCCGGCCCGGCGGCCAGCAGCCCGGCCGGCTCGACGCCGCCGGCCGACCCGGACGCGCCGAGCGGCTGGGGACCCACCGAGGGGGAGCTGGCGCAGGCCCGCGACCTGGTAGCGGGGCTGTCGACCGGCGAGAAGGCGAGCACCGTGCTGATGCCGGGCTTCTGGGGCTACGACGCCGAGCGCCCCACCGCCGCCGAGGAGCAGCGCAACCAGGTGATGCACGGGGTCGACTCCGCCGGCGAGGCACTGGCCGCGCACCCGTTCGGCGGGGTCTTCCTGCGTCCGGAGGTCATCGCGGACGCCGACCAGGTACGCACCCTGGCGGGTGAGCTGCACGACACCGGCGACGTCCCCGGCGGACTGCCCCTGCTGATCTCCATCGACCAGGAGGGCGGCGTGGTCCAGCGGCTCGAGGTCGGCGTCGACACGGTCCCGTCCGCGGCGTCGATCGGCCAGCGCAACGACCCGGCCTACGCCCGGCAGGTGGCCCGCGACAACGGCCGCACGCTGCGCCGGCTGGGCGTGACGATGGTCATGGCACCGGTGGCCGACGTCGACCCGGACGGCACGTCGGTCATGGGCTCGCGGACCTACTCCTCCGACCGCGACGTGGCGGCACGGATGGTCACGGCGACGGTCGAGGGATACCTGCGGGCCGGGATCATCCCTGCGGTCAAGCACTTCCCCGGCCTCGGCTCGGTGTCCGGCGACAGCCACCACGCCCTGCCGGAGCAGGACAAGTCGCTGGCGCAGCTGCGCCGGACGGACCTGGTCACCTTCGCCGCCGCCATCGACGCGGGGGCGCCGGTCGTCATGACCGCGCACGTGGCGGTCGACGCGATCGAGCCCGGCATGCCGGCCTCCATCAGCGAGGGCGTCGTCACCGGTCTGCTCCGGGACACGCTGGGGTTCGAGGGGGTGGCGGTGACCGACTCGCAGGGCATGGGACCGATCAACGGCCCGTACAACTCGGCCGAGGGCGCGGTGCGGTCGATCCTGGCCGGTGACGACCTGGTCCTGAACTCGCCGTACCCCGGTCGGGCGCGGCGGGCCCTGGTCAGGGCTGTCGACTCCGGCCGGCTCCCGGCGGCGCGGCTGGACGAGGCGGCGACCCGGGTGCTCGCCCTTCGGCTCTACCAGCAGCGCCTCGCGCTAGCCGCCGGCTGACCCGCCGTCGCGCGGCAGCACGTCGACCAGCTCGGCGTGCTTGGCCGAGAGGCCGTCGCCGCTCGACCGGCCCCGCAGCCGGCGCAGCACCCACGGCGTCAGGTGCCGGCGTACCCAGCGGACGTCGGCGACCAGGTCGGCCCGGCGGCCCGGCGGGGTGCCGGGCGGCAGCGGTTCTCGCCACCAGCCCGCAGGACCGCCCAGGAGGGCCGGGTCGTCGACGCCGAGGGCCTCCAGCACGGCCGCCGCGACCCGGGCATGGCCCTCGGGCGCCAGGTGCAGCCGGTCCTCGTTCCACAGCCGACGGTCGTGCAGGGCCGCCGCCGAGCCGACGTCGACCACCAGGGCGCCGGTCGACCGGGCGGCGTCTCGCACACCGGCGTTGAAGTGGGCGAACCGCTCGGCCAGCCGGGCAGCGGTCCGTCCGGTGCCGCCGGCCCGCTCGATCACCGTGAACAGCAGCACCTCGACGCCGGACTCCCGCAGCCCGGCGACCGCGCGGCGGTAGCGCGCCACGACCGCGCCGACGTCGCGACCGGGGCGCAGGACGTCGTTCGGCCCGGCGTGGAAGGACACCAGGTCGGGGGTGAGCGAGAGGGCAGCCGGCACCTGCTCGTCCACCACCTGGTCCAGCAGCCGCCCGCGCACCGCGAGGTTCGCGTAGCGGAGCCCGCCCTCGCGGGTCGCCAGCGCCGCTGCGACCCGGTCGGCCCAGCCGAGGTGCCGGCCCTCCGGGCCGAGGTCGTCCTCGAGCCCCTCGGTGAACGAGTCGCCCAGGGCGACGAAGACGCGTCCGGCCATGCGCACATCCTGTCGGTCCGCGCGGCAGCGGGCGGCCGTAGGGTGCGCGCATGGCCGAGGACGCCGTCGTACCGGACATCAAGGACTGGACGTGGGTGCTCTCCGAGCCCTGCCCCGAGTGCGGCCTGGACGCCGGCGCCCTCGACGCCACGTCGGTCGCCGCCATGGCGCGCGACAACGCCGCGGGCTGGCTGCAGGTGCTGGCCCGGTCCGAGGTGCGTCGGCGCCCGGCCGACGACATCTGGTCGCCGCTGGAGTACGGCTGCCACGTGCGCGACGTGCACCGCGTCTTCGACCAGCGGCTCGAGCGGATGCTCACCGAGGACGACCCGCTGTTCGAGAACTGGGACCAGGACCGGACCGCGCGGCAGGAGCGGTACGGCGAGCAGGACCCCGCTGCGGTCGCGGCCCAGCTGCTGGCAGCGGCGACGACGATCGCCGACCGGTTCGACGGCGTGACCGGCGACCAGTGGGAGCGGGCCGGTCGGCGCTCCGGCGGCGCGCGGTTCACGGTGCGGACGCTCGCGCAGTACGCCGCCCACGACTGGGTGCACCACCTGCACGACGTCGGCGGGCCGGCGGCGTGAGCGAGCACCGGCACGACCCGGGCGGGCACGTGCAGCACGACCACGACGACCACGAGCACGAGCACGACGAGCACGACGACCACGGTCACGACCACGACGACGACCACGGTCACGACCACGAACCTGGCGGTCACGACCACGACGCCCCGAGCGGGCTGCTCGGCCGGCTGCGGCACCTGGTCGCCCCGCACAGCCACGACGCGGCCGTCTCGATGGACAGCGAGCTCGAGGCCAGTCGCCGCGGGATGCGCGCCCTGCTGGTCTCCTTCGTGGCGCTCGCCGTCACCGCCGCCCTGCAGGCCGTCGTCTATCTGGTCAGCGGCTCGGTCGCCCTGCTCGTCGACACGCTGCACAACGTCGCGGACGCGATGACGGCGCTCCCCATCGCTGTGGCGTTCACGCTCGGCCGCCGGGCGGCGACGCGGCGCTACACCTACGGCTACGGCCGGGCCGAGGACCTCGCCGGCATCGTGGTGGTGGTGGTCATCGCCGCGTCGGCCGTGCTCGCCGCGTACGAGGCGGTCCGCCGGCTTGCGGACCCGCGCGAGCTCGACCATCTCGGGCTGCTCGCCGCCGCCGGGGTCGTCGGCTTCCTCGGCAACGAGCTGGTCGCGCGGTACCGGATCTCGGTCGGCCGAGAGATCGGCTCGGCCGCGCTGGTCGCCGACGGGCTGCACGCCCGCACCGACGGCTTCACCTCGCTCGGGGTCGTCCTGAGCGCGCTGCTCGCGTGGGCCGGGTTCGACCGCGCTGACGCGGTGGTCGGCCTGGTGATCACCCTCGCTGTCCTGGCCGTGCTCCGGGACGCCGCCCGCGACGTCTACCGGCGGCTGATGGACGCCGTCGACCCGGCGCTGGTGGACCTGGTCGAGCAGTCGGCGCGTGGCACCGCCGGGGTACGCGACGTGGGCGACGTGCGGATGCGCTGGATCGGGCACCGGCTGCGGGCCGAGCTCGAGATCGTCGTCGACCCGGCGCTCACCGTGGTCGAGGCGCACCAGGTGGCCGAGGCCACCGAGCACCGCCTGCTCCACGACGTCCCCCGCCTGCACGCGGCGCTCGTGCACGCCGACCCGGCCGGGCACCCGCACGACCTCACGGGACACCACCGCTAGGGCGGGTCGCCCCACTCGCTCTCGATCACTGAGCGTTTCGTGGCGCGCCGTGGACGGGGTGCCCGGGCTCGCCCCGGGTGTGACCGCCGGCACAGGCGAGGGGTTTCCGGCCCGCCCAAACCTCCGTTTGGCCGAGTCAAGACGGTCCCGTGACCTTCCGACAGTCAGGGTAGGCACGAACCCGGACACGTACGGAGCAGTCGACACCATGACGAACACCCGCCACCCGCTGCGACTCGTGAGCGCCGCGCTGACCGCGGTCGCCGGCCTGGTCGCGCCGATGCTGCTGACCACGCTGCCGGCCCAGGCCGCCTCGGTGACGCAGTACGGCAAGGTCGTCTTCGTCGACGACGGCGACACCATCGACGTCGACGTCCAGGGTGACGGCACCAGCCGGCCGGTGCGGGTGCGGTTCATCGGCATCCAGGCGACCGAGCTGCACCGCTACAGCCACACCCTGTCCAAGCTGCGCGGCGAGTGCTGGGGCGTGGACGCCGCCAAGAACCTGCACCGCCTCGTCGCGGGCAAGAAGGTGCGGCTGAGCGCCCGCAGGGCGAGCAGCGCCTCGGCGCACAACGTCCGCCCCCGAAGGTTCGTGGCCGTCCGGGTCAACGGCGTCTGGACCGACGTCGGTGCGATGCAGCTGGACGCCGGCCTGGTGCTGCCCGACCTGATCCCGGACGAGTACACCCACAACCTCGACTACGCCCGGCGCGCGCAGACCGCGGCGGCGGCCGGCGCCGGCTTCTGGGGCTCGCCGAGCCGCTGCGGCATCGGCCCGTCGCAGGACGACACGATCAAGGTCGACGTCAACTGGGACGCCGAGGGCAACGACGGCGAGAACGTCAACGGCGAGTGGGTGGACCTCACCAACCTGGGCGCCAACCCGGTCGACCTGTCCGGCTGGTGGGTCCGCGACGCGGCCTACCGGGGCGAGAAGGCGCACGGCTACACCTTCCCCGCGGGCACCGTGGTTGCGCCCGGCGACCGCCTCCGGCTGAAGATCGGCCACGGCTCCGACGGCGACGGACTCCTCTACTGGGGCCTCGACGTCCCGATCTTCGCCAACGTCACCGGGGGCCGGACCTCCATGGGTGACGGCGCCTGGCTGTTCGACCCCAAGGGCGACCTGCGGGCCTGGTACATGTATCCCTGCCGCGCCGCCTGCTAGGACCCCGGCGGAAGCGGCGGGAGTGCCACGTCTGGCACCCTGCAAGGGTGCTCATCACCAACCACGTCCTGTCCGGTGCGGTGATCGGCGCGGTCGCTCCTGACGTACGCCAGGCGGTCTCGCTCGGCTTCCTCTCGCACTTCGTGCTCGACGGCCTCCCGCACTTCGGTGTCGACGACGAGCACCTCATGAAGGTCGCCGTCCCCGACGGCCTGCTCGGGCTGACCGCGATCGCCGTGATCGCCCGTGCGGCACCGCGCGACCGGCTGGTGCCGGTGCTCGCCGGCATCGTCGGGGCCTGCCTGCCGGACCTCGACAAGCCCGGGCGGCAGTTCGTCGGCCGGTCGCCGTTCCCGCGCTGGTTCGACGCGGTGCACGCCCGGATCCAGGACGAGGAGGTGCACCGGTTCACGGTCGAGGTGGCCGCCGCCGCGGTCTTCTCGGTCGCGCTGGTCGCCCTGCTCCCCCGCCGCCCGAAGCCGACCGCCGCCCGGGTCTGACCCCGGCCCCGCAACGCCACGGTTGACCCGAGTTGATCACGGTCCCGTGATCAGTTGCGGTCGGCAGTGGCGTGCACGCCACGGTTGACCCGAGTCGACCACGGTCCCGTGATCATGTAGGAGCAACCCGGGACGAGTGGCGCTAGCGGCCGCGGGTCTCGGCGAGCCGGCCCTCGAGGAACTCCCGCTCGGCCGCGTTGTCGGACAGCTCCAGCGCCTCCCGGTAGGCGGCCGCGGCCTCCGCCGCCCGGCCCAGCCGGCGCAGCAGGTCGGCGCGGGTCGCAGCGAGGTAGCGGTAGGCGGCGAGCCGCCCGTCCGCGGCGAGCCGGTCGACCTCGGCCAGCGCGACCCCGGGCCCGGCGACCTCGGCCAGCACCACGGCGCGGTTGAGCGCCACGACGGGTGACGGCCACTCGCGCAGCAGGGCGTCGTAGAGCGCCAGCATCCGCGGCCAGCGCGTCTCGGCGTACGACGGCGCCACCGCGTGCTCGCCCGCGATCGCCGCCTGCACCCCGAACCGGCCCACCCGGCTGTGGTGCAGCTCGCGGAGCAGGTCCAGGCCCTCGACGGTCTCGGCGCGGTCCCAGCGGCTGCGGTCCTGGTCGGCCAGCAGCACCAGCCGACCGTGGTCGTCGAGGCGGGTCGCCCGCCGCGCATCGGTGAGCAGCATCAGCGAGAGCAGCCCGCGCACCTCCGGCTCGTCCGGCATCAGCGCCACGAGCACCCGCGCCAGCTCGAGGGCCCGGTCCACCAGGTCGGTGCGGACCAGCTCGTCACCGGAGGGTGCCGTGTGCCCGGTCGTGAAGACCAGGTGCACGACCGTGAGCACCGCGTCCAGCCGCTCCGGGAGCTCGGTCGCCGCCGGGACGCGGTAGGGGATGTTCGCGGCCGCGATCTTCTTCTTCGCCCGGGTCACCCGGGCGGCCATCGTGGTCTCGGGAACGAGGAACGCGGCGGCGATCTCGGCGGTGGTGAGCCCGCAGAGCAGCCGCAGGGTCAAGGCGACCTGCGCCTCGCGGGCGAGCGCCGGGTGGCAGCAGGTGAAGACCAGCCGGAGGCGCTCGTCGGTGAGGACGTCCTCGTCGAGGTCACCCAGCCCGTCCACCGCGTCCTCCGGCCCGTCGGTCACCCCTGGCTCGACGAGCAGGGGCAGCTTGCGGCGCAGCGTCTGCTCGCGGCGCAGGACGTCGAGCGCACGGCGCCGTGCGGTGGTCGTGAGCCACGCGCCCGGCGAGCGGGGCACCCCCTGCCGCCGCCAGGTGTCCAGCGCGGCGCCGTAGGCGTCCTGCACGCACTCCTCGGCCAGGTCGATGCTGCCCGCGACGCGCACCGTCGCGGCGAGGACGAAGCCCCACTCGCGCCGGTGCGCCTCGGCGACCGCCGCCTCGACGTCCCCGGGGGCGTCCGCTGTCACTGTCCGGTGCTGGTCAGGCGTCCGGGAACACCATGACAGGACGCACCTCGACGCCGCCGTACGGCGCCGGGCACAGCTTCGCGATCGCCAGCGCCTGGTCGAGGTCGGCCGCATCGATCAGGTAGTAGCCCCCGAGGGACTCCTTCGTCTCGGCGAAGGGGCCGTCGGTGACCGTGTCCCCGCGCACGGTCGTCGCGGTCGTGGTGGGCTGCAGCCCGTTGCCCCCGACGAGCTTCGCGCCCATCTCGGCCACCTGCTCGGCGAACCGGCCGTGCGCCTCCATCGCTGTCTGCCAGGCAGCCTCGCCGGCCTCGGCGTAGCCCTTCTCGTCCTCGTAGATGAGGATCAGGTACTCGCTCATGCAGATCTCCCTCTCGTGCCTCGCCCGTGCGCCGGGCGCACGCCTGCGCTGCCGCGCCCGGTCCGACTCTGACACCCCTCCGACGGACGGCGCAGCCGCAGATCGACAACGGCGGACGAGATTTTCTCCGGCGACCCCTGAGGCCCCCGCCGGTTAGGCTCGGCCACGGCATGCGCCCCACGACCAGCGACCCGGCGACCGACCAGCAGCCGGCCACCCCGCCCCGCCGGGTCGTGGTCCCGCCGATCACCTACCCGGACCTGCCGGTGGCCGCGCGCCGCGACGACATCGCTGCGGCCATCCGCGACCACCAGGTGGTCGTGGTGGCCGGCGAGACCGGGTCGGGCAAGACGACCCAGCTGCCGAAGATCTGCCTCGGGCTCGGCCGCGGGCGGGCCGGGCTGATCGGGCACACCCAGCCCCGGCGGATCGCCGCCAGAACCGTGGCGGAACGGATCGCCGAGGAGCTCGCGGTGCCGCTCGGCGGCCTGGTCGGCTACTCGGTGCGGTTCACCGACAAGGCCGGCCCGGACACCGCAGTGCGCCTGATGACCGACGGCATCCTGCTCGCCGAGATCCAGCGGGACCGCGAGCTGCGGCGCTACGACACGATCATCATCGACGAGGCGCACGAGCGCAGCCTCAACATCGACTTCCTGCTCGGCTACCTCAAGCAGCTGCTGCCGCGCCGCCCGGACCTCAAGCTGATCGTCACCTCGGCGACCATCGACACCGCCCGGTTCGCGGCGCACTTCGCCGACGCACCCGTCGTGGAGGTCACCGGCCGCACCTACCCGGTCGAGGTCCGCTACCGGCCGCTCGTCGACCCCGACCGGCCGGACGACGACGAGAAGGACCAGGTGCAGGGCGTCCTGGACGCCGTCGACGAGCTGATGGCGGAGGGTCCGGGCGACGTCCTGGTCTTCCTCTCCGGCGAGCGGGAGATCCGTGACACCGCTGACGGCCTGCGGGCGCACCTCGCCCACCGGCGCGAGCAGGTCGACGTCCTCCCGCTCTACGCCCGGCTGTCCGCGGCCGAGCAGCACGCGGTGTTCGCCGCGCACGCGGTGCGCCGGGTGGTGCTCGCCACGAACGTCGCGGAGACCTCGCTCACCGTGCCCGGGATCCGCTACGTGGTCGACGCCGGCACCGCGCGGGTGTCGCGCTACAGCCACCGGCTCAAGGTGCAGCGGCTGCCGATCGAGCGGGTCAGCCGCGCCAGTGCGAACCAGCGCGCCGGCCGGTGCGGGCGCACCTCCGACGGCATCTGCGTCCGGCTCTACACCGAGGGCGACTACGACGAGCGGCCCGAGTTCACCGAGCCCGAGATCCTGCGCACCAACCTGGCCTCGGTCATCCTTGCCATGACCGCGCTGGGGCTGGGGGACATCGCGGCGTTCCCGTTCGTCGAGCCGCCCGACCACCGGCAGGTCAAGGACGGCGTCGCACTGCTCGAGGAGCTCGGGGCCCTGGACCCGACGACCTCCGGTCCGGTTCGTCGGCTCACGCCGCTCGGCACGAAGCTCGCCAGGCTCCCCGTCGACCCGCGGCTCGGCCGCATGGTGCTGGCCGCCGACCGCAACGGCTGCCTGGCCGACGTCCTGGTCATCACCGCGGCCATGTCGATCCAGGACCCGCGGGAACGTCCTCCCGACCACCAGCAGGCGGCCGACGAGAAGCACCGGCGGTTCGCCGACGACCGCTCCGACTTCCTCGCCTACCGGAACCTGTGGCTGTACCTGCGCCAGCAGCAGCAGGACCTCTCCGGCAGCGCGTTCCGCCGGCTGTGCCGCCAGGAGTTCCTGCACTACCTGCGGATCCGCGAGTGGCAGGACCTCGTCGGCCAGCTTCGACAGGTCTGCCGCTCCATCGGTCTCGACGCGCGGGGCGAGCTGTCGCGGCCGGGCGACGACCCGCAACCGGTGCACGAGTCGCTGCTGCCCGGGCTGCTGTCGCACGTCGGGCTGTGGGACCCGGAGAAGCGCGAGTACGCCGGCGCGCGGGGCGCCCGGTTCGCGCCGTGGCCCGGGTCGGCGCTGTTCAAGAAGCCGCCGCGGTGGGTGATGGCCGGCGAGCTGGTCGAGACGTCGAGGCTGTGGGGCCGCGACCTCGGCCGTGTGGAGCCGGAGTGGGTCGAGCCGCTCGCCGAGCACCTCGTGAAGCGCAGCTGGAGCGAGCCGCACTGGTCGGCGAAGAGCGGCGCCGCGATGGCGTACGAGAGGGTGCTGCTCTACGGCGTGCCTCTGGTGGCGCAGCGCCGGGTGGCGTACGGCGGGATCGACCCGGTCGTCTCCCGGGACCTCTTCATCCGGCACGCGCTGGTGCTGGGTGAGTGGCGCACCCACCACGAGTTCTTCCACCACAACCGGGAGCTGCTCGAGAGCGTCGAGGACCTCGAGCACCGCGCGCGACGGCGCGACATCCTGGTCGACGACGAGACGCTGGTGGAGTTCTACGACGAGCGGATCCCGGCCGAGGTCGTGTCCGGGCGGCATTTCGACGCGTGGTGGAAGAAGGCGCGTCGGGCACAGCCGGACCTGCTCACGTTCGACCCGGCGATGCTGGTGCGAGACGAGGCCGGCCAGGTGAGCACGGCGGACTACCCGGACGCGTGGGTGCACGACGACCTGCGGCTGCCGCTGACCTACCAGTTCGAGCCGGGCACCGCCGCCGACGGCGTGACGGTGCACGTGCCGGTGGCGGTCCTCAACCGGCTCGGAGCCGCGCGCTTCGACTGGCAGGTCCCGGGGCTGCGGCTCGACCTCGCGACTGCCCTGGTGCGGTCGCTGCCCAAGTCGCTGCGCAAGGCCTTCGTCCCCGCTCCGGACAGCGCGGCCGCCGCCCTTCGGCGGATCGGGCCGGACCCTCTCGGCGAGCCGTTCACCGACGCGCTGGGCCGCGAGCTGCGCGACGCGACCGGTGTCGAGGTCCGGCACGACGAGTGGGACCTCGACAAGGTGCCGCAGCACCTCCTGGTGACCGTGCGGGTCGAGCGCGACGACGGCTCGGTCGCCGCGGAGGGCAAGGACCTCGACGTCCTGCGCCGGCAGCTGGCGCCGGCCGTGCGCGAGACGGTGTCCCTCGCCGCGGCCGACGTCGAGCAGACGGGCCTGAGGGCGTGGTCGTTCGGCGAGCTGCCGACGACCTTCTCCCGCGACGTCGGCGGCCGCACCGTCGAGGGCTTTCCGGCCCTGGTCGACGAGGGGCAGTCGGTCGCGCTGCGCGTGCTGGGCTCACCGGTCGAGGCAGCCGCGGCCACCCGGGCCGGCGTTCGCCGCCTGCTCGCACTCGGCGTGCCGTCACCGGTCAAGGGGGTCGTGACCCGGCTGGACAACCCGAGCAAGCTGGCGCTCGGCGACAACCCCTACGGCTCGGTCCCCGCGCTGCTCGACGACTGCGTCACGGCGGCGCTCGACCAGCTCGTCGACCGGCACGGCGGGCCGCCCGCCGACGCGGTCGCCTTCGACCGGCTGCTCGACGCGGTGCGCGCCGACCTGGCCGACGCGACGCACGACGTGGTCCGTACCGTCTCGAGGGTGCTCGCCACCGCCGGCGACGTCACCCGGCGGGCCGGCGGCAGCAGTGCACCGGCAGCCCTCCCCTCGCTGCTGGACGTGCGCGCCCACGTCGCCAGGCTCGTGCACCCCGGCTTCGTCACCGCCACCGGCGCCGGCCGGCTCGAGGACGTGCTGCGCTATCTGACCGCCGACCAGCGGCGCCTGGAGCTGCTCGCGACCGCGCCCGGCCGGGACCGCGAGCGGCTCGGCCGGGTCGAGCAGGTCGAGCGGGAGCATGCCCGCTGGCTCGGCGGGCTGCGTCCGGAGCGGCGCACCGAGGCCGCCGTGCGCGAGGTGGCCTGGCTGCTCGAGGAGCTGCGGGTCAGCGTGTTCGCCCAGCAGCTCGGCACGCCGTACCCGGTGTCGGAGAAGCGGATCTACAAGGCGATGGACGCAGCCTCCTCCTGACGACGCCGTCGCGCGGGACTACGGTGCGGGCATGGCAGAAGCCGACCTCTGGACGCTGACCCGGCGCGAACGCGAGCGCTTCGCCGACCTGCTCGCGGCGCTGCGTCCCGACGAGTGGGGCACGCCGTCGCTCGCCGCCGGCTGGAGCGTCAAGGACGTCGTGGCGCACAGCCTGGCCACCGCCCACATGACCCCGGCGACATTCGTGCTGGGGCTCGCCGGGTCCGGCTTCCGGTTCCACGCGATGGCCGAGAAGAACATCCGCAAGTACGGCGGCGGCAGGCCCGAGGAGCTGGTCGCGGCGACCCGCACGAGCGCCGCGAGGCGGACCGCACCACCCGGACCGCCCCAGGTGCCGCTCTCCGAGGTGGTCGTGCACTCGGAGGACGTCGCCAGGCCGCTCGGCCGCACCGTCGACCGGGATCCTGCAGCCCTGGTCGCGAGCCTGGACTTCTACAGGGGGGCGCAACCGCTGATCGGCGGGAAGAAGCGGGCCGAAGGGCTGCGTCTGGTCGCCACCGACGTCGACTGGGAGGGCGGCGCCGGGCCGACCGTCGCCGGCCCGGCGATCGCGCTGCTGCTGGCGATGTCCGGCCGGCGCGCCGGGTTGGGTGACCTGTCGGGCGACGGTCTGCCGGCGCTCACGTCCCGGATGCCCTGACGCGGCTCCGGACGGGGCGGTCAGCCGGCCGCTGAGGCGGCGTCGGCAGCCGCAGCGTCCAGCGGCTGGGTGCGGCGCGGAACCAGCCAGAGCGCGAACGCCCCGGCGAGCGCGGCGACCACGACGCCGAGGAACACGTGGTGCGAGGCGTCGTAGAGCGCCGACCGCACGAACGCCTCCGCGGCACCGCTCAGCCTGCCGTCGAGGGCCAGCCGCTCGGCGTCGGCGCTGTCGGGCAGCGAGGCTGCGACGGAGGCGGGCGGGGCGGCCAGCCGGTCGGACAGCGTCGCGTTCGCGATCGCGCCGAAGACCGCGACACCCAGGGCGCTGCCCAGGTTGCGAGAGAACATGTTGGTGCCGGTGACCACACCGCGCCGCTGCCAGTCGACCACCGACTGGACCGCGACGATCGTGGGCGCCGACCAGAGACCGAGGCCCACGCCCACCACGAAGCAGGCGACTGCGACGGCGAGCACGGACGAGTCGGCGGCCAGCAGCGCGACCAGGACGGTGCCCGCGACAGCCACGACGCCCCCGATCAGGGCGGTGTCCCGGAACCCGATGCGCAGGTAGAGCCGCCCCGAGAGCGCCGCCGCGATCGGCCAGCCGAGCGTCATCGCGGCCAGCGCGAACCCCGCGACCAGCGCCCCCGTGCCGAGCACGCCCTGGGCGTACGTCGGCACGTAGGAGCTGAGCCCGATCAGCGTCACGCCGATCGCCAGGGACGCGAGGTTGCCGCCGATGAGCACCCGGTGGCTGAAGACCCACAGCGGGAGGACGGGCTCGGCCGCCTTCCGCTCGACGAGCACGAAGGCCACCAGCGAGCCGGCGCCGACGACGAAGACGGCGACGCTGGTCGCCGACCCCCAGCCCCAGGCGACGCCGCCCTCGAGCAGGCCGAGGATGACCAGGCTGCAGCCGGCGGTCAGGAGCGCCGCGCCGAGGACGTCGAACTGGTGCTTGCGCCGCTCGACCTGCTCGTGGAAGGAGCGCCAGAGCATCCAGACCGTGACGGCGCCGACGGGCAGGTTGATGAAGAAGATCCAGCGCCAGCTGAGGTACTCGGAGAACACTCCGCCCAGGGTCGGGCCGATGACGGACGACAGTCCCCAGACGCTGGCCACGTAGCCCTGCACCCGGGCCCGCTCCTGCACCGAGTAGAGGTCGCCGATGATCGTGATGGTCACGGGCAGCACAGCGCCGGCGCCGATGCCCTGCACGGCGCGCGCCGCGATCAGCGTGGGCATGCTCCAGGCGACCCCGCACAGCACCGAGCCGAGCAGGAAGATGCCGATACCCAGGAAGAGCACCGGCTTGCGGCCGATGACGTCGGACGCTTTGCCGTACAGCGGCGTCGTCACCGCCTGGGTGAGCAGGTAGATCGAGAAGAGCCAGGGGAACTGCGTGAACCCGCCGACGTCCCGGACGATCGAGGGCACGGCGGTGGCGATGATCGTGGCGTCGAGCGCCACCAGCGCGGTGGCCAGCATCACCCCGATCAGCACGGGTCCGCGCTCCGAGCGGAAGCCGATGCCGGCCGGCTTCTCCGGCGCGCCGGTCTCGGGGGTGTCTCCGGTGGTCGTCATCCCCCGTGCCAACCCACGAGGCGCCGGATCCCTTCCCGGCTCCGGCGGCTGCCCCGTCAGTCGCCGGGCTCGCGGCCGAGCGCCGCGTCCATCTGGGTGTTGAAGCGGCCGAGCAGCTCCGCGAACGTGGCCACCTCGGACTCCGGCCAGCGGTCCAGCTGCTCGCGCACCAGGCGACGGCGACCGCCCCGCGCCAGGGCCAGGCGCTTGCGCCCCTCACCGGTCACCACCAGGAGCTGCGCCCGGCCGTCGTCGGGGTCGGGCTCCCGGGCCACCAGGCCGGTGCGCTCCAGCAGCTGGACCTGCCGGCTGATGGCGCCCTTGTCGATGCCGAAGTACTCGGACAGGTCGCTTGCGCGCACCGCGCCGAGCTCGTCGACGCGCGACAGGAGGGCGTACGCCGCCGGCTGGAGGTCCGGGTGCACCTCGGTCGCGACGTCACGGTTCCAGGCGCGGGCCCGCCGCAGCAGGACTGCCAGCTCGCGCTCCACCTCGCCGTACGACGTCACGGGGTCAGCCTGTCATCCGCGAGCGGCCGGGGCCACGACCCCGCTGTCCGCAGACGTCTCCGAGGTCGAGCGCTCTGCCGCAGCCGGACCCCCCTCACGGCGTTGATCACGTGGACGTGATCGGCGGCTGCCGGACGTGGTGAATTCACCGCGCCCGGTGGTCGTTCGCCGCAGTCGGTCGGTCCCGCTCGGTGCCGGGCTCCGGCGTCGGGCAGGATGGCTGCTCCCATGTCGCCGACCCCCCTGCTCGCCCGGCTGCCGGACGCCGACGGTCCCGATGCGGTGTTCGACGCGTTCGCGAGCTGGGCGTCCGGAGCGGGCCTGGACCTCTACCCGGCGCAGACCGAGGCGCTGATCGAGCTGGTCTCCGGCAGCAACGTGGTGCTGGCGACCCCGACCGGCTCCGGCAAGAGCCTGGTCGCGACCGGAGCCATCTTCGCGGCGTACGCCGAGGGCCGGCGGGCCGTCTGGACGGCCCCGATCAAGGCGCTGGTGTCGGAGAAGTTCTTCGCGCTGATCGACGTCTTCGGCGCGGAGAACGTCGGCATGCTGACCGGAGACGCAGCGGTGAACCCGGACGCACCGATCCTCACCGCCACGGCCGAGGTGGTCGCCAACCATGCGCTGCGGGACGGGCCGGCGTCGGACCTCGGGCTGGTCGTGATGGACGAGTTCCACTACTACTCCGACCCCGAGCGCGGCTGGGCCTGGCAGGTGCCGCTGCTCGAGCTCACCCGCGCACAGTTCCTGCTCATGTCGGCCACCCTGGGCGACGTCTCCTTCTTCCGCGACGACCTGGCCCGGCGCACCGGGCGCACCACCGCCGTCGTCGAGTCGGTCGACCGGCCGGTGCCGCTGTCGTACTACTACGCCAAGACCCCCGTGCACGAGACGCTCGAGGAGCTGCTCAGCACCGACCGCGCGCCCGTCTACGTCGTGCACCCCACCCAGGCCGGGGCGCTGGAACGCGCCCAGGCGTTGACGAGCATCAACGTCGCGAGCCGCGCGCAGCGCGACGAGATCGCGGCTGCGCTGGGCGCCTTCCGGTTCCGGTCCGGCTTCGGGAGCACGCTGTCGCGGCTGGTCCGGCACGGCGTCGGCGTCCATCACGCCGGCCTGCTCCCCCGCTACCGGCGGCTGGTCGAGACGCTGGCCCAGGCCGGGCTGCTCAAGGTCGTGTGCGGGACCGACACCCTCGGCGTCGGCATCAACGTGCCGATCCGCACCGTGCTCATGACGTCGCTGTCGAAGTACGACGGGCACCGGGTGCGGCACGTCACGGCCCGAGAGTTCCACCAGGTCGCCGGCCGGGCCGGTCGCGCCGGCTACGACACGGCCGGGACGGTCGTGGTCCAGGCACCCGACCACGACGTCGAGAACGAGCGGCGACGGCTCAAGGCCGGTGACGACCCGAAGAAGCTCAAGAAGCTGGTTCGCTCGAAGGCGCCCGAAGGTTTCGTGTCGTGGGGCGAGCCGACCTTCGAGCGGCTGGTGGCCGCTCCCCCGGAGCAGCTGCGGTCGAGCTTCCGTGTCACCCACGCCATGCTGCTCAACGTGCTGGCCCGGCCGGGCGATCCGTACCTCGCGATGCGGCACCTGCTCGAGGACAACCACGAGCCCCGGGCCGCGCAACGGGTACACATCAGGCACGCGATAGCCATCTTCCGCGCCCTGGTCGCCGGCGGCGTGGTGCAGCGCGTCGACCCGCCGGAGCCGGACGGCCGACGCTGGGCGCTCACCGTCGACCTGCAGCCCGACTTCGCCCTCAACCAGCCGCTCTCCCCGTTCGCCGTGGCCGCGCTGGACCTGCTCGACCGGGAGTCACCGACGTACCCGCTGGACGTGCTGTCGGTGGTGGAGTCGACACTCGAGGACCCGCGCCAGGTCGTGGCGGCCCAGCGCAGCAAGGCGCGCGGTGAGGCGGTGGCGGCGATGAAGGCCGAGGGCATCGAGTACGAGGAGCGGATGGAGCTGCTCGAGGACGTCACCCACCCACAGCCGCTGGCCGAGCTGCTCGGGCACGCCTACGACGCCTACAGCAATGGCCACCCGTGGGTGTCCGACTACGAGCTCAAACCGAAGTCGGTGGCCCGCGACATGAGCGAGCGGGCCATGACGTTCACCGAGTACGTCGGCTTCTACAACCTCGCTCGGTCCGAGGGGCTCGTGCTGCGCTACCTCGCCGACTCGTACAAGGCGCTGCGCCAGACGGTGCCGGACTCGGCACGCACCGAGGAGCTGCGGGACCTCACCGAGTGGCTCGGCGAGCTGGTACGTCAGGTCGACTCCAGCCTGCTCGACGAGTGGGAGCGGCTGACGGCACCCGGCGAGGACGTCGACGAGCGCGCCCTCGTGCGCGACGAGCGGCCACCGGCCGTCACCACCAACGTGCGGGCGTTCCGCGTCCTCGTCCGCAACGCGATGTTCCGCCGGGTCGAGCTGGCCGCGCTGCGCCGGTACGACCTGCTCGGCGAGCTGGACGCCGAGGCCGGCGTCGACGCCGACACGTGGGCGGCGGCGATGGCCGGCTACTGGGCGGACCACGACACGCTGTCCACCGACGCGGACGCCCGAGGACCGGCGCTGCTGCAGGTCGCCGAGGGCACGTCCGCGTGGACGGTGCGCCAGACCTTCCACGACCCCGCCGGCGACCACGACTGGGGCATCTCGGCCCGGGTCGACCTGGCCGCGTCGGACGAGGCGGGTGCCGCCGTCGTCACGGTCACCGCGGTCGACCGTCTCGACGGCGCGTGGACCGCCGACGGTGCGGACGAGCTCGACACCTGACGACGCCCGGCAGTCCCAGCTGACGCCGGCCGCCGGACCGCCGGCCGGTCAGCCGGTGCGGAAGCCGCCGTTGCTGTAGAGCAGCTGCCCGTTGATCCAGGCTCCTTGGTCGGAGAGCAGGAAACGGACGAGGTTCGCCGTGTCGTCGGGGGTGCCGAGCCGCCCGGCGGGCGTCTCGGCGACGCCGAGCGCCCGGATCTCGTCGGTCATCCACCCCGTGTCGATGGGTCCGGGGTTGATGACGTTGGCCCGCACCCGGAGGTCGGACAGCTCGGTGGCCGCTGCGATGACGAGGCGGTCGAGGGCGCCCTTGCTCGCGCCGTACGGTGTGTTGTTCGCCGTGTGGTCGCTGGTGAGCGCCACGATCCGGCCACGGACGGCTTCGTCGCCCACGACGTCGGGCAGCTGCTCGGCGAACGCCTTGATGAGCAGCCAGGTGGCGCGGGCGTTGACGTCGAAGTGCCGGTCCCAGCTCTCGACGGTGGTGGTCCGGATCGAGCTGTCGACGGACTCGCAGTGAGACATCACCAGGCCGGTGAGCGGTCCGAGCCGCTCCGCCGCGGACCTGACGAGCTGCTGGGGCACCTCGGGGTCGGCGAGGTCGCCGGGGAGCACGACGACCGTGCGCCCCAGGGCGCGGCACTGCTCGGCGACCAGCTCGGGGTCGTCGGGTGAGCGCTCGTACCCGAGCCGGTCGTCGTAGGGCGACCAGTACGCCAGCGCGAGGTCCCAGCCGTCCCGGGCCAGCCCGAGCGCCAGCCCGGTCCCGATCGAGCGCAGCCGGCCGACACCAGTCACCAGAGCAGTGCGCACATCGATGGACATCCGGCGATGGTGCCAAACCTGCGCCGTGGCCCTCCACCCGGGACGCCCCACGGACCAGCCGCCACCCACCGCGAGCCCGCTCGGTACGCCGCTACGTCGGCCGGACGCGTCCCTGTCCGGCGGCGGCTGGCCCAGCCACCGGAGCAGCGACCGGCCCGGCGCCGAGGCGGATGCACGGATCACCTCGCACGAGGCGAGGCAGACCTGCTCGGTGTCGAGCCGCAGCAGCTCGAGCCGGTGCGCCAGCTCGTCGTCGTCCCACTGCTGCATCACACTCACCCCACTCAGGAAGAGTCCCCAGGTCCCTAGGTGGTTGCCTCGCAGCACGGTGCCACCCGCTCCGCGGACGCGCGGCGAGAGCTGCTCCGACCGCTGCCCGTGGTCCTTGATGAACCGGAAGTGCTGGTTGGCCGGGGCTCGCGCAGAAGCCCGTGCCTGCCCCAGTTGGCATTGGCGGCGCGCCGGACGCGCACGACGATCTCCAGATGCGTCGTCGTGAGGGCGACCTTCGCGACAACGGCCGAAGCGCCGACGGTGGTGGTCACCCGGAGCGGCGACCTGATCGGTCGACATTGATGGTGAGCGGACCGGTGCCGGAGCGGGTGACCACCTCTTGCGAAGGGGTCGGCCCCGGATTGATCTCTCGGTGCACGACGTGTCGGGCAATGTGGACGAAGTCACCGGGTCCGGCGTCGACGGCCTCGGCGCCGTCGGGACCGAACTCGATGCGGACGGTGCCGTCGACGACGTAGACGGAGGTGTCGTGGTCGCCGTGGTGGTGCCAGCCGGACGTCACTCCGGGGTCGGTGCGCACCAGCCCGGACCAGAGTCCGTGGACGTCGATGGCCTGCTCACGCACCTTGCCAGGCGTCGGGTCAGCGACGCGACGGTCCGCAGGATGGACACAGGTGACCTCGTCCGGGTCGCTCATCGCACTGTCACTCCCTTGGCGGTGGGCTTGCCAGGCTATGCCGCCGGCGCCGGCCGGGGGGAGGGCCAGCCCTCGAGCACGATCGGTGGCCGGGCGTCGCTCAGTGCAGCAGAGGGTTCGGGCCGGTCGCGGTCACGAGCCGTTGGGGCACCCAGTCATCGACGTGATGGAACCCGTCGTCGGACGGGCCGGCGTCGAGCTCGACGGATGCCCTCAGTGAAAGTCGATAGAACTTCACATGGGTGAAGTCCTCGAACAAGATGTAGACGGGATCGGGTGTGCTGTTCGGACCCTGAAACTGCTGTCCCGTGAGGACGGGCTTGTGGGCTCCGACGAACGCGTCGAAAGCGTCGCCGACCACGACGCCGAGATGCTCCAACCCCATCCGGTAGACGCGCTGGTGCACGGGCGGGATGAGCTCGATGAGCGGGACGAGCTTGCCGTCGAGGACGTCGAGCGGCTCGGCGGGGACGATCAAGGAGATCGGGCGGCCGTTCCAGACGTTCTCGCGATTGGCGACCGCGTGGCGTTCGAGCAGGTTCCGCACATGCACGTACTGGTCCCACTCCGGCACGCGGACGGCGAGGTGGCTGAGCGCGTACGGGCGGATGTCGATGCCTCGGGCCAGCAGGCGGTCGTGCTGCTGCGCGGCGAACGCCCGATAGTCCCCGATGATGTCGCCCACCGGATCGGCCATCGCCGCCTCCTCTCGGACTTCATCGTAGGGCGGGGTGGTCGACGGACGCATCGGGCGGCCGCTCACCGAAAGCCCGGATCTGCGCATGGAGTTTCTCTGCGCCATCGGGTCATTTCGCGCCCACACCGACCGACAGGTGCCGCGTGCGCACCGGGCCGCCCGGCCTGGTGATCCTCGTGGTGGTGTGAGCTCTGGTGCCGGGCTGGTTCAGGTGCGCAGGATGGTCAGTGGTCGCCAGGCGGGTCGGGGGACCTGGTCGGGGTCGACCCATCGGGGTGGGGTGAAGACCGGGAGCCGGTCGGGGCCCAGGTGCACGGTCCAGCCGTCGTGGTGCACGACCTGGTGGTGGTGGGCGCACAGCAGCACGAGGTTCGACAGGGCCGTCGGGCCGCCGTGGGCCCAGTGCCGGATGTGGTGGGCGTGGCACCAGCGGGCCGGCCGGCCGCAGCCGGTGAACGCGCAGCCGCCGTCGCGCACGATCAGCGCGCGGCGCAGCGCGGCGGGCACGACCCGCGACCGGCGCCCGATGTCGAGCAGGGCGCCGGCGGAGTCGACGATCGCGGCCATCAGCCAGCCGTCGCAGCCCAGCCGGCGGGTGGTCTCCGGGGACAGCGGGGTGCCGTCCTCGAGGAACGCGGCGTCCTCCCGCAGCACCCGCCCCGCGACCCCGAACCCGCCGGCACCGCAGTCCGCGCCGTGCCCGGCACCGTCGGCGCCGCACCCCACGGTGTCGCCGACTCCCCTGACGTCGACCGCGTCGTCATGCCCGGCTCTGGCGGCGGGCGCGTCGGCCTCGTCGCTGCTGTCGTTGCTGTCGCGGTGGTCGTGGTGGTGGCTGGTGGGGGTCTGCAGGTGGCCGGGGGTGGTGACCACGGTCATCGTGACGGCCTCGCCGCCGGTCTCGGGCATCTGGTCACTGCCCAGTCCCCAGGACACCAGCAGCATCAGCGCGTCGGCACGGCGCTTCTCCGGCGACCGGGGGTCCGGCTCCCCGTCCGGTCCCGGTCTCGGGCCGGCCAACACCTCCAGGGCAGCGTCCAGAGTGGCGCCGTGCTCCGGGGTGAACCGGCCCGTCACCCGCCGCCCCCCGTACACGTCGTGGGTGACGGTGAACGCCTCGGCCTGCGCCCGCCGGGCCTCCGCCCGCTCCAGGTCCGCCCCGCCGGCCGGGTCCAGGCGCTCCAGCAGGTGCCGGCCCAGGGTCGCCACCGCCGCCGCGTCATAGCGGCGGGCCTGGTCGACCAGGAACGCCTCCCCCCGCGCCCGGGTCGCCGCGTCCACCCCAGGAGGAAGGCTGCGCAGCGTGCCGGCCACCACCCGCGCCGACTCGTGGGACACCTGCCCCGCGGCCAGCGCCGCGGCCAGCGCGGGCAGGTCCCGGTCCAGCTCGCCGGCCAGCCGGACCTCGGCATGGGCGATCCCCGGCCGCTGCCGGCAGCAGCCCCGCAGCCACGCCGCCGTCGAGGACGCCCCTGCGCGCACCGCCGCCCCGCGGCCGTCGATCTCCCGGGTCAGCCCTAGCACCGCCGCGTCCAGCCGGCCCCGGGTCGCCTCGGCATCGACCCGGACCGCCAGCAGCTCGCGGTCGGTCATCGACCACACGTTCGCGGTCGCCAGCGCCTCGACCCCGGCATCCACCGCCGACAACGCGCTCACCGCCGGATGCCCGGACAAGGTCACCGTCGATCCGGTCGATCCGGTACCGATGCGGTCGTCGTCCATGCCCTTGAACCTACGACCCACCCCGGACACAACCCCCACCACCGAGACGACCGGAAACCGTTACGCGCACAGGGATCCGTCGTCCACAGCCCATCGTGACCCGAACGTGCTGTGGACAAGTCACCACTCGAGCACCGGACGCGCCGCAGGGGCGCTCCGACGTACCGGGAGCGCCCCTGCGGTGCAGGCTCGTCAGCCCAGGCGGGCCAGCTTCGCGTTCGCGGTCTTGACCGACGCGATGGTCGGGTCGACCGCGTAGGTCGCGTCCTGGCCGTTGATCCGCCACACGACGAGCGACACCGCGGCACCACGACGGGTGACGCCGAGCCACTCGAACGTGCCCTCGTCCGCGTTCTTGTCGGTCTTGAACACGAACGAGAAGTACGCGCCGCGGCCGGCCCGGACCTCGACCGGACGGGTCTTGTCGGTGAAGAGCAGTGCACCCCCCGCGGGAACGTTGTCCCCGGTGTGCGACCGCCAGCTCGTGACCTGGCGGTACGCCGCCCTCGCGTCGGCCGCGTCGGCGAAGGTCAGGACGACGTTCGTGGCCTGGCCACCGGGGATGGCGAAGTCGCGACGCGCCCTGTCCTCGAACCCGAGGGCCTTGAGCGACGACGGCTGGGCCGAGCTGGCCCGGCGGTGCCGGGTCGCGACCCGGGCCCAGTCCTGCTCCTTGTTCGGGACCGGCATCTGACGTGGGCGGAGCAGCGAGTCGTTCGGGTCGACCGCGGTGGTGGCGACGGGTGTGACTCCCTGGTCCGCGAGCGCAGGCATGGCGGCGGTGACGGCACCCGCGGCGACAGCGGTGGTCGCGAGGAGGGTCGCGGCGGGCGTCGCGGAGCGACGGGGGCGAGTGATCGTGCGGGACATCTCGGTCTCCTCTGTGGCCCGGGCGGGCCTTTGTCGCCCGGGCCGGTCCCGGACGCTTCAGAGGTGATGACCCGCGACCGCACCGTCGGGTTGCACCACTCCCGCCGTGCCCCGGAGAGCCGGGTCGCGGGCCGCGCTCGGCTCGACGTCAGCGAGCGTCGACGTCGCCCCACCCGTGCCACCGCTCGACGTCGACCAATGCACTGACCCGACCCCGCTCGTGGTCGGGGTAGTCCCGACCCCGGTAGTGCCGCGACAGGGCGTCGATGTCGGAGTGGCCCTCGTCGTCGTACATCTCGACGGCCCGGCCGACGATGCTGACGTGGGTGTACCAGTCCCCGTCGGCCAGCACGGTCAGGGAGACGCGCGGGTCGCCGCGCAGGTGCTCGAGCCGCTTGCGTCCCTGGTCCATGTTCACCAGCACCCGGTCACCGCGCATCAGGTACCACGTCGCGACCGACACGGGCTGGCCGTCGGCCCGCAAGGTCGTCACGACGCACGGGTTCGGTGCGGCGAGCAGCTCGCGGACGTCGTCGGGGAACGGAAGCGTGGCCAAGGACTTCTCCAGGTGCGGGTGGGTGCGGACGTGCTGCCTCTACCCGCGGAGCCGGTCGCGACCCGCTGGGGCTCAGAGGAACCGGGTGGGGTCGAACTCGTCGATCGGGATGATGCGGACCCGCGGCAGGACGCCGGTGAAGCACCGCACGTCGTCCTCGAGGTCGAAGACCTCCAGCCCGCGCTCGGTCAGCTCGGCGAACTTGAGGTTGACGAACTCCCGGAAGCCGAGCAGGCCGACCCGGCGGTCGCCGCCGAGCAGCGCCTCGACCTGCGGGAGGAAGTCGCCGTCGTGGCTGGCCAGCAGCACGTCGCCGGGCAGGTCCTGGATCGCCTCCAGCGTGCGCTGCACCGCGATGTCGACGACCTTCTGGCCGGGCTCGCCGGACAGCGGAATCGGGCGGTACTGCATCGCCAGCAGCGCCGAGACGAACGGCATCGGCACGTGCCCGTTGGTGGCGTTGAGGAAGAACAGGCCTTTGACCGGCTGGCCCCAGCGCGCCTCGGCGAACTCGCGGACCTTCTCCCAGCGCGGTCGCTCGTCCGGGTTCGGACGCCGGCTGAGCACCGACATCCCCAGGGTCGCGTCGATGTTCTCGCCGTCGACGACGAGGTAGGTCGTGCGCTGCGGCTCGGCCACGCTCTCGGTCATGCGACGAGACTAGGGCCAGGAAGCGCGCCGGACCGTGCTCTCAGGCGCCGAGGGCGCGCCACACACCGGGACCGGCCACGCCGTCGGCCGGCCAGCCGCGAGCGGCCTTCAGCTTGTTGACGCGTCGCTCCGTGATCGGGCCGAAGAGTCCCGTGCGGTACTTCGTCTTCATCCGCAATGCGGTCTGCAGGCCCTTCACCGCGACCCCCCGGTCGCCCTTGCGCACCGTTGTCCAGGTGAACTTGGTGATCCCGGAGCGGACCGGCACGGTGATGACCTGGCGGACGCGGATGATGTCGCTGCTCAGCTTGCTCGCCGACTTGATGGCGGGCACCGAGGACCGCCAGGTCGACGCGATGCGGCTCAGCGAATCGCCCTTGCGCACCCGGTAGCGCATGGCCGACGGCAGCGACCTGGCGGCGGTCACCGTCTGCGTGCCGCTCGTGACCGGAGCCGGTGCGGGTGTGGCAGCCGGTGCGGGCGGCGCCGCCGACTGGCTGCGCACCGCCGCCCAGGTGGCGGGTGTGGTGGTGCCGCTCGATGCCAGGCCGTGGCCGGTCTGGAAGGCGCGCAGTGCGGCGTCGGTGATGGGGCCGAAGAACCCGCTCACCGGGGTCACCGACAGCAGCCGCTGCAGCTGCATGACGTACGGGCTGGTGTCGCCCTGCTGGAGCAGTGGCGTGCCCGTGAGCGAGGAGACACTGACCGGCGCCGGGCACGGCGTGGTGCGCGGGCCGGAGTACGCGGGGGCCGGGATCCCCTCGACCTCGCGGCACGGGCCGTAGTCCACGGCCGCGGCCTTGCCGGTCCACCACGAGGTCCGCTTCATCGCGCCGGTCCACGCCAGCGAGATGTGGATGTGGGTGGCGTGCGACTCGCCGCCGCTGTACCCACGCCAGCCTTCGGCTGCTCGGTACGAGCTCCAGATCTTGCCGTTCCAGATGACGTACATGACACCGAGCCGGCGGGCGTTGAAGGCAGCCATGCCGTTGGGTCCGGGCGCCAGCAGCCAGGCGAGGAACTGCTCGGCAACGGCCTTCTCGGCGGGCACCGAGGCGTCGAGGCCCCAGTCCCAGGCCCGTCCCTCCTTGTGCTCGCTGGTCGCGCCGATCGTGCAGCCACGGGTGACGCCCAGGTCGCGGCCGCCGTAGGCCGCCAGCAGCATGCTGCGCATCGCGTCCAGGCCCGGCTTGACGGTGGGGTCGCAGGAGACCTGCGGCAGGTACGGCGCGAAGCCCTCGGCCGCGGCCGGGGCGGTCGCCGGGGCGCTCGGGTCGGTCGCCGCGTGGGCGCCGGCGGCGCCCAGCGTGCCCAGCAGCAGCGCCCCTGCGAGGACGCCGGTGACGGCACGGACGACGGGACGGACGGTGCGGTGGACCCACGGCATCGGGACGACGACTCCTGGAGGCGGTCAGTGGACGATCTCGATCATGGTCGGCCGTCCCAGCCGTCACCTGAACCCCCCTTGCACCACAAGTGGGTAAAACTTGACCAAGCGGACGGTGCGTCGCCTTGCGCCCGCGACAGCGCAGTGCCTCGGTGGCGGCACCTCGCTCGGGCGCTGCCAGACTGCGGCGGATGACCGCACCCGAGGGACCGCCACCGGCCGAGCCGGCGTACGACGCCCTGGTCGACGCCGTGCTCCCGCTGTACGAGGCCGGCCGGTACGACGACGCGCTGGCGCGCCTCGCCACCGCCGGTGACGGCCTGGAACCCTGGTCGGCAGACCTGGCGCACCTGAGGGCGTGCCTGCTGTCGCGCGCCGGGCGGCCCGAGGACGCCCTGGCGACCCTGACCGCGGCCCTGGACGACGGCGACTGGTGGGAGCGGCGCATCCTCGTGGACGACGACGACCTCGCCGCCCTCCGGTCGCTCGACGGCTTCGACGCCCTGGTGCGCGAGGCGGACGCCCGGGCCCACGCCTACAACTCCTCGACCCGCGCGGATCCGCCGGTCGTGCTGCGGCCGGGGGGCGCGGCCCGTGGGGTGGCGGTGGTCCTGCACGGCTCCGGTCAGCGGGCAGCTGCAGCCGCGCAGACCTGGTCGGCCGCGACGGGCGCCGGCTTCGTGGTGGTCGCCGTCGCGTCCAGCCAGCGCAGCACGCCGAACCACACCAGCTGGCCGCGGCAGGACCTCGCCGCGCGCGACGTCGCGCATGCGCTGGGTTTTCTCGACGACGCGACCCGGGCACTCCCGGTGCTCGCCGGCGGGTTCTCGGCCGGCGGCCGGGCTGCGCTGCTGTGGGGGCTGACCGGTGACCCGGTGCCGGTCGTCCGGTTGCTGGTCGTGGCGCCGTCGGTCGCGCCCGAGCAGCTGCCCGACGAGCTGACGCCGGTGCCCGGCAGCATCGTGCTCGGCGCGGACGACGCCTTCTCCGGCCAGGTGCACCGGATGACCGACCAGCTCGCGCGTGCCGGGCTGAAGGTGGAGACCGTCGAGGGCCTCGGTCACCGCTACCCCGACGACTTCGCCGACCGGCTCAGCGCCGAGCTCGCGCTGGTGCCGAGCGGCTCCGGCTGAGGACCGACCGCTCCGGGCGTCAGTCCTCGCCGACGTCGGGCAGTGCCAGCCACTGGCCGAAGGTCAGCTGCCGGTGCGCGCCTACGCCGACGTACCGCGGCGAGCTGAACGGCCAGTCCTCGGCGATCCAGCGCGGAACCAGGTCGTCGAGGGTCCGCTCGGTATCGGTGCCGAGCAGACGGTCGACGACCCACCACGAGACGTCCGCGTCCGCGCCCTGCTTCTCCGGCGGGTCGACGTAGACGCAGCCGAGCAGCTGGGTCTCGTCGGCGTCGAGCAGCGCGTAGTTGAACGACTCGTGCGCCTCGATCTCACGTTCGTGGCGGGCCAGGTCCTCCTGGTCCTGCTCGGCAGTCATCGTCGCCGGCGGCCACCCCCACGCCTCGCCGTAGATGCCGAAGAGCCGTTCCTGCGAGCCCATCACCGCGGGCATGTCGAGGTCGACGTCGCTCGCGCGGATCGGACGCAGGTGCTCGCCGGTAACGAGGTCGACGCGCGTCGGGTGGACGAAGCCGTCAGGCAACCAGGGCATGGCAGCGGACTCTAGGGCGAGGCCGCTCGCCGACGCACCGATATCGGGCGGTCAGCTATCCGGCGGTCAGCGTGCCGTCCAGCCACCGTCCATGGTCAGCGATGCGCCGTTGACGCACGCCGCGTGCAGCCCGGCCACCCAGGACACCAGCTCGGCCACCTCCTCGGGCTCGACCAGCCGCTTGATGGCTGTCTCGGCCAGCATGACCTTCTCGAGCACCTCGGACTCCGGGATGCCGTGCACGGTCGCCTGGTCGGCGACCTGCCTCTCCACCAGCGGCGTCCGCACGTAGCCCGGGTTCACGCAGTTGCTGGTCACGCCGTGCTCACCACCCTCGAGCGCCACGACCTTCGACAGCCCCTCGAGCCCGTGCTTCGCGGCGACGTACGCCGACTTGTACGGCGAGCCGACCAGCCCGTGCACCGAGGAGATGTTCACGATGCGGCCGAAGCCGCGCTCGTACATGCCGGGCAGTGCTGCGCGCACCAGCAGGAACGGGACCTCGACCATCAGGGAGAGGATCGAGGCGAACGTCTCGGGCGGGAACTCGTGCACCGGCGCGACGTGCTGGATGCCCGCGTTGTTGACGACGACGTCGACGTCGAGCGACAGCTCGGCCAGGGCCACGGTGTCGCCGAGGTCGACCGCCCAGGCCTCTCCCCCGACGTCGCTCGCGACCTTGTCCGCGGCGTCGCCGTCGACGTCGGCCACGACGACGTGCAGGCCGTCGCCGGCCAGCCGGCGGGCGCAGGCGGCCCCGATGCCGCTCGCCCCGCCGGTGACCAGTGCCCGCTCGGTGCGGTCGCTCACCGTGCCCCGCTGCCGGTGACGACCCTGCGCGCGGCGATGTCGTCGAGGTCGATGACCTTCTCGTCCGCTATGGTCGCGCGGCGGTTGGGCATGCTGAGCAGCGCGATCATCGCGACCGCGCAGCAGCCGACGATGTACCAGCTGATCCAGGTGCTCGACCCGGTCTCCTGGAGGATCTTCGCGGCGATCAGCGGCGCCGGCCCGCCCGCGATGACCGAGGCGAGCTGGTAGCCGAGACCCGCGCCGGAGTACCGGACGTTGGTGCCGAACCGCTCCGCGATCAGCGCCGCCTGCGGGCCGTACTGCATGTCGTGGAACATCAGCGACGCGACGATCGCGAGCAGCACGAAGCCGGACTTCCCGGTGTCGAGCAAGCCGTAGTACGGGAACGCGAAGATCGCGGTGCCGACGATGCCGATGCCGTACATGAGTCGCCGGCCGATGAGGTCGGAGATGTGGCCGAACAGCGGCACCGAGACCAGGCCGATGGCGGCGGCGACCAGCGTGTAGTTGAGCAGGTCGCCCTTGTCGAGCTCGACCTGCTCGACGCCGTACGTGAGCACGAAGGTGATGAACAGGTAGAACGGCGCCTGCTCGGAGAGCCGGACGAGCGCCGACGTGAGGATCTCGCGAGGCTGGGTGCGGATGACCTCGAGCACCGGCTGCTTGACGACCGTCTCCTGCTTGCGGACAGCGGCGAACTCGGGACTCTCGAGAACCCGCAGGCGCACGTACAGCCCGATCGCCACGAGGACGGCGCTGACCAGGAACGGCACCCGCCACGCCCAGGTGGTGAAGCTGTCGCCGGCCCAGCCCTCGGTGATCTTCACCGCGGCGGTCGCGAGCAGCAGGCCCATCGGCACGCCCATCTGCGGGAAGCTCGCCATCAGGCCCCGCCTCTTCTGCGAGCCCCACTCCATGGCCAGCAGCACGGAGCCGCCCCACTCGCCGCCGACGCCGATGCCCTGCGCCACGCGCAGCAGCACCAGCAGGACCGGCGCGAGGACCCCGATCGACGAGTACGTCGGCAGGCACCCGATGAGGAAGGTGCCGACGCCCATCAGCATGAGGGTCGCCACCAGGGTGGCCTTGCGGCCGATGCGGTCGCCGAGGTGGCCGAAGATCGCGGCACCGATCGGGCGGGCGGCGAAACCGACGAACTGGGTGCCGTACGACAGCAGGATGGCCGCGAACTTCGACTGGTCCGGGAAGAACAGCCCGGGAAAGACCAGGGCGGCCGCCGTGCCGTAGAGGAAGAAGTCGTACCACTCGATGCTGGTGCCGACGGTGCTGGCGAGCACGGCACGCCGTCGCTGGCCCCTCGTCACGGCGGCCGTGTCGACCGCCCCGCCTGCTCCGCTCTGCCTCGTCCCGGACATCCGGCACCTCCACTGTCGGTCGCCCCGCCGGACCGGTCGGACCAGGAGGCCAACGGGCAGATTTCCCGGGTGGTTCTGTCATGAAACCTTCATGTTTGACCCCATGTGTCGGTCACACCGCCTTCTCCGTAGGCTGGGTACGTGGCACGGCCCGGGGCGGCGAGCACGCTGGACGCCAGCGGTACCCGGCGGTGCCGCGCGTGAGCGACGACAACACCGAGACCCTGCGCTCCTACGAGCTGGCGGCCTCGCTCTACGCGGAGCGCACGCCGCGCCGCGACAGCGACGACGACCTCGTCGCGCTGGTGCTGCAGCACGCCCGCCCGGGTGCTTCGGTGCTCGAGGTGGGCAGCGGCCCCGGCCACGACGCGAACCGCCTCGAGACGCTCGGCTTCACGGTGCGGCGCACGGACGCGACCCGGGCATTCGTCGAGATGCAGCTGGCGGACGGCCACCAGGTCGACGTGCTGGACGTGCGGCACAGTGATCTCGGCGGTCCGTACGACGTGGTGTTCGCGAACGCGGTCCTGCTGCACGTCGAACGGACCGAGCTGCCCGCGGTGCTGGCGCGGTTGCAGGGTGCCGTGGTCCCGGGCGGCCTGCTCGCACTGACCCTCAAGGAGGGCGACGGCGAGGAGTGGAGCAGCCACAAGGTCGGGCTGCCCCGGCACTTCACCTACTGGCGCCCGGGGCCGCTCCGCGCTGCGCTGGTGAGCGCCGGCTGGGAGCCGGTCGTGCTCGAGGCGACGCCGCAGGCGTACGGCCCCTGGCTGCGCAGCCTCTCCCGGCGCGCCGGCAGCTCGGCCTAGGCGGCAACCGGCTCGCCGACCGGCGGGACCACGCGACCCCGGTCGCGGCGCTCCAGCCGGATGGACCCGGCGAGCACGACCAGCCCGGCGGCCGACAGGACGGCGCCGACGACAGCGGGCGACGTCCAGCCGTAGCCCGCGGCGATCACGACCCCGCCGAGCCACGCGCCGAGGGCGTTGGCGACGTTGAGCGCCGAGTGGTTCAGCGTCGACGCCAGCGCCTTGCCGTCGCCCGAGACGTCGAGCAGCCGCGCGGTGATGGCCGGCAGGCTGAGCGACGAGGTGAAGGCGAGCACCAGCAACGTGAGGGCCGCCGGGACGGTGGAGTGCGCGGTCACGGTGAAGAGCAGCTGCACCAGCAGCGTGGCCGACGGCGCAAGCACGAGCGTCTTGAGCACCGACCAGTCGGCGAGGCGACCGCCGACCATCGTGCCGAGCGTCATGCCGACCCCGAACAGCGCGAGCGCGATGGGCACCCCGCCCTCGGCGAAGCCGGACACCTCGGTGAGCGTCGGCGCGATGTAGCTGTAGATCGCGAAGAAACCGCCGAAGCCGACCGCTCCGACGAGCAGTGTCAGCCAGACCTGCGGCCGGCGGAGGGCCGAGAGCTCCTGGCGCGGGCTGGCGTCCGCGTGCACCACGACGCGCGGCACGAACAGCTCGACGGCGGCGAGCGTCAGCAGGCCGAACACGACGACCGTCAGGTAGGTGCTGCGCCAGCCGGCCGCCTGGCCGAGCAGGGTGGTCAGCGGCACTCCGACCACGTTGGCGAGGGTGAGGCCCATCATCGTCATGGCGACGGCACGGGCCCGGCGCTCCCGCGGCACCAGGGAGGACGCGACGACGGCACCGATGCCGAAGTACGCGCCGTGCGGGAACCCGCTGGCGAACCGCGCCAGCACGAAAGTCCCGAACGTCGGCGCCATCGCGGAGGCGAGGTTGGCCACGGTGAGAGCTGCCACGAGCACGAGCAGCAGGCCCTTGCGCGGCAACCGCGCCCCGAGGACGGCGAACATCGGCGCCCCGACGACCACACCGAGCGCGTACGCCGTGATCGCGTGCCCGGCCGTCGGGATGGACACCTCCAGGTCGCGGGCGATGTCCGGCAGGACCCCCATGCTCGCGAACTCCGTCGTGCCGATCGCGAAACCCCCGACCGCGAGCGCCACGAGGCTCACCCAGGTCGGCACCTCGCGGCTGCGGAACGTCGCGGTGGGCCGGCCGGGGAGCTGACCGACGGGTGTCGTGGCGGCGGAAGCGCGCGGGGTGGCCGCGAGCCGGCGCGAGGGCATGGTGGGTCCTTCCGGGGTGGAGCGCGTCTCGTCCAGCGTGCCGGACACGGGTTACGGACAGGTGCAAGCGGATGACGGGTGGGTTGCATTCCACCAGCGGGCCGTGATGTCCGGCACCCGGGACGAGTGGCCGCGAGCCCGGTCCTAGAGTCGGTGGCCGTGACCGGCCTCCTCGACCTGCAGCCCGCGGGACACCGCCCCGACCTGATGGCCGCCCCGGTGGTGGCCGCGGTGACCACCCAGCCGGACCTGGACGTCCGGGTCGCCGAGATCGACCCCGACCTGGCGGACACAGCGGCGTTCTGCGCCCGCTACCAGGTGGCGCCGGAGGTCTCCGCCAACTGCGTCGTCGTCGCCGGTCGCCGCGACGGCGAGACCCGGTTCGCGGCCTGTGTCGTGCTCGCGACCACCCGGGCCGACGTCAACGGCGTCGTCCGGCGGCGGCTGGACGCCCGCAAGGCGTCGTTCGCCCCGATGGACGTCGCGGTCGCCGAGACCGGGATGGAGCACGGCGGCATCACCCCGCTCGGCCTCCCGGCCGGGTGGCTGCTGCTCGTCGACGCGGCGGTGGTGGCGACGCCGGAGGTCGTGGTGGGCTCCGGCGTCCGCCGCTCCAAGCTCGTCCTGCCCGGCGCGGCTCTGGCCACCCTGCCCGGGGCCGAGGTCGTCGACGGACTCGCCGCATCGGTGGCCTGAGCGGTGCGTTCCCCGCCTCCTCGCCTTGGAGCGAAGTGGCCCCGGTGGGCAGCCGGAGAGCGGTCGTGTTCCGGGGCCGCTTTCGCTCGTCCAACCAGCCAGGCGCCGCACCTGGACCGACGAGCATCGGTCCGTGGCCGGGATCAGGCGTCGAGGTGCAGCGGCAGGTCGAACATCGGGAAGATCTGCGGGGTGTCGAGGAAGAACATGATGCCCTCGATCCGCTCCGGGCCGAGGTCGAGCACCTGCAGCGACCACGCGCCGAACCCGCCTTCGGGGTCCGGCTTGTACTGCGCGAAGGCGGGCGCACCGTTCGCCGAGACCGGCACCAGCCTCGACCCCTCGCACGCGTAGCCCGGGCCGAGGCACCACGCCACGATGTCGTCGTGGGTCTGCAGCCACAGCTCGTACGGCGGCATCGACCAGGACGCGTCCTCGGTGAGCAGCGCCGTGAGCCCGGCCATGTCGTAGGACTCGAACGCCCGGACGTAGCGCGCGAGCAGCTCGCGCTTGCCGTCGTCGAGCGGCTGGCTCCCGGCGCCCGGCGCGGCGTCCCGCGCGGCCAGGGTCGCGCGGGCCCGCTGCAGCGCACTGTTGACCGACGGGACGGAGGTGCCGAGCAGGTCGGCGACGTCGGTGGCCGGCCACTGCAGGACCTCGCGCAGGATCAGCACGGCACGCTGGTTCGCCGGCAACAGCTGGAGCGCGGAGACGAACGCCAGCCGGATGGAGTCGCGCAGCTCGGCGATCTCGGCCGGGTCGGCGGCGCTCGGGATCACCCGGACATCGGGTACCGGCTGCAGCCAGGCGACCTCCGGCAGCGGCGCCGCGAGCCCGGCGTCGGCGTGGCTCGCGGGGCCCATGTCCATCGGCAGCGCCCGGCGCTGTCGGCCGTCGAGCATGTCGAAGCAGACGTTGGTCGCGATCTTGTAGAGCCAGGAGCGCAGCGACGAGCGGCCCTCGAACCGGTCGGCGGCCTTCCACGCGCGGACCATGGTGTCCTGGACGGCGTCCTCGGCCTCGAACGAGGAGCCGAGCATCCGGTAGCAGTACCCCGTGAGCTCGGTGCGGTGCGACTCCAGCTGGCCGGTCACGGCCTCGGCACCGGACGCCGTCGGGACGGCCGGCTTCGGCACGGTCTCGGTCATCGGGGCTCCTCCTCGCGTGCGGCGGCCTGCTCCACCGGCGATCTCCGGGCCACCCTAGGACGGGGCGCCGACAGTGCGCCTGCGAGATCTCTCAGCTGTCGACGTGCTGCCGCACCCAGTCGGCCAGCGGCCGCACGGCCCGCCACGCCTCCCGTACCTCGTCGAGGGCCCGCGGGGTGGCCAGCCAGTCCGGCGCACCGTAGCGGCGCACCACCATCAGGGACCGGCAGCGCAGCAGCTCCAGCCGCGGGTGGTCGGCCGGGTAGCCGCGCGGCCGGGTCTTGGTCTCGTCGCCGTTCACCTCGAAGCCGTCGGCCCGCAGCCGGCCGACGAGGCGCTCCAGCTCGGGGCCGGTGGGCTCGGCGTCGACGGCCTCCCGGAACCGGGTGACCTGGCGGGTCTCGTGCGAGCGCCACCCGCCACCAGCGGCGAGGCCGTCCTTGTCGACCTGCACGTACCAGCCGATTCCGACCGACCCGTCGCCGACGAACGCGCCCTGGTGGGTCTTGTACGGCGTCTTGTCCTTGCTGAACCGGATGTCGCGGTGTGGCCGGAACAGCTTCCCCTCGCCGAACTCGTCGGCCAGCGCTGCGACGAGGGCACGCATGGGGTCGCGGACGTCCGTCTCCCAGACCGCCTTGTGCGCCGCCCAGTAGGTCTTGCTGTTGTCGGCCTCGAGCCCGGCGTAGAGCTCGAGGCCCTCGTCGGAGAAGCCGCGGAACCCGCCCGGGTCGGTCGTCGTCGCCACGCACCGACCCTCACACCCGGCGAGCGGGCGGGCAACTCCACCGGGTCCCCGGTGCCGGCGGCCACCCCGACCGTTTACCGATCGCGCCCGGTCGGGCAGGCTCCGGTCCATGAGTGCAGCCGACAAGTTCCCCAACCCGTACGACCTGCTCGAGCAGGTCCCCCCCTTCACCGTCACCAGCGACGACTTCGCCGACGGCGACGAGCTGCCGCCGTCCCAGCGCTCCGGCGCGATGGGCGTCGAGGGCGGCGAGGACCGGTCACCGCAGCTGTCCTGGTCCGGGTTCCCTGACGGCACCCGCAGCTTCGCCGTCACGATGTACGACCCGTGCGCGCCCACCGCCAGCGGCTTCTGGCACTGGGCGGTCACCGACCTCCCCGCCGACGTGACGTCGCTGGCCGCCGGGGCGGGCAGCGAGGGCGGCGACCTGCCGGCGCCGGCCTTCGCGCTGCGCAACGACGCCGGCACGGCCGGGTACGTCGGCGCGGCCCCGCCGACCGGGCACGGCACACATCGCTACTACGTCGTCGTCCACGCGGTCGACGTCGAGAGCCTCGGCCTGCCGAGGGAGGCCAGCCCCGCCTACCTCGGGTTCAACCTCTCGCAGCACACGCTGGCCAGGGCCACGATCCTCGGCACGTTCGGACACTGAGCGTTCGGCTCAGACCACGACGCCCGTCATACCGGCGCAGGTCCCGCGCCGGCGCCGGGAGCGGGCCGACGACGGCCCGCTGTCGGTGCCGGCCGGTAGACCTGGCACATGTCCACGACCGCGCGGTGCTGGGTCAACACCGTCAGCCTCGACCACGTGCGGCGCGGAGCCGCCGGCGGATTCACCCAGGCCGACCACGGCGCCCGCACCCGCCTGCAGCGGTTGCGTCCGGGCGACGGCCTGGTCTTCTACTCCCCCCGCACGGCCTTCCAGGGCGGCGAGCCGCTGCAGCAGTTCACTGCGCTCGGCGTGGTCCGCGGCGACGAGCCGTACCAGGTGGAGATGTCCCCCGACTTCCGGCCGTGGCGGGTCGCAGTCGACTTCCTCCCCGCGCAGCCCACCGCCGCCCGGCCGCTGGTCGGGCGGCTGTCGTTCGTCACCGACCCCGGGCGCTGGGGGCTGCCGTTCCGGCGCGGGCTGTTCGAGGTGCCGCAGTCCGACTTCGCCACCATCGCCGCGGCGATGACCGTCACCTGGCCGCTGGCCGCCGCGTCCTGACCGGCGTCGCACACAGCTACGGCGAGACGGCGACGCCGACCGTCTCGGCGGCGAGGAAGCGCGGTGCACCCGGCTGGTAGAACGCATCGTGCTCGACGACGTCGAAGCCGGCGGCCGTGAGCATCGGTACGACCTCTCGCGTGAGGTGGCAGCCGCCGGCCAGCCGCTTCTGCACGGGTTCGAGCCGGTGCTGCCAGCGCCGCACGGAGGCATCCGGGGCCAGCCCGTGCTCGACGAAGTGCAGCGCGGCACCGGGCCGCAGCACCCGGCGCAGCTCCTGCAGGGCGGCCGCCACGTCCGGGATCGTGCACAGGGTCCAGGTCGAGAGCGCCGCGTCGAAGGAGTGGTCCGGGAAGGGCAGGACCTGACCGTCCAGCCCGGAGCGCCGGACCACCACCGGTGACGCAGCAACCCGCTTCGCGGCCAGCCGCCACCCCGCACCGGCCGGCTCCACCGCATCGACCGAGGTCACCGCGGCCGGGTAGTGGGGCACGTTGTGACCGGAGCCGAAGCCCAGCTCCACCACCGCGCCGGACAGGTCCGCGCACACCCGGGCGCGATGCTCGTCGTTCGCGGCAACGCCACAACACACGTCGACGACCCGGGGAAGGACGTGCCGGTCGTAGAAGCCCACCCGTTGACCGTAACGCGCCGTTCGCGTTCGGGACCGCGCTCCGTGGGCAGGCAGCACCCATGGCCACCCGAAGCACGCACGTCGCAGCCGGCACCGACGCGGTCTGGCGGGTCCTCGCCGACCCGTGGTCGTATGCGAACTGGGTGGTGGGCACCGTCAAGATCCGCGACGCCGACCCCGAGTTCCCCGCGGCGGGCAGCAAGCTGCACCACGCCGTGGGTGCCTGGCCGCTGCTGGTGGAGGACGAGACCGAGATTCTCGAGTGCGAGCCCGGGCACCGGCTGGTCATGCAGGCCCGCGGCTGGCCGGCCGGCGAGGCCCGGGTCGAGCTGGTGCTGCATGCCGAGGGTGACGGCGTCACCAGGGTCGCGATGGACGAGAAGCCGACTCACGGGCCGGGCGCCTGGGTGCACAACCCCCTCCTCGACGCCGTGCTCGCCCGCCGCCTCGACGAGACGCTGGACCGGTTGCGACGGCTCGTCGAGGGCCACCGCCGAGACGGCGCTCCGCAGGCGTGACGATCTTCTCGGGCCTGGCCGGCCCGGACTAGATGTACGGACCAGGGTCCCCGTCGCCGCGGGAGAGCCGACGCTGGGCCCAGCCCACCGACCCGTCGTAGACCCGGCGGCCGACCCTGGCCCGGAGCAGGGCGGCCCGGGCGGCGTTGGCCCCGCACGCGCCGTGCACGCCGCCGCCGGGGTGCGCCGACGACCCGGCGAGGAACAGGCCGGGCACGAACGTGTCGGGCCGGCCGAGCCCGGGCGTCGGGCGGAAGACCAGCTGCTGGTGCACGGCCGACGTGCCGCCACCGAGCGCCCCGCCGTCGAGCGCCCCGTCGGAGTCCTGCAGGTCACCCGGTGCCTGCACGGACCGGGCGAGCACCACGTCGCGGAAGCCGGGGGCGTGCCGCTCCACCTCGTCCTCGATCGACGTGACGAACCGTGCGACCGCCTCGCGCGGATGGTCACGGTGCGGCAGGTGGGCGTAGGCCCACACCGACTCGGTGCCGGCCGGCGACCGGGACGGGTCGGTGGTGGTCATCTGGCCCAGCAGGACGAACGGCCGCTCGGGGACCCGGCCGGTGGCCAGGTCAGCGGCTACCCGGGTGAGGTCGTCGAGCCCACCGCCCAGGTGCACGGTGCCGGCGCCGGCGAGCGCCGGGTTGCGCCACGGGATCGGCGCCGACGTCGCCCAGTTGACCTTGACGGTGCCGCTGTCCCACCGGAACCGGTCGAGGTCGCGGCGCAGCAGCTCCGGCAGCCGCGCCTCGCCGACGAGCGAGCGGTAGAGGTGCGGTGCAGGGACGTCGGCGAGCACGCAGCCGGCCACCAGCCGCTCGCCGGAGGCGAGCTCGACCCCCTCGGTCCCGGACCCGCCGATCAGCACCGACGTCACGGTGTGCCCGCAGCGCAGCTCACCGCCCCGGGAGCGCAGCCGCGACACCAGGGCGTCGGTCAGGCGGCCGGACCCACCACGCGGCACCGGGAAGCCGCGGGTCTGCCCGATCATGGCCAGCAGCAGGCCGTAGACCGCGCTGCTCGCGGACTCGGGCGCCAGGTCGGTGTGCATCGCGTTCCCGGCGACCAGCATCGCGGCACCCTCGCCGCGGAACTCCTCGCGGACGAAGGTGCGGGCCGGCAGCACCCCCAGTCGTACAGTGCGCAGGCCGCGGCCGACGCCGAGGCGCCGGGCCATGGCCAGTGCCGGGCGCACCGGCGGGAACGGCCGCAGCAGCGCGTCCAGCGCCGGTGCCTCGAGCTCGCGCCACCGGTCCACCCACGACCGCCAGGCGGCGCCGTCGCCGGCCGCGAAGTCGTCGACGCTCGCGGCGGTCACGTCGAGGTCGCGCGAGAGGACGGCGGCGCGGCCGTCGTCGAACGCGTGCCCCAGCACCAGCGGCGCGTGCTCCCACACCAGGCCGTGCTCGTCCAGCCGCATGGCGCGGATCACCGGCGAGGCGGCGGCCAGCGGGTAGAACGCACTGAAGAGGTCGGCCGTGTAGCCGGCGACCGGGTGGTCGGCAGCGCTGCGGACGGCACCGCCCGGCTCGTCCTGCTCCTCGACCACGACGACGCTCCAGCCGGCGTCCACCAGCAGGTTGGCGGCGACCAGCCCGTTGGGCCCGGCCCCCACCACCACGGCGTCGTACCTGTGCGCCACGTCCTCGACCTCCTCGGTCCACCCTGCACTGCCCGCAGCCGCCGCGCCGAACCGGGATCGGTGCGTGAGTCGCGGCCCCGGGGGTACGCGCCTCACGTCGAGACGTTCACCCGAAGAGTCCGAGAACAGCTGAGCCCGAGAACCGCTGAGGAGCCACCCCGTGCGAGCACTGACCTGGCAGGGACGGCGCGACGTCCGCGTCGACACCGTCCCCGACCCGACCATCCAGCACCCGACCGACGCGATCATCCGGGTGACGTCGACCGCCATCTGCGGCTCGGACCTGCACCTCTACGAGGTGCTCGGCCCCTACCTCACGCCCGGCGACATCCTCGGCCACGAGGCGATGGGCGTCGTCGAGGAGGTCGGCACCGAGGTCACCCACATCAAGGCCGGTGACCGCGTCGTCATCCCGTTCAACATCTCCTGCGGCTCGTGCTGGATGTGCTCCCGCGGCCTGTTCGCGCAGTGCGAGACCACCCAGGTCCGCGACCAGGGCAAGGGCGCCTCGCTGTTCGGCTACACCTCGCTCTACGGCGCCGTGCCCGGCGGTCAGGCCGAGTACCTGCGCGTGCCGCAGGCCCACTTCGGCCCGATCAAGGTGCCCGAGGGCACGCCGGACGAGCAGTTCCTCTTCCTGTCCGACGTCCTGCCCACCGCGTGGCAGGCAGTGACGTACGCCGACGTCCCCGAAGGCGGCACGCTGGCCGTGCTCGGCCTCGGCCCGATCGGCCAGCTGGCCACCCGGATCGGCCGGCACCTCGGCGCGGAGCGTGTCATCGGCGTCGACGACGTCGACGCCCGGCTGCAGCTGGCGTCCCGCCACGGCGTCGAGACCCTCGACATGCGCGCCGTCGACGACGTCACCGCCGAGCTGCTCGAGCGGACCGGCGGACGCGGGCCGGACGCCGTCATCGACGCGGTCGGCATGGAGGCGCACGGCTCGCTGCGCAGCACCGCGGCCAAGGTCGCCCAGTCGGCCGTCGGCCTGCTCCCGAAGAAGGCGGCCCGGGCGCTGACCGACAAGGTGGCCGTCGACCGCCTCGACGCGCTCTACACCGCGTTGAAGTCCGTGCGACGCGGCGGCACCGTGTCTCTCTCCGGCGTGTACGGCGGCGAGATCGACCCGATGCCGATGATGGAGATGTTCGACCGCGGCATCCAGCTGCGCATGGGCCAGGCGCACGTGAAGCGCTGGATCGACGACATCCTCCCGCTGGTGTCGGACGACACGGACCCGCTCGGCGTCCTCGACCTCACCACCCACCGGGTGCCGCTCGAGGAGGCGCCGCACATGTACGAGGTGTTCCAGAAGAAGCAGGACGACTGCATCAAGGTGGTCCTCGCCCCGTGACGTCCTCCGCTCCCGGCGTCATCGTGGTCCTCGCGCCGTGACGTCGTCCCCTCCCGGCGTCGTCGTCGTCACCGGAGCGTCCAGCGGCATCGGCCGGGCCACGGCGCTCGCCCTGGCGGGCGACGGGGCGCGGCTGGTGCTGTCCGCCCGGTCGGTCGACTCGCTCGAGGACGCCGCCGCCGAGTGCCGCGCACTCGGTGCCGAGGTCATCTCCGTGGTGGCCGACGTGTGCGCCGAGCAGGACGTCGACCGGGTGTGCGACGCGGCGGTGTCGCGCTTCGGCGGCGTCGACGGCTGGGTCCACACGGCGGCGGTCGTCGCCTACGGCCGGTTCGAGGACGTGCCGTCCGAGACGTTCCGCCGCGTCGTCGACACCGGCGTGCACGGCTCGGTCCATGTGGCGCGCGCGGCGCTCCGGCAGTTCCACGCCCAGGGCCACGGCACGCTCGTGCTCACCGGCTCGCTGCTCGGCGAGATCGCGACGCCGTACATGAGCAGCTACGTCACGGCGAAGTGGGCCGTCCGCGGTCTGGCCCGGGTGCTCGCTGTCGAGGCGCGCGAGACGCCCGACGTGCACGTGTGCATCGTCTCCCCCGGCGGGGTCGACACGCCCGTCTACCTGCAGGCGGCCAACTACGCCGGCCGGACCGGGCGGCCGCCGCCCCCGGTGGACTCCCCCGAGAAGGTCGCCCGGGCGATCGTGCGCTCGTTGCACGACCACCGGCCGCGGCGCTCGGTCGGCCCGGCCAACCTGGTCGCCCGGGCCGGCTTCACCCTGCTGCCCGGTCTCTTCGACGTGCTGGTCGGCCCACTGATGCGGGCCGGTGGGTTGTCGAGGGAGCAGGTCGACGCCCACGACGGCAACGTCTTCGACCCGCAGCCGGCGGGCGACGCCGTGCACGGGCACTGGGGCCGGCACTGGCTGCGCGCGGCGGCAGCGGCCGGCGGTGCTGCCACGGTGGCCGTGGCCGGCGCGGTCCGGCACCGGCTCGGGGCCGACGACTGACCCCCCGGGCGCTACCGCACGGCCGGCGGGCCACGCCCGTGAGCCCACCTCCTACCTCCCCCGGGCTGCTGTGTCTGCCTGTGCGCAGGCTCCCGATGCGCTAGAACAGGACCCCCCGCTCCGACCGTGCCCAGTGCGCTCGGCGGTCACCATCGAGATGAGCCACGTGAACGCCGAGTCCGCTGCACCGGCCGACCCTCCGTCCGGGTCCCTTCTCACCCCGCTGCTGCACGCGGCCTGCGAGCAGTTCCCCACCGGGCTGCTCCTGTTCGACGCGGGCCTCCGGTACGTGCTGGTCAACGCACAGATGGCCTCGATGGCCAACACCCCGGCGGCCGAGCTGATCGGGCGCTCGGTGCACGACGTGTTCCCGGACTACAACGCCCTGACCGCGCGCATCGAGCAGGTGCTGGCCACCGGCGAGCCGCTGCTGGACTTCGACGTCCGGGGCAGGGTGCCCGGCGAGGAGGGCGTCGAGCACGACTGGTCGCTGTCCGCCTACCGGCTGACCGGGCCGGACGGAACGGTGCTCGGAGTGGCCCTCACGTCGGCCGAGGTGACCGCGCTCCGGTCGATGGAACGCGACCGGGCGGCGATGGCGCAGCGCCTCGGGCTGCTGGCACGAGTCGGCGAGCTCCTGTCCGGCGGGCTGGACACGGGGGCGACGGTCGACAACGTGCTGCGGCTCGTGGTCCCCGACATCGCCACCTGGGCTGCCGTGCACCTCGTCGACCAGGACGACGGCCGGATCGTGCTCGCCGCCGCCCGCCACACCGACCCGATGCAGCAGCCGGTCCTCGACCAGGTGCTGAGCTCGTTCCAGGTCACCGCCGACCAGCCCTACGGCGCCGGTCGCGTCATCGCCACCGGGACCGCCGAGCAGATCCCCGAGGTCGCCGACCCGATGCTGGTCGAGCTGGCTGAAGGGTCCGACGACGCGCTCGCGGACCTGCGGACCCTGGAGGTCACCAGCGGGATCAGCATCCCGCTCAACGCCGCCGGGGTGACGTTCGGCGCCCTCAGCTGCTCGCTCCCGGAGCCTGGCGGCACCCCGGGCACCGCGGAGCGCGTCCAGCTGCTGGCCGCGCAGCGCGCGCTGCTCGACGACGTCGCGGCGCGGGCGGCGCTGGCGCTGGACAACGCCCGCCTCTACGCCCGTCAGCACGAGGTGGCCGTCACGCTCCAGCGGTCCCTGCTGCCGCAGCGGCTGCCGGACCTGTCCGGGGCCGAGCTCGCCGCCCGGTACCTGCCCGGTGCCGCCGGCACCGAGGTCGGCGGGGACTTCTATGAAGCCCTCGTCCGCGACGACGGCCTGCTCGTGCTCGCGATCGGCGACGTCATGGGCCACGGGGTCCGCGCCGCAGCCGTGATGGGCCAGGTCCGCGCTGCTCTCCGTGCGTACGCGCTCGAGGGGCACGGCCCCGGCGGGGTGCTGCGCGGGCTGGCCATGACCCTCGCCGCGGCCGCCGTCGAGGAGCCCTCGATCGTCACCTGCCTCGTCGTCCTCCTCGACCTGGACACCGGTGGGGCCGAGCTGGCGTCGGCCGGGCACCTGCCGCCCGTGCTCGCCGGCGGCGACGGCCGCTGCGAGCTGGTGACACTGGAGCCCGGTCCGCCGCTGGGCGTGCCGGACGGGCAGTACGCCACTACGCAGGCACTGCTTCCCCCGGGAGGCACGCTCGTCCTGTTCACCGACGGTCTGGTCGAGGCACGGGACCAGCCCGTGGGCGAGGGGTTGGCCACGCTCTGCGAGCTCGTGCGGGACGCGACGCGAGCGGCAGGGTCGGTGTCGGCCTCGGCGGTGGCCGACCGGGCTGTGGCCGGCATGGGCCGGGTCGACGACCAGGGCCGCACCGATGCCACCGCAGACGACGTGGCCATCCTCGTCGCGCACCGGACCGGGCGGTAGCCGGCCCGCCGAACCGCCGGGTCAGCCTCGACCGGCCTGCCGCCGGCCCCAGGCCGGGTCGCGGCCGAGCAGCCCGACCAGCCGGTCGCCCGCGGCAGCAGCGGGATCGACGGGAACGGGGCGGCCGAACCGGTGCGGGCGGTCGTCGTCGTCGACGAAGGCCTCGCAGAGCACCAGCAGCTCCTCGGCCAGTGCCGGCGGCAGCGGGAGCGGCCGGCCGCACGCCTGCGCGACGTCCCAGCCGTGCACGGCGACCTCGATGGCGCCGGCGGCCGCGACCACCTCGGAGGCCAGCGACCGGTCGGCCAGGGTGACGGTCCCCGGCCCGTCCGGTTGCACCCACGCGCCGACCATCTGGCAGGCCCGGTTCCTCAGGCTCGCCACCGGGTCGGTCAGGGGGTCGCCGTAGTCGGCGTGCACCGCGGCGAGGTCCGCAGCGGGGTCCAGCACGAGGTGCCCGACGGCGATCGCCTCGTGCAGGGACTCCAGCGACTCGTTCATGTGCGCGAGCAGGGCGCGGAGGTCCCAGGTAGGGCACGGTGTGGGCCGCGCCATCACCTCCGGAGTGACGAGGACCAGCCCGCCGAGGGTGAAGCCCATCGCCCGCTCGAGCAGCGCCACTCCCTGCGTGAGCACGAGCGGCAGCCCGTCCGCGCCAGGGGCGGGAGCGGCCCTCCTCATGCTGTGGCGAGCAGGGCGGGCTCGTCGGCCGGCAGGGTCCGTGGCAGCCCGAAGGTGTCGAACAGGTCCAGGTCGAAGAACGCCACGACGTGCGAGATGCGGCCGCCGCGGACGGTCACGACCTGCAGCTGGAACGCCGCCCAGCCGCCGTCGTCGCCGCGCAGGTACAGCCCGTATGCCGGCTGCCCGTTCGCCCGGGTCGGCACCATCCGCATCCGGCCGGGCACTCCCGGGCAGTGGGTACCGACGAGGCGGCCGACCTGCTCGGGTCCGGAGAACCAGCTCGGGAACGGCGGCATCTCCCAGACCACGTCGTCGGTGAGGGCCGAGATCAGCGCCGGCACGTCCTTCGCCTCCAGCGCCCGGCAGTAGCGGTCGAGCAGCAGGCGCTGTCCGACGTCGGTCGGCTCGACGACGTCGTCCTCCGTGAGCCCGGCCTCCTCGAGCTGGGCCCGAGCCCGCTGCAACGCGCTGTTGACGGCGACCGCGGTGGTCTCGAGCACCTCGGCGACCTCGGCGGCGCGCAGCTGGAGCACGTCCCGGAGCACCAGCACCGCCCGCTGCCGGGGCGGCAGGGTCTGGAGCGCGGCGATCAGTGCCAGCCGCACGCCGGCCCTCGTGGCGACCACCGAGGCAGGGTCGGGCGCGCTGGCGACGAGCGCGTCGGGCACCGGCTCCAGCCAGGGCAGGTCGACGGTCGACAGCGGGTCGGACGCGTCTGCGCTGGGGGCACCGAGACCGGTGGGCAGGGGCCGGCGGGCCCGGCTGTCCAGAGCGGTGAGGCAGACGTTGGTGGCGATCCGGTAGAGCCAGGTGCGCAGCGACGAGCGGGCCTCGAAGCCGTCGTAGGAGCGCCAGGCGCGCAGGTAGGTCTCCTGCACGAGGTCCTCGGCGTCGTGCACGGAGCCGAGCATCCGGTAGCAGTGCGCCATCAGCTCGCGCCGGTAGGGCGCCGCGACCTCGAGGAAGTCAGCGGTCTGCTCGGTCTGCTCGGTCACGTCGATCATGGGGGCCTCCTGCGTGGACCGGTCCGTCGGGGAGCAGACCGGCCGAGCGGACCGAACTCATCGGTCCGGCCGACCTGGCCGGCCGGTCTCACGGGATCCGGCGGAATGACCCGTGGCAGGCTGGGCACGCTCCCCATGTACCGCGAGATCCTCCAGCCCGAAGGACGTCAGCAATCGTGAGCGCAGTGCCCCAGATCACCCTGAACGACGGCGTGCAGATCCCCCAGCTCGGCTTCGGCGTGTTCCAGATCCCGCCGCCCGACACCGAGGCGGCCGTGACCAGCGCGCTCGCGGTGGGCTACCGCCACCTCGACACCGCGCAGATGTACCGGAACGAGAAGGGGGTCGGCCGCGCCCTGGCCGCCTCCGGACTTGCCCGCGACGAGGTCTTCGTCACCAGCAAGCTCAACAACGGCGTCCACCGGCCAGACGACGCCCGCCGGGCCTTCGACGAGACGCTGCAGGCGATCGGCACCCACGTCGACCTGTTCCTGGTGCACTGGCCGCTGCCGACTCTCTACGACGGCGACTACGTGTCGACGTGGCGCACCTTGGAGGAGTTCGCCGCCGACGGCCGGGCCCGGTCGATCGGCGTCTCCAACTTCCAGGTCGCCCACCTCGAGCGGCTGGCCGCGGAGACCGGCACGGTCCCGTCGGTCAACCAGGTCGAGGCCCACCCCTACTTCCTCAACGACGAGGTGCGCGCGTACGGCGCCGAGCACGGCATCGTCACCGAGGCGTGGTCGCCGATCGCGCAGGGCGCCGTCCTCGGCGACGAGACGGTGGTGAAAGTGGCGGAGCAGGTCGGCCGGACGCCCGCCCAGGTCGTCCTGCGCTGGCATGTGCAGCGCGGGGACGTCGTGTTCCCGAAGTCGACCAGCCCGGAGCGGATGGCGGAGAACTTCGCGCTGTTCGACTTCGAGCTCGACGAGGCGGACATGCGGGCGATCAGCGCGCTGGACAAGAATGAGGCCGGGCGCACCGGCCCCAACCCCGACCAGTTCGACTACGTCCCGGACTGATCCGCGGACCTCTGGTCGCTCAGTACCCGGAGCCGTTGTAGGCGGGAGTCTTGGTCGGGCTCGGTGCCGGGCCCGACGACGACCCCGATCCCGTGACCCACGAGCCGGACGAGGTCATCACCCACCAGAGGCCACCGGACAGGTTCGTGCCCTGACCGGTGGCCTGACCGGGCTGCGTGTCGGCGGCGTAGGTGTAGGCGGGGAAGCCGTCGACGGTCAGCTGCGCTGTGCCGTCGGGACGGGTGATCGACCCGAGAGTCGCGGTCACTCCGGCCGGCTGCGTGCCCGCCATCGCGCCGGCCGCTTCCGGCGGCCAGTACTGCGCGCAGGAGCCGGTGCAGGCCGAGTGCCCTTTCGTGTCGGCGGCGAAGGCGTAGAGGGTGCGTCCGCTCCCGTCGACCAGCACCCGGCCCGCCGTGGTGCGGGCGACGTGCACGGCGCCTCCGCCGGCCGCTGCCGGTGCCGACGTCGGGGAGCTGGTGGTGGCGCCCGAGCCGTATCCGGAGCTGCCGCCGCAGGCCGCCAGTACGGCGGCGGCGAGCACGACGAGAGCCGCGGGCACCAGACGTCGGGCGGGCGCGGTACGAGTGGTCGGGTTCTGCATGGTTCCTCCTCCGACACCAGGAGTACGGCCCCGACGGCCGTCGGGTTTCACAGGCGGCACGTGCACTCGTCTCGTGGCAGGAAGTGGGCCGACGTGCGCGGCGGTCCAGGTCGCTGTAACCCGGCCGGCTCGCCGGGCCTGTGACCTGGGTGCGGCTCGTTGACCGGGCCGCGCCGGGACGGCGACACTGCCCACCGGCACCGACCGCACCCCCTGCCGTGAGGGCCACCAGGTGGACGACCACGACTACAGCGAGTTCTACCGGGCCGAGTTCCGCCCGGTCTGCCGCACGGTGTTCCTGATCGTGCACGACGGCCAACGGGCCGAGGACCTCACCCAGGAGGCGTTCCTCCGGCTGCTCCAGCACTGGTCGAAGGTCTCCCGGTACGAGCGTCCGGGCGCGTGGGTCCGGCGGGTCGCCATCCGGCTCGCCACCCGGTGGGTCCAGCGCGATCGGCGGCGGCTCGTGCTCGAGCGGGCCATCACGCGTGGTCCGGCTGTCGCCGCGCCCGTCGACATCGACCTGCTGCGGGCGATCGGCCGGCTGCCGGTCCAGCAGCGCGCGGTCGTGGTGCTCTTCTACTACGAGGACCGGCCGGTCTCCGAGATCGTCGACCTCCTCGGCTGCACCGAGTCCGCCGCCAAGGTGTGGCTGCACCGGGCTCGTCACCGCCTTGCCGACCTGCTGGACGAGAAGGTGTCCGACCATGTCTCTTGACGCACGACTCCGTGGCGGGCTCCGGGAGGCAGCGGACGCCGTCGATCCTGACGTCGAGACGCGGCTGGCACGCACCCGGCAGCTGCACGGGCGGCGCCGGGCCACCCGGCGGCTCGCCCTGGTCGCGGCGCTGGTCGTCGCCGTGCTCGTCGCACTGCCGTTGGCCGACAGGGTCGGCAGAACCGACCGGGCATTGCCCGCCGGACCGTTGTCGGACGCCCAAGCCAGCCGGCTCCTGACCGACACCTGGGTGACGCCGGTCGTCACCCGGGACCAGGTCGCGTCGACCCTGCGGGCGGCCGGCCTGGAACAGCACCTCGGGGCGGTGGCACTCGACCAGGCGTACCCGGCGGCGTGGTCGATGGTGCTGTCCGCGGGCGGCGGCTACGTCGTCGAGTCCGCCCGCGGTGTCGGGGTCGACGGCGGCGACTGGTCGGTCCGCGGCGCTACGCTGCGGCTCCGACCGACCGAGTGCAGTCCCTGCGAGCTGACCTTCCGGTGGGCCGTGCGGCACGACCGGCTGAGGCTGACGCTGCTCACCGACGACTCCCCCGGGCTCGACGGGGTCCCGGACGAGGCGTACGCCCGGGCGGTGTACACCACCGTGGCGTTCACCCGGTTCGCCGGCACGACGCCGTAACCGGCCCGGGTGCTCGCGCCTGTGTACGGGTAGCCGAGTCGGGCGGCAGGTGATCGACCGCTCGACGCACTCATCGACAAGAGCCCCGGAGGCCATCATGCGTCGTTCGCTCGCCCTGCTCGCCGTCGTCGCCGCCGGCCTCGTCGCCGGTCAGGCGCCCGCTGGTGCTGCCGCACCGGTCACCGAGCACGTCTCGGTCGTGGACGGGCCGTTCGACCTGTGCGGGGTCCAGGCGACCTACCGCGAGGAGACGGACCTCCGGATCCTGGCCCGCCGCTCGGGCCCGGGCGGCGACTGGAAGTTCACGGCCTTCAGCGAGGGCTGGTTCTCCTTCACCGGAGTCGGGTCCGGCCGAGCGGTCACCGTGACCTACCACAAGGTCGACCGTGACCTGCAGATCCTCGCCAGCGACGGCGAGACGCGCACGCTGCGCACGATGAACAACCGCACCGAGGTGTGGAGCGACGACGCGGGCCGACGTCTCGGCGCAGTGCACGGCCCGATCTCCTTCACCGTCACGGTCTCGTACGCCGGCACGCCCAGCGACCCGGCGGACGACTTCTGGGTCGTCGCGCCAGAGTCGTACACCGTGCACGGCAACTGGCGGTTCGACAAGGTGTTCTGCGACGTCATGGTGCCGGCACTGACCTGACCGTTCAGCGGTCAGCGGTAGGGCGGGTCGTCGGTGACGTGCACCGCGGCCTCCTCGGCCGAGGCGCCGGCGCCGTCGACCCCGGCGTCGAACGCGACCAGATCGGTCTCGTCGTCGCTGTGGGCACCCTCGTCGGGGGCCACCAGCCGGCCGGCCCTCGGCCGGGTCTCGCTGCCGTCGTCGCGGGGGTCGTCCTCGTCGCTCCACTCACCGTCGTCGACGGTGTCGGGCTCCTCCTCCGCGAGCAGCTGGTCGAGGGTCTCCCCGTCGCGCGCCTCCTCCGCGGTGACGCCGTAGCGGGTCGCGCCGCGGTAGGACTCGCCGGCGTCGATGCCGGTGTCCAGGACGTCGGCCCGCAGGTCGTCGTCGTCGAGGGTGTCCGAGGGCTCGAGGACGCCGTCGTCCTCAGTGAGGTCGTCGGGCGACTCGGTCATCGGGTTCCTCCGGAGCGGACTGACGCGTCACGCCAAACCCTAGACGGGTGGCCCCCCCGGGTGCGGCGCGACGTCGCCGACGGCGCCGGCGGGGCCGTTACCGGGGCCGGCGCCACTGAGCGCCAGCAGCAGGTCGAGCACCGTCGCCGGGTCGTCGAGGAGGTCGCCGTACAGCTCGCGGACCTGCCCCATCCGGTAGCGCACGGTCTGTGCGTGCACGTGCAGGTCGGCGGCGACGGCGTCGCGGCGCCCCTGGTGCAGCAGCCAGGACCGCAGCGTCTCCTCGAGGCGCTGACGGGTTGCCGGCCGGAGCCCGGCCATCGGCGCCAGGACCCGGGCACGCAGGTCGTCGAGGGCCTCGGGGTCGGCGCCGACGACCAGTCGCGACAGGTGGTCCTCGGTGTCGACCGGGCCGCCCTCGGCCGTCGCGACGGCCACCGTCGCCGCCGTACGCGCCGCCCGGTCGAACGAGGCCCGGACCCCGGTCCACGGCCGGGCCGGGCCGACCACGGCCGCGCGGCCGGCGAGCACCCGCAGGAGGTGCCGGCGCTGCGGCCCCTCGGCGTCCGGGACGAGCAGCAGCGAGAGCGGGTGACCCGCCGCCGGCTCCGCACCGGGCAGGTCCTCGCCGACGAGCAGCGTGTCCGGGCCGAGCGACGCGAGGGCACCGCGGACCTGCGCCGACGGGACCAGCACGGCGGTGAGGGTGCCCGGCAGCGTCCAGCCGGCCCGCTCCGCCGCGGCGACGACGACGTCCGGGCCGGCGCCGGCGAGCAGGTGCTGGCCCAGCCGCTCGCGGTAGCGCTCGCGGACCCGGCCGCTGGTGGACAGCTCGTCGGTGTGCCCGGCGGCACTGGCGGCTGAGAGCTCGTCGATGTAGGCGAAGACCAGCTCGGCGAACTGCGCCATCGTGGCGGCCCCCACCCCGGCCTCGGCCGCAGAGGTGGACAGCTCGCGCCACGCCGCCCGGGCGCCGATCCGGTAGGCGGCGAGCAGGGCGTCCATGCTCCGGCCGCTGCGCGCCTCGCCGCGACCGAGGTCGTAGGCGCCGAGGAGGGTCGGCTCCAGCGGGGTGCTCGGGTCGGAGTCCCGGCTGCCGCTCGCCAGCTTGAGGAAGCCGGCCAGCGCCATCTGCACCGCGGCCTCGATGTTGTCGCCCATCTGGCCCGTGAGCGCGCCGGTGTAGCCCGGCACCTCGGCGGTGACGGCGGCGACGGTGTGCGTCGCCACCAGCGGGAGCTGTTCGCGCAGCACCCGGACGACCTGCTCGTCGATGTCGAGGGCGAAGGCGTCGCCCCGGTGGGTGGCCCGCGTCACGACTGGCGAGTCTGAGGGCAAGATCTGTTCCTTCCGAACAATATGTTTGGCCGATTTCACGCCCGACGGTCAGGACTTTACCCCCATCCGCCAGTCACGATGAACGGGTGAGCACCGCTGTCCCCACCCGCCGTCGCGCCGGGTCGCTGCTGAGCCAGGCGATCCGGCTGGCCGAGCGCGCCACGACGCCGCTGCTGCCCGCCGACTACCTCGACCTCTTCGACCCGCTGCGGGCCGGCGCCGACCTGCGCGGGCGCATCGTCGCGGTGCACCCGGAGACCGCCGACGCCGCCACGATCGTGATCCGACCGGGAGCGGACTGGGCCGGCCACGTGCCCGGGCAGTACGTCCGGATCGGCATCGACGTCGACGGTGTGCGCCAGTGGCGCGCGTACTCGCTCACCCACGGTCCCCGCGCCGACGGCCGCATCTCGATCACGGTCAAGGCGGTCCCGGACGGCACGGTGAGCACCCACCTCGTCCGGCGCGCCGCGCCGGGCACCCTGGTCCACCTGGAGCAGGCGGCCGGCGAGTTCGTGCTGCCGCCAGCGGGCACCAAGCTGCTGTTCGTCACGGCCGGTTCAGGCATCACCCCGGTCATCGGGATGCTGCGCAACCTCTTCCCGGTCGCCGACAGCGGGGTCCTGCGGCTGGGTCGCAGCGCCGACCTCGACATCACTGTCGTCCACGTGGCGCCGAGCGAGCCCGACTCGCTGTTCATCGCCAACCTGCGCGCCCTCGACGAGGCCGGCCTTATTCGGTTGGTCGCGCGCCACACCGACGTGCACGGCCGGCTCGACGTCGCCGACCTGGCCGGCCTGGTGCCGGACCTGCACGAGCGCACCACGTTCGCCTGCGGCCCGAGCGGCCTGCTCGACGCACTCGCGGCCCACCACGACGAGCACGGGCTGCCGCTGATGACGGAGCAGTTCCGCGTCACGACGGTGGCCGCCGGCAAGGGCGGGGCCGTCACCTTCGGCCGCACCGGTACGACCGTCGAGGCTGACGGGGCGACGCCGATCCTCACCGCCGCCGAGGACGCCGGCGTGCTGATGCCGTCCGGCTGCCGGATGGGCATCTGTTACGGCTGCGTGCTGCCGCTGCGCGAGGGCTCCGTCCGCGACCTGCGCACCGGCGAGATCACCACGGCCACCCGCCAGCAGTCCGGCAGCGGCGGTATCCCGATCCAGACCTGCATCAACGCAGCCGCCGGCGCCTGCGACATCGACCACTGATCCCACTCCGTCCCCGTCGAAGGAGACACCCGTGACCGTCCTGCAGAAGAAGACCGACAATCCGATCGCGCACCTCACGCCCGAGGACATCGAGACCCTCGGCGTCGAGCTCGACGCGATCCGGGCATCGATCGTCGACTCCCGCGGTGCCGACGACGCGGCCTACATCCGCAAGGTCATCGACGCCCAGCGCAAGCTGGAGCTCGGCAGCCGCGCCCTGCTGCTCGTCTCGATGTTCCCGCCGGCGTGGGTCGTCGGGACCGCCGGCCTGTCGATCGCCAAGATCATCGAGAACATGGAGATCGGCCACAACGTCATGCACGGCCAGTGGGACTGGATGCGCGACCCGAAGATCCACTCGACCACCTGGGAGTGGGACCACGCCTCGCCGTCGGAGCAGTGGAAGCACTCGCACAACGAGCTGCACCACACGTACACGAACGTCGTCGGCAAGGACAACGACCTCGGCTACGGCATCATGCGCGTCGACGAGGACCAGCGCTGGGTCCCGCTCTACCTCGCCCAGCCGCTGTGGAACTTCCTCAACGCCTGCTTCTTCGAGTACGGCATCGCGGCGTACGACCTCGAGCTCGGCAAGAACCTCGCGACGGAGAAGCGCCGCGCCGACCCGGAGTTCAGGGCCCGCGCCACAGCGACGCTGAAGAAGGTCCGGCAGCAGATGACCAAGGACTACGTGGTCCACCCGCTGCTGTCCGGCCCGTCGGCCCTGACGACCCTGACCGCGAACATGACGGCCAACCTGGTCCGCAACCTGTGGAGCCACTCGGTCATCATGTGCGGGCACTTCCCCGAAGGCGTGCAGACCTTCGAGCGCCGCTCGATCGAGGGCGAGACCCGCGGCGAGTGGTACCTGCGGCAGATGCTCGGCTCCGCGAACATCACCGGCAGCAAGGTCATGCACTTCATGACCGGCAACCTCTCCTTCCAGGTCGAGCACCACCTCTTCCCGGACCTGCCGAGCAACCGCTACGCCGAGATCGCCGTGCAGGTGCAGGCGCTGTTCGAGAAGTACGACCTGCCCTACGTCACCGGCTCGCTCCCGCGCCAGGTCGGCTCGGCCTGGAAGAAGGTCGCCCGCCTGTCGCTGCCGAACGGCTTCGGCGCCAAGGCGCAGGCAGTCGTGCTCCAGCTGGCCCGGCCGGCTGCCGCCCGGACCGAGACCTCCGCGGCCGCCTGACGGACCGGTCCGCGCGGGTCGGGTCCTGCACCCGGCCGGTGACCGTGGACCTGTCAGGCCGCGACCGGCAGACTGCGAGGCCTGATGTCACATTCCCGGCCCCGGCGGTGCTGAGTAGGCATGGACCTGGTTCGGCCCGGACGAGCGGCACCTCCGGTTGCCCTGGCGGCGCGCAGTCGCGTCGCGGGTGCCCGGCACGCGCCGGACGAGAGGACGACGCCCGTGGCCCTGCGGGGATCGGCTGACGGCACCGTGCGGAGCGACCTCGGCGAGGTCTTCCGGCGCGACTACCAGCGGGTCGTCGGCGTGGCCGCCCGGGTGCTCGGCTCGCGGGACGAGGCCGAGGACGTCGCGCAGGAGGTGTTCCTGTCGTTCGGTCGCTCCTCGGTGCCGGCGGCCGAGGCGCCTGGCTGGCTCGCCGTGGCCGCCGCCCACACCGCGCTGAACCTGCTCCGGTCCGGCCGCCGCCGCGCACTGCGGGAGGAGATCTCGGCCGCGACCGACGACCGGTCCGTCCGCGACGTGGCCGAGACGGTGGTCACCCTCGAGGAGCGCACCCGCGTGCGCGCGGCGCTCGCCCGGCTGCCGCACAGGCAGGCCGTGGCCCTGGTGCTGCGGGCCAGCGGCCTGAGCTACGCCGACGTCGCCGCGGCGCTCGACATGTCCCCCGGCAGTGTCGGCACCACCGTGCGACGAGCAGAGTCCCAGCTGCGGAAGGAGCTGACCCGTCATGCGTCATGCGACTGAGGGCGTCCTGCGACGCCTCCTCGACGAGCCGGCCGGCGTGCCCGACGTGGACCGCAGGCACGTGGCCGGCTGCCCGGTCTGCCTCGACGGGCTGGCCGCCACCCGTGCCGACGCTGTGCTCGTCGACGCGGCGCTGACCCCGGAGAGCGGGCCCGACGTCGACGTCGACGCCGCGTGGCGGCGTCTGTCGACGGCAGCCCTCGCGACCGCGACCGCCACGCCAGGCCCGACGGTGCGGACGGGCCGGTCCCGACCTCGGCTGCACCGGCCCGTCGTCGCGGCCGTCGCCGCCGCCGTCGTCCTGGCCGGCGCCGGCACCGCGGCGGCCGCCGACTGGCTGCCGATCTTCCGGACCGACAAGGTCGCGCCGGTCGGTCTCACCACCGACGACCTGGTCGCGCTGCCCGACCTCAGCGCATACGGCGACCTCGCCGTCACCGCGGAGCCGCGCGTCCGCGAGGTCCCCGACGCGGCGGCTGCGGCGGCGGCCAGCGGGCTCGAGGTGCCTCAGGTGGCTGCCCTGCCGCGCGGCATCACCGGCCGCCCGGCCTACCAGGTGGGGAGCAAGGCGAGCGCCACGTTCACCTTCTCGGCAGCCGCGGCCGCCCGGGCCGCCGCCAAGGCCGGTGCGGCGCTGCCGCCTCCGCCGCCGGGCCTCGACGGTGCCCAGGTACGCCTCGACGCGGGCCCGGGGGTCGCCGCGGTCTGGTCGCAGCGCGCCGGGGTCCCCGCCCTGGTCGTGGGCCGCGCCGTGGCGCCCACGGCGTTCTCCACCGGCGTCCCGTTCGAGACCCTGCGCGACTACCTGCTGCTGCTGCCCGGCCTCCCCGACCGCGTGGCGGAGCAGCTGCGCACCTTCACCGCGGACGGCTCGACACTGCCGCTTCCCGTACCCGCCGACCAGGTCACCACGAGCCCGACCCGGGTGCACGGTGCCGCGGCCACCCTGGTCGAGACCCGCGACCGGACGCTCGCGGCCGTCGTGTGGGTGCAGGACGGCGTGGTCACCGTCGTGGCCGGCTCGCTGGACGCCGGCGAGGTACTGGCGATCGCCCGGGACCTGTCCTGAGCGGGGCCGCCGACCCCGGCGTCGTCGGGCCCACCGCCGCGCGTGACGCGGCGGCGGACCTGGTCGCCGCACTGCCACCGGCGCCCGCGGCGTGGTGCTCGGGGCTGCAGAAGCGGTACGGCCGGCGGCAGGCCGTGGCGGACGTGTCCCTGGAGGTGGGCCGCGGCGAGATCGTCGGGCTGCTCGGCCCGAACGGCGCCGGCAAGACCTCGGTCATCAAGATGCTCCTCGGCCTGGTCCGCCCCGACGAGGGCGAGGCCATGCTCTTCGGGCAGGCTGCCGCCGAGCCGGCGGCCCGCTCCCGCGTCGGCTACCTGCCCGAGCTCTTCCGGTACCAGCCCTGGCTCAGCGCGGCGGAGGTGCTGACCCTGCACGTCCGGCTGTCCGGGGTCGACGTGCCGGCGCAGGAGCAACACGACCGACTGGACCTCGTGGGCTTGGGCGAGCGCGCCGGAGACCGCGTCGGCGGCTTCTCGAAGGGCATGCAGCAGCGGCTCGGCCTGGCGGTCGCGCTGGTGGCGCGGCCGGAGCTCGTCGTCCTGGACGAGCCGACGAGCGCGCTGGATCCGCTGGGGCGCGCAGACGTGCGCGACCTCGTGCTGGAGCTGCGGTCGCAGGGCGTCGCGGTGCTGCTCAACTCGCACCTGATCGGGGAGGTCGAGCGGGTCTGCGACCGGGTGGTCATTCTCGACCGCGGGCGGGTTGCCGCCGCGGGGACCCTCGCCGAGCTGCTGGGCCAGCGCGAGCTCCGGCTGCACCTGACCCGTCTGTCGCCGGCGGTCGAGGCGCGCCTGGCAGCGACCGGGAGCGTCCAGCGCTCCGACGACTGGTTCACCGTCGCGCTGCCCGCCCTCGACGACCCGGCAGCCGTGCCCGACCTCGTCAGTGACCTGGTCGCACTCGGTGCCCGGGTGCACGCCGTCGAGCCGACACGGATCAGCCTGGAGGAACGACTGCTCGGGATCCTCCGGCCCGCGTCGGGAGGTGACCGGTGACGACGACCCGGACCGTCCTCACGATCGCCGCGACCACCCTGCGCGAAGCGTCCCGGCGCCGGGTCGTGCTGGCGCTCGGCGCCCTCACCATCGTGCTGGTCGGGCTCAGCGGCTGGGGCTTCTCGCGGCTCGCGGCGGAGTCCACGCTCACCAGCGGCGAGGTCCGGCTGACCGCCTCGATCCTGCTCAACCTGGTGATGTTCGGCTTCAGCCTGATCGCCGCTCTGGGCACTGCCTTCCTCGCCGGGCCCACCCTGGCCGGCGAGACGGAGTCCGGCATCGCCCTGGCCGTGCTGGCGCGGCCGGTGCGGCGCTCGGCCTTCCTGCTCGGCAAGTGGCTGGGCCTGGTCGTGTTCGGCAGCTGCTTCGTCGTCCTCGCCGGGCTGGCCCAGTGCCTCGTCGTCCGGGTGACGGCCGACTACTGGCCGCCCCAGCCGGTGACCGCGTTCGCACTGCTGGCGGCCCAGACCGTCGTGCTGCTCACGCTGGCCCTGCTGCTGTCGACGGTGATCTCGCCGATGGCGTCCGGCGTGGTGGCGGTCGGGCTGTTCGGCGCCACCTGGGTCGCCGGTGTGGTCGGCGGCCTCGGCCAGTCGCTCGGCAACGACGGCATCGCCCGGGTCGGCACCGTCTCGCGCGTCATCCTGCCCACCGACGGCCTGTGGCGCGGCGCCATGCACGGCTTCCAGGACCCCACGGCGCTGGCGCAGTTCGGCGCCGACCTGAATGGTTTCCCGTTCCTCAGCCAGGCCTCGCCGACGGTGGCCTACCTCGCGTGGGCCTTGCTGTGGGTGGCGATGGTCTGGGGACTCGCGGCGGCGTCGTTCGGCCGCAAGGACCTCTGACCCCCGAGCCCACCTCGGTGCGGTCTTCCGGCACCGCCTTCTCCTTCGTGGCAAATCGACCCTTCGCCGCCATGTCACGGCATGTCGGCCGCCGCTGATCCTGAAGGTTGACCGCAGGCCCGTACGGGTGGACGTTGCGGGATGCACGCCCAGGTCGGGGTGGGCGGCACGCGCCGTCGTCGGCGGCGCGGTCGGTGAGCCGGTGCAGCCCGGCTCGGTCGAAGGAGGGGTTGTGAGAGCAGCACGTACGCGATTGACCGCAGCCATGCTTGCCGGAGGGACGGCGGCGGCACTCGTCCTGGCACCGACAGCGGGGGCCCAGGCTGCAGGCACCGCACTCACCATCAACGTGGGCAGCGGCGCGAAGGTGCACGGGGTCGTCCTCGAGGGCATGCGGTTCGGTGCGCCCGACACCATCTCGGTGCACCGCGGCGACGTCCTCACCTTCAACTTCCAGGGGTTCCACACCGCGACGCTGATCCCGGCCGGGGTCGGCGCCGACGACTGGCGGCTGGACCACACCGGGCCCGGGGGTGACTACGCGACGCTGCAGAGCGACGCCGACGACCCGCCTCCTGCCTTCCAGTTCAACCCGGCCGTGCTCTTCCCGAGTGCGCAGGGCTGCGGGACGACGAGCGCTCCGTGCAGCTACAAGGGAACCTCGGTCGTGAACTCCGGCGTTCCGATCAGCGCGCCGACGTTCAGCGTGACCGTCGACGCGACCCCAGGCACCACGTTCTGGGTGCTCTGCATCATCCACTCGATGATGCAGATGCGCGTCAGCGTGGTACCGGACAGCACGGCCACCACGACGCAGGCGCAGCTCGACAGCACCGAGTCGGCGGTCAACGCCCAGCAGCGGGACGAGGCCGCCGCGGTCATCAACCGCCTCCAGAAGCCGACCCGGCACAAGACGGCAGCAGGACGCGTCGTCTGGGACGCCTACTCTGGCTACGACGGCGACGGCTGGGGCCTCAACGCGATGTTCCCGACCACCCTGCGGATCCACAAGGGGGACCGGGTGCGCTGGCACTTCGCCCAGCTGCTGGGCAACATCCACACGGTCACCTTCCCGCGGTCGACGGCGATCGCCCTCGCGAACAGTGACTTCTCGGGCCAGAACGTGGTCTGCGAGAGCCCGAGCGGGGACACCGCCCCTGATGCGCCACCGCCGGCGTTCTGCTCCTCCGGCCCGCAGAACGCGGAGTTCGTCGTCCGGTCGACCGGGGTCCTCACGCAGGGCGGTCACAAGTACTTCGGCAGCAAGACCAAGCTGCGGTCCTCCGGCGTGCGCGGTCCCGACGGCCTGACCTCCCGCTCGTACGACCTGAGGTTCATGCGGGTGTCGCCCAAGAAGGGGTTCCGGTACGCCTGCGCCGTCCACGGCGCGATGATGAGCGGCACGGTCATCGTCCGCTGACCTCCGCGGCCGCTGCGGCGGGGAGCCCGGTCAGGCGCCCCGCCGCAGCGACTCGCTCCCTGCCGGTCAGGGCGCCGCACCCCTGTCCGGGGTAAGAACCGGCTCGACGCCGTCACCAACAGGGCATGACAACTCGTGAGCTTGCTGACATCGCGCCCGACCGCCTCGGGCGCACCGAGGACGACTACCCGGCGATGGTCGCGCGGGTGAACCAGGTCGAGCCGGTGCCGCGCCGGATCCGCGCCTTCCTGGGCGGGGAGCTGGTCGTCGACACGGTGCGGGCGCTGTACGTGTGGGAGTGGGCGAACTACCCGCAGTACTACATACCTGTCGAGGACGTCAGGACGGGCGCCCTCGTAGATGAGCGACACGTCCAGCAGACCCGGCGGGGGCCGGTGCAGGTGCACGCGGTGCAGGTGGGTGACGTCCGACGCGCCGGCGCGGCTCGACTGGTCGCCGACTCACCCGTCGCGAGCCTCAACGGGACGGTGCGCTTCGACTGGGCCTCGCTCGACAGCTGGTTCGAGGAGGACGAGCAGGTGTTCGTCCATCCGAGGAGCCCGTACGTCCGCGTCGACGCGCTCCGGTCCACGCGATCGGTGCGGGTCGAGATGGCCGGTGTCGTCCTCGCCGAGTCGGCATCTCCGGTGCTGGTGTTCGAGACCGGGCTCCCGACGCGCTACTACCTTGCGCGCACCGAGGTGGACTTCGAGCACCTGGTGCCGACGGCGACGGTCACGGAGTGCCCGTACAAGGGAACGACCACGGGGTACTGGTCCGTGCGCGTCGGTGAGTTCGTTCATGCTGACCTCGCGTGGTCGTACGACTTCCCCACGCGCCAGCTGTCGCCGATCGCAGGGATGATCGCGTTCTACAACGAGAAGGTCGACCTCGTGCTCGACGGGATCCGTCGTGACCAGCCCAAGACCCACTTCTTCCGCTAGAGGTCGGCCCTGGGGCGTGCGATCGCTGCTCCCGCGCCCTGTCGCCCCGCCGGTGAGGTGGAGTACGTTCGCGGCGGTTGCTCTCCTCGATCGACTTCACGAGACTGAGTGGGCGGTGCACGCCGAGGTTCCTCCCGGCCCGGACGCGGCGCCGTCGCCTGCCCGAGCTGGTCTGGACGGGGTGTCCAGGGACTGGGTCGACGGTCTGCAGGCATCCGGCCGCCGTCACGAGGACAGCGTGTCCGCGCTGCATGACCTGCTGCTGCGGGTCGCCCGGCACGAGGTGGCACGACGCGCGCGGGACCTGCAGCTGCGTGGACCCGAGCTCGAGGACATCGCCCAGCAAGCCACCGACGACGCGTTGATGTCGATCCGGTCGAAGGTCCCAGGATTCCGCGGCGAGAGCAGGTTCACCACGTGGGCCTACCGTTTCGTCATGTTCGAGGTGTCCACGAAGATGGGACGCCACTTCTGGCGGGAGCGTCGCGCGTCGCTGGACGACGACGCGTGGGGCCGGCTCCCCGACACGCTCATGACCGCGCCGGACGACCAGACCCTGCACCGGGAGCTGTTCGCCACGTTGCGACGCGCCGTCGACGAGGACCTGACCGCACTGCAGCGGCGCGTGTTCGTGGCCATCGCACTGAACGAGGTTCCGATGGACGCGTTCGCGCGCGAGCTCGGGGCCACTCGCAACGCGGTGTACAAGACACTGTTCGATGCTCGTCGCAGGCTCCGGGCGAGCCTCAGCGCCGCCGGGTACGAGCCGCCCTACGCCCTGTCGAGGTCACGATGAACGAGGGACGCGACCTCGACGCGATGCTGTCCGCCGAGCCCCTCGATGCCGGCTGCGCGGCCGGCTTCGAGGTCCTCCACCGCTACGTCGAGGAGGAGCTCACGGGCGGCAACGCGGCGGCATCGCATCCGGGCCTCGCAGCGCACCTCGTGAGCTGCCCGGCCTGCCGACAGGACTACCTGGGACTGGTCGAGGCGGCGACGCTGTTCGGGGACGACGGCCACCCGGCCCCGTAGGTTCCCTACCGTCACGGAGGTCGCGATGTGGGTCCGGATCGACGAGATCGCCTTCACCGCAGCACGCACGGACGACGTCATCGACCACGTCCGGAACACGGCTGTCAGCAAGCACGACGGGGAAGGCTTCCGTGGTTTCAGGCTGCTGGTCGACCGGGCCAACGGCCACGCCCTGGACGTGTCGTACTGGGACACGGAAACCGCTGCGGTCTTCGGCGGCGACGCCGTCGATGCCTCGGGGCTGACCGGCGTGGTCCGGTCGAACGTGTACGAGATGTGCATCGACTCGGTCTGAACGCGCACCGGAGCCTCGAACGAGCTGAGGAATCCGGCGCTCGACAGGGGTAAGACGACGACCCCGGATGACGCCAACCACTCGACACGCACCCGCGCGGGACATCCGAGCGGGGCAACCGTTGGCGGTACGCACCCGGAGGTGCCACATGACGACCTACCACTCCGCGAAGGTCCAGTCCCTGGACGTGTTCTACCGCGAGGCTGGAGACCCCGCGAACCCCAAGCTCCTGCTGCTCGGCGGGTTCCCCGCCTCGTCCCACCAGTTCCGGGACCTCATCCCGGTCCTGGCCGAGAGGTTCCACGTCCTCTCCCCGGACTACCCGGGGTTCGGCAACACCGAGATGCCCGACCCGGCGACCTGGGACTACACCTTCGACCACCTCGCCGAGGTCGTCGAAGGGCTGCTCCACGCAGTCGACTTCACCGGGCCGATGGGCATCTACATGCAGGACTACGGCGGCCCGATCGGCAACCGCCTGATCGCCCGGCACCCCGACTGGCTGCAGTGGCAGGTCATCCAGAACGCGAACTCCTACGAGGAGGGGTTCACCGAGGCCTGGGACGGCATCCGGCACGCGCTCTGGGTCGACCGCAGCCCCGCCAACGAGGCAGCACTCGAGGCGTTCCTGCAGCCCGACACCGTCAAGGCGATCTACACCACAGGTCACCCTGACCCGAGCAGGATCAGCCCGGACAACTGGAACACCGACCTGTTCTTCCTGTCCCGGCCGCACGCCCACCGGGTGCAGCTCGACCTGTTCTACGACTACCGGACCAATGCCGCCCTGTACGACACCTGGCAGGCGTCCCTACGGGACACGCAGCCCCTCACGTTGATCTTCTGGGGCCAGGGCGACATCTTCTTCACCCCCGCCGGTGGCGAGGCCTACCTGCGTGACCTTCCCGACGCCGAGCTGATCCGGCTGGACTCGGGGCACTTCGCGGTCGAGGACCACCTCGAGGTGATCGCGGAGACCATCACGTCCTTCTACGACTCCCGGGTGCACCCGGCATCGTCCGCCACGAGCTAGCAGACCGGTGTGCGGCGTCCGGCCGGCGAAGCGTCGGTGGCCGGACGCCGCACACCGCACCGACCTGAGAGAAGTGAGTCGAATGACCGATCCGCAGCAGGACTCCAACGGGGCGACCCGGGTCGCCTACATCCTGGGCGTGCCGCTGGCCGCCGATGTCGTCCGGCAGTGGCCGCAGATGCAGGAGATCGTCCGCACCCGCAAGCTCGTCGCGGACGTGGAGGGCAACTTCCCCGAGCTCACCCTGGAGGTCGGGAGGCGGCATCGCCTCGACGACGTCGTGGTCGTCGAGTGGACGTGCAACTACGGCGACGGCCGCCTGTACCGCAACGTCACCATCGGCGAGCTTCGGGACGGCGAGGCGGTGCGTGTCACCGACTACTGGGGGGAGCCCACCTCCACGCCGGAGTGGCGGGTGCCCATGACGGAGCGGCTCGACATGCCGGTCGAGGGCACCTGGCCCGACGATGCCCACCTCGCCCATCACTAGCCCGCCCGGAGCGCGGGTGGGTGCGGACATGCGCGTCGCGCAGCTCTGGCGCTACCCGGTGAAGTCGCTCAAGGGCGAGAGCCTCCAGTCCGCTCGCCTCACCAGAGGGGGCATCGAGGGCGACCGGGTCGTCCACGTCGCGGACCGGCGATGTCCCATGACCGGGCGACGCCGGCCCGGCCTCGTCAGCCTGCCGGCTGCCACCGGCCCGGACGGGGTACCGACCGTCGACGGTCACCGGTGGGGCTCCGCCGAGGCCCTGGCGGCTGTGCGCGGGCGCGCGGGACCGGACGCGCGCCTGGTCGCCGACACCACACCCGAACGCTTCGACATCCTGGACCTGCTGGTCGCCACCGAGGGCGCCGTCGAGCGGCTGGGCGAGGACGTCCGCCGGCTACGTCCCAACATCGTCCTCTCCGGGGTCGCCGCCGAGCTCGAACCGCAGCTCGCAGGTCAGGCTCTTGCCATCGGTGCGGCGCTCGTCGGCCTCCACTCGGTGCGACAGCGATGCATCGTCACGACGATCGACCCGGACGACGGGAGCCAGGACCTCGACGTCCTTCGACGCATCCGTCACGTCTTCGGTGGCGAGATCGCCCTGGACGCGTGGGTCGTCCGACCGGGCGAGGTCCACGTGGGCGACGTGGTGCGGATCGTCCCGGCGCCGGAGGTGCCGACCCGCATCGGTGGGTGGATCGTCGGCGCACCGTACGCGCACGCCACTGGCTGACCTTCACGCCCGGCCCTGGACGACGGAAGACCGAAGCCGCCAGGCGTGGGCCTGAGCCGGCGGCCGTCGGAGCCCGCCAGCCTCCGGACCGACGGGCCGGACGCGCGACGGGTGCCACTCCTCCGGAGAGAAGGGGCACCCGTCGTGTCGCCGTCACGCGTTGCTGTGGAACCTCACCCGCTCAGTCGCCGACCACGGGCAGGAGGCCCGCACCCGGTCCCCGACTCAGCTGCAGCCGGAGGTGCTGCCGCAGCCCTCGCAGACGTAGCAGGAGCCGGCCGGGCGCATCTTGATCCCGCAGGTCATGCAGAGCGGGGCGTCGGAGACCTGACCGGTGATGACCTCGAGCAGCTCGGCCGACGAGTGCGCCTCGGCCGGGGCCGCCTTGACCGCTGCCGACTCGGTGTCGGCGGGCTTCGCCTCGGCCTTCGGCGCCTCGGCCACCGGCGCGGACTGCGCGAGCGACTCCAGCTCCTCCTCGACGTCGTCGTCGGACTCGGCCGGCAGGTACGAGCCGGTCTCGAGCTGACGGGACCGCTCGTCGGCCGAGTAGACGCCGTAGGCCGAGCGGGTGTCGAAGTCGAGGTGGTCCAGGGCCAGCCGGCGGAAGACGTAGTCCATGATCGACTGCGCCATCCGGACGTCCGGGTCGTCGGTGAGGCCGGCCGGCTCGAAGCGCATGTTCACGAACTTCGAGACGTAGGTCTCCAGCGGGACGCCGTACTGCAGGCCGATCGAGATGGCGATCGAGAACGCATCCATGACGCCGGCCAGGGTCGAGCCCTGCTTGGACATCTTGAGGAAGATCTCGCCCAGACCGTCGTCGGGGTAGGACGAGGCGGTCATGTACCCCTCGGCACCACCGACGGCGAAGGACGTCATCTGCGCCGGGCGCTTCTTCGGCAGCCGCTTGCGGGTCGGCCGGTACTCGACGACCTTCTCCACGACCGGCTCGTCGACGGGTGCGGCCTTGGCCTTGCCGTCGGACAGGGGCTGGCCGACCTTGCAGTTGTCGCGGTAGACGGCGAGCGCCTTGAGGCCGAGCTTCCAGCCCTGGAAGTGGACGTCCTCGATCTCCTCGACGGTCGCCGTCTCCGGCAGGTTGACCGTCTTCGAGATCGCACCGGACAGGAACGGCTGCACCGCGGCCATCATCCGCACGTGGCCCATCGGTGCGATCGAGCGCTCACCCATCGCGCAGTCGAAGACCTCGTAGTGGTCCTGGCGCAGCCCGGGGGCGTCGATGACGTGGCCGTTCTCGGCGATGTACTCGACGATCGCCTCGACGGTCTCCTCGGTGTAGCCGAGCTTGCGCAGCGCCCGCGGGATCGTCTGGTTGACGATCTGCATCGAGCCGCCGCCGACGAGCTTCTTGAACTTCACCAGCGAGAAGTCGGGCTCGATGCCCGTCGTGTCGCAGTCCATCATGAAGCCGATGGTGCCGGTCGGCGCGAGCACCGAGGCCTGCGCGTTGCGGTAGCCGTTCTTCTCGCCCAGCTTGACGACCGCGTCCCAGGCCTTGCTGGCCTCGCGCTGCACGTCACGGTCCAGGGTGTCGACGGAACGCACCGAGTCACTGGCTGCGGCGTGCTTGCGCATGACCCGCTTGTGCGCGTCGGCGTTGCGGGCGTAGCCCTCGTAGGCGCCGACGATGCCGGCGATCTCGGCGGACCGCTTGTAGGACGTGCCGGTCATCAGCGACGTGATGGACGCGGCCAGCGCGCGGCCGCCGTCGGAGTCGTAGCCGCGGCCGGTCGCCATGAGCAGCGCACCGAGGTTGGCGTAGCCGATGCCGAGCTGGCGGTACTTGCGGGTGGTGTCGCCGATCGCCTCGGTCGGGAAGTCGGCGAAGCAGATCGAGATGTCCATCGCCGTGATGACCAGCTCGACGACCTTCGCGAACGTCGTCGCGTCGAAGGTGTCGTCCTCCTTGAGGAACTTGAGGAGGTTGAGCGAGGCCAGGTTGCAGGACGAGTTGTCCAGCGACATGTACTCCGAGCACGGGTTGGACGCGGTGATCCGGCCGGTCTCGGGGTTGGTGTGCCAGTCGTTGATGGTGTCGTCGTACTGGATGCCCGGGTCGGCGCACTCCCAGGCCGCGACGGCGATCTTGCGCCACAGCGTGCGGGCGTCGGTGGTCTCGATGACCTCGCCGGTGCTGCGGCCGCGCAGACCGAACTCGGTGCCCTGCTCGACCGCCTGCATGAACTCGTCGGTGACCCGGACCGAGTTGTTGGCGTTCTGGTACTGGACCGAGGTGATGTCCTTGCCGCCGAGGTCCATGTCGAAGCCGGCGTCGCGCAGCGCGCGGATCTTGTTCTCCTCGCGCGCCTTGGTCTCGACGAACTCCTCGATGTCGGGGTGGTCGACGTCGAGGACGACCATCTTCGCCGCGCGCCGGGTGGCGCCGCCGGACTTGATGGTGCCGGCGGACGCGTCGGCGCCGCGCATGAACGAGACCGGGCCGGAGGCGGTGCCGCCGGAGGACAGCAGCTCCTTCGACGACCGCAGGCGGGAGAGGTTGAGGCCGGCACCGGAGCCGCCCTTGAAGATCAGGCCCTCCTCGCGGTACCAGTTGAGGATCGAGTCCATCGTGTCGTCGACGGCGAGGATGAAGCAGGCCGAGACCTGCTGCGGGCTCGCGGTGCCGACGTTGAACCACACCGGCGAGTTGAACGAGAACACCTGGTGCAGCAGCGCCCAGGTCAGCTCGTGCTCGAAGACCTCGGCGTCACCGGGGGTCGCGAAGTAGCCGTGCTCCTCACCGGCCCGGCGGTAGGTGAGCACCACGCGGTCGATGAGCTGGCGCAGGCCGGTCTCGCGGGCGTCGGTGCCGACGGCACCGCGGAAGTACTTGGTGGTGACGATCGTGGAGGCGTTGACCGACCAGAAGTCGGGGAACTCGACCCCGCGCTGCTCGAAGATCGTCTCGCCGGTCCGCCAGTTCTGCTGGACGACGTCACGCCGCTCCCAGGTCACCTCGTCGTAGGGGTGCACCCCGGCGGTCGTGTAGATCCGCTCGATGGTGAGGCCCTTCGTGCGGCCGCCCTTGCTGGTCTCGGCGGTGCTGCCCTGCCGGATCACCTGGGGCTTGTCGTGCGACGTCTCCGTCATCCCTGCTCCTCCCGAACTGCTCATGAATTCAACACTTCTGCACCGACAGGTCATCCCGATCGACGGGTGCCCGGGCGGATGTCCTAGGGGTGGTGCGCGCCCGGCTGCGACCGGCCCGGAGGGCCCTGGTCGCGGGCGGCAGCGGCGGCCGAGTCGCCGCTGAGGTCGTGCTCCGCGCGCAGCAGGGCGATCTCGGCCTCGAAGGCCTCGAGGTCGTCGAACGCGCGGTAGACCGAGGCGAACCGCAGGTAGGCGACCTCGTCCAGCTCGCGCAGCGGCGGCAGGACGGCCATCCCGACCTCGTGGGCCTCGATCTCGGCGACGCCGCTGGCGCGGACGGTCTCCTCGACCCGCTGGGCGAGCAGCGCGAGGTCGTCCTCGCTGACCGGGCGTCCCTGGCAGGCCTTGCGGACCCCGACGAGGACCTTGTCGCGGCTGAACGGCTCGCTGGCCCCGGACCGCTTGGTCACCGACAACGAGGCGGTCTCGACGGTGGTGAACCGCCGGCCGCACTCGGGGCACTGCCGGCGGCGCCGGATCGAGGTGCCGTCGTCGGACGCCCGGCTGTCGACCACCCGGCTGTCGCTGTGCCGGCAGAAGGGACAGTGCATGCGGGTGGGCTCCTCTCGGGGCTGACCAGGGCTCGACCGGGGCGATGCGGACGCCCGGCTGTGGACGAATCTGTGGATCCGGGGCCGATCCGTGTGGACAGGCTGGGGACTACATGTGGATAACTACATCGGTGTCATTCACAAGATGTAGTGGGACGGTATGCCTGCGACCACCACATGTGCAAGCAGTCCGGGACATCCGTTCGGCTGATTTCTGCCGAGGCCCCGGCCGGCTGCGGGCGCGGGCGCATCCCCGCAGGTCAGGGCGGTGGTGCAGGGGCGGTGTGCCGTCCACCGGTCGGGACGGCGGCGTGTCGGGGCTCCCGCGGGCCGCTCCTCTGACCCCACCATCCCGCGAGCTGTCAGCCGCAGGGCGCCGTATCCGGCGCCCTGCGGCTGACACTGGTCGTGGTGGTGCAGCTGCCTCGCCGGCGCACCCGGTCGCGTCGTCCGCGGGCTCGGTCACCCGGCACGTCCAGCAGCCAGGCGCGTCAGGGCAGCAGGAGCGCGGTGCCGGCCTGGACCTGGGAGGTCTGCAAGCCGTTGAGGTCGAGGATCGCCTGGACCGTGTCGCGCGGGTCGGCACCCGGCGCGGCGCGATGGGCGATCTCCCACAGCGTCTGGCCGGGGAGCACCGTCACCTGCTCGTGGGCCGCGACCGGGTGGTCGGTGCCGGCCAGCGCCGACGCACCGCCGGTGGCCAGCACGGCCGCGGTCACCGCGAGGACCAGCAGGCTCAGCGTGAGGAGCAGCCGGGCCCGCCGGGTGAGCCGCACCGCGGGTGCAGCGGCCCGCGCGGGGCTCGCGGAGCGGCCGAACCCGGCGCTCAGGGTCATCGTGCTCATCGTGGCCTCCCGGCTCTGGTGTGCTGGACGTGCTGCGTCGCCTGCCTGCGCTGTGTGTGACCTGCTTGCTGTCTCGTTCCCCGTGGGAGTCGGCCGAACACCTGTTCGATCGAACACCTGTACGAGTTGTACCCCATCCGGGCAGGGAAAGCCAGGAAAACGCCGCGACATTCGAACAGGTGTTTGAAACATCCGTGCGAGATCGCTAGCCTTCCCACTCGGACGCACCCTTGCGGGAGCGGTCGGCCGGGCCGTCGGCGAGCACGTCGTGGTCATGGCCCGACCGTCCTCGGGGGTTCGGACACAACCTCCGGGCGGCGGCTCGGGGGCACCGGCGGACGAGGAGGCACCCGTGGCGCGACGGGACAGCAACGGCAACGAGCGCTCGGCCGGCTCCCCCGGCACGGCAGTGGAAGGACCCGAGGCGGGCACCCGGCGAGCGGTGGTGACCGAGATCCCCGACGGGCCGCCCGACGAGGCCGGCCTCACTCCGCGGCAGCGCCGGGTGCTGGAGGAGATCCGCGCCTCCGTCGAGCGTCGCGGCTACCCGCCGAGCATGCGCGAGATCGGTGAGGCGGTCGGGCTCACCAGCTCCTCCAGCGTCTCCCACCAGCTGGCGACCCTCGAGCGCAAGGGCTTCCTGCGCCGCGACCCCAACCGGCCGCGCGCCATCGAGGTCTTCAGCCCCGACGCGGCACCGATCCTCGCCCCGTCCTACGACGGGGGCGGCGACGCGCACGACCTCGACACGGGCAGCGGCGACGCCCGTCCGGCCGCGGCCTACGTGCCGTTGGTCGGCCGGATCGCCGCGGGCGGTCCGATCCTCGCCGACCAGGTCGTCGAGGACGTGTTCCCGCTCCCGAAGCAGGTCGTGGGCGAGGGCACGCTGTTCCTGCTGCAGGTGCAGGGCGACTCGATGGTCGAGGCAGCCATCTGCGACGGCGACTGGGTCGTGGTGCGCCAGCAGCCGTCGGCCGACAACGGGGACATCGTGGCCGCGATGATCGACGGCGAGGCCACCGTGAAGACCTTCAAGCGGCGCGACGGGCACGTCTGGCTGATGCCGCACAACCCGGCCTACGAGCCGATCCCGGGCGACGACGCCACCGTGCTCGGTCGGGTCACCGCGGTCCTGCGCCGGCTCTGACGACCTACCGAACCCAGGCGCAGTCCGGGCTGTCCGACGTCAAGTCTTGGCCAAACCGGTCAAGAGCAGCGCCGCGCACTCCGATCCGACACCCGTGAGCATCGCCCCCGTGGGGCACGGCGGACTACGTCGACCCGCCGGGCCTGCGACCCATCGGGGGGCCTGAGACCGCCGCCGGGCGGGTGGGGCGCACCCACAACGGGTACTGCCCCTGTGCTTGACTCGACACCTTCCGACCAACCGACCAGCACCCGGAGTGATCGCGTGCCCGCCGGCCGCCGCCGCAAGACCACGCCCGCCCACGTGCAGCTGCGTCGCTGGGGAGCCTTGACGGTCCCCGTCCTCGCCGTCGCCGCCGTGGTGCCGGTCGCGGCCGCGCTCGAGCCCTCCGGCAGCACGCCGTCACCGGCCCTGTCCTCCGCGGTCGCCCGCCAGTCGGTGGACCGGCCGGCGCGGGTCGCGGCGCACACCGTCTCGCGGTCGTTCCAGCGCCCCGAGACCGCGCCTCCGCACCCCGACGACGTCGCGGGCATCGCCGAGCGCGCGGTGGCCACCAACCGCGACGCCCTCGTCCCGCGGTGGGCCAACGACGGCCTGGTCGTCTGGAGCGACCCCGGGGTCGGCTCCCGCGTCCTGGTGAAGATCCACGACGGCGACAAGGTGCTCGCGACCGGCAGCACGGAGGGGCCGTGGGCGGAGATCGCCAGCGGTGACCAGCTCGTGTGGGTGCGCCGCAACGGCCTGACCCGTGACAAGCCGCAGCCCTCGGCGAGCGCCGACCCGGCGACGCCGGGCGCCGTCAAGGTCCCGGCCGGGGTGGGCGGCGCGACGTGCCCGGACGGCTCCGGCGTCGAGAGCGGGCTCACCACGAACGCGGTCAAGGTCTACCGCGCGGTCTGCGCGGCCTTCCCCGCCGTGAGCTCCTGGGGCGGGCGCACCGGGTCCGGCGGCGACCACGGAACGGGGCACGCCCTGGACATCATGTCGACCGGTTCGCTGGGCAGCGCGATCGCGGCCTACGTGCGGGCGCACGCCGGCGAGCTGGGCGTGAGCTACGTGATCTGGGCCCAGCACATCTGGACCGTGCAGCGCAGCAGCGAGGGGTGGCGGGCCATGCCGGACCGCGGCTCGACCACCGCGAACCACTACGACCACGTGCACGTCACCGTTTACTGACCCGGCTCCTGAGGTCGCCCGGGACGGGCGTCGGCTTCCGGTCGCAGAACGTCCGGAACGGCCTCTACCGTGCCGACATGACCGACACCGACACCACCACCACCGCATCCTCGCCGGACGACTTCCCCTGGGAACCGCCGCTGGCCGGCACCGAGGTCGAGCACCTCGTCGGAGCGCTCGACCGGCAGCGCACGACGTTCCGCTGGAAGGCCGCGGGCCTCGACGTGGCCGGCCTGCGAGTGACGGTCGGAGCCTCGACCCTGACCCTCGGAAGGCTGCTCAAGCACCTCGCGTTCGTCGAGGACTTCACCTTCACGATCAAGATGCGCGGCAGCTCCCCCGGTCCCCCGTGGGAGACCGTCGACTGGGACGCGAACCCCGGCTGGGACTTCCGCTCCGCCGCCGACGACAGCCCCGAGGAGCTCTACGCGCTCTACGACGCCGCGGTCGAGCGCGCCCGCGGCCGCCTCGACGCCGCCCTCGCCGACGGGGGGCTGGACCAGCTGGTCGACATCTCCGGGCCGGACGGCCGGCACGCGAGCCTGCGCCGGCTCGTCTTCGACCTGGTCGAGGAGTACGGGCGGCACACGGGCCACGCGGACCTGCTGCGCGAGGCGGTCGACGGGTTGGTGGGAGAGGACCCGCCGGCCGGCTGGCACGTCTGACCCGGGGCGCCGGCGTGGTCGACGGCGGCGGTCAGCTCACGGCTGGCCGTCGCCGACGCACCGGCCCGCGGCGAGCAGGCGTGCACCGACCGCCCGCAGCGTCTCCTGCAGCTCCGGTCCCCCGACCACCCGGAACGGCGCGGGGACCACGACGAGCTGCTCGGCGTACCACCACGGGTTGCCGGTGCTGCCGACCAGCCGCGTCGTCGTCGCGTCGACGGCCTCCAGCCGGCCCAGCGCGCGTGGGAGCCGGGCACCGAGCACCTCGAGCGGCGCGTCGACGAGCACCTCGACCTGGTACTCCCAGCCCACGGCGAGGTGGTCCTCGAGCAGGGCGACCGGGTCGAGGTCGGCGGGCATGGTGAAGCCGGCGGTGAGCACCTCGACGTCGCGCACCCGGTCGACCCGGTAGGCACGCACCGCGTCCGCCGCATGGGAGTGGCAGAGCAGGTACCACCGGCCGTGCCGGACGACCAGCGCCCACGGGTCGACCTCGGCCTCCCACTCCGACCCGGCCTCGGACCGGTACGCCACCCGGACCCGCCGGCGGTCGGAGCAGGCCTGGACCAGGGCGCTCGTCGTGCCCGGGTCGGGGCGGGCTGCGGCCCGGTCGGGCGCCGGGGCCGTGCTGCGGCGGACAGCTTCCGCCGCAGCCGCGACCGGCTCCGGGAGAGCCCGCACGATCTTGCCGACCGCGCTGCCCACCGGGTCGGTCGGGTCGCCGGCGTCGTGATGGCCGTCCAGCACGGCCATCACCAGACCCAGCGCCTCGGTGGCGGTGAAGACCAGCGGCGGCAGGCGGAGGCCGCGGCCGACGCGGTAGCCGCCGTAGGGGCCGCGCGCCGACTCGATCGGGATGCCGGCCTCGCGCAGCAGTCCGACGTAGCGCCGGGCGGCCCGCTCCGAGACCCCGAGCTTGTCCGCGAGCCGCTCGGCGGTGATCCCCGGGCTGCTCTGGACCAGCTCCAGCGTGAGCAGCGCCCGCGCGGTGGGGGTCGTGCCGTCGCTCACACCACTCCCCGTGTCCGGCAGCATCACGTCCGGAGCCGAACCTAGCCTGTGCCCATGACGGAGCACCCCGCGGACGACCCCGACGGCGATGCCGACCAGGAGGCGCCCGACGGGCTGCAGCTGGACGTGACCGGTGAGATCTGGGAGTGGCGGGGCCCGGCGCCGTACTACTTCCTCCGGGTGCCGGCGGACGAGAGCGCGCAGCTCAAGGCGGTGTCCACGGGCGTGACCTACGGCTGGGGCATGGTCCCGGTCCGGGCGCGGATCGGCGCGACCGTCTTCGAGACCTCGTTGTGGCCCAAGGACGGGTGCTACGTCGTGCCGCTGAAGGACGTCGTGCGGGCCGCCGAGGGCCTGGGCGAGGGCGACACCGTGACGGTCCGGATCACCGTCGCGGGAGCCCCGTGAGCGGTCGCGGCAGGGGTGCTCAGCGGCGGGGCCACCGCACCGGCCACCACACCGGCTTGCGGCGGTCGTCGCGGCCCCAGAGCGCGTGGCCGGGCTCGCCGCGCTCGCGGTGCAGCCGGTCGTGGGCGACGGGGGCCGCCGCGACCGACCACAGGCCCAGCAGCAGGACGAGAGCCCCGACGAACCGCTCCCGGCCGGAGACGACGACGGCCAGCCCGACGTAGGCGACGAGCACCGCCGCGGCGATGCTCACCACGAGTCCGATCTCGGTGCTGACCAGGCGGCGCACGCTCCCGATCGTACAAACAGGCGGGGACGACTCCCGATGTCAGCTCTCGCGGACGACGTCCGAGGTCAGCTCTCGCGGACGACTCCCGAGGTCAGCTCTCGCGGACGACTCCCGAGGTCAGCTCTCGCGGACGACTCCCGAGGTCAGCTCTCGCGGACGACTCCCGAGGTCAGCTCTCGCGGACGACGTCCTCGGGGTCCTTGTCCGGCCGCAGGCCGCGCCAGGCCGGGTGGCGCAGCATCCCCTCGCGGGTCCACTCGGCGAACCCGACCTCGCCCACCAGCCGTGGCCGGACCCAGTGCGCGCCCTTGGCGTGCAGCCGGGGAACGGGGTCGGCGAACGGCGACTCGCCGACCTCGTCGGCGCGCAGCAGCTCCCCCAGGTCGGCCAGCGCGCGGTCGGAGAACCCGGTGCCCACGTGGCCGGCGTAGACCAGCCGCCCGTCGCCGTCGAGCACCCCCAGCAGCAGCGAGCCGATGCCGCCCTGCCGCCGGCCCTGTCCCGGTGACCAGCCGCCGACAACCACCTCCTGCATCCGCAGGTGCTTGACCTTCACCCAGGTCGGTGACCGGCGACCCGGCAGGTACGGAGCGTCGCGGCGCTTGGCCACCACCCCCTCCAGGCCCTGCGACCTCGACACGTCCATCGCGTCGGCGCCCGCACCGTCGAAGGCCGGTGGCACCGCCCACCGGCTGCCCGCGAGATCGAGGCCCTCCAGGGCGGCGCGACGGTCGTCGTAGGGCAGCGGGACCAGCGAGGTGCCGTCGAGGTGCAGCAGGTCGAACACCAGCAGGCTGACCGGGACCCGCGCCAGCAGGTCTCGACCCGGCGCCTGCACGTGCATGCGGTTCTGCAGCTCACCGAAGCTCGGCCGGCCGGACTCGTCGAAAGCCACCAGCTCGCCGTCGAGCACCATCCGGTGACGGGACAGCTCGGCGGCGAGCGCCCGTAGCTCGGGGTAGGTCGCGGCCACCTCGCGGTCGTTGCGGGTGCGGACCCGCAGGTCGCCCCGGTCGAGGTAGACGACGGCGCGGACACCGTCCCACTTCATCTCGAAGGCCCAGCGCTGCTCCTGCTCCGGCGCCGGCAGCTGGCCCGCCGTCGCCAGCATCGGTCGCACCAGCGGCAGCGCGGGGTCCGGGCTCACGCGCTCAGTCGTACCCCACGAACACCCCGCGCGACCATGATCCACAGCGGATCCGTGGCACTTTCCCCCACGGGTCCGCTGTGGATCACCAGGTCGGCTACTTCACCCGCACCGAGATCACCGGGCTCGAGGAGCCCACGACGTTGTCGGTGTCGCTCGGGGTGAACGTGGCTCGCACGTCGTGCGTCCCCTTCGTCGTGCTGGCCACGCCGCGCGCCGAGCCGTTGACCACCGTCGCCTGCGCCACCTGGACGCCGTCGACCGTGAAGGACACGGTGCCCTCCGCCGCACGGCCCGTCTCGAGCGAGACCGGTGCGGTCATGTCGAGGATGAACTCGGCCGGACCGCCCTTCGTCTTCACCTTTGCGGACCGGGCCGTCAGACCCGTGGTCGAGTGCGCCTGGGTGACGACGAAGCTCGTCGCCGCGGACGTCGACCCGGTGGCGTCGTCGGTGTCGGCCGGCACGAACCGCGCGGTCAGCGGGTGGCTGCCGGCCGGGAGGAACGCCGGCAGGGTGCCGGTGGCCCCGCCGTCGGTCACCGTGGCTGTCCCGGTGACGGTGTCGCCGTCGAGCAGCTCCACCGTTCCGGCCGGGCTGCCGCCGCGGCTCAGCACGACCGTCGCGGTCCACGTCGACGGCGACTGGGTGCCGTAGACCTGGGACTGCGGCGTCACCGTCAGTGTCGTCGTCGAGGACTCCGCGGGCGGGGTCAGCGCCAGGTCGACGATGACCGGGTCGTGGTCGGAGATGCGGAACTCGTCCGGCGCGTACAACGAGTCGACCTGGCCGGCCGACTTGAAGTTGGTGTTGTAGTCCAGCACCGCGGGCTCGTCGGCGTTGATGTGCCACTCGTAGACCCCGGCGACCTGCGACAGCAGCGACTCGCTGCCGAAGGCGTAGTCGAGGTACCCCCACTGGCCGTCGAACACGTAGGAATAGGCGTCGGCGCCGATCCGGTCGTAGATCAGGTTGGTGTAACCGGCGTCCTCGAGGGTCTGTACCGGCGTCTCCATCGCGTAGGAGTTGTAGTCGCCGACCAGCACCACGTCGGAGTCCCCCGAGCCGGTCGGATCGGTGTCGAGCCAGGCCGCGAGCTCCTCCGCCGCGCGGGTACGCGCCGCGTTGCAGTTGCCCGACCCGTCACCGGCGTCCGGGACGGTGCAGGCGCTGCCCTTGCTCTTGAGGTGGTTGACGTCCACGACGAACGTGGCTCCGGTCGACGTCTCGAACGCCTGGGCGACCGAGGGCCGGCTGCGCGGCGCGTTGTCGCCACCGTTGACGAACGCGTCGGTGTTCAGGGCGGCGGTCGTCCCGACGGGAGTCACGACCGCCGGCTTGTAGAGCACGCCGACCTTGATGGCGTCGGTGCCGGCCGCGTTGGTCTGGCCGGTGCCGGCGTCCACGTCGACGAAGGCGTAGGTACCCGGCGACGTCGCGGCGTTGAGCTTGCTCACGAGGAACGCGATCGCACTGTCCGGCCCGTAGCCGTCGTTCTCGATCTCGTTGATCCCGACGACGTCGGCGCCGGTGCCCACGATGCCCTCGACGGTCTTCGGCCACTGCCGGTCGAACTCCGCCTGGTCGTCGGCGCCTCGGCAGTCAGCACTCGGCCCGCCGGCACCGAAGGTGCAGCCGCTGTAGGTGTTGAAGAAGTTCAGCAGGTTCATGCCGGCGACGCGGACGTCGGTGCCGGCGGCCCGCGCGGGAGCGTCCGCGGGACGCGGGTTCGCGGCCTGGAAATCGACCGTTCCCCCGAGCGCGCCGATCGGCCGCAGCCGGAAAGCGTTCGGGCTGGCCGAGTTGCCGCCCCAGGTATAGGTCATGACACCCACGCTGTTGCTCGCGGTGTCCCCGCCGCGCAGCGTGTTGCTCGCCGAGAGCGGCTGGCCGCCACGGCCGAAGACGATCGGGTCGGGGTTCTGCGCCTGGCTGGCGTCGTCGAACAGGATCTGGTTCAGGTCGTTGTCGGCCTGCAGCTGCTGGGCCTCCGCACCGGGGGCCACGACGCTGGTCGGCTGCTGGAGGCGGCCGCCCGAGGACATCAGCACCTGGCCGAACCGGCCGAGCTGGAAGTGCTCGGAGACCGTGAGGGTCTGCGGCATCCGCACCAGCATGCCCTCGTAGCGCTCGGCGTAGTCGGCCGAGGCGAACGGCAGCGTGACGTCGGTGGGCGTGACGCTCCCGGTACCGCAGGCCTCGACCGACCCGCCGACGGGCATGGTGATCTGGGTCTGGTCCTGGAAGTCGACGGCAGTGCCGCTGACCCGCACGACGTCGCCGACCGACACCAGGTCGCTGCCGTTGTCGAAGACGAAGACCGCGTCGGAGGTGGCGGCGACGCCGTCGCCTGCCTGGTCCTGGAGGTAGAACCCCCGCAGGGCCGGCTGGGCCCCCTCGTAGTCGCCGACGACGACGCCCTGGGTCGTGACCGCGCCCGTGATCGCCGGGGTTGCGTCGGTTCCCTGGATCTCGTACGCGTGCGTGTACGCGGCGCCGCAGGTGCTGCCGGTCGAGAAGGTCGCGGTGTAGTCAGCGGCCGGGTGGTCCGGCGGATCGTTGGCGTCGGTGTCCGACACGCCGAGGGCCCGAACCGTGAACGTGCAGCTGCCGTCGTTCGGCAGGTCGCTGGCCGGATCGACCGTGTACGTCGAGCCGGATCCGGTCACGTCGAACCCTTGGTCGGCAGTCGCGCAGGTGAGCGCGAAGGCGTCGGTCAGGGTGACATCCTCGGAGAAGGTGACGGTGATGTTGCTCGCGCGGTCGACGCCGCTGGCACCGTCGGCCGGTGTGGTGGCGACCACCCGCGGCGCCTCGTCCGGAAGGCAGGCGGGGCCACACGCAGCAGGCGTCGGCGCGCCGGTCGTGAAGTCATCGGCGTTGTCGGCCGTGTTGGCGTGGGCGGCGTTACGGCTCACCGACAGGGTTGCGCTCGGGGCCGGAGCCCGCCCGGTACCTGCGAAGTCGCTGGCCGTGGTGCCGTAGCCCACGAAGTCGACGACGGGATCGAGCGCCGTGCAGCCGGTGCTACAGGCCAGCGCGCTTCGGTTGTTGACGAGCGCGACCTTCCCGGCGCCGGCTGCCATCGCGATGCCGCCGTCCACATCCACGACGACATCGGTGGTCCCGCCGGCTCCGGACGCCTCACCGACGACATAGCTGCCACCCGGAGGCAGTGAGCCAAGGAGGTCGGTGACCTGCCAGGTGCTGCCAGTAGCCGACGCGTACTGCACCGACCAGGAACTGAGGTCTACCGCGGTGGACGACGCGTTGTAGAGCTCCACGAAGTCGCGCTTGTAGGTCGCACCGCTGTTCCCGCCGCCGCCGTACACCTCGTTGATCACGACCGCAGCCGTCGGCGAGACCGCCGCCTGCGCGGGCGGCGCCGCCCCGAGGAACCCGGCCGTCAGGGCGACTGCCCCGACGGCTCCGACCAGGCTGCGTCGCCCTGCGCGCATGCGCGTCTCCGTTTCGTGGACTCGAGGGACGGGGCCAGGCGTCACGCTCGGGCGGATCGCGCACGAGTGGTCTCCGGGGACCGTCAGGTGTCGCGCAACCTACGGGACGAGTGGACCAACGTCCAGGCTTGGGCGGGCTGGGACGGGTTTGTCATGCGTTCTTTGCACTACCGTCACCTGCCGGCCGGGCCGGTGCCGCCGGGTCGTCCCGCAGCCGGCGCAGGGCGCCGACGGCCACGTCGTGGTCGGTGGTGAACCAGAACGGCGGCAGCGACGAGCGCAGGAACCCCGCGTAGCCGGCCGTCGCGAGGCGGGAGTCCAGCACCGCGACCACCCCCCGGTCGCTGGACCGGCGCACCAGCCGGCCGGCCCCCTGGGCCAGCCGCAACGCGGCATGGGTGGCGGAGACCGTGACGAACCCGTTGCCGCCCGCGGCCTCCACGGCCTGCGCCCGGGCCGACATCAGGGGGTCGTCCGGCCGCGGGAACGGGATCCGGTCGATCACCACCAGCCGGCAGGAGTCGCCCGGCACGTCGACGCCCTGCCAGAGCGACAGCGTGCCGAACAAGCAGGTCGGCCCGTCGGCCGCGAACGCCGCCACCAGCGCCGCGGTCCGGTCATCGCCCTGGCACAGCACCGGGACGTCGAGCCGCTCCCGCATCTCGGCCGCGGCCGCCTCGGCGGCCCGCATCGACGAGAACAGCCCGAGCGTGCGGCCGCCGGCCGCTTCGACCAGGGTCGCGAGCTCGTCCATCGCCTTGGGCGAGGCACCGTCGCGCCCGGGTGGCGGCAGCCGCCGCGCGACGTAGAGGATCGCCTGCTTCGGGTAGTCGAACGGCGAGCCGACGTCGAGCCCGGTCCACTCCGGCGCCTCCTCCCCGGTGAGGCCCACCTGCCGGGCGATCGGGTCGAACGACCCACCGAGCTCGAGGGTTGCGGAGGTCAGCACCACCGACCGTTCACCGAAGAGTGCGTCGCGCAGCAGGCCGTTGACCGAGAGCGGCGCCACCTTGAGCACCGGTCCGCGCCGGCGATCGTGGGCGACCCACGTGACGTCGTACGGCGAGTGGGCGGCGACCCGCTCGGCAGTCTCGTGCACGGCGCCGGCCGCCGCGAGAGCGAAGCGGCGCGCCGCGTCGTCTCCCTCCTTCGCCCTGGTCACCTCCGACATCACCGCGCGAGCGGCGTCGCGGACCAGCGCGACCGCGGTGGCGAGCTGCTCGGGCAGGTCGACCACCCGGCCCTCGGGCACGACGGCCAGGGCCAGCTCGAGGGCCGCCGCGGCGTCGGTGAGGTCCTCGGTGCCGTCGACGAGCCGGCGGGCGCGGGAGGCGGCCCGCTCCACCAGGGTCGACGACAGCTCGTCCGTGGCGACCCCGGTGACCCGGTCGACCAGCTCGTGCGCCTCGTCGACGACGACCGTGTCGTGCTCGGGGATGAGCGAGAAGCTCTCCAGCGCGTCGATGGCGAGCATCGCGTGGTTGGTCACCACCACGTCTGCTGCGGCGGCGCGGTCGCGGGACTGCTCCGCGAAGCAGTCACTGCCGTGCGGGCACTTCTGCGCACCGAGGCACTCCGTCGCCGAGACGCTGACCTGGCGCCAGGCGCGGTCGGAGACACCCGGGTCGAGCTCGTCCCGGTCGCCGGTCCCGGTGTCGTCGGTCCACTCGCGCAGCCGTACGACGTCGCGGCCGAGCTGGGTCGACGGCGACGGGTCGAACAGGGCGTCCTGGTCGTCGTCGGGCATCCCGCCGAGCACCTTGTTGCGGCAGAGGTAGTTGGCGCGCCCCTTGAGGATCGCGAACGTCGGACGGCGGCCCAGCAGCGGCTCGACGGCGTCGACGAGGGCCGGCAGGTCACGGTCGACGACCTGCTGCTGCAGCGCGATCGTCGCTGTCGCGACCACCACCCGGTCGTCGTGCAGCAGCGCCGGCACGAGGTAGGCGAGCGACTTCCCGGTGCCGGTGCCGGCCTGCACGAGCAGGTGCCGGCGCTCACGCATCGCGGCCTCGACGGCCTCGGCCATCTGCACCTGTCCCGGTCGTTCGACACCGCCCAGCGACGCGACGGCGGCCGTCAGCAGGTCGCGGACCGACGGACCTGGAGTCTCGACACGCCCCGGGTGCCGGGCCGCCGCAGCGGGCTGCGCCGACGAGTCCGCAGCGGACTCGTCGGCGGCGGTGTCGGTCACCTCAGGAGGCTACCGACGTGCGGCCGACCGGCCACGGGACCATCCACCGGCGGACCAGAGGGCCCACTGGACCCGGCCGGTCACCGGGAGCATCCCGGGAGCCAGGCCGAGGCCCGGCCAGCCGGTACCGGGCGCGCCCGGAGCCCGTCAGGCAGACGTGGCGGCGGTACCGAGCCCGGTGCGGGCGGCCTGCTCGGCGAGCAGGACGTCGACGTCCTCGACCGGGAGCGGCCGGGCGAAGAGGTACCCCTGGCCGAACGTGCAGCCCATCGCGGTCAAGGCGTCGCGCTGGACGGCGGTCTCGATGCCCTCGGCCACCGTGTCCAGGCGCAGCGACTCGCCGAGGCGCACGATGGTGTGCACGAGCTCGCCCTTGCCGGAGTCGCCGCCGAGGTGCTGGACGAACGACTTGTCGATCTTGAGGATGTCGACCGGGAAGCGCGACAGGTAGGACAGCGACGAGTAGCCGGTGCCGAAGTCGTCGACGGCCACCTTGAGGCCGAGCGTCTTCATCCGGTGCAGCAGCTCGACGACCTCGTCGGTGCGGGCCATCAGGACGCTCTCGGTCATCTCCAGCGTGAGTGCCTGGCCAGGCATGCCGGTCGCGGCGAGCACGTCGCGTACCTGGCGCGGCAGGGTCGCGTCCAGCTGGCGGGCGGACACGTTGACGGCCACCTTGAAGTGACCGCCCGGCGCGGCGTACTGCTGCCACCTGGCACCCTGCGCGCAGGCGTCCTCGAGAGCCCACCGGCCGATCTCGCTGACCAGGCCGGTCTCCTCGGCGAGGTCGATGAAGTCGGCCGGCGAGATGATGCCCCGCTCGTGGTGCCGCCACCGTACGAGTGCTTCGACGCCCACGACGTGGCCGCTGCTCAGCTCGACGACCGGCTGGTAGTAGAGGACCAGGTCTCCCCCGCTCACGGCGCGGCGCAGGTCCGACTCCGCCTTCATCCGCGCGAGCAGGGCGTCGTGCATCTGCGCCTCGAACCGCACGAACGACTGGTCGCGGCGGCCCTTGGCGCGGTACATCGCGAGGTCGGCGTTGCGCAGCAGCTGGTCGGCGGTCTCGTCGCCGGCGTCACTGATCGCGATTCCGCAGGACGCGCCCAGCGCGAGCTCGCGGCCGTCGAGCACGAACGGCGCGGACAGCGCCCGCCGGACCCGCTCGGCCGCCCAGACGGCGCCCTCCTCGGCATCCGGGCCGGTGACGAGGATGGCGAACTCGTCCCCTCCGAGCCGGGCGACCACGTCACCGGGACGCACCGAGTTGGTCAGCCGCTTCGCCACGACGCCGAGCAGCTCGTCCCCGACGTGGTGGCCCTGCGAGTCGTTGACGGCCTTGAACCCGTTGAGGTCGAGGAACAGGACGGCGACCTCGGCGCGGGCCAGCGCCACCTTCAGGGCGGTCTCGACCTTGGCGCGGAACAGCGACCGGTTCGCCAGCCCGGTGAGCCCGTCGGAGAACGCCTGCTGGGTCAGCTGCTCCTCGAGCTGGCGCCGCTCGGACACGTCCCGCGTGTTGAGCACCAGGCCGCGGATGTCGGGGTCGTGCACGAGCGACGTCACCGTCGTCTCGGTGTCGCACCAGGCCCCGGACTTGCTCCAGATGGGGAACTCCAGCGTGATCGGCCGCCCGGGGCTGCGCGCGGCCGAGGCCAGCGCGGCCTCGAGCCGGCGACCGTCACCGGGGCGGAGCAGCCCGGTGATCCGGGTGCCCACCAGCTGCTTCGGGTCGTGACCGAGGATCTTGAACACCGACGGGGTGAGGTAGCGGACGATGCCGCGGACGTCGACGACGGTGATGACGTCGGAGGAGTTCTGCACCAGCCCCCGGAACCACTTCTCCCTGGTGCCCAGGGTCATCGTCCGCTTGAGCACCAGCTCGTCGAGCGACCTCTCGGTGTTCAGGCTGTCCAGCCGGGCCAAGACGCTGCCGACGACGAGAGTGGCCGCCAGCAGCACGGCCGCAGCGAGGGCGACGGGCGCGATCGGGTCGTGGAAGACGGACGAGCCGAGCAGCACCGCGGCGGCACCGCAGAGTGGCGCGAGCGGCACCAGCACCGCGATGCGCTCGCGCCACAGCGCCTCCGCGTCCGTCTCGGCGCCGTCCGCGGGAAGGGCGGCCCCCAGCGCCCAGCACAGGACACCGAGGCAGAGCAGGGCGAGGGTCGTGGCCCGGGAGGCACCGTCGTGCTGGAGCAGGTCGGCAGCCGCGAGGAGCATCGTGCCCACGGTGAGGGCGAGCAGCGGGCTGATCGCCACCCCGCCGGCCCGCCGGGACCGCGAGAGCACGGCGACCGCGACAGTCGCGAGCAGGACGTCGGCAAGCGGGTGCAGCGCGGTGCCGGCCCGGTCCAGCAGGCCGGTGACACCGCCGGGGACGACGAGCTCGGCGGCCGGCACCGCCAGCGCGAAGCCGGCCGACGCCGCGTCCACGATCGTGCGCAGGCGGGCCCGCGAGGTCTCCTCGGCGGCCGGCAGGTGCCAGAGTCCGTAGGCGACCACGGCGCTGAGCACGAGGTGCGCCGGGACACCGGTGAACCCGGAGTGACCCCGGTCCGCCAGGACGACCCAGACAGCCTGGGCGAGGCAGCCCGCGGCCAGCACCAGCCACGGGCGGCGCTCGTGGCCCGGGACGGTGAGCGCGCGGCGCACCAGACCGACCAGCGCGAGCAGCGAGGCGCCCAGCAGCGCGACCGTGGCCACCGTCGCAGCGGTGCCGCCGGCCAGCCCGGCATGGGGCAGCGCGAGGGCAGCCGCGGCTCCCAGCGCGAGCACGGCGAGCAAGGTGCGGACGAGGGGCGGCACAGCCAAGCGCCCCCAGGTCGAGCTCGGCATGCCTAGTCCATCGTCACGACCCGCGCGGAGGTGAACCCTGGGTGCCGATGATCTTCGGGGCTGCCCTGCCCCGGTTCGTCACCAAGCGCTCAGCCGGCCGTCACACGGTCGGGGCAGCGCTGCGCGCATACGGCGCCAGCTCGCCCGCCAGCGCCGCCGGGACCAGCGCCCGCACCCACGTGCCGTCGGCCCGGTGGTCCTGCTCGAGCAGCTCGCCGTCGTCGTGCAGCCGGGACACCAGGTCGCCGCGGTCGTAGGGCAGCAGCACCTCGACCGGGACAGACGGCCGGGGCAGCTCGCGGGCGATCAGCAGCTCGAGCTGGTCGAAGCCCTCCCCCGTGCGCGCCGAGACCACCAGGCAGTGCTTCTCGCGGCGGAGCAGCCGGTCGACCACCAGCGGGTCGGCGACGTCAGCCTTGTTGATGACCACCAGCTCGGGGACGTGCTGCGCGTCGACGTCGGCGAGCACCGCGCGCACGGCCGCGAGCTGTGCCTCGGGGTCGGCGTCCGACCCGTCGACGACGTGCAGGATGAGGTCGGCCTCGGCGACCTCCTCCAGCGTCGAGCGGAACGCCTCGATCAGCTGGTGCGGCAGGTGCCGCACGAAGCCGACGGTGTCGACCAGGGTGTAGTCGCGGCCGTCGGGGGTCTCCGCCCGGCGCACGGTCGGGTCCAGGGTGGCGAACAGCGCGTTCTCGACGAGCACGCCGGCGCCGGTGAGCCGGTTGAGCAGGGACGACTTCCCGGCGTTGGTGTAGCCGGCGATGGCCACCGACGGCACCTCGTTCCGCTTGCGCTCCTTGCGCTTGGTGTCGCGGGCCGCCTTCATCGCGGTGATCTCGCGGCGCAGCTTGGCCATCCGGGACCTGATGCGGCGACGGTCGGTCTCGATCTTCGTCTCGCCAGGTCCGCGGGTGCCCACGCCGCCGGACGCCGAGCCGCCGGCGCCGCCGGCCTGCCGGGACATCGACTGCCCCCAGCCGCGCAGGCGCGGCAGCATGTACTCCATCTGCGCCAGCGAGACCTGCGCCTTGCCCTCACGGCTGCTGGCGTGCTGGGCGAAGATGTCGAGGATCAGCGCAGTGCGGTCGACGACCTTGACCTTGACGACCGCCTCGAGCTGGCTGAGCTGGCCGGGCGTGAGCTCGCCGTCGGCGATCACGGTGTCGGCGCCGGTGGCCACGACGATGTCGCGCAGCTCCTTCGCCTTGCCGGATCCGACGAACGTCGCGGGGTCGGGCCGGTCACGGCGCTGGATGAGCCCCTCCAGCACCTGCGAGCCGGCGGTCTCGGCCAGTGCGGCCAGCTCGGCGAGGGAGTTCTCGGCCTCCTGCGACGAGCCCTCGGTCCACACCCCGATGAGCACCACCCGCTCGAGCCGGAGCTGCCGGTACTCGACCTCGGTGACGTCCTCGAGCTCGGTGGACAGGCCGGCGACCCGGCGCAGGGCCTGCCGGTCGGCCAGGTCGAGCTGCTCGCCGTCGTGGTCCCGGGGGTCCCGCGGGTAGAGGGGGGCCGGCTGCCGGTCGTCGTCCGGCTCGCTCATGACGGGGTCCGGCTGCTGGTCGCCGTAGGGAGATGTCATCCCGTCCAGGGTGACACGCCGGGGGCCGGTCCGTCGCCCGCGTTGTCGGTCAGGCGGGGCGGCGCGCGGCTGCGGCCGCGGCGCCGAGCAGGTGCAGCAGCTCGGCCTGCTCGTCGGCGGACAGCGCGCCGTACGCCGGGGCGACCAGCTCGTCGGTCGCCTGCTCGGCCCGCGCGAGGCGTCGGCGGAGGTCGTCGGTGGCCGTGGGCAGCGGGTCCGGCCAGCCGAAGAACGTCGCGTTCCGGGCACCCCCCGCGCCCGCCACGATCGCTTCCAGGGGGGTCAGTCCCGCGTGGCGCACGGCCGCGAGGTGCGCGCCGCCGCGGTGCTCCCGCAGCACCTGCAGCAGCTGGACCAGCCGCCCGGCGGCGTCGTCGGCCAGTGGCTGGGCTCGCCAGGCGGCGAACAAGGGCCACCCCGCGGGGTCGGCGGCCCGCGCCACCCGCTCCAGCAGGGTCGCCAGCCGGTCCGCCTCGGCGGACGGGAGCTCGGCGTACCGTCGGCGGCCCCACGCGCGGCACACCCCGACGTACCGGGTGACGGTCTCGTCGAGCGGTGCGACCTCGCGGCCGGCCTCCCAGCCGGTCCGCACCAGGTCGACGTGGTGGAAGCCCAGCGTCGCGTGGACGACCTCGGCACTGACCTCACCGAGCACCCCGGCGCGGCCGGCGAGATAGAGCTGCCAGCCGCGGTAGCCGTGCTCCTTGCCGGCAGCCTTCGCCTCCGAGGAGATCATGAACGCCCCACCGAGCGCGGTGACGACCGGCTTCGCGGCGGCCGCTGTCGCGAGCGCCCCGGTCACAGGTCGCCCAGCAGCGCGTCCACCGCGTCGTCGTACGCGGCCGTTGCCGCGAGCACCTGGAGCACGTCGTCGACGTCGAGGACCCGGCCCTCGAACACCGACACCGGCAGCTCCGCGCCGTGCGCCAGCCGACGAAGCACACGGCGCTCCGCAGGCTCCAGCTCGGCGTCGGCACCGATGCTCAGCAACGCACCCAGCAGCTCGGTCCGGCCGGCACCGTCGAGCGACGGCAGGACGGTCTCGGCGGCGTCGAGCCACACCATCGGCTCCTCGTCCTCGACGACGTCGCTCACGAGCGTGAACAGGGCCATGTGCGCGGCCATCGAGCAGACCTCGGCGTCCTCGTGCTCGTCGCGACCGAGCGCCTTGGCGCGCCGCACGAGCCTGCGGGCGCGATCGACGTCACCGGCGGCCTGAGCCTCCGCGGCGTTCTCCAGAAGCGTGCCGGCGGCGAGCTGCTGGTCGTGCGAGGTCCCTGCGAGCAGGAGATCGGAGGAGCGGCGCAACGCCGCCATGGCGGCCGCGGTGCCGAGCGACGGCTGGTCGGTCACACCAGGTCCGTCTCGCCGCGGGCCACCAGCACGGCGGGCCCGGTCAGCTCGACCTGCCCGTCGACCCGCTCGGTGACGCTGAGCCGGCCACCGGGCACGTCGACGACGTACGTGGACCCGGGCGGACGGCCGTCGCGGCGGGCCGAGGCGACCATCGCGGCGCAGGCGCCGGTGCCGCAGGACCGGGTCTCGCCGACACCGCGCTCGTGCACCCGCATCGCCACGTGCCGGTCACCTCGCGGGACCACGAGCTCGACGTTGACGCCGTCGGCGAACGGCGGGTCGACCTCCGGCGCGGCGCACAGCTCGCCGGCCTCGGCCAGGTCGTCGCCGAAGACCACGGCGTGCGGGTTGCCCAGGTCGACCTCGACGGCGGGCTGCCACCCGGACGGGGTGCGTTCGGCCCAGCGCACCATGCGGCCGGTGCCCGGCAGCCGGGCCGGACCCATCTCGACGGTGACGTCTCCCTCGGTGCCGGCCCGCACGACCTTCACGCCGTCGCGGGTGAGCACCGGCAGGTCGCCCGGCTCCGCCAGCCCCTCGTCGACCAGGAAGCGGGCGAAGACCCGGATGCCGTTGCCGCACATCTCGGCGAGCGATCCGTCGGCGTTGCGGTAGTCCATGAACCAGGTGGTGCGACCGGCGCCGGGCAGCACCCGAGCCTCGTCGTCGGCCGCGGTGCGGACGGCGCGGAGCACCCCGTCGCCACCGATGCCGGCCCGTCGGTCGCACAGCGCGCGCACCTGGTCGGCCGTCAGCGCCAGGGCGCCGTCGGGGTCGGGCAGCAGGACGAAGTCGTTCTCCGTCCCGTGCCCCTTGACGAACGCTGTCACCCTCCGAGCCTACGGGCGCTCCTCGCGCCCGCGAGCCGGTCCGGGTCCGGCGGCCTCGGTGCGCCCGCCGGCCGCCGCCGCGGGAAACCGGTCGACGTAGGGCGCCGGGTCGCCCCTCGACGCGCGTCGGCCGGCCACGACCCGGCCCAGCGCGCGCACCGCCGCGGCTGCCGGGGTCCGGCGACGGGGGGCGGCGAGCACGCCGGCGACGAAGCGGTCGAAGTCGGCGGCGTAGCTGTCCGCGCCCATGCCCTGCACGTGCGCGGGCGCCCGGGCAGCCATCGACCGTCGCAGGTCGCCGTCGTCGACGAGGGTCCGCAGCGCCTCGGTCAGGGCCGGGACGTCCCCGGCAGGGACGACCAACCCCGGCCCGCCGGTCGGCAGCCGACGGTGGATGTTCCCGGCCGCGTCGCTGGAGACGACCGGGAGTCCGGCGGCCAGCGCCTCGGTGACCACCAGGCCGTTCGGGTCGCCGAGAGTCGGGAACACCAGGACGTCGGCGAGCGAGTAGTACCAGGGCGTGCGGTCCCGCTGCTGCCACCCGGTGAAGACGACGCCCGGCACCGTCAGCGCGCGGGCGCGGTACCGGTCCTCGTCCGGGCCGTTGCCGACCAGCAGGAGCGACACGTCCCGCCCGCTCCGGCGCAGCTCGGTGTACGCGTCGAGCAGGTGGCTGACGCCTTTGCCGTCCCAGAGCCGGCCCACGTAGAGCAGGACGACCCCCGACAGCCCCAGTGCCTGGCGCGCCGCGGCGCGCTCCCCGGGACCGGTGGTCGCGGCGGCCGAGTAGCGCGCCAGGTCGATGGACTGGGTCACGTCCCAGGTGCGGTCGACGGGCAGCCCGTAGCGGCCCGCGAGCCGCGTACCGTCGAGACCACCGACCTTGGCGCCGTCGACGGCACGGAAGACGACGTGCTTGCCCAGCTCGCGCCACCACGTCCGCTCGCTCCACGCGTCGAAGGTCGGCAGGACCCGGAAGGCGGTCCGCCCGGCCGTGGCGCGTGCCGCGGCGAACCCGAGCGCGATGTGGCCGTTGTCGTAGTCGGAGACGAACAGGTCCGGTGGGCGCTCGCGCAGCTCGGGCAGCGGGAGCCGGTTCGCCCACCCGGCCAGCCGCCGGGTGGGGACGTAGCGGGCCCGGAACTGCCACTCCGACTCGTCGACGTCCCAGTCCCACTTGTCGGGGTGCCGGACGTCGAACCAGACCTCCAGCTCGACCGTGCCGCGAGCGGCCACCGCGTTGCAGCGGTCGACGAACCACGGTGCGGGGAACTTCGACCAGTAGACGACGAACGGCCGGCGCCGCCGCGGTCCTGCTGGCGTCTCGGCTGCCCCCACGACCGGAGGATACGGGCCAACTGGCGCCCGCGTGGCGAGGACGGCGACGTCGTCTCAGCGGTGCGGTCGGACCACCCGCGCGTCTCCGCCGCCTCGGCGCGTCGGCTCCGCTACGGCCACGAGGCGGCCACCGCGCCGGAGCGCGACAGCCGTCACGGCGCCGATCTCGCCGGGCGCCGGAGGGTCGACGAACGTGTGCCCGTACGCCGCCAGGCCGGTGCGGTCGAAGCCGGGCTCCGCCTGCACGTCCTTGGTGTTGCGCTGGCTGGCCCGGGGAGCGGCCACCGCCTGCGGCAGCGACATCCCGAAGTCGAGCTTGTTCAGCAGCACCTGCAGGACGGTCGTGATGATCGTGGAGCCGCCGGGCGAACCGGCGGCGAGGACCGGTCGGTCGTGCTGCGACGGGTCCGTGACGATGGTCGGCGACATCGACGACCGCGGACGCTTGCCGCCGCCGGGGGCGTTCGGCGCGTCGGGCGACGTGGGCGCCAGGTCGAAGTCGGTGAGCTCGTTGTTGAGCAGGAACCCGCGTCCGGGGACCGTCAGGGCGCTGCCGCCCGTCTGCTCGATGGTCAGCGTGTAGGTGACGACGTTGCCCCAGCGGTCGACCACCGTGAGGTGCGAGGTCGAGAGGCCCTCGTGGTCGCCTGTCGCGGAAGCGGTGCCCGGGCTGACGTCGCAGCTGGTCGCGTAGGAGCCGTCCGGCGATCCGGCCGGCACCGGCTTGGCCGCGGCCCTGGCCTGGTCCAGTGCGCAGAACCGCTCGTCCGCGAATCCCTGCGACAGGATCTCGCCGAGCACGCCCGGGCTCATCGCCCGCGGCGCGCCGACGTACGTCCCTCGGTCGGCGAACGCGATCGCGCTGGCCTCGAGGTAGTCGTGCAACGCCGTGGCGGGATCGGCGCGGTAGGTGGCTCCGAGGTCGACGTTCTCGAGCACGTTGAGAGCCTCGCCGATCGTCGAGCCACCACTGGACGGCGGGGCCATCCCCCACACCTTCAGGCCCCGGTACCGCACGCTCGTCGACTGGCGTCGCGGCGCGGTGTAGCGGGCCAGGTCGGCGCCCGTCATCCGGCCGGGGCGGACGGTGCGGCTGGCCGCCGGGTCCTTGGGCGGGGCCTGGACGGTCCGCACGATCTCGCGGCCGAGGCCACCGTCGTAGAGCCAGTCCACGCCCTTGCGGCCCAGGGTGTCGTAGGTGTCGGCCAGCTCGGGGTTGCGGAACACCGATCCGACGACGGGCAGCTGCCCAGCGGGCAGGAAGAGCGTGCTGGTCGGCGTGATGTCGCGGAACCGGGCCTCGTTCGAGGCCGTCTGGTCCCGGAAGGTCTGGTCGACGACGAAACCGCGCCGGGCGACCCGGCTGGCGGGTGCGAGGGCTTGGCCGAGGCTGCGGGTGCCCCAGCGGCGCAGTGCCGTCGCCCACGTGCGCGGCGTGCCGGGCACCCCGACCGAGAGGCCGCTGGTGACCGCCTCGTCGAAGGTGAGACCGCGGTAGGTGTCGGCGCTGGTCGACATCGGAGCCGTCTCGCGGCCGTCGATGGTGCGGACCTTCTTGGCCCTCGCGTCGTAGTACACGAAGAAGCCGCCGCCACCGATGCCGGTGGAGTACGGCTCGGTGACGCCCAGCGTCGCCGCGGCCGCGACTGCGGCGTCGACCGCGTTGCCGCCATCGCGGAGCACGCGCAGGCCGGCTCGGGTCGCCTCGGGGTCGACGGTCGACACGGCACCACCGCGCCCGACGGCGGTCGCGTGCTTGGCCGTGGTCCGCCCCGAAGCCCGGGCAGCCGAGTCGGCAGCCCCGGCAGGTGCCGGGCTCGCGAGCAGTCCGGCCGGGACGGCGAGGGCGGCGGCGACGGCGGCAGCGAGGGCGGCCGGGCGCACCCGGGTGCTGGGGGCTGAGGTCATCCCGGCATCCTGTCAGAAACGGGACAAATCGGACACCCCGTCGCCACCCTCGACCACCATCGCCAGTGCCGCGGCGAGCAGGTCGGGGGCGCCCGCGTCCAGCCAGCGGATCCGCGGGTCGCGGCGGAACCAGGACTCCTGCCGGCGGACGAACCGGCGGGTCGCCCGCACGGTCTCGTCGCGCGCCTGCTCCGCGGTCCACTCCCCCGCGAGGTGCCGCAGCACCTGCGCGTAGCCGAGCGCCCGGCTCGCGGTACGGCCGTCGCGCAGGCCGGCCCCGACCAGCCGGCGCACCTCCTCGACGAGCCCGCGCTCCCACATGCGATCGACCCGGCGCGCGATCCGCTCGTCGAGGACCGGCCGGGGCAGCGTCAGCCCGATCTGCACCGCCGGCACCTCGTAGACGTGCTCGGGCAGCGACGCGGTGAACGGGCGGCCGGTCAGCTCCCCCACCTCGAGCGCGCGGACGACCCGGCGGGCGTTGCTCGGCAGGATCGCGAGCGCGGCAGCCGGGTCGACCGCCGCCAGTCGGGCGTGCAGCGCGCCGGGTCCGTCGGCGGCCAGCTCGGCCTCCAGCCTGGCCCGGACCTCCGGTGCGGTGCCCGGGAAGTCCAGCCGGTCGAGGGCAGCCCGTACATAGAGGCCGGACCCGCCGACGAGCACCGGCACCGCCCCACGCGACCGGACGGCGGCGAAGGCGGCCCGGGCCATCCGCTGGTAGTCGGCGACGTTCGCCTCGTCGGTCACGTCCCACACGTCGAGGACGTGGTGGACCACCGCACCCTGCTCGGCCTCGGAGAGCTTCGCGGTGCCGATGTCCATGCCGCGGTAGAGCTGCATCGAGTCGGCGTTGACCACCTCGCCGCCCAGCGCGCCGGCCAGCGCCAGCCCCAGGTCGCTCTTGCCGACGGCGGTGGCGCCCACGACGGCGACGACTGGGGTGGCCACAGCAGGGGAGTCTCGCGCACCGGGGCTACGGTGTGGCCATGGGCATGTTCGACAACCTCAAGAAGAAGGCCACCAAGGCCGTCGACGAGCACGGCGGCAAGATCGCCGACGGGATCGACAAGGCCGCCTCGATGGCCGACAAGAAGACCGGCGGCAAGCACCACGACCGGATCGCGTCCGGCACGGCCAAGGCGAAGGACGCGCTGGACAAGCTCGACGGCCGCAACGACGACATCCCCGACGACAAGCCGGGAACGCCCCCGACGACCTGACCGGTCGACCGGTCTGCCGGCACCGCCGCAAGTGGCCCCGCTGACCGCCTGAATGCCGGCTCCTGGACGGGGCCACTTCGCTGTGTTGTGGTTGGCGCGCCCGGGACCGACGGCGCCGCCTCATGACGGCGCAGCGTCCGTCCGGGCCGCTCTGAGGGCTGCCGGACGGCGGGCGAGGGCCAGCCGGTGCGTCGACGCCTCCGTCGGCTTGGGTCAGTCCGCGCGCCGCCAGGTTGCGACCAGGTAGGTCACGCCGTACGGCGACCCCGACCAGGTGACCGCGCCGGTCCAGGCGGCGCCCCGCGCCGCCCCGGCCAGCACCTGCCACGGCGCGCGGCCGGCGGCGAGCAGCCGCGCAGCCCGGTCCGGGTCGAGTGCCGCGAGCGCCTCGGGGTCGCCCTCGCGCAGCGCGGCCTCGGCCTCGGCGTCGAACGGCTCCGCGTCCGGGTCGAGGTGGCCCGGGCCCTTCGCGCTGCGGCGGGCGCTGCCGTCGCCCATCACGAGCATCCCGACACGGCCCGCCCGGCCGGCCAGCCCCTCACCGAGGGTCCGGCACCGCTCCACCGATGCGTCGGCGACGACCCCGAACAGGACCGCGGGGACGGCGGCACCGCGGCGCTCCAGCAGCCACCGCCCGATCGTGAGCGAGAGCGGCAGCGTCGCCGCACCGTCGCCCGTGGTGCCGACCGGGACGTCCACGCCGTACCCCGCCAGGCTCCCCCACGCCCCCTCGGGGAACGGCCCGACCGTCGGGGCGCCACCCACGACCACGAGGACCTCGGGGCCGGCCGCCAGCAGGTCGTCGACCACCGCGTCGCACGCGGCACGCAGCCCGTCCAGCTCGAACGACGCGCCGGCACCGACGCCCGGCACCAGCAGCGGCGGGTGCGGGCACACCGCAGCGGCAACGAGCACTGCCGGGCCGGGGTCAGCCGCAGCCGACGGCGGGGGCCGGCACCGAGGGCGCGCCGAAGCTGGGCATGCCGAGCAGCACGTCCGCGGCGGCCGGGGCGACCCCCTGGCGGGTGTCCCACGCGTCGCCGGCCCGGGTCCGGCGGACGCCGCCGAACGTGCCGTCGGCGACCAGGTGGTGCGGCGCGGCGTAGGTCACGTCGACAGTGGCGACGTCGCCCGGCCGTGGCGCGCCGACGCCCGGGGGAACCGCGAAGTGCACCAGCCGGTTGTCCGGGGCACGGCCCGAGAGCCGGTGGGTGGCGCCGTCCTTGCGGCCCTCGCCCTCGGCGACGAGCACGTCGAGGGTGCGGCCGACCTGGCGCTGGTTCTCGTCCCACGACACCTGCTCCTGCAGGGCGAGCAGCCGCTCGTAGCGCTCCTGGACGACTGCCTTGGGCACCTGGTCGGAAAGCTCTGCGGCCGGGGTGCCGGGCCGCTTGGAGTACTGGAACGTGAACGCGCCGGCGAACCGCGCCGCCCGCACCACCTCCAGGGTCTGGACGAAGTCGGCCTCGGTCTCGCCGGGGAACCCGACGATGATGTCGGTGGTGATCGCGGCGTCCGGCATGGCGGCCCGGACCCGCTCGATGATCCCGAGGTAGCGGTCCCGCCGGTACGACCGGCGCATCGCCTTGAGCACGACGTCCGATCCGCTCTGCAGCGGCATGTGCAACGAGGGCATGACGTTCGGGGTCTCGGCCATCGCCGCGATCACGTCGTCGGTGAAGTCCTTGGGGTGCGGCGAGGTGAAACGCACCCGCTCGAGGCCGTCGACGTCCCCGCAGGCCCGCAACAGCTTGCCGAACGCTTGCCGGTCGCCGAACTCCACTCCGTAGGAGTTGACGTTCTGCCCGAGCAGCGTCACCTCGAGGACGCCCTCGGCGACCAGCGCCTGCACCTCGGCCAGCACGTCGCCGGGGCGGCGGTCCTTCTCGGTGCCGCGCAGCGACGGCACGATGCAGAACGTGCAGGTGTTGTTGCACCCGACGCTGATCGACACCCACGCGGCGTACGGCGACTCGCGCCGCGTCGGCAGGGTCGAGGGGAACACCTCGAGCGACTCGACGATCTCGACCTGCGCCTCGTCGTTGTGCCGGGCCCGCTCGAGCAGCGCCGGCAGGGACCCGATGTTGTGGGTGCCGAAGACGACGTCGACCCACGGGGCACGCCGGGTGATCTCGCCCTTGTCCTTCTGGGCGAGGCAGCCACCGACGGCGATCTGCATCCCCGGGTTGGCCTTCTTCACCGGTGCGAGGTGGCCGAGGTTGCCGTACAGCTTGTTGTCGGCGTTCTCCCGCACCGCGCACGTGTTGAACACGACGACGTCGGCCGGCGGCCGGTCGTCGCGACCGGCGGCAGCGCCGCGCTCGGCCCGCACGTAGCCGGCCGCCTCGAGCAGGCCGGAGAGGCGCTCCGAGTCGTGCACGTTCATCTGGCAGCCGTAGGTGCGGACCTCGTAGGTCCGGGGCGGGTCGGTGGTGGGGCTCATGGCGCCGTCCAGCGTAGGCGACGAACCGCTCGGGCGGTCCCACCTGTCGTACGCTCTCGAACGACCGGCCCGTGCTGCCGCCGAGGGGACGAGGCGCCGATGGAAGCTGCTGGCGACACCCTGCAGAAGGCGTTGCGGATCAACCTGGACCCGCGCTGGTACGGCACCCTCGCCGAGATCGGCGCCGGCCAGGAGGTCGCCCGGTGGTTCTTCCGGGCGGGCGGCGCAGCCGGCACGGTGGCCAAGACCATCTCGGCGTACGACATGGCCGTCAGCGACGCCGTCTACGGCAAGTCCGACCGCTACGTGTCCATGGGCCGGTTGCAGGCCATGCTCGACCACGAGTACGAGCTGAACCTGGAGCGCCTCGACGACCAGCGGGGCGACGACAACGCGTTCTTCGCCTTCGCCGACACCGTTGTGGCCCGCAGCTACCAGGGCGGCAACGAGTGCCACGGCTGGATGGGCGTGAAGTTCCAGTCGCACCAGCGCGACGAGGCCAGCCAGATCATCCTGCACGTGCGGATGCTCGACGCCGAGGCGTCGCTGCAGCAGGAGGCGCTGGGCGTCGTCGGCGTGAACCTGCTGCACGGCGCGTTCTTCCACCACCACGAGCCCGAGGCGCTGCTCGAGAGCCTGCTCGACCGGCTGACGACCGGGCGCATCGAGATCGACATGATCCAGCTCGACGGCATCGAGTTCCGCTCGGTCGACAACCGGGTGATGGCGCTGAAGCTGGTGCAGCTCGGCCTGTCCGGGGCGGCGATGTTCGGGCCCGACCGGCAGGTGCTGCAGCCCAGCGAGGTGCTGCGCAAGAAGGCGATCCTGGTCGAGCGCGGCAGCTTCCGACCGCCGACCGTCGTCAACATCGACATGCTCGAGTGCGCCCGCGAGAAGTTCGAGGCCGACCCGGCCGTGGCCGGTCGCGAGGTCCTCGTCCTCACCGAGCTGACCATGGCGAACCTGATGGCGGGCAGCGGCGGCGACAAGGTCGACCGCCGCGACTTCCTGGCCCGCGCCGACCTGCTCGCCGCGTGCGGCATGACCGTGCTCATCTCCGACTACGACGCCTACCACCGGCTGGCGGCGTACCTCGCCTGGCGGACCGACGGGCGTATCGGCATGGTCATGGGCGTCCCGAGCCTGATCGACCAGTTCGACGAGACCAGCCACGCCGACCTGCCCGGCGGCATCCTCGAGGCGTTCGGCCGACTGTTCAAGAACGACCTGCGGCTGTTCGTCTACCCGATGCTGCGCGACGGCCAGGTGACCACGATCAAGAACCTGGCCGTCGGCGAGGAGCTGCAGCCGCTCTACGACTACCTCGCGCGCCGCGGCAGCTTCGTCGACCTCGACAACTACAAGCCCGACTTCCTGCCCATCCTCAGCCGGGACGTCCTCCAGCAGATCTCCTCCGGCGACGCCGGGTGGGAGTCGCGGGTGCCGGCCGAGGTGGCCGAGCTGGTGAAGAGGCGCGGCTTCTTCGGCTATCGCGCCGACTGATCCGCCCGGCGCACGTCAGCGCCAGCCGTGCTGGCTGCGCAGCCGGGTGGCCACCTGGTCGAAGCGGTCACGGTCGAGCACTGCTCCCTCGCGGCGGATGCCGTCCTCCGGGACGTCGAGCACGCGGTCCAGCCGGACCCAGCTCGGCCGGCGCTCGTCGTCCCAGGCGCCGGGGCCGATCGGCAGCCAGTCGCGGTCGCCCTGGTGGTAGGCCTGGCTGGAGAGCATCAGTCCCAGCAGCGTGCGGGCGTCCCGTCCGACGACGAGCACCGGCCGGTCCTTCCCCTGGGAGGCGTCCTCCTCGAAGGGCACCCAGGTCCACACGACCTCGCCGGGGTCGGCGGCGCCGTCGAGGTGGGGTGCGTACTCGAGGTGCCGGCCGGCCGGGGCGCCGGGCGGCCGCACGGTCGCGGTCGACGTGCCGGTCGGACGCGGGAGCACGTCGTCGGTCAGCGCACCTCTCGACCGGGCTGCCCCGCCCCGCCGGAGCCTGCGGCCCGCGTCTCGCGCAGGACCTTCGGCGCCTGACGGACCGCGATCCGCAGCGCGCGACCGGCAACCGACTTCCAGTCTCGCCAGGGGCTGCTCACCGCGCGACCCTACGACGCGGACTCGGTCAGTGCGCCACCTCGGTGGCGCGCGACTCCCGCACCACCGTCACCTTGACCTGCCCCGGGTAGGTGAGGTCGTGCTCGATCTGCTTGGCGATCTCCCGGGCCAGCACCTGGGCCTGGACGTCGTCGACGACGTCGGGCAGCACCATGACCCGCAGGTCGCGGCCGGCCTGCATCGCGAACGCGCGCTCCACGCCGGGGTAGGACCCGGCGATCTCCTCGAGCCGGTGCATCCGGGTGACGTAGGACTCGAGGGGCTCGCGGCGGGCGCCCGGACGGCTGCCGCTGACGGCGTCCGCCGCCTGGGTCAGCAGCGCCTCCACCGTCCGAGGCGTCACCTCGCCGTGGTGCGCCTCGATCGCGTGGACGACGTCCTCGTGCTCGCCGCAGCGCCGGGCCAGCTCGGCACCGACGGCGGCGTGCGAGCCGTCGGCCTCGTGGGTCATGGCCTTCCCGATGTCGTGCAGCAGGCCGCACCGCCGCAGCTGCGCCGGGTCCGCGCCCAGCTCGGCCGCCATCAGACCGGCCAGCTGCGCGGTCTCGACGACATGCGCGAGCACGTTCTGCCCGTAGGACGTGCGGAACCGCAGCAGCCCGAGGTGCCGCACGAGCTCCGGGTGCAGGTCGGTGATGCCCACCTCGAGCAAGGCGTCCTCGGCCGCGCGCTGGCAGCGCGCCTCGACCTCCGTGCAGGCCTGCCGGTAGGCGTCCTCGATGCGCTGCGGGTGGATCCGGCCGTCCAGGACCAGGGCCTCGAGGGTGGCCCGGGCAGCCTCGCGTCGGACCGGGTCGAAGCAGGAGACCAGGACTGCGTCCGGGGTCTCGTCGACGATGAGGTTGGTGCCGGTGACCGACTCGAAGGTGCGGATGTTGCGTCCCTCGCGACCGATGATCCGGCCCTTGATGTCCTCACCGAGCAACGCGACGGGGGCGACCACCGACTCGGCGGTCTGCGAGGAGGCGACCCGCTGGACGGCACCGACCACCACCTCGCGGGCGCGCCGGTCGCCCTCCTCCCGTGCGGCTCGCTCGACCTCGCGCACGGTGAGGGCCGCCGCCCGCCGGGCCTCGGCCTCGACCGAGGCCACCAGCTGGGCGCGGGCGTCGGCGGCGGACAGACCGGCGACCGCCTCGAGCGCGGTCCGTCGCTCGCCGGTCAGCCGGTCGAGGTCCTGGCTGCGTCCTACGAGTCGCGCCTCCCGGTCGGCGAGGTCGACCGCCCGCTGGTCCAGCCCGCGGCCACGCTCGTCCAACCGCTCCTCCCGGGCGGAGACCCGCTGCTCGCGACGGTCCAGGTCGATCCGGCGGGTGCGGCCGGCGCGCCAGGCCGCGAGGGCCAGGAGCGCGACGGCGGCTGTCGCCACCGCGGCCAGGACCACCGGTGCCGCGTCGCCCACGAGCGCCTCCTCCGCCGGCGGACCGGAGCAGCAGCGCTGGTCCGCGCGCGGGACCTCCGGGCGGTCGAGCAGTGACGAGGGCAGGGCTCGACCCGCGCACGCCCTCGACGGGCGCACGGGCTCGCTCCCCGTGCCGCGCCCGGAAGCAGTCGTCCGGTGGGCCAACGTGGTCCGCCGGTGTCATCGTCTCGTCGCCACCCGCTCGCGCGGGAGTACCACCTCACGTCGGGCACCCGTCGCCGGATGCCTGTCCTTCGGAGGCTACGACCGCCCGCAGGGGCGGTCAAGGAGTCCCGTCGTCAGGGGTCAGGCGCCGCCTCGGGCCGCTGGCGCCGGCATCGGCGGCGCGGCCGGGACCGTCGTGGATCCCTCGTCGAGCCCGGGCGCAACGTCGGGGACGCCGGCGGCCTCGGCCGCGAGCGCGTCGCGGACCGTGCGCATCGCCAGCCCGCCGGGGTAGCCCTTGCGGGCCAGCTGCCCGACGAGCCGCCGCAGCCGGGTCTCGTCCGGCAGCCCGCGGGTGCTCGCCAGCCGGCGGGCCACCAGGGCACGTGCGGCGGACTCCTCCGCGTCGTCGTCGATGGTGTCGACCGCCTCGGCGATGGTCTCGTCCCCGACGCCCTTGGCGCGCAGCTCCCGCCGCAGCGCGCTGCGCGACAGTCCCCGGCCGGCATGCCGGGTGCGGACCCAGACCTCGGCGAACGCGACGTCGTCGACCAGGCCGACCTCGGTGAAGCGGTCGAGCACCGCCTCCGCAACGTCGTCGGGGACGTCGCGCGCTGCCAGGTCGCCGGCGAGCTGCGCGCGCGACCTCGGCGCGACCGTGAGCTTGCGCAGCACGATGCCGCGCGCCACCGAGACCGGGTCCGGCTCGGCGGCGTCGTCGGCCGCGCTGCCGGGAGTCGGCCCGTCCGGGCCGGCCCCGGCGGAGCGCCGGGACCGGCGTCGGGTCGTGCTCACGCCGCTCAGATGTCGCTCGGCACGACGGCCGGCACGTCCTCGGCCGGCGCGTCGACCTGGGCGCCGATGCCGAGCTTCTCCTTGATGCGCTTCTCGAGCTCGTCGGTGAGGTCCGGGTTGTCGCGCAGGAACGCGCGGGCGTTCTCCTTGCCCTGGCCCAGCTGGTCGCCCTCGTAGGTGTACCAGGCGCCGGCCTTGCGGACGAAGCCCTGCTCGACACCGACGTCGATGAGGCCGCCCTCGCGGCTGATGCCGGAACCGAACATGAGGTCCATCTCCGCCTGCCGGAACGGGGGGGACACCTTGTTCTTCACCACCTTGACGCGGACCCGGTTGCCCACGGCCTCCTGGCCGTCCTTGAGGGTCTCGATGCGCCGGACGTCGAGCCGGACCGAGGCGTAGAACTTCAGCGCCTTGCCGCCCGAGGTGGTCTCCGGGCTGTTGTGCACCATGACGCCGTCGACGAAGTAGTTGTGCGTCCCCTCGACCTCGATGTCGAAGCGGTGCATCGACCGGGTCGGCGGCTTGTCGGTGATGCTGAGGATCCGCGCCGGCACCAGCCGGAGCTCCGGCTCGACGAGCTCCCGCTCGACAGCGAACTGCCCACGGAACCGCGGCAGCAACTTGTAGTCCATCGACGGGTGCACGAACGGCGCGATGATCGACTGCAGTCGCTCGGTGGCCGCCGTCGTGAACTGCAGAACTGCCTTCTGGCGGCCCCCCCTCAGCGACAGCCGGCACTCGAGGCCGAACGCGTCGCGCAGGTGGTCGACCAGCCGGTCGCGCGATCCCTCGCTCATCGCCTCGACGCAGATCTCGGCCCGGCCGGAGCCACCCGCCGTGCGGGTCTGGACGCCCTTGGAGCGGATCGCCAAGGAAGCGTCGTCCATGTACCAGACGGCCAGCGCCAGCGGCGTCAGCGCCTTGAGGTAGTCCCAGGTGAGGTGCTTCTTGCCGCCACCGAGGTAGACCACCTCCTGCAGCTCACCCAGCTCGGGCAGCGGGGTGAAGTCGGCGAACCCGGCACCGGCCGCGTTGGTGCGGCGCGAGCACGGGATGTTCCCGAGCATCGACACCTTCCAGTCGAGGTAGCCGGCCTGCTTGGCGCCGTGCCCCATCCGGAACCGCACCCCATGGCGACCCTGCCGGTTCGGCGAGAGGTTGCCGTCACCCATCAGACCTCCGAGCACCACCTGGAGCTGCTGGTCGCTGAGTCGGATCTTCTCGGCCTGCGCCACCCGGTCGCCGGGGAGCAGCTCGCCAGCCTCTCGCCATCCGCCGGGTGTCTGGATCAGGTGGTTGGCGGTGGCCGCGAACTGCGCGCGCCCGTTACCGCCCGAGCGCTCCACGGTGAACTGCAGGAACTTCTCGGCCGGCCCGTTGTCGAACCAGTTGGTCACCCGCTTGGGCACGATCGCGCCCGCGTCGGCGTCGTACGACAGCACCTCGACCGGCATCCGCTGGTTGACGATCTTGCCGATCTTCTCCTGGCTGCCGTCGGCCAGCGTCACTCGCGTGTTGTAGGAGAAGCAGCCGAACATCACACCGATCTTCTCGCGCAGCTGGTTGATGAAGATCGCGGTCGTCTTGGAGTTGTGCAGGGCGCCGGTGAGCTTGCGCAGCGCCTGGCTCATCAGCCGGGCCTGGAGGCCGACGTGGCTGTCGCCCATCTCGCCCTCGATCTCGGCGCGCGGCACGAGTGCGGCCACCGAGTCGATGACGATGATGTCCAGCGCGTTGGACCGGATGAGCATGTCGGCGATCTCGAGCGCCTGCTCACCGGTGTCCGGCTGGGAGACCAGGAGCCCGTCGGTGTCGACTCCGAGCTTCTGCGCGTAGTCGGGGTCGAGCGCGTGCTCGGCGTCGATGAAGGCCGCGATGCCGCCGGCCTTCTGCGCGTTGGCGATCGCGTGCAGCGCGACCGTGGTCTTGCCGGAGCTCTCCGGGCCGTAGATCTCGACCACCCGGCCGCGCGGCAGGCCGCCGATGCCCAGCGCGATGTCGAGGGCGATCGAGCCGGTCGGGATGACCTCGATCGGTGCGCGCACGTCGTCGCCGAGGCGCATCACCGAGCCCTTGCCGAACTGGCGGTCGATCTGGGCGAGCGCGGCGTCGAGGGCCTTGTCGCGGTCAGCTGCAGGTGCCATGGGTGCCGTCCCGGTGGAGGAGGTTCGCGAAGTCTTCGTCACGTGTCTGAACCTAGGAGCGACCCCGGACACAACCCCGGCCCTGCGGCCCGGTTGTGGACGGGGAGCGCCCGGTCCAACTCTGTGGACAGTACCCGAACAGGTGTTCGATCGGCCGTCACCGGGGAGCGACACGCCGACCTAGCCTGAGCATGCGCGACCCACCGGCGTCAGAGCAGGTGCAGGTCGCGCATGCCCGGTGGGAGGGTCAGCGCTGGGTGGCGGGGACGTCGTGGCCCTGGCACACCGCGCGCCACACGTCGACGGTCGACTCCCCCGCGGCCATCGCCTGCGCCGGGGTGCGGCCGCCGAGCTCGCTGAGCACGTGCAGCTCCACGATCGACTCGGCGTGCGGCCCGAAGACCCCACGCATCCGCTCCCAGAAGTCCGACACCCGCACCCGACCAGTATCACCGGCGGCCGGGCGGAACGCGCACCGGAGCACCGACGTCCTAGGCTTCGGGGCGTGCCCAGCACCTCACCTGCCGGCGACCTGCCGTTCGCCGACGATCCCGCGTTCGACGACGTGCTGGCGGACAACGAGAAGTTCGCGACGCACGTCGAGATGCCCTCGCTCGAGGCCACCGCGGCGCGCGGGCTGGCGGTCCTCACCTGCATGGACTCCCGGATCGACCCGCTCCGGATGCTGGGCCTGGTGCCGGGCGACGCCAAGATCCTGCGCAACGCCGGCGCCCGGGTCACCGACGACGTGCTGCGCACCCTCGTGCTCGCCGACTACCTGCTCGGGGTGGAGCGAGTGATGGTGGTGGCGCACACGAAGTGCCGGATGGCCAGCGGGTCGGAGGCCGACGTGCACGCGGCCATCGAGGCAGCCGGCGGGCCAGACACGCGCAGCATCTCCTTCCTCACGACCGACGACCAGCGAGCGGCGCTGCACGAGGACGTCCAGCGGGTGCGCTCCTGGCCCTACCTCGGCAACATCGCGGTCGGCGGTTTCCTCTACGACCTCGACACGGGGTGGCTGCACCGGGTCTGCTGAGCAGGCAACCTCCGGGGTGGCTGGGACGTCGCTAGGGGTGTGATGGCAGACGAGCAGGACGCGTTCGACGCGTTCGCGCGCGGGCGGATGCGCGAGCTGCTCCGGTTCGCGCACGTCCTGACCGGTGACCCGCACCGTGCCGCCGACCTCGTCCAGGACGCCCTGGAGCGCACCCTCATGTCCTGGGACCGCGTCGTGCGCAAGGACGACCCGGTTGCGTACGTCCGCCGCGCCATCGTCAACCGGCACGTGAGCGTCTGGCGGCGCCAGCGCCGCGAGCGGCTGGTGGCGGACACCCCGGACACGGCGTACGACCCGAGGACGGCGGAGCGGGCCTTCGACGCCGACCTGTGGGCCGCGCTCGCGACGCTGCCGCCGCGACAGCGCGCCGTGCTGGTGCTGCGCTACTACGAGGACCTGTCCGAGGCCGACACCGCGTCGGCCATGGGCTGCTCGGTCGGCACCGTGAAGAGCCAGACCTGGAAGGCGCTCGCCAAGCTGCGCGACCGCTCCGCCACCGACTCCGAGGGGGTGCGCACATGGACCCGCTAGACCGCGACCCGCTCGAGCGCGACCTGCGCGACCTGATGACCGACGACCGGCTCGCACTGCCGACCCACCTGGTGCGGGTCGACGCGGTGCACGCCGGCGCCACCCGGCGACGCCGCCGACGCGCGGCAGTGACCGCCGTGGCCGGTGCGGTCGTCGTCGTGGCGGTCGCCGGCAGCGCCTTCCTCGCCCACCAGCCGCGCACCTCCACCGGCGGCCCGGCGACGTCCACGTCCGCCTCTGGCGGCACGGGCCACCAGACCGACGACGCGACCCTGCCCAACGGGCCGACTCCGACTCCGACCCCCACCGGCCCCGCCTGGGACGGCGCACGCGTGATGTCGATGACAGCGACCAGCACCCGGACGATCGTCGTCCTGGGGTCGGCCGGCGCCAGTGGATGCACCGGCTGCCTGCGCCTCGCCGAGTCGCACGACGGCGGGGCGACCTTCTCGTCGCTCCCGCTCCCGGCCGACCGGGTCGCCGGCACGCTGGAGCTCGGCAGCTCGGACGGGAACGTCGTGAGCGACGTCCGCTTCGGCAGCGCGGACGACGGCTGGCTGTTCGGAGGAAATCTGCACGCCACGCACGACGGAGGGCACAGCTGGCACTACGTCGAGCTCCCGGCCAACGTCCGCGCCCTCGAGGCCGCGAGCGGCCGGGTCTGGGCGCTCGTCGCGGCGAACGAGACCGGCGGGGATCTCGCGAACGACCAGCTCTGGAGCTCTCCTGTCGGGACGGACGACTGGCAGCCCGTGCCGGGCCGGGTCGTCGTCACCGCGCCGGGGGCGTTGGCCGTCCAGGGCACCAGGGTGACCGTCCTGGGCGCAGACAGGTCGCCTGCCTGGTCGAATGCCTCCGGCACGTTCGCGAAGGGTGCCAACCCGTGCCGGGGATCGCTCGACACCCGGCTGTCCGGGTCGGACACGCTCTGGGCGACCTGCGTGACCGGGACGGCCGCGTACCTCGCCGCGTCCGACGACGGCGGGAGGACGTGGACCGACGTGCCGACCGACGCCGGTCAGGGCTCGCTGCCCAACAGCGTCGTCGTCGGCGCACGCAGCACCGGCGAGGCCGTCCTGGGAGTGCCGCAGCAGCCGCTGGCGCGGCTCGCCCTGAACGGCAGCCTGACCGAGGTCGCAAAGCCCCCCACCGGGGACCTCATGAGCTACCTCGGCTTCACCGACCGGAACGTCGGCTACGCGATCGTCGGGTCGGACCTGTGGCGGACCGACGACGGCGCCGAGACCTGGCACCGGCTGGCCATCGTGACGCCGTGACGCCGTAGCGGCTCAGGTGAGGAGCAGCTTCTCCAGCCGGCGGCCGGTGACCACCATGCCGACGAGGCCCAGACCGACGAGCACCGCGACGTGCACGAAGGAGCCGAGCCCGACCGTGCCGGTGGTGAGCTCGCGGAGCAGCGTCGCCGAGTGGTACAGCGGCGAGCACCGCACCACCCACTGCAGGGACTCGGGGTAGACCGACAGCGGGTAGAACGTCGCCGAGAACAGGAAGATCGGCAGCTGCACCAGCGTGATGTAGCTGAAGTCCTGCCACGACCGCATGTACGTCGTGCAGGCGGTGCCGATCGCGGCGAAGGCGAAGCCGGTGAGCACCACGACGGGGATCGCCAGCACCGCCCACCACGACGAGATGAGCCCCATCAGCAGCATGACCACGATGAAGGAGATGGAGTACAGCGACCCGCGCATCAGTGCCCAGGTGATCTCACCGATCGCGACGTCGACGGGAGTGACCGGCGTGGCGAGCACGGCGTCGTAGAGCTTGTTGTACTTCAGCTTGAAGAACAGGCTGAACGTCGCGTCGATGATGGCGCCGTTCATGGCGCTGGCCGCGAGCATCGCCGGCGCGACGAACGCGGTGTAGGTGACCACCTCGCCGCCCGGCAGCGCCACGTCGCCCACCAGCTTCGAGACGCCGATGCCGAGCGAGAACAGGTAGAAGATCGGCTCGAGGAACCCGGAGACCAACACCAGCCACTCGCGACGGTAGACGCGCGCGTTGCGCTCCACGAGGTGTCGCGCGCCGCCCGTTCCGACGAAGCGCTGCAGCAACGGCGGCGTGAGCCGCAAGGAGGACGGCTGTACGGCGGGCGCGCTCACGTGACCAGCCGCTTCGCGAACGTCCGCAGCGCGAGGGCGTAGCCACCCGCCACCCAGAGCAGCAGGTACGCCACGTGCCCGAGCGACGGCAGCAGCGACGCCGTGCCGAGAGCGAGGTCGCGGCACAGGTCGACGCCGTGCCACAACGGCACCGCGTAGGCCACCGGCTCCAGCCAGTCGGGCAGCTGGGACACCGGGAAGAACGTCCCGGAGAACAGGAACATCGGCATGATGACGAACCGGAACAGCAGCGCGAAGCCGCTGTCGGTCTCGAGCGTCGCGGCGTAGGCGAAGATACCCGGGACGAACGCCATGCCTGTCAGCACCGCCGCCGGCAGGCAGAGCACCGCCCACCACGAGTGGAACGTCGTGAACAGTGCCATCACGACGAGGAAGACCAGCGCGCTGATGCCGAGCCGGACCGCCACCCAGAGCAGGTGGCCGGTCAGGGCGTCGCGCACGCGCAGCGGTGTCGCGAGCTGTGCGTGGTACTGCTTGGCCCACTTGATCGCACCGAGCACGGGGTAGCTCGACTCGAAGCTCGCCTGCTGCATGATCGAGGCGGCGAGCAGCCCTGGCGCGATGAAGTCGAGGTAGCTGACCCCACCGAGGTTCGCGGCACCGGAGCCGTTGTCGACGATCGAGCCGAGGCCGAGGCCCATGGCCGCGAGGAAGCCGAGCGGCGTGAGAACGGTGCTGGCCCACGTGCCCCGCCAGGTGCGGCGGAACTGCATCCGCCAGAAGTCCAGGGCCCGCCCGACGAGGCGCGCCGTCGACGGCGCCGGCGGCAGCGCCGGTGCGGTGGCGGCGGTGGAGAGCGTCGTGGTCACTCGACCAGGCTCCGCCCGGTGAGGCGCAGGAACACGTCCTCGAGGCTGCTCCGGCGGACCAGCACCGACTCGGGTGCCACCCCGGCGCGATGCAGCTCGCCGACCGTGCCGTCGCCGTCGTCGCTGTAGAGCAGCACCCGGTCGGGCAGCACCTCGACCCGGCTGACCAGGGTCTGCAGCGGCCGCCCCGGCTGGGCGACCAGCGCCTCGACCTTCTCGCCGTGCGTCTCGTTGTCGCCGGCCGCGAACCGCAGCTCGACGACCTCGCGGGTGGACCACTCGCGGATCAGGGCGATCGGCGATCCCTCTGCCGCGATCCGGCCGCCGTCCATGACGACGAGGCGGTCGCACAGCTGCTCGGCCTCGTCCATGTAGTGGGTCGTGAGCACGAGCGTCACGCCGCGCTGCTTGAGCCGGAACAGCCGGTCCCACACCACGTGCCGCGCCTGCGGGTCGAGTCCCGTGGTCGGCTCGTCGAGCAGCAGCAGGTCGGGGTCGTTGATGAGTGACCGGGCGATGGTGAGCCGGCGCTTCATCCCGCCCGACATCGCCTCGACCTGGCTGTTCGCACGCTCCGCGAGCTGCACGAACTCCAGCAGCTCCCGGCCACGATCGGCGGCCGCCCTGCGCGACATCCCGAAGTACCGGCCGTAGACCACGAGGTTCTCCATGACCGACAGCTCGAGGTCGAGGGTGTCCTCCTGCGGGACGACGCCGAGCCGGGCCCGGATCCGGGCACCGTCGACGGCCGGGTCGTGGCCGAGCACCCGCAAGGTGCCCTCGGTGACCGGCGAGACGCAGCCGATCATCCGCATCGTCGAGGACTTGCCGGCTCCGTTGGGCCCGAGGAAGCCGAAGGCCTCGCCGCGCCGGACACGGACGTCGATGCCGTCGACGGCGGTGAAGTCGCCGAACCGCTTCACCAGGCCGGTGGCCTCGATCATCGGCTGGCTGTCGCTCTGCTCCTGCACGGGAAGCGACCCTAGACCGGCCCCCCGACGATGATCGAACGCATTGTTCTGCGGTGTCGTTGTCCGGCCCCGTCGTCGCCGTGGGTGCAAGACTGTGCGCGTGGCCGAGGAGACGACCAGCGAGGCCGGAACCGGGCACACCCCGGCACCGGAGGCCAGGCGCTGGGCCGCGCTCCCACCCCGGGTCCCGCTCGACGAGCTGGTGGCCGAGTCCGACGTGAGCATCCCGCCGGACGACCCCACCAGCGACCCCAACCGCGACGTCGCCAACCGCTGGGGCGCCGGGACTCATCGGCTACTGAAGCCGGCCTCGGTGACGGCGGGCCCGGCCGTCCGCAGGCGTGGCTCGCACGGCTGCCGGGTGTGACCGTCAGAACGGCTTGGGACAGCCGATGGGCTCAGCCCGTCGTCGGCTGAGGCGGAAGCTGCCACTCAACTCAGGACGGCGGCGAGAGAGCAGCGCGACCCGGCGGCACTACCCGCCCACGTCCGCCGAGCCTGCCCGTCAGAGCAGCCACGAGGCGGAGCTGCTGCCGGGCCGAGGTGCGTTCGCGGCTCCGGCAGCTCGACACACGTCAAGTGGCCCGGCTGCACGGCCGGAAAGCAACCGCAGAGCGGGGCCACTTGGCTCGTGACCACCATCCGGAACGCATCTGGTCGCATCGCGAGAGGCTGCCCAGTCAGGACGTTCAGTGGCGCGTTCGTGCAGATCTTCGGCCCCAGATCTGCAAGTACGCGCCACTCAACGCACCAGGACGGCGGGAAAGCCGCGGACGAGGGCCAGGCCCCCACCACCTCCGCCGTCCTAGCCGCCCTGACGGACAGTCCCGGCAGGCGTCCTGGCCGCCTGACGGACAGTCCCGGCAGGCGTGCGCGCCACCGCTGGTCGACGGAGAGTTCGGCAGGCGTGTGCGCCACCGCTCCACCTGCGCGCCCCGCCATCCACCACGGCACCGCCCCCTGCGGATGTCCGACCCGTGGGCGAGGATGGCCCGGTGAGTCCGGCAGCACCGGCCCCGAGGTTCTCGGCGGCCACCCAGGCGTGGTTCGACGCCTCGTTCGCCGCGCCCACCGCTGCCCAGGAGGGCGCGTGGGACGCGGTGTCGGCCGGCCGCAACGCCCTCGTGGTGGCGCCGACCGGGTCCGGCAAGACGCTGGCCGCCTTCCTGTGGTCGATCGACCGGCTGGCGGCCGAGCCGCCGGCGGCGGAGGCGCAGCGCCGCTGCCGGGTCCTCTACGTCAGTCCGATGAAGGCGCTGGCCGTCGACGTCGAGCGCAACCTGCGCGCCCCACTGGCCGGCATCCGGCACGCCGCCACCCGGCTCGGGCTCCCCGAGCCCGACCTCACGGTGGGCGTGCGCTCCGGCGACACCCCGGCCGACGAGCGCCGACGGTTCGCCCGCACGCCGCCTGACATCCTCATCACCACGCCGGAGTCGCTGTTCCTGCTGCTCACCTCGCAGGCCCGCGAGTCGCTGCGCGGCGTCGAGACCGTCATCGTCGACGAGGTGCACGCGGTGTCCGGCACCAAGCGCGGCGCCCACCTCGCGCTCTCGCTCGAACGCCTCGACCAGCTGCTCGAGAAGCCGGCCCAGCGCATCGGGCTCTCCGCCACCGTCCGGCCGGTCGAGGAGGTCGCGCGGTTCCTCGGCGGCCCGCACGGCGTCGAGGTGGTGCAGCCCCCGACGAGCAAGACCGTCGAGCTCGAGGTCGTCGTCCCGGTCGAGGACCTCGCCGAGCTGGGCCAGTCCACCGGTGAGGTGAGCGGGTCCGCCGCGGGAGAGGAGCGGCGTACGTCGATCTGGCCCCACGTCGAGGAGCGCATCGTCGGCCTCGTGCTGGCCCACCGGTCGACCATCGTCTTCGCCAACTCCCGCCGCCTCGCCGAGCGGCTGTGCGCCCGCCTCAACGAGATCGCCTACGAGCGCGCGACCGGCGCGGCGCTGTCCGAGCCCGGCACCGTCCAGCCGGCCCAGGTGATGGCGCAGTCGGGTGCCACCGTCGCACGCCCCGACGCCGCGATCCCCGAGATCGCCCGGGCCCACCACGGCTCGGTGTCCAAGGAGCAGCGCGGCGAGATCGAGGAGGCCCTCAAGGCCGGCCGGCTGCCCGCCGTGGTCGCCACCTCCAGCCTCGAGCTCGGCATCGACATGGGCGCCGTCGACCTGGTCATCCAGGTCGAGTCGCCGCCCTCGGTGGCCAGCGGACTGCAGCGCGTCGGGCGGGCCGGGCACCAGGTCGGCGCCGTGTCGCGCGGCGTCATCTTCCCCAAGTACCGGGGCGACCTCGTGCAGACCGCCGTGGTCGCCGAGCGGATGCGCGCCGGCCAGATCGAGTCCACCCGCTACCCACGCAACCCCCTCGACGTCCTCGCCCAGCAGATCGTCGCGATGGTCAGCGTGGACGAGTGGGAGGTCGAGGTGCTCTACGACGTCGTGCGCCGCGCCGCGCCCTACGCCTCGCTCCCCCGCAGCGCCTTCGAGTCGGTGCTCGACATGCTGGCCGGGCGCTACCCGAGCGACGAGTTCGCCGAGCTCCGGCCGCGTCTCGTGTGGGACCGCGTGGGTGGCACCGTCACCGGCCGGCCCGGGGCGCAGCGGCTCGCGGTCACCAGCGGCGGCACCATCCCCGACAGAGGTCTCTTCGGCGTCTTCCTGGTCGGTGAGAAGAAGTCCCGCGTCGGCGAGCTGGACGAGGAGATGGTCTACGAGTCGCGCGTCGGTGACGTCTTCACCCTCGGCTCCACGTCGTGGCGGATCGAGGACATCACCCACGACCAGGTGCTCGTGACGCCGGCACCCGGCCAGCCCGGGCGGCTGCCGTTCTGGAAGGGCGACACCCTCGGCCGGCCGGTCGAGCTGGGCCGCGCGCTCGGCGCCTTCACCCGTGAGCTCGGCGCACTGTCGCCGGCCGACGCCACGGCGCGCGTGCGGGCCGCGGGTCTCGACGAGTGGGCCGCCGGCAACCTGCTCGCCTACCTCGACGAGCAGCGCGCCGCGACCGGCCACCTGCCTGACGACCGCACCATCGTGGTCGAGCGGTTCCGCGACGAGCTCGGCGACTGGCGGGTGGCCATCCACTCGCCGTTCGGCTCGCAGGTGCACGCGCCGTGGGCGCTGGTGGTGGCCGCCCGGCTGCGCGAGCGGTACGGCGTCGACGTGCAGGCGATGCACGCCGACGACGGCATCGTGCTGCGGCTGCCCGACGTCGAGCTCGAGGAGGGCGAGGCAGCGCGCACCGGCACCGAGATGGCCGTGGTCGATCCCGACGAGGTCGAGCCGCTGGTCACCGCCGAGGTCGGTGGCTCCGCGCTGTTCGCGTCGCGGTTCCGGGAGTGCGCGGCGCGGGCCCTGCTGCTCCCCCGGCGCAACCCCGGCCGTCGCAGCCCGTTGTGGCAGCAGCGCCAGCGGTCGGCGCAGCTGCTGTCGGTCGCCAGCGACTACGGCTCGTTCCCGGTGGTGCTCGAGACGATGCGCGAGTGCCTGCAGGACGTCTTCGACGTGCCCGGTCTGGTGGGGCTGATGCGCGACGTCGAGGAGCGCACGGTGCGCTTCGTCGAGGTCGAGACCCCGCAGCCGTCGCCGTTCGCGCGATCGCTGCTCTTCGGCTACGTCGCGCAGTTCCTCTACGAGGGCGACTCACCGCTGGCCGAGCGCCGGGCCACCGCGCTCTCGCTGGACCAGACGCTGCTCGCCGAGCTGCTCGGGCAGCAGGGCTACGGCGGGCTGCGCGAGCTGCTCGACCCGGCGGCGATCGGCTCGCTCGCCGCCGACCTGCAGCGGGTGTCCGAGGAGCGTCGGGCCCGCGACCTCGAGGGGGTCGCCGACCTGCTGCGGGTGCTCGGGCCGCTGAGCACCGCCGAGGCGGTCGAGCGCGGCGCCCAGCCGGCCTGGCTGGCCGACCTCGAGGAGGCCCGGCGCGCCGTCCGGCTCCGGGTTGCCGGCGAGGAGCGCTGGGTCGCCGTCGAGGACGCCGGCCGGCTGCGCGACGCGCTGGGCACCCCGATGCCGGTCGGCATCCCGCAGGCCTTCCTCGAGCCGGTGCGCGACCCGATCGGCGACCTGGTGGCGCGCTACGCCCGCACCCATGTCCCCTTCACCACGGCCGACGTCGCGAGCCGGCTCGGCCTCGGTGTCGCCGTGGTCGATCAGACCCTGCAGCGGCTGGCCGGCAGCGGCCGGGTGATGGCCGGCGAGTTCCTTCCCGGCGGGTCGGGCGCCGAGTGGTGCGACGCCGAGGTGCTGCGCACCCTTCGCCGCCGGTCGCTGGCCGTCCTGCGCAAGGAGGTCGAGCCGGTGCCGGTCGAGGCGCTGGCCTCGTTCCTGCCCGCGTGGCAGCAGGTCGGCAGCCGGCTGCGCGGCGCCGAGGGTGTGCTGCGGGCAGTCGAGCAGCTGCAGGGCAGTCAGGTGCCGGCGTCGGCGCTCGAGTCGATCGTGCTGCCCGCCCGGGTCCAGGGCTACTCCCCCGCGCTGCTCGATGAGCTGTCCGCCGCGGGTGAGGTGCTCTGGCGCGGACACGGCCCGCTGCCCGGGTCGGACGGCTGGGTGTCGATGCACCTCGCCGACACCGCGCACCTCACCCTGCCCGAGCCCGACGACACGGCCGTCACGACCCCGGTGCACGAGGCCGTGCTCGGCGCACTCGCCGGTGGCGGCGCCTTCTTCTTCCGGCGGCTGTCCGATGTCGTGGGATCCACCGATGACCAGGCTCTGGCCGGCGTGCTGTGGGACCTGGTCTGGTCCGGGCACCTCAGCAACGACACGCTCGCGCCGCTGCGCGCCCTGGTCGCCGGTGGCCGCGGGGCGCACAAGGCCCGCCGGGCGGCACCGCGCGGCCGCTACGGGCGGCCGCGTCCCGGCCGGGCCGAGGTACCGACGCGCACCGGCCCGCCCAGTGCTGTCGGCCGCTGGTCGCTGCTGCCCGACGTCGAGACCGACCCCACCCGCCGGGCCGCCACGCTGGCCGAGGTCCTGCTCGACCGGCACGGCGTGGTCACGCGCGGCGCGGCGCAGGCCGAACGCACCCCCGGAGGGTTCGCCGCGGTCTACCGGGTGCTCGCGACCTTCGAGGAGACCGGCCGCTGCCGGCGGGGCTACTTCGTCGAGGGCCTCGGTGCCGCACAGTTCGCCCTGCCCGGTGCGGTCGACCGGCTGCGCGCGGTCGCCGCCGCGCTGGAGCGGGCCGGTGAGGAGCCGGTGGCCCGCGCGGCGGTCGCCGACGTCCCGCGCGCCGTGGTGCTGGCCGCCACCGATCCCGCCAACCCCTTCGGCGCGGCCGTCCCGTGGCCGAAGAGGGGGCCCGCCGGCGGTGAGGACGCCGGCCACCGGCCGGGCCGCAAGGCCGGCGCCCTGGTCGTGCTGGTCGACGGCAGCCTGGTCCTCTACGTGGAGCGCGGTGGCAGGACGCTGCTCACCTGGGCCGACGACACCGCGGTGCTCCAGCCGGCCGTCGACGCCCTGTCGCTCGCGGTCCGCGACGGCCTGCTCGGCCGGCTCACGGTCGAGCGGGCCGACGGCGCGGGGGTGCTGCACTCACCGCTCGGGGTGGCTCTCGAGGAGGCCGGTTTCCACGCGACGCCCCGTGGCCTCAGACTGCGGGCATGAGCACCCCCGACGCCGGCGGTCAGGGCGACGACTGGGCGGCGCGGCGCCGGGACGCCGCCGGCGAGCAGGTCGCCCGGCTGGACCGGGTGCGAGCCGCCGAGACCGAACAGGCCGCGGCACTGCTGCGGGGCTTCGTGCGCGACGCCCGGGCCCGCAGCCTGCCGACGGTCGCGCTGAAGGCGCGCGCGATGAACGGTCGCGCGCTCTACCGCACCGGCCTCACCGGCTGGTACCTGAAGCGGAACGGCTCGCTGGCCGTCGACGAGGAAGGCCGGTTCTACGTCATGACCGCACCCACCAGCATCACTGCGCGGTTGCGCGGCGTGACCCTCGCACCCGGCGACCCGCCGCTCGTGGTCGGCCGCGGTGGCCGCGACGGCGAGTCGATGCCCCTGGCCGAGCTCATCGCGTTACGCCTCGACGACACCGGGACGTGGGACCGGTGACCGGCGGCGCGGCCCTGCGCAACTGGGCCGGCAACGTCACCTTCGGCGCGACGCGGGTGCACCGACCGGAGACCATCGAGGCGGTGCAGGAGGTGGTCGAAGGTTCCCGGCGCGTCCGGGCACTCGGCAGCGGGCACTCGTTCAGCCGGGTCGCCGACACCGACGGCGACCTCGTGTCCCTCGCCGGCCTGCCGGCCCGGGTCGACATCGCCGACGACCGGCGCTGCGTGACGGTGTCGGCCGGGCTCCGCTACGGCGAGGTCGCTCCGCGGCTGCACGCCGCCGGGCTCGCGCTGCACAACCTCGGCTCGCTGCCGCACATCTGCACCGCCGGCGCGGTGGCCACCGGCACCCACGGCTCCGGCGACGGCAAGGGCTGCCTCGCCACGGCGGTCGCTGCGCTCGACCTGGTCACCGCGTCCGGCGAGCTGATGCACCTCGACCGGTCCGACCCGCGGTTCCCCGGCGCGGTCGTCGCCCTCGGCTGCCTGGGGGTCGTCACCGCGGTCACGCTCTGGGTCGAGCCGGCGTACGACGTGGCGCAGTGGGTGGTCGACGACGTGCCGCTCGACGCAGTGCGCGGCCACCTCGACGAGGTCTTCACGGCCGGCGACAGCGTCAGCGTCTTCACGACCTGGCGTCCCGACGACCTCGGCCAGCTCTGGGTGAAGCGCCGCACCGACGATGCGCGCCCGCCGCCCGCGGACGACTGGCTCGGCGGAACGCCGGCGACCGGGCCGCGGCACCCGGTGCCGGGTGTCGACCCGGCTGCCTGCACGGCACAGCTGGGAGAGCCCGGCCCGTGGCACGAGCGGCTGCCGCACTTCCGGCTGGACCACACCCCCAGCGCCGGCGCCGAGCTGCAGACCGAGTACCTCGTGCCCCGGGACCGCGCAGTCGCTGCCCTCGAGGCCGTGGGTGCGCTGCGCGACCGGATCTCGCCGGTGCTGCTGGTGTCCGAGCTGCGCACCGTCGCCGCCGACGACCTCTGGCTCAGCCCGGCCTACGGGCGCGACAGCGTGGCGGTGCACTTCACCTGGCAGCCGGACACCGCCGCGGTGCTGCCGGTGGTCGCCGCCGTCGAGGCCGCGCTGGCGCCGTTCGACCCGCGACCGCACTGGGGCAAGGTGTTCACGACCGGTCCCGAGGAGGTCGCCGACGGCTACCCGCGGCTCGACGACTTCTGCGCCCTGCGCCGCGAGCTCGACCCCGACGACGTCTTCGGCAACGCGTTCGTCGACACCTACCTGCCGCGCTGAGCCGTCAACGGACCGACGTGCTTGCCCTTCGCGGGCCACGTCAGCGCCACCCTCACTCATCGTGGTCGCCTTGCTGAGGTCCGACGGCGTGGCATGCGAGTTCGGCGAGCTGGGCGCCACCGTCCACGGTGTGATCACCACGCCCGACGGGCAGAAGGCCGCCTGGTTCGCAGACAGTGAGGGCAACACCTTCGCGCTGTCGATGGGCCGACGCGGCGACGGGTCGCGGCGGATCGACACCTGTCAGCGACGCGCCGCCCGCGCATCAGCCGATCTGCTCGAACAGGGACACGATGATCCCGTCGGGCCCACGCACGTAGGCCATCCGCACGCTGTTCTCGTACTCGCCGATGCCGCCGACCAGCCCGTACCCGTCCGCAGCCACCGCATCGACGGCCGCATCGAGGTCGCCGACCTCGAAGGACACGTTGCGCAGGCCGAGCTCGTTGGCCATCGCTGTGGGCGATCCGGGCACGTGGTCGGGCGTGACGAAGCTCGCGAGCTCCAACAGGGACCCTCCGTCGGGCGGCCGCAGCATCGCGATCTCACAGTGCGCGCCGGGGATGCCGCAGACGGTCTCCACGAACTCGCCCTCCACGGAGCCGGTGCCCTCGAGCTCGAGACCCAGTCGGAGGAAGAACGCCGTCGCCGAGTCGAGGTCCGCGACGGTGAGTCCCACGTGGTCGAACCGCCTGATGTGTGACATGACTTCCATCCTCCAGCGCTTGTCTGCTCTTGGTTGGTGAGCGAAGCTGCCGACGAGTTCTCGACACGCCCGCTGCCGCAGTTGTGGACTCATCCGTACCTCATCAGTCACCCGAGCGGTAGCGGCTCACTGTCGCAGCGGCGGGAGAGGGATCGGGTCGGGGCCGACCCCCGAGCTCGGGCGGACGGCGTCGGCGCAGCCGGCCACCCGCCGGCGATCTGCCCGATGTCCCGGTCAGCTCTCCGTCGCCGTCACGAGCGCATCGAGGTCACGCTCGGCGTAGAGCCGGTGGTGCCATTCCTCGTTGACCACGATGAAGAGGCACTGGGTGAGCGGGAAGTCCTCGAGCTGCGGCCACCCCGGCTCGGTACGCGTGACCGTCTCGTCGAGCCGCTCGGGAGTCAGAGCGGCGATCACGTCGCGGACCATGGCCTGGCGTGTGCGGCGTACACCGATGACCTCGTCGAGCGACGGGTGTGCCTCTCGGTCCCACGGGATGCCGTCCCACCCGGGCGCCTCGTCCCACGGGAGGTCGAGCGGGTGCCAAGGCACCGGGTCGCCGAGCACCATCCGGCCGACCCAGGCGGCGCTCGCGAAGCCGAGGTGGCGCAGCGTCTCGATGAAGGACCACTCCCCGCGGACCCGCTCGTGCAGCAGCTCGGGCGGGAGCGTCCGGGCCCGGTCCTCGGTCCCGGCCCACAGCCGCTCGAGGATCGCCCACGCCTCCTGGAACCCCTCGACAGTGGTCGGACGCATCCTGACCCGGTCGGGCATGCGCCGGTCGAGCTCGGCCTCGATCAACGGCCCGATGTCGACGCCGTTGATCGTCACGTCCTGGATCTCGCCGGTGATCTCGACGTCGACCAGCTCGAGACCCGTGAAGCGGACGTGGTGGAAGGAGATCGCGCGGAGGTCGGTGTGCTCGACGTGCGCGCCCCGGGGGATGGAGGCGGGAACGGATGCGGTCATGACTCCCACCCTAGGAAGAGTTCCGGACGTTCCCGTTCCGGATCGTGACGGGCAGCCTCGGGGCGGAGTGTGCAGACGACCGTCCGCCCTCGCCGGCCTGGCCGGCTCGACCACGACACTTGTGCTCACGCTCCGCACGGCCGACGACGATGCCAGTATCTCGATTGCACGCCGACCCTGGACCGGTAAGGTTCCAGCGAACGTGACGCGACTCGAGGAGGTGAGCCCGATGCACACGATGTCCGATCCGGGCGCTCCTTCCAGTTCACGATCGCGCGACTGACATAGCCGTCGCGGGGAGCGCCGAGCGCACTCCCAGAAAGCTGCGACTATGACTCACTCACGTCAGCACAACTCAGAGCCGATCCCTCACGACTTCTCGGAAGACCCCGCCCGCACCGCGTTGGTCCTGGGCGGTGGCGGATCGGCAGGCAATGCGTGGCTGATCGGTGTCATCGCCGGCCTGGTCGAGGCCGGGCTGGATGTCAACGAGGCCGATCTGATCATCGGGACGTCGGCTGGATCGACTGCCGCGGCCCAAGTGACGAGCGCGACCCCGGCCGACCTGCTTGCCGCCATCCTCGCTGCCCCCCCGCCCCACCCACGGACTGCACCGGCCGGATCCGACCGCCGGCCCGTCCCGACCAGGCTCGCGAACCACCTGGCGACGACGAGCGCCATCATTGCCGCCGCTGAGGATGCGCCGGACATGCGCCGCCGGATGGGTGCGTGGGCGCTCGAGACCGCTGCGGCATCCGACAGTTCTGCGCACGCGCAGTGGCGAGCCACAGTCGCCGCTCGGCTGCCCGGTCCCCGTCAGCGCTGGCCGCGACGGCGGATGCTCATCACTGCGGTCGATGCCCACACCGGCGATCCGGTCGTGTTCGACCGCCACAGCGGGGTCGACGTGGTGGATGCCGTGGCCGCCAGCTGTGCTGGCGGATTCGCCTACCGGATCGGCGGCAACCGATACATCGACGGCGGCTACCGATCCAACGCCGACAATGCCGATCTGGCCGCCGGATGCGCACGGGTGCTGGTGCTGTCACCGTTCGGCGGCAGATCCCGGACTCCGGTCGAGTGGGGCATGCATCTCATCACACAGGTCGACGAGCTACGCGCACACGGCAGCAGCGTAGAAACAATCTTTCCGGACAGCGCCTCGCTCGCCGCTTTCGGCGACAATGTGATGGATCTGTCGACGCGTCCGCCGGCTGCTCGCGCCGGGCACAACCAAGGCAGAGGCCTCGCCGAACAGCTCATCGACTTCTGGCGCTGATGCTTGAGGATCAGAGCGCTCCCACGAGTTCGACACGGTCGAGCTCATCCAGAGCTGGCTACGTGTCGACTGACGTCAGCACTCGCCCCGGCAAGTGAACGAGGACGTCACCTACCGGAGGACGCGATAGGTGACGAGAAGGTGTCCGCTCGGCGAGGACTCCGCGCCGAGCAGCTCGAGTCGAGTTGCCGGCACACCATCGAGCAGCCGGCGCCCGGCACCCGCGACCGTCGGTGCGATCACCAGCTTGAGGACGTCGATGAGTCCGGTCGCGAGCATCGACCTGGCCACCGAGATGCTGGCATGAACGCCGATCTCCCCTCCAGGCTGATTCCTCAGGCCGTCGACGAACGTGGCCAGGTCGCCGTCGATGCGAGTCGCATTGGCCCAGTCCGATCCCAACGGCGTGGAGGTGGCCACGTACTTCTGCACCCCGTTGATGAACGTCGCGAACGGCTCGATGTCGCTCGTCGGCCAGAACCGCGCCCATTCCTCATAGCTGCCGCGGCCGAGGATCACCGCATCCTGCTCGGCGATCACGTCGGACAGGTGGGCGTCGACCGACGCGTCCCACTCATGGATGAACGAGTCGGGCGCCTCGGCCACCCCGTCGAGGGACAGCAGCTCGTACGCAACAACGGTGCGCATGCTCAACCTTCCGTCGTGACCACAGGACGTCTATCAGACGTCCCGCGGAGGGCGAACTCATCGGTGCCACGGCGGTTGGCGCCACCCCGCTCCAGGCAACCCATGACCGGCGCTCTCGGGGAGCACGGTCGCGTCGGCGTGCGAGGTCGCCCTTCGGAACCAGGGATGCCTCTGCGGGCAGAATCCCGACGTCCACGCCGCACCGGACGACCTCGGTTCCGCGTGGGACAGGGCGTCGGGGCCGGCGGCTATCCCCCGAACTTCCTCCAGTGCCCTTCGGAGACGACCTCGACCGAGCCGTCGACGATCTTGACGGCCGTCTGTTCATCGATGGCGTAAGCCGGACCGCCGATGTCGGCGGCCCACCGCTGCGCGTCTGCCACGGTGTTCTGCGGGAAGGCGTCCAAGTGCGGGAAGATGCAGAAGTCGACGACTCCCAGGGTTCGGTCGTCCGGCGCCGACGGCCACTCGACGAATCTCGCACCGATCCGCGGCGTCATCACCATGCTTCCAGCGCTCACCCCGACCCAGACCTTGTCGCTCAGCGACGGCAGGAGCTCCGCCAGCCCGGACTCGCGCATCCAGTGACACAGGTAGGTCGCGTCCCCGCCGTCGACGAGCAGCACGTCGGCCTCGCGGACCCACGGCACCCAGCGCTCGGCGCCGATGCTGCACAAGGCGGTGAGCTCGAGGACGCCCAGCGACGCCCAGCCCAGGCCGGACAGGTGACGGAAGTCGGGCTCGGCGGCTACAAAGCCTCGTACCGATGTCGGACCGCACATCGGGTGACCCCACTGTGCAGTCGGGACGCAGAGCGCGTGGCACTCGGCTATCGGCTTGCCGAGAAGCTGCACGAGCGCCGAGCGGATGCTGGGGTTCGTGACGCCGCCGGACGTGAGCAGGAGCTTCACAGGTGCCTCCGACTGCGGGCGCGGATAGTTGATGTGCCTGAAGACCCGGGTCCGTGCCGGAACTCATCGCAGGTCGGGCCGGCCCAGATGTGCTGACCTCTCAGGTCGGGTGACGCGGCGTGCCGGTGGCCACTCCTGGTCGAGGCAGGGACGTCATCGCACCCCTGCGTCAGTTCTGCCACCGCCAGCCGTCGGGACGCCGCCCGCGGCCATCCCGCTCGATGCGCCCGCACGCCCACAGGAGGTCCGTCCAGGCGTCGTCGGTGCGCGGCGCCTCGGGCATCACGCGAGCAAGGACCCGCGCGCAGAGGTCGCGATCGGGCTCCCAGGCGACCCCGAGACCGGCGGCGAGGTCGTGGGTGTGCACGACGACCTCCAGCACGCCCATCGCTGCTGACGCCGAGGCGTCAGCCGCGCCGAACGAGTGGTGCCCGCGGGTCCCCTGCTCTGCGGTACGCACCATCGAGGCGAGCAGCGCACCCATGGCCGACAGGGTGGTGAACAGCCCGGTAGGTCCGGCCTCTGCCACCACCCGGATGGTGTTCGGCTCGCCACCGGGGCGGTTGGGTTCGGCCCGCAGCGGAAGGTAGTCGGAGTAGCCGGGGGCGCCAAGCTGCGCGGCGTAGAAGAAGAGATCGTCGGCGACGTGCTCGGCGGTCTCCCAGCAGTCCCACTCCAGGTCACCGGCGCGCACCGACCAGTCAGCCCCGGCCGCAGGCTTCAAGGCATCCACGGCGGCGGCAACCGCCGCGGTGACGTCGTCGGCGGACACACTCACATCGAGGAGCCTATGCGGCCGCCCGCTGACGGCGACCTCGGGCCACCACGTGTCTATACGGGTGCAAGCCTCAGTCGAGGCACTGTCCATGGCGAACAGAACCGCTCTCCGGAGCCGGCACTGAGTCGAGCGGGGTGTCGTCGCGCCGCATCGCAGAGCGGCTCCTCACGACCGGCCCCCCTCGCGGCATGAGAGTGCGTCGCGTTCGGCCGTTTCAGCGACGCTGCATCTCCCAGGCAAGGTCGATGGCCGTGCGCACAGCCTGAGGCTGTGCCCGATCGAGATAGGCCTCGACCTTGTGGTGCGCCTCCATGCGCGGCGGGACACCGAAGCTGTCCGGGTAGGTCTCGAGCAGCGACTCCCGCCTACTCAGGGGAACCCGGATCACCAGCGTGTTCGGGTCATGCAGGCGCACGAGCAGGCGGTCATGGACGTACCACGCCGGACGCGATTCGGTTCCCTTGCGCTTGACATGCGGCAGCGACTCCGCATACCGACCAACCTCCTCCAGGGTCATCTGCGAAGCGTAGGCCAGCACACACATCGGTCGGACTCACGGAGTAGCCCACGGGCATGAGCAGGCGTTCACAGCGTCTGGGGCTCTGACCGCCCATCCCGTGATCCACAGGGGATCGGTAGCAGCTTCTCCAACGGATCCGCTCTGGATCATGAACGACCCGATGCTCGTCGAGGCCTCGCAGGAAGGCACCTACGCGCGTGTGAGGTCACGTGACCACATCGGCTCGCCGTCGCGGACTTGCCCGTTCGGCAGGAAGCCTCGGCTCCGGTACAGGCGCTGCGCACGCGCGTTCTCGGGATGAACCGTGAGCCGAACTTCTTGCGAGCTCGGTCGAGTCTCGGCTACGTGCGCAACCAGGAGCTCCACCGCGGCCGATCCAACCCCGCGCCCCTGCCGCGACAGATCAACCGCCAGGTGAAGCAACTCTGTGTGCGCACGCGCGTGAGCAAGGGCGACGACTCCGACCACCGAGGTCGTCGTTGTCAATGCGAGCGGCTCCCAGTCGAGGTCGTACGGCCGCACGTACGCCTTGGCGAGGATGACCAGGGCGACCGGTTGATGACCAGCGACAAGCTGGACCTGCTCAGGGGATACCTGCACTGCTACGGCGGCTCGCCAGTTGTGCTGATCGATGGGTGCCAGCCGGAGGGCAGGAGGATCGTCCACGGCGCCATCTTCGCCCCCGAAGGCCATCGTGGGAACCGCTGATCCAGCGTCCGTCCGAACGCGGCAATGCCGGCGCTGTCCGTGAGCTCGGATCGGTCAGTCACGTCATCGCTGGCACTACCCACCGACGGTCTCGCGTCATGATCCACACCGAATTCGTGCCAGTTCTCGCCACGGATCCCGTGTGGATCACGAATGTCGTCGCGCGAACGGGCGAACAGAGCCGCGGCAGGTCGTCGTCGACGCCAGGCCGGACGAGTGGCTCGCGGCTCAGCGCGGCGCCTTCACGGCGAGGACGGGGCAGTCCACCCCGAGCAGGATCCGCTGGGAGGTGCTGCCCACGATGAGCTTGCCGACGGCGGTGCGCCGGCGGAGCCCGATCACGACGAGGTCCGGCCGGATCTCGGCGGCCACCGCGACAACAGCCTCGGCGGTGTCCGGGCTGCTGGGCAGCTGACGCAGCTCGACCTCGACGCCGGCCCGGCCGAGCTGCTCGGCGGCGGCGTCCAGCAGCTGCTCGGCCGAGTACGGTGCGTCGACCTGCTCGGCCGGGCGGGTCACGTTCACCAGCACGATGCCGGTCGAGCGCCGGGCGGCCTCCTCGGCGGCAGCGGCGAGCGCGGCATCGCCCTCGGGCGTGCGGATGTAGGCCAGCAGAACCGTCACGGTCGCCACCTCCGGTGGATGTCCAGGTCGCCGCCATCCTGCCCGACCGGCGACCCCACGTCTGTGCGCGTCTCACGTCCGGACCGCGGTGACGTCAGAAGACCTCGAGCGTCGCCCGCCGCCGGCTCTCCCACTCGAAGTACGACAGCATCGCCATGCCGACGAGGACGTAGACCGCCCCGATCGCGCCCTCACGCGCCAGGTCCCCGCCGACCGAGCCGAGTGTGGCCCCGTCGGCCAGCTGCCTGGCGGCGTCGATGCCGTGCGTGAGGGGCAGCCACGGGGCGACCGAGGACATCCAGCCGGGCAGTGCGTCGAGCGGGATGTTGACACCGCAGAAGATGAGCAGGAAGCCGAAGATGACGTTGGCGAGCACCGCCGTCTCGCGGACCCGCAGGGCCAGGGCGGCAGTCACCAGGCCGAGCCCGGTGCAGGCGAAGGACGCGACCAGAGCGACCAGCGCGATCGGCAGGTACGCCGTCGGCGGGACGTCGATGGAGAAGATGGCGCCGCCGACGACCAGTGCGAACACCGCGACCAGGAAACCGTTGAGGATCACGGGCAGCGCCCGGCCGAGGAACAGCGGCACTCGCGGTGCCGGCGTCGACAGGATGATCCCGAGGGTCTTCTCCTGCCGCTCGTCGCCGATCGTGTTGCCCATCGCGAACAGGCACGGGATGGCCGCGTACTGCAGCGAGTTGCCGATCACGAAGAACTCGTCGGACCCGACGCCGGCGTTGCGGCCGAGATAGGCGAACAGCAGGATCTGAGCGATCGGTCCGACCAGGAACGACGGGATCAGGATCCACGGCGAGAGCCAGTGGAACAGCGCCCGGTAGCTCATGATCCCGCCGAGCACGAAGATCCGCGCCGCGTTGACGACTGAGCTCATGACAGCGAGAGGGTCGCGTTGCGCCGGGCCGACCGCAGGATGCCGCCCGCGGCGAGCACACCGATGGCCAGGTAGGCGGTGCCGAGCAGCAGGCACAGCAGCAGGTCCGGCAGCGGCTGCCCGCCCAGGGCCGACTCCCGGATCGCGCGGACCCCCCAGGTGGGGGCGAGCAGCCAGGAGATCGGACGCACCCAGTCGGGCAGGATGCTGATCGGCACCAGGAACCCGGACACCAGCCAGACCGGCAGCTCGAACGCGTTGCCCAGCGCCCATCCGCTGCGGTACCGGACGACCGTGACGCTGAGCAGGAAGCCGAGCATGCCGATCGCGAGCACGGTCACCGGGACCGACAGGGCGAACAGCCACGGGTGCTCGATCGTGACGTCGATGCCGAACAGAAGCCGCCCCCAGAGCAGGGTGGCCGCCATGGCGTAGAGGCCGACCGTGGCCATGGCCGTGGTGATCGGCAGCAGCACGCTTGCCAGCGGCACCGGAGCGGCCACCAGCAGCTCGAGGGTGCCCTGCCAGCGCTCGCGCTGCACCGCGCCGCTGCCGGACGTGCTCACCGCCGACCACACCCCCATCACGCTGGCGCCGATCGACGCGTACAGCAGCGTGCGGTCGTCGCTGCCGAGGCCGTACATGAGGAACGCGATGGTGGCGAAGAACAGCGGCCAGAGGATCTGCAGGATGCCGTTGAAGGCGGACCGGGACAGCATCTTGAGGTGGAAGAACCAGCCCTTGGCGAGCACGCGCAGGACATGGGTTGCCGGTGCGGAGATCATGCCGACTCGACCAGCTCGACGTAGGCGTCCTCCAGGGTGGGCTCACGGGTCGCGACCCGGCCCAGCGCGATCCCGTCGAGACAGCCGAGCACCAGCTGGGTCACCTCGGCACGGGGGTGGGCGCGGACCACCAGGACCTGGACCTGGCCGCGCTCCTCCAGCACCGCCGACCGCACACCGGCCAGACCCTGGACCCGCCCGAGCACGCCGTCCGGTGCGCCGAACAGCTCGACCTCGACCACGGACCCCTCGCCCACCCGGGCCTTGAGATCGGCCGGTGTGCCCTCGGCGACGATCCGGCCGTCGGCGATCACGGCGATCCGGTCGCACAGCTGGTCGGCCTCGAACATGTAGTGGGTCGTGAGCAGGATCGTCGTGCCGGCCGCCCGGAGGTCGGCCACCGTCGACCGCAGCTCGCGGGCGCCCACCGGGTCGATGCCGATCGACGGCTCGTCGAGGAACAGCACCTCGGGCCGGTGCAGCAGCCCGCGCGCGATGTGCAGGCGCTGCCGCATCCCGCGGGAGTAGCCCTCGACCCGCTCCTTCTCCCGGCCGGTGAGCCCGGCCAGCTCCAGCAGCTCGGCGATCCGGGCCTTCTGCTCACGGGCGGGGACGCCGTACAGCTCGGCGAAGTAGCGCAGGTTGTCCAGGCCGGACAGCCGCTCGTAGAGCCCGCGGTCGCCGCCGAAGACGTAGCCGACCCTGCGGCGCACCTCGCGCGGCGACTCGACGACGTCGTGCCCGAGCACCCGCGCGGTGCCCGAGGTCGGCAGCAGCAGCGTGATCAGCATCTTGATCGTCGTCGTCTTGCCGGCGCCGTTCGGGCCCAAGAGCCCGAACAGCTCGCCGCGCTCGACCGCGAAGTCGACGCCGCGGACCGCCTCGACCTCCTTGGTCGCCCGCCGCCACGGGCTCAGCCGGGTGCGGTACGTGCGGCCCAGGCCGCTCGCCTCGATCACCGTCATTCGGCGAGCTCCTCGGGGGTCAGCGCACGCAGGACGCAGAACTCGTTGCCGCCCGGGTCGGCCAGCACCACCCAGGTGACGTCCTCGCCCTGCCCGACCGACACCCGGGTCGCGCCGAGCCCCTCGAGCCTGGCCACCTCGGCGGCCTGGTCGTCGGGCCGCAGGTCGAGGTGCAGCCGGTTCTTGACGGTCTTCTCCTCGGGCACCCGCCCGACCAGGATGTCCGGCGCGATGCCGTCCTCGCGACTGCCGGCCGGTGGCTCGAGGACGATCTCGTCCGGGGTGTCGTGGGTACGCCGCCAGCCCAGCGCCTGCTCCCAGAACGCCGCCACGGGCGCCGGGTCGGTCACGTCGACGCAGATGCACTGCCAGCGGATCGTCATGCACCACACCCAACCGGACAGGTCGGACAGGTGTCTAACCAGTTGATCGCCGACCCCGGGACGCCGCGCCGGTCACGTGTCGGGCCACAGCGTCACCGAGCCGTACGTCGTGCCGGGTGTCGGGACGCCGAGCCAGGCGGCTCCGCCGTGACCGCCGGCGGCGCGGCCTGTCCCGGCGTCCCCGCCCGCGCCGAGCAACGCCCGCGTGACGGCCTGGCCGGCGTCGAGCAGGTCGTCGAGCGCCGCAGTCACGACGTCCCAGGTGAGCGGGGCCGACGGCGGTCGCCCGCTCGTCAGCGACTCGAGCACCGCCCGCCGCACGAGCTCCTTGACGAACGAGGCGGTGACACCCTCGGTCCTTGCGACGACCGACGCCAGCTGCCCGTCGTCGAGGTCGACGTCGAGGCCGCGGGTGTAGACCTCGAGGAGGCGACGCCGGCCGTCCTCGTCGGGGAGCGGGATCTCGACCGCGACGTCGACCCGGCCGGGGCGCGCGGCCAGCGCGGGCTCGAGCAGGTCGGCGCGGTTGGTGGTCAGCAGGAACAGGATGTCGGCGTCGGCAGCCGCACCGTCCATCGCGTCGAGGAGCGTGAAGAGCACGGGGCTCGCCCCCGGCCCGTAGCCGCGGTCCTCAGCGACCAGGTCGACGTCCTCCAGGACCAGCACCGAGGGCTGGAGGTCGCGGGCGAGCTGAGTGATCGGACCGATCGCGTGCAGGGACTGGCCGGAGAGCATGAGGACCGTGGCCCCGCGCAGCTGCTGCACGAGGTAACGGGTGGTGTGCGTCTTGCCGGTGCCGGGTGGCCCGTAGAGGAGCAGCCCCCGCTTCAGGTGCTGCCCTGCCTGCCGGAGTCCGTCGCGGTGCGCGACGACGTCGAGGGTGTGGCGCTCGACCCGATGCAGGGTCTCGGCGGGCAGCACCACGTCGGCCCGCGGTGTGGGCGTGAGGACCGGGAACCGGACGGCGAAGCCACCCGCCCCCGGGACGAGCTCGACGACCTGGCCGCGGTAGACGTTGAGCTGCAGGCGGAGGTCCGCCAGCTCCCGCAGCACCTCCTGCGCCGCCGCGGTCGGCAGCCCCGCCACCTCGACGGCGAGGACGGGCTCCTCGTGCCGGTCGGGGCCGCGCACCATCACGACGTACCGGCCGCGGTCGTCCTCGACGAGGAGCAGGGCGCGCCGCAGGCAGGCCGTGGTGCGGTCGGGCCCGGACGGGAGGTCGACGAGGTCCGGAGCGGCGAGGTGCACCGGCCCCATGGCGTCGCCGTGCACCAGGTGCTGCAGCCCGGGTGCCTGGAAGTGCGGCGGCACCGCGACACCGTGGACCGTCACCCGGCGTCCGTCCGACGAGGTCCAGCGGTCGAGCGCGGTCTGGAGGTTGACGTGCTCGAAGAGCGGGAGCTCGTGGGTCAGGACCGACTGCGTGACGCCCTCGCCCAGGTGCTCGCGCACCACCGTGACGACGGGGTTGGCGCGGTCGGTGGCCGCCTCGGAGTGGACCCAGTCAAGGAACCCGCGGAAGGCGCGCCCGAACTCAGCGACCTGCTCCGGCGTAGCCTGGTCCTCGGTCCCCTCGCTGCCGGTCCCCGCCACCGCCTCAACCAAGCAGGTCCGCGGCACCGGAGGCAAGGGAGATGGGCCCTCAGCCGTCGGCGAGCGCCCTGGCCCGCGCGGTGGCGTGCTCCTCGTCGGAGATCACGCCGCGGGACCGGAGGTCGTCGAGCTCGCGCAGCCTGTCCTCGAGGGACCGACGCGGCGCGAGCAGCTCGCTGCCGGCCGCCCGGGCGGCCAGCTGCGCCTCGGCGGCGAACGGGTCGAGGCCGCCGGCCTCGAGCGCCCGCTTGCTGCGCGTCGCGGCCACCACCATGAAGATCACGATGCCCACGAACATCACGGCGAACAGTGCGAAGAACACCGCGACGAGGATCCCGACACCGCTGGCCACGACGACTCCCTGTGCTCGGCCGGCCCTGTGACCGGTCAGCGACCACCGTAGAGGAACCGCCGGAAGACCCGGGTGATCCTCGGCATCACGACCCAGGTCATGAGGCCGGTGAGGCTGCCCGAGAGGACGAGGGCGCGCGCGACCAGCGGCCACCCGGCGAGGTGCGGCAGCACCAGCACGTTCATCAGCAGCACCAACGGAACGATGGCCACCAGGGTGACGACGGCCATCTTCCAGCGCGGCGGGGCGGGCGCCGTACGACCGGGCAGCGCGAACCAGGTCTCCAGACCGGTCACGTGGCTGACCCCGGTCTCCTCGACGAGGTCCTCGGCCTTGGCCAGCCACTCGGCACGCTCGGGAGAGCGCTCCCACCGCGCCAGCGCGTCGGGGTCGGCGAACCGGTAGACGACGTGCCAGTCCTGCTCGGCGGTGTGCGGCCGCAGCACGCCGGACCCGAGGAAGCCGGGGAAGCGGCAGGCGGCGCCGATGATGCCGTCGTACCACTGCTCGAACTCGTGCTCGCGGCCGACGGCCACCCGCCGGGCCACCGTGACGGTGACCGGCTCTGCGGTTCGGGACAGGATGCTCATCTCCTCTTCGAGCAACGCGACCCCCGACGCATCTTCCCGCGCGGGCGGGAGACGATGCTCACACCATGCCCGAGGGAGACACCGTCTGGCTGGCCGGACGTCGCCTCGACGACGCGCTGGCCGGTCGGCTGCTGACCCGCTCCGACTTCCGGGTGCCGCAGCTGGCTACCGTCGACCTGGCCGGGCGCGAGGTCATCGAGGTGGTCAGCCGGGGCAAGCACCTGCTCACCCGGATCGCCGGCGACCTCACGCTGCACACGCACTTCCGGATGGACGGCTCGTGGCACCTGTACCGCCCCGGCGCCCGCTGGCACGGCGGCCCGGACTGGCAGGTGCGGCTGCTGCTGAGCAACACCGAGTGGGACGCCGTCGGCTACCGGCTGCCGGTGGTCGAGCTGCTCCCCCGCGACCGCGAGGCCGACGTCGTCGGCCACCTCGGCCCGGACCTCCTCGGCCCGGACTGGGACCCCGCCGAGGCCGTCCGCCGGCTCGCCGCCGAGCCCGGACGTGAGATCGGTCAGGCGCTGCTCGACCAGCGCAACCTGGCGGGCGTCGGCAACCTGTACAAGACCGAGGTGTGCTTCCTCGAGGGCGTCTCGCCCTGGACACCGGTGCGCGACGTCGACCTGCGTTCCGTCGTGGACCGGTCGCACCGGCTGCTCGACCTCAACAAGGACCACGTGTGGCAGACCACCACCGGAACCGGCCGGCGGGGGGCGGACCACTGGGTGTTCGAGCGCCAGGGCCGGCCGTGCCTACGCTGCGGGACCCGGGTCCTGACCGCGGCGCAGGGGACGCCGCCGTACGAGCGGATCGCCTACTGGTGCCCGCAGTGCCAGCCGGGACCGGCGCCGGCGCCGGTGCGTCCACCCCGGCGGGCCGACCGGCCCGCCGGCCGCACCCGCTACCGGCCCTGACCGCTCGTCCCGGCAGACGCAGAACGCCCGTCCACACCCCCGTTGACGATGGGGTGGACGGGCGTCCTGCGACACTGCTACCCGGGGACCAGGTGGCTCATGCGTGCCCGGGGTCAGGCGGCGAGGTCGGTGACCTGCATCGACGACGGCGCCGGCGCCGCCACCGGCGCGGGCCGTGCGCCGGTCTGCACCACGTAGGACTCGAGCTGGTCGACGGCGGACACGGCCTCGGCCAGGGCGAGGTTGTCGCTCACCTCGCGCAGCAGCTCGGACATCGGCACGTCGAGGGCGTCGCAGATGGAGCCCAGCAGCTCGGAGGAGGCCTCCTTCTGGCCGCGCTCGACCTCGGACAGGTAGCCCAGGGACACCCGGGCGGCCGAGGACACCTCGCGCAGCGTGCGGCCCTGCTCGCGGCGACGCTCCCGCAGGACGTCGCCCAGCAGACGGCGGAGCAGGATCATCGCGGGCCTCCTTCTGGTCCAGGACTGCGGCAACGGCAGGTGATCACCGTAGCCGGTGCCGCCGTCCCCTGACGCGAGCGACCCACAGGGGCGCGCCGCCAGGCACCGTCGAGTGTAACGCTGTAATCATCGTTCGCCGTTCCCGCCCGTGAGGATCTCGTGCAGGAACCGCAGCCCCGCCAGGACCGCACCTGCCCGGACTGCGGCCCGGTCGCCCGGCAGGTCCACCCGGCGGTGCAGCAGCCGCAGCCGTGCGCCGCCCGCCAGGCCGAGGTAGACCTCGCCCGGCGCGTGCCCCTCCTGCGGGTCCGGGCCGGCCACGCCGGTGGTCGCCAGCCCGTACGTCGAGCCCAGCCGACCGCGCACGCCCGCGGCCATCGCGGCCGCCACGAGCGGGTCGACCGGCCCGGTGCGGGCCAGCAGGTCGGCGGGGACGCCGAGCAGCTCGGTCTTGAGCTCCGTGGCGTAGGCCACCACGCCACCACGGAAGGTCGCCGAGACGCCCGGCACCGCCGTGACGGTGGCACCGAGCGCTCCCCCGGTGAGCGACTCGGCCACGGCCAGGGTCTCCCCGCGGGCCAGCAGCAGCTCGTGGACCTCGCGGGCGAGCGCGACGGCCTCCGGTACGGGTGTCACGGCCGTTCGGCGCGCCGGGCCCGCTTGAGCAGGGCCCGCTCCGAGGTCTGCCGCAGCCGGAGCGCCCGCTGGACGTAGTCGAGCCCGGTGACGACGGTGACGACGACGGCGACGTACATGATCAGCAGCGCCAACGCGTGCAGCACGCCGTCCAGCGGCAGCACGAGCAGGCCGATGCCCACCGCCTGCAGCAGGGTCTTGACCTTGCCGCCACGGCTGGCCGGCATGACGCCGTGCCGGATGACGAAGAACCGCAGCAGCGTCACCCCGATCTCCCGGACGAGCACCACGACGGTCACCCACCAGGCCAGCTCGTCGAGCAACGAGAGGCCGACGAGCGCCGCGCCGATCAGCGCCTTGTCGGCGATCGGGTCGGCGATCTTGCCGAAGTCGGTGACCAGGCCGTGCCTGCGCGCGATCTCGCCGTCGATCCGGTCGGTCACCGAGGCGACCGCGAACGCCACCCAGGCGACCACGCGCCAGCCGTCGTCGTGCCCGTCGTCGTGGAAGAGCGCCGCGAGGAATACGGGGACCAGAACCAGCCGGAGGACAGTGAGGGCGTTGGCGACGTTCCAGGCGCTGGCCTGGCCTCCCTCGCGCGCCGGCGAGCTCACCTGCTCGGTGCCCGCAGGGCCGCAACCAGGTCGGCACCCTCCGAGGCGACGACGGTCGCGGTGAGCAGGTCGCCGACAGCGACGTGCCCGGCGTCGAGCAGCGTCGTGCTGCCGTCGACCTCGGGGCCCTGGTGCGCGGCCCGCCCCTCGGCGGTCCCCGCGGCGACGTCGAGCTCCTCGACGAGCACCTCCACGACCTGGCCCACGCGGTCCTCGGCCCGCTGCGCGACGAGCTCGTCGGTGAGCGAGGTGAGGCGCTCCACCCGCTCGCGCACGACGTCCTCCGGCAGCTTGCCGTCGAGGGTCGCCGCCTCGGTGCCGTCCTCGTCGGAGTAGCCGAAGACGCCGACGACGTCGAGGCGCGCCTCGGTGAGGAACCGCTCCAGCTCCGCGAGGTCGGCCTCGGTCTCGCCCGGGAAGCCGACGATGACGTTGGACCGGAGACCGGCCTCGGGCGCGGCGGCGCGCACGGATGCGACCAGCTCGAGGAACCGGTCGGTGTCGCCGAAGCGACGCATTCGCCGCAGCACCGGGCCGCTGCTGTGCTGGAAGGACAGGTCGAAGTACGGCGCGACTCCCGGCGTCGAGGTCATCGCCGTCACCAGCCCGGGGCGCATCTCGGCAGGCTGGAGGTAGCTGACCCGGACCCGGACCACTCCGGGCACGGCCGCAAGCTCGGGCAGCAGCGTCTCGAGCAACCTGAGGTCGCCGAGGTCCTTGCCGTACGACGTGGAGTTCTCGCTCACGAGCACCAGCTCGCGCACGCCTTGCTCGGCGAGCCAGCCGGCCTCGGCGAGCAGCTCCGGAGGCCGCCGCGACACGAACGCACCGCGGAAGGTGGGGATCGCGCAGAAGGTGCACCGGCGGTCGCAGCCGCTGGCGAGCTTGAGCGCACCGGTCGGGCCGTCGCCGAGGCGCATCCGTACCGGGCGGGGTCCGGCGGCCGGCGCGACCCCCTCGGGCAGGTCGGGCCGGGAGACCTCGACCGCGGCCGGCGCCGACGGCACGGTGCGGTCCGCGGGGGCCAGCGGGAGCAGCGTTCGCCGGTCGCGCGGCACGTGCGGCTGGTGCTTCTCTCCCGCGAGGATCGCCTGCAGCCGCCCCGAGATGTCGGCGTAGTCGTCGAAGCTCAGCACCGCGTCGGTCTCGGGCAGCGACGCCGCCAGCTGGTCGCCGTACCGCTCGGCGAGGCAGCCGACCGCCACGACCGCCTGGGTGCGGTGGCCGTCCTTGAGGTCGGCCGCTGCCAGCAGGGTGTCGATCGAGTCCTTCTTGGCGGCGTCGACGAAGCCACACGTGTTCACGAGCGCGACGTCGGCGTCGGCCGCCTCGGCCACGAGCTGCCAGCCGTCCGCGGCCAGCCGGCCGGCGAGCTCCTCGGAGTCGACCTCGTTGCGGCCGCAGCCGAGGGTGACCAGCGCAACGCGCCGGCCGGACGAGGGGGCCATGCCCGCCAGCCTAAGGCGTGCCGGACGGCCCTCCCGCCGGACCGGCGTCAGGCGCCGGTCGGGTCCTGCGGCGTGAACTGCAGCCGGGCGACCTGGCCACGGCGCCCGGGCGCGCCGATGTCGGTGCCGTTGACGGTGAGCTCGACACCACCCGCGTTGCCGACCACGACCCGCAGCTGGCGCTTGTCGGTGAAGGACTTGCGCATGCCGGCGTCCATCAGGCCCTGGTACAGCTCCTGGCCGGTGCCGGTCGTCACCTGCACCCAGCTCTTCTCGGTGGCGGTCAGGTCGACCTGCACCTTGCCGCGGGGCGCCTGGGCCACGGCGCTGCCGCCCCCGTCGCCGCTCGGGGACGGGCTCGGCGAGGCCGTCGGGGGCGCCGAGGTCGAGCCGGTGGCCGCCGGCCCGCCGACGACGGCCCGTCGGCCGTCGCCGCCGGTGAAGGCCTGGAAGATCCCGAAGCCGACCACCAGCACGAGCGCGGCGACCATCGCGGCGCTCCAGTTGGGACCGCGCCGCTCGGGACGGGCCTTCTCCGGCTCGAAGACGTCAGTGGTCCGGGGGGGCTCGGGCGGCCGGGCGGCGTCGAACTCGTGCATCAGCGGCGCCGGGTCGACGCCCAGCTTGGTGGCGACGGTGCGGATGTGGCCGCGGGCGTAGAAGTCGCCCCCGCACGACGAGAAGTCGTCGCTCTCGATGCCGAGCAGCAGGGTGCGGCGGATCCGGGTCGCGTGAGCGACCTCGTCCACGCTGAGACCGGCAGACTCCCGCGCCTGCGCGAGGGTCGTGCCGATGGACATCGTGGTGCTCCTCCCGTGCGAAGTCACCAGTCTATCGGTGACCCGGCGTTGATCATTCGCCCCGAAGGGTGAACAGCACGCCGTCCAGCTCGTCCGGCTGCACGAGGACGTCGCGGGCCTTGGAGCCTTCTGACGGCCCGACGATCCCGCGGCTCTCCATCAGGTCCATCAGCCGGCCGGCCTTGGCGAAGCCCACCCGCAGCTTGCGCTGCAGCATCGAGGTCGAGCCGAACTGGGTGGTGACCACGAGCTCGGCGGCCTGGCAGAGCAGGTCGAGGTCGTCCCCCACCTCCTCGTCGATCTCGCGCCGGGTGCTCTGCGGGACCGTGACGTCGTCACGGTAGGTCGGCTGCAGCTGGGCCTTGCAGTGCTCGACCACCGAGACGATCTCCGCCTCGGTGACCCAGGCGCCCTGGATGCGCATCGGCTTGCTGGCGCCCATCGGCAGGAAAAGACCGTCGCCCTGGCCGACCAGCTTCTCGGCGCCCGGTTGGTCGAGGATGACCCGGCTGTCGGAGAGGCTGCTGGTGGAGAAGGCGAGGCGGGACGGGACGTTGGCCTTGATCAGGCCGGTGACGACGTCGACCGAGGGCCGCTGGGTGGCCAGCACCAGGTGGATGCCCGCGGCGCGGGCGAGCTGGGTGATGCGGACGATGGAGTCCTCGACGTCGCGCGGCGCGACCATCATGAGGTCGGCGAGCTCGTCGACCACGACCAGCAGGTAGGGGTAGGGCGCCAGCACGCGCTCGCTGCCGGGCGGTGGGGTGACCTGGCCCGACTTGACGGCCTTGTTGAAGTCGTCGACGTGCCGGAAGCCGAACGCTGCCAGGTCGTCGTAGCGCAGGTCCATCTCGCGCACGACCCACTGCAGCGCCTCGGCCGCCTTCTTCGGGCTGGTGATGATCGGGGTGATGAGGTGCGGCACGCCCTCGTACGCCGTGAGCTCGACGCGCTTCGGGTCGACCAGCACCATGCGCACCTCGTCCGGCGTCGACCGGAGCAGCAACGAGGTGATCATCGAGTTCACGAAGCTGGACTTGCCGGAGCCGGTGGCGCCGGCCACGAGCAAGTGGGGCATCTTCGCGAGGTTCGCGACGACGAAACCACCCTCGACGTCCTTGCCGAGGGCCACCAGCATCGGGTGGTGGTCGTTGCGCGCGACGGCCGAGCGCATGACGTCGCCGAGGCTGACCACCTCCTTGTCGACGTTCGGGATCTCGATGCCGATCGCGGACTTCCCGGGGATCGGCGAGAGGATGCGGACGTCGGCGCTGGCCACCGCGTAGGCGATGTTCTTGGACAGCGCGGTGACGCGCTCGACCTTGACCGCGTTGCCCAGCTCGACCTCGTAGCGGGTGACGGTCGGGCCGCGGGTGTAGCCGGTGACCTGGGCGTCGATGTCGAACTGCTCGAGCACCTCGGTGAGCGACTCGACGACCGCGTCGCTGGCCTTCGACCGCGGCTTGTGCTCCGAGCCCTCGCGCAGCACGTCGGCCGGGGGCAGGCTGTAGGTGACGTCGCCGGAGAGCAGCAGCTGCTCGACCCGCACCGGCATCGGCGAGTGCGCCGGCGGCGGCTTCCCCGGCTCGGCCTCGTCGGCGGCGGGGTCGGTACCGCCCCCGGGGACGATGCCGTCGGCGCGGGCGACCACCGAGGCGTCGTAGGGCATGTCCGAGTCGTCGTCGACCTCGGTCATCGTGCCCTGGCGGCGACGTGGCCGGCGGCGCTTGAGCGGCTCCAGCGGCTCCCCCGTGGGCAGCTCGCCGGCGGCCGTCGCCGCATCGTCGGCAGTGGCGTCCTCGGGCCGGTGCATCAGCCACGCGAGCACCGCCTTGCCGCGCTCCGGCAGCGCGTGGAGCGGGGTGGCGGTGACGACCAGGAGACCGAACAGCAGGAGCATCACGAGCAGCGGGACGGCGACGTAGGCCGAGACCGCCGAGACGAGCGGCGAGCTGACGAGGTAGCCGAGGTAGCCGCCGGCCTCGCGCAGCGCGTCGTGCTTGCTGGGGTCGGGCAGGCCGCGGGCGATGTGGACCAGACCGAGCACGCTCAGCACCAGCGAGCCCAGGCCGATGCCGATCCGGCCGCCGGCCTCGGCGTCCTGCGGGTGCCGCAGGATGCGGATGCCGAGGCCGAGCAGCACGAGGGGCAGCACCAGGCCGACCCGGCCGGTGGTGCCGGCGACCACGGCATGGACGACGGCGCCGACCGGACCCTGGAGGTCCCACCACTCGACGGCGGCCACCACGGTGGCGAGCCCGACCAGGAGCAGGCCGACGCCGTCGCGGCGGTGTGCCGGGTCGAGGTCGCGGGCGCTGGTGCCGATCCGGCGGGCCAGCCCGCCGACGACGTGCGCGATCCCCAGCCACAGGCCGCGCAGCGCGCGCACCGGCCACGGGGGGCCGGTCCGGGTCCGGCGGGCGCGCGTGCGGGCGGCCGAGCGGCCGGAGCCGCGCGAGGTCGACCGGGAGCGCGTCGACGAGGACTTCCGCGCCGCCGGCTTCGCGGCGCCGCGCGAGCTGGTGGCGCGGGGGCGCGTGGGCGTACGGGTGGCCATGCCGCGAGGCTACCCGTCAGTCACCCCCGCACCACAGGTCACAGCCGTACCAGCCCCCGCGTGTCGCTCCCCCGTCCCGACCCCGCACGCCGCCCCCCACCCTCGTCGAGTGGCGCGCTGTTGCAGTTTCCGGAGTCAGAAAACTGCAACAGCGCGCCCGTCAACGAATCGGGAGGCGCCCGTCCACAGCCGGCAGCCGCGCCGGGCTGATCCACAGATCGCCACCGGGGACACCCAGAGCGATCCCCGCAGCAGCAGCGTTCCGGGATGGCCTACGCCCCGACCCACGTGCGCTGGAGCGACGCCCGCCTGCTCGGCATCACCCCCGGGCGACTTCGCGGCCCCGCGTGGCGGCGCGCGACGCGTGGGGTGTACCTGCCCGGGACAACGCCAGCGGAGGTGACCAGCCTGGCTGCGGCCACCGCCGGGTCGTTGCCCCGTGGCTGCGGCTTCGGGCACCTGACATCGGCAGCCTTGCGCGACTGGTGGCTGCCGAACCGGATCGACCCTGCGTCCGTGCTCCTTGCCATCACCACGAGCGGCGTCCACGTGCAGCGGCACGGCCTCTACGTACGCCGGTCGGTCTACACGCAGGTGGAGGACCTCGGCGGACTCCCCGTCGTGAGCGCCGCCGAGACACTCCTCGAGCTGGCCCAGGACCTGAGTCTCGTGGACCTCGTCCCGTTGGTGGACTGCGCTGTGAGAGGCGGCACACCGGCAGCCGACATCCTCGCCGCGGCTCGCCCTCGGGCGCGAGGGGCCCGGGTACTGCGCCGTGCGGTCGCGCTGGCAGATCCGCGGAGCGAGTCGTGGTGGGAGTCCGTCCTCCGGCTGATGCACGTCGTCACCGCCCTCGGGCCGGTCGACTGCCAGGAGGAGCTGTGGGCGGGCGAGGACTTCCTTGCCCGGGCCGACCTGCACCTGGTGGGCACGAACCGGTACCCGGAGTGCGACGGCGGCGAGCACCGGACCAGGGAACGACACCAGAGCGACCTCCGTCGCGAGAAGTCGATGGCGAGGGTCGGCGCGGACAGGTACGGCTACACGACCGTCGAGATCGCCCATCAGCCCGGCATGATCATCAAGGATGCTGAGGATGCGCGGTCGGTGCCGCACGACCCGGCGCGGCCGGCCCTCTGGTGGCGGATGGCACGTGCGTCGACGCTGACCGGCCATGGCCGGGCGCGCCTGCACGGCCGGCTGCTCCGCTATCGCCGCGCCGCAACCCGTTGAGCGGCGCGTTCTTGCAGATTTCCGGCGTCTGAAACCGCAACTACGCGCCACTCGATGGACTGGTCGGGGCGGGGCTGCTCAGGGTCGGAGGGAGTCGACCCGGACCCGGAGGGCGGCCACCGCGGTGACCAGGTCGGTGACGGCGGGGATCCGGGCGGCGGCGGCCGCGTCGGCCCGGGCAACCTCGGCCAGCTGTTCCTCGACGGCGGTCAGGTGCCGGGCGACGTCGTCGACCACCTCGGGGTCGCCGAGCCCCGCGACCTGGCCGGCCAGCAGCTCGGCCTGCTGCCGGACCTGGCGGGTCTTGCGGTAGAGGTCGACGAAGACCGCCACCTTCGCGCGGAGCACCCAGGGGTCGAACGGCTTGGCGAGGTAGTCGACCGCGCCGGCGGAGTAGCCGCGGAAGGCGTGCTGCGGCTCCCGGTTGATCGCGGTCAGGAAGACGATCGGGATGTCGCGCGTGCGCTGGCGGCGCTTGATGTGGGCCGCGGTCTCGAAGCCGTCCATGCCCGGCATCTGCACGTCGAGCAGGATCACGGCGTACTCGTCGGCGAGCAACGCCTTGAGCGCCGCCTCGCCGGAGGAGGCCCGGACCAGCTGCTGGCCGAGCGGTCCGAGGATCGCCTCGAGCGCCAGCAGGTTCTCGGGCCGGTCGTCGACCAGCAGGATGCGCGCCGGCTCCGGTTCGGCGTTCTGGATCGACACCACGTCAGCCTAACGACGGCAGGTCGGGCCGGTCACGCGTCCGCACCCTGAGGCTGCGACAGCCAGACCCGCATCGTGGCGAGCAGCTGGTCGACGTCTACCGGCTTGGTCACGTAGTCGGAGGCGCCCGACCCGAGGCTCTTCTCGCGGTCGCCCTGCATCGCCTTCGCGGTCAGCGCGATGATCGGCAGCTCGGCGTAGCGCGGGGTAGCGCGGATCGCCTCGGTGGTCGCGTGCCCGTCCATCTCGGGCATCATGACGTCCATCAGGACGAGGTCGACGTCCTCGTTCGCCTGGAGCGCCGCGATGCCCTCACGTCCGTTCTCCGCGTAGAGAACCTCCATGCCGCCGCCCTCGAGGACGCTGGTGAGTGCGAACACGTTGCGGACGTCGTCGTCGACGATGAGCACCTTCTTGCCGGCGAACACCTCGTCGTCGGGCCGGGCCGGCTCACGCGGCCGCCGCGCCGGCTCCAGAGTGGGGGCGGTGGGCGCGGCGGGACCGGCACCGGCGAACGCGTCGACGGGCAGCAGCAAGGTGAACCGGCTGCCCTCCCCCACGACACTGCTCGCCTCGATCTCGCCACCGAGCAGGTGGGCGATCTCCCGGCTGATCGAGAGCCCGAGGCCGGTGCCACCGTACCGACGGCTGGTGGTGCCGTCGGCCTGCTGGAACGCGTCGAAGATCACCCGCAGCTTCTCCTCGGCGATGCCGATACCGGTGTCCACCACGCTGAACGCGAGGACGCCCGGCCGTGACGACGGCGCCACCGTGAGCCGCACCGAGCCGCTCGCGGTGAACTTCACCGCGTTGGAGACCAGGTTGCGCAGCACCTGCTGGAGCCGGTGCTCGTCGGTGGTCACCGTGCCAGGCAGCCCGGGGGCGACCGTGAGGTCGAAGCCGAGCGACCGCTCGCTCGTGAGCGGCCGGAACGTGGCGTCGACGTAGTCGACGATCTGCGTGAGCGCCACCTCACCGACGTGCACGTCCATCTTCCCGGCCTCGACCTTGGAGAGGTCCAGGATGTCGTTGATGAGCTGCAGCAGGTCGGTGCCCGAGCTGTGGATCGTGCGGGCGAACTCGACCTGCTTGTCGGTGAGGTTGCCGTCGGTGTTCTCCGTGAGCAGCCGGGCCAGGATGAGCAGGCTGTTGAGCGGCGTGCGCAGCTCGTGGCTCATGTTCGCCAGGAACTCCGACTTGTAGCGGCTGCTCTGCGCCAGCTGCTCGGCGCGCTCCTCGAGCGCCTCCTGCTGCGACTGGAGCTCGGCCTGCTTCTGCTGGAGCTCGGCCGCCAGCCGCTGCGACTCCCCGAGCAGCTCCTCGGTGCGCGAGCTTGCCATGATCGCGTTGAGCGAGACCCCGATCAGCTCCATCAGCTGGTCGAGGAAGTCCAGGTGCACCGGTGTGAACGGCGTGAACGACGCCAGCTCGATGACTCCGAGCACGCGGTCCTCGAACGGCACCGGGAGCACGACGACGCTGGCCGGCGTCGCCGACCCCAGCCCCGAGCCCACCCGCACGTAGTCGGCCGGGACCTCGGAGATGAGGATGCGCCGCCGCTCCCGGGCGGCCTGGCCGACCAGTCCCTCCCCCGGCCGGAACGCCGTCGCCATGGCCGGCTGGGGCGTGTAGCCGTAGGCCGCCACCAGCCGCAGCCAGCCCTCCGAGTCGGCACCGGTGGCGAGGAAGAAGGCGCCGTGCTGGGCGGCGACCGACGGCGTCAGCTCGCGCATGATGACGTCGGTGACGTCGGCGAGGTCGCGACGGCCCTGCACCAGGCCGGTGATGCGGGCGAGGTTGGTCTTCAGCCAGTCCTGCTCCTGGTTGGCCCGCGTCGTCTCGCGCAGGTTGCCGATCATCTGGTTGATGTTGTCCTTGAGCTCCTCGACCTCGCCGCTCGCGTCGACCGCGACCTGCCGGGTCAGGTCGCCACGGGTGACCGCGGTGGAGACCTCGGCGATGGCCCGGAGCTGGTTGGTCAGGGTGCTCGCGAGCTGGTTGACGTTCTCGGTGAGCTTCTTCCAGGTGCCGGAGACGCCCTCGACCTCCGCCTGGCCGCCGAGCTGGCCGTCGGTACCGACCTCGCGGGCGACGCGGGTGACCTCGGCGGCGAACGACGACAGCTGGTCGACCATCGTGTTGATGGTGTTCTTCAGCTCGAGGATCTCGCCGCGGGCGTCGACGTAGATCTTCTGGGTCAGGTCACCGTTGGCGACCGCGGTGGTGACGTTGCGCGATGGCGCGCACCTGGCTGGTCAGGTTGGACGCCATGCCGTTGACGTTGTCGGTGAGGTCCTTCCAGGTGCCGGCCACACCGGGGACGCGCGCCTGGCCGCCGAGCTGTCCCTCGGTACCGACCTCGCGGGCGACACGGGTGACCTCGTCGGCGAACGCGCGCAGCGTGTCGACCATCGTGTTGATCGTGTCGGCCAGCGCCGCGACCTCGCCCTTGGCCTCGACCGTGATCTTCTGGCTCAGGTCACCGCGGGCGACCGCGGTCGACACGGTGGCGATCGAGCGCACCTGACCGGTGAGGTTGTCGGCCATGCCGTTGACGTTGTCGGTGAGGTCCTTCCACGTCCCGGCCACGCCGCGGACCTGGGCCTGGCCGCCGAGCTGGCCCTCGGTACCGACCTCGCGGGCGACGCGGGTGACCTCGTCGGCGAAGGACGACAGCTGGTCGACCATCGTGTTGATCGTGTTCTTCAGCTCGAGGATCTCACCGCGGGCGTCGACCGTGATCTTCTGGCTCAGGTCACCGCGGGCCACCGCCGTCGTGACGTGCGCGATGTTGCGGACCTGGCTGGTCAGGTTTGACGCCATGCCGTTGACGTTGTCGGTGAGGTCCTTCCAGGTGCCGGCCACACCGGGGACGCGCGCCTGGCCGCCGAGCTGTCCCTCGGTACCGACCTCGCGGGCGACACGGGTGACCTCGTCGGCGAACGAGCGCAGCGTGTCGACCATCGTGTTGATCGTGTCGGCCAGCGCCGCGACCTCGCCCTTGGCCTCGACCGTGATCTTCTGGCTCAGGTCACCGCGGGCGACCGCGGTCGACACGGTGGCGATCGAGCGCACCTGCCCGGTGAGGTTGTCGGCCATGCCGTTGACGTTGTCGGTGAGGTCCTTCCACGTCCCGGCCACGCCCGGCACCCTCGCCTGGCCGCCGAGCTGGCCCTCGGAGCCGACCTCACGGGCGACGCGGGTGACCTCGTCGGCGAAGGACGACAGCTGGTCGACCATCGTGTTGATCGTGCTCTTCAGCTCGAAGAGCTCGCCCTTCACGTCCACCGTGATCTTCCGGGACAGGTCGCCGTTGGCGACCGCCGTGGTGACCTGCGCGATGTCGCGGACCTGGCTGGTGAGGTTGGACGCCATCGAGTTCACCGAGTCGGTGAGGTCCTTCCAGCTCCCGGATACGCCGCGCACCTTCGCCTGGCCACCGAGGTTGCCCTCGGTGCCGACCTCGCGTGCCACGCGCGTCACCTCGGCGGTGAACAGTGCCAGCTGGTCGACCATCGCGTTGACCGTGCGGCCGATCTGCAGGAACTCGCCTCGCAGCGGCCGGTCACCGCGCCGCAGCTCGATGCGCGGCACCAGGTCGCCCTCGGCGACCGCCTCGATGACCCGGGCCACCTCGGTGACGGGGCGCACCAGGTCGTCGAGCAGCGCGTTCGCGTCGTCGTAGGCCTCGGCCCAGGCGCCCTCGGCACCCGCCGCGTCGAGCCGCTCGGTCAGCCGGCCGTCCCGCCCCGCCGTCCGCCGGACGCGGTGCAGCTCGGCGACCAGGCGGGTGTTGCGCTCGGCGACCTCGTTGTAGGTGCGGGCCACCTCAGCGAGCAGGTCGTCGCCGGTCTCCGGCAGCCGGCGGCGGAACCGCCCGTCGCGCATGTCCTCGAGAGCCGTGAGCAGCCGTCGTACGGCTGCCTCGTCGACTCCATCTCCGGCCGGTCCCCGTGCGGGCAAGCTAGACCTCCACCACGAGCGGGATGATCATGGGTCGCCGCCGATAGGTGTCGCTCACCCACTTGCCGACGGTGCGACGCACCAGCTGCTCGAGCTGGCGGCTGTCGCCGATGCCCTCGGACGCGGCCTTGTCCAGCGCCTGCTCGATCATCCCGCGTACGTCGTCGAACACGCTGTCGTCCTCGGCGAACCCGCGGGCGTGGATCTCGGGACCGCCCTGCACCTTGCCCGTGACGGAGTCGACCACCACGACGACGGAGATGAACCCCTCGTCCCGCAGGATGCGTCGATCCTTGAGCGAGGACTCGGTCACGTCGCCGACGCTCGACCCGTCGACGTAGACGTAGCCGCACGGCACCGCGCCGACGATGCTCGCACGCCCGTCGACCAGGTCGACGACCACGCCGTCCTCCGCGAGCACGGTGCGCTCGCGTGGCACACCCGTCTGCACGGCGAGGTCGGCGTTGGCGCGCAGGTGGCGCCACTCGCCGTGCACCGGCATGACGTTGCCCGGCCGGACGATGTTGTAGACGTACAGGAGCTCGCCGGCGGAGGCGTGACCTGAGACGTGCACCAGGGCGTTCGACTTGTGCACCACCGTGGCACCCCAGCGGGACAGCCCGTTGACGACCCGGAAGACGGAGTTCTCGTTGCCCGGTATCAGCGACGAGGCGAGGATCACGGTGTCGCCCTCGCCGACCCGGATCGCGTGGTCACGGTTGGCGATCCGCGAGAGAGCCGACATCGGCTCGCCCTGCGACCCGGTGCAGACGATCACCACCTTGTCCTCGGGCAGGTCGTCGAGGGACTTGGCGTCGACCATCAGCCCGCCGGGCACGTCGAGGTAGCCGAGGTCACGCGCCACGCCCATGTTGCGGACCATCGACCGTCCGACGAAGGCGACCTTGCGCCCGTGCTTCTGGGCGGTGTCAAGAACCTGCTGCACGCGGTGAACGTGGCTGGCGAAGGACGCCACGATGATCCGCTTGCGGGCCTGGGCGAACACCCGGTCGAGAACGGGCGTGATCTGGCGCTCCGGCGTCGTGAAGCCGGGCACCTCGGCATTCGTGGAGTCGGCCAGGAGCAGGTCGACTCCCTCGTCGCCGAGACGGGCGAAGGCGCGCAGGTCGGTGAGGCGGCCGTCGAGCGGCAGCTGGTCCATCTTGAAGTCACCGGTGTGCAGGACGAGACCGGCGGGGGTGCGGATGGCGACGGCGAGCGCGTCCGGGATCGAGTGGTTCACCGCGATGAACTCGCAGCCGAACGGCCCGACCTGCTCGCGGTCGCCCTCCTTCACCTCGAGGGTGTACGGCTTGATCCGGTGCTCCTGGAGCTTGGCCTCGACCATCGCCAGTGTCAGCCGCGAGCCGATCAGCGGGATGTCCGGCCGCTCGCGGAGGAGGTACGGCACCGCGCCGATGTGGTCCTCGTGGGCATGGGTGAGCACGAGGCCGTCGACCAGGTCGAGCCGGCCGCGGATGTGGTCGAAGTCGGGGAGGATCAGGTCGACGCCGGGCTGGAAGTCCTCGGGGAACAACACCCCGCAGTCGACGATGAGCAGCCGCCCGGCGTACTCGAACACCGTCATGTTGCGGCCGACCTCGCCGAGACCCCCCAGGGCCACGATGCGCAGGGCTCCGCCGGCCAGGTCCGGCGGCGGACCGAGCTCCGGGTGCGGATGGCTCACGCGACGGTCCCGAGCGCCTCGCGCAGCCGGGCCACCTCGTCGTCGGTGGCGTCGATCAACGGGGCACGCACGGTGCGGTGCGCGATGACGCCGGCCAGCTGGAGCGCCGCCTTCGCCCGGATCGCTCCTTGCGACGAGCGGTCCATGATGGCGCGGACGGCGGGGATCAGCCGCCGGTGGATCGCGAGCGCGCCCGACAGGTCGCCGTCGGCGACCGCGGCGACCATCGCCGCGTAGTCGCTGCCGTGGACGTGGCCGACCACGGAGACGACGCCGGCGGCACCGTGCGTGAGCCAGGCCAGGTTCATCGGGTCGTCGCCCGAGTAGTAGGCGAGATCGGTCGCCGCCATCACCCGTGACCCCTCGAACAGGTCGCCCTTGGCGTCCTTCACGGCGAGGATCCGCTCGTGCTCGGCGAGCCGCAGCAGCGAGTCGTGCTCGATCGGCGTCCCCGTGCGGCCGGGGATGTCGTAGAGCATGACCGGCAGCTCGACGGCGTCGGCCGCCGCGACGAAGTGCCGCACGAGGGCCTCCTGCGGAGGCTTGTTGTAGTACGGCGTGACGATCAGCAGCCCGTGCGCTCCGGCCTTCTCGGCAGCCCGGGAGAGCTCGATCGTGTGATGGGTGTCGTTGGTGCCGGAGCCGGCCACCACCCGGGCCCGGTCTCCGACCGCCTCGAGAACGGCGCGGAGCAGCCGCTCCTTCTCCTCGTCGCTGGTCGTCGGCGACTCGCCGGTCGTGCCGCTGATGACCAGCCCGTCATGGCCGTGGTCGACGAGGTGGCTGGCGACCCGCTGGGCGGCGTCCAGGTCGAGCGACCCGTCGGCGCGGAACGGGGTGACCATAGCGGTGAGGACGCGCCCGAAGGCCGTCGCCGCGGCTGTGCTCGGCATGGGGCCAAACTACTCCGGACAGGAGGGAGCCCCGCCGCCACCCGCTCGGGGGATCGGGCGGCGACGGGACTCGATCCACGTATCGGCGGGAGGCCGGACGGCGTTACACGCTGCAACCAGGCTGGTGCGATCGCACCAGCCGACAGGTCTGGTCACGCCGGCGAGTGGTGACGCCAGGTGACGACGCGGTAGCCCAGGCCGGAAGCGGAGAGGTGGAAGCCGACCGGCGGGTCGGACTCCACGCGCACCCACTCCGGGCCGATCACCGGTGCGGTGCGGTCGCCCTCGAACGGGCTGGCCAGCTCGGTCACGACGAGGACGTCGGCGTGGGGCAGCGCCTCCCGGTAGACCTGCGCGCCGCCCATCACCCACACGTCGTCGGCTCCCCCGAGCGCCTCGGCCAGGGTTCGTGCGACGACGGCGCCCACCGCCGACCAGGAGGGGTCGCGGGTCAGGACCACGTTGCGCCTCCCGGGCAGCGGCCGGACCTGCGACGGCAGCGAGTCCCAGGTCGCCCGGCCCATGACGACGGTCGCCCCGGTGGTCAGCCGCTTGAACCGCGCCAGATCCTCCGGCAGTCGCCAGGGCAGCGCGCCGTTGCGGCCGATGACGCCGTTGGCCGCCTGGGCCCAGACGAGGCCGATCACGGCCGCACGTGCGGCCGGGTCACACCGCGACCGGGGCGCGCAACGCGGGGTGGTGCTGGTAGCCGACGACCTCGAAGTCCTCGTACTCGTGCTCGTAGAGCGACGCGGCCGGCTTCAGGCGCAGCTCGGGGAACGGGTAGGCCTCGCGCGAGAGCTGCTCGCGGACCTGCTCGACGTGGTTGTCGTAGATGTGGCAGTCGCCGCCCGTCCACACGAAGTCGCCGGGCTCGAGCCCGACCTGCTGGGCCACCATGTGCACCAGCAGGGCATAGCTCGCGATGTTGAACGGGACGCCGAGGAAGAGGTCGGCACTGCGCTGGTAGAGCTGGCAGGACAGCCGGCCGTCGGCCACGTAGAACTGGAAGAGCAGGTGGCACGGCGGCAGCGCCATGTCGCCGAGCTCGGCGACGTTCCAGGCCGAGACGATCATCCGCCGGGACGTCGGGTCGGTGCGGAGCTGGTCCAGCACGGCGCTCATCTGGTCGACGTGGCCGCCGTCGGGGGTCGGCCACGACCGCCACTGCACGCCGTAGACCGGGCCGAGGTCGCCGTCGGGGGCCGCCCACTCGTCCCAGATGGTGACCTTGCGGTCCTGCAGCCAGCGGGCGTTGCCCTCGCCCCGAAGGAACCAGAGCAGCTCGTAGGCGATCGACCGGAAGTGCACCCGCTTGGTCGTGATCAGCGGGAACCCGCGCGACAGGTCGTAGCGCATCTGGTGGCCGAAGACGCTGCGCGACCCGGTGCCGGTGCGGTCCGGCCGGCTGGAGCCGTGCTCCAGCACGTGCCGCAGGAGGTCCTCGTACTGGGTGTCGATGGGCACGACCCGATCGTAGGGTCGCCGGGTCAGCTTCGGGCCGCGACATCCCGGCTGGGTGCCTGTCCGCGGGCAACGGTCGCGCTGGGTGCGATGATCGGCCGCGTGGCCGATGCGAGCGTGCGACCCGCGACGGAGGACGACGCTCCCGCCCTGGCCCGCATCCAGGCCGCGGTCTGGGCCCGCGTCCACGCCGACCGGCTGCCGGCCGAGGTGCTCGAGGTCGTGGGCTCGGAGGGCGCTGCCGCCCAGTGGCGTTCGGCGGTCACGGAGCCACCGTCCCCGCGACACCGGGTGCTCACCGCGCTCGCCGGGGAGCGGGTCGTCGGGTTCGCCGCACTCGCCCCCGCGTCGGATCCCGACACCATCCCGTCGCTGGACGGTGAGCTGCTCGTGCTGTGCGTCGACCCGTCGGACACCGGCGCGGGCCACGGGAGCCGCCTGGTGAACGCCGTCGCCGACCTGGCGCGGATCGACGGCGTCCGGCACCTGCACTCCTGGCTCGCCGACGACGAGACCGAGCTGCGCGCGTTCCTCGTCGGCGCGGGGTGGGCGGCGGACGGCGCCACACGCAGCCTCGACCTGCTCGGCGACGACGCGGTGCTGGTCCAGCAGTCCCGGCTGCGGACGGCACTCGTCGACCTGTGAGCACGGACTCGGGGACCGGCTGGGAGGAGGTCCGGGGACGTCTCGTCCGGACCGGCCTGTCGATCGCGGTCGCCAGTGGGGCGTACGGCCTCTCGTTGGGGGCCCTCAGCACCGCCGCCGGCCTCTCGGTGGTCCAGACCTGCGCCATGTCGGTGCTCGTGTTCACCGGCGGCTCGCAGTTCGCCCTCATCGGGGTCCTGGGTGGCGGCGGCAGCGCGGTCTCCGGCACGGCGTCGGCAGTCCTGCTCGGCGGCCGCAACATGGTCTACGGCGTGCGACTGGCACCGCTCCTGCAGCTCCGCGGGCTGCGCCGCCTGGTCGGCGCCCAGCTGGTGATCGACGAGACCACCGCCGTGGCACTCACCGGTGAGACCGCCGGCGGCGGGCTGGGCATCCGGGCCGGGCGGTTCGGCTTCTGGACGACGGGGCTGCTGCTGTTCGTGCTGTGGAACGCGGCCACCCTGGTCGGCGCCGTAGCGGGCAACGCGGTGGGCGACCCCCGCACCTACGGCCTCGACGCCGCGGCGCCGGCGGCCTTCCTCGCCCTGCTCGCGCCCCGGCTCGACCGCCGCCCGGCCTGGGCCACCGCCCTGGTGGCCGCGCTGGTCGCCGTGGCGGTGGTGCCGCTGGTCCCGGCCGGGATCCCGGTGCTGGTGGCTGCACTTGTTCCCGTGGTGGCCGTGCTCGTCCGGCGAGCTCGCCCGCCACGGGCGGCGTCGTGACCTGGGCCGCCGTGCTGGCCACCGCCGCCGGCTGCTACCTGCTGAAGCTGGCCGGGCTGCTGGTGCCTGAGCACTGGCTCGAGGACGAGCGCGTCGCCCGGGTCCTCGCGCTGCTACCGGTGGCGCTGCTCGCAGCACTGGCCGCGGTGCAGACGCTCGCGGTCGGCGGGCGCCTGCACGTCGACGCCCGGCTGGCCGGTGTGGCCGTCGCCGTCGTCGCCTTGCTGCTGCGCGCGCCGTTCATCGTGGTGGTTGCAGCAGCCGCCGCCACCGCCGCCCTGCTGCGGCTGCTGACGTCGTGACCGAGGGCTCTAGTCGAGGCCGAGGAGCGGGTCGAGGCCGACGCTGAGGCCGGGGCGGGAGCCGACCTGGCGGACCGCGAGCAGCACGCCCGGCATGAACGACGCCCGGTCGTAGGAGTCGTGCCGGATCGTCAGGGTCTCCCCCGCGGTGCCGAGCAGCACCTCTTGGTGCGCGACCAGGCCGCGCGCCCGCACCGAGTGCACCGGGACCCCCGCGACGTCGGCGCCGCGCGCTCCGTCGAGGCCGGACGACGTGGCATCCGGCTGGGCCCCGAGCCCGGCCGCCGCCCGTGCCCGGGCGACCAGCTCAGCGGTGCGGCGGGCGGTGCCGCTGGGGGCGTCGGCCTTCTCCGGGTGGTGCAGCTCGACGATCTCGGTCGACTCGAAGAACCGCGCGGCCTGGGCCGCGAACCGCATCATGAGCACGGCGCCGACCGCGAAGTTCGGGGCCACGACCACGCCGACGCCGGGGGCGGCGTCGAGCCAGCCGCGGACGGCTGCCAGCCGCTCGTCGTCGAAGCCGCTGGTGCCGACCACGACGTGCAGGCCGTGGTCGACGCAGAACCGCACGTTGTCCATCACCGCGTCGGGCCGGGTCAGGTCGACCGCGACCTGTGCGTGTGCGTCGACCACCGACTGCAGCGGGTCGTCGGAACCGACCCGGGCGACCAGCTCGAGGTCATCGGCCCTCTCGACCGCTCGGCACGCCTCGGCGCCCATACGGCCGGCGGCGCCCAGGACGGCGACCCTGAGCAGGTCGCTCATGCGATGGCCCTGGTGAAGTCCCGACCCTCGTCGAACGGCCCGACGACCGCGAGGGTCGTGATGTCGGTCAACAGGTGGGCCGCCACCGCGGACACCTCGTCGGGGGTCACCGCGTCGATCCGGGCCAGCACCTCGTCGACCGAGAGCTGCTCGCCGTAGACCAGCTCGGCCTTGCCGATCCGACTCATGCGCGAGCCGGTGTCCTCGAGTCCGAGGACCAGCGAGCCGCGCAGCTGGCCCTTGCCCCGGTCGATCTCGTCGAGGGTGAGGCCGGCCGCGGCCACCTTGGCGATCTCGTCGCGGCAGATGGCGAGCACCTCGTCGACCTTGCGCGGCACGCAGCCGGCGTAGACCCCGAACAGCCCGGTGTCGGCGTACTGCGCGTGGTAGCTGTAGACCGAGTAGGCCAGTCCGCGCTTCTCGCGGACCTCCTGGAACAGCCGCGACGACATGCCGCCGCCGAGCGCCGCGTTGAGCACACCGAGGGCGAACCGACGCCCGTCGGTGCGCGCGAGCCCGGGGCCGCCGAGCACGACGTTGGCCTGCTCGGTGGTCCGCCGGACGACGCGGGTGCCGCCCCGGGTGAGGAGCAGCCGGCCGGCTCGCGGGACGGTGGGCTCGGCGTCGCCGTCCAGCATGCCGGCGGCCCCGAACGCCGTGCGGACCAGCCGCACGACGGTGGCGTGGTCGACGTTGCCGGCCACCGCCACCACCATGTCCTGCGACCGGTAGCGGCGCCGGTAGTAGCCGTTGATGGCGGCCCGGCCGATCGACTCGATCGACTCGACGCTGCCGAGCACCGGGCGCGACAGCGGACCGTCACCGAAGAGGATCTGGGCGAACTGGTCGTGGACCATGTCCGTCGGGTCGTCCTCGTGCATGGCGATCTCCTCGAGGATCACGCCACGCTCGGCGTCGACGTCCGAGGCCCGGATCACCGACGACGTCACCAGGTCACCGATGACGTCGACCGCCAGGGGCAGGTCGTCGTCGAGGACCCGGGCGTAGAAGCACGTGTACTCCTTCGACGTGAACGCGTTCATCTCGCCGCCGACCGCGTCGATCGCGGCCGAGATGGCGAGCGCGTCGCGCTTCCGGGTGCCCTTGAACAGCAGGTGCTCGAGGTAGTGCGAGGCGCCTGCGAGCGAGGAGGCCTCGTCACGGGAGCCCACTCCGACCCACACGCCGAACGTCACCGACCGGACGGTGGGGACCGCCTCGGTGACGACGCGCAGCCCACCGGGCAGGACGGTGTGGCGGACGAGTCCGCCACCGCCGTCCGCCCGGTGGAGCGTGCGGGTGGCCTGTCGGCCCAAGGTGTCTAGACCTCGGCCGGCGCGTCGGCGGTGGGAGCCTGCGCACCATCGGCCTCGACCGGGATCAGGGACAGCTTGCCGCGCGGGTCGACCTCGGCGATCTGCACCTGGACCTTGTCACCGACCTTGACGACGTCGTCGACGTTGTCCACCCGCTTGCCGCCGGCCAGGGCCCGCAGCTTCGAGATGTGCAGGAGACCGTCACGACCCGGCATCAGCGACACGAAGGCGCCGAACGTCGTGGTCTTGACGACGGTGCCCAGGTAGCGCTCGCCGACCTCGGGCATCGTGGGGTTCGCGATGCCGTTGATCATCGTGCGGGCGGCCTCGGCCTTGGGGCCGTCGGTGGCACCGATGTAGATGGTGCCGTCGTCCTCGATGGTGATGTCGGCGCCGGTCTCGTCCTGGATCTGGTTGATCATCTTGCCCTTGGGGCCGATGACCGCACCGATCTGGTCCACCGGGATCTTGATCGTGATGATCCGCGGCGCGAACGGCGACATCTCGTCCGGGGCGTCGATCGCCTCGTGCATGACGTCGAGGATGTGCAGCCGGGCCTCCTTGGCCTGGGTGAGCGCCGAGGCGAGCACCGAGGCCGGGATGCCGTCGAGCTTGGTGTCCAGCTGGATGGCCGTGACGAACTCGCGGGTGCCGGCGACCTTGAAGTCCATGTCGCCGAACGCGTCCTCGGCACCGAGGATGTCGGTGAGCGCGGCGTACTCGGTCTGGCCATCGACAGTGTCGGAGATCAGGCCCATCGCGATGCCGGCGACGGGCGCCCGCAGCGGGACGCCGGCCTGCAGCAGCGACATGGTCGACGCGCAGACCGAGCCCATCGAGGTGGAGCCGTTGGAGCCGAGCGCCTCGGACACCTGACGGATCGCGTAGGGGAACTCCTCGCGGGCCGGCAGCACCGGCAGGATCGCCCGCTCGGCGAGCGCGCCGTGGCCGATCTCGCGCCGCTTCGGCGAGCCCACCCGGCCGGTCTCACCGGTCGAGTAGGGCGGGAAGTTGTAGTTGTGCATGTAGCGCTTGCGGTTCTCGGGGTTGAGCGTGTCGATCATCTGCTCCATGCGGAGCATGTTGAGCGTCGTCACACCGAGGATCTGGGTCTCACCGCGCTCGAACAGCGCCGAGCCGTGCACCCGCGGGAGCACCTCGACCTCGGCCGAGAGCGTGCGGATGTCGGACAGCCCACGGCCGTCGATGCGGACCTTGTCCTTGAGGATCCGGCGGCGCACGAGCGACTTGGTGACCGAGCGGTAGGCCGCGCTGATCTCCTTCTCGCGCCCCTCGAACTGGCCGGCGAGCTTCTCCTTGGCCGAGTCCTTGATCCGGTCGAGCTCGGTCTCGCGCTCCTGCTTGGCGGCGATCGTGAGGGCCTGGCCCAGCTCGTCGCTGACCAGGTCGCTGACGGCCTGCAGGACGTCGTCCTGGTAGTCGAGGAACCGCGGGAACTCGGCAGTCGGCTTGGCAGCAGCGGCAGCGAGCTGCTGCTGCGCCTCGCAGAGCGACTTGATGAACGGCTTCGCGGCCTCGAGGCCCTGGGCGACGATCTCCTCGGTGGGAGCGGTCTTGCCGTCGTCCTTGATCAGGTGCCACGCAGCCATGGTGGCCTCGGCCTCGACCATCATGATCGCGACATCGTCACCGGCGATCCGCCCGGCGACGACCATGTCGAACACCGCCGACTCCAGCTGCTCGTGGGTCGGGAAGGCCACCCACTGGTCGTCGATCAGGGCCACCCGGGTGGCGCCGACCGGGCCGCTGAACGGCAGGCCGGAGAGCTGGGTGCTCGCCGACGCGGCGTTGATCGCCACGACGTCGTACATGTCCTTGGGGTCCAGCGCCATGACGGTGATGACGACCTGGACCTCGTTGCGCAGGCCCTTGGCGAACGTCGGGCGCAGCGGCCGGTCGATGAGGCGGCAGGTGAGGATCGCGTCCTCGCTCGGCCGGCCCTCGCGGCGGAAGAACGAGCCGGGGATACGGCCCGCGGCGTACATCCGCTCCTCGACGTCGACCGTCAGGGGGAAGAAGTCGAGGTTCTCCTTGGGGTGCTTGCCGGCCGTGGTGGCCGACAGCAGCATCGTGTCGTCGTCGAGGTAGGCGGCGACGGAGCCGGCAGCCTGCCGGGCGAGCCGGCCGGTCTCGAACCGGACGGTGCGGGTGCCGAAGGTGCCGTTGTCGATGACGGCGTCGGCGGTGTGGACGGACTGTCCATCCATGCGATGGGTCTCCTGTTCCTTCACGTGGTGCAAGGGAGAGGAGCAGGTCGCCCGGATCGTGCAGCCGGTCTTCGATGGAAGCCTGCGGGACGGGGAGGGCGGCTCTCGCCGCGACGACCGTCGGGTCCGCCGGCCACTACCGAGGACCAGACGCCGGGGGCGAGCCGCTCCTCCGTGGGGTGCTAGCGGCGCAGGCCGAGCTTCTCGATCAAGGCGCGGTAGCGGTTGATGTCGGTCTTGGCCAGGTAGTTCAGCAGCCGGCGGCGCCGGCCGACGAGCAGGAGCAGGCCACGACGCGAGTGGTGGTCGTGCTTGTGCTCCTTGAGGTGCTGGGTCAGGTCAGAGATGCGGCGCGAGAGCATCGCGACCTGGACCTCCGGGGTACCGGTGTCGGTGCCGGAGGTGCCGTGCTCTTCGATGATCTGCTTCTTGATGGCGGTGTCGAGCGACACAACTCTCCCTGAGTGGTGATGGTGAGCGCTGCCTGGTCTGAGTCACGGGCAGACATGAGGAACTCACGCCGTGGGAACGGCAGTGACCGAGGCTACCAGCCGGGGGTCGCCCCGGCCGAATCGGCGCAGGTGGGGCAGGAATTCCGTGATCCACAGCGGATCCGCTGGATTTTCTCCCACCGATCCGCTGTGGATCACGGGCTACAGCGTGCGGGTGCGCTGCTCGAGGCCGGCCGAGCCGTAGGGGTAGTCGGCCGGGGCCGGGTCGCTGGCGGCGTCCAGGGCCGCGGTGACGGCGGCGTCCAGGTGCAGGCCGGCCGCGGCCAGGTTGGCCGTGAGCTGCTCGGTGGTCCGCGCCCCCAGGATCACCGACGAGACAGCCGGCCGGTCGTGCAGCCAGGACAGCGCGACGGCGGCCATCGAGGCGCCGGTCGAGTCCGCGGCGCCCTGGAGGGCGTCGACGACGGCCCAGGTGCGCTCGCTCGCGGACCGCTTGTCGTAGGCCTCCACGCCACGGTCCGGGTCCTCACCGAGGCGGGTGGTGCCGGTGGGGCGCTGGTCGCGGGTGTACTTCCCGGTGAGCCAGCCGCCGCCGAGCGGCGACCAGGGCAGCAGGCCCAGGCCGTTCGCGAGGCAGGCGGGGACGATCTCCCACTCGATCTCGCGGGCCAGCAGGTTGTACTGCGGCTGGAGGGTGACCGGCCGCGGGAGGTGCCGGTGCTCGGCGACGTCGACGGCCTTCTGCACCTGCCAGCCGGCGTAGTTGGACAACCCCGCGTAGCGGACCTTGCCCGCGCGGATCGCATCGTCGAAGAAGCCGAGGGTCTCCTCCACCGGCGTGAGCGGGTCCCACGCGTGCACCTGGTAGAGGTCGACGCAGTCGACCCGGAGCCGGCGCAGCGAGGCGTCCAGTGCGCGGCCCAGGTGCCGGCGCGACAGGCCGACGTCGTTGCGGTCCTCGCCCATCGGGAACCGCGCCTTGGTCGCGAGCACCACCCGGTCGGTGACGTCGGACGGGCGGTCGTCGAGCCATCGGCCGACGATCTCCTCGCTGGCACCAGCGGTGTACACGTCGGCCGTGTCGACCAGCGTGCCGCCGGCCTCGAGGAAGACGTCGAGCTGCTCGTGGCTGCCCTCCTCGTCGGTCTCCTGGCCGAAGGTCATGGTGCCGAGCGCGAGGGTCGACACGACGGTGCCACTGCTGCCGAGGGTGCGGAACTCCATGCCATCGAGCCTACGGAGGCGGGTCAGCCTGCGTCGCGGCGGACGGCGAGGTAGGCGGCCCGGACGCCCACTGCGCGCTCCAGCTCGTGGGTGATCTCGTGGAAGAACTGATCGCGGTACGTGGCGTCGGTGACCGCGTAGACGGTGAAGTACAGGCCGGAGAAGGCGGACAGGAAGATCGAGACCTGGAGCAGCTCGCGAGAGAAGCCGAGGCGGCCCAGCAACCGCCAGTAGTGCGGCGCCTCGCCGCCGACCCAGGTGTTGACCACGCTCGCGTCGATCGCGACGCGGCCGAACACGAGGAAGAAGGCCCACACCGCCACCGACAGCACCAGCACCTGTGACGCCTGGGTGATGAGCAGCACCAGCAGCAGGTTGGTGCGCTGCCGCCGGTCCAGCGGCTCGGCGTGCACGTCGTCGAGGTCGTCGAGGTGCGGCTCGAGCGGGGTCCCGCGCACCGCACGGCGTACGACGTCGGGATCGAGGTCGTCGTTGACGGCGGCGACCTCCTCGGGCAGCCGGGCCAGCAGGAAGCCCACCGCGAGCACGCCGAAGAACGCGACGGCCAGCCAGAGCACCGGCCGGGACAGCGCCGACGACACCTGCCACACCTCGGTGTTGATGAACAGGAACGTCGTGAACAGCAGGAGCATCGGCAGCGCCCGGGTCACGAGCCGGAACAGCGAGCCCATCTCGGCGAAGGTGCGGACCAGAGCCCAGCGCGCGATCGGGCCGACGTCGAGGACCTCGGCGGCGCCGAGGACGCCCAGGACGGTGAGGTCGGCGAGGAGCACGCCGAGCGTGAGGTCGGCGTCCTGCCGCAGCACGGCGACGACGGCGGCCGGCCCGAGCGCGAACAGCGCGCCCTCGACGACGCCCACGCGGCGCGGTCGCTCCAGCGCCCGCTGCCGCCGGGCCAGGTTCGCGACCGCCCACACCGCGACGAGCGCCAGCAGGCCGGCCACGGCCAGCCCGACCCGGACCGGCCACGAGCGGTCCGGTGGGACGGCGACGACCAGCGACCCGGCGTAGACGAGCCCGAGCACGAGCACCGACCGGCCGTGCGCCAGGTCGTCGACCGAGATCCGCCGGCCCTCGACGAAGAACGGCAGGCCGTGGCGGAGGAACCAGTCCTCGGTCTCGCGGCTGGCCCGCTCGTGCTCGGCGCTTCTCACGGTGCCGGCGGCGCGCCGGTGAGCTCGCGGGACCGGGCCACGTCGTCGGCCATCTGGACCAGCAGCGGCTCGATGCCGTCGAACTTCACGGTCTCGCGCAACCGGGCCAGGAAGTCGAGGGCTACCCGCTCGCCGTACAGCTCGAGGTCGTCGCGGTCGAGCACGTACGCCTCGACCCGGCGGCCCACTCCGTCGAAGGTCGGGTTGGTGCCGATGGAGATCGCTGCCGGCAGTCGGGTGCCGTCGGCCCTGGTCAGCCAGCCGGCGTACACGCCGTCCGCAGGGACAGCCGTCCCGGCGGGCAGGTCGAGGTTCGCCGTGGGGTAGCCCAGCTCGCGACCGCGCCTGTCGCCCTGCACCACCGGCCCCTCGACCCGGTGCAGCCGGCCGAGCGCGGCCGCCGCACCGGCGACGTCCCCCTCGGCCAGGCACTGCCGGACATAGGTCGAGGACCACCGGGTGCTGTCGCCGGCCAGCGGCAGGGCGACCACGGCGAAGCCCAGCCGGGCACCCTCCGCGCGCAGGGTCGTCACATCGCCGGCGGCTCGGTGGCCGTAGCGGAAGTTCTCCCCGACGCGCACCTCGCCGGCGTGCAGCCCGTCGACCAGTACCCGCTGGACGAACTCGTCGGGCTCCCACCGGGAGAGCTCGGCCGTGAATGCCAGCACCAGGACGGCGTCGACCCGGCAGTCGGCGAGCAGTGCCAGCCGGTGCTCCAGGGTCGTGAGCCGCGGCGGTGCCGAGTCGGGGTGGATGACCGTCATCGGGTGCGGATCGAAGGTCGTGACCACCGACCGCGAGCCCGTCTCGGCCGCGCGCGCCACGACCCCGGCGAGCAGGTGCCGGTGCCCGAGGTGGACGCCGTCGAAGTTGCCGATGGTGACGACCGACCGCACGTCCTCGCCACGGTCGCCGCCGACCTCGTCGAGACCTCGCCACACCAGCACGCGGCAAGGGTAGAGGCGGGCGCCTACCGTGTCCGCATGGACGTGCTGGAGCGGCTGCGGTCCGCGACGTCGTCGTCGGGCCAACCGCTGCGCCCGGGACTGTCCGCGGACGAGGTCGCGCAGGTGCAGGCGACCCTGCCGGTCCCGTTGCCGGCCGAGCTCGTGCGGCTGCTGTCCGCCACCTCGGGGTCCGACGCCCTGCTCGACCTCGACCTGACCGGCGCGCGGCACGACGTCGAGGCGGCCGGCCTGCTGCCGGCGGGGCACCCGGTCGCAGCCGACGGCCGGGGCGGCTTCTGGCTGCTCGACCTGACTCCCGACACCGTCGAGGTCGCTCCGGTGTTCTTCCTCGGCCACGACCCTGCGGTGCTCGTCTACGAGGCGCCGGACCTCGCCACGTTCCTCGACCGCGCGGTCGACGGCCTCACGACCGAGGAGGCCGCGCGACGGGTGTGGGCCGACCAGCCGGGCTCGATGAGCTACGAGACGGCCGTCACGGCGGGCGACCAGGCCCTGCACGAGTTCGCCCGGTCGCTCGGCAGCGCGTGGGCCTTCGTGGACCTCCGGCAACGGGCCCCCGGCGACGGGGTGGCGTGGGGCCGGTCCGGGCCGCGAACCCGGCTGGCCCGGCACGGCTGGGAGCGGATCTTCGCGTGTGCTCCGTTCGAGAAGCCGCCGAGCCGATGGCGCCGGGCGGGCTTCGCGAGCGTCCGCAAAGCCCGCTGAGCCCCGGGGCGAAAGCGTCAGGTGACCGTCTCGCGCCGCGCCCACCGGGGGTCGAGGTGCTCCCCCGCGGCAACCACTGCCAGGGTCTCCTCGACCGCGCGCACGACGTCGACGTGCCGCACGTACAGCGGCGCGAACCCGAGCCGGACCAGGTCCGGCTCGCGGTAGTCGCCGACCACCCCGCGGGCGATGAGTGCCTGCACCACGCCGTACGCCGACTCGTGCCGCAGCGACACCTGGCTGCCGCGCGCGGCCGGGTCCCGCGGCGTCACCGACTCGAAGCCCAGCGGTGCGAGCAGCCCGTCGGCGAGCTCGAGGAAGAACGAGGTGAGCGACAGGCTCTTGGCCCGGACGTCGGCCATCGCCAGCCCGTCGAACGCCGCCAGCGCCGCCTCCAGCGCCAGCAGCGAGAGCATCGGCGGCGTGCCGTTGCGCATCCGGTCGATGCCGGGGGCAGGCTGGTAGCTGTCCTCCATGGCGAACGGGCGGGCGTGACCCGTCCAGCCGTTGAGCGGTGACCGCACGGCCTCCTGGTGCCGGCGCGCGACGTAGACGTACGCCGGCGCGCCCGGGCCGCCGTTGAGGTACTTGTAGCTGCAGCCCACGGCGAGGTCGGCGCCGCAGCCGCCGAGGTCGACGTCGAGCGCACCCGCCGAGTGCGACAGGTCCCAGACGGCCAGGGCACCAGCCGCCTGGACCGCCTGCGTGACGCCGACCATGTCGTGGGCCCGGCCGGTGCGGTAGTCGACCTGCGAGAAGCACACCGCCGCCACGTCCGAGTCGAGGGCGGTCGCGACGTCGGCCGGCTCCGCCCGGACCAGCCGCAGCCCCAGCAGCTCGCTGACCGACTCGACGGCGTAGAGGTCGGCGGGGAAGTTGCCCGGCTCGACCACGAGGGTGTCGCGTCCCGGACGCAGGCGGGCGGCCGCGACGAGCACCTTGAACAGGTTCGCCGACGTCGAGTCGGCGACGACGACCTCGTCGGCGTCCGCGCCCACCAGCCGGGCCAGCCGCGCACCGACACGGCGCGGCGCGTCCCACCAGTCGTGGACGTTCCAGGACGTGATGAGGTCGCGGCCCCACTGGCGCTCGACGACGTCGCGGACCGCCTCCGGCACGCCCGCGGGCAGGGCACCGAGCGAGTTCCCGTCGAGGTAGACGATCCCCTCCGGCAGCACGAAGCGGTCCCGGACGCGGGCCAGGCGGTCCGCACCATCGAGCTCGGCGGCGCGGCCCAGGGCGTCGGAGAGGTCCACGGCGGCACCCTACGCAGGCATGCACCGAGCCTGACGGGCCGGTGACGCTGGTGCTACGAGTGGTCCCTGATGAACTGCTCGGGGTCCTTCTGGCTGGTGTCGACGCCGCGTCCGCCGGGGTGGGCGGCATAGAACGCGATCCACTGCTGGGCCAGCTCGGCCCGCAGCTCGCGGGTCGCGTGCCTGCGGAAGTCTCTGAGGGGACCGTCCTCCTCCTCGGCGAGGTGCTCGCTGTTCTCCTCGCGCGCCTTGTCGACGGCGGCGACCCACGCGTCCGACCCGACCTCGGCAGCCTTCGCCGCGTCGATCGCGGCACGGATGTGGTTGTGGTCGCGGACCGCGTCGTCGGTCTCGTCCACCGGGTCGTCCTCGCCCAGCTCGAGCAGGTGCGGGTAGAAGACGTGCTCCTCCGCGTCGGCGTGCGTGTCGAGCCGGGCGGCGAGCGGGGCCCAGACGGCCGCCAGCCGGTCGGGTGTGCGCGCGTCGTCGAGGGCCGCGAACTGCCGCCGGAACCACTCGTGGTCGTCGAGGATCAGCGAGGTGATGTCGGCGGTCGGGATCTCGGGTGCGTCGTCGGCCATCCAGCGACCCTACGTGCGTGCTCAGACGAAGACGGCGAGCGCCCTCGTGGTCGCCCCGTGGTCCTCGACGAGGGCGAGGAAGGTCCCGTCGGGACCGAAGACGGCCACCGGTCCCGGAGTGCCGCCCGCCGGCAGCGGACCGCCGTGCGAGATGACACCGGCGGCGTCGACGTCCAGCTCGCGAGCCGGGAAGGCAGCCCGGGCGGCATCGGCGATGGGCAGCACGACGAGGTCGTCGGCGAGCTGCTCGAGGGTGTGCGCCACGTCGAGGGTGTAGGGGCCGACCCGGGTCCTGCGCAGCGCGGTGAGGTGTCCCCCGACGCCGAGGCCGGCACCCAGGTCGCGGGCCAGCGCCCGGACGTAGGTGCCGCTGGAGCACTCCACCCGCACGTCGAGGTCCAGGTACCCGGCGTCGCGCCGGCTGCCGAGCACCTCGAACGTCCGCACCGTGACCGGTCGCGGCGGCAGGACGACGTCCTCTCCCTCGCGCACCCGCTTGTACGCGCGCTTGCCGTCGATCTTCACCGCGCTGACCGCGGAGGGCACCTGCGCGATCTCACCGGTCAGTGCGGCGACACCGGCTGCGACGGCGTCCTCGGCGACCCCGCTCGCGTCGGCCGTGGTCACGAGGTCACCCTCGGCGTCGTCGGTGACCGTCGTGGCACCGAGCCGGATGGTGGCGTCGTACGCCTTCTCGGTGAGCGTCAGGTGCCCGAGCAGCCGGGTCGCGCGGTTGACGCCGAGGACGAGCACGCCGGTGGCCATCGGGTCGAGGGTGCCGGCGTGACCGACGCGCCGGGTGTCCGCGAGCCGACGCACCCGGGCCACGACGTCGTGCGAGGTGAGGCCACCCGGCTTGTCGACGACGACCAGGCCGTCACCGCTCACGCGGTGTCGTCATCCTTCAGTGCTGCATCGTCCTGAGGGGCGGCGTCGTCGCCCTCGATGCTGTCGTCGTCGTCCTCGACGCGCGGCGCCCTGTAGGGGTCCGCGTCGCCGGCGTACGTCGCTCCGGCGGCCGCGCGGTGCACCTCGGCGTCGGCGGCCGCGACCTTCGCGAGCAGGTCCTCGATGTGCGCGGCGTTCTCGGGCACGGCGTCGGCGACGAACGTCAGCGACGGGGTGTGCCGGACACCGGTCTGCTTGCCGACCTCGGAACGCAGGACGCCCTTGGCACTCTCCAGCGCCGCGGCGGTGCCGGCCTGCTCGGCGTCGTCGCCCATCACGGTGTAGAAGACGGTGGCCTGCTGGAGGTCACCGGTCATCCGCACGTCGGTGATGGTGATGAAGCCCAGCCGTGGGTCCTTGACCCGCATCTCCAGCGTCTCGGCGACCACGACCTTGATGCGGTCTGCCAGCTTGCGCGCCCGCGCGACGTCCACCACGGCTACTCGTCTCCCTCGATCGATGACTCGTCGTCGGTTCCGTTGAACAGCTGCCGCCGGGCCGACAGGAGGTCCATCTCCGGCCGGGACGCCACCAGCCGCTCGCACGCGTCGAGGACGTCGACGCAGTGCGCACGGTCGGCGGCAACCACGGCCACCCCGACGAGAGCGCGGCGGTGCAGGTCGAGGTGACCTGCCTCCGCCGCGCTCACGTCGTACTTCCGGCGCAGCTCGGCGACCAGGGGTCGCACGAGCGAACGCTTCTGCTTCAGCGACCGGACGTCGCCGAGCAGCAGATCCAGGGACAAGCTGCCCACGAACAACTCAGCACATCCGTCCCTGGACCCGGACTACGCGCGAGCCTTCTCGCGCATCTCGTAGGTCTCGACCACGTCGTCGACCTTGATGTCGTTGAACGACCCCAGGCCGATGCCGCACTCGTAACCTTCGCGGACCTCGGTCGCGTCGTCCTTGAACCGCTTGAGCGACTCGACGGTGAGGTTCTCCGCCACGACGGCGCCGTCGCGGATGAGGCGTGCCTTGGCGTTGCGGCGGATCTCCCCGCTGCGGACCAGGGCACCCGCGATGTTGCCGAACTTGCTGGACCGGAACACCTCGCGGATCTCGGCGGTGCCGAGCGAGGCCTCCTCGTACTCGGGCTTGAGCATGCCCTTGAGCGCAGCCTCGACCTCGTCGATCGCCTGGTAGATGACCGAGTAGTAGCGGACGTCGACGCCCTCGCGGTCGATGAGGTCGTTGACGCGCTCGGCCGGGCGCACGTTGAAGCCGATGATGACGGCCTCGGACGCGACGGCCAGGTTGACGTCGTTCTGCGTGATGGCACCCACTCCGCGGTCGATGACGCGCAGCTCGACCTCGTCGCCGACCTCGATGTTGAGCAGTGCGTCCTCGAGGGCCTCGACGGAACCGGACCCGTCGCCCTTGAGGATGAGGTTGAGCGTGTCGACCTTGCTCTGCTCCAACCAGTCCTCGAGCGAGACCCGCTTGCGCGCCTTGGCGAGCGCAGCGTTGCGCTGCATCGCCTGACGCTTCTCGGCGATCTGGCGTGCGATGCGGTCCTCGTCGGCGACGAGGAACTTGTCGCCGGCGCCGGGCACCGAGGTGAAGCCGAGCACCTGGACCGGACGGGACGGGAGCGCCACGTCGAGGTTCTCGCCGTGCTCGTCGAGCATGGCGCGGACCCGGCCGTAGGCGTCGCCGGCGACGATCGAGTCGCCGACCGCCAGGGTGCCGCGCTGCACGAGCACGGTCGCGACCGGACCACGGCCACGGTCGAGGTGCGCCTCGATCGCGACACCACGGGCCGGAGCATCCGCGACGGCCCGGAGGTCGAGCGCGGCGTCGGCCGTGAGCAGGATCGACTCGAGCAGCTGCTCGATGTTCAGGCCCTGCTTGGCCGACACGTCGACGAAGATCGTCTCGCCGCCGTACTCCTCGGCCACCAGGTTGTACTCGGTGAGCTGCTGGCGGACCTTGGCCGGGTTGGCACCGTCGCTGTCGATCTTGTTGACAGCGACGACGATCGGGACGTCGGCCGCCTGGGCGTGGTTGAGCGCCTCGATGGTCTGCGGCATGACACCGTCGTCGGCCGCGACCACCAGGACGGCGATGTCGGTCACCTTGGCGCCGCGAGCACGCATGGCCGTGAAGGCCTCGTGACCCGGGGTGTCGATGAAGGTGATCGCCCGCTCGACGCCTTCCTGCGTGGTGTGGTGGATCTGGTAGGCACCGATCGACTGCGTGATGCCGCCGGCCTCGCCGGAGATCACGTCGGTCTTGCGGATCGCGTCGAGGAGACGGGTCTTTCCGTGGTCGACGTGACCCATGACCGTGACGACCGGAGGACGTGCCTCGAGGTCGTCGTCGTCCCAGTCCTCACCGAGGAAGTCGATGTCGAACGAGTCGAGGAGCTCGCGGTCCTCGTCCTCCGGACTGACGATCTGGATCTTGTAGCCCAGCTCCGAACCGAGCAGCGCGAAGGTCTCCTCGTCCAGCGACTGGGTCGCGGTGGCCATCTCGCCGAGGTGGATCAGCACCGTCACGAGCGACGCCGGCACGGCGTCGATCTTGTCGGCGAAGTCCGTCAGCGAGGAGCCACGTGCGAGGCGGACGATCGTCTCGCCGTCGCCGTGCGGGACCTGGACACCGCCGATGGTCGGCGCCGCCATGTTGTCGAACTCCTGGCGACGCTGCTTCTTCGACTTCCGGCCACGACGGGGCGGGCCGCCGGGACGGCCGAAGGCACCAGCGGTACCGCCGCGACGGGGACCGCCACCGCGGCCGCCGCCGAAGCCGCCGCCACCGGGACGACCGGCGCCGGGGGCGCCGCCGCCGTAGCCGCCACCGCCACCACCGGGACGACCGGCGCCGCCGGGAGCACCCGGGCGACCACGGCCGGCGGGAGCGCCGGGACGACCGCCGCCCGGACCGGCGGGACGACCGACACCGGGCGAGGGCCGCGCGGGCATCATGCCCGGGTTGGGACGTGACCCGCCGGGACCGGCCGGGCCCCCGGCGCCACCGGGGCCCGGCGCCGGACGGGTGCCGCCACCGGGGCGCGGCATGCCGGTCGTACCACCGGTGGAGTACGGGTTGTTGCCCGGCCGCGGGGCGGCCGAGGGCCGGCCCATGCCGGTGGAGCCGGAGGACGAGAACGGGTTGTTGCCCGGCCGGGGACCGGCGGGGCGGGGGCCGGCGGGACGCGGCGGTGCGTCAGCTGACGCGGCAGCCGCTGCCGGGCTCTGGGCCGGCTGCGGCGGGGAGGGCTGCTCGGGCGCGGGTGCCGGGGCCGCCGGGGCGGGAGCCGCCGGGGCGGGGGCCTCGGCGGCCGGAGCGGCCGCCTCGACGGGCGTCGGGGCAGGAGCCGCGGGGGCCACCTGCGGAGCGGCTGGGGTCGCCTTCTTGGCGGCAGCCTTCTTGGCGGGAGCCTTCGGCGCGCCGGTCGCGTCGTCTGCCGGAGCGGACGGTGCGACGACAGCGGGAAGGGCGTCCCGGAGCTTGCGTACGACGGGAGGCTCGACCGTCGAGGAGGCCGACCGGACGAACTCACCGAGCTCGTTCAGCTTGGCCATGACGGTCTTGCTCTCGACACCGAGCTCCTTGGCGAGCTCGTAGACCCGGACCTTAGCCACATCTCTCCTGTCTGAGGTCCGGGCCGGATCAGGACCGGCGGCGGACCATCGTTACTGCACGGGGGCACTCATTAGTGCGTGCTCATCGGGTGCTCATGGCGTCTCGACTCGCTTCCGGACTGGGACGGCCTCACTGGCGCCGCGGGCGTGCGTCAACCGCGCCTGAGGCGCGGGTCTGCTCGCGGTCTTCGTCATCCTAACGCGCCGGGCCCCCCGCAGCATCCCGGCAACCGCCGGCGACCGCTCCCAGGCGCCCTGGCGCGCGCTCAGACGACGACGTCGCGGGCGGGCACGCCGACCGGCCCACGGGGGAGGTCGGCCGACACGGCGGCGAGCAGCGCCACCGCCTGCTCCAGCGTGGGGACGGGCTGGGTGAACGGCAGCCGCAGCCGGTCCTCGAAGGCGTGCCCGGTGCCGAACCGCGGACCGGCCGCCAGCGCCAGGCCGGCCGGCTCGGCGGCGGTGACCAGGGCCGAGGACCAGGGGCCGGGCAACCGGCACCACAGCACGAGCCCGCCCGCCGGGGTGTGGACCTGCCACTCGGGCAGGGCGCGGTCGAGGGCGGCGACGAGGGCGTCCCGGGCCGTCCGGAGCGCGACCCGCCGCGGCGGCAGGATGGCGTTCTCCGCGTCCAGCAGGTGGCAGGCGGCGAGCTGCTCGAGCACCGGGCCGGAGAGCTGGCTGTGCCCGGCGGCCAGCGCCAGCCGGCGGACGACGTCGGGCTCGGCCCGCAGCCAGCCGATCCGGAGGCCACCCCAGACGCTCTTGCTCAGCGACCCCACGGTGACCACGGCCGCCGGCCGGGCCAGTGCGGCGAACGGCGGTCCCGGGTCGGCGTCGAGTCCGAGGTCGACCAGTGTCTCGTCGACCAGGGCGACCGTGCCGGCCTGCTCGAGCCCGACCGCCAGGCGGCGCCGGTGGCCCTCGTCGAGCAGCAGCCCGGTCGGGTTCTGGAAGTCCGGCATGAGGTAGGCCATCGCCGGCGACGTCGCGCGGGCGGCCCGGGTGAGGTCGCGCACTGCCGCAGCCGGGTCGTCGGCGTCGACCGCCACCGGGACCGCCCGGCGGCCCCGGACCCGCACCGCGTCCAGCGCGTTCGGGTACGTCGGGTGCTCGACGAGGACCCGGCCGCCGCGTCGCGACAGCGCCTCGATCGCGACGGTCACGCCGTGCAGGGCGCCCGCGGTGACGAGGACGTGCTCGGGGGTCGTGGGCAGGCCGCGGTCGGCGTACCGCTGGGCGATGCGGGCGCGCAGCTCGGGCAGGCCCTGGGGGTGGTAGCCGTGCCCGGGCAGCAGTCGCGGCAGGTCGTCGAGCGCGGCGGCGAACGCGGCCGGGACCTCGGGTGGCGCCGGTGGCGCGGCGTGGGCGAGGTCGAGGACCCCGGGTCGCGGTGGCTCCGGCAGCCACGCGCCGCGCGCCGGGCCGGCCGGCAGGGTCGTCCAGGTGCCGGCTCCCTGCCGGGCGTCGGCCCAGCCCTGGTCGCGCAGCAGCCGGTACGACGCCGCCACCGTCGCCCGGCTGAGGTGCAGCGCGGCCGCCAGCTCGCGCTCGGCCGGCAGCCGGTCGCCCACCGGCAGCCGGCCGTCCGCGACGAGCAGGCGGAGCCGGCCGGCGAGGCTCACGTACGCGGGGGACCGCTCGCTGGAGACGTCGCCGACCAGCTCGCGCACCCGCACCGTGCCCAGCGTGCTCACACCAGCCACCTTCCCGCGATTGGACTGGTCCGTCCAGTCCAATCATGCGTCAGGCTGGAGGCATGGCAGCCGACCTCGTCCCTCCGACCCCGGCCGCGCCGGCGGCGACCATGTCGCGTCCGGGCTCGCGTCGCCTGGGCCGTCGGCTGGTGCAGCTGTACCTGGGGCTCGCGCTCTACGGCCTGTCGATGGCCCTGCTCGTCCGGGCCGGGCTCGGAGTCATGCCGTGGGACGTGCTGCACCAGGGGATCGCCCGCAGCCTCGGCGGCTCGCTCGGACTGGTGTCCGCCGTGGTCGGAGCCCTCGTCCTGCTGCTCTGGATCCCGCTGCGCCAGCGACCCGGGGTCGGGACCGTCAGCAACGTCGTGGTCATCGGGCTCTCGGTCGACGCAGCGCTGGCAGTGATCCCGTCCGTGGACGCGATGGCGGTCCGGGTCCTCCTGGTGCCGGCCGGCATCGTGCTCAACGCCGTCGCGACCGCCGCCTACATCGGGGTGCGGCTCGGCCCAGGTCCGCGCGACGGCCTGATGACCGGTCTCGTCGCCCGTACCGGTGGCTCGGTGCGGCTGGTCCGCACCGGCATCGAGGTCGTCGTCGTCGCGACCGGCTGGTTGCTCGGCGGCACGCTGGGCCTGGCGACGGTGCTGTACGCCGTGGCGATCGGGCCGCTCGTGCAGCCGCTGCTGCCCCGTCTCACCGTCATCCCACGCGACGCTGTGCCCGACGCAGTGGAGAGCGCGGCTCAGTAGGGCGGGATGTCGAGCGGGTCGTCGGTCGCGGTTGTCGCGGGCGCACCCGCCCCAGGGCCGGTCCGCGTCCTGGCTCGGCCGTCGGTCCGGTCCTTGGCTCGGGCATCGGCGCGGTGATCGGCACCGAGGCCGTCCAAGGGATCGTCGAGGACCGGGTCGGCGGGGCGGTGGTAGGTGCGGCCGGACGGGTAGGTCACTCGCAGCCCGCCCGCGCCGTCGTCGGTAACGGTGGTGTCGGTAAGGGTCTTGTCCTCGTGGAAGGGCCGGCAGGCGGCATACAGGTTGTCGGGGGAGGTCGGACCTCGCGGGTGCGGGACCCGGTGGTCGAGATCGGTGCGATCGGCGGCCATCCTGCAGCCGGGACCACGACAGGTGCGGTCGCGGGCGACGACATGGTCACGCAGGTCCTGGGGCGGCTCGTAGGTGGCGGCGGACATTTCGTCGAACCGACCGGTGCGGGGGTCGGTGAGGACCCGCTGCCAGGTGCCGTCGGCGGCGATCCGCCGGGCGACGTCGGCGGTGATCGGCCCGTAGCCGACCAGCTCGGCCGGGTCGTCGTCGAGCCCCAGCAGAGTGCCGGCACCGACCACCACCTGGATGTGCGGACGACGACCGTGCCGGACAGGCAACCGTCGGGGCCGACCGCGTCCCGTCGGGCCGGCCGGGGTCGACGTCACCGCCGGCTCGGACCCCGGCTCGTCATGGCCCGGCTCGTCCTCACGCCGCTCGTCGTCGGAGTGCTGGTCATGACATGCCTCAGCCAGGCCCTGTGCGTCCTCAGCCTGCCCGCCGTCGGCGGGCTCGTCACACCCCAGCTCGTCCTGACCATGCGTCTCCTGACCCTGGGTCTCCTGCGCCTGCTCGTCGTGCGTGTGCGCGGCGCAGCGGGCGTCGTCGGTGCCGTGCAGAAGGTCGGGGTGGGTGGTGTCGTCGTCGAGGCCGAGGCGGCCGAGGTCGCCGAGCACGTCGGCGCGGACCTGGTCGAGCGTGCGGTGATCGCCTGTACCCCGGGCGGCCTCAGCGGTGCCGGTCAGCCAGGTCCAGAACGAGTCGATCGTCTCGGCAGTGTGGGTCCACGTGATACCGGCCATGCCGTCGACCAGCGGGAACCGCTCGGCCGTGCGATCAGCCACGCTGCGCCGGCGCCGTTCGGCCGCCGAAGCGGGGTCGACCCGCAGCACAGCACGTCGGAGTGTGTCGTGCAGCTGCGCCCAGGTCCGGCCGGTCGCACGGGGCAGCACCCGGTCCTCGACGTCACGCGCCGCGTCGTCGTCGAGGACGCGGAGCGCGTCAGCAACCATCCGGGCTTTCGGCAGGTCGATCTCACCCCCGGCGAGGGCAGCCCGGGTGACAGGAAGCCGGGCGAGGTCGAGCGCGAGATGCACCAGGTTGCCGGCCGAACGCGGCGAGAGGTCGAGGGCGGCACCCAACTCGTGGGCGGCGATCCGCGAGGCCGCCACGGTGCGGCCGGGAACCGACTGACCGTCACGGGCAACACCGCGCCATCCCGCCGCGCGCGCGACGAGCGCGGCCGCGGCGCTGAGCTTACGGGCCGCGGCCCACGATGCGAGCCGGGCCGCCGCGACTGCCGCAGCGACGATCTGGTCGTCGGTGCACCGGTCCAGATCGGTCGCGGCCAGCAGCGACGCCAACAGCGCCCCGGGCGGGGTCGCGTCGAGGCCCGCCCCGGCCGCCGCCGGCTCGGACGGGCCGTCGGCCACATCGATCAGGTCGTCGAGCTCGGTCAGGTCGGTCAGATCGGTCGGCGGCACAGTGAGGCCGGCCAGGAAGCGGTCGATCGCCGCTTCGACCTCGGGGTCGACATCGTCCGCAGCAAGGTTGTCGGCAGCAAGGTTGTCGGCAGCAGGGTGATCACCAGCCAGGTCGTCAGCAGCCAGGTCGTCAGCAGCCAGGTCGACGTCTACCCCTGGCACATCGACGGCCGGTCCCGCCTCCGGATTTCCCCGCATCCAGCACCTCCCTCGAACGTATGTTCGAAGTGTATCGCGGACTCGGACATGAGAAAACCCCTTGTCCACAACGGATCTCGCCCGTCGACTGTGCCAGGCGAGAAGGGTGACCGCTCGCCGTACGAGCGGCCTCCCCCGACCGTCTCAGCCGGCCACGTGCCACCCGGACGTCAGACCAGACCCTCCCCCGCAGGCGCAGGGTCGTGGGCCTCGACCTGGACGCGGACGGCTGACGTGTCCAGCGGACCGGCCACCCGCAGCGCGCGCGGGAAGGCGCGGCGCTTCTCGGCCAGGTCGAGGCACGCGACGACCGGGTGCACGTGCGCACCGCGGCCCGGGAGCCGGCGCGACGGGTCGGGGACGGCCGCACCCCCCTGCGCCACCACGCGCAGGAGCTCGTCGGCCGCCACCCGCTGACGGCAGCCGACGCAGGTGCGGACCGGGCTGCTCACTCCGCGGGCTGGTCGGGCCCCGGGGCGTCGGGCTCCGGTGCGGCCGCCGGGGCAGTGACGACGTCCGGCCGGATGTCGATCCGCCAGCCCGTGAGCCGGGCGGCGAGCCGGGCGTTCTGCCCCTCGCGGCCGATGGCCAACGACAGCTGGTAGTCCGGCACGATGATCTGCGCCGACCGGGCCTCGGCGTCGACGATGATGACCTGGCTGACCCGGGCCGGCTGGAGGGACTCGGCCAGGAACTTCGACGGCTGGTCCGACCACTCGACGATGTCGATCTTCTCGCCGTGCAGCTCGGCCATCACCGCGCGGGCCCGGGAGCCCATCGGGCCGATGCAGGAGCCCTTGGCGTTGACCCCGGCCCGGGTGGAGTGGACCGCGATCTTCGTGCGGTGGCCGGCCTCGCGGGCGATCGCCTTGATCTCGACCGTGCCGTCGGCGATCTCGGGCACCTCGAGGGCGAACAGCTTCTTCACCAGGTTCGGGTGCGTGCGCGACAGCACGATCGACGGCCCGCGCGCGCCCTTGCGCACCTGCACGACGTAGCAGCGCAACCGCATGCCGTGCTCGTAGGTCTCCCCCGGCACCTGCTCCGGCGGCGGGACGACCGCCTCGATCCGGCCCAGGTCGACGTACACGTTCTTGGCGTCCCGTCCCTGCTGGACGACGCCGCTGACGATGTCACCTTCCTTGCCGGAGAACTCGCCGAAGGTCTGCTCGTCCTCGGCGTCGCGCAGCCGCTGGAGGATGACCTGCTTGGCGGTGGTCGCCGCGATCCGCCCGAAGCCGGTGGGTGTGTCGTCGTACTCGCGCACGACGTTGCCCTCCTCGTCGGTCTCGGCAGCCCAGACCGTCACGTGGCCGTTCTTGCGCTCGAGCTCGACGCGCGCCTTGGGCTGGTGCCCGTCCGTGCGCTGGTAGGCGATCAGCAGGGCCGACTCGATGGCCTCGACCAGCAGCGGGAACGAGATCTCCTTCTCCCGCTCGAGCCCGCGCAGCGCGCTCATGTCGATGTCCACGACTACTCAGCCTTCCTCGTCCGTCTCGTCCGTCTCGTCAGCCTTGCCAGCCTTGCCAGCCTTGCCAGCCTTGCCAGCCTTGCCAGCCTTGCCAGCCTTGCCCGCCCGGGACTGCCCCGACGGCCGGTTGAACTCCACCTGCACGCGACCCGACCGCACCCGGTCCCACCCGAGCCGCGTCAGCTCGCCGTCGGACTCGACGCCGATGCCGTCGTCGTCCACCTCGACCAGCCGGCCCTCGAGCGTCGTGGCCTCGGCCGTCGACACCACCACGAGGCGGGTGCGGTTCCGGCGCCAGTGCCGCGGCGCGGTGAGCGGGCGGTCGACGCCCGGCGAGGTCACCTCGAGGACGTACGGCGTGCCGCCCATCGCGTCCGAGTCGTCGAGCGCTGCCGCGACAGCCGTGCTCACCCGGGCCACGGTGTCGAGCCCGACCCCGCCGTCCTGGTCGACGACGACGCGCAGCTGTCGACGCTTGCCGGCAGGGGTGATCGCCACGTCCTCGAGGTCGAGCCCCTGGGCCGATACGACGGGCGAGAGCAGCGCGACGAGCGAGTCACGGTCCGACGCCTTGCCCATCAGGACCTCCTCGCTGTGCTGTTGTCGTCGTGCGGACCGGCCGCCTCGCGGCGTACCGGCAGGTCGAGAGTAGCCGGTCGCGACCGTGGGACCATCTCGTGCGTACGTCGGTGCGAGCCGGCACCGCACGCAGGAGAGGGGTCACCGTCATGCGCGAGGTGCACCCCTCGCGACGGGCGGTCCTCGCCTCGGCGGGCGCACTCGCACTGAGTGGCTGCCTCGGCGCGCCGGTCCAGCCCGAGCCGCAGCCGGACCCGGACCTGCGGCTGCGCCGGCGGGTCGCCGCGGAGGTCGACGAGCTGGTCCGCGCCTACGCCGCCGCGACCGAGGCGTTCCCCGCCCTCACCGGTCGGTTGGAGCCGCTCGCCGCCGAGCACCAGGCGCACGCGGCAGCGCTGCGCGGGCCACGAACCGGCGGCTCCGCCACCTCGGGCGCTGAGGGATCGGCGACACCGCCCACCGGCCCCGCTGTCCCGGCCAGCAGGGCCGCGACCGTGACGTGGCTGGCCGGCCTCGAGCGCCGCGCGGCGGGTCGGCGGACCCGGCAGGCCGCGGCGGCCGGACCGGACCTCGCCCGGCTGCTCGCGTCCGTCGGCGCCTGCGAGTCGGTGCACGCCGTGCTCCTCGGAGCCGACGCATGAGCCGGGCCGGCGACCGGCGCACGCTGCAGGACCTGCTCGGCGCCGAGCACGCGGTCGTCTACGGCTACGGCGTCGCGGGAGCCCGCCTGAGCGGAGCCGCCCGCGACCGGGCCGAGCGCGCCTGGACGGCGCACCGGGCGCGACGGGACCAGCTCGTGGCCATGGTCGCGGAGCGAGGCGGCACACCGGTGCCGCCCGCGGCCTCGTACGCCCTGCCCTTCCGGGTGCGCACGGAGGGCGACGCCCGCTCGCTCGTGACCGCGCTCGAGGAGCGGCTGGCCGCTACCTGGGCGGACGCGGTGGCCGCGGCCACCGGTGACCTGCGCACGTACGCGGCGAACGGTCTCACCGACGCGGCGGTGGCAGCGGCCCGGTGGCGCGGCGGCAGCGTGCCGTTCCCGGGCCTGCCGGAGCGGCAGGCGGGGTCAGCCGATGGACCGTAGCGGTGCCAGCCGCAGCGGCCGCCACTGCTCGAGCCAGCCGGCGAAGTCGTGGACCGGCATCGGCCGGGCCATCCAGTAGCCCTGGGCCGAGTCGCAGCCCAGCAGCTGCAGCTGGCGCCAGGCGTCCTCGGTCTCGACCCCCTCGGCCACGACGTGCCGCCCGAGCCGGTGGCCGAGGTCGACGATGGCGCCGACGAGTGCGAACCCGTCCTCGCCCGACTCCTGCGGGACGAGGAACGACCGGTCGATCTTGACCTCGGTCACGGGCAGCCGTTGCAGGTAGGCGAGCGAGGAGTAGCCGGTTCCCAGGTCGTCGATGGACAGCTGGATGCCGAGCTCCCGCAGGCGCTGCAGCGCCTCGATCGCCCGCTCCGGATCGGCCATCAGGCTCGATTCGGTGATCTCGAGCGTGAGCGCCGATGCCGGCACCTCGACCACGGCGAGCGAGCGGGCCACCTCGTCGACGAAGGACGGGTCCAGCAGGCTGCGCGGCGAGATGTTGACGGCGACTCCCATCGGCCGGCCGGCCCGTCGCCAGCCGGCGCAGGCGTCGAGCGCCTGCCGCAGCACGGCGAAGGTCAGCGGCGTGATGAGCCCGCTGTGCTCGGCCACCGGGATGAACTCGTCCGGCCCGATGAAGCCGCGCTCCGGGTGGAGCCAGCGGACCAGGGCTTCCGCGCCGAGCACCTCGCCGTCGCTCAGACGCAGCTTCGGCTGGAAGTGCACGGTCAGCTCACCGCTCGTGATGGCCCGCCGCAGGTCCGTGAGCAGGGTGAGCCGCTGCGGGCTGCCGACCTGCAGCTCCTCGCGGTAGGTCTCCACCCCGGTGCGGCGGGTCTTCGCCGCGAACATCGCGATGTCGGCGTGCCGGAGGGCCTCCGACGGCGCCGCGCCCGGACGGGTGCGCGCGACGCCGAGGCTGGCGTCCACGGTCACCTGGAGCTCACCGAGGGAGAACGGGACGGCGAACGCGTGCCGCACCATCGCGACGACGGACGCGGTGGTGGCCTCGTCACCCACCAGCAGCACGGCGAACTCGTCGCCCCCGAGGTGGGCCACCAACGCGTCGGCCGAGACGCTGGCGTGCAGCCGGTCGGCCACCATGCGCAGCAGCTCGTCGCCGGCGTGGTGGCCGAGCGAGTCGTTGATGTCCTTGAACCGGTCGAGGTCGAGCAGCAGCGTGGTCGCGGTCCGTCCGGTGGACAGGTGCTCCGCGAGCTGCTGCTCCAGGCCCCGCCGGTTGGGCAGCCCGGTCAGCTCGTCGTGCAACGAGCGGCGGAGCTGCTCGTCGGCGTGCTCGCGGATCAGGTCGGCCCGCCGCGCGTTGCGCAGCGTCACACCGAGGTGGTTGCCGATCGCGACCAGCTCCCTCAGGTCGCTGGCCCCGAAGGTCCCGACGTCACCGAGCCGGTCGGCGACCATCAGGGTGCCCATCACGTGACCGTCGCCCTGCAGCGGCATCGCGACCGCGTCGGCGAGCCCGGTCGCCCGCAGGGCGCCGGCCAGCGCCCGGTCCCGGGCGCGTCGAGGCACCAGGACCGGCCCTTCGGCGAGCCACGGGGCGAGTGCCACGGCGTCGCCGCCGCCGCTGCGCCGGTCGACCGAACCGTCGTAGCGCACGACCCACCGGCACGCCTCGCCGGCGAACTCCGCGGTGAGCTCGAGCTCGACGACCTCGGCCTTCAGCGCCTTGGTCATCCAGAGCAGGGCGGTCCTGGCAGCCGAGTCGACGTCGAGCTGGCCACCCACCTCGCCGGTGAACTGGCTGAGCTGCTCCAGGCTCCCGGTGCGGCGGCGCAGTCGGTTGTGGGACCGCTGGGCGAACACGAGGACCCCGACCACGACGGCGACCGTCCAGAGCGCCCGCCAGTCGACGGTGACGACGTAGACGATCACCAGGGCCGAGCTGGCGTTGACCAGCGCCACCACCGGGTTCGCCTCGGAGAGGACCTCGGCGGCCCTCGGCCGGATCCCCGAGTCGGCCGCCATCACGAGGGCGATCGCCGCGGTCCCGAGGAGGTCGACCGTGACGGTGACGACGCCGGCGGCCAGCCAGGCCCAGGGGCCGAGGCCGCCCGAGCCGCCGACGATGCCCTGCCAGAGGATGACCGCGACCGACGCCTCGACCGAGTACCACGCGAGGTTGAACACCAGCTTGCGGGGGCTGTGGCGGTTCTCCACGGCCCGCGGCACCACCGCGCCGAGGACCCGCACGGCGACGTAGACGACAGGCGACAGGAAGAACAGGCCGACGACCAGCGGGATGTCGCTCAACGTCAGCGTGTAGTTGTTCCGGCCGACCGGGATGTGCACGACCGCCTGCTCGGACGCCACGAAGGCGGCGAACACGGCGGTGACCGTCGCTGCCACGGGCAGCAGGTCCGACAGCAGGCTCGTCGGCGCCAACCTCGTGACGACCAAGGCGGGCAGGGCCGCACCCGCGGCCACCATCGCGGCGAGGACGAGCCAGACCCCCCAGCCGCGGTGCGCGGCTGGGGGGTCGTCGCGACCGGCTACGAGACCGGCCCCTTCTGAGGTCACCGCGTGTCCCACTCCGCAGCGGACCACGCCTTGCCCGACCACGCCTTGCCGACCCAGCTGCTGCCGGTCCAGCCGTCGCTGGACCACGCCTTGCCGGTCCACGCCGAGCCCGACCACGCCTTGCCGGACCACGCCTTGCCGGACCACGCCTTGCCGGTCCAGGTGCTGCCCGACCAGGCCTTGCCCGACCAGGCCTTGCCGGCCCAGGAGGTGTCGCACCAGCAGCCCGCCGTCCACTCGCTGCCGGCCCAGGTGCCGCCGTTCCAGGCGGCGAACGCGGCGCTGGCCGGCGCCCACTTCTTCGCGCTGAACGCGCCGAGGATGTGCTTCTCGCCGGTCAGGTCGGTCCCGTCGTCGCTGACGTGCTGGGTGCCCCGGGCCTGCTCCATCGAGCCCAGGCCGGTGGACTTCGACCAGCTCTGGCTGGAGGTGGGAGTCGTGGCCTGGAAGGCGCGGTAGACGTCGAGCTCGCCGGTGCCGCGACCGGCAGCATCGGCTCCGGGCATCGGCTCGGCCGAGCTGCGCAGCAGGGCCTTGACCTGGTCCGGCTTGAGGTTCGGTCGGCTCTGCAGCAGCAGCGCGACCGCGCCGGAGGTCACTGCGGCCGCCTGGGACGAGCCGCTGCCCTTGAAGAACCGGTCGTCCACCCGGGCGCTCGGGTGCGCCTCGTCGATGTAGGACCCGGGGTCGCGCAGCGACTTGATGGACCGACCCGGTGCGACGAGGTCGACCCGCCGGCTGGAGTCGCCGCGGCTGCTGAAGGCGGGGACCACGTCGTCGGAGGCGGCGACGGTGCCCAGGGTGTCCGAGGCCCCGACGGCAAGGACGTACGGGTCGTAGGCCGGGTTGTTGAGCTTGGGCGCGTCCGTCCCGCTGTTTCCGCCCGAGACCACGACGACGATGCCGGCTCGCCAGGCGTTCTCGACCGCGTGGGTCAGCGGGTCGACCCGGTAGTCCTGCACGCCGTCAGTGCCGTAGGACAGGTTGAGCACCCGGATCGGGTTCGCCGGGTCGTCGTTGCGGTGCTGCACCACCCAGTCGACCGCCGCCACGACCTGGGAGACGTCGACTGCACCTTCGGTGGTGGCCACCTTGAGGCTGGTCAGCCGGGCGCCGGGGGCGATGCCTTGGAAGCGCCCGACGCCCAGCAGGGACCGCGGGTCGTTGCCGGCGATGATCCCGGCCATGTGGGTGCCGTGACCGAACGTGTCCAGGTAGCGCTGCTCGTCGGACTGGCTCTCGAAGGACAGGTCCGGGCCGTTGACCACGTTGCCCGACGTGAGGCCCTGGACCGGTACGACGCCGGTGTCCACCAGCGCGACGCCCACGCCCTTGCCGGTGTAGCCACGGCCGTACATCTGGTCGGCGCCGATCACGGCGGCGACGTGGTCGAGGTCGGTGACGCCGTCGTCGACGATCCAGCCGGTCGGGCCGAGCAGGCTCGACACCGTGCTGCTGAGCAGCGTGGTGGTGGCCGTGAGCGTCTGTGACACGGTCCCGGTGAGGGTGCCGGTCAGGTTGCCGAGCAGGCCGGCCTGCGCCGGGGCGGCGGGCACACCGAGGGCGCCGAGCGTCAGCGCCGAGACGGCGGCGGTGACGGCGAGGCGGCGGTTGCGGGCCGGACGCGGCATCTGCACTCCTGACAGGTCGACCGGCGGTTGCCGGCGCTCAACGGGACCATCGGGTAAAGGATCGGTAATGTTACGTCCCGTGACCAGTCAAACACGCAAAGTTACTCCATCCGGGTGACCTCGTCCGGCCGGCTACGGCGCGAGCGCGACCGCGACGTCCTCGACGTCGAACCACCTGCGCTCGACCACGCAGCGCGCGAACAGCCACAGCCGCAGCCGCTCCGGGTCCACCCCGCAGAGGCCGGCCAGCCGGCTCACCAGGCGCTGCGGGTCGGCCCGCAGCCGGTCAGGGCAGTTGAGCAGGTGCTGAAGCGGGTCGTAGGCCGGGTCGCCGACATACGGCTTCGGGTCGATCACCAGCCACGGCTCGCGCTCCGCGGCAAGCACGTTCCCGGCGTGCAGGTCGGTGAGCAGCAGTCGCTCGTCGGTCGCGGTGCCGGGCAGCTCGCGGAAGAGCTCGAGACCGGCGCGCACCAGGCCCGGGTCGAACGGCCGGCGCTGCGGGCGCTGCTCATTCCCGTCGACCCAGGCGGCGCACATCTGGGTCAGCGACCGGAAGGGGTGCCCGGCCGGCGGCTCCACCCAGAGCCGTCGCAGCAGGCCGGCGACGACCTCGTCCTGCCGCTCCTCCCGCTCGCCGGACAGGTCGCGTCCCTCGGCGACCCGCTCCAGCAGCAGGAAGGTCGTCGCCGCGTGCTTCTCCCCGCGAAGGACGCGCACCGTGCCGTCGCCGTCCCAGACCCGGAGGCCCTCGAGCTCGTGCTCGCTCTCGTTCTGGGCCCACGCGACCTTGAGGACGACGTCCACGCCGTCGGCCGTGCGGACCGGGGCCACCCAGGAGCACACGCCGCCGGGCTGGAACGGCCGGCCGACGGTCAGCCTCCAGCGGTCGGCGGCCTCGGCCACGAGCCTCGGCAGGGTGGCCGCCCACGCACGCCGGAGCTCGTCGTCGTCCACCGCGAGCGACTCGACGAGTCGGCGTGGCAGCTCGAGGTCGGCGGGCACCCGGCCATCCTGCACCGGCTCCCCGCGCCCCGGCTCCGCGCCGCCCGCCCCCCACGCCCCGGGGGTCAGCGCCGGACGATCGTGAACCCTCCGGCGAGGACGCGCACCGGCAGGTCGCCGGCGGCCCTGGCGGTGGAGCTGCGCACGAGCCGGCCCAGGCCGTCGTACACCTCGACCGTCGCTGGTCCGCTGCCGGGCACCGACACCGTGGTGCGCTGGTCGCCGGTGGCGGCGCTACGCAGCAGCGCCGTGCCGTGCCCGTCGCCGCCGAGCACCAGTCGCGACACCAGCGGCTCCACCATCAGCGCGTCCAGCCTCGCTTCGTCGCCTCCGGTCGCCGTGGTGGCGGCCCGCACGGTCGACTGCCCGGGCGGCAGCGTGGTCGGCAGGGTCACCGGGAGCAGCGCCCCCGGCGCCGGCGAGTCACCCTGCGGCCCGACGTCGCCGGACCGCACCTGGCCGAGGACGGTGTCACCGGCCATGAACGTGGTGACCGCCGTGCTGCCCGGCTGGAGGTCGACGACGGGCAGGACGAGCCGCTTGTCACCCTTGCCCACCGCGATGGTCGCCGTGCCGCCGGCCGGCAGAGCGGCGTAGCCGCTTCCGCCGAAGAGCGACTCCCCCGTCCAGAGGTGGTCGCCCAGCGCCACGGCGTGCGCCCCGCCGCCCAGGGTCGCGTCCTCGACCTGCACGGTCCGCGTGCCGACCCGCTCCCGGATCGTGGCGGTGCGAGCGAGCCGCGCCACCTGCGGGTGCGCGTCCAGCGCGAGCATCGACAGCAGCCCGTGGATCGTCGACTCGGCGCCACCGTTGAGGTTGGGGTTGCCCTCGCCCGATATGCCGTCGACGGTCCGTCCCGTCGACGGGTCGTACGCCGGTCGGCCGGAGGCGTTCGCCCCGAAGTACCAGGCGCCGACCACGCCGGCCAGGCGGCGGGCGCCGCCGGACCCAGTGACGTCGGCGTTGGCCAGCAGCGACTGCAGCCGCGAGTCGACGCCGTAGGCGATCTGCGTGGTGTCGAGCCGGGTCGGGAGCCGGCCGTTGTCGGGACCGCCGGAGGTGAGCAGCCACGGGTCGAAGGTCGCCGAGTCGCGCGCCGCGACGCGTCCGAGCGAGGCGTCGCCGAGGGCGCTGGATGCGCGGGCGAGCGCGGCAGGCATCTGAGAGGCCCAGGCGTGCCAGTCGCTGCGCGAGAGCGCCCACGGCAGCACGGCGCCGAACGGCCAGCTTCGCGCGTCGCCGTCGGACATCTCGGCGATCCCCTGGGCCAGCTGCCGCAGCGCCGTGCGCGCCGTGGCCGGGCCGCCGGCGTCGACGTACGCCGCGAGTCCGAGCACCGCCTCGGCGCTGGCGTCGGCGCCGTCCACGACCAGCCACGCGGGGGTACGTCGGCCGTCGATCTGCAGGTACTGCCCGTAGCGGGACAGGGTCTGCCGCTGCAGGGCGGCGACGGCCAGGTCGAGCCGGTCACGCAGGAACGCGGCGAACTGCGGGTCCCCACCCGCGCCGTGGAACGCGGCGTAGCCCTCGCCGAGCGCCCAGACGGTGCGCGCCAGCCAGTAGGACTCCGCGCTGTCCGACGGGTCGGGCAGCTCCTTCGGGGTGGGGCTCGGGTTCAGGGCGCCGTCGGGCTGCATCCAGAGCACGGGGTTACCGGCGTTGGGGCCGGAGACGGTCTGCAGGTAGGTGACCCCGCGCAGCAGCTCGTAGGCACGCTGCCGGCTCGCGGCGCTGCCGGTCTGCTTCCAGTGCCGCAGGTACACGATCGCCGACCGCGTGATGTCGTCCTGGTTGAAGGCGCCCTGCCCCCAGGTGTTCGTGGTCGAGTCATAGGGGCCACCACCGACGCGGCGGTAGCTGCCGTCGTCGCTGCGGTCGGCGTAGGTCCACAGGACACCGATCGACGGCTCGTCCGCCAGCCGGTACGTCGTGTGTCCCTCCTGCGCCGGCGGCGCGACGTCGTCCTGGAGGAAGTCGAGGTGCGCGAGGTTGGTGAGCGGTGTCGCCGCGCTGGCCGGCCGGGCCGTGGGCAGCACGGCGACGAGGGCAGCGACGAGGGCCAGGACGAGCACCGCGATGCAGCCACGCAGCCGGGTCGGGACGGTCCGGGTCATAGGTCCTCCAGCGGTGCGGGTGGTGGTGTGGACGCGCTGTGCGGTACGGGTCATGGCGCGGTGGTCCCGTCACGGCCGTACCGGTCGTCGAGACGGACAACGTCTTCGCGCCAGCCGGTGGCAGCGGTCGAGGCCTCGACCAGTACCGAGTCCTCCAGGGCGCGCAACCGGTGCAGGACACCCGGCTGGACGTGGACCGAGGTCCTCGGCTCGAGCGAGATGGTCTGCAGCGCATCGGCGGCCGTGCCGACGTCGAGCTCGGCGCGGCCGGAGACGAGGGCGATGGTTTCGTCCTTCTGCTCGTGGTACTGCAGCGAGAGCGACTGCCCGGCGTCGACGGTGAGGATCTTGCCGACGTACTGGCCCTCGACCAGGGCGAAGATCAGCTCGTGGCCCCACGGCTTCTCGACGCGCTCGGCCGCTCGCGGTCCGAGGTCACTGCTGGCTCGCCAGGTGGTCACGATGTCTCCCTGCTCGTCGTCGGGTTCATGCCGCTCTCACGTCGGGCCGGACGTGGCGGCCGTCGGTCGCCGCACGGCGGGCCGCGAGTGCCACCGCGAGCGCGGCGACCGCCTCGGGTGCTCCGGAGCGCGGGGTGGCGCCGGCCGCGGCGAGGACCAGGTCGGCAAGGGCTGCGCGGACGCTCTCGGCGTAGACGTGCGGCTTCAGGTCGTCCCCACCGAGGACGACGTGCAGCTCGACACGGTGCGGGACCCGCAGGTCGCAGCCCCGGCCGCGGGCCGCGCCGGCCGCGGCGTCGCGGTGCACGACGGCCGTGATGCCGGCACCCGGCGGTAGCCGGTGCCCGGGGACGTCCAGCAGCTGCGCGGCGCGGCCCGGCAGCGACTGGGCGATGTCCGCGCCGCCGTCGTCGGTCCAGGCGTCGACGTGGGCGCGCAGCGGGATCCAGCCCTCGACGAGAGTCTGCGCGGTGCCGTGGTCGAGTCGCATCGTCTGGCGCTCGCACCGACCGGGATGGGTGAAGCCGTGGCTGTGGCTCGCCAGTGTCCCGCCGGGATGGACGCCGGTGGCGCTCACCAGGTCGACGGTGCCGTCTGGGCGGGCGGCGGAGGCCGCCGAGACCACCGACGGTGCGCTGCCGAGCAGCAGGTGCGCGGCGTCGAAGAAGTGCACGCCATGCTCGACGAAGATCCCGCCGCTCTCGGCCTCGTCCCAGAACCAGTGCCCGGGCGGGAGGTGCTCGTCACTGGCGTCGTTCTCGAACGCGAACCGCTGCACCGGCCCGAGCAGCTCGTCGCGCAGCACGACGAGCGCAGCGAGCACCGGGTTGTAGCGCAGGACGTGGTCGACGACCAGGCCCAGCCCTGAGGTGCGCGCCAGTGCCGCCACCTCCCGGGCGTCGTCGAGGTCGGTCGCCAGCGGCTTCTCGCACAGGACGTGCCGCCCGGCCGACAGGGCCGCCCGAGCGATCGCCGCGTGCGTCGAGGGCGGCGTGACGATCGCCACCGCGTCGACGGCGTCGTCCGCGAGCAGGTCCTGCCAGCGCGACACCGAGCGGATGCCGTGCACGGCCCCGAGCTCGTCGGCCTGGTCCTTGTCCTGGTCGGCGACCGCACGCAGCTCGAGCCCCGGCAGCCCGGCGACCGCACCGGCGATGAAGTGGGCGAAGCGGCCCGCGCCCACGAGGCCGAGCCCGAGGACCTCGCTCACGTGTGGTCGAGCCTCGCAACCCCGATCTTGGAGTCCGCCATGCCGTAGAAGACGTAGCGGATGCCGTCGACCTCCTCGATGGCGGTCGGGAAGACGACGTTCGGCACCGTCCCGTCCCGCTCGTCGTCGGTCTCCGGCTTCATGATCGGGTCCGCCGTCCGGGCGAGGACCTTTGACGGGTCGTCAGGGTCGAGCAGCATCGCGCCCGCGGCGTACTCGACCCGCTGGGTCGTGGGGTCGAAGCCGACCGGTGGCTCGCCGGTCACGCCGTGGTGCAGCAGCAGCCAGCCCTCGTCGACCCGGACGGGTGGCGGGCCGGCGCCGATCTTGAGCTGCTCGAACGGGTGCTCGCTCAGTGCGACGCACCGGTGAGCGCGCAGCCGTACGAGCGCGCGCACATCGGCGAGAACCTCGTCCACGGGGACGTAGGAGATCCAGATGCCGGGGCGTTCGTCGGTGATGCCCGCAGGCAGGTGCACCGTCTCGCCGTCGCGGAACCAGCCCAGGTCCCACATCGGCCGGTGCAGCATCGCGTACGACGCGCGGCCGTGCGGGTCGGGCACCGGTTCGGGGAAGAACACGGCGTCCTTGTTGGGGAACATGCACAGGTCGGTGTCGAGGTCGGGCTGGTACGCGAACTGCACCGGACCCAGCCGGCGCCACTCACGGAGGTCGGCCGACACCGCGATCGCGAGCCGCGGGCCGAGCGGCCCGTAGGCGACGTACGTCATGAGGTGCAGGCCGAGGGAAGGCACCCAGGTGGTGCGCGGGTCCTCGACGCCGGCGTTGTTCGCGCCGCGCTCCCAGCCCTCGTCAGGGGCGAGGACCACTCCCCTGCGCTCGACACCGACGGGGACACCGTTGTCGAGGACCACCTCGGCGAGCCCGACCCGCGAGACGTTGCCCGCGGCGACCAACCGGGGCAGCAGGTGCAGCCGTCCGTCCGGCGTGCGTCCGCTGGCGGGGTTGAGGACGCCGAGCTCCTCGAGCGGATCGCCCGGCACCGGCGTCATCACCACGCCGAGCCGGGTCAACGTGTAGGGCACTGTCGTCGAGGTGGGTGGGGTGGCGGTGCCGGGCTGGTGCACGGTCATCCCTTCACGCCGGAGCCGATGTCGGAGGAGGTGAAGTGCCGCTGGAAGGCGACGAACAGCGCGACCGCCGGAGCGGCCAGCACGCACGCGCCGGCGAGGATCGCCCCGAACGGATTGGTGGCCCGGCCGGCGACGTTGGACAGGTAGTTGGCCAGCGACACGGCAAGCGGCTGCATGCCGGTGTCCTTGGTGACGAGGAACGGCCAGAGGAACTCGTTCCAGGGCCCGATGAACGTGAGCAGCACCGCGGTGAGGAGGGCAGGCCGCACCAGCGGCAGCGCGATCGACCACAGGATGCGCAGCTCGCCGGCCCCGTCGATGCGGGCGGCGGAGAACAGATCTTCGGGTAGCTGGAGGAAGAACTGCCGGAAGATGAAGACAGCCGTCGAGTTGATGGCGAACGGAAGGATCATGCCGAGGTAGCTGTCGGCCAGTCCGTAGCTGCGGACGATCATCACGTACAGCGGGATGATGAGCAGCTGGAACGGCACCAGCTGGACCAGCAGCATGGCAGCGAAGAGCGTGCCGCGACCGCGGAAGTGCAGCCGCGCCAGAGCGTATCCCGCGAGGACCCCGAGCACGACCGTGCACAGGATGACCCCGCCGGTGAAGATGCCGGAGTTGACGAGCGACCCGATCAGGTCGACCCGCGCGTTGATCTCCCGGTAGTTGTTGAGGGTCCAGCCGCCGAGCGGGAAGGCGCCGGCGACCGACGAGTCGGACTTCGCCTGGAACGAGCCGACGAGCATGTAGTAGAAGGGGAAGAGGAACAGGATCGCGCCGAGCACGAGGACGGCATAGCGACCCAGCGTGGAGAGGAGCTGTCCGCGCGGGCCCGGCTTCCCCCCGGCGACGGCGCTCTCCTCGGGCACGACGGGCTCGGGAGCGACCGGCGCTGTTGCCTGCGTCATGTCAGTCCCTTTCCAGCAGCTTGCGGTTGATGAGAGAGATGACGAGGACCGCCAGGACCAGCAGGACGCCGATCGCGGCGGCGACGTCGGGGTTCCCCTGCTCGATGCCCTTCTGGTACATGACGAGCACCGGCGACGCGGACGCACCGTTGGGTCCGCCACCGTTGGTGAGCAGGTACGGCTCGGTGAACAGGTTGGCGCCGGTGATCGTGGCGAGGATGACGACGAGCGTGGTCGCCGGCCGGACGCCGGGCACCGTGACGTGCCTCAGCTGCTGCCACCGGGTGGCCCCGTCGGTCGAGGCGGACTCGTAGAGCTCCTTGGGCACGCCCTGCAGCGCCGCGAGGTAGAGCAGGATGAAGAAGCCGAGCTGCTTCCAGGTGACGAAGATCGCGATGAGTGGCATCGCCAGGCCGCTGTTGACCAGCCAGGAGGGGTCCGGCGCCAGACCGCCGAGCAGGTGGTTGACCAGCCCGCCCTTGCTGAACAGGAACAGCCACACTGCGACGACCGCGACGCTGGCGCTGACGTACGGCACGTAGTAGGCGACCCGCAGGAAGGTCCGCCCGTGCACGGCCGCGTTGAGCGCGTTCGCGAGCAGGAGGGCGAGCACCACCGTCAGTGGGACGTTGATGACGAGGAAGACGCCGACGTTCTTGAACGACTGACGGACGTCCGGGTCGCTGAGCACGGTCGTGTAGTTGTCGAGCCCGACGAACGGGCGCGCGACGCTCGCACCCGGCGCGGCGAAGAAGTAGTCGTGGAAGCTGATCCAGACCGCGAGACCGAGCGGGTAGGCGAACACCGCCGCCAGGAAGACGGCGTACGGCGCTGCGAAGGCGATGCCGAGCGGCTGCCGACCGATGATCCGCGAGACCGCGCTCCGGCGCCCCGGCGCCCGGCGGGGGGCCGGGGCCGGAGCTGGAGCGGGAGCAGTTGCCGTGGTCATGGCCGGTGGCTCAGGACTGTCCGGCGAGCTTGTCGATCTCGCCCGCCGCCGTCGTCAGCGCCGCGTCGACAGGCTGCTTCGCGAAGATCACGCTGCTGCTGTAGCTGTCGCGGAAGTTCTGCCAGATCTCGATGGAGCCCGGGACGTTCGGGACCTCGACGGTCCGGGCAGCCTGGTCCGCGAAGGTCTTGTACTCCGCGTGGGCAGTGAAGTAGTCGGGGTAGGCCGCGGCCAGGTCGGTGCGGATGGGCATCTGGCCGGTCTTGTCCAGCAGCGAGCCGTCCTGGGTCTTGCTGGTCGCGAACTTCAGCACGTCCCACGCGGTGCCCTTGGCCTTGCAGGCGGAGTAGAGGGCGACGTTCTTCGCGTCGGAGAAGGTGTAGACCTCGTCGGCGGCCTTGCCGGTCGAGGTCGGAACCGGTGCGACGCCCCAGTTGACCTTGTCGCCGTAGACCGCGACGGCCCACGGACCGACGATCGCCATCGCCGCCTTGCCGTCCGCGAACGAGTCGGCCTGGTACTTCTCCTTCTGGGCGTAGCCCTTCTCGTACATGGTGGCCCAGAAGTTCGCGACCGCCTGGCCGTCGGCGTCGTCGAAGGTCGCCTTGCCGTCCTCGACCAGCTGCGTGCCGCCGGACTCGGCGGCGTACAACGGGTAGAAGTCGAACCACGACTGGAAGAACTCGCTCGTCGGCGCCGGCCAGATGGCGGCCTGCGCGGCACCGCTGCTCACGATCTTGTCGCTCGTCGCGAGGAAGTCGTCGTAAGTCGACAGCGGCGGGTTCTCAGGGTCGACGCCGGCCTTCTCCAGCAGGTCCTTGTTGAAGAAGATCATCACCGGGTTCTGCTTCCACGGCAGCTGGTAGTACTTGCCGTCCGGCGACTGGTACTGCTGGGCGCTGTCACCGCTGCGTGACTCGACGTACTTCGCGCCGCCCGGGAAGTCGTCGAGAGCCACGAGTCCGCCCTGCTTCTGGAACTGGGGCACGGCGGCCGGCGACGTGTTGAACACCAGGCAGGGCGCGTTGCCCGCGGTGATGGCCGCGCCGATGACCTCCTCCGAGCTCTTGCCGGCCGGGATCTCCTGCGCGGTGACCTTCTCCTTGGGGTTCTCGGCGTTCCACGCCGTCACCATCGCCTTGCCCCAGGCGAGCTCCTCGGGGTTGTTCGACAGCCAGATCTTGATCGGCCCCTTGGTGGCGAGGTCGCCGGAGGCGGAGGACGAGCCGCTGCCTCCCCCGCAGGCCGTCGCGCCGAGGGCCAGTGCGACGAGTGCCGCGGCAGTTGCAGTGCGCTTCATCTGTCAGTGCTCCGATCGTTGACGAGGACGCGACCCGATGGGTCGCGGTGCTGCTGTGGAGTCGCGGATCACCAGCTGTGGGGACGGCAGTTCGATCTTGGGTGCGTCGTGCCCCGCGACCAGGTCGGTCAACCGGACCGCTGCCGCACGGCCCCAGGCGAAGGCGTCGGTCCGCACCGTCGTGAGGGCCGGTCGCAGGTGGGCGGCGACCTCGGTGTCGTCGAAACCGGCGATGGACAGGTCGCCGGGGACGTCGACGCCACGCCCGGCAGCGACGGCCGAGCCGGCGATCGCCATCAGGTCGTTGGCGTAGACGATGGCTGTCGGCGGCTCGGGCAGGTCGAGCAGCCGCGTCGTCGCGTCGGCACCACCACGGGCGGAGAAGTCCGCGCGCTCCAGGGGACCGAGCGACAGCCCGGCGTCGTGCAGAGCGCCGGCCCACGCGTCCACGCGGGACGCCGAGTGCACGAACTCGGCCGGTCCGGTGACGTGCGCGATGCGCGTGTGGCCGAGCTGGAGCAGGTGCTCGACGACCGCCCGGATCCCGGGTCGGTCGTCGACGCAGACGCAGACCCCGGTCGGGTGGTCGTCGCAGGAGGGGGCGATGAGGACCGCGGGCATGCCGAGCGCGGCCATCAGCGCCGGGCGGGGGTCGTCGACCCGGAGGTCGGTAAGGAAGACACCGTCGACCCGGCCGTCGGCCGCGAGCCGACGGTAGCCCTCGGCCTCCCGGTCACGGTCGGGAACGACCTGGAGCAGCAACGACTGCCCGAGCGGGGCGAGGGCGGCCTCGACCCCGGCGATGAAGGCCGGGAAGAAGGGGTCCGCGCCGAGCGTCTCGGGCGGGCGGGCGATCACCAGGCCGACGGCCAGCGCCCGGGAGGCGGCCAGCGCCCGGGCCGGGTGGCTGGGCGTCCAGCCCAGGTCGTCGGCCGCCGCGAGGATGCGGTCCCGGGTCCCGGGCGCCACCCCGGGGCGACCGTTGAGCGCGAACGACACCGCCCCCTTCGAGACACCCGCGGTGCGGGCGACGTCGGAGATGGTCGGACGGCGGGCCGGCATTCGGCTACTAAAGCGGTTTAGTTACCGGCATGTCAAGAGTGCGCCGATTGCCTTTTGTGTGCCGATCCGCGCACCCGGGCGAGCGCCTCAGGTCAGGGAACGAGCCCGTACCCGAGCCGGAGCACGAGCGCAGCGACGACGGCGAGGAACACCACCCGGACGAAGCGGTTGCCCCCGGCGATCGCCGAGTGCGCGCCGAGCCAGCCGCCGGCCACGTTGCAGGCGCCCATCGCGAGTCCGAGCCGCCACATCGGGGACCCCTGGGGGATGAAGACCAGCAGCGCGCCGAGGTTGGTGGCCAGGTTGACGATGCGCGCCTTGGCGGACGCCTGGAGCAGCTCGTAGCCCAGCAGGACGACCAGGAGCACGACGAGGAACGCGCCGGTTCCCGGCCCGAAGATGCCGTCGTAGAACCCGATGGCAGCCCCACCGAGCCCCGCCGCGAGGTGGTGCCGGCGGTCCGCCCAGCGCAGGGCCTGCGCCTGGCCGAAGTCCGGGCGGACGGCGGTGAACGCACCGACCCCCACGAGCAGCACCAGCACGATCGGCGAGAACACCGAGCGCGGGATCAGCGAGGCGCACAGCGCACCCAGGGCCGCTCCCACGAGCGCGAAGCCGGCCATCGGCAGCGCGGTTCGCAGGTCGGGGCGTACCCGCCGGTGGTAGGTCAGGGCAGCGGCCGACGTGCCACAGATGCTCGACAGCTTGTTGGTCGCCAGCACCGCGGCCGGCGAGGCGCCCGGCAGGGCGATGAGCAGAGCCGGCAGCTGCACCAGTCCCCCGCCGCCCGAGACCGCGTCGACCCACCCGGCGAACGCCGCCGCGGCGCACAGCAGCAGCACCTCGTGCAGCTCCGGCACGGCGCGGCCGTCAGCGCCAGGAGTCGACGACGGCGAGCAGGTCGGCCAGCCGGTCCACGACCGCGTCGGGGTCTCCCTCGACGTGACCCTTCTGCGAGTCCGGGATGGCGCTGTGCGGTACCAGGACCGCCCGCATGCCGACCTCCTTCGCGCCGTGGATGTCGTCGTAGGGCCGGTCGCCGACGAAGACGGCCCGGGCCGGGTCTCGCACGCCGACGGCAGCGAGGGCCGCGCGGAACGCCTCGGGGTGCGGCTTGGTCCAGGCGATCTCGCTGGAGTAGACAGCCCCGTCGATCAGCTCGAGCACGCCGTCGCGTCGGAAGACCGCCTCGTGGTGCTCGCGGGTCCACAGCGTGTTGGACAGCACACCGACCTTGAGGCCGCGGTCGCGCAGCCCGGTGAGGAGCGCCGGAACGTCGGGGTCGGTCCAGGTGTGCGGCTCCCAGAAAGCGTGGTACGCCGCGAGCGCCTGCCTGTGCCGCTCGGTCGCCGTGTCGACGCCGACCGCGCAGAGCATGTCGTCGAGGGTCGCCGACCGCTGGTGGTCACGCCCGGCCCGCCACGCGGCGTCCTCGGCCGCGAGGATCCGCGCCGCGAGGTCGTCCGCAGCGGCCGGGTCGTCGGGAAGGTGCACGGCCGCGTAGTGCTGCCACTGCTCCAGCAGGTCGATCGTGTGCCAGGGCGTGAGGGTGCCGCCCCAGTCGAAGACGACCGCTTCGACCCGAGCGGTCGCCTCAGCCACGGACCGCGGCCACCACGTGCGCGGCAGCGTGGTCGACGGCCACGTTGTCGCGCTCGCCGCTGCGCCGGTCGCGCACCTCGATGGTGCCGTCGGCCAGACCCCTGCCCACGACGACGATGGTCGGGACGCCGATGAGCTCGGCGTCCTTGAACTTCACACCCGGCGAGACGCCCCGCCGGTCGTCGTAGAGCACGTCGAGCCCCTGTGCGACGAGGTCGTCGGCGAGGGACTGCGCGGCCTCGAACACCGAGTCGTCCTTGCCGGTGGCGACCAGGTGCACGTCGGCCGGCGCCACCGCGCGCGGCCAGCAGAGCCCGATGTCGTCGAGCGTGGCCTCGGCGATCGCCGCGATGGCGCGGGACGGGCCGATGCCGTAGGAGCCCATCGTGACCACCTGCTGCTTGCCGTGCTCGTCGAGGACCTTGAGGTCGAACTCCTCGGCATAGACCCGCCCGAGCTGGAAGATGTGACCCATCTCGATGCCGCGGGCGGCCACCAAGCTGCCGCCGTCGTCGTTGGGGCACGGGTCGCCCTCGAACACCGAGGCCGCCTCGATGGTGCCGTCTCCGGTGAAGTCCCGGCCGAGGACCAGGTCGAAGACGTGCCGGCCAGGCTCGTTCGCTCCGGTGATCCACCGGGTGCCCTCGACGACCCGGGGGTCCAGCAGGTAGCGCACCCCGGCCGGCTGGTCGGCGCCGAGCGCCGCCGGGCCGATGTAGCCGCGGACGAGACCGGGGTGCTGCACGAAGTCCTCGTCGGTGAACGGCTCGACCACCGAGGGATGGACGACGGCCTCCAGCCGCTTCGCGTCGACGTCGCGGTCGCCGGGCAGCCCGATCGCCAGCGGCTCGGTCTTGCCGTCGGGGTGCCGCAGCTTGACGACGACGTTCTTCAACGTGTCGCCGGCGCTCCAGTCCCGGTCCGGCCGACGTAGGTCCGCGCGGGAGTTGGCCAGCGCGACGAGGGTCTCGATCGTGGGGGTGTCGGGGGTGTCCTCGACGTGCGCCGCCGGCACGTCGTCGTAGGCCTGGGTCGGCGGCACGAGGGTGCGCAGGGCCTCGACGTTGGCCGCGTAGTCGCAGGACGTGCACCGCACGTAGGTGTCCTCGCCGACGGCTGCCGGGGTGAGGAACTCCTCGCTCTTGGACCCGCCCATGGCTCCGGACAGCGCGGAGACGATGACGTAGTCCAGGCCGAGACGGTCGAAGATCCGGATGTAGGCCTCGCGGTGGGCCGAGTAGGACCGGTCCAGGCCCGCGTCGTCGACGTCGAAGGAGTACGAGTCCTTCATGACGAACTCGCGACCGCGGAGCAGGCCGGCCCTCGGCCGTGCCTCGTCCCGGAACTTCGTCTGGATCTGGTAGATCCACAGGGGCAGGTCCTTGTAGGACGAGTAGAGGTCCTTGACCAGCAGGGTGAAGAACTCCTCGTGGGTGGGGCCGAGCATGAAGTCGGCGCCCTTGCGGTCCTGCAGCCGGAACGCGTCGTCGCCGTACTCGGTCCAGCGGTTGGAGCGGTCGTAGGGCTCCTTGGGCAGCAGCGCCGGGAAGTGCACCTCCTGGGCGCCCATCGCATCCATCTCGTCGCGGATGATGCCCTCGATCTTCCGCAGCACCCGCCAGCCCAGCGGGAGGTAGGCGTAGCCGCCGGGTGCGACGCGGCGGATGTAGCCGGCCCGGGCGAGCAGCCGGTGGCTCTGCACCTCGGCGTCGGCCGGGTCCTCGCGGAGGGTGCGCAGGAACAGGGTCGACATGCGGAGCAGCACGGCGGGGACTCCTCGGTAGGGGGCGTGCCGCGAGGATAACGAGAGGCCCTCCCGGCTGCCGATCCGGTTTCAGCGCCCGGCTGTCCCGCCCTCCTGCAGGCGGCGCGCCAGGATCTCGCGAAGCGTCGGGAGGGTGAGCCTGTCCTTGGGCCGATCGGCCGCCTGCTTGCTCCGGATGATGTCGCTGAGGCTGGCGACGACGACGTCGACGTCGGCTATCCGGACCCGGACGGCATCGCGGCACAGGTCCGGGTACCCCTCCGTACCGGTGGGCACGAACGAGATGTCGAAGTCGCCGTAGGGAGTCGCGAGGTTCCAGACTCCTACCCCGCCAAGAGACGCGGCGTCATGACTGAACGGCAGTGGTTCTTCGAGACCTGCTGCGCGCACCTGGGCGTTCATGTCGCGCAGGGCGTCCGACAGCTTGGCGAGATTCGTGGGGGTCCGTTCGGGGGTGATGTCCACGTCCTGCGTCAGGTGCGGGGACCCGTGCAGCGTGGCAGCAAGGCCGCCGATCAAGACGTAGTGCACGTCGCGTTCGGCGAGGATCCGGAGCAGCGCATCCGGCTGGAAGGACTCAGGCACCGCGCGCCCGACTCATCGCGTCGCGCCCGCGCTCGACGAACTCGACGGTGTGCACCAGCTGGTCCAGGCGTTGCTCAGGGGTCAGCGCCAGGTTGCCCGCGACCTGCCCGTCGACGGAGCGGTCCCGATCGACGAGCGACACCTCGAGGTCGAGCCCGCAGTGCCGGACCAGGGCGAGCACGGTCTCGAAGCTCGGCGCGGTGCGGCCGGTCTCCAGCCGGGCGATCGCCGACTGCGTGGTGCCGGCCCGCCCGGCCAGCTCTGCCTGGGTCAGCCCGGCCCGTCGGCGCGCCTCGCGCACGAGGTCGTTGCCCAGCAGGTGACGTGAGGTGGCCATGCGCCATAGCCTATCCGCGATATCGCATCCACGCTATCTCCGGCTGGCCAGCGGATCAGAACAGGACCGACATGAAGGTGCCGACGTCGGTGAAGCCGACCCGGCGGTACGTCGCGAGCGCGGCGTGGTTGAAGTCGTTGACGTAGAGGCTGACGACCGGCGCGATCTCACGGCGGGCCACGTCGGCGACGGTGGCCATACCGGGCGCGGCCAGGCCCTGGCCCCTCAGGTCCGGCGGCACCCACACGCCCTGGACCTGGCAGGCAGCCTCGCTCGACGAGCCGATCTCGGCCTTGAACACGACGCGCCCGTCCTCGATCCGGGCGAAGGCCCGGCCGGTCCGCACCAGGTCGCCGATCCGCGCGCGGTAGGACGAACCACCGTCGGCACCCACGGGAGAGATACCGACCTCCTCGGTGAACATGGCGATGCATGCGGGCACGAGCACGTCCAGCTCGTCCATCCGGACCCGCCGCACGTGCGGGTCGGGTGCCACGGCCGGCGGGCCCGAGATGGCCATCAGCGGCTGCGGGTCGCGCACCTCCCGGGCCGGTCCCCACACCGGCTGCAGGTCGGCCCACATCGCGGCCACCGCCTCGCGCTCGCCGACGATGGAGGCGCACCGCCGCCCCAGCCGACGGGCCCGCTCGGCGAACGCCGACACCGCCTCGGCGTCGGCCTGGACCGGCACCAGGTTGGCGCCGGCATGGCACAAGGCCTCGAGCCGGCCGTCGACGGCGTACCCCCACATCTCGCCACCGAGGCGGGCCGGGTCGAGACCGGCGGCCCGTACCCGGGACGCGACGAAGACATCCGCGACCGGGTCACGGGAGAGCACCTCGTCGACGGCAGCGAGGTCCTCGGGGCGCAGCACACGCAGCGACGTGCTGCGCAGCATCCCGGTCTCCTCCAGGTCGTGCGGGCAGGTCGTCCGGCGGGCTAGCGGACGCTCACCGCGGGTTCGCCAGAGGCTACGCCCTCGACCTCCATCTCCTCGGCGATCCGCATGGCTTCCTCGATCAGAGTCTCGACGATCTGCGACTCGGGGACCGTCTTGATGATCTCCCCCTTGACGAAGATCTGGCCCTTGCCGTTGCCGGAAGCGACGCCGAGATCGGCCTCGCGTGCCTCGCCGGGACCGTTGACGACGCAGCCCATGACCGCGACCCGCAGCGGCACGGTGAGGCCCTCGAGCCCGGCGGTCACCTGGTCGGCGAGGGTGTAGACGTCGACCTGCGCGCGCCCGCAGGACGGGCAGGACACGATCTCGAGGCCGCGCTGCCTGAGCCCGAGCGACTCGAGGATCTGGTTGCCGACCTTGACCTCCTCGACCGGCGGGGCCGACAGCGAGACGCGGATGGTGTCGCCGATGCCCTCGGCCAGCAGCGCACCGAAGGCCACGGCGGACTTGATGGTGCCCTGGAACGCCGGCCCGGCCTCGGTGACGCCGAGATGCAGCGGGTAGTCGCACCGTTCGGCGAGCAGCCGGTAGGCGTTGACCATGACCACCGGGTCGTTGTGCTTCACCGAGATCTTGATGTCGCGGAAGCCGTGCTCCTCGAACAGCGAGCACTCCCACAGCGCCGACTCGACCAGGGCCTCGGGCGTGGCCTTGCCGTACTTCTGCAGCAGCCGCTTGTCGAGCGAGCCGGCGTTGACGCCGATGCGGATCGGGGTGCCGGCGTCGCCGGCGGCCTTCGCGATCTCCTGCACCTTGTCGTCGAAGGCCTTGATGTTGCCGGGGTTGACACGGACGGCGGCACAGCCGGCGTCGATCGCGGCGAAGACGTACTTGGGCTGGAAGTGGATGTCGGCGATCACGGGGATCTGCGACTTGCGGGCGATCGCCGGGAGTGCGTCGGCGTCGTCCTGGGTGGGGCAGGCGACGCGGACGATCTGGCAGCCGGACGCCGTGAGCTCGGCGATCTGCTGCAGGGTCGCGTCGATGTCCGAGGTGGGCGTCGTGGTCATCGACTGCACCGAGACGGGCGCGTCGCCACCGACCAGCACGCCGCCGACGTCGATCTGGCGGGACACCCGCCGGGTGGCGAGGGGCCGGGGCGGCGTCTCGGGCATGCCGAGGGAGACGGTCATGCCATCAGTATCGCCCGCCGGGAGCAGTGCTGCAGTGCCGCGTCGGGTCACCTGCGTCACGCCGCAAGGGATTGCCTACCGTGTCCCGCCGTCCAGGTGCGGGTGAGAGCAGCAATGACGCGGAGCCAGGTGGTTCGAACTCGCCGTCCGCGGCCTCGCACAAGGAGTCGGTGACACATCCGGTGCCGCTGGGTCACGACAGGGACCCGCGAGACACCGGCAGACGACGCACGCCGCAGATGTGTCGCGGAGCGTCAGCCAGCCTCCTCCAGAGCCGCTCTGAGCTCAGCCCACGACGGCGCCGCAGGGCCTACCGCGGCTACTGCAGCGTGATGGGGTTCACGATGTCGGCAGCCAGCGTGAGCAGGGTCAGGCTGCCGAACATGAGGATCACGAGGTAGGTCACCGGCAGCAGCTTGTTGTAGTCGACCCGGCCGGGGTCGGGGCGGCCACGGCGAGCCGCCAGCCAGGACCGGGCTCGCTCGTACCACGCAACGGCCACGTGACCGCCGTCGAGCGGGAGCAGGGGGAACAGGTTGAAGACCCCGATGAAGACGTTGAGCCCGCCGAGCAGCACGAGGAAGAAGATCGGTTCGCCGATCTGGATGGCTTCGCCACCGACCCGGCTCGCGCCGACCACGCTGATCGGGGTCTCGGGGTCGCGCTGGGCACCACCGATCGCGTCGAACAGCTTCGGGATCTTGGACGGGAACTTGCCGACCGCGGCGAAGGTCTGCTCGACGCTGCTCCCGAGGAAGGACACCGCACCGGCCATCCCGTCGACCGGGCCGAAGTGGTCGATGAACTTCGGGAGCCGCTGCGAGAGCCCGATGGCCGAGACGGTCGTGAGGTCGGTGGAGCTGGTGGGATCGTCCAGCGGGGGCCGGCGGGTGGAGACGAGGTCGGCAGTGGTGGTGCGGGTCGCGCCGTCACGGCGATAGGTGATCTCCACCGAGCCTGGCGGCGTGGCGCGCACCGCCTTGACGAACTCGCCGTACGTCGACACGTGCTGCCCGCCGACCGCGAGCACCCGGTCGCCGCGCCGGAGACCAGCAGCGCGCGCAGGGGCGGCGGGGTCACCGGGGCGGCAGTCGCGCAGGCCACCGGAGGCGGCCAGGTCGTAGTCGACGACGATGCACCGCGAGACGGTGCCCACGACCGGCTTCGACGAGAGGAGGTCGAAGTTCTGGGCGGCCAGGCTGGGCAGGCCGGTGGTGAGGCCGGCGAGGTAGAAGATGACGATCGCCAGCACGAAGTGGGTGGCCGAGCCGGCGACGAGAACGATGGTGCGCTGCCAGAGCGGGAAGCGCCAGAAGGCCCGCGGCTGGTCCTCGGGCGAGACCTCCTCGAGAGGGGTCATCCCGACGATCTTGACGAAGCCGCCGGCCGGCACGGCCTTGAGGCCGTACTCGGTCTCCCCCCGACGGAACGAGAACACGGTCGGGCCGAAGCCGGCGAAGTACTGGGTGGCCTTCATGCCGAACCGCTTCGCGGTGAGCAGGTGACCGAGCTCGTGCAGGCACACCGACACGAGGATGCCGAGCGCGAAGATCAGCACCCCGAACCAGAAGCTCATCAACGATCCCTCATGTTGCAGTCAGCGTGGCCGCCCGGTCGCGGGCCCAGGTCTCGGCTGCCATGACGTCCGGGACGCTTCCGACGTTCCCGACATCGTGCTCGTCGAGCACCTGCGCGAGGGTGTCGACGATACCCGTGAAGCGCAGCCGACCCGCGACGAACGCGGCAACGCACACCTCGTTCGCCGCGTTGTAGACCGCCGGTGCGGTACCACCGGCCTCCCCCGCCTGGCGCGCCAGCCGGACCGCCGGGAAGGCCTGCTCGTCGAGCGGGAGGAACTCCCAGGTCGAGGCGGTCGTCCAGTCGCAGCCGGCTGCGGCGCCCGGCACCCGGTCCGGCCACCCCAGCCCCAGCGCGATGGGCAGGCGCATGTCGGGGGGGCTGGCCTGGGCGAGCGTGGAGCCGTCGACGAACTCGACCATCGAGTGCACGACCGACTGCGGGTGCACCACGACGTCCACCCGGTCGATCGGCACGTCGAACAGCAGGTGGGCCTCCAGCAGCTCCAGCCCCTTGTTGACCAGCGTCGCGGAGTTGATGGTCACCACCGGGCCCATGTCCCAGGTGGGGTGAGCGAGCGCCTGCTCGACCGTCACGTCGTGCAGGTCGTCGCGGGTGCGGCCGCGGAACGGCCCGCCGCTCGCCGTGAGCACCAGGCGGCGCACCTCTGCGCGGCTGCCGCCGCGCAGGCACTGGGCCAGCGCCGAGTGCTCGGAGTCGACAGGGACGATCTGGTCCGGCCGCCGGGCGGCCGCCCGCACCAGCGGGCCGCCCGCGACCAGTGACTCCTTGTTGGCCAGGGCCAGCGTGCTGCCGGCCGCCAGCGCCGAGAGGGTCGGGGCCAGCCCGATCGAGCCGGTGATCGCGTTGAGGACGACGTCGCACCGGCGGCGGGCCAGCTCGGTGGCGGCGTCCGGCCCCGCGAGGATGGTGGGCACGGGATGGTTGCCGGCCGAGTAGCCGCCGGCCTTGGCTGCCGCGTAGAACGCGAGCTGGAGGTCCTGAGCGGCGCTGGCCCGGGCCACCGCCACCACCTCGACACCCAGCTCGAGCGCCTGGCGTGCGAGCAGCTCGACGTTCCCGCCCCCTGCGGCGAGCCCGACCACGCGGAACCGGTCCGGCGCCTGCCGGACGATGTCCAGCGCCTGGGTGCCCACCGAGCCCGTCGACCCGAGGATCACGATGTCGCGGCGCGCGATCGGTGCGGGTCCGGTGGTCACCGCACCAGTGTCCGGCACGTGCACGTGCCACACCCCCACGGGTGGTTCGGCCCGGCCCGTCGCGGATCGGATGGTCAAGGTCGGAGCCCCCGCGACCGATCACCAGAAGATGTCCGTCTATGCCCGGCACGAGCCGGAGAGCCTGCTGACGCTGCCCCAGGTGGCACAGATGGCGCGGGTCGACCTGCTTGTCGTCACCGACGCCGTGCGGGACAAGAAGCTGTCCGCCCACCAGGAGCGCGGCGACTGGATGGTCCGCGTCTCCGACATGCGCCGCTGGCTCGCCCGCCGCTGACCGGGCGAGCATCAGCCGGGTTCACCCGGCAGCGAAGACCACGGTGCAGTCGTCGGTGACGTAGGGCTCGCACGCGGTGCAGCGTGCACCACCGCACCCGACGCAGACCTCCACCGGGGTGCCGCAGTCGCAGTACTCGGGCAGCTGGTCGAGCTGGTACGTGTCGATCACCATGGCACCAGCCTGCCGGACGGGTGTCTCGGCGGTGCGGCCGCGGCGTAAACGCTGGGTGACGCCGATCCTTCAGATCTGGGCCGACTCCCCCGGCGCCAACCGCCGGTACTCGGTGCCGCCCTTCATCCCCACCCAGCGGTCGGCGCCGGCGTTCCCGATGTCGCTGAGCTGTGCGTCGTGCACCGGGAAGGCACGCGCCGGACCCACCGCTCGCACGAAGTCGAGCGCCTCGGCCAGCTTCAGCCATGGCGCGCCCACCGGCAGCAGCAGGGTCTCGACCTCGACGTCGGGGACGTGCAGGGCGTCGCCCGGGTGGTAGACGCCGTCGATGACGAAACCGATGTTCGCGCAGCCCGGCAGCCCCTCGTAGATCTCGGCGTGGTCTCCGCCGACGACCTGGACGCCGAGCCCTGCGACCTCGAAGGACTCCCCCGGAGCGACGGCGTGCACCTGGACACCGTGGTCGGATCGGAGCTGCTCGGCGACAGAGGCGTTGGTGTGCAGCCGGAGCCCGTCGCGCAGCCTTGGGAGCAGCCGGTCGATGTCGAGGTGGTCGGCGTGCTCGTGGGTGACCAGCACGTCGGACACGCCGTCCAGCTCGACGTCCGGGGAGTAGCTGCCCGGGTCGAGGACGAGGCTGCCGCCCTCGGTGTCGAGGCGGACGCAGGCGTGGCCGTACTTCGTCAACCGCACCCGTCGACCCTACGGCGGCCTCGGCGGATCTCCGCACCCGCGAGCCGGGATGATGTGGTCAGTGCACCTGGCTGCCTCGTCAGAGGTCGACGCCGGTGAGGACGAGGACGCGCTCGTAGGTGAGGTCGTCCATGGCCGCGCGGACTCCCTCGCGACCGACGCCGGAGTCCTTGGCGCCGCCGTAGGGCATCTGGTCGGCCCGGAAGCTCGGTACGTCGCCGATGACCACGCCGCCGACCTCGAGCTCGCGGTGGGCGCGGAACGCCACCTGCAGGTCGTGGGTGAACACCCCTGCCTGGAGGCCGTAACGCGAGTCGTTGGCCAGGGCCAACCCGGCGCCGACGCCGTCGAAGGTCTGCACCACCAGGACCGGCCCGAACACCTCCTCGCACACGACCTTCGCCTCGGCCGGGGCGTCGACCACGACCGTCGGCGCGTAGGAGGTGCCGGTCCGGTCACCACCGGTGAGGACCGAGGCGCCGGACGCGACCGCCTCCTGCACCCAGGACTCGACGCGCTGCGCGGACGCCTCGTCGATCAGCGGGCCCACGACGGTCGCGTCGTCGGCAGGGTCACCGAGGCCGAGGGCCTCGACCGCGGCCACCAGCCGCGGCACGAAGGCGCCGGCGAGCGACGAGTCGACGAGCACCCGCTGCACCGAGATGCAGGACTGCCCGCCCTGGTAGGCGCCGAACGTCGCGATGCGGGTCGCCGCGTGGTCGAGGTCGGCGTCCGAGGACCAGTCGTCGCAGACGACAGCAGCCGCGTTGCCACCCAGCTCCAGGGTGACGTGCTTGTGCGGCACGGCCTGCTGGATCCGGGCTCCGACCCCGGCCGAGCCGGTGAAGGAGACGACCGGCAGCCGGGGGTCGGCGACCAGGTCGGGGGCGACGGCGTCGGGTACGACCACCACCGACACCGCGGCCGGGTGCAGGTCGGTCTCGGCGAACAGCTCGCCGAGCAACAGCGCCGACAGCGGGGTCTTGGGAGCGGGCTTCAGGACGATGGGCGCGCCCACGGCGACCGCCGGTGCCAGCTTGTGGGCGACCAGGTTGAGGGGGAAGTTGAACGGCGAGATGCCCAGCACCGGCCCACGTGCGAACCGCCGGACCAGCCCGACCCGGCCCTCGGCACCGGGATCGGTGTCCAGGCGCTGGACCTCGCCGCCGAAGCGACGTGCCTCCTCGGCTCCCCAGCGGAACGTCGACACCGCCCGGGCCACCTCGACGCGGGACCAGGTGATCGGCTTGCCGCTCTCGGCGGTGACCAGCCGGGCCACCTCCTCGGCCCGCTCGGCCAGCCGGGCCGACACGTGCGCGAGCGCCTCGGCCCGGACGTACGCCGGCGCGCCACCCACAGCCGCCCGCCCCGCGTGGGCCGCGGACACGGCCTGCTCGACCTGGGCCGCGGTCGCCCACACGACCTCCGCCACGGGAGCGCCGTCGTAGGGGTGCCGCACGACCAGGCGGTCGTCGGGCTGGGACCGGTCGTCGGGCAGCCGGCGGCCGCCGACCCACCCCGTCCACAGGTCAGCCATGTCGGGATCTCCTACGGATTTCGTCGTCAAGAAGGTCTGTCGCGCACGAGGACGTCACTGTAGCGTGACTGCTATGACTGTTTCCGGTGGTCCCAGCCTTCCCCAGGAGCGCCGTCTGGTGACCGCGGTCCCCGGTCCGCGGTCCACGGAGCTGTTCGCCCGCCGCAACGCCGTGGTCGCCCGCGGCATCGGCACGACGCTGCCGGTGTTCATCGAGAGCGCCGGCGGTGGCGTCCTCGTCGACGTCGACGGCAACTCGCTGATCGACTTCGCGTCCGGCATCGCGGTGACCGGGGTCGGCAACAGCGCCGACGCCGTGGTGCGCCGGGTCCAGGAGCAGGTCGCCGCCTTCACGCACACCTGCTTCATGGTCACGCCGTACGCCGCCTACGTCGACGTGTGCGAGGCCCTCGACCGGCTCACCCCCGGCGACCACGAGAAGCGCTCGGCACTGTTCAACTCCGGCGCCGAGGCCGTCGAGAACGCCGTGAAGATCGCCCGTGCGCACACGAAGCGGCAGGCGGTCGTCGTGTTCGACCACGGCTACCACGGTCGCACGAACCTCACGATGGCGCTGACCGCCAAGAACATGCCCTACAAGCACTCGTTCGGGCCGTTCGCTCCCGAGGTCTACCGGGTGCCGATGTCCTACCCGTTCCGCGACCCCGAGGGCATGACCGGCGAGCAGGCCGCTGCCCGCGCGCTCGACCTGGTGGACAAGCAGGTCGGCGCCGACGAGGTCGCGTGCGTCGTCATCGAGCCGGTGCAGGGCGAGGGCGGCTTCGTCGTCCCGGCTCCAGGTTTCCTCCCCGCGATCGCCGACTGGTGCACCGCCAACGGTGCTGTGTTCGTGGCCGACGAGATCCAGACCGGCTTCGCGCGCACCGGCGACTGGTTCGCCTGCGACCACGAGGGTGTCGTCCCCGACCTCGTGACCACCGCCAAGGGCATCGCCGGCGGTCTGCCGCTCGCGGCGGTCACGGGACGCGCCGAGATCATGGACGCGCCGCACGTGGGCGGTCTCGGCGGCACCTACGGCGGTAACCCGGTGGCGTGCGCGGCAGCCCTGGGCAGCATCGAGACGATGGAGTCGCTGGACCTCTGCGCGTCGGCACGGCGGATCGGCGAGGTCATGACCGATCGGCTCGGCGAGCTCGCCTCGACGTACGGCGTGATCGCCGACGTGCGCGGCCGCGGTGCGATGGTGGCCATCGAGCTGACGAAGCCGGGCACCCGGGAGCCGGACGCCGTGACGACCGGGGCCGTCGCCAGGGCCTGCCACGCCGACGGCCTCGTGGTGCTCACCTGCGGCACCTACGGCAACGTGCTGCGCTTCCTGCCGCCGCTCGTCATGCCTGAGCCGCTGCTCGAGGAGGGCCTCGGGGTCCTCGAGAAGGCATTCGCCTCGCTCGGCTGAGACCCGGATGGCCCCGAAGATCCTCGGCGCACGTTCAGTCGGACCCGGTGCTCCCCCCACGCGAGGCAGCCCGCGCGCGGGCTGCCTGACGGACCAGGTGGTCGCGCTCCGTGACGTCGGTGGCCCGCCGGGCGGCGTCCGCGTATGCCGTGGCGGCGGCCGGGAGGTCGCCGCCGAGCTCGTGCAGGTGGCCGCGGACGGCGTGCCACCGGTGCCGCTGGCCGAGGACCTCGCGCAGCCGGTCGGTCTCGCGCAGCCCGGCGGCGGCGCCGAGGGCGTGGCCGACAGCGACCGCGCGCCCGAGCACAGCGGCGGGGTCCTGCCGGACCGGGTCGTCGGTGAGCGCGACGAGGTCGTCGTACCAGGCCAGGATCTGCGGCCAGTCGGTCGCTTCGCCGCTGGCGGCGTCGTCGTGCAGGGCGGCGATGGCGGCCTCGACCTGGTAGCGGCCAGCGCGCTGGGCGGCCAGCGCCGACTGCAGAACGCGTACGCCCTCGGCGATCTCGCGGGTGTCCCACAAGCCGCGGTCCTGGCGGTCGAGCGTGACGATCCGGCCCTCGGGGTCGAGCCGCGCCGGGAGGCGGGCGTGGTTGAGGAGCATGAGCGCGAGCAGGCCGCGCGCCTCCGGCTCCTCCGTGGCGAGGGTGAGCTGGCGGGCGAGCCGGATCGCCTCCACGGCCAGGTCGACCCGGCCGGCGTGGCCGGCCGTGTAGACGAGGTAGAGCACGCGCAGCACGACCGCGAGGTCGCCGGGCTGGTCCAGCCGGCGGCCCCGCAGGGCGCGCTTCGCCCGGCTGATCCGCTGCGCCATCGTCGCCTCCGGCACGAAGAAGGCGTCCGCGATCTCGCCGGTGGTGAGGCCGCCGACGGCGCGCAGGGTCAGCGCCACCTGTGAGGCCGGCGTGAGGTCGGGGTGGCAGCAGCAGAACAGCACGAAGAGGGTGTCGTCGCCCTCCTCGGTGGCGCCGGGGCGCGGCTCGGCGAACGTCACCTCCTCGCGACGGAGCCGGGCGGCCTCGCTGCGGCGGGCGTCGACGAGCCGGCGGGCAGCGACCGTGGTCAGCCACGCGCGCGGGTCGCGCGGCGGGTGCTCGGGCCACACCCGGAGGGCCTCCACCAGCGCCTCCTGCAAGGCGTCCTCGGCGGCGTCGAAGTCCTCCCCCCGCCGGACCAGGCTCGCGAGCACGCGGGGGACGAGGGCGCGCAGCGCGCCCTCGTCCAGCGGAGGCGTCGGCTGGTCGATCACGACGCGTCAGTCGCCCGCATGCGCCTCGGACATGACCTCCCGGACGTCGATCCACTCGTACAGCGGTTCCCCGCCCGGGCCCGGCTCGGACGAGACGTACGCCGCGATCTCGACCGCGCGCTCGTGCGACTCGACGTCGATCATGTACCAGCCCGCCACCAGATCACTGGTCTCGGGCAGCGGGCCGTCGGTGGTGACGGGCGCGGCGTCGGGGCCGCCGTAGCGCACCCAGGTGCGCGTCGGGGTGAGCGCCTGCGCGTCGACGTGCTCGCCGTTCTCCTTGAGCAGGTCGTTGACGTGATGGAGGAAGGCCATGTGCGCCTCCACGTCCTCGGGCGCCCACTGGTCCATCGGGGGGAAGGGGTGGTGCGGCTCCGGGCCGCCGCGGTAGTGCTTGAGGAGCAGGTACTTCGGCATGATGGTCCTCCCGTGTCGTGGGCCGCGCCTGCCGCGGCCCTTCACCTGGTGAGCGGAGCCGGCCGGCGATTCTCGACACACCTCACACGGCCGCGCTCCGGGGTCGTGCCGGCGGGGAACGGCGAAGGGCGCCTCCCGGGACGAGGACATGCCGGTCAGAGCCGGCGGACGGCGACGACGGCCGCGACGGGCAGCGGTCCGTAGACGTGCGGGAACGCCTGGTCGGCGCCCTCCGGGGTCTCGACGACGAGCGGGACGTCGAGCAGGTCGGGGTCGATCTCGAGCAGCACGAGCGGCTCGTCGACATCTGCGTAGAACGCGGTGCGGACGCCCTCCCACTGGTGGGCGAAGGACGCGTGCAGGAACCCCTCCTCCTCGAGCGACCGGCCCCGGGTCGACACCCGGTAGTCGCCGGCCCGCTGTGCCACCGTCCAGTCGGACCCGAGAGCGAGGTGGTAGACGTGCTCAGTGGCCACGCGCGACCCACTCGGCGAGGTGCGGCGACTCCGCGCCGATGGTGGTGTCGTCGCCGTGACCGGTGTGCACGACGGTCGCCGCCGGCAGCGTGAGCAGCGACTGACGGATCGACTCGATGATGGTCGGGAAGTCGCTGTACGACCTGCCGGTGGCGCCCGGGCCACCCCGGAAGAGCGTGTCGCCGGAGAACACCACGCCGAGGTCCGGCGCATGGAGGCAGACCGCACCGGGCGAGTGGCCCGGCGTGTGCAGGACCGCCAGCCGGGTCCCGGCCACGTCGAACGACCCGCCGTCGGCGATCTCGATGTCGGGCCGGAGGTCGTCGCCGTACTCCGCGGCCCACAGCACGTGGTCGGCCGGGTGCAGCGCGATCTCCGCATCCTTGGCCGCCGCCACCTCGACCGCCGCGTTGACGTGGTCGTTGTGCCCATGGGTCAGGACGACCGCCACGACGCGGCGGTCGCCGACAGCGGCGAGGATCGCCGCAGCATCGTGAGCGGCGTCGACGACGAGGACCTCGTCGTCGTCACCCACCAGCCAGACGTTGTTGTCGACCGCCCACTCGCCACCGTCCAGTGCGAACACGCCCGAGGTGACGACCTTCTCGATGCGGGCGGCCATCAGAGCACGACCACCGAGCGGAGGACCTCGCCGCGGTGCATCTTCTCGAACGCGGCCTCGACGTCGCCGAGGCCGATCGTCTCGGAGACGAACCCGTCGAGGTCGAAGCGGCCCTGCCGGTAGAGGTCGACGAGCATCGGGAAGTCGCGGCTGGGAAGGCAGTCGCCGTACCAGCTCGACTTCAGTGCTCCGCCGCGACCGAACACCTCGATCATCGGCAGCTCGATCGTCAGGCCGGGCGTGGGGACACCGACGAGGACGACCGTGCCGGCCAGGTCGCGGGCGTAGAAAGCCTGCTCGTACGTCTCCGGGCGGCCGACAGCCTCGACCACCACGTCGGCGCCGAAGCCGCCGGTCAGCTCGCGGATCCGTTCGACGGCATCCTCGGTGCGGCTGTTGACGGTGTGCGTCGCCCCGAAGCGACGCGCCCACTCGAGCTTGCGGTCGTCGACGTCGACCGCGATGACCGTCGTGGCGCCCGCGATCCGGGACCCGGCGATCGCGGCGTTCCCGACGCCGCCGCACCCGATCACCGCCACGCTGTCGCCGCGGCCGACGTTCCCGGTGTTGACGGCCGCGCCGAAGCCGGCCATCACGCCACAGCCCAGCAGCCCGGCCGCGGTGGCCGGCGCCTCGGGGTCGACCTTCGTGCACTGGCCGGCGGCCACCAGGGTCTTCTCCAGGAAGGCGCCGATGCCGAGTGCCGGGCTCAGCTCGGTCCCGTCGGCGAGCGTCATCTTCTGTGTCGCGTTCTGCGTGGCGAAGCAGTACCACGGCCTCCCCCTGCGGCACGCGCGGCACTGGCCGCACACCGCGCGCCAGTTGAGGACGACGAAGTCGCCGGGGGCCACCTCGGTCACGCCCTCACCGACGGCCTCGACGACGCCGGCAGCCTCGTGCCCGAGCAGGAACGGGAACTCGTCGTTGATGCCGCCGTCGCGGTAGTGCAGGTCGGTGTGGCAGACCCCGCATGCCTGCACCTGGACCAGTGCCTCACCGGGCCCGGGGTCCGGCACGATCACGGTCTCCAGGGACACCGGACGGCCCTTGGCCAAGGCCACGATCCCCTGAACCTCGTGCGTCATCCGGGCTCCTCTCGATGGGTCAGCCGTGCTGGTGCACGTGCACCATCCTGGCGGTCGGCCGGCAGGCCGATCCTCCGAGGGTGCCAGGGACCCGCCTCGACGCCGGCCCCGGCCCGAAGCTCGACCCGTCCCGCAGCGCAGCCTCCGCGCTGGACGACGCGCTGTCGGCGGGCGACCCCGTGCCCTACTTCCAGCCGATCATCGACATGGCCACCGGCGCCGCCACGGGCTACGAGGCGCTCTCGCGGTTCCCGCGCCTGCCCGGCGTCCCCGTCGACGAGGTGTTCCGCCTCGCGCAGGCCTGCGGGCGCGGGTTCGAGCTCGAGGTCCTGGCGCTGACGAGGGCGCTCGCCGTGGCTCACCTGCGTCCTGCGGGCACGACGCTCTCGCTGAACCTGAGCCCCTCGGTCCTCAGCTCGCCGGCGACGCTGCAGCACCTGCCCGAGGACATGACGGGGCTGCTGGTCGAGATCACCGAGAACGAGGCCATCGAGCACGAGCACCTGTTCACGGCCGCCCTGGACGTGCTGCGCGCCCGCGGTGCCCGGATCGCGGTGGACGACGTCGGGGAGGGGTACGCGGGTCTGCAGCAGGTCATGCGGATCCGGCCCGACGTTCTCAAGGTCGACCGGTCGCTGGTCACCGGGGTGCACCTGCAGCCCGACCGGGCGGCGCTGCTCGAGGCCATCGTCCACCTGGCCGCCCGGACCGGCGCCGCGGTCTGCGCCGAGGGCATCGAGTGCGCCGAGGAGCTCGCCGTCCTTGCCGACCTCGACGTCGCCTACGGTCAGGGCTACTTCATCGGCCGCCCCGGCCCCGGGTTCGACGAGCCGTCGCCCGGCATCCGCCTGGTCTGCGAGGCGGCCATGGCCCAGGCCGTCGAGGTGTCGGACACGGGTGTGCCCAGCCAGCTGGTCAACGCTCTGCTGCAGGTGGCGTCGGCCCGCGGCCTGGCCGACCTCGCCCGCATCCTGTCCGGCGTCGCGCCCGCGATCGGCGCCGACGCGGTCGAGCTCTCCTACCTCGACGCCGAGGGGACCTACGTCGAAGCCGTCGTCGACTCCGACGCGTTGTTCAAGGGCGTCCGCTACCGCCTCGAAGGCCTGCCGCTCACCCGCCGGGTGCTGGCGGACGACGTGGCGGCCCAGGTCGTCCTCGGGACACCCGATGCCGACCCCAGCGAGTCGGCGTGGATGGTCGAGGACGGCATCGGCTCGCTGCTCATGCTGCCCGTGCGTTCACGTGGCGCGGTCGTGGGGCTGTTCGAGTCGCACCGGCGCGCAGCGACCCCGTGGCGTCGCAGCCAGATCAGGGCGGCGCGGACGCTGTCGGCCGTCGCCGGGCCGGTCCTGGAGAACCTGCTCCGGGCCGAGCCGCCGCATCAGCCGCCCTCGCGAAGCCCCCACGGCGAGCCGTAGGCAGTCAGCAGGTCGAGGAACGGCACGGGATCGAACGCCTCGGGACCGAGCACGCCGGACCCGCTCCACGAACCCTCCGAGAGCAGCTCGAGCGCGACCACCGGGTTGACCGCGGTCTGCCAGACCACCGCCTGGGACCCGTACTCCGCCATCGACCACTCGTTGTCGACGACGTGGTACAGGTACACCTGCCGGTCGGCGCCGTCCTTGCGGCCGCTGACCCAGGTGCCGGCGCAGGTCTTCCCGCGCATCCGGTCACCGAGGCCCGCGGGGTCGGGCAGGCAGGCGGCCACGACGTCACGCGGCGACACCTCGGCGCCGCCGACGCGGACCGGGTCGGTGCGGTCCAGCCCGATCTTGTGCAGCACCTCGAGGACGCTGATGAACTCCTCGCCCAGCCCGTACTTGAACGTGACCCGCTTCGCGTCGACCCAGCGCGGGATGAGGAGCACCTCCTCGTGCTCGACGTTGACGCACTCGACCGGCCCGATGCCCTCGGGGAAGTCGAACACCTCGGGCTCGCTGAAGGGCCGCGTGGTGAACCAGCCCCGGGCCTTCTCCCACACCACCGGCGGGTTGAGGCACTCCTCGATCGTGGTCCAGATCGAGAACGACGGCGCGAAGTCGTACCCGTCGACCTCGAGGTTGGCACCGTCTCGGACGCCGATCTCGTCGATCTCGTCGAAGAGGTGGTCCGCCGCGTAGCGCGCGAACACGTCGGACAACCCGGGCTCGATGCCGATGCCGGCGAGGCACAGCCGACCGGCCGCCTCCCACTCCGCTGCCTTCGCGAACTGCTCGTCGCCGAGCATCACGCCGGTCTGCTCGTACGGCGAGTCCGGGTGCGGCCGGGACAGCGACATCGCCATGTCGAGGTAGTCGGCACCGGCGGCGAACGCACCGTCGAAGACGGGCATCACGAACCGCGGGTCCACCGCGTTGACGACGTGGGTGATCCCGTGCTCCCGGCACAGGGCTGCGACGGCGTCAGTGCTGGAGGCATCAACCTGGGCAGCGACGAAGCGGCTATCATCCGCGTGCCTCTCCAGCGCGCGCTCGGCACGTACCTCGTCGTAGTCCGCTACGACCAGCAGGTCAAAGAAGTCACGGCGGGCCGCGATACCAACTGCGGCAGAACCGACGCCACCGGCGCCCACCAGCAAGATCCGCATCAGTTCTCCTCGTCGGTGGAGCGGTTCGCCAGCAGCGGGCGCCGCGGGTCGACTGTCAGTCCTTGCCGGCGGGCCGCGATCCCGGAGAGGGCTTCGAGCACCACCCGGTTGGCCAGTGCCGCCGTGATGTCGGCGTGGTCGTACGGCGGTGAGACCTCGACGACGTCGACACCGACGACGGGCAGCGTGAGGCAGACCCGGCGCACCGCGTCGAGGAGCTGGCGCGCGCTCAGCCCGCCCGGCTCCGGCGTGCCGGTGCCGGGCGCATGTCCCGGGTCTGCCACGTCGATGTCGACCGAGAGGAACACCCCGTCACAGTCGTCGACCGCGATGTCGAACGCCTCGGTGAGGCAGACGTCGAGCCCACGTGCGCCGATCTCGGTCATCTCGTAGGACCGCATCCGCTGCTCGGCCATCCACCTCAGCGTCTCGGGCCCGGGCCAGTACCCGCGCAGCCCGATCTGCAGGAACCGGTCGCCGCGCGCCGCGCCGGACTCGATCAGCCGGCGCATCGGCTGGCCGTGGCCGTAGAGCGATCCGAACTCGATGTCGCCGGTGTCGGCGTGGGCGTCGAAGTGCACGACCGACACCCGGCCGTCACCGTGCTGCCGGGCCACACCGGTGACGTCGGCGAGCGTGATCGAGTGGTCGCCGCCCAGGACCACCGGGATCGCGCCGCTGGTCGCGACGACGGCCACGGCCTCGGTCAGTGCGGCGAGCGACCTCTCGATGTCTCCCGGCGGCATCTCGACGTCGCCGGCGTCGAGAACCCGGAGGTCCCGCAGCGGGTCGACCCGAAGGGCCAGGTGCGGCCGCGAGCCGTCGTGCGGCAGGTAGTCGGTCGACCGGATCGCCTGCGGCCCGAACCGCGTTCCCGGACGGTGCGAGGTGCCGCCGTCGAACGGCGCGCCCACGACGACGACGTCGGCGCCGGCGAAGGACGCCGGGTCGTCGAGGTCGCACCTCTGCACACCGAGGAAGGTGATGTCGGGACCGAACATGGGACCGTACCTACTCATCGGGCCTCCAGTCGTCTCCACTCACGTGTCGAATCCCATCCCGAGAGCGTCGAGGGTGCGCAGCCAGGGTCCGCGGCGGCCCTCGCGCGCATCCGCCCTGGCCACGGCCCGGCGGGTCAGCTGGACGCCGGCCCACCGCACGGGCTCGGGCGGGAACGGCAGGGGCTTCCGGCGCACCATCTCCAGCCCGGTGCGCTCGGTCTCCCGGCCGTCGAGCAGGTCGAGCATCACCTGGCCGCCGAAGCGGGTGGCTCCGACACCCAGCCCGGTGTAGCCCGCGACGTACCCGACCCGGCCGCGGTGGGCGGTGCCCCAGAAGGCGCTGAACCGCGAGCAGGTGTCGATCACGCCGCCCCAGGCATGGGTGAACCGGAGCCCCTCGAGCTGCGGGAACGTCGTGAAGAAGTGCTCCGCAAGCGTCCGGAACGTCGCGGGGTTGCGCTCCATCCGGTCGTCGGTCCGACCGCCGAAGTGGTAGACGGCGTCGTAGCCGCCCCAGAGGATCCGCCAGTCGTCCGTGACCCGGAAGTAGTGGAACAGGTTCCCCGCGTCGGACAGACCGTGACGGTCCGACCAGCCCACCGCCGCGAGCTGCTCGGCGGTCAAGGGTTCGCTCATCAGTGCGTAGTCCCACACCGGGACGACGTAGGACGACAGCCGTCGCAGCAGCGGCGGGAAGACGGCGTTGGTGCCCAGCGCGACCCGGCCCGCGGTCAGCCGGCCGTACGGCGTCCGGAGCACCATCGCCGGACCGGACCCGTCGAGCACCTCGACGGGCGTGTTCTCGTGGATGCGGACCCCCAGCCGCAGGCAGGCCTCCCGCAGCCCCCTGGCCAGCCGAGCGGGGTCCACCATCGCGCACCCGTCGGCGTCGAGGACGCCCCCGAGAAAGGTCGGCGAGTCGACCTTGCCGCGCACCTCGTCGGTGTCGAGCCACTCGACCTTGCCGCCTACCTGCTCGGCGAGCGCCGGCAGCTCGCGCAGCTCGTCGGCCTGCCAGGGCGCCGTGGCGACCGTCAGCTCGCCGGTCCGCTCGAACGAGCAGTCGATGCCGTGTGCCGAGACACTCGCCTCGATGCCGTCGAGGTTCTCGCGGCCGAGCCGCTCGAGCGTCGCCATCTCGCCCGGGAACCGGTCCAGCCCGTTGCGCAGCCCGTGGGTGAGGCTGGCCGAGCAGAAGCCGCCGTTGCGCCCGGACGCCGCCCACCCTGCCGTGCGCGCCTCGAGCAACACGACGTCACGACCGGGGTCGGCCTCCTTGGCGAGCAGCGCCGTCCAGAGCCCGGTGTACCCGCCGCCGACGACAGCGAGGTCGGCAGTCGTGCGGCCGCCCAGTGCCGGGCAGGCGTCGGGCTCGGGGCCGTCGAGCCAGTAGGGAACGGGGCGGGCGCCGACGAGGGCAGCCACCGCCGCCGCTGGCGCGGCGGCGCCGGTAGGCGGCACGGTCAGCTCGACTTCCGCCGACCGCTCACTGCCTGCCCGATCACCACGGCGGCCAGTGCCAGGAAGAACATGAACGACGCGATGACGTTGGCCTGGGCCGGGATGCCGCGCAAGGACGAGACGAAGACGAACTTCGGGAAGGTGTTCACGGCGCCGGAGTTGAAGTTCGTGATGATGAAGTCGTCGAACGACAGCGAGAAGGCGAGCAGCGCGCCGGCGAGGATGCCGGGGGCGACGAGCGGCAGGGTGATGCGACGGAAGGTCTGGAACTCGTTGGCGTAGAGGTCCATCGCCGCCTGCTCGAGGCGGGGGTCGAGCCCGGCGATGCGCGCCTTCACCGTCACCACGACGAAGGAGATGCAGAACATCACGTGCGCTATGACGATCGTGGTGAATCCGAGCTGGACGCGCAGGTTGAGGAACAGCGCGAGCAGCGAGGCTCCCAGCACGACCTCGGGGGTCGCCATGGGCAGGAAGATGGTGAGGTTGGTGGCCGTGCGCCCGCGGAACCGGTGCCGGGCGAGGGCGAAAGCGATCATCGTCCCGAGCGCCGTGGCGATGACTGTGGCCAGCGCACCGATCTTCAGGCTGTTACCCAGTGCGCTGCACACGTCCGGCGCGCCACACGGGTTCTTCCACTTGTCGAGGGTGAAGCCCCGCCAGGAGATGTTGGACTTCCCGGAGTCGTTGAAGGAGAAGGCCAGGGTGTAGGCCACCGGGATGAACAGGTAGGTGAAGCCGAACAGCGCGTAGATGCGGATGGCGTTGCGCGAGAGCCACCGTGAGACCCGCTGCCCCGGGGAGCGTCTGCGGTGCGGCGGCGGCGAGGATGCTCCCGCGGTCTGCGCCGGCGCGGCACTCATACCAGCTCCTCCGTCCCCGAGCGGCGGATGTAGATCCCGACGAGTACCAGGATCGAGACCATCAAGGTCACGGACAGGACGGCCGCCGTCGGGTAGTCGACCACCCGGAGGAAGCGCGAGTCGATGACGTTGCCGACCATGGTGGTGTCGCGGTTGCCGAGGAGCGCGGCGTTCACGTAGTCGCCCGCGGCGGGGATGAAGGTGAGCAGCGTGCCCGCCACGACCCCGGGCATCGAGAGCGGGAAGGTCACCTTGCGCAGCGTCATGAGACCGTTGGCGTAGAGGTCTCCCGCCGCCTCCATGAACCTCGGGTCGACCCGCTCCAGCGAGGCGTAGATCGGCAGGATCATGAACGGCAGGAAGTTGTAGGTGATGCCGATGACCACTGCCGGCGCCGTGTTGATGATGCGGCCGTCGGGTCCGAGCAGGTGGACGAAGCGCAGCGTGTCGGCCACCCACGCCCCGTCGGACAGGATCTGCTTCCAGGCGACTGTGCGCAGCAGGAAGCTGACGAAGAAGGGAGCGACGACCAGGACGAGCAGGATGTTGCGGAAGCGCCCGACCTTAAAGGCGATGGCGTACGCCAGGGGGTAGGAGATTGCCAGCGCCAGTGCCGTGGCTATGAACGCGTAGAGGAAGGACCGGCCGAACACCGTGAGGTACTCGTCCAGCGTGTCGACGTAGTTGGCGAACCGGAACGTCTGGACGTACACGCCGATCTCGGCGCCCTCGGGGCGGGTCTGCGTGGACGTGGACAGGAGCGTCGCGATGGGGAGGATGAAGAAGACGAGCAGCCACAACATCCCGGGAAGCAGCAGGAGGTAAGGCGTCGGTCGGCTCCGGCGGCCACCCCCGCCACGTACCGGGGGACCCGGCCTGTCCACGTCGACCTGGCGCTCGCCGACGCCGATGCCCTGAGCGCCACTCATGACAGCGCCACCTCAGCCGACCGACACGCTCTCGGCGCCCTCGCGCTCGACGCCGGCGTTGACGTCGCCCGTGCCGTCGAGAGCGAAGGTGTGGGCGGGCTCCCAGTGCAGGTCGACGGTCGTCCCCGGCCGCAGCACCCCGCCCGCCCCCAGGTTCTGGGCGAAGACCATGAGCTCCTGGCCCCACGGCATCCGCACGAGGTACTGCGTGCTGACGCCGGTGAAGCTGGCGTCGGTGACCACACCGCCGGGCAGCACGTTGCGCCCGGCCTCGGGCGCGTCGTCCTCGGGCAGCACGAGGTGGATCTTCTCCGGCCGAACGCCGATCAGCAGGTCGTCGTCGCCGCTGGTGCGTCGGGCCGCGGGCATCGCGAGCTTCTGGCCCTGCACCTCGAGGACGAGCTGGTCGCCGTCGGAGCCGGAGACCGTCGCGTGGACCATGTTGGACTGCCCGAGGAAGTTGGCCACGAAGGTCGTGTTGGGCGCCTCGTACAGCTCGGTGGGCCCGCCGAGCTGCTCGATCCGTCCGTGGTTCATGACCGCGATGGTGTCGGCCATCGTCATGGCCTCCTCCTGGTCGTGCGTGACGTGCACGAACGTGAGGCCGACCTCGGTCTGGATCCGCTTGAGCTCGATCTGCATCTGCCGGCGCAGCTTGAGGTCGAGCGCGCCGAGCGGCTCGTCGAGCAGGAGCACCGCCGGCCGGTTGACGATCGCCCGCGCCAGCGCAACGCGCTGCTGCTGCCCGCCGGAGAGCTGGGCCGGCTTGCGACGGGCCATCCCGCCGAGCTCGACGAGCTCGAGCGCCTCCTCGACCTGCGCCTTGACGTTCCTGGTGCCCTTGCGCCGCAGCCCGAAGGCGACGTTCTCGAAGATGTCGAGGTGCGGGAACAGCGCGTAGCTCTGGAAGACGGTGTTGACCGGACGCTTGTACGGCTTGGCGTCGGTGACGTCCTGGTCACCGATCAGGATGGTGCCCTCGGTCGGCTCCTCCAGGCCGGCAACCATCCGCAGGGTGGTCGTCTTGCCGCACCCGGACGGGCCGAGCAGTGCGAAGAACGACCCCGACGGGATCGTCAACGACAGGTCGTCAACCGCGGTGAATGCGGCGAAGCGCTTGGTGACGCGCTCCAGCCGCAGGTCCTGACCGCCTTCGGCCGATCCGACCATCAGTTGCCGATCACCTTCTGGAAGGACTCGGAGAACGTCGTCTCCTCGTCGGGCGTGAGGCTGGGGAAGACGCTGACCCTGGCGAGGTCCGCCTCGGTGGGGAAGATGAGCGGGCTGTCGACCAGCTCAGGGTCGATCTTCTCCATCTCCGCCTTCGCCCCGTCCACGGGACAGATGTAGTTCACGTAGGCGGCCACCTCAGCCGCGATGTCGGGACGGTAGTAGAAGTCCATCAGCTTCTCCGCGTTGGCCTTGTGGGGCGAGCCGATCGGGATCATGAGGTTGTCCGACCACAACGTGCCACCGGACTCCGGGAGCTGGAAGGTGTAGTTGGGGTCTTCCTCCTCGAACTGCGCGAGCAGGATGTCCCCGGACCAGGCGATCGCTGCTATGGCGTTACCGCTGCGCAGGTCCTCCAGGTAGGAGTTGCCCTTGACCTGACGGATCTGGCCGGAGTCGACCTGCTTCTGCAGCACGTCGAGGCCCTTGTTGAAGTCGTCCTCACTCACGCCGGCGGAGATGTCGACGCCCTGCGACAGCATGATCAGGCCGACCGTGTCGCGCATCTCGGAGAGCACGACGATCTTGCCCTTGAGGTCGGGGGCCCAGAGGTCGTCGATGGTCTTGAGCTCGCGGCCGACTTTGTCCTTGCGGTAGCCGATGCCCGCGTAGCCGCTCTGCCAGGTCAGCGAGTACTTGCGACCGGGGTCGAAGTCGACGTCCTGCAGCTTCGGGTTGAGGTTCTTGGCGTTGGGGATGTTGGCCTTGTCGAGCTCCTGGACATAGCCCTGGCGGATCATCCGGCCGGCCATCCAGTCAGTGAGGGTCACGACGTCCTTGCCGATGTCGTCGCCGTTCTTGAGCTGGCCCTGCACCTTGCCGTAGTAGGAGTCGTTGTCGTCGATGTCCTCGGCGTAGGTCGCCTTGATGCCGGACTCCTGCTGGAACTTCTCCAGCGTCGGGTACTTCTTGGTCTTCTCGTCGTAGTCGAGGTAGGCGGGCCAGTTGGCCCAACGCACCACCTTGTCCTTGGCCGAGGTGTCCTTGACGGTCGCCTGAGGCTTCGTGCCGGTGCTGCCCGTGCCGCACGCCGCGAGAGCTGCGGCGACGCCCGCCCCGCCGGCGCCGCGGAGCATCGTGCGCCGGGACAGCTGGGCGCGGACCAGCGCGCGGAACATCGGGTCCTGTCGGCGGTCAGTCACGTGGGGTCTCCTCGGAGCTCTGGGGCTGGGGCGGTGTCGTCGGATCTGTCGAACTGCCGGTGAAGACCGTGCGGTGCCAGGACTTGCGCACCGCGGCCGTCCCGTCGTACATGACGTGCTTGATGCAGGTGTACTCGTCCATCGAGTACTGGGACATGTCCTTGCCGTTCCCCGAGGCCTTGTAGCCGCCGTGCGGCATCTCACTGATGATCGGGATGTGGTCGTTGACCCAGACGCAGCCGGCCCGGATCTCCCGGGTGGCCCGCATGGCGCGGAACACGTCGCGGGTCCAGGCGGAGGCAGCGAGCCCGTAGGGGGTGTCGTTGGCGAGCCGCAGGCCCTCGTCGTCGTCGTCGAACGGGAGCACCACCAGCACGGGGCCGAAGACCTCGTGCTGGACGATCTCGGAGTCCTGCGCGGCGCCGACCACCAGGGTGGGCTCGTAGTAGGCGCCGCGGGCCAGGGCGCCCAGCGGCGCCACGCCGCCTCGCACGACCTTCGCGCCGTCGGCGCGGGCGCGGTCGACGAAACCCGCCACCCGCTCCTGCTGCAGGCGCGACACGAGCGGACCCTGGTCGGTGCGCTCGTCGAGCGGGTCGCCGAGCACCACGGTGCCCATGACGTCGGCGACCCCGGCCACGAACGCGTCGTAGAGCGGTCGCTGGACGTAGGCCCGGGTGGCCGCGGTGCAGTCCTGGCCGGTGTTGATGAGCGCACCGGCGACGGCACCCTGGACCGCTGCGTCGAGGTCGGCGTCGTCGAACACGAGGAAGGGTGCCTTGCCGCCGAGCTCGAGATGCACGCGCTTCGGGCCGGCGGCCGCCAGTTCCATCACCCGCCGGCCGACGCCGGAGGAGCCGGTGAACGACACCATGTCGACGTCGGGGTGGCTCATGAGCGCCTCGCCCGCGACCCGGCCGGTGCCGGTGACCACGTTGATGACGCCGTCGGGGACGCCGGCCTCCGTGGCCGCCTCGGCGAAGAGGAGGGCGGTGAGCGGGGTCAGCTCGGCCGGCTTCAGGACGATCGTGTTGCCCGCGGCCACCGCGGGGAGGATCTTCCAGGCCGCCATCTGGAGGGGGTAGTTCCACGGTGCCACCGAACCGACCACCCCGATCGCCTCGCGCCGGACGTAGGACGTGTGGTCCCCGGAGTACTCCGCGGCCGCCTTGCCCTCGAGCGCCCGCGCAGCACCGGCGAAGAACGCGACGTTGTCGACGGTGCCCGGCACGTCGAAGCCGGCGGCGAGCCGGATCGGCTTGCCGGTCTGCCGCGACTCGGTGTGCGCGAGGTCGCCGGACCGCTCGTCGAGCAGAGCCGCTAGCCGGGTCAGCGCCGCGGACCGCTCGACCGGCGCCGCCGCCGACCAGTCGGGGAAGGCGGAGCGCGCCGCGGTGACCGCGGCGTCGACATCGGCGGCGCTCGCCAGGACGACCCGCTCGACCGTCCCGCCGGTCGCCGGGTCGGTGACGTCGAAGGTCTCCCCCGACGTGCCGGATCGGCGGCTCCCGGCGATGAACTGGTGCACGCGGGCTGCTCCCTGGGTGTGCTCGTCGACGGATCGGCGGGCCCGCACCGGCGGATCGACGCGTGCTGGACCGTGGACGATCCTGACAGAGGAGATGCTCCTGGACAAGGGATTCCGCAGCGATACCGGATCGTGACCACGAAATCACGCGATCACGAGCGCCCTGCAGGGGCCTTCCGACCGTCCCGGATCCACCCCCGTGATCCACAGCGGATCCGTTGGACTTTCTCCCACAGATGCGCTGTGGATCACCGGTAGCCCGCGTCCGCGTCCCAGGTGCGCCGGCCGAGCAGCCAGGTGCCGCGCACGCCGATCCCGGGCCAGGCCAGCGGCGCGGTGGTCGTCGGATCGGCCGAGAGCCACACCAGGTCGGCGCGGCGGCCGACCGAGACGGTCCCCCAGGCGGCCTCCTCGAACGCCTGGTAGGCGACGCCCTGCGTGTACGCCGACAGCGCGGCCGGTACCGGCAGTCGCTCGTCCGGCACCCAGCCGCCGGTCGGGACGCCGTCCGGGGTCTGCCGGGTGACCGCCACCGCCAGCCCCTCCAGGGGGCGGTACGAGCTGACCGGCCAGTCGCTGCCGAACGAGAGAATCGCACCGGAGGCCAGCAGCGAGGCCATCGGGTACTGCAGGCTCCCGCGGTCGTGGCCGAGGCGCGGCAGCGTGAGGTCGACCTGCAGCGGGTCGAGCTGGGCCCACAGCGGCTCCAGGTTGGCGATGACGCCGAGCTCGGCGAACCGCGCCACGTCGGCCGGGTCGACGCACTGGGTGTGCGCGATGACCGAACGACGCTCGCGAGGGCCGTTGATCTTCGGCAGCCGGGCGAGGGCGTCCAGGGTGTGCCGCGCCGCCGCGTCGCCGATGGCGTGGACGTGCAGCTGGAAGCCGTCGGCGTCGAACGCCGCGCAGGCTGCGGCGAGCTCCTCCGGCGTCCAGACCGGGTGGCCGACGGAGCCGGGCGGGTCGCCCAGTGCCGCGTCGTACGGTGCGAGCATCGCCGCGGTGCCGGCCTCGACGACCCCGTCGGCGAAGATCTTCACGGTCCGGACGGTGACGTCCTTGGCCGCAGGTGACACCGCCGCGGTGTGGCGGGCCGCGAGGAAGTCGCCACGCTGCGACCGCCAGCGGTCGGGATCGGCCCGCAGCGCGAGGTTGGCCCGCACCGCGAGGCGTCCGGTCGCGGCGGCAGCCAGGTACACCTCGACGTCGGACGGCGCGAGGGCCGCCTCCTGCACCCAGGTGATCCCCGCCGCCGCGAACAGCTCCGCGGAGCGCAGCAGGCCGGTGCGCTTCTCCGCGGGGGTGTACCGCGGCGCGTGCCGGAGCACGAGGTCCATCGCGGTCCACTCGACCAGCGTGCCCATCGGGCTGCCGTCGGGCCGGCGGGCGACCTCACCGGCGGGCGGGTCGGGTGTGTCGCGGGTGATGCCGGACCGGCGCAGCGCCTCGGTGTTCACCCAGGCGCAGTGGTGGTCGGTGGACTGGAGCAGGACGGGCCGGTCGGCGACCGCGTCGTCCAGCCAGGCGGCGTCGAACCGGCCGGCCGGCGCGAGCGTCGGGTCGTACGGACCGCCCTGCACCCACTCCGCCTCCGGGTGCTCCTGCGCCCAGCGACGGACCGCGTCGACGACCTGCCCCACGGTGGCGGCGTCGCGCACCTCGGGACCGGCGAGCTCGACGCCACCCCAGAGCGGGTGCACGTGCCCGTCACCGAACGCCGGGAGAACTGCACCGCCCTCGAGGTCGAGGACCGACCGGGCGATCGGCACCAGCGCGAGGGCGTCCTCGTCCAGCGCGACGACGTAGCCGTCGTGGACGGCGACGGCGCGGGCCCGGGCCGCACCCGGCAGGCCGGTGACGACCGTCCCGTTGTGCAGGACGAGGTCGACGCTCACCCCCGAAAGGTTCTCAGGCCTCGATGTTGGACATGACGTGCTTGATGCGCGTGTAGTCCTCGAACCCGTACATCGAGAGGTCCTTGCCGTAGCCGGAGTGCTTGAAGCCACCGTGCGGCATCTCCGCGACCAGCGGGATGTGGGTGTTGATCCAGACGCAGCCGAAGTCGAGTCGCTTGGCCATCCGCATGGCCCGGCCGTGGTCCTTGGTCCACACCGACGACGCCAGTCCGTAGCGCACGCCGTTGGCCCAGCGGACCGCCTCGTCCTCGTCGGAGAACTGCTGCACCGTGATGACCGGGCCGAAGACCTCGTCCTGGACGAGCTCGTCGTCCTGGCGCAGGTTGCTGACGACGGTGGCCTCGTGGAAGTAGCCCTCGGACAGGTCGCCGCCCACCCGGTGGCCGCCGGCGGCCACCGACGCGTGCTCGGGCGCGCGGGACAGCATGCCCATCACGCGGTCGAGCTGGTTGCTGTTGTTCAGCGGGCCGAACAGCACGTCCTCGTCGTCGGGTCGCCCGGTCCTGGCGCTCTCGCGGGCCTGCTGCGCGAGCGCGGCGACGAAGTCGTCGTGGATGCGCGGCGACGCGAGCACGCGCGTCGCCGCCGTGCAGTCCTGGCCGGCGTTGAAGTAGCCCGCCACGGCGATCGCCTCGGCGGCCGCCTCCAGGTCGGCGTCGTCGAAGACCACGACCGGAGCCTTGCCGCCCAGCTCGAGGTGCACCTTCTTGAGGTCGGTGGCGGCGCTGCCGGCGACCTCCATGCCGGCGCGCACCGACCCGGTGATCGACACCATCTGCGGGGTGCGGTGCTCCACCAGCGCCCGGCCGGTGTCGCGGTCGCCGCAGACGACGTTGAAGACGCCCTCGGGCAGGAACTCGGCCATGATCTCGGCCATCAGCAGGGTCGACACCGGCGTGGTGTCCGACGGCTTGAGCACGACGGTGTTGCCGGCGGCGATGGCCGGCGCCCACTTCCAGACCGCCATCATCATCGGGTAGTTCCACGGCGTCACCTGGGCGCAGACCCCGATCGGCTCGCGGCGCACGAACGACGTGTGACCGGCCATGTACTCCCCCGCCGACCTGCCCTCGAGCACGCGCGCGGCGCCGGCGAAGAACCGGATCTGGTCGACCATCGGCGGGATCTCCTCCGACATCGTGAGGCCCAGCGGCTTGCCGGTGTTCTCGCTCTCCGCGGCCACCAGCTCGCCGGCCCGGGCCTCGATGGCGTCAGCGATGCGGATGAGCGCCTTCTGCCGCTCGCCGGGCGTGCTGTCGCGCCAGCCCTCGAACGCCGACTCGGCCGCCGACATCGCCGCATCGACATCTGCCGCCGAGGAGACCGGCGCGTGCGCGAAGACCTTCCCGGTGCTCGGGTCGACCAGGTCCGAGCTGCGGCCGTCGGCGGCGTCGACCGGCTTGCCGCCGACGAAGTTGCGCAGGGTGCGGGTGTCAGACAACGGGGGCTCCTCGCGGGGGTGGTCCAGGACGTCCAGGGCTCTCCCGGAGCCTAGCCGCGGAGAACCGTTCTCAACAGTCATGAGGCATCTGGACGACAGATTCAGCAAAATCCGACCGTGTTTGCGACGGATTCACTTGCCAACGACCCTCTGGAAGGGCGAGGATCGCGGGCATGCCGGCCAGGGAGCGCAGCAGCGGCGTCGTTCTCGACGACGTCTCCAAGGCGATCATCGAGCAGCTGCAGGAGGACGGCCGCCGCGCGTACGCCACGATCGGCAAGGCCGTCGGTCTGTCCGAGGCCGCGGTGCGGCAGCGGGTCCAGCGGCTGCTCGACGCCGGCGTCATGCAGATCGTCGCGGTGACCGACCCGCTCCAGGTGGGCTTCCCGCGCCAGGCCATGATCGGCATCTCCTGCGAGGGCGATGTCGAGGCAGTGGCCGAGAAGATCGCCGACATGGCCGAGGTCGACTACGTCGTCATCACCGCCGGCAGCTTCGACCTGCTGGTCGAGGTGGTCTGCGAGGACGACGACCACCTGCTCGAGCTCGTGTCCAAGCGCATCCGCGCAGTGCCCTCGGTGCGCAGCACCGAGTCGTTCGTCTACCTCAAGCTCCGCAAGCAGCTCTACAACTGGGGAACCAGATGACCATGACCACCGATCCCACCACCGCTCTCGACTCGGCGGCAATCGCCGCCTCGGCGCGCGACCACCTGTGGATGCACTTCACCCGGATGTCGGCCTACCAGCAGGCCGACGTCCCCGTCATCACGCGCGGTGAGGGCCCCTACATCTGGGACGCGAACGGCAAGCGCTACCTCGACGGCCTCGCCGGCCTGTTCGTGGTGCAGGCCGGGCACGGCCGCACCGAGCTGGCCGAGGTCGCCGCGAAGCAGGCGAGCGAGCTGGCGTTCTTCCCGCTGTGGTCCTACGCGCACCCCAAGGCGGTCGAGCTCGCCGAGCGGCTCGCCCACCTCGCGCCGGGCGACCTCAACCGGGTCTTCTTCACCACCGGTGGCGGCGAGGCAGTCGAGTCGGCGTGGAAGGTGGCCAAGCAGTACTTCAAGCTCACCGGCAAGCCGATGAAGCACAAGGTCATCAGCCGTAACGTCGCCTACCACGGCACCCCCCACGGTGCGCTGTCGATCACCGGCATCCCCGCCGCCAAGGCGATGTTCGAGCCCCTGGTGCCCGGCGCACACAAGGTGCCCAACACCAACTTCTACCGGGCCCCCGAGCACGCCGACGACCTGGAGGCGTTCGGCCTCTGGGCGGCCGACCGCATCGAGGAGGCCATCGAGTTCGAGGGCCCCGAGACCGTGGCCGCGGTGTTCGTCGAGCCGGTGCAGAACTCCGGCGGCTGCTTCCCGCCGCCGCCCAACTACTTCGCGCGGGTCCGCGAGATCTGCGACAAGTACGACGTGCTGCTCGTCTCCGACGAGGTCATCTGCGCGTTCGGCCGCCTCGGGCACTACTTCGGCGCGGACCGCTTCGGCTACCAGCCCGACATCATCACCTGCGCCAAGGGCATGACCTCGGGCTACTCCCCCATCGGCGCGATGATCGCGACCGACCGGATCATGGAGCCGTTCCTCCAGGGCAACAACTCCTTCGCCCACGGCTACACGTTCGGCGGGCACCCGGTGTCGGCCGCGGTGGCGCTGGCGAACCTCGACATCTTCGAGCGCGAGAAGCTCAACGAGCACGTCCGCGACACCACCGGCGACTTCCGCCGCACGCTGGAGAAGCTCAACGACCTGCCCATCGTCGGCGACGTCCGCGGCGACGGCTTCTTCTTCGGCATCGAGATGGTGAAGGACAAGGCCACCCGCGAGACGTTCAACGACGACGAGTCGGAGCGACTCCTCCGCGGCTTCCTGTCCAAGGCGCTGTTCGACGCCGGGCTGTACTGCCGGGCCGACGACCGGGGCGACCCGGTGATCCAGCTCTCGCCGCCGCTGGTCTGCGACCAGTCGCACTTCGACGAGATGGAGCAGATCCTGCGCTCGGTGCTCACCGAGGCGTGGAGCCGGCTCTGACGGTCCCGTCCTCGCCCGCGGGGTCAGCGCGCACCAGGGTCCGGCGGCTGCCGGAGAAGCAGGTCGAGGACCGTGCGGTGCTGGACTCCGTGCTGGACGCCGGCCGGGTCGCGCACGTCGCCGTCCGGGACCCCGACGGCCAGCCGTACGTCGTCCCCGTCGCGTACGCCCGTGACGGCGACGCGGTGCTGTTCCACGGGTCGACGGGTAGCCGGCTGTTCCGCAGCCTTGCCGAGGGCGCGCCGACCTGCCTCACCGTGACCCTGGTCGACGGGCTGGTCGCGGCCCGGTCGGTGTTCGAGTCCTCGATGCATTATCGCTGCGCGATGGTGCTCGGGGTCGCGACCGTGCTCGGGGGCGCTGAGCAGCTGGTCGCGCTCGAGCGGGTCACCGAGCACCTGCTGCCGGGACGCTGGGCCGAGGCGCGGCAGCCGAACGGCAAGGAGCTGGCCGCGACTCTCGTGCTGTCGCTGCCGCTGTCCGAGTGGTCGGTGAAGGTGAGCGACTCACCGCCGGACGACGCCGACGACGACCTCGATCTGCCGGTCTGGGCCGGCGTGCTGCCGCTGCGCGAGGTGGCCGGCGCCGCGCGCCCGGCACCCGACCTGCGCGGCGACCCACCGGTGCCGGCGTACGTCGGCTCCTGGGTCCGGTGACCGGAATCGCGTGACCGACTACCGGCGTCTGTCGCTGTGGCACGACACCGCTGACGACGACTTCACCCCGCGCCCCGCCCTCGGCGGCGACCTCGAGGTCGATGTCGCGGTCGTCGGGGCCGGCTACACCGGCCTGTGGACCGCGTACTACCTGGCGCTGGCGGACCCGACGCTGCGCATCGCCGTCCTCGAGAGCGAGGTGGCCGGCTTCGGGGCGAGCGGGCGCAACGGCGGCTGGTGCTCCGCGCTCTTCCCGGCACCGGTTGCCTGGCTCGCCCGGCGCTACGGCCACGACCGGGCCGTCGCGCAGCACCGGGCCATGCAGGGCGCGGTCGACGAGGTGGGCAGGGTCGCCGCGGCGGAGGGCATCGACTGTGACTTCGCGAAGGGGGGAACCGTCGTCGCGGCCCGTACGACGGTGCAGCTCGACCGGGCGCGGGCCGAGGTCGCCGAGGCGCGGCGGTGGGGCTTCGGCGAGGACGACCTCGCGCTCCTGGGCGCCGACGAGGCACGGGCAAGGCTGCAGGCGTCCGGCCTGCTCGGTGCGACGTACACCCCGCACTGCGCCGCGATCCACCCGGCGCGGCTCGCCCGCGGTCTCGCCCGCGCGGTGGAGGCCCGCGGCGTGACCATCCACGAGCGCACCCCGGTGACGGCGATCGAGCCGCGGACCGCCGTGACACCGCACGGCCGGGTCCGCGCCGAGGTGGTCGTCCGCGCCACCGAGGGCTTCACCCCGAACCTGCCCGGCAGGCGCCGCACCGTGGCCCCGGTCTACTCCCTGATGGTCGCCACCGAGCCGCTGTCCGACGCCGTGTGGGACCGCATCGGCCTGAAACGGCGCGAGACGTTCACCGACTTCCGGCACCTCGTCATCTACGGCCAGCGCACCGCCGACGACCGGCTGGCCTTCGGTGGCCGCGGGGCGCCGTACCACTTCGGGTCGAGGATCCGCCCGGAGCAGGACCACGACCCCGCTGTCTTCGCCGCCCTGCACCGCACCCTCGTCGACCTGCTGCCTGCCGTCGAGGGCGCGGCGTTCACCCACTCGTGGGGTGGACCGCTCGGCATCGCGCGCGACTGGTGCGCGTCGGTCGGTCTCGACCGGAGCACCGGTCTGGCGTGGGCCGGCGGCTACGTCGGCGACGGGGTGTCCACGACCAACCTCGCGGGACGCACGCTGGCCGACCTGGTGCTGCGCCGCGACAGTGACCTGGTGCGGCTGCCGTGGGTCGGTCACCGGTCGCGCCGGTGGGAGCCGGAGCCGCTGCGCTGGCTCGGGGTGAGCGGGGCGCTCACCCTGATGACCGGGGCGGACGCCGAGGAGGAGCGCACCGGCCGGCCGTCCCGGCGGGCCGCGCTGCTGCACCGGCTGCTCGGCTGGCACTGACCGGTGTCGAGGCGGGGACCGATGAGTCCGGGCCCTGGCCCGGGTCGGACCGGTGACGCCCGCCCGCACGAGGAAGGACACCGAGATGCCCAGGACGACACCGTGGCTGTGGTTCGACACCGAGGCCGAGGACGCGGCGAGCTTCTACGTCGCGCTCTTCCCGAACTCGTCGATCACCCACGTGCAGCGCTACCAGGAGGCCGGGCCCCGGCCCGCCGGCACCGTCATGACGGTGGAGTTCGACCTGGACGGCCAGACCTACGTCGGGCTGAACGGCGGTCCCGAGCACCGGTTCACGGAGGCCGTCTCGTTCATGATCGACTGCGCTGACCAGGCCGAGGTCGACCACTACTGGGACGCCTTCGCCCACGGCGGCGAGCCGGGTCCGTGCGGCTGGATCAAGGACCGCTGGGGCCTGTCGTGGCAGGTCGTGCCACGCGCACTGATCGAGCTGCTCAACGATCCCGACCCCCGGGTCGCCGAGGCCGTGATGGGCGCGATGCTGCAGATGTCGAAGATCGACGTCGCCGAGCTCGAACGGGCTCGCGACGCCGCCATCTGACCGGTCGGGTCAGCGGCGCCCGGGGCGCCAGAGGTCGCGCAGCGCCCACGGCACCACGACGAACCACCAGACAGCGGCACCGATCAGCGCGAAGATCGCCAGCCACACGCCGACCGCGACCAGCAGCACGGTGCCGACGAGCCGGCCGACCGGCCCGAAGGTGGTCGTGGACCGGGCCCACCGGCTCTGGGTCGGCACCACCCGGCGCACCACGGGTCCGCCGGCGGCACGCAGCCCGTTCGCCCCGGCCTCGGGGGCGGGTGCGACCTGCTCGTGCGGCTCGGGGAAGAACGACGTCACCCTCGGTGCATCGGCACGAACGGCCCGCCGGCTGAGCCCTGCGACCATGGCGGACATGGATGACAGCGTCGACGTGCCGGCGGCCGGACCCAGGTACCGCCTCTGCTTCGTGTGCACCGGGAACATCTGCCGGTCACCGATGGCGGCCGTCGTGATGCAGCGCCTGGTCGACGACGAGGGCCTGTCCCACCTGGTGGCGGTGGACTCGGCGGGGACAGGCGCGTGGCACGTCGGCGGCCCGGCCGACGTCCGGGCCGTCGCGGCCCTGGACGCCGCCGGGTACGACGGGCGCGCGCACCGGGCCCGGGTGTTCGAGCGGGGCTGGCTCGACGGCCGGGACCTGGTGCTGGCGCTCGACCAGGGCCACCTGCGGGAGCTGCGCGCCCTGGCGCGCACCGACGAGCAGCGCGCCAAGGTGCGGCTGCTGCGCTCGTTCGACGGGGAGGCAGCCGAGGGTGCCGAGGTGGGCGATCCCTACGTCGGCGACGGCCGCGACTTCGCTGAGGTCCTGGAGCAGGTGGAGCGGGCCTGCCGCGGCCTGCTCGACGCCGTTCGTCGCGCCCTTCCGGCCGGGGCCTGACGTGGCGTTGCACCCCGACGAACTGCCTGCCGCGGCGCTGGCGTTCCTCGCCGAGCGGCACCTCGCCACCCTCACGACCCTGCGGCCCGACGGCTCCCCGCACGTCGTACCGGTCGGCTTCACCTGGGACCCCGACGCCCGGGTGGCGCGGGTCATCGCGAGCGGCCCGACGCGGAAGGTGCGCAACGCCGAGCCCGGCTGCCGGGCCGTGCTGTGCCAGGTCGACGGGCGGCGCTGGCTCTCGCTCGAGGGCGAGGCCACGGTCGTGCGCCGGGCCGACGCGGTGACCGATGCCGAGCGGCGCTACGCCGAGCGGTACCGGCAGCCGCGGCCGAACCCGCAGCGGGTGGTGCTGGTCGTCAGCGTCGACCGCGTGACCGGCGACTCGACGGTCGTGACCCCGGACCCGTGACGCCGGACCCGGGACACCAGACCCGTGACACCCGACGCGGGCCGCGGCTCCGCCGGCAGGCGGACCGGGTGCCTGTGGCGGGCTTCGCGCCGGACGTCCGGCTCTGTCCCCGTTGCGCGCCGGCGGCCGTCGGTCGACAGTAGTCGTCGAGGTGAGGTCGGTGGCGGACGGCGCGGTGCGGACCCGGCCCGGGTCCGCCCGGCCCGCAGGGGCGGCGCTCCTGCTCCTGGGGACGGCGGTCGCCCTGGCGCTCGGCACCTACGCCCGGGTGCACGAGCCGGCGGGCCGCCCGTTCGCGACGTTCGGATTCTCCGGGATGCTGCAGATGAAGGCGTGGCTCACGACCCTCGCCAGCGTCCTCCTCCTGGTGCAGCTCAGCACGGCGCTGTGGATGTGGGGCCGGCTCCCGGGCGCTCCCCGACGCGCCCCCGGCTGGGTCGGTCCGGTGCACCGATGGTCGGGCGCGGCCGCGTTCACCGTGACGCTGCCCGTCGCGCTGCACTGCTTGTGGGCGCTCGGTCTGGCGACCGGCAGCCCGCGGGTGGTGCTGCACGGAGTGGCCGGATGCGTGTTCTACGGCGCGTACGCCGCCAAGATGCTCGGCCTCCGGGTCCGCGGGCTGCCCGGCTGGGCGCTCCCGGTGCTCGGGGGCACGCTGCTCTGCGCACTCGTGCTGATCTGGCTCACGTCGGCGCTGTGGTTCTTCACCCGCTCGGGGGTGCCGCTGACATGACTGCCCCGCTGACCCGACGCACCGTGCTCCGTGGCTCCGGCGTGGTCGGGCTCGGCGCGGTGGCCGGCTTCGCGATGGCCCGGCGCAGCCAGGCGGCGCGCGGCACCGGGCCGTCGGGCGCTGCCGCCAACGGCTACGGGCCGGCAGCCGGCGACGGCGAGCGGCTGGCGTCGTTGGCCGACGTACCGGACGGCGGCGGCCTCGTGCTCGGCGACCAGCACGTCGTGCTCGTCCGGTCCGGGAACGCGGTGCATGCGTTCTCCGCGACCTGCCCCCACCAGGGGTGCACGGTCGACGGGGTCGCAAACGGCAGGATCACGTGTCCCTGCCACGGCAGCGCGTTCGACGCGACCACCGGAGCCGTCGTCCAAGGGCCGGCGACGACAGGGCTCCCTACCGTCGAGGTCACCGTGGCGGACGACCTCGTGAGCCTGGGAGGTGCGTGATGTCGCCACGAGCACTGCCGACCCTGCTCTGGCTGCTCGCGTTGGGCCTCGCCCTCGGGACCCTGGTCGCGTTGTCCTGATCCACACCGCCGGTGGTCGGCTCACGAGGAGGGCAGGACCACGGCCTTCCCACGGATGCGGCCGGCGCGCAGGTCCCTGATGGCGTCCGGTGCCGCGGCCAGCGGGTACAACCGGTCGAGGGCCGGAGTGACCTGCCCGCTCTCGATCAGGGCGGTGAGCTCGTCGAGATCGGCGGCATTCTCGCTCGCGATGAAGCTGCCGAGCCGTTGCCGGAGGAACGGCGAGATCGCCATCGCACGCAGCTGCCGATCCGTCCCACCGAGCCATCGACCGCCGCCCTCACCGCCGGTGATGACCACGGCTCCGCGCGGAGCGAGCAGCCGTCGCAGTGCGGTCAGCGAGCGGTTGCCACCGACGTCCAGGATCACGTCGTACGCACCGGAGCGGTCGGTCAGGTCGTCGCGGGTGTAGTCGAGCACGTGGTCGGCACCGAGTGCGCGCACGAGGTCCAGCTTCGCACTGCTCGCCACCCCGGTGACGACGGCACCGGCCGCCCTGGCGATCTGCACGGCGAAGCTGCCGACTCCACCCGAGGCCCCCAGAACCAGTACCTGCTGACCCTTCGCGACGCCGCCCTTGCGCACGGCCTGCAGCGCGGTCAGCCCAGACACGGGGACGGCGGCGGCCTGCTCGAAGGTGAGGGTGCTGGGCTTGCGTGCGAGCTTGCCCGGGGTGGCGACAGCGAACTCGGCGAACGTGCCCTGACCGAACCCGTACACCTCGTCGCCGACCTGGAACGCGGTCACGTCCTTGCCGATGGCCGCCACCCGCCCCGCGAGGTCGCCACCGCGGACGCGGGTCTTCGGTGCGCGCAACCCATAGCCCGCGATCCGGATCGGGTACGGCAGGCCCGTCATCAGGTGCCACACGCCCTGGTCGACACCGGCGGCCTCGACGCGGACCAGCACGTCGTCGTCACCGGGCGCCGGTCGCGCGACCCGCTCGACGCGGAGCACCTCGGCCTGGCCGTAGGAGTCCTGCACAGCGGCCAGCATGGTGGCGGCCGGGGTCGCGTCGGCGTGCAGCGCGAGTCGGGCGGGTGCGTTCGTCATCGGCTGTCCTTGGATAGGGCCCGGGGTGCCCGGGTGAGGGAGGAGTGAGGGTGTGCCCGCGGTTGCCGTGCGCGGTCTCTTACGGTGTAAGCTAGGCTTACAATGTAAAGTTGTCAAGTGAGCACACCCGTAAGCCACCCCTGGCACCACGAGGAGGAGCACATGCCTGCGGAACGGACTCCCCGGACACCCGGCGCGCAGTCGGGCGCCCGGGTCCCTCTGAGCCGCGACCGCGTGCTCCGCGCCGGGCTGGCGCTGGCCGACGAGCACGGGCTGGAGTGGCTGAGCATGCGCAAGCTCGGCCAGGCGCTGGGCGTCGAGGCGATGTCGCTGTACCACCACGTCACGAACAAGGACGACCTCGTCGACGGCATGATCGACCTGGTCTTCGCCGAGATCGAGTTCCCCGTCGACGGCGAGTGGCAGGCAGCCATGCGAGCACGTGCCGTGTCCGTCCGGGAGGTCCTCGGCCGGCACCGCTGGGCCAACGGGCTCATGGAGTCCCGCAGCACTCCGGGCCCGGCCAACCTGAGACACCACGACGACGTCATCGGCTGCCTCCGTCGTGCCGGCCTGCCCGTCGCGCTGGTCGCGCACGCGTACTCGCTGCTGGACAGCTACACCTACGGCTTCGCCATGTCCGACCGCGCGCTGCCGTTCGAGTCCCCGGAGCAGGTCGCCGAGCTCGCGCAGGCGATCCTCGCGCGCTTTCCCGTCGACGAGTACCCGCACCTCGCCGAGCTGACCTTCGAGCACGTGCTGAAGCCGGGGTACGACTACGGCAAGGAGTTCGCGTTCGGCCTCGACCTGCTGCTCGACGGGCTCCGACGTGCCGGAGACACCACGTAGCGCTGCGTCCGCATCATCGCGGTGCCGCCGGCTCCCCCGTCAGCGTGATGCGGAGGGTCTCGAGCACCGTGGGGTCCTCGATCGTGGAAGGCACCGGCTCGTCGGTGCCGTCGGCGATAGAGCGCAGCGACCGGCGCAGGATCTTGCCCGAACGGGTCTTCGGCAGGGCGGCGACGACGTCGACCTGGCGGAACGACGCCACCGCGCCGATCTCGTCGCGGACCCGCTGGACCAGCTCGGCGCGCAGCGTGTCGGGGTCGATGTCGGCACCGGCCTTGAGGACCACCAGGCCGCGTGGCACCTGTCCCTTGAGCTCGTCGTGGACACCGATGACGCAGCACTCCGCCACCGCCGGGTGACCGGCGACGACAGCCTCCATCGACCCGGTCGACAAACGGTGCCCGGCGACGTTGATGACGTCGTCGGTGCGGCCCATGACGAACAGGTAGCCGTCCTCGTCGACATAGCCGCCGTCGCCGGTGAGGTAGTAGCCGGCGAACGCCGACAGGTAGGAGGCGACGAACCGGTCGTCGTCGCGCCACAGCGTCGGCAGCGTGCCCGGCGGCAGCGGCAGCTTGAGGCAGATGGCGCCCTCGGTGCCCGGCGGCACCTCGGCACCCGACGGGTCCAGCACCCGGATGTCGTAGCCGGGTACGGCGACCGTCGGCGATCCCGGCTTGATCGGCATCGGCTCCAGCCCGCGCAGGTTCGCCGCGATCGGCCAGCCGGTCTCGGTCTGCCACCAGTGGTCGACGACAGGTACGCCGAGCTCGTCGGTGGCCCACTGCCACGTGTCGGGGTCCAGCCGCTCCCCCGCGAGGAACAACGTCCGCAGCGACGACACGTCGTACGGCGCGAGCAGCTTCCCCTGCGGGTCCTCCTTCTTCACCGCGCGGATCGCGGTCGGTGCGGTGAACAGCGCCTTGACGCCGTGCTCCGACACGACCCGCCAGAACGCGCCGGCGTCCGGCGTCCCGACCGGCTTGCCCTCGTAGAGCACGCTGGTCGCGCCGACGAGCAGCGGCGCGTAGACGATGTAGGAGTGGCCGACGACCCACCCGACGTCCGACGCGGTCCACCACACGTCGCCGGGTCCGATGTCGTAGATGTGGGTCATCGACCAGGTGAGCGCGACAGCGTGCCCACCGTTGTCGCGCACCACGCCCTTCGGCCTCGCTGTCGTTCCCGACGTGTACAGGATGTAGAGGGGGTCGGTCGCCGCGACCGGGACCGGCTCGGCCGGCTCGGCGGCCGCGACCAGCCGGTGCCAGTCGAGGTCCCGGCCCTCCGTCATCGCCGCAACGGCCTGCGGCCGCTGCAGCAGGACCACGTGCTCCGGCGCGTGCGACGACAGCTCGAGAGCCCGGTCGAGCAACGGCTTGTACTCGACCACCCGGGCGACCTCGATGCCGCACGACGCCGTCACGACGACCTTCGGGCGGGCGTCGTCGACCCGGGCGGCGAGCTCCGCGGCCGCGAACCCGCCGAACACGACCGAGTGCACGGCGCCGAGCCGCGCGCAGGCCAGCATCGCGACGACCGCCTCGGGCACCATCGGGAGGTAGACCACGACCCGGTCGCCCTTGACGACGCCGAGCGAGGCCAGCGCTCCGGCGAAGGTCGCGACCTCGTCGAGCAGCTGGCCGTAGGTGTAGGTGCGCGTCGTGCCGGTGACCGGGCTGTCGTAGACCAGCGCGGTGCGGTCGCCGGCCCCGGCCGCCACGTGCCGGTCGAGCGCGTTCTCGCACGTGTTGAGGACGCCGTCCGGGAACCAGCGGTAGAACGGCGCGTCGGCGCTGTCGAGCACCGTCGTCGGCGGTCTCCGCCAGTCGACGGCGCGGGCGGCCTCGGCCCAGAACGCGTCCGGGTCGTCGATGCTGCGCCGGTAGGTCTCCCGGTAGTCGCTCATCCCGGCATCCTCACCCGCCGGTGCTGCGATGCGCCAGAGCCGCGGTCAGGTCGCGGGCTGCGCCGGCGGGTGCGGCTGTTCCGAGTGCTCCGGCGCGCCGACCCGGCGCACGAGGAGCAGGTGCTCGATCACCCGGTCCATCGCCTCGTCGACGGCGTCCTCGCGGTAGCCGCCACGCTTGGGCCGGAAAGCCACCGCCCGGACGTCCTCCAGGGTGAGGGTGCCCTGCCCGTCGAGGGCAGCCACCACCCGGTCGACGACGTCGTCGACGTCGTCGACCTGGTAGCCGCGGCGCAGCATGCCGGCACGCGGGAACCGCCGCATGTACGACGCCGTGAGCTGCTCGCGCAGGTACGCCGACTCGCTGTCCGGGTCAGGCCTGCCGCGTCGGCTGGTCGTCATGCTCTGCGCGGCGACCACCTTCTCCTCGAGCGCATCGAGGTGCGCGTCGACCTCCTCGACGTCGTAACCGTGGCGCACCAGCTCGAAGCCCACCTGGCGGACCTCGGACGCGGTCGGCGTCGGGAAGACGCCGCTGAGCGACACCTCGACGTGGTTGAGGAACGCGTCGACCTGGCGCCGGTGGTAGCCCTTGTGGAGGCGGCCGGCGCGCCGGAAGCGGTCGTGGTGGCTCACCCGGTCACCGCCGCGAGCTGGCCGCAGGCACCGTCGATCTCACGACCGCGGGTGTCTCTCACCGTGGTGGGGATGCCGTGCGCCCGCAGCCGTTCGACGAACGTCTTCTCGACGTCGCGGTCGCTCGCGGTCCACTTCGAGCCCGGTGTGGGATTCAGCGGGATCGGGTTGACGTGCACCCAGCCACGGCCGCGGCGATTGAGCTCGGTGCCGAGCAGGTCGGCGCGCCAGCGGTGGTCGTTGATGTCGCGGATCAGTGCGTACTCGATGCTCACCCGGCGGCCGGTCACCTCGAAGTAGCGGTGCGCTGCGTCGAGCACCTCGGCGACCTTCCACCGGGTGTTGACCGGCACCAGCTCGTCGCGCAACCCGTCGTCGGGCGCGTGCAACGACAGGGCGAGGGTGACGTTCAGGCCCTCGGCGGTGAGCTTCTCCATGGCGGGCACCAGGCCGACGGTCGACACGGTGACGTTGCGCTGGGACATGCCCAGGCCGTCCGGTGCAGGGTCGGTGAGCCGGCGGACGGCACCGATGACGGCTTTGTAGTTGGCCAGCGGCTCACCCATGCCCATGAAGACGACGTTGGAGATCCGGGCCGGTCCGCCGGCGATCTCGCCCCGCTGCAGCATCCGGGCACCGGCGACGACCTGGTCGACGATCTCGCCGGCCGACATGTTGCGGGTCAGGCCCGCCTGTCCGGTGGCGCAGAACGGGCAGTTCATGCCGCAGCCGGCCTGCGAGGAGACACACATGGTGACGCGCTTGGGGTAGCGCATGAGCACGCTCTCGACGGTGGCCCCGTCGAAGAGCCGCCACACCGTCTTCCGGGTGCGGCCGCCGTCACAGTCGAGGTGCCGCACCGCGGTGAGCAGGGGTGGCAGGAGCGCCTCGACGAGCCGCGCGCGGGACGCCTTCGGCACGGTGGTCATCTGGTCAGAGTCGTCGCCGAGGTGGTCGAAGTAGTGCGTCGCGAGCTGACCGGCGCGGAACGGCTTCTCCCCCAGCTCGGCCACGGCGTCGCGACGCTGCGCCGGGTCGAGGTCCGCGAGGTGGCGCGGTGGCTTCGCGCGGCGCGGGGCCGCGAAGACGAGCTCACCGGGACGGGTGGCAGAGCCGGGCACGTCCTCAGATCCTTTCGGTCAGGCCGGGACGAGCCAGGCGAGCAGCAGGTAGGCGACCGGCGCTGCCGGCAGCAGGGAGTCGAGGCGATCCATGACACCGCCGTGGCCGGGCAGCAGGCTGCCCATGTCCTTGATGCCGAGATCGCGCTTGATCATGGACTCCCCCAGGTCGCCGAGCGTGGCGGTGACCATGACGGCCAGACCGATGAGCGCCCCCTGCCAGGCGACGCCGTCGAGCAGCAGCGGGAGGGCTGTCGCTCCCCCGACGGCGCAGAACAGCGCCGACCCACCGAACCCCTCCCACGACTTCTTCGGGCTGACCGTGGGGGCCATCGGGTGCCTGCCGAACAGGACCCCGGCTGCGTAGCCGCCCACGTCGCTGAGCACCACCAGCACGACGAACGTCACGACCCGGTCGGGTCCGTCGTCGGGACGCAGCATGAGCACGGCGAAGGCGGCGAGGAACGGGACGTAGAGCGCCGCGAAGGCGCTCGCGGTGACGTCGCGCACGTAACCCTTGGCGTTCTCGGGCGCCCGCCAGAGCATCGTGCCCAGCACCGTCAGGGTGAGCGCGACAAGCATCGCCTCGCTGCCCCCGGCGTACGCCGAGACGACGATGGCGGCCGCCCCCACGGACAGCGGCACGAGGGGCACCCGCACCCGGTCCTCCGAGAACGCGTGCCCCAGCTCCCAGACCCCGAGCACCGCCGCGGCCACGACCACGACGACGAAGGCGGGCTTCCAGAGGTACAGCGTGGCGAGGACCACGACCCCCAGCGCCAGCCCGACCCCGACGGCCGCGGGCAGGTTGCGGCCCGCCCGGGTGCGCCGCTCCGGCGGCGGCACCGGCTGCATCGGGACCGGCTCGAGCGGTGAGCTGCCCTGGGCCTCCTGGTCGGCGGTCATCTCTGTGTGGCCGGTTCCTCAGACCTCGAGGAGCTCGGCCTCCTTGTGCTTGACGAGTTCGTCGACGGAGGCGACGTGCCGCTGGGTGACCTTCTCCAGCTCCTTCTCGCCGCGCGAGGCGTCGTCCTCGCCGACCTCGCCGTCCTTCGCCAGCCGGTCGAGCTCGTCCTTGGCGTGCCGGCGCACGTTGCGGATCGAGATCCGGGCGTCCTCCGCCTTCTTGTGCGCGACCTTGATGAACTCCTTGCGACGGTCCTCTGTCAGCTGGGGGAACACCACGCGGATGATGGCGCCGTCGTTGGTGGGGTTCACCCCGAGGTCGGAGTCGCGGATGGCCTTCTCGATGGCGCCCATGGCGCCCTTGTCGAACGGCGTGAGGGTGAGCATCCGGGCGTCGGCGACGTGGAAGGAGGCGAGCTGGTTCACCGGGGTCGGGGCACCGTAGTAGTCGACGAGGATCTTGTTGAACATGCTCGGGTTGGCGCGGCCGGTGCGGATCGAGGAGAGGTCGTCCTTGGCGACGGAGACGGCCTTCTCCATCTTCTCCTCGGCCTCGAAGAGGGTCTCGTCGATCACGTGGTCTCCTGCATCGGTCTGGTCGGGTGCTGTCTCGTACTCGCTCTGCGGGGCTGCTCGTTCCGGGTGGCCGGGGTGCTCAGGAGTCCGGGCCGATGATCGTGCCGATCTTCTCGCCGTGCACCGCGCGCGCGATGTTTCCCTCCTCGGTCATGTTGAACACGACGATGGGCAGCCGGTTGTCGCGGCACAGGCTGATCGCGGTGGCGTCGGCGACCTTCAGGCCGCGGGCCAGGAACTCGTCGTAGGACAGCGAGTCGTAGCGGACGGCGTCGGGGTGCTGGGCCGGGTCGGCGTCGTAGACCCCGTCGACGCCCTTCTTGCCCATGAGCAGCACCTGGGCGCTGATCTCGAGGGCGCGCTGAGCGGCGACGGTGTCGGTGGAGAAGTACGGCATGCCGGCACCGGCCCCGAAGATGACGACGCGGCCCTTCTCGAGGTGCCGGATCGCCTTGCGCGGGATGTAGGGCTCGGCGACCTGCCCCATCGCGATGGCGGTCTGGACGCGCGTCTCGACGTCCTGCTTCTCCAGGAAGTCCTGCAGGGCCAGGCAGTTCATGACCGTGCCGAGCATGCCCATGTAGTCGGCGCGGGCCCGGTCCATCCCGCGCTGCTGGAGCTCGGCGCCGCGGAAGAAGTTGCCGCCGCCGACGACGATCGCGACCTGCACGCCCGAGCGCACCACCTCGGCGATCTGGCGGGCCAGGCCGGCCACCACATCGGGGTCGACGCCGATCTTGCCGCCGCCGAACACCTCGCCGGACAGCTTGAGCACCACACGGCGGTAGGTGTCCGCCTCGCCGCCCTCGGACGCGGACGAGGCCGCGACCGCGCTGGTGTCCTCCGTGGGTCCCTGCACGATCGCGGCCTCCTCGTGGTCGTGGAGCCTTGCTCCTGGGTGCTCTGCCGGCCAGTCTGCCAGCCGTGCCGGTCAGGCCCCGCCGACCTCGAAGCGGGAGAAGCTCTTCACGGTGACGCCGGCAGCATCGAGGACGGCCTTGACCGTCTTCTTGCTGTCCAGCACGGACGGCTGCTCCAGCAGGGTGACGTCCTTGAAGAAGCCGTTGACGCGACCCTCGACGATCTTGGACAGCGCCTGCTCCGGCTTGCCCTCCTCGCGGGCGGTCGCCTCGGCGATCCGTCGCTCGTTCTCGACGACGTCCGAGGGGACCTCGCCGCGGGTGACGTACGTCGGGCGCATCGCGGCGATCTGCATCGCGGCCGCCCGGGCCGCCTCGAGGTCGGAACCCTCGAACTCGACGAGGACGCCGACCTGCGCGGGCAGGTCGGACGAGCGGCGGTGCATGTAGGAGGCCACCTGGGTTCCCTCGGCGCCCAGCACGACGACGGCCGTGAGCTCGAGCTTCTCGCCGATGACCGCTGCCACCGAGTCGACGTTCTCCTGCACGGTGCGGCCGTCGGCCAGCGTCTCGGCCAGCAGGGCCGGGAGGTCGGCAGTGCCGGTCTTGGCAGCGTGGGCGACGATGTCGGCCGCAAGCTGCTGGAACTGCTCGTTCTTCGCGACGAAGTCCGTCTCGCAGTTGAGCTGGATCATGGCGCCCTCGGCGGCCGCGACGAGACCGTTGGTGGCGCTGCGCGCGGCGCCACGCTCCTTGACCTTCGTCTCGCCCTTGATGCGCAGCAGCTCGGCGGCCTGATCCTGGTCGCCGCCGGCCTCCTCGAGGGCCTTCTTCGCAGCCATCATCCCGGCGCCCGTGGCGTCGCGGAGCTTCTTGACCTCAACGGCGGTGATGTTCGCCATGACTTCGTGAGTCTCGCTCTCTTCTCGGATCGGGGACAGGCCGGCCGACGCACCGCCGGGCCGGTCCCCCTGGGACCGGCCGGCGGCCGCGGCTCAGGCCTTCGTGCCGCTGGTGCTGTCGCCCTCGGCGGCCGGGGCCTCGGCCGCAGGTGCGGTGTCGGCCGGCGCCTCGGCCGCAGGTGCCGTGTCGGCCGGCGCCTCGGCCGCAGCCGGGGTCTCGGCCACCGGGGCCTCGGCCGCAGCCGGGGTCTCGGCCACCGGGGCCTCGGCCTCGGGAGCCTCGGCTGCCGGCGCCTGGACTGCCGGGGCCTCGGCTGCCGGGGCCTCGGAGGTGGCCGGCGCCTCGACGCCGGCGCCCTCGACGGTCGCGCCCTCGGCGGGGGTGCCCTCGGCCGCCGTGCCGCTCTTCAGCAGCTCCTGCTCCCAGGCTGCCAGCGGCTCGTCGGTGGCGAGGCCCTCGGGCTTCTCGTCGCCGTCGACCTGGGTGCGCACGCGGGCCATCAGGCCCTCGGCGACCGCGTCGGCGATCACCCGGGTGAGCAGGGTGACGGAGCGGATGGCGTCGTCGTTGCCCGGGATCTTGTAGTCGACCTCGTCCGGGTCGCAGTTGGTGTCGAGGATCGCGACGACCGGGATGTGCAGCTTGTGAGCCTCGCCGACGGCGATGTGCTCCTTCTTGGTGTCGATGATCCAGACGGCGCTGGGGACCCGCGACATGTCACGGATACCGCCGAGAGTCTTGGTGAGCTTGTCCTTCTCGCGACGCAGGACCAGCAGCTCCTTCTTCGTCATGCCCGAGCCGGGCACGTCGTCGAAGTCGAGCTGCTCGAGCTCCTTGAGGCGCTGCAGCCGCCCGTGGACGGTCTGGAAGTTGGTGAGCATGCCGCCCAGCCAGCGCTGGTTGACGTAGGGCATGCCGACGCGGGTCGCCTGCTCGGCGATCGCCTCCTGTGCCTGCTTCTTGGTGCCGATGAACATCACCGAGCCGCCGTGGGCGACGGTCTCCTTGATGAACTCGTACGCGCGGTCGATGTAGGACAGCGACTGCTGCAGGTCGATGATGTAGATGCCGTTGCGCTCGGTGAAGATGAAGCGCTTCATCTTGGGGTTCCACCGGCGGGTCTGGTGCCCGAAGTGCACGCCGCTCTCGAGCAGCTGCTTCATCGAGACGACCTGGTTGGTGCCAGCCATCGTGGCTTTCTCTTTCCCGCGCCGCGGCCCGCGTCAGCGAGCGGCCTGCGCCTGTCGGTTCTCTCGCGCCCGGCCGGTCGGCCGGTCACGTCCTGACCCCCGCGAGCACGCTCGCCGCCGTCTCCTCGTCGCGAGGTCGGGCGGACCGGTGAGCGCGCTCCCGCCGGCGCCGGCTCAGGGAGCCGGCCGGTGGCGGACTGCGGGCGTGCGAAGTCGGCCCGCCGAGACGGGCCGCTGGCAGCAGTGTACGCCGGGCGGCGCCCGCGGCCGAATCGGGCGACCCTCCACAGGCGGGCGTCCCGGCGCCCGCGTCCACAGAAGCCGTCCGAGGCCGCCACCGAGGAGCTGCCGGCCCCCAGGCTCGGGTCATGCGGCTGCGCCAGGCTCCCCCTCCCGGCCGTGCCCTGCGGTCCCTCCGGCGCTCGCTCGCCGCCCTGGTCCTGCTCGGCCAGGCCGGGCTGCTCGGCGCGGTGGGCGCGCCCGGTCCCGTGGAGGCGACGGCCGCGCCCACCGCCGAGCGGGCCGGCGCCGGGGGCTGGCGGCTGCCGCTGCAGCCGCCGGCCGCGGTCGTGGCCGCGTTCGCCCCGCCCGCCGGCCCCTACGCGCCAGGCCACCGAGGTGTGGACCTCGCCGCCGCTCCGGCTGCCCGGGTGCTGGCGGCGGGAGCCGGCGTGGTCGCCTTCGCCGGCCGGGTCGCCGGCCACGGGGTGGTGTCCGTCGATCACGCCGGCGGTCTGCGCACCACCTACCAGCCGGTCACCCCTGCGGTGCGCCGCGGCGACCCGGTGCAGGCGGGACAGCTGCTCGGGCTGCTGGCGGCGGCCGGCAGCCACTGCCCGCCCGTCGCGTGCCTGCACTGGGGACTGCGCCGCGGGACCACCTACCTCGACCCGTGGGGGCTGCTGGGCGCCGTGCGGGTGCGCCTGCTGCCGGTGTGGTCCACGGGACCGCCGGGTGGGTGAGCTGCGGGGCGGGCGGCTGGGTCGGCGCGACCGGGGGCAGCCGGGCGGCATCCTGGCGGGCATGACACCTCACGTCGACCCCGTGCACCCCGTCGACCCTGTCGACCTCGCCGCCGTCCTGGCCGGCGTCGACGAGCCATGGCGGCCGCGAACGGTCGCCACCCTCAACGACTACGACCTGCGCGTGGTGCGGACGCTGGGCGAGTTCACCCGGCACACCCACCCCGAGACCGACGAGGTGTTCCTCGTGCTGCGGGGATCGCTCACGATCGAGCTCGACGACGCCGAGGTGAGGCTCGGCCCGGGCCAGCTCTACGTCGTGCCGCGTGGGGTGCCGCACCGCCCTCGCTCGGCCGACTGGGCGGAGGTCCTGCTCGTGGAGCCGAGCGCGACCGTCAACACCGGGGACACGCCGGGTCACCTCACCGCCGAGCGCCGCGAGGCGTGAGCGGGTTCGGCACCGCCCGGCCACCTCAGATCAGGGACGGGAGGTCCGCGGCCAGCCGGCGGTAGTCGGCAGGTGCGTTGTACGCGTGCGCCGACAGGCGCACGAACCCCTGCTCCTGCCAACAGGTGACGGCCACCTCGACCGCCGACTCCTCGCCGAGCCTGGCCTGCAGGGCGGTGGCGTCGTCCCGGGTCGCCGCGATGCCCGCGGGCAGCGGCACGAGCTGCATCGACACGGCGGCGTCGCGCGGGAGGTCCCGCGCGGGGACACCGAGCGCCCGCCCCACCTCGTGCTGACCGGCCACGGCGAGCTCGACGTTGTGCCGGCGCACCCGGTCCAGCCCGAGCTGCCCCAGCACCCGCAGGGCACGCGGGGCGGACAGCCAGGCGGTCGGGTCCTCGGTGCCGGTCTCGTCGAAGGCCAGCGGGAACCCGTCCGCCTCGCCCCACGACGCGACCAGCGGGCGCAGCACCGGCCGCCAGCGCTCGGCGGCGTGCAGCACCGCAGTGCCGCGCGGCGCGCACGCCCACTTGTGCAGGTTGCCGAGGTAGAAGTCGGCACCTACGGCCTCGATGTCGAGGTCGAGCATCCCGGGCGCGTGCGCCCCGTCGACGAGCACTGCGACCCCGCGCGCCCGCAGCTCGGGCACCAGCCCGACCAGCGGCATCCGCCGTGCGGTGGGCGACGTGACGTGGTCGAGCACCACCAGGCGGGTCCGGTCGGTGACCGCGGCGAGGACGCGGGCCACCACGTCGGTGTCGGAGGCGTCGAGCGGCACGTGGACGGTGTCCAGTGCCGCGCCGCGGTCCTGGCTGAACCGCTGGGCGGCGATGCGGACGGCGCCGTAGCTGTGGTCGGTGACCAGGACGCGGTCGCCGGCCTCGAGCGGGAACGCCGCAAGCACCGTGCTGGCGCCGGTGGTGGCGTTGGGGACGAACGCCAGCGACCCCTCGCCCGCCCCGAGGAAGGCGCCCACCTCGGACCGGGCGGCGGCCAGCGCGCCGGCCAGCTCGCGACCGAAGAAGCGGTCCGGGTTGGCCTCCATCCGCTCCCGCCAGGACTGCTGCTCCTCCAGCACCGCGGTCGGGACGGCGCCGTACGACCCGTGGTTGAGGTGCGCCACGGTCGGCTCGAGCGGCCAGAGGTCACGGACCTGCGGCCAGTCGTCGCCCCAGACCGGGTTCGGCACGTCGTCCGTCACTGTCGAGGGCTCGGCGGGCATGATGGCAACCCTATGGGCGAGCACCGCGGCAGCCTCCGGCCGTCGCGACCGGACGCCCGCCGGTGGGCCGTCGTCGCCGGACACCGCGCCCGGCCCGTGGGCCGGCTGTCGGCCGCCCTTCTCGTCCACCTGCTCGTCGTCGCGATGGCCGCGGGACCGGTCGGCGCCGCTCGCGTCGCCGCCGGCGGCAGACCGGCGTACCACCCGAGCCGGCTCGCCCACGTCGGGGACGCGGGTCAGGTGGTGGTGGTCACGGGGCGGTCCTGGTCGACCAGCCGCGCGGTGCTGCGCCGGTTCGAGCGACGGCCGGACGGGTCGTGGCGGCAGGTCGGCGAGGCGGTGCCCGCCCGCGTGGGCTCACCGCGGCTTCGCACCGGCCGCGCAGCGTCGGCAGCGGTCCGGCACCAGCCCGGCCGGGACGTTCGGCGTGGTCGCTGCCTTCGGCAACGGGGCGGACCCCGGCACGGCCCTTCCCTACCGGGAGGTCGACCGGTCGGACTGGTGGGTCTACGACCCACGCGACCCGCAGACCTACAACGTGCTGCAGCCCCGCCGGGTCGCGGGCTCGGCCTGGCGCCGGTCGTGGGCCGAGGACCTGTCGGGGTACGGCAGGCAGTACCGCTACGCAGCGGTGCTGGACTTCAACCTGCCCGCGGACGTGCACCGGGCGCCGGACGGCGGGCGGGTGGCTGACACGCCGGCGGACACCCGGCTGGGTGGTGGCATCTTCCTGCACGTCAGCGGGCCGGGAGCGACCTCCGGGTGCGTCTCGGTGCGCCGCGCCACGATGCGCCGGACGCTGCGGTGGCTGGACCCCGCGCAGCACCCGGTGCTCGTGATGGGTCCGCTGTCGGCGGTCGGCCGGCTCTGAGCCACGGCCGCCGCACCGCGGGGCCCCGGTCGTCGCCGGCCCGGACCTGGCGGGGTCAGTCCTTGCTGTCGGCGAGCTTGCCGCGCAGCTGGAGGACCGCCTTGGTGTGCATCTGGCAGATCCGGCTCTCGGTCACGCCGAGGACCTGCCCGATCTCGGCCAGGGTGAGGCCCTCGTAGTAGTAGAGCGTGACGACGATCTTCTCGCGCTCGGGCAGGGTGTTGATGGCCTTGGCCAGGAGGAACTTCGTCTCCTCGGACTCGAAGGCCAGCACCGGGTCCTCGGCCTTGGTGTCCTCGAGGGTGTCGACGAGGCTGAGCTTGTCACCCTTCTCGCCGCCGACGCTGAGCAGCTCGTCGAGCGCCACCACGTTGACGAAGGACACCTGGCTGAAGATCGTGTGCAGGTCGTCGAGCTTGATGCCCATCTCGGCGGCCACCTCGGCCTCGCTCGGCGTGCGGTGCAGCTGCGCCTCGAGTGCGGCGTAGGCCTTCTCGACCTCGCGGGCCTTGTAGCGGACCGAGCGCGGGATCCAGTCGATCGCGCGCAGCTCGTCGATGATCGCGCCACGGATCCGGCTGATCGCGTAGGTCTCGAACTTGATCGCGCGCTCGAGGTCGAACTTCTCGATCGCGTCGATCAGGCCGAAGATCCCGTACGAGACGAGGTCGGCCTGCTCGATGTTCGGCGGGAGGCCGACGCCCACGCGTCCGGCGACGTACTTCACGAGCGGCGAGTAGTGCAGGATCAGCCGCTCGCGCAGCGGCCCGTCGCCGGTCTTCTTGAAGTCCTGCCAGAGCTCGCGGAGCGCTGCCTCGGCAGCACTCTTCGCGGCGACGGCCTCGTCGACGACGATGTCATCTGCGGCGGCGCCCACTCCCCCGGAGGGCGAGGCGGCGGCGCCGTCAGGCCCGTGGGTGCGCTTGGTCATACGTTGCCTTCAGCCTGTCGACGGACACATGGGTGTAGATCTGCGTCGTGGCGAGCGTAGCGTGACCAAGAAGCTCTTGAACGCTTCTCAGGTCGGCTCCCCCTTCCAGCAGGTGAGTGGCAGCCGAATGGCGGAGGCCGTGCGGCCCGAGGTCCGGCGCTCCCGGGACGTGCGCGAGCAGGGCGTGCACCACCCGGCGGACGGTGCGCGGGTCGATCCGGGCCCCCCGGGCACCCAGGAAGACCGCCGCACCGCTGCCCGGGCATAGGAGCTGCGGGCGCCCCTCGGCCAGCCACCGGTCCACCGCCCGGACGGCCGGCGCCCCCACCGGCACGGTGCGCTCCTTGTCGCCCTTGCCGAGCACCCTGAGCACCCGCCGGGCGCGGTCGACGTCGTCGAGGTCGAGGCCGCAGAGCTCCCCCACCCGGATCCCGGACGCGTAGAGCACCTCGAGCACGGCGAGGTCGCGGACCGCCGTCGGATCGTTGTCGTCGGCCGCGAGCCCGGCCACGTGCAGCAGCGCGTCCGCCTCGTCGCGGCGCAGCACCCCGGGCAGCGTGCGGCCGCTGCGGGGGGTCGCGAGCAGGGCGCCGGCATCCTTCTCGACCAGACCGTCACGCAGGGCCCACGCGGTGAACCCGCGCGCGGCCGCCGCCCGGCGGGCCAGCGTGGCCCGTGCCATGCCCCGGCTCGACTGCCCCGCCAGCCAGCTGCGCAGCACCAGGAGGTCCACGGCCGCCGGGACCGTGCGACCCATCCGCCGGGCGTGCTCGAGGAGGGTCAGCACGTCCCCGCGGTAGGCGCGCACCGAGTGCTCGCTCATGCCGCGCTCGGAGCGCAGGTGCCGCGCGTAGCCGTCGAGGGCGTCGGCCAGTGCGGGGGGCAGCTCGGTGCCGGCCGACTGCACCACCGCCCCACCCCGTCCGGCCATGGACGACACGGTGTCCCGAGGTGGTGCGCCATGCAAGGACCGGCGCGCCGGTCGGGTCACAAGCCTTGCCGACCACCTCCCCCCGGCGACCGGCGCCAGCGGCCCTGCCGGCTGTCGGCCAGGCCGCGGGCGGCCAGCAGCCCCAGCGCGCGCAGCACCGTGGGCGCGTCCAGCCCGGCGACCCGCCCCACGCTGTCCGGTGCCGCCCGCCGGCCCAGCGGGAGGGCCTCGAGCACCCGCAGCGTCATCGGGTCCAGCCCGTCGTGCGGGCGGGCCGCGCCGCGCTCCGGCTCGTGGCCGTCCTCACCGACCGGCGCCAGCAGGTCGACCACGTCGGCCGCACAGGTGACCAGCGAGGCGCCCAGCGTGCGCAGCAGCAGGTGGCAGCCGGCCGACGCGGCGGACGTGACCGCACCCGGGACCGCCATCACGGTCCGGGACAGCTGCTCGGCGTGGCCGGCGGTGTTGAGTGCGCCGCTGCGGGTCGCCGCCTCGACGACCACCGTGCCCCGGCCCAGGGCGGCGATGAGCCGGTTGCGATCCAGGAACCGGGCCCGGGTCGGGTGCGAGCCGGGCGGCAGCTCCGAGACGAGGCAGCCGGCCGCGCGTACCGCGTCGAAGAGCGACCCGTGGGCCGCTGGGTAGGCCACGTCGACACCGCAGGCCAGCACCGCGACCGTCGTGCCACCCACCGCCAGTGCGCCGCGGTGCGCGGCAGCGTCGATGCCGTAGGCGCCACCGGACACCACCGACCACCCGCGGTCGACCAGCCCGGACGCCAGGTCGGCGGTCACGATCTGGCCGTACTCGCTGCAGGCACGCGCGCCCACCACGGACACGGCCCTGCCGACCACGTCCGGCAGCCAGGCCTCCCCGGCCACCCACAGGGCCAGCGGCGCCCGCTCCTGCAGGTCGTCGAGCGACGCGGGCCACTCCGCGTCCCCCGGGACGACCAGGCGGGCGCCGGCCCGCGCCGTCTGCTCGTCGTCGGAACCGAGCGCCGGGATCCGCACGCGGTACTGCGCGAGCCGGTCGGGCTCGCCCTCGCGCGGCGTGAGCACGCGGGCCAGCACCGCCGCTGCCCCGATGGCGGCGACCGCCCGGCCGAGCCACGCGTCGCCGGGCTCGGCCAGCCGGGCGAGCGCCGCCCGGGCCGCCCGGTCGTCGGCGTCGGCGACGGCGTCGGTGACCGCGTCGCCGGTCATGCGGCCCACCTCGCGACGCCCCGGCAGTCCAGGGCCACCCGGATGTCACCCGCATCGGGTGCGTCGCGTCCGGCCAGGTCGGCCACGGTCCAGGCCACCCGCACGACCCGGTCGACCCCGCGCGCCGTCAGGGCTCCGCGGTCGAGCAGCCGCTCCGCCTCGCCCACGACCTCCCAGGGCAGCCGCCAGCGTCGGCGCAGCACGTGCCCGGGCACCTCGCCGTTGGCCCGCCAGGGCGTGCCCACGAGCCGGGCCGCCATCCGCTCGCGAGCGACCGCGACCCGCTCGGCGACGACGGCGGTGCTCTCCGCCGCGCCTGGCGCGGCCCGCAGGTCGGCCCGCGACGCCGGCAGCATCTCGATCTGGAGGTCGACCCGGTCGAGCAGCGGGCCGGAGAGCCGGCCGAGGTAGCGGATCCGGGCCATCGGCGTGCAGCGGCACCTCGACACGGCGCCCGGGGCGGTGATCGCCAGCCCGCACGGGCAGGGGTTGGCCGCCAGCACGAGCTGGAAGCGCGCCGGGAACCGGACCCGGGCCGCCAGCCGGGCGACGGTGATCTCGCCCGACTCGAGCGGCTCGCGCAACGCGTCGAGCACCGCTGGCGCGAACTCCGGTGCCTCGTCCATGAACAGCACGCCGCGGTGCGCCAGCGAGGCCGCGCCGGGCCGGACCTGGGTCGAGCCGCCGCCCACGACCGCGGCCACGGAGGCGGTGTGGTGCGGCGCCTGGAAGGGCGCGCGGTCGACCAGCGGACCGGCGCCGTCGCCGAGGACGCCGGCCACCGAGTGGACGGCCGTCACCTCGAGCGCGGACGCGCGGTCCAGCGGAGGCAGCAGCCCCGGCAGCCGCTCGGCCAGCAGCGTCTTCCCCGCCCCCGGCGGTCCGAGCATGAGCAGGTGGTGACCGCCGGCAGCTGCCACCTCGACCAGGTAGCGCGCCGTGGCCTGCCCGAGCACCTCGGAGAGGTCAGGCACGTGGGCCGGCGCAGCATCGCCCGGCGGCGGTGACAGCACCGGCTCGGCCACCAGCTCCACTGCGGGCGGCTCCTCGCCGCGGGCCCGCGCCACCAGCCCGGCCAGGGTCCGGTGTCCGGTGACCTGCACCCCCGGGACCAGCGCAGCCTCCTCGACGTTGCCGATCGGCACGACCGCCGCCGTCGCGCCCGCCCGGGCGGCGGCCGCAACCGAAGGCAGCACACCGCGCACCGGCCGGAGCCGGCCGTCCAGCCCGAGCTCGCCGAGCAGGACCGCACCCTCGAACGCGCCCGCCGGCACCACCCCCTGCGCGGCAAGGATCGCGACTGCGATGGGCAGGTCGAAGGACGACCCCCGCTTCGGCAGCGACGCAGGCGACAGGTTGACCGTGACCCGCTTGGTCGCCGGCCAGTCCTGCCCGCTGTTGACCATGGCCGCACGCACCCGGTCGCGCGACTCGGCCAGCGAGGCGTCGGGCAGTCCGACCAGGGTGTACGACGGCACACCGACGCCGAGGTCGGCCTCGACGTCGACGAGGTGTCCCTCGACCCCGACGAGTGCGACCCCGCGGGTGCGCGCCAGGCCCATCAGGGCGTGTCCCCCCGCTCGCTCTCGACGCGAGCCGGGACGGGGTGGGCAGCCACGGCCTAGGCCACCCCCCGGACGTGCTCGACCGTGGCCCGCCCGCGGCGCGGCTGGATCACTCCGACCAGGTCGACCCGCACGTCGGCCGGGTGCACCTGCCGGTCCTCGATCCAGGCTGCTGCGAGCAGCCGCAGGCGCGCCGCCTTGGCGGGTGTCACCGCCTCGAGGGGGTGCCCGCGGCCGGTGGAGGACCGGGTCTTCACCTCGCACACGACCAGCACGTCGCCGTCGCGAGCCACGATGTCGAGCTCGCCCAGCGGGCAGCGCCAGTTGGTGTCGAGCACCGTCAGGCCCGCGGCGCGCAGGAACCTCGCGGCCACCCGCTCGCCGTAGGCACCCAGGGCGTCCTTCTCACGTACCGCCGGTAAGTCCGTCACGTGCTCGAGCCTGCCGCGGCGGCGCGGGTCGGCACGGTCCCGGGCGCGGTCTGTGGACAGCATCGGCAGTGCCGCGTCCCTGTGGACGGACCGCGACGGAGCGCGTCGGCCGGGCCGGGCACGATGGCCCGGTGCGAGAGCCCGGTAGCGAGGAGCACCGGCCGGCTGCCCGGCCCCTCGACCGGTCGGCGGCACTCGGCCGGCGGGTCGCCCGCCGAGGGCGTAGCAGCGTGCAGACCCGCGTGCTGCGGCTGCGCCAGCGCACGTTCCTCATCTGCCAGGTGGCCGTGGCCGCCTCGATCGCCTGGTACCTCGCGTACGACGTCCTCGGCCACCCGCGACCCTTCTTCGCACCGGTGGCGGCCATCGTCAGCCTCGGCCTCTCCTACGGCCAGCGGCTGCGCCGGGTCGGCGAGGTGACGGTGGGCGTCGCCGTCGGCGTCGGGGTCGGCGACCTGCTCGTCCGGGTCATCGGCACCGGCGCCTGGCAGGTCGCACTGGTCGTCGTCCTGTCCATGACGGTGGCCGTCCTGCTGGACGGCGGGCCGCTGGTCGTGACGCAGGCGGCGGTGCAGTCGGTGGTGGTGACGACGCTGCTGCCGCTGCCGTCGGCCGGTCTGAGCCGCTGGACCGACGCGCTCATCGGTGGCGCGGTCGCACTGGCCGCGGCGGCCGTGGCCCCGCAGACCCCGCTGCGTCGGCCGCGCATCGAGGCCGCGCGGGTGCTCGACGAGCTGTCCGACCTGTTGCACGACGCGACCGACGCCGCCCGCGCCGGTGACGTGGCGCGGGCCGAGGAGGCACTGGCCCGAGCCCGGGCCACGGACACTGCGCTCGGCGACCTGAGGTCCGCGGCGGCAGAGGGCATCGAGGTCGTGCGCAGCTCACCCTTCCGGCGCCGGCACCGGGCCCACGTCGAGCGCGTCGCGGAGCTCGCCGAGCCGCTGGACCGCGCGGTGCGCAACTCCCGGGTGCTGGTACGCCGGGTGCTGGCCGCGGTCCGGTACGAGGAGACCGTGCCCCCGGCGTACCTCAACCTGGTCGACGACCTCGCCGAGCGGGCCGGCGAGCTGGCCGACGCGCTCACGGCACGCACCGAGACGTCGGAGGTGCGGCCCGCGCTCGAAGCGGTGGCCCGCGCGTCGTCGACCGCGCCGCACTCCGAGGTCATGTCTGCGGTCGTGGTGCTCGCCCAGGTGCGGTCGATGGTCGTCGACCTGCTCGAGCTCACGGGGCTGGACCAGGACCAGGCCCTGGCCAGGGTGCCGCGTCCGGCGTAGCGACCGGCCGGCCGCGTTGGTCGGGCCTCGGGCCGGCGTCAGGATGCCGCGTCGGCGAGGACGGCCCGCACGATGGCGACGCGACCGGCACAGCGGGCGGGCATCGTGGCCCAGTAGTACGGGAAGGTCCGCAGCGCGAGCGACAGCGCCCACGCCCTTCCGCGCAGCCAGGTAACGTCGTCGGCCCCGACAGCCCGGCGGAAGCCGTCGCGTGCCTCGCCGGCCAGCAGCTCCCAGGCGACCTTGAGATCGACGGTCGGGTCACCGATCGAGAGTCCGCCGAAGTCCAGGACCGCGGACAGCCGGTCGGCACGCACGAGCAGGTTCTCGGCCACCAGGTCGGCGTGGTGCCACCGTGGCGGCACCGTGTCGGCGACGCCCGGCAGGGACATCGCCTCGTCCCACACGGCTTCGGCGGCCGCCAGGTCCACGTCGAGACCGACGATGCCCCGGCACGCATCGAGCGCGAGACGGGTGTCCTCGTCCTGGGTGGTCAGCGGGGTGCCCCGGTACCAGCGCAGCTCGGGGTCGACCAGAGCCTCCGGCGGGACCGCGACCGACTGGAGCCCCGTCACCACCGCCGCGAGGTCGGCGGCCAACGGGGCGCCCGCGACGTCGCTCGCCGCACCCGTGGGCGTTGCCCCCTCGAGCCAGCGCACGACCGACCACTGCTCGGGGTAGCCGAACCCGGGTTCCCCGACGGCGACCACCTCGGGGACAGCGACGGGGACGTGTGGGCCGACCAGCGGCAGCCAGCGCGCCTCCTTGGCGATGGTGGCCGAACCACCAGGTTGCCGGGGCAGCCGGACCAGCAGCTCGTCCCCCAGGCGGAAGAGCGCGTTGCTCGACCCCGACGCGGCCAGCCGGCGCAGCGGCAGCGCGCGAGCGTCCGGCAATGTCCGGTCGACGAGGGCACGCACGGTAGCCGGCTCGATCGTGAGCTCGTCGTCGTGCAGGGGCACCGTCACGGCCCCGATCCCACCGGTGCGGGGGGCCGCTTGTCGACCGACTTGCAACCAGGGCCCGGCCCTGTTCCGTCGCCACCGATGTTCCGGGAAGCCGACGCGACGATGTACGGGGGCCTGCTGAGGTGCCTACTCGGGCGGGAGCTCCACCGACAGCTCCTGGCGGGCCAGCTCCTCGACGTTGACGTCCTTGAACGTCAGCACGCGGACGTTCTTCACGAACCTGGCGGGCCGGTACATGTCCCACACCCAGGCGTCGGACATCGTCACCTCGAAGTAGACCTCGCCGCCGTCGGTGCTGCGCGGCGTCACCTCGACGACGTTGGTGAGGTAGAAGCGGCGCTCGGTCTCGACGACGTAGCCGAACAGCCCGACCACGTCGCGGTACTCGCGGTAGAGCTGCAGCTCCATCTCGGTCTCGTACTTCTCCAGGTCCTCCGCGCTCACCGGGCGTACGCCTCCTCGACGTCGGCCGACACGTCCACGACCTCGACAGCCTCGACGACCTCGTCAGGCACCGGCCCCTCCTCGAGCCGGGCCACGGTGCGGGCCGGCACCCGCTCGTCGCCCGGCACCCGGCGGGCCACGTTGACGTAGGAGAACCGGTGCTCCGGGCACGGGCCGTGCTCGTCCAGCGCGGCGTCGTGCACGGGGGTGACGTATCCCTTGTGCCCGACGAAGTCGTATCGCGGGAACTGCTGGTGCAGGCCCGCCATGATCCGGTCCCTGGTGACCTTGGCGAGCACCGACGCGGCGGCGATCGACGCGCTCACCCGGTCGCCCTTCCACACCGCGAGGCCGGGCGCGGGAAGCCCCCGCACCGGGAACCCGTCGGTGAGGACGTAGGCCGGCGCGACCGACAGCTGGGCCAGGGCGCGCCGCATCCCCTCGACGTTGCAGACGTGCAGGCCGATCCGGTCGACCTCCTGCGCCGGCACCACCACGACCGACCAGGCGGCGGCCCGCCGGACGACCTCGTCGAACACGCGGTCGCGCGCGGCGGGCGTGAGCAGCTTGGAGTCGGCCAGCCCCGGCACCTGGCCGCGGCGGCCGGTCGGCAGCACCACGGCGGCCACGACGAGCGGCCCGGCGCACGCGCCGCGACCGGCCTCGTCGGTGCCGGCGACCGGGGTCAGCCCGGCCCGCTCGAGCGCCTTCTCGTAGGCGTAGAGGCCAGCCTCTCGCCGTACGACGAACTTCCGCACCATCCCCATCGCGAGGAGCCTACGACGCAGCCGGGACCGAACCGGCTCAGTGGGCCGCCGCGGCGAGTCCGGGCTGGTCGAACGTCGGGGGCCGGTGCAGCAGCCGGGCGCGGTCCAGCGGCCACACGATGGTGAACGCCCGGCCGATCACGTCGTCGACCGGGACGAAGCCCTTCCCGGGCTGCTGCTGGTGCGCACGGCTGTCCTCGGAGACCGACCGGTGGTCACCCATGACCCAGAGCTTGCCCTGGGGCACCGTGATCGAGAACTCCTCGCCGGACGGGTCGTCTCCCGGGTAGAGGTAGGTCTCGTCCAGCGGCTTGCCGTTGACGGTGAGGTGGCCACCGTCGTCGCAGCAGACGACCTTGTCGCCGCCGACGCCGATGACGCGCTTGATGAGGTCCTCCTCGCCGGCGGCCGGCGCCAGGCCGACGAAGACGAGCACGTTGCGGACAGCCGTGACCAGGCTGCCGCGGGTCGACGCGCCGCTCCCCCCGAGCCAGCCGCCCGGGTCCTGGAAGACGATCACGTCGCCGCGGTGGATCTCGTCGGGCTTGTCGGCGAGCTTGTTGACCAGCACCCGGTCGTTGACCAGCAGGGTGTTCTCCATCGACCCGGAGGGGATGTAGAACGCCTGCACGAGGAAGGTCTTGATGAGCACCGAGATGACCAGCGCGGTGATGACGATGCCGGGCAGCTCGCGCAGGAACGACTTCCGCTGCGGCTGCGCCCGGCGGGTGCGCACAGGAGGGCGAGCGGGTTCGGCGGCCGCACCGGGCGGGGGCGGCGTCGCGGGGTCGGCGGCGCGCTGACCGTCCTCGGTCGTCATCGCGTCCGTCCTTCCGTCCCCGCTGTCCCCGCGGCGCCCGGGGGTGCCGGGTGCGCCGTCGCGAAGCCTACGTCGGCACCGGAGCGGGACCCGAGCCGGTCCAGCGGCCAGACGACCACGAGCACCCGGCCGATCACCCTCTCGACCGGCACGAATCCACCGCCGGGATCGCCGAGGTGGGCGCGCGAGTCCAGCGAGTCGGACCGGTGGTCACCCATCAGCCACAGCTTGCCCGCCGGCACGGTGACGTCGAAACGCATCTCGGACGGCTCGTCGCCGGGGTGCAGGTAGCTGGTCTCGTCCAGCGCCTTACCGTCGACGGTGATCCGGCCCTGGTCGTCGCAGCACACGACGTGGTCGCCGGGCAGGCCGACGACGCGCTTGACGTAGTCGGTGGTGCCGCCGCCGTTCAGCGAGCCGAAGGCCTCGGTGCCGTCGAACACGACGGCGTCGCCGCGCCGCACGTCGTGCAGCCGGTAGGACAGCCGGTCGACGAGGATGCGGTCGCCGGGCCGCAGGGTGTTCTCCATCGACCCCGAGGGGATGGAGAACGGCGCGACCAGGTAGGTGCGCACCAGCCAGGTGGCCAGCACCGCCAGCACCACCAGCACAGCGAGCTCGACGAGCGACCGGGCGCGCCGGCCGGCCGGGGTGCGCGACGGCGCCTCGCCCTCCACGCGCGCCGGCGGAGGTGGGAGTCGCGCGTCGAGGGGAACGGTCAGCGGGCGACGGGGGTGTCGCGCCGCTCCTTGATCTTGGCGGCCTTGCCGCGCAGCTCGCGCAGGTAGTAGAGCTTCGCGCGGCGGACGTCACCGCGGGTGACGACCTCGATCTTGTCGATCACCGGGGTGTGCACCGGGAAGGTGCGCTCCACGCCGACGCCGAAGCTGACCTTGCGGACCGTGAAGGTCTCGCGCACGCCCGAGCCCTGCCGGCGGATGACCACGCCCTGGAAGACCTGGATGCGAGAGCGGGTCCCCTCGATGACCTTGACGTGGACCTTGAGGGTGTCGCCGGGTCGGAACTCGGGGATGTCCGAGCGCTTCGAGGCGTCGTCGAGGGCGTCCAGCGTCTGCATCGGGTTCTCTTCTCTCGCGGTGCCACAGGTCACCCACGGTGGGTGGGGTGCAGTTGTGTGGCGGTCGTGTCGTGGAGCAGTGCCCTCCCTGTGGCGGGGGCGCTCGCGGCTGACCGCAGCGAGTCAGTCTGCCACAGGGTCGCTGGAGCGGGCCAATCGCCCGGCAGCCCCCGGCGACCAGCCCAGGTCGGCGAGCACCGCGAGGTCGTCGCGGTCCAGACCCGCGGGGTCGAGGGCGGCCACCAGGTCGGGACGGCGGTCGACGGTCCGGCGCAGCGACTCGTCCCGGCGCCAGCGGGTGATCCGGGCGTGGTCGCCGGACAGCAGCACCGCCGGGACCTCCCGACCGCGCCACGCGGCCGGCTTGGTGTAGCCCGGTGCCTCGAGCAGACCGCCGGCGTGCGACTCGTCCTCGAGCGACGCGGCGTTGCCGATCACGCCGGGCAGCAGCCGGGCGACAGCCTCGACGACCGCGAGCACCGCGACCTCCCCGCCGTTGAGGACGTAGTCACCGAGGCTGACCTCGGTCACCCGGGCCCGCGTCGCGACGTCGTCGAGCACGCGCTGGTCGACGCCCTCGTAGCGCCCGCAGGCGAACACCAGCCGCGGCTCCCCGGCCAGCTCGTGCGCCAGTGCCTGGGAGAACGGCACCCCGCCGGGCGTCGGCACCAGGACCCGCACGTCCCGCTCGTCCCCGAGGACCTCGTCCAGGGCGTCGCCCCACGGCTCCGGCCGCATGAGCATCCCGGGCCCGCCGCCGTACGGCGAGTCGTCGACGGTGCGGTGCCGGTCGGCGGTCCAGCCGCGCAGGTCGTGCACCCGCAGGTCGATCAGGCCGTCCTCGACGGCCCGGCCGATCAACGAGAGCCGCAGCGGCGCGAGGTAGTCGGGGAAGATCGTGAGGACGTCGATCCTCATGACGGGTCGTCGCGCCGGTCCGACGGCTCGGCCTCGTCGGGGACCTCGTCGGGGACGTCGGCGAGCAACCCGGGCGGCGGGTCGACGACGACCACCCCGGCGTCCAGGTCGACGGTCGGGACGATGGCCGCGACGAAGGGCACCAGCACCTCGGTGCTGTCGGGACGCCGGACGGCGAGGACGTCCTGGCCGGGCAGGTGCAGGACCTCGACGAGCTCACCGACGTCGGCACCGCCGACCGTGCGCACGTCGAGGCCGAGCAGCTGGGAGTCGAGGAACTCGTCCGGGTCGTCGAGCCGCTGGGACGGGTCGACGTCGGCCACCAGCAGGACGTTGCGCAGCCCCTCGGCGGCGCCGCGGTCGGCGTACCCGTCGAAGGTGAGCAGGAGCCGACCGGAGTGCACCCGACCGTCGGTGATGGTCAGCGGGCCGGCCGAGGCGGGATCGGTGCGCACCGTCGTCCCGGGGGCGAACCTGCCCTCCGGGTCGTCGGTGCGCACCTCCACCGACACCTCGCCGTGGAGACCGTGCGGACGGCCGATCCGAGCGACAACGACCTCCATCAGCCCTCCACCGCCCGGTCGACCGGAGGTCGGCTGCTAGCGCTCGTCGACGTCGAGGAAGTCGACGCGGACGCTCGTGCCGTTGCCGAGCGCGCCGATCACGGTGCGCAGGGCTTTGGCGGTGCGGCCACCCCGGCCGATCACCTTGCCGAGGTCCTCAGGATGCACGCGCACCTCGAGGGTGCGACCGCGGCGGTTGGTGCGGTCGCGGACGGAGACGTCGTCCGGGTTGTCGACGATGCCGCGGACCAGGTGCTCGAGGGCTTCCTCGAGCACGGCCTACGCCTCGTCCTTGGCGGGCTCGTCGGCGGCAGGCGCCTCGGCAGCCGGCGCCTCGGCCTCGGCGGCCGGAGCAGTCTCGGGCGCCGCAGCGGCGTCCTCGGTCTTCGGCTCCTCGACGACGGTCGCCTCCGGTGCGGCAGCCTCCGGGGCGGCCTCGGCGGCGGGCGCCTCGGTCGCGGCCGGAGCGTCGGCCTTCTTGGCGGCCTTCTTCTTCGGCGTCGTGGCGCCGTCCTTGGGCTGGCCGGCGGAGTCCTTGGCGGCCGCCTCGAACACCGACTTCTTGTCGGCCTTCGGCTCGGCGACGCGCAGGGTGCCCTCCTGGCCCGGCAGGCCCTTGAACTTCTGCCAGTCGCCGGTGATCTTGAGGATCGCGGCGACGGGCTCGGTCGGCTGCGCGCCGACGGAGAGCCAGTACTGCGCGCGCGGCGAGTCGACCTCGATGAGCGAGGGCTCGCGGGTGGGGTGGTACTTGCCGATCTCCTCGATGGCCCGACCGTCACGCTTGGTGCGCGAGTCGGCGACGACGATGCGGTAGTACGGCGCACGGATCTTGCCCATGCGCATCAGCTTGATCTTGACAGCCACGGTTGAGGAAGCTCCTGCTTCTGCGAGCGGGGTGGCGGTACGGACCGCGTGGGGTGCGGACGTTCCCGACCGGGGGACGCGGCGTGCGCCGGGATGAGAGGGCCCGTCGTACGCCGAGTACAGCGGGCCATCATGCCAGACCCAGCGCCACCCGCCGAATCGTCCCCACCTCACGATCCTTTGCGCGGGGACGCACCGGACCTGCGGCGGGTCCGGTGCGGCGGCGCACAGTGGATCTGTGTCCGGGGATCTCCGTCAAGCCACGACCCGGCCGCGGAGGACGACGGCCCGGGGGTGGGCGAGGACCCCGAGGTCGGCGCGGGGGTCCGCGTCGTACACGACGAGGTCGGCGGACTCCCCCGCCTCCAGCCCCGGGCGCCCGAGCCAGTCGCGGGCCGCCCAGGAGGCGCCGGCCAGCGCGACCTCCGCCGGGAGACCCACCTGCTCGTGCAGGGCCTGCACCTCGCGGGCGACCAGCCCGTGCGGGAGCACCCCCCCGGCGTCGGTGCCGCAGTAGATCGACACACCCGCGTCGTAGGCCGCCCGCAGGGTCGCGTCGCTGCGGGCGTGCAGGTCGCGCATGTGCGCGGCGTAGGCCGGGAACCTGGCGCCGCCCTGCTCGGCGTACGTCGGGAAGTTGTCGATCTGCACGCGGGTCGGCACCAGCGCGGTGCCCCGCCGGGCCATCGCCTCGACCACGTCCGGGGTGACCCCGGTGCCGTGCTCGATGCAGTCGATGCCGGCGGCCACCAGCTCGGCGACGGACTGCTCACCGAAGCAGTGCGCCGTGACCCGGACCCCCAGCTCGTGCGCCCGGGCGATGCCGGCGGCCGCGACGTCGGCGGGCCAGCACGGGGTGAGGTCGCCGGCGTCGCGGTCGATCCAGTCGCCGACCAGCTTGACCCAGCCGTCGCCGCGTGCGGCCTGGGTCGTGACCTCCGCGACCAGGTCGTCGGGCTCGATCTCCGCGCCGTAGTTGCGGATGTAGCGGGTGCTGCGCGCGATGTGCCGGCCGGCCCGGATGACCCGCGGCAGGTCGTCGCGGTCGTCGATCCAGTGGGTGTCGGCCGGCACGCCGGCGTCGCGCAGCAGCAGCGCGCCGGCGTCGCGGTCGGCGACGGCCTGCGCCTCGGTGGCTGCGGCGTCGACGGCTCCGTGCGCATCGAGCCCGACATGACAGTGCGCGTCGACCAGGCCGGGAACGACCCAGCCGTCGGTGGTCACCGTCTGCGCACCGGGCACCTCGTCGTCGCGCACCAGCCCGCGGTCGTCGACCCACAGGTCGCGCCGCTCGGCCCCCGGCAGGACGACGGCGCGCAGGTGCAACGGCGTGACGGGTCCGCTCTCAGCAGCCATGCCCGCCACCCTGCCACCCGGGTCCCGCGGTGATCCACAGCGGATCGGTCGGTGATCCACAGCGGATCTGCTGGAGAAAACCCCACCGATCCGCTGTGGATCATCGTGCGGGTGGGTGCTGGTGCGGGTCAGGGCGGCCGGGACGACGGCGCGGGCTGCCACCGCACCCGCCGTCCGCGGCTCACCCAGCTCTCGTGATCCACAGGGGATCCGTTGGAGAAAGTCCAACAGATCCGCTGTGGATCACCGGCCTCCGCGGGTGCGGGCGGCGGACAGGGTCGCGTATGCCCGGTCGGAGGGGGTCAGCTCGTACCGGGCGGCAGCAGGCCCTTGAGCTCGTCGGGCAGCTGGAAGTCCTCGGGCAGGTCGGGCAGTCCGGCCACGACCTCGCCGTTCGCGCGGGCCTCGGCCTGCTTCTGCTCCAGGGCGCGCTTGGCCGGGTTGCCCGACCGGCCGCCCTTGAGCTTCTTCGGCGGCCCCTGCTTGCCCTTCGCCTTCTTGCCGCGGCCCATGCCGGGAAGTCCCGGCATGCCTGGCATCCCGGGCATGCCGCCACCGGCCGCGAGCTGGCGCATCATCTTCTGCGCCTCGGTGAAGCGCTCGACGAGGCCGTTGACGTCGGACACGGTGCGGCCGGCGCCGCGGGCGATGCGCTGCCGCCGGGACGCGTTGAGGATCTTGTGGTTACGGCGCTCCTCCGGCGTCATCGACTTGATGATCGCGGTGGTGCGGTCGATCTCGCGCTCGTCGATGTTCTCGATCTGCTCGCGCATCGCCCCCATGCCCGGGAGCATCCCGAGCAGCTTGGACATCGAGCCCATCTTCCGGACGCTCTCCATCTGCGCGAGGAAGTCCTCGAACGTGAAGTCGTCGCCGCGGCCGAACTTCGCCGCCATCTCCTCGGCCTGGCCCTTGTCGAACGCCTTCTCGGCCTGCTCGATCAGGGTCAGGACGTCGCCCATGCCGAGGATGCGCTGGGCCATCCGGTCGGGGTGGAAGGTGTCGAAGTCGTCGAGCTTCTCGCCGTTGGAGGCGAACATCACCTGCCGGCCGGTGATCTTGGCCACCGACAGGGCCGCGCCACCGCGGGCGTCGCCGTCGAGCTTGGTCAGGACGACGCCGTCGAAGCCGACGCCGTCGAGGAAGGCCTGCGCGGTCACCACCGCGTCCTGGCCGATCATCGCGTCGACGACGAACAGCGTCTCGTCCGGCCGGACCGCGTCGCGGATGTCGATCGCCTGCTGCATGAGCTCGGCGTCGACCCCCAGCCGACCTGCGGTGTCGACGATGACGACGTCGTACATCTTCTGCCGGGCGTGCTCGATCGCCAGCCGTGCGACCTCGACCGGGTCGCCGACACCGTTGCCCGGCTCGGGCGCGAACACCGGGACGCCGGCCCGCTCGCCGACGACCTGCAGCTGGGTGACGGCGTTGGGCCGCTGGAGGTCGGCGGCGACGAGTACCGGCTGGTGCCCCTGCCCCTTGAGCCAGTGGGCGAGCTTGCCGGCCAGGGTCGTCTTGCCGGAGCCCTGGAGGCCGGCCAGCATGATCACGCTCGGCGGGTTCTTGGCGAACCGCAGCCGCCGGGTCTCGCCGCCGAGGATCGCGACGAGCTCCTCGTCGACGATCTTGACGATCTGCTGGGCCGGGTTCAGCGCCTGGCTGACCTCGATGCCACGTGCGCGCTCGCGCACCGCGGCGATGAAGTCCTTGACCACCGACAGCGCGACGTCGGCCTCGAGCAGGGCCACCCGGATCTCACGGGTGGTCGCGTCGATGTCGGCGTCGGTGAGCCGGCCCTTGCCGCGCAGGGTCTTGAACGTGGCGGCGAGGCGGTCGGAGAGGGTGGCGAACACGCGAGTCCTTCGGACGTACGGCGACGGGTCGGGCCGGGTCGGGCAGGGACCCAGCCTAGACGCCGGCGCGAACCCGACCCGGCGACTTGTCAGCCGCTGCCGCCGGTATACCTGCGGCAGCGGCTGACAGGTTGCTCGCCCGACCGGGCGTCAGCCGACCTGGCGGTCGGGGCGGAAGGTGCTGCGGTAGGCGCTCGGGGGGACGCCGACCGCGGCCGCCATCTGGGCCCGGAGCGCTGCGGCGGTGCCGAAGCCGGCCCGCCGGGCGACCTGGTCGACCGGCAGGTCGGTCGTCTCCAGCAGCAGCCGGGCCAGGTCGACCCGCTGCTGCGCCAGCCACCGGGCCGGGCTGACCCCGGTCTCGTCGCGGAACCGCCGGGTGAAGGTCCGCACGCTCATGTGCGCGACGCCCGCCATCGCCGCCAGGTCGACGACCGCCCCGAGGTGGCCGAGGGCCCACTCCCGGGCCTCGGCAGTCGAGGCCGCGGACGGGGCGGGGACGTGCCGCTCGATGTACTGCGACTGTCCGCCGGGTCGCCACGGCGGCACCACGCAGCGGCGGGCGACGCGGTTGGCCACCGCCGCGCCGTGGTCGCTGCGCACGACGTGCAGGCACAGGTCGACCCCGGCACCGACGCCGGCCGAGGTGAGGACGTCGCCGTCGTCGACGAAGAGGACGTCGGGGTCGAGCTGCACGTGCGGGTGCAGCGCCCGGAACCGGTCGGCCCAGAGCCAGTGGGTGGTCGCCGGCCGGCCGTCGAGCAGGCCGGCGGCAGCCAGCACGAACGCCCCGGTGCAGATCGACACGGTGCGCTGCCGACCGGCCGTGGCCTGCAGTGCGCCGAGGACGGCGGCCGGGAACGGTCCCGCGGTGCGCGCCCCCTCGACCCCGGCGACCACGACGGTGTCGGCCCACCCCAGCGCCTCGAGTCCGTGCTCGGGCAGCACGGCGAAGCCGGACGCCGATGCCACCGGCCCACCGGGGCCGCAGACGCGGACGTCGTACAACCGGCGCCCGGACGCGTCCCGGGCCCCGCCCAGCACCTGCGGCGGGGTGCCGAGGTCGAAGCCGACCACCCCGTCGAGCGCGAGCACGGCGACCCGGTGGGCCCCGGCCACCAGCGGGTCGGCCGGGACGGGAGGGAGGTCGGCGACTGTCTGCGCGCTCATGGCCGGATTCTTGCACATGGTGGCTGCCAGGCCACTGGCGTCACGCAGGCCGCCACGGCACCCTCAGGGGGTGAGCACCCCGCCGACCGCCGCCCGGCCGACGCCGCCCCCGCCCGCTGCCCGTCCGCGGCTGCACCGCGCCTGGCCGGTGGCCGCGGTCGCCTTCGTCGCGCTCATCGGTGCGGCCGGCTTCCGCTCGACCCCCGGTGCGCTGATCGACCCGCTGCAGACCGAGTACGGCTGGTCGCGCGGCACCATCTCGCTGGCCGTCTCCGTCAACCTGCTGCTCTTCGGCCTCACCGCCCCCTTCGCGGCCGCGCTGATGAACCGCTTCGGCATCCGCCGGGTGGTCGCGTGCGCGCTGCTGCTGGTCTCGGCCGGGTCGGGGCTCACGGTGTTCATGCAGTCCAGCTGGCAGCTGGTGCTGCTGTGGGGGGTGCTGGTCGGGCTCGGGACCGGCTCGATGGCCCTGGCGTTCGTGGCCACCGTTGCCGGCCGGTGGTTCGTGAAGAAACGGGGGCTCGTCACCGGCATCCTCACCGCCGGCGGTGCCACCGGGCAGCTGGTCTTCCTGCCGGTCGTCGCGTGGCTGGCCGAGCACCACGGGTGGCGCTCGGCCGCGCTGGTCGTCGCGGGCGGTGCGCTCGCGGTCGTCCCGCTGGTGCTGCTGCTGATGCGCGACCACCCCTACGACGTCGGACTCCCGCCGTACGGCGGCGACCAGCTCGTCGTGCCGCCGCCGCGCACGGGCAACGCGGCCACCGCCGCGATCGACGCGCTGCGGATGGCGTCGCGGACCTCGCAGTTCTGGCTACTGGCCGGCGGCTTCGCGATCTGCGGCGCCACCACGAACGGCCTGATCGGCACACACTTCATCCCCGCGGCGCACGACCACGGCATGCCGAACACGACGGCCGCCGGGCTGCTGGCGCTGGTGGGGCTGTTCGACATCGCCGGCACCATCGCGTCCGGCTGGCTCACCGACCGCGTCGACTCGCGGCTGCTCCTCGCCGGCTACTACGCGGGCCGGGGCGTCTCGCTGCTCGTCGTCTCGCAGCTGTTCGCCGCGTCGCCGCACCCGAGCATGCTCGTCTTCATCATCTTCTACGGTCTCGACTGGGTCGCCACGGTGCCGCCGACCGTGGCACTGTGCCGGCAGTACTACGGCGAGGCCGGCCCGGTCGTCTTCGGCTGGGTCTTCGCCGCACACCAGGTCGGCGCCGCGATAGCCGCCACGGCCGCCGGCATCACCCGCGACCAGCTCGGCACCTACGGGCCGGTCTGGTACCTCGCGGGCGGCATCTGCCTGGTGGCTGCGGCCTTCTCGGCCCGGCTGCCCGCGCCGCCCGGCACCGCCAGCCGGTGCCGGTCGAGCCGGTGCTCAGCCCGCAGCGTCCGTGAGCAGCCGCACGGCCTCCCGGGCCGCCGGGTCCGACAGCGGCCGGCCGACGGAGTCCTGCAGGTAGAACACGTCGACCGCCTCGGCGCCGAGGGTGACGACCCGCGCCCCGCGGATGTTCACGCCCATCAGCGCGAGCGCCCGACCCAGCCGGTACAGCAGCCCCGGCCGGTCGCCGGCGCGCACCTCGACGACCGTCGCGGTGTCCGACGCCGAGTCGACGACCTCGACCCTCGGCGGCGGCGGGGCCACGGCCGGCTGGCGCCGGCCGGCATCGCGGGCCGACAGTCGCTGGGTCACGTCGAGCTCGCCGTCGAGCGCGCGGGCGATGTCGTTGCGCAGGAGCCTCGGACCGTGGCTCGTGGTCGCGGTCCGGCACGACCGTCCAGACGTCGAGGGCCATGCCGCCCTCTGTGCGCACCTGCGCCGAGCGCACCGAGAGCCGGTGCAGCGCGAGCACGCCGGCGATGGTCCCGAACAGGCCGGTGCCGTCCGGCGCGACGACGGTGACCGTCCAGGTGACGGCCTCGTCCGGCTCGGCGACGACCGCGAGCCGGCCGGCCGCCACCAGCTGCGACTCGGTCGGGGTGAGCGGCGGGGGCGGCGGCGGAGGCGCCCCGTGGAGTCGCAGTGCCGTGCGGCGTACGAGGTCGTCCACGAGACCCGCCTTCCACTCGCTCCAGGCCGCCGGTCCGGTGGCCTGCGCATCGGCCGACGTCAGGGCCGACATCAGCTCGAGCACCTCGGTGGTGCCGAGCAGGTCCGCGACGGTGGTCACCGTCGAGGGGTCGTCGAGGTCGCGCTTGGTGGCGCTGTCCACGAGCAGCAGGTGGTGGCGGACGACGAGGGCCAGCATCGCCACGTCGTCGGCGTCGAAGCCCATCCGGGTCGCCGCCGCGACGGCGAGCGGCTCGCCCGCCTCGCTGTGGTCGCCCGGCGACCCCTTGCCGATGTCGTGCAGCAGCGCCCCCACGAGCAGCAGGTCCGGGCGGTGCACGTCGCGCACCAGCGGCGCTGCCCGCACGGCGCACTCGAGCAGGTGCCGGTCGACGGCGTAGCGGTGCACCGCGTTGCGCTGGGGCAGGTGCCGCACCGTGGACCACTCCGGCAGCAGCCGGTCGAGCAGACCGGCCTGGTCGAGGGCCTCCCACACCGGCACCAGCGGGGGGCCGGCACCGAGCAGCTCGACGAACAGGTGCCGGGCGTTCTCCGGCCAGGGCTCCGGCAGTGGCGGGGTGTCCGCGGCCAGCCGGTCGACCGAGCTCGGCGACAGCGGGAGCCCGGCCCGCGCGGCCCGGGCGGCCATCCGCAGCACGAGCAACGGGTCGGACCGCGGGTCGGCCTGGGCGGTCAGCACGGCCTCGCCGTCGTGCTCGGCGAGCCCGGGGCCGAGCAGCCGGAGCACCGGCCGGCGACCGCGTACGAACCGCGACCGCTGCGGCCGGGTGGCCTGCAGCGCCCGGCGCCAGGTGACCTCGGCGGCGTGGGTGACGGCGGAGGCCGACGCACCGACCTCGCGCAGCAGCGCGTCGGCGCCGGGGAGACCGAGCTCCTCGGCGACGTGGTCCTGCTCCTGCAGCAGCAGCTTGTTGCCGGAGCGGCCGGTGACCAGGTGCAGCGCATCGCGCACGTCCGCGAGCCGGCGTACCGCGTCGTCGACGTCGCGGTGCGGCCGGTCGGCGACCCAGGACGCGGCGACGGCGCGCAGCGAGACGACGTCGCGCAACCCGCCGCGGCCCTCCTTGAGCTCGGGCTCGAGGTCGTGCCGGAGGTCGCCGTGTCGCTCGCCGCGCTCGTCCCAGGAGGCTCGCAGCTCGGGCAGCCGGCGCCGGGCGGCGGCCCGCCAGTCGCCGAGGACGGCGGTGCGCAGCCGGCCGACGAGCGCCGGGTCGCCGGCTACCGGCCGGGCGTCGAGCAGGCCGAGCAGCACCGCCAGGTCGTGGCTCGCGAGCCGGCGGGCCTCCTCGAAGGTGCGCACCGCGTGGTCCAGCCGCACGCCGGTGTCCCAGACCGGGTACCAGATCTTCTCCGCGAGCACCTCGACGGCGCCGCGGTCGGCGTGCAGCAGGACGAGGTCCAGGTCGCTGCCGGGCGCCAGCTCGCCACGTCCGTAGCCGCCGACGGCGACGAGCGCCGCCTTGCCGGGCGCCACCCCCGTGGCGGCCACGGCGTCGGCGAAGACCTGCCGCAGCCAGGAGTCGGTCAGCGCCGCGAGACCGCGACGGCGCATCGACGTGCCCGGGCCTCCGACGGAGCCGGCGACCCGCCCTTCGGCGAGCAGCTCACGGCGGCGGGCAGCGTAGTCCGACGGCAGGGCGGAGGTGGGAACGGTCACGCCGTCGCCCCCTCGCCCTGCCGTCGGATGTCGCTGTCGCTGTCGTTGCGAACGAGCTCAGAGCGCGTCGACGCCGCGCTCGCCGGTACGGACCCGGACGACGGTGTCGACCGGGACGGACCAGACCTTGCCGTCGCCGATGCGACCGGTCGCGGCGGACTTGGTGATGACCTCGATGACGTCGTCACTGTCGGCGTCGTCGACCAAGACCTCGAGCCGCACCTTGGGCACCAGGTCGACGGTGTACTCCGCCCCCCGGTAGACCTCGGTGTGGCCCTTCTGCCGGCCGTACCCACTGGCCTCGGTGACGGTGATGCCGTGGACCCCGAAGGACTCCAGCGCGCTCTTGACGTCATCGAGCTTGAACGGCTTGATGACCGCGGTGATGAGCTTCATGCGTCGACCCTCTCCTTGGTGGTGCCGACGCCGGCACCGGTGTGGAAGCCGCTGCCCGTGAAGGACCCGAGCTCGTACGCCGACTCGGCGTGCGTCCTGAGGTCGACACCGGACACCTCGGACTCCTCGTCCAGGCGGAAGCCGATCGTCTTGTCGATGGCCGTCCCGATCACGTAGGCCATGACGAAGGAGAACACGAGGACCGCCCCGGCCGCGACGGCCTGCCGCCAGAGCTGGTCGACGCCGCCGCCGTAGAGCAGGCCGTCGACGCCGGCCGGCGCCTTCGCGGTGCCGAGGATGCCGATGAGCAAGGTGCCGGCGATGCCGCCGACGAGGTGGACGCCCACCACGTCGAGCGAGTCGTCGTAGCCCCACCTGAACTTCAGCGCCACGGCGAGGGCGCAGAGCACACCGGCGATCGCGCCGACGAGGATCGCGCCGACCGGGTTGACCGCCGAGCAGGCCGGCGTGATGGCGACCAGGCCGGCGACCACGCCGGACGCGGCACCGAGCGAGGTCGCGTGACCGTCCCGGATCTTCTCGGTGGCGAGCCACGCGAGCGACGCCGCAGCGGTCGCGACCAGGGTGTTGATCCAGGCCACCGCAGCGACGTTGCCCGCGCCGAGCGCAGAGCCGGCGTTGAAGCCGAACCAGCCGAACCACAGCAGCCCGGCGCCGATCATGACCAGGGTCAGGTTGTGCGGACGCATGGCCTCCTTGCCGAAGCCGATGCGCTTGCCGAGCACCAGGGCGAGCGCGAGGCCCGCGGCACCGGCGTTGATGTGCACAGCGGTGCCGCCGGCGAAGTCGATCGCCTTGAGGTCGTTCGCGATCCAGCCACCGACCGCCGCGGTGTAGCCGTCGAAGGAGAACACCCAGTGCGCGACCGGGAAGTAGACGACGGTCGCCCAGATGCCGGCGAACACCATCCACGCGCCGAACTTGGCGCGGTCGGCGATCGCGCCGCTGATCAGAGCGACGGTGATGATGGCGAAGACGGCCTGGAAGCCGACGAAGGCGAGCGGCGGGAGGCCGGCCGCCTCACCGGCGGCGCCGCCGAGCGGGTCCGCGGCGAGCAGGCCCTTGAGGCCGACGAAGTCGAAGTTGCCGACCAGTCCCCCGCCGACGTCGTTGCCGAACGCCAGCGAGTAGCCGTAGAGGACCCAGAGGACGCTGATGAGCCCGAGAGCGCCGAAGCTCATCATCATCATGTTGAGGACGCTCTTCGCGCGGACCATGCCGCCGTAGAAGAGCGCGAGACCGGGGGTCATGAGCAGCACGAGAGCGGCGCTCGTGAGGACCCAGGCGGTGTCGCCGGAGCTGGGTGTCACGTTGGTTCCTCCAATGGGGGAGACGGCGGCAGGAGCCGGTGGTCTGCCCAGGAGGCTGGTCGGAGCGGGTTACCACGCCGGGCGCGGGACGTTTCCGCGATGTATCGATGTGCGCGCTCGTGTTACGGGACGGTTTCGCTCAGCGGGGCCGTCCGGATGCCGGGAGGCTCAGTCGCGCCGGCGGCGGAGCACGAAGGCCGCCACGGTGACGGCGAGGAAGGCGCCGACGCCGCCGGAGGTGGCCCGCAGGAACGGCAGCAGCGCGAACAGCACCCACACACCGGTCCCCGCCACGGCACCGGCCAGCAGCGCGCCACGCAGCCGGGCCCGGACCCGGCCACGGGGCCGCTCGTCGGCGCCGGCACGCTGGACCGGCTCCGCGCTCGCGCTCGCGCCGGTCAGCATCCCCTCGACCTCGGCGAGCAGACGCTCGGCGTCGCTGGGCTCCCGGTGCTGCGCCATGCCTTCATCGTGCCTCTGCCGGCGGCCGCTCGCCACCGTCGGACGACCCTTGTCACCGTCGGACGACGACGGGCCGACTACGCGGTGGGGTCGCCGAGCAGCGCGTCGACGAAGACCTCCGGGTCGAACGGTGCCAGGTCGTCGGCGCCCTCGCCGAGCCCGACGAGCTTGACGGGGACGTCGAGCTCGCGCTGCACCGCCACCACGATGCCGCCCTTGGCCGTGCCGTCGAGCTTGGTGAGCACGATGCCGGTGACGTCGACGACCTCGGCGAAGACCCGGGCCTGGATCAGGCCGTTCTGCCCGGTGGTGGCGTCGAGGACGAGCAGCACCTCGTCGACCGGCCCGTGCCGCTCGACGACGCGCTTGACCTTGCCGAGCTCGTCCATCAGGCCGACCTTGTTCTGCAGCCGGCCGGCGGTGTCGACGAGCACGACGTCGTAGCCGCCCTCGCCGCCCTGCTTGACGGCCTCGAACGCGACGCTGGCGGGGTCGCCGCCCTCGGGTCCGCGGACGACCGGCGCGCCGACCCGCTCCCCCCACGTGGTCAGCTGGTCGGCGGCGGCGGCCCGGAAGGTGTCGGCGGCGCCGAGCAGGACGGTCCGGCCCTCGGCGACGAGGACCCGGGCCAGCTTCCCGACGGTGGTGGTCTTGCCGGTGCCGTTCACGCCGACGACCAGCACGACGGCGGGGCGGCCGGCGGTGCCCGTGGTGCGCAGCGACCGGTCGGTCGCCGGGCCGACCAGGGCGAGCAGCTCCTCCCGCAGGAGGCTGCGGACGGCGGTCTCGTCGTGGCTGCCGAGGTCCTTGACCCGGGTGCGCAGGCGCTCGACCAGCTCCTGGGTGGGGGCGACGCCGACGTCGGCGGAGAGGAGGACGTCCTCGACCTCTTCCCACGTCGCCTCGTCCAGCCGCTCGCGGGACAGCAGCCCGAGCAGTCCCTTGCCGAGCGAGCCCTGCGACGTGCCGAGCCGGGCGCGCAGCCGCGCCATCCGGCCGGCGACCGGTGCGGGTTCCTCGACGGTCGGGGCGGTCGGGGCGGTCGGGGCCGTGGGGGCCTCGGTGCCCGGGGTCAGGACCGTGACGTCGCCGGTGCGCTCGGGTCGCGCGCTCGCCGGGGCGCTCCTCGAGGTCGGTGAGGGGCGGGAGCGGCGCCTTGGACCGGCGTCCCGCGGGTCAGCGCGAGGCCGCCGCCCACGAGGACGGTGACGCCGAGCACGGCCAGGACGACGAGGAGGGTGAGGGTGTCCATCGCCGGTCAGTCTCTCAGGTGCCGGGGCTGCCCAGGTCCCGGGCCGACGGCGAGCCCGGCCGCCGGATCCCGCCGTCGAAAGGTCGTTTGCGACCTGGCTCACCGACACGCCGGAGGTACGCCCGGCGTGTCGGGGGCTCAGGTCGCAAACGAGCGGTCTGGGAGAGCGCGGCGGGACGGTCAGCCGCGGCCGACGGTGACGACCTTCTTCACCTGCTGCTCGACGCGCTCGAAGCGGGCCGACATGGCGCGCGACTTCTCGGTGTTCGACAGGACGCCGAGCGGCGGGGCCTCACCAGGGTCGACGCGGTCGCGGAGGTCGACGACCTTGTCGTTCAGGCCGTTGAACACGCCGGCGCGCGGGACGCCGCGGCCACGGTAGGGAAAGGCCACGAACCCGACGACGAGCAGGGCCACGAGTCCGAGGACGCCATGAGCGATCAGCAGGGTCTGCACCCTCTGACGTTACCCACGGCGACGTCGCAGAACGTGACAGGAGCGGGGAAATGGTGTGACACGTGTCACTCTGCGTCAGTTCCCGAGCGTGCCGGCCGTCGTCAGGCGGGCTCCGCCTCGCGCAGCCGCTGCCCGATGACGGTGGTGATGCCGTCGCCGCGCATCGACACGCCGTACAGCGCGTCGGCGACCTCCATGGTCCGCTTCTGGTGCGTGATCACGATGAGCTGCGAGGCCTCGCGCAGCTCCTCCATGAGCGCGATCAGCCGGCCCAGGTTGGTGTCGTCCAGGGCGGCCTCGACCTCGTCCATGACGTAGAACGGGCTCGGCCGGGCCTTGAAGATCGCGACGAGCAGGGCCACCGCGGTGAGCGACCGCTCGCCGCCGGAGAGCAGCGAGAGCCGCTTGACCTTCTTGCCGGGCGGCCGGGCCTCGACCTCGATGCCGGTGCTGAGCATGTCTCCGGGCTCGGTGAGCACCAGCCGCCCCTCGCCGCCGGGGAACAGCCGCGCGAAGACGCCCTCGAACTCCCGGGCGGTGTCGTGGAAGGCGGCGGTGAAGACCTGCTCCACCCGCTCGTCGACCTCGCGGATGATGTCCATCAGGTCGCGCCGGGTCGCCTTGAGATCCTCCAGCTGCTCGGCGAGGAACTGATGGCGCTCCTCCAGCGCGGCGTACTCCTCGAGCGCGAGCGGGTTGACCCGGCCCAGCAGGGCCAGCGCCCGCTCCGCGCTGCGCAGCCGCTTCTCCTGCTCGGCGCGGACGTACGGCGTGGGGTCGGGCTCGACCTCGCGCTCCTCGTCCGGGGCGAGCGGCGAGGGCGGCACCAGCTGGTGCGGGCCGTACTCCTCGACGAGTGACTCCGGCTCGACGCCGAGGTCCTCGAGCGCCTTCTCCTGCAGCGCCTCGATCCGCAGCCGCTGCTCGGCGCGGGCCACCTCGTCGCGGTGCACGCTGTCGGTGAGCCGCTCGAGCTCGGCGCCGAGCTCGCGCAGCCGGCCGCGGATGGCGCCCCTCTCGACGTCCCGCTCGGCACGGGCCCGCTCCGCGGTCTCGCGTGCCTCGGCCGCCCGGGCCAGCGAGTGCTCGAGGTGCCCGAGCGCGGCCTGCGCAGCGAGTGCGACCTCCCGGGCGACGGCGGCCTCCCGGGCCCGTCGCTCCCGGCGCGCCTCGTTGCGGGCCCGGTTCTCCCGCTCCTGGGTGGCCGCGCGGGCGAGCTGGTCGGCCCGCCCGGACAGTGCGCGGACCCGCTCCTCGCCGGTGCGCACCGCGAGCCGGGCGTCCATCTCGGCCTGGCGGGCGGCCCGGCCGGCGTCCTCGAGCTCGTCGCGCCGGCCGGTATCGGGCTCGCCCTCCTCGGGCGCGGACAGCGCGGCCTGGTGCCGCTCCTCCAGCTCGGCCAGGGCCAGCCGGTCGGCCTCCAGGGCCTCGACCGCCGCCTGCATCGAGCGCTGCAGCCGCTCGGACTCCCCGTGGGCGGCGCGGGCCTGGGCCCCGAGCTGGCCGAGCTGCTCGGCCACGGCCGCCATCCGGGCGTCCGACTCGTGCAGGCGGTCCAGCGCGGCCTCGACGTCGCGGGTGGTGACGGCCTGCTCGTCGATCGCAGCCTGGAGCTGGAAGCGCAGCCGGTCCAGCCGGTGGCCGGACTCGGTGAGGCGGCCGGCGGCCTCGTCGACGGCGGCCTGCACCTCGAGCAGGCTCGGCGCGGACGCGGAGCCGCCGGCGGCACTGTCGCGCCCGAGGACGTCGCCCTCGCGGGTCACCGCCGTCAGCCCCTGCTGCTCCTCCACGACGCGGCGGGCGGTCGCGAGGTCGTCGACCACGACCACGGCGGACAGCAGCCGGGTGACGGCGGAGCGCAGCGGCGGCGGGACCGACACCACGTCCAGGGCCGGCCGGGCGCCGCTGGGCACGTGCGTCGGCGCGCGGTCGTACGTCGACGGGCCGGCGTCGACGAGCAGTCCGACCCGGCCGGCGTCGTCGCCCTTGAGCAGCCGGATGGCAGCCTCGGCCGCGGACAGGTCGCTGACGACGACGGCGTCGGCAGCCGAGCCGAGCGCCGCCGCGACCGCGGTCTCGTACCCGTTCTCGACGGTGAGCAGTGCGGCGACCGAGCCGAGGACCCCGGACAGCCGGTCGCTGGCAGCGAGCAGGGTGCCCGCGCCGTCCTTGCGGGCCAGGCCGACCTCGAGGCCCTCCTTGCGGGCCACCAGGGCAGCGCGCTCGCGCTCGGCGTCGCGCTCCTCCTGCCGCAGCGCGGTGACCTTCTCCTCGGCCGCGGCCAGCCGCAGCGCGGCCTCCTCGTGGTCGGTGTCGAGGTCCTCCTCGCCGGCGTCCAGCCCGGCGACCTGGGTCTCGAGACTGGTGAACTCCCGCTGGGCGACGCGGGCCCGCTCGGCGGACTCCTCCAGCGCCGGGGTCAGCCGGCCGAGCTCGGCCTCGCCGCCCTCGACGCGGCTGCGGCGGGCGGCCACCTGGCCGGCGAGCCGGGCCAGGCCCTCGCGCCGGTCGGCCGCGGCGCGGGCGGCCACCGCCACCCGCTTCTGCTCGGCGGCGAGCTCCTCCTCGGCCTGCTGCCGGGCGCTCACGGCCGCGGCGAGGGTCTCGCGGTCACGGTCGACACCGGCCTGGATCTCGTTCTCCTCGGCCCGGACCCGCTCGGCCTCGGCCTCGAGCTGGTCGGGGTCGCGGAGGTCTCCCGGCTGCGGGTCGCCGGGCTGGTCGTCGGGTGCAGCCAGGTGCCGGACCCGCTCGGCCGCGAGCGAGCCGGTGCCGCGGAACCGCTCACGCAGGGACGACAGGCGGTACCAGGTCTCCTGCGCCCGGGTCAGCGTCGGCGACTCGGCGGCGTGCGACTGCTCGAGCAGCGTCTCCCGCTCGGTCGCCTCGGCCAGCGCGGCCTCCACCTCGCCGCGTCGCTGCCGCAGCGCGGTCTCGTCGGCCACCTCGGCCTCGAGCGTCGCGGTGAGCTGGACCAGGTCGTCGGCGAGGATCCTCAGCCGCGAGTCGCGCAGGTCGGACTGGATCACCTGGGCGCGGCGCGCGACCTCGGCCTGCCGGCCGAGCGGCTTGAGCTGGCGGCGCAGCTCGACGGTGAGGTCCTGGATCCGGGTGAGGTTGGCCTGCATCGCGTCGAGCTTCCGCAGCGCCTTCTCCTTGCGCTTGCGGTGCTTCAGGACGCCGGCCGCCTCCTCGATGAAGCCACGCCGCTCCTCGGGGCCGGCCGACAGCACGGCGTCGAGCTGACCCTGGCCGACGATCACGTGCATCTCGCGACCGATGCCGGAGTCGGACAGGAGCTCCTGGACGTCGAGCAGCCGGCACGGCTGGCCGTTGATCGAGTACTCCGAGCCGCCGTTGCGGAACATGATCCGCGAGATCGTGACCTCGGCGTAGTCGATCGGCAGCGCACCGTCGGTGTTGTCGATGGTGAGCGCCACCTCGGCGCGGCCGAGCGGCGCCCGGCCGGCGGCACCGTCCTTGCCGGTGCTGCCGGCGAAGATGACGTCCTCCATCTTGCCGCCGCGCAGTGACTTGGCGCCCTGCTCGCCCATGACCCAGGCCAGTGCGTCGACCACGTTGGACTTGCCGGAGCCGTTGGGGCCGACCACCGCGGTGATGCCCGGCTCGAAGTGGAACGTGGTGGCCGACGCGAAGGACTTGAAGCCCTTGAGGGTGAGGCTCTTCAGGTGCACGAGCGGAACTCCTCGACCCCGCGCGCGGTCGGCCGGCCAGGATCGGACGGACGGGTACGGCGGGTGGTACGTCGGCGGGGAAGGCCGGGACAGAGCCTACCGGCCGCTTCCCCGCCCGGACGCCAGGCGCCGACGGCGCGCCGTCCCCAGACCAGTCAGCCCGACCAGGGTGAGCAGGCCGATGACCAGTGCAGGCTCCGTCCCGGCTGCCGCCCCGCCCGGGAGGCCGGTCCAGCCGATCAGGGCGCCGAGCAGGCCGCCGCCCGTGCCACCCCCCGGGAGGTCGACGGTGTAGACGTCCAGGCCGCGGACCGCGTCGACGGTGTAGACGATGTTGGTCTTCCCGCTCGTCGCGACGCCCGCCTTGTTCCGCGCGGGGACCCAGTAGGCGTCCCAGACCTCGGAGAGCCCGCTGGCGACGTACCCGTACTCCTTGATGTCCCGCGGGTCGCGGACGTCGAGCAGCCGCAGCCCGCCCTCGTAGTAGCCCTCGGCCACGATGCCGCTCGGGTGGTAGTCGAACCAGTGCGCCGAGCAGAACGCCATGTGCGGGGCCGAGACGCCCTCCCCGAGGTCGACCGGGTTGATCCGGTCCAGCGGGGTGATCGTTCCCGGGGTGCCGTCGAGGCTCCCGACGGACCAGGTCTGGAAGCTGCCGGCGGTCGAGCAGTCGGTGTTCTCGTAGTCCTCCTCGGTGACGAGCAGGACGTTGCCGTTCCGGACGTCCGGCGCCAGCCCGGCCTGGAAGCGGGCGGCGTTCGGCCGGAACGAGTTGTGGTGGATGAAGTCGTTCCAGGGCCCCTGGGTGCCGTGCGCGTCGGTGGTCGCCACGAGGCGCGGCCGGACGGGGTCGGACACGTCGAACATCGCGCTGCCGCCCGAGCCGACGTGGGTCCCGTAGCCGGCGTCGTCGAAGTTCCACTTGTGGCCGGCGCCGCCGGTGAAGGCGGCGTTGGGCCCGGCGGCGGGCGAGGCGTAGGGCTGGGTGCCGTCCATCGACGGGTCGGAGTCGACCTCACGCGGGTGGTCGAGGTCGGTCAGGTCGACGATCGAGAACTGCCCGTTCCGCCCGGCGGTGTAGGCGTAGCGGCAGTCGGTCTCGTGGATGCAGCTCACCGTGTGGGTGTTGGTCGTGGTCGCGACCCGCGACCGGATCCGGGGGCCGGCCGGATCGGTGACGTCCACGACCATCACCTCGTTGGACCGGCCGATGTGGTCCGGTGCCGTCGGGCTCGCCTCGACCAGGTCCACGCCCACCAGGACGAAGCGGTCGACCACGCCGCCGGCTCTCGTCTCGCCGTAGTTCATCGCCTCGTTCTCGAAGACGAGGTTCGGCAGCACCCCGGTCACCGCCGGGTGGGTCGGGTCGCTCACGTCGTAGACCGTGATGCTGTCGGTGCTCGAGACGTAGAAGTACGGCGCCGAGCGGGCGAACACACCGGAGATCCCGGCCGTGTCCGGCACGTTCGTGACGAGCCGGATGTTCGGCGACGAGAGGACCGGGACCGTCACCCCGTCCTGGAACTGCTGACGCTTGCTGCCGGCGCCGCTGCCCCCACCGCCGTGGGCCGCGGCCGGGAGCGCGGTGGCGACACCGAGGCCGAGGGCGAGACAGGCAGCGAGGAGGAGGACCGGGACCGGCCGGGAGCTCTGCATGCCGTGACCAACGACCGGCTGTGGCCGAGGTCACGCGCGGGAGTCCATCGCCGGGAGTGCCGGGCATAGGTGAGGGGACGTCGTGACGACGTCCCCTCTGGTGCTGGTCGTGCTGCGGTGCGGCTGCTCAGGCGAGCGCGGGCTCCTTGACGTCGAGCGAGATCAGCGGCTCGTCGGAGGCGCCGGCCACCAGCCGGTCGTTCTCCGCTCGCAGCCGGAGGACCTCGGTCTCGAGGGTCCGTACTCGCTCCTGCAACCGCCGCATGTCCATGATCACGCGGGGGTCGGGGCCGCCGACATGACCGATGAGCGCCTTCGCCATGCGGGTTCCTCCACTGCGGTCCGGCCCGCCTCGTTGCGGGGCCGAGATTCGTTCCGCCCTGCCTCGCACGCTCCGGCTGGGTACGGTCACCGCGCGGAGCGACGTGGGGGGCGAGAAATCCAGGGTGACACCCGACATCCGGTGGGTCAAGAGGTCACAGGTAGGTGACAGCGCTGCCGTAGCCCGATCGGGTGAGCGCCCAGCGTGGGAGGCCGGGACGCAGCGAACATTGTGCGTCTCCGCAGGTCAGAGATCAGGTCCGGACCGGCGGGACGAGGGGGGCGACCGGCGCTCACAGGTGCCAGCCGAGGTGGCAGACCGCCTCGAACGCCGCGGCGTCGGCGTCGGCGATGGGGGGGTTGACCGCCTGCTGCTCGCCACCTGGCGGTCCGAGCCACACCAGGAACGCGTAGGGCTTCTTGATCTCACCCCGGGCGTGCCCGTCGCACCGGGCCTGCCGGAGCAGGACCGGCACGGTGGCACGCGGCGCCGCCGGGGTGAGGTGCGCCAGCGGTCTCGCGGTCAGGTCGCCGGGAAGCAGGTCGAACAGCACCGATCCCCGCAGCTGGGTCAGGTCCAGCGGTCGGTCGGCCCGCAGGCGGGCCCGCAGCGTGCCGTGCAGGACGGTGTCGTCGCCCGTCCCGGTGCGCCGCCACGGCCCGAACGACAGGGCGACCTCGCTGGTCAGCCGCTGCGCCAGGCACGTCGAGACGGCGATGCCGCGCACCAGGCCCCGGGGGTCGGTCGGCGTCAGCTCGACGGTGTACGACGTGGGGTCGGACGCCCGCCGGACCTGCACGACGACCCGGGGCTCGCCGACGCCGACGTCGCCGGTGTCGGGGCAGCTGATCTCGCCGTAGGGCGTGGGCAGGTTGACCACCTGGCCGGGCGGCAGCGGCTCGTCCTTCGGCTGCCGGCCGCCACCGGAGTAACCGGGCACGTGCAGGTCGATCGTCTGGATCACGACCGGGACCCGGGAGGTGTTGGTGACGGCTATCTCGACCCGCTTGAGCACCTCGTCGCGCCGCAGCTGGACGAGCGACGCCGACAGCCCGGGCGCCGAGTGGGGCGGCTGGGGAGCCGGGTCGCTGCCCCCGCCGCAGGAGGCGACGAGCAGGAGCGCACCCAGCGATGCTGCCGCCCCCGTCGCCCGGCCCCGCCCCATGGGGTCGAGCCTAAGGCGGCTCATCCGCACACGCACACGAGTCGTGAGCCGGCGGGGAACGTCCCGGCGGGGAGCAGCGGCGATGCGGCGCTGGGCGAGCCGGGGTCCCAGACCGTCGGCACCGGGTCGCCCCCGCCGGCCGGCTCGCGCAGCAGGTAGACGGAGCCGTCCGGCCGGTCGACCAGACCCGCGTCGAGCACCACCCGGTCGGTGCCGCCCACGAGCAGCGCGTTGTCGCCGCCGGGCACCAGCCGGGCCAGTGCGACGGAGTCGCCGTCGGCGCTCCGGACCGGGACGAGCGCCTCGTGGGTGCGGCCCGCCGTCGGACCGGGAACGAAGGACCAGCCCGCCGGCGGCGCCACCGGCCGCGAGGTGCTGGTGTCGCGGGTGACGGTGAGGACCTCGAGCCGGCACCCGGGTCCGGGGCAGGACCGGTCCAGCGTGATCACCCAGTCGTCGGCGATGCCGAGCAGGGCGCCGTAGCTGCCCAGGTCGCGCCGCGCCTCGCGCTGCGTCGACTCGACCAGGGCGCGCGGGTAGGCCAGCACCAACGAGATCCCGTCCCCACCGGCGGCGGGCCGCGAGAGGACCACCCCGCCGACGCCGGCGCCGCCCAGCAGGCCCACCGGCGCCCAGCCGTCGCCGGTGAAGCCGGGGTACGGCTCAGGGTCGGTCGTGGCCCCGGTGGAGACCTCCACCTCCTGCAGGCTGCCGTCGCGCAGGACCATGGCCCGGGCCGGGCCGGGGCTGCCCGGGACGACGAGGTCCGCGGGTCCGAGGTCGCGGGACCGGCGGCGGTCGGGGTCGGCCCGGAAGAGCCGGCCGTCGTGCACGCCGATCACCGGGCCGGGGATGTCGGCCGTCTCGTCGGCGCTCGTCCCTCCGGGACGCACCGGCACGAGCCGGGCGTCTGCGGGCAGCCCCGGGGGCAGCAGCGAGCCCGGCCGGGCGGCGCCGCGGGCACCCAGGACCAGACGCTCACCGGCCCGTGCGACCAGCCGCGGCCCGTTCGACGTGCCGACGGCGGTCGCCGACCCGGAAGCAGTCGGCGGAGGAGCGGGTGACGGCTGGTCGGACGACAGCAGGCCGGCGCGCGACAGCCCGGCGAGGACGACCACCACCGCCACCGCGATCCCGGCCTTCTTCCGCCAGGACCGCGCGGCACCGGCCGGCTCCTCCTCGGGGCCCTGGCCGACGACGTCCTCGGGCCGCTCACGCGGCCCCAGCGGCTCGCCGGACTCGGGTGTCATAGCCCGGAGTATTGCGGTCGGCACCGTCGGCCGGTCCCGGACGGCACCCCCGCGCCGTGACCTCCCGCCTCAGACCGGGCTCACCAGTGCACCTGGCGGGGCGTGCGCTGGCAGCGCGGGCAGCGGAACGAGGAGCGGTTCATGAAGTGCTCCCGGACGACCAGCGACCCGCAGCGGTCGCACGGTTCCCCGGTGCGGCCGTAGACGCGCAGCCGGCGGTCGAAGTAGCCGCTCTCGCCGTTCACGTTCACGTAGAGGGAGTCGAAGGAGGTGCCGCCCTCGGCGAGGGCCGCCACCATCACCGCCCGCGCGGCCGCCAGGACGGCGAGGGCCTTCGGGCGCGGCAGGGTCTCGGTCGCCCGCGCCCAGTGCAGCCTGGCCCGCCACAGCGCCTCGTCCGCGTAGATGTTGCCGATACCGCTGGCCAGGGTCTGGTCGAGCAGGGCACGCTTGAGACCGGTCCGCCGGCGGCGCAGCGCCGCGACCCAGGCCTGCTCGTCGAACGCCGGGTCGAGCGGGTCGCGACCGATGTGGGCGACGGGCACGGGCACCCGGTCGACGCCGTCCACGAGGTCCACCAGCGCCAGACCGCCGAACGTCCGCTGGTCGACGAAGCGCAGCTCCGGGCCGCCGCCGGCGAACGTCAGCCGGACCCTCAGGTGGGTCTCGTCGGCGTCGCCCGGCCGGCGGACGAGCAGCTGCCCGCTCATCCCGAGGTGGGCCAGGACGGCGTCGGCGTCGCCGTCCAGCGGCAGCCAGAGGTACTTGCCGCGCCGGCTCGCGCCGGTGATCGTGCGGCCGGCGAGCCGGGCGGCGAAGTCGGCTCCGCCGGCCACGTGCCGGCGCACGGCACGGGGGTGGGCCACCTCGACGGCGGCGATCGTCCGGCCGGTGACCCACCGCTCGAGACCGCGCCGGACCACCTCGACCTCGGGGAGCTCGGGCACCTCTAGCCGACGTGCGGCGTCGGGACCTCGACCTCGTCGGGGTCGACCTCCGGCACCAGGTCGCGCAGGTGCCGCCACGCGGTGGCCGCGGCTTCCTGCTCGGCCTCCTTCTTGCTGCGCCCGCTGCCCTCGCCGTACGACTCGCCGCCGACGCGGACCACGGCCGTGAAGACCTTCTGGTGGTCGGGGCCGGTCTCGGAGACGACGTACTCGGGCACGCCGAGCGTCGCGGTCGCCGTGAGCTCCTGGAGGCTGGTCTTCCAGTCGAGGCCGGCACCGAGGGTGGCGGCCTCGTCGATCAGCGGGTCGAACAGGCGGTGCACCAGCTCGCCGGCGACCTCCAGGCCACGGTCGATGTAGACGGCTCCGAGGACTGCCTCGAGGGTGTCGGCCAGGATCGAGGACTTGTCACGGCCGCCGGTGGTCTCCTCGCCCCGGCCGAGCCGGACGAGGTCGCCCAGGGAGAGGTCGCGGCTGACGTCGGCCAGCGCGCGCATGTTCACCACGGCTGCGCGCAGCTTGGCCAGCTGCCCCTCGGGCAGCTCGGGGTGCGTGCGGAACAGCGTGTCGGTGACCACGAGGCCGAGCACCGAGTCGCCGAGGAACTCCAGCCGCTCGTTGGTGGGCAGGCCACCGTTCTCGTAGGCGTACGAGCGATGGGTGAGCGCGCGCCGGGCCAGGCCGGGCTCGATGGTGACGCCGATCGCCGTGGCGAGACGCGTGTCGAGGTCGTCCGCACTCGACGTCGGCTGGGCGGTCACGGACCGCTCAGACGTCGAGGACGTCGCGGCCGTTGTAGGTGCCGCAGTGAGGGCACGCGATGTGGGCGAGCTTGGGCTCGCGGCAGCGCTGGCAGGCCACCAGGGGCGCCGCGGTCGCCTTCCAGTTCGCGCGACGCGAACGCGTGTTGCTGCGCGACATCTTCCGCTTGGGAACGGCCACGGGTGATCTCTCCTGCTCTCGGTACGTCGGTACTGCTCGGCGTGCTGCTCAGGTGGTGCTCAGGTGGTGCTCAGGTGGTGCTGTCGTGCTCCGTGCCGGTGGCCAGTCCCCGGAGGGCCTCCCACCGCGCGTCGACCTCGTCGTGCGCGTGCTCCGGGTCGTCCGCCAGGCGTGCCCCGCAGTGCGGGCACAGACCGGGGCAGTCGTCCCGGCAGACCGGCTGCAGCGGCAGTGCGAGCACCACCGCGTCCCGGACCGCCGGCTCGATGTCCAGCAGGACGCCGTCCATCTCCGGCAGCGGCTCGGTGTCGTCGTCCTCGTCGCGCTCCTGCCCGGCATGGGCGTAGAGCTCTTGGAGGTCGACCACGACCGGAGTCGAGACCGGGTCGAGACAGCGCACGCACTCCCCCGCCGCGGTGCCGGACACCGCGCCGGAGACGAGCACACCCTCGACCACCGACTCGAGCCGGAGGTCCAGCTCGAGCGGCGACCCCTCCCGGACGCCGAGCACGTCGTTGCCGAGGTGGGCCGGTGCCGGAACAGATCGGGAGACCGGGCGCATCGACCCCGGCCGCCGCCCCAGCTCTCGTGTGTCGAGGACGAGGGGCGAACGCGGGTCGAGGCGGTGCGTGGGTCTCCTGCTCTCTTCGGGCATGCTCATCGCGGACGTGACGGTCTCGGCCCCCAGGTGGGACCGCGCGAAAGGCTACCTGACCGACTGCGCCCCGGTCACATCGTCGCCCGTCGCCCGCGCGAACCACGCTCGGTGCTCCGCGACGGACCCATGGCGGTGCGCGGCACCGATCCGGTCCGGATCGTGGAATCCGAGGCCGGGGTCAGCTGTGGTGCTCGGCGCCGAACGGGTCCTCGTCCGGGTCGGCGTCCGGGAACTGCTCGAGGTCGCCGACGGTGCTCCGGCCGCTCAGCTTGTCGCGACCGCGGCGGACAGCGGTGAGCGTCTTCCCCAGCACCACCTCGAAGTTGGCCAGCTTGCTGTCCACGTAGTCGTCGACCTCGGCCCGCATGGTCCGGGCCTCGTCGGCGGCCTCCTGGCGGATCCGGGCGGCCTGCCGCTGCGACTCGGCGACGACCTCGGTCTCGGCGGTGAGGGCGACCCGCTCCTCCTCGGCCCGGGTGACGATCCGCGCCGCCTCGCGGCGACCCTCGTCGACGACCGACTCGCGGTCGGCGAGCAGCATCTGGGCGTGCCGGAGGTCCTCCGGCAGCAGGCCCCGGATCTCCTCGAGCAGCCCCAGCACCTCGCTGCGGTTGACGATGCAGGACGCCGACATCGGCATGGCGCGGGAGTTCTCGACGACGGCGATCAGCTCGTCGAGCTTGTCGTGCACGTCCACGGGCGGGTGCCTCCATGGCGAGAGGGTCAGGTGGAGCGGGCCGGGTGCGGGCGGGCGTGAGGTGCGAGCGCCGGGGAGCAGCCTACGGACACGGCGCCGGTCAGGCGGTGTCGATCCGGGCGCGCAGCCGGGCGAGGACGGCGTCGGGGACCAGTCCGGAGACGTCGCCTCCCCAGCGGGCGACCTCCTTGACGAGGCTGGACGAGAGGAAGGAGTACTCCGGGTTGGTGGCGACGAACATCGTCTCGATGCCCGTGAGCCGGTTGTTCATCTGCGACATCTGCAGCTCGTAGTCGAAGTCGCTGACCGCGCGGAGGCCCTTGACCACGACCGGGATGTCGCGCTCACGGCAGTAGTCGACGAGCAGGCCGCGGAACGAGTCGATCGTGACGTTGCCGAGGCCTGCCGTCACCTCGCGCAGCATGTCGATCCGTTCGGGGACGTCGAACAACCCGGCCTTCGACTGGTTGACGAGCACGGCCACCGTGACCTCGTCGTAGAGCCGGCTGGCCCGCTCGACGACGTCGAGGTGCCCGTTGGTCACCGGGTCGAAGGAGCCGGGGCAGACGCAGCGGCGCTCGGTCACTGGTTCTCCTGGCTCTGGTCAGGTCCGGAAGTGGCGCGACCGTACCAAAGCGTCGCCTCGCCGTAGCGCCGGGAGCGCAGGCCGTCGTACCCGGCCGGCCAGGCCCACGCCCCGCCGCGCGTCGGGCGCTCGACGGCGATCACGGCGTCGCCGGCGAGCTGCGGCCGGAGGTCGGCGAGCACCGATCGCAGGTCGTCGTCGGCCAGGACGTAGGGCGGGTCGGCGAACACCACGTCGTACGCCGGGCCGGCCAGGCCGTCGGCCACCACCCGCTCGGCCCGGCCCTGCCGCACGACGGCGCCGGGCAGGCCGACGGTGTCCGCGTTGGCGGCCAACGTGCGCACCACGCGGGGATCGGACTCGACGAGCAGGGCGTGCGCGGCACCCCGGCTGAGCGCCTCGAGACCGACCGCCCCGCTGCCGGCGTAGAGGTCGAGGAAGCGCCGGCCGGCCCAGGCGCCGACCAGGGTGCCGAGGCTGGAGAACAGCGCCTCGCGGGCGCGGTCCGAGGTGGGGCGGGTGGCGTCGCCCGGCGGCACGGCGAGCCGGCGGCCGCGGGCGGCTCCGGCCACGACGCGGGTCATGCGGCGACCGTCATGCCTTCTCCAGGTACTCGGCGTTCTGCTCGGCGAGCACCTGCTCGACGGCCCCGCGCAGCGCCTCGTGCCGCCGCAGCAGCGGGTCGTCGGCGATTACCGCGGCAGCGTCCTCGCGGGCCTCGACGATGAGGTCCTCGTCGCGCAGCACCGAGAGCAGCCGCAGGCTGCTCCGGCGACCGGACTGCGAGGCGCCGAGGACGTCGCCCTCGCGCCGGGTCTCGAGGTCGAGCCGGGACAGCTCGAAGCCGTCGAGGGTCGCGGCCACCGCCTCCAGCCGCTCGCGGGCCGGCGTCCCCGCGTCGGCGTCGGTGACGAGCAGGCAGAGGCCGGGCGCGGCACCGCGACCCACCCGGCCGCGCAGCTGGTGCAGCTGGGAGACGCCGAACCGGTCGGCGTCGAGCACGACCATGCCGGTGGCGTTGGGCACGTCGAGGCCGACCTCGACGACGGTGGTCGCGACCAGGACGTCGATGTCCCCGGCCGTGAACCGGCGCATGACCTCGTCCTTGTCGTCGGCGGGCAGCCGCCCGTGCAGCACCTCGACTCGCAGCCCGGCGAGCGGCCCCTCGACGAGCAGCGGCGCGACGTCGAGGACGGCGAGGGCCGGCCGGGCCGGCGGGCCCGACCCGTCGTCCGGATCGGGCTCGCCACCGGTGCTGTCGTCGAGGGTGTCGGCGTCGGTGCCGCCGATGCGTGGGCACACGACGTAGACCTGGTGACCGGCGTCGGCCTCCTCGCGCACCCGCGCCCAGGCGCGGTCGAGGAAGTGCGGCTTCTCGCCCGCGGGCACGACGTGCGACGTGATCGGCGAGCGGCCGGCCGGCAGCTCGGTCAGCGTCGAGACGTCGAGGTCGCCGAAGACGGTCATCGCCACCGTGCGCGGGATCGGGGTCGCGGTCATCACCAGCAGGTGCGGCGGGACCTTCGCCTTGGCCCGGAGGGCATCGCGCTGCTCGACGCCGAAGCGGTGCTGCTCGTCGACCACGACCAGCCCGAGGTCCTGGAACTCGACCTTGTCCTGGATCAGGGCGTGGGTACCGATCACGATCCCGGCGTCGCCGCTCGCGGTGTCGAGCAGGTTGGTACGCCGGGCCGCGGTCCCCTGCGAGCCGGTGAGCAGTGCGACCCGCGTGCCGACGTCGGACCCGCCGAGCAGGCCGCGCTCGGCGAACGGCCCGAGCATCGCCGTGATCGACCGGTGGTGCTGCTGGGCGAGGACCTCGGTGGGGGCGAGCAGCGCGGCCTGGCCGCCGGCGTCGACCACGGCGAGCATCGCCCGCAGGGCCACCACCGTCTTGCCGGACCCGACCTCGCCCTGGAGCAGTCGGTGCATCGGGTGCTCGCGCGCGAGGTCCTCGGCTATCGCCGCGGCGACCTCCTGCTGGCCGTCGGTGAGGGTGAACGGCAGCCGTCCGTCGAACGCGGCCAGCAGCCCGTCGTCGCGGCCCATCCTGGCGGTGGCCGGCTCCGCCATGACCTCGGCCCGGCGCCGGGCGAGGACCGTCTGCAGCACGAAGGCCTCGTCGAAGCGCAACCGGCGGCGGGACCGGCGTACGTCGTCGTAGGTGTCGGGGCGGTGCACCAGCCGCAGCGCGTCGGGCAGGCCCATCAGGCCGCGGCGCAGCCGGACGTCGGGCGGCAGCGGGTCGGGCAGGCTCTCGTCGTCGGCCAGCGCGATGTCGAGGGCGACCTTGACGGCCTTGCTCAGCCGCCAGGAGGGCAGCTTGGCGGTGGCCGGGTAGACCGGGACGAGACTGCCGGCGAAGTCCTCGACGTCGTCGCCGGCGGCGATCTCGGGGTTGGTGATGGTGACCTTGCCGTTGAAGATCTCGACCTTGCCGGCGAGGAAGACCTCGTCGCCGGCCCGGAGCGCCTTCTCGCGCCAGCGCTGGTTGAAGAACGTGACGGTGGTGCGGGTGCGCCCGTCGGTGAGGACCACGTCGAGCTTGTGCAGCTTGGGCCGGATCTGCCGGCCGGACACGGAGTGGACGGTCGCCTGCACGGTGGCCTGCTCGCCGGGGCGCAGCTGGGACAGGTCGGTCAGCTCGCCGCGCTCGTAGTAGCGGCGCGGGTAGTGCCGCAGGAGGTCCTCGACGGTCGCGACGTGGAGCTTGTCGGTGAGCTCCTTGGCCGTCGGACCACCGACGACGGCCTTGACCGGGGCACGCAGCGAGACCACGTCAGCCGCCCGTCACTCGACGCCCAGCAGCAGCGGGTAGCGAGGCTGGCCCCCGTCGTAGAGCACGGTGTCGACCGCCGGACGCCCGCGGCGGGCGTGCGCGGCCACCACGTCGGCGAGGCCCGGGTCGGCCCCGAGCCCGGTGACGAGGGTGACCAGCTCGCCGCCCGAGCCGAGCATCCGGTCGACCACGGTGCGGGCCACCGTGGCGAGGTCGTCGCCGATGATCGCGAAGTCGCCGTCGACGATGCCCAGCACGTCGCCCGGCTGGCACACGCCGGCCATCGTGACCGCCTCACGGGCGGCGACGGTGACGCCGCCGTGCCGGCAGTGCCCGGCCGCGGCGGTCATCGCGACGACGTCGTCCTCGAACCGTCGCGCCGGGTCGTGCACGGCCAGGGCGGCGATGGCCTGGACGCTTGCCCTGGTGGGGATGACGGCGACCCGCAGACCCTCGTCCCGGGCCTTGGCCGCGGCCACCTCCGCCACGGCCAGGCTGTCGGCGTCGTTGGGCAGCACCACGAGGTCCCGGGCCCGAGCGTGCCGCAGGCCGGTGAGCATCTCGGCCGTGGAGGCCCGCCGGCCGGGGCCGCCCGGCACGACGGTGGCGCCGGCCGCCTCGAACAGCGCCGCGAGACCGTCGCCCGCCACCACCGAGACGACACCGCGGCTGTCGCCGGGCAGGTCCCCGACGGTGGCCCGCGCGGCGTCACGGAAGTGGGTGACCCGGATGCGGTGCGGGCGGCCCGCCTCGATGCCGGCCTCGACGGCCGCTCCCACGTCGTCGACGTGGACATGGACGTTCCAGGTGGGCTCGGCGCCGACGACCACCAGCGAGTCGCCGAGCGGGCCGAGCGTCTCGCGCAGCGGCGCGATGGCGTCGGCCGGCGCGTCGAGGAGGTACATCACCTCGTACGTCGGACCGTGCGCGTCGGGGTCCTCGACGTCGAGGCCGCTGCGGGGCCGGGCCGCCTGGGTCTCGGCCAGCCGGCTGCCTGCCAGCCGGGTCTCGATGGCGGTCGGCGTCGCGCCGGTGACGACCGAGGCGAGCGCGTCGAGCAGGACGCAGATCCCCCTGCCACCGGCGTCCACCACGCCGGCCCGGGCCAGGATGTCGAGCTGCTTCGGCGTGTCGGCGAGCGCGACGCGGGCCCCCTCAGCCGCGGCGGTGACCACCGCGGCCAGCACGTCGCCGCCACCCGCCGCTCGGTCGACGGCGCTGGCGGCATGCTCGGCGGCCACCCGGGCGACGGTGAGCATGGTGCCCTCGACCGGGTCGGCCACCGCGTCGTACGCAGCCCTCGCCCCGGCGGTGAGCGCGCGCGACAGCTGGGCCGCGTCGACCGGCCCGGTGACGCCGTCGACGCCGTCGGCCATCCCACGCAGGAGCTGGGAGAGGATGACTCCCGAGTTGCCCCGGGCCCCCATCAGGGCGCCGTGGGCCAGCGCGGACAGCAGCCGGCGGGGCGTGGGGGTCTCGGTGTCGTCGTCTCGGACGGCGGCGCCTGCCAGGGACTCGACCGCAGCGGCCAGGGTGAGATGCAGGTTGGTGCCGGTGTCACCGTCGGGCACCGGGTAGACGTTGAGGTCGTCGATCTCCTCGCGGGCCACCTCGAGGGCGTCGCGGGCCGTCGTGGCCCAGCGCGCGACGGACCCGCCGTCGAGGCGGGCCAGGGTGGCGGTCACGCGGCAGAATCTAGTGCTGGGGATGGACGCCGGCCGCGCGGAGCAGCGTGACCGGCTCGGTTTGGGTCCGGGAGCGCCGGTCGGTTACGCTGCTGCGGTTGCCCGGAGTCCGGGCTCCCCGTCTGCTCTGCCGCGGCCCAGCGCCGCGCGTCCGCCTGACCATCACACTGATCGCGTCGCGATCGGGAACCACCGAGGAGTTGTTCACCGTGGCTGCCAACTGCGACGTCTGCGGCAAGGGTCCGGGCTTCGGGCACAGCATCTCGCACTCGCACCGGCGCACGAAGCGCCGCTGGAACCCCAACATCCAGACCGTGCGCGCGATGGTCGGCAAGACCGGCAAGACCCCCAAGAAGCTCAACGTGTGCACCTCCTGCCTCAAGGCCGGGAAGGTCACGCGCTAGCAGGCACGAGCATGGCTACCCGCTAGACCTCGTCCCGCCTCGAACGGCCGGTCCCCTGTGGGGCCGGCCGTTCGTCGTCGGCGGACCCGTCCGCTGCCGGGGCGCGGCGTTCCTGGGTCGACCGTGGTCCGCATGCCACGGTCGACCCGAGTTGATCACGGGACCGTGATCAGCTCGGGCTCGCCAGCGCGTCGACCGCCCGCAGCACCCGGGCCCGCAGGTCGGCACCCTGCTTGGCGAACCTTCGCTGGTGCCGCACGTAGTCGGCCCGGCCCTCGGGCGTCTCGACGGCTATCGCCGGGTGGCCGAACGCGCTCAGGTCGTACGGCGACGCGCGCATGTCGACCTCACGGATCTCCCGCGCGTGCACGAAGCAGTCGGCCACCAGCTCGCTCGGTACGAACGGCGCGAAGGCGGCCGCCCACCGGTAGAGGTCCATCCCGGCGTGCAGGCAGCCCGGCTGCTCGTCGCGCGCCTGGCCGGCCCGGGTCGGGGTCGTGGCGTTGCGCGGCACGGCCTCGTCGGTGAAGAACCGGAACGCGTCGACGTGGGTGCAGCGCAGCGGCTGCGCCTCCACCACGGCGTCGGTGCCGGCGCTGCCGAGCCGCAGGGGCAGCTGCTCGTGCCGCACCGCGTCCGGCGGGAGCCGGTAGACCATCGCCCACTCGTGCAGCCCGAAGCAGCCGTACGCCGGCGCGCGGCCGGCGGTGGCGCGCAGCAGCCGCCGGGCGTCGGCGACCCGGCGGTGGTGACGGCCGAGCCGCCCCGGGTCGGGTGACACACCGGTGCCGTCCGCCGTGACCGCCCAGTCGGCCAGGTCGGCGTAGCGCGCCAGCGCCTCGGGGCCGGCCAGCACGGTGCCGAGGCCCGGGCTCCAGCGGCGCAGCTTGGCCGGCGACTGGTGGTAGTAGTCGAAGAGGAAGTCCTCGACGGGGTGCTTCTCGCCCCGGCGCCGGCGCTCGAGGTGCGGCACCACCCAGGCGTCGACGCGGGCCTCGTGCGCCGCCGAGCGCGGCAGCCAGTCGTCCGTGGCGAGGATCGGCACTAGAAGGACCGCCACCCGCCCGGGCCCTCGAACGGCGCCCCGTCGACGTGTACGTCCTCGCCGTCCTCGACCCGCCCGATCACGCTCCACGCCATCGGGAGGTCGACGTCCGGCGGGAAGGTCGCGGCCAGGGCGTGGTCCTCGCCGCCGGTGAGCAGCCACTGCATGGGGTCGGCGTTGAGGGCGCGGGACGTGTCGACGAACTCCTGGGGCACGTGGAACGCGTCGGTCTCGATCCGGACCGAGACCCCGCTCGCCCGCGCCACGTGGCCGAGGTCGCTGACCAGCCCGTCGCTGACGTCGACCATCGCCGTGGCGCCGAGACCGGCGGCCCGAGGGCCCTCGTCGTACGGCGGCTGCGGGCGCCGGTGGGCGTCGACGAGCGAGCGGGGCGAGCGGAACCCGCGCGACAGGACCGCGAAACCGGCGGCCGACCAGCCCAGCCGGCCGGCCACGGCGACCAGGTCGCCCGGACGGGCGCCCGCGCGGGTCACCGGTTCGCGGCCCTCGAGGCTGCCGAGCGCCGTGACCGAGATGGTGATGGGTTCGCCGCGCACCAGGTCGCCGCCGGCGACGGCGGCGCCGGCCCGGGCCGCCTCCTCACCGAGACCGTCGGCGAGCTCCAGCGCCCACTGGACGGGCAGGTCGGCCGGCACGGCCAGCCCCACCAGCAGCGCCGTCGGCACCGCACCCATCGCGGCCACGTCGGCCAGGCTGGCGGCCGCCGCCCGGACGCCGACGTCGGTCGCGCTCGACCAGTCGCGCTTGAAGTGCCGGCCCTCGACGAGCACGTCGGTGGTCGCCACCACGCGCCCGTCCGAGGCGGCGACCACGGCCGCGTCGTCGCCCGGCCCGAGCAGCAGGGAGTCGCTGCCACCCAGGCGGGCGGTGACCGCGGCGATCACCGCGGTCTCGCCGAGGTCGCCGACAGTGCCCTGCAGGGGGCCGTTCACGGGGGCCGACATGGCACTGATCCCTTTCCGGTAGGTTCGCTCGCGAGCGACGCCTCCTGGCGGCGCACGCGACCGCCAGACTCTACGAAGGAAGGGGCCCACGATGGTTGTCCAGGCCTACATCCTGATCCAGACCGAGGTCGGCAAGGCCGCCGCCGTCGCTCGTGAGATCGCCGAGCTCAAGGGCGTCACCCAGGCCGAGGACGTCACCGGCCCCTACGACGTCATCGTCCGCGCCGAGGCCAAGAACGTCGACGAGCTCGGCAAGATGGTCGTCGCCCGGGTGCAGAGCGTCGACGGCATCACCCGCACCCTGACCTGCCCCGTCGTCCACCTGTAGGCCGACTCCCACGCCCGTCGTGGACGCCGGCACGCCGCGCCGGCGGGTCGGGCGCGGCCGGGTCCGCGTCGCCGTCCTGCTCGCGGCCGGGTCCGTCGCAGTCGGTGGCTGCTCGTCGGCCGCCTCCGTGGCGGTCCCGCCACCGGTCGGCCCCGGGGCCGGCTGCGGCGCGCTGCACCGAGCCCTCCCCGACGACGTCGGCGGGAGGTCGACGCGTGACGTGACCCCGGCGTCGCGCCGGACCGCCGCCTGGGGCTCCCCCGCCCTGGTGCTCCGGTGCGGCGTCGCGAAGCCGGCGGGGCTCGGGGCCACGTCGCAGCTGATCGAGGTGGACGGCGTCGACTGGTTCCTCGTCGAGCGGCCGGCCGCCTACGTCTTCACCACCGTGGGTCGGTCGGCGTACGTCGAGGTCCGCGTGCCGTCGTCGGTCGACCGCTCCAGCGCGACCGGGCCTCTCGTCGACCTCGGGCAGGCGGTGAAGCGGGCCCTGCCGGTGAGCTGAGTCAGCGCAGGAGCCCGGGGTTGCGCGTGAGGGCGGTCTGCACCAGCCGGTCGACCAGGGCGGGGTAGTCCAGCCCGGTGGCCTGCCACATCAACGGGAACATCGACACCGGCGTGAAGCCGGGCATCGTGTTGACCTCGTTGACGACCAGGCCGCGCGACGTGAGGAAGAAGTCGACCCGGGCCAGGCCCTCGCAGGCCAGTGCCTCGAACGCCTGCACGGCGAGGGTCCGCACCTCCTCGACCTGCGCGTCGGTGAGCTCGGCCGGGACCACGAGCTCGGTGCCCTCGTCAGGGAGGTACTTGGCCGCGAAGTCGTAGAACTCGTGGCCGCTGCCGACGACGACCTCGCCGGGCAGACTCGCCTCCGGCGCGGCACCGTCGAGGCCGTCGAGGACGCCGCACTCGATCTCGCGGCCGTCGAGCATGCCCTCGACGATCACGCGCGGGTCGTGGGTGCGGGCCAGCTCTATCGCCTCGTCGAGCTCGCCGGCGTCGTGCACCTTGGTGATGCCCACGCTGCTCCCGGCCCGGGCCGGCTTGACGAAGCAGGGAAAGCCGAGTGCGGCGACCGTGTCCCGGACCGCCGCCGGGTCGGTCGCCCACGCGCGCGGCGTGATGACGGCATACGGGCCGACGGGGAGTCCGGCACCGCGCAGCAGGGTCTTCATGTGCCCCTTGTCCATCGAGGCCGCGGAGGCGAACACCCCCGAACCGACGTAGGGGACGCCGGCCAGCTCGAGCAGGCCCTGGAGGGTGCCGTCCTCGCCGTAGGGGCCGTGCAGCAGCGGGAGGACGACGTCGACCTCGCCGAGCTGCTGCGGAACCCGACCGGGCTCGTAGACGGTGAGGCCCTGGTGGGTGGGGTCGCCCGCCAGGACGACGGACGACCCGGTGGTCTCGACCTCGGGAAGCTTGTCGCCGGTGATGGCCAGCCGCTCCGGGTCGTCGGCGGCGAGCACCCAGCGGCCCTCGTGGGAGATCCCGACCAGCACGACCTCGTAGGTGTCGCGGTCGATGGCCGACAGGACGCTGCCGGCAGACACGCAGGACACGCCGTGCTCGGTGCTGCGACCACCGAACACGACGGCGACGCGGGGCTTGCGGCGGGGCTGCTCAGGCGTGACGTCAGTCATGGTTGTCCCAACGGTACCCAGCGCCGAGCCCGCTACCTGTTTACTCGTCGGCATGTCTCCCACGCCCGAGCTGCCGATGGCCACGTCCATGGCGGTGGCCACCGTCGCCGTCGCCGCCGGGCGACCTCCCCGTATGCCTGACGGCCCGCTCAACCCACCGATCGTCATGGCGTCGACGTACCACGCGGGTGGCGACGTGGGGTACGGCCGCTACGGCAACCCGACGTGGGAGATGCTCGAGTCGGCGGTCGGCGCCCTCGAGGGCGGGGTCGGCACGTCCTTCGCGTCCGGCATCGCCGCCGTGTCGGCAGTGCTCGAGCTGGTGCCCCCCGGTGGCGTCGTGGTCGCCCCGCCGGACGCCTACTACGGCTCGCTCGCGGTCCTGCAGCGGCTGGAGTCCCAGGGTCGGCTCACGGTGCGCCGCGCGGACCTGTCCGACGCCGCGACGACCGCCGACGCCGTGCGGGGTGCCGACCTGGTCTGGGTGGAGACCCCGACCAACCCCATGCTCAAGATCGTCGACCTCGCCTCTCTCGCGGACCGCTGTGCGGCGGCCGGTGCGGTGCTCGCCGTCGACAGCACCTTCGCGACGCCGATCCTCCAGCGCCCGCTCGAGCTCGGTGCTGACGTCGTCGTGCACAGCGCGACGAAGTACCTCTCCGGCCACACCGACCTGCTGCTGGGGGTCGCGGTCGCTCGCGACGCCGACGTGGCGACCCGGCTCGCCGAGGTTCGCTCGGTCCTCGGCGCGATCCCCGGGACCTTCGAGGCCTGGCTCGTCCTGCGCGGCCTGCGCACCCTGCACTTGCGGATGGAGCGCGCGTCGGCGAACGCCGCCGAGCTGGCGACCCGCCTCGCCACGCACGCCGCGGTGTCGGCCGTGCACTACCCCGGGCTCGGGGCGATGGTCAGCGTGGAGCTGAAGGGGGCGGCGCAGGCCGCCGAGCTCGCGTGCGACTCGACCGAGATCTGGGTGCACGCCACCAGCCTCGGCGGCGTCGAGTCCTCGCTGGAGCGCCGCCGCCGGTGGAGCGGCGAGAGCACCGACGTTCCCGAGACGCTGCTGCGCCTGTCGGTCGGCGTCGAGGACGTCGACGACCTCTGGGACGACCTCGTGCAGGCGCTGCCTCGCGGCTGAGGCTGCGTCAGGGCGCTCTCGGTGCCCTCCCGGAGGAGTCACCGCCGTGGCACGGACTGCCCCCACGTGGTTCGCGCCGGTTCGAGACGTGACTCCTCCTCCGCGGCACCACGACCGCGCGCTACGGCAGCCCGGCGAGCGCCTTAAGGGTGGCCCCCAGCGGCGCATGCACCTTCCAGGTGGCGTGCTCGTCGCCGCGGGTCCACCCCTGGTTGACGATCGCGACCGGGCGACCGAGGGACGCCGCTCGCTTGACGAACCGCAGGCCCGACATGACCGCGAGCGACGACCCGAGGACCACGAGGGACCGGGACCGCTCGACCAGGTCGTAGCAGTGCACGACCTTGGCCGGGGGCACGTTCTCGCCGAAGAACACCACGTCCGGCTTCAGCAACCCGCCGCAGTCGCGGCAGTCGACGACCTGGAAGCTCTCGACGGCGCTCTCCTCCAGGGTCACGTCACCGTCCGGGTTGACCGCCGTCGCCACCGCCTCCCAGCCACCGTTCGCCTCGCGCAGCCGGCCGTCGAGCTCGGTGCGCGGTGTACGGCGGAAGCAGCCGAGGCACACGACCCGGTCGAGGCTGCCGTGCAGCTCGACCACGTCGTCCGCGCCACCGGCCTGGTGCAGCCCGTCGACGTTCTGGGTCACCACCCCCGACAGCGACCCGCCGGCCTGCAGGGCGGCCACGGCGCGGTGACCGTCGTTGGGTTCGGCCCGGGCGATCGTGCGCCAGCCCAGCTGGGACCGGGCCCAGTAGCGGCGGCGGGCGAGCGGGTCACGGGTGAACGTCTGGTAGGTCATCGGGAGGGACCTGCGCAGGGCTCCGGTCGGCCCGCGGTAGTCCGGGATCCCCGACTCGGTGGACAGCCCGGCACCGGAGAGCACCATCACCTCACCTGCGGCCACCAGGTCCGCCAGGGCCTCGAGGGTGCGCACCTGGTCGGCGGCCTCGTCGTCGACGGCGTCCAACGGGTTCACCCGACCAGTCTGCCCGCCGGTCCTTCGCGTCGCAGAAGGGTGCTGGTCTATCCGGTCTCGGCCTTGGTCGACCGGCTCATGATCCGGCTGACGATCTCGCCGGGAGGCAGGTTGTCGTGCACGGCGGCGGCGACGTGCTCGACGATGGGCATGTCGACGTCGTGCGCGCGGGCCAGCTCGAGGATGGACTCGGCCGACTTCACGCCCTCGGCCACCTGCGAGGTCGAGGCCACGATCTGCTCGATCGTCTGCCCCTGGCCGAGCCTCTCGCCGAAGGCACGGTTGCGCGACAGCGGCGACAGGCAGGTGGCGACCAGGTCGCCCACTCCCGCGAGACCGGCGAACGTCGCGGCGTCGGCCCCCAGCGCCAGGCCGAGCCGGGTGATCTCGGCCAGGCCGCGGGTGACGATCGAGGCCTGTGAGTTGTCGCCCATGCCCATGCCCTTGGCGATGCCGACCGCCAGGGCGATGACGTTCTTGACCGCGCCCCCGAGCTCGACGCCCACGACGTCGGTGTTGGTGTACGGCCGGAAGTACGCCGTGGCGCACACCTGCTGCAGCTTCTCGGCGACGGCCTCGTCGGCGCAGCCCACCACCGACGCGGCGGGCTGGCGCTGGGCGATCTCCCTGGCGAGGTTCGGCCCCGACACCACCGCGATCCGCTCCGGCGGCGCGCCGGTCACCTCGCCGATCACCTGGCTCATCCGCTTCGTGGTGCCGATCTCGATGCCCTTCATGAGCGACACGAGGACTGCGCCCGCGGGCAGCGCCGACGACCAGCCCTCGAGGTTCGCGCGGAGGGTCTGCGACGGCACCGCGAAGACCACGACCTCGGCACCGTCCAGCGCCTCGACGGCCGAGTGCGTCGCGGTGATCGTCTCCGGGAGCAGGATGCCCGCCAGGTAGTCCGGGTTCTCGTGGGTGTGCGTGATGGCCTCGGTGAGCTCCTGGCGGCGTCCCCACATGACGACGTCGGTTCCGGCATCGGCCAGCACCATGGAGAATGCGGTGCCCCACGAGCCGGTCCCGAACACCGCGACCCGCGTCATGCGGGGTCCCCGCCGGATCGCGTCGTCGTTCGGCCGCGCCGGGCGGACAGGGAGCGATCCGGTGGGGTGCTCACGAACCACTCCTTGGCTCTCGGGGGTTGCCGGTACGCGGCAGCTCGGTGTCACGCAGGTCGAACCGTACGGCCGGCGGCCGCTCGCCGCGGATCTCCTCCAGCAGGGCCGTGACGGCCACCATGATCACCTCGGTCGCCTCGTGCAGCAGCGGGCCGTCGATCGGCCGCCCCTGGTAGGCGCTCAGGTCCACCGGCGGCCCGGCCCACACGTGCATCGTGGCGCGGGGGAACAGCCTCGGGCGCTTGGCGTACGGCGGCAGCAGCTGCTGCGGCCCCCACTGCGCGATCGGCACGACCGGGGCGCCGGTCTCCAGCGCGACCCGTGCGGCCCCGGTCTTCCCGACCATCGGCCACAGGTCGGGGTCGCGGGTCAGCGTCGCCTCGGGGTAGATGCCCACGCACTCGCCGGCGCGCACCGCCGCCACCGCTGCCGAGAAGGCCCGGGAGGCGTCGGCCGACTCGCGGTAGACGGGGATCTGCCTGGCCCCCCGCAGCACTGCTCCCACGAAGAAGACGCGGAACAGCCCCTCCTTGCCGAGGAAGCGCGGCAGCCGGCCGTTGTCGTAGAGGAAGTGCGCGAACGTGAGGGGGTCGACGTGCGAGACGTGGTTGGTCACCACTACGATCCCGCCGGTAGCGGGCAGGTGCTCGGCACCGCGCCAGTCGCGGCGGGTCAGCAGCATGAGCAGCGGTCGGATGATCACCACGGCCAGGCGGTACCAGAAGCCGATGCGGCGCGTACGCCACCGCCGCGCGCTCGTCCGGCTCACGCGGCTCCCTCTGCTCGACACCCGACCCGTTCAGCGCCATCCTCCCGTCCGCCGCTCGACCGTGTCGAGCAGGGGGTGGCCCCAGGTGGCACGCTGAGGTGATGGGTCCCGACCGGCGCTGGTGCCTCGTGCTTCCGGTCAAGCGGCTCGGCGGCGCGAAGACCCGGCTCGGACCGCCGTACGCCGGGCTGCGGCAGGAGCTCGCCCTGGCTTTCGCGCTGGACACCACGGCCGCTGCCCTGGCCTGCCCCCTGGTGGCATCCGTGCTGGTGGTCACCGACGAGCCGCAGGCCGCGGACCGGCTGAGCGCGGTGGGTGCCCTCGTCACCGCAGACCACCCCGACGCCGGGCTCAACCCGGCACTCGCACACGGCGCCACCCGGGCGGCGGCGACCTACCCGGGCTCCTCCGTCGGCACGCTCGCGGCCGACCTGCCCGCCCTGCGGCCCGCCGAGCTCGCCGTCCTGCTGACCGAGGCCGGGCGGCACGACCGGTCCTTCGTGCGTGACGCCCACGGTACCGGGACCACCCTGCTGCTGGCCCGCGACCCCGACGCGCTGCGGCCGATGTTCGGCACCGGCTCGGCCGAGCTGCACGCCGCCTCGGGAGCGGTCGAGCTGTCCTCGGCCGGACTCCCCTCGCTGCGCCGCGACGTCGACACCGCGGCCGACCTCGTCGCCGCCCTCGACCTCGGCGTGGGGCCTTGGACCAGCCGAGTGCTTGCGTCGTCCGGGGTCCTCGGCAGCCGCTCGCGGGCGGGGTAGCGTCGCGACCGTGCAGGCGACAGTGCGCGCGTTCGACCCCGGCACGCGCTCCGGGACGGTGCTCCTCGACGACGGCCTCGAGCTGGGCTACGACGCCGTCGCGTTCGACGCCGGTGACGTGCGGCTGCTGCGCGTCGGCCAGCGGGTCCGCGTCGAGGTGGTCGACGATGACGACGGCGGGGCCCGCCGCGTCACCTACCTGACGATCGCCACCCTGCCCGACCGCCGCTGACGCCCCTCGTTCCCGCACGAGGGTGGGCCCCGTGCTCCTGCGGCAGGCAGCACGAGGCCCGGCCGCCCTCGACGGGCGGCCGGGCCTCGGTCTGCGTGCGGGCGTCAGCGCTTGCGCGCGGGAGCCTTCTTGGCGGTGGTCTTCCTGGCCGGCGCCTTCTTGGCGACGGTCTTCTTGGCCGGCGCCTTCTTGGCGACGGTCTTCCTGGCCGGCGCCTTCTTGGCCGGCGCCTTCTTGGCGACGGTCTTCTTGGCGGTGGTCTTCTTCGCCGGTGCAGCCGTGCCACTGGCCGCGCGCGCCGTGGCGACCGCGACCTTCGGGAGCTTCTTGGCACCGGACACGACGTCCTTGAAGCCCTGGCCGGCCTTGAACTTCGGCACGGTGGTCTTCTTGATCTTGACGGCAGCGCCGGTCCGAGGGTTGCGGCCTGTCCGCGCCGGACGGGCGACCTTGTCGAAGACGCCGAAGCCGGTGATGGCCACGCGCTCGCCGGCTGCGACGGAGCGGGTGATGGTGTCGACGACGGCATCGACCGCGTCGGTCGCGGCCTTCTTGCTGCCGAGCTGTACAGACAGCTTGTCGATCAGCTGAGCCTTGTTCACGGAGAACCCCTTGTGGATGCGGAGGTCGAGCACTCGCTCGATTCGGGAGCGACGTTAGGCGTAGATGACCGCATGCACAAACACCGACAGGCGCGATTTCCCTTTGGCTCGTAATGGATTTGGCTTGTGTCGCAAAGGATTTGCGCCTCCGCGAGGTTTGGGACGGCTTCCGGTCAGGCCGTGGTCGGCAGCCAGGACGGCCGCCGGGCTTCGTACGCCGTGATCTCGGGCTCGTGCTTGAGGGTCAGATCGACGTCGTCGAGGCCCTCCATCAACCGCCAGCGGGTGTAGTCGTCGATGTCGAACGAGGCCGTGTGACGCGCGCCGCCGACCTCCCACGAGACGGTGCGCCCGGCGAGGTCGACGGTCACCTGCAGGGCCGGATCCTCCTCCGCCGCCGCCCAGATGCGCTCGACGTCCTTCTGCTCCACCTGCGCAGTGACCAGACCACCCTTGCCGGCGTTGCCGCGGAAGATGTCGGCGAACCGGGCCGAGATCACGACCCGGAAGCCCCAGTCCCGCAGGGCCCACGCGGCGTGCTCCCGCGAGGAGCCGGTGCCGAAGTCGGGGCCGGCGACCAGGATCGAGGCGCCCTGCGAGGAGGGCTTGTTCAGCACGAACTCCGGGTCGTTGCGCCACGCGGCGAACAGCCCGTCCTCGAACCCGGTGCGGGTCACCCGCTTGAGGTAGACCGCCGGGATGATCTGGTCGGTGTCGACGTTGCTGCGGCGCAACGGGACCGTGGTACCGGTGTGCGTGGTGATGGGCTGCACGTCAGCCCCTCCTCTCGGCGCCGGCCTCGGCGAGCGGGGGCAGGTCCGCCGGCGAGGACAACGTGCCGCGGACGGCGGTGGCGGCCGCCACGAGTGGTGACACCAGATGGGTCCGGCCGCCTTTGCCCTGGCGACCCTCGAAGTTGCGGTTTGACGTCGACGCGCTGCGCTCCCCCGGGGCCAGCTGGTCGGGGTTCATGCCCAGGCACATCGAGCAGCCGGCGTGCCGCCAGTCCGCACCCGCCTCCGTGAAGACGACGTCGAGCCCCTCGGCCTCGGCCGCCAGCCGCACCCGCACGGAGCCGGGGACCACCAGCACCCGCACGCCGTCGGCGACCTGCCGACCGCGCAGCACGTCGGCCGCGGCGCGGAGGTCCTCGATCCGCCCGTTGGTGCACGACCCGAGGAAGACGGTGTCGACCGCGATCTCGCGCAGCGGCGTGCCAGCGGTGAGGCCCATGTACTCGAGCGCGCGCTCGGCCGCGGCGCGGTCGTTCTCGTCGTCGTAGGACGCCGGGTCCGGCACCGACGCCGAGAGCGGCAGGCCCTGGCCGGGGTTGGTCCCCCAGGTGACGAACGGCGCCAGCGACGCCGCGTCGAGGACGACCTCCTTGTCGAAGGTCGCGTCGTCCTCGGTGCGCAGCTGCCGCCAGGCCTCGACGGCGATGTCCCACTCGGCGCCCCGGGGGGCGCGGGGCCGGCCCTCGAGGTAGGCGAAGGTCGTCTCGTCCGGCGCGATCATGCCGGCCCGGGCACCGGCCTCGATCGACATGTTGCACACCGTCATCCGGGCCTCCATCGACAGCGAGCGAATGGCCTCGCCGCGGTACTCGATGACGTACCCCTGACCGCCCCCGGTGCCGATCTCGGCGATGACCGCGAGGATCAGGTCCTTGGCGGTGACGCCGTCGGGGAGCGCACCGTCGATCGTGACGGCCATCGTCTTGAAGGGCGTCAGCGGCAGCGTCTGGGTCGCGAGCACATGCTCGACCTCGCTGGTGCCGATGCCGAACGCGAGGGCGCCGAAGGCGCCGTGGGTCGAGGTGTGCGAGTCGCCGCACACGACCGTCATCCCCGGCTGGGTGAGGCCGAGCTGCGGACCGACGACGTGGACGATCCCCTGGTCGCGGTCGCCGAGCGAGTGCAGTGGGACGCCGGACTCCGCGCAGTTCTTCCGCAGCGTCTCGACCTGGGTGCGCGAGACGAGGTCGGCAATCGGCTGGTCGATGTCGACCGTCGGGACGTTGTGGTCCTCGGTCGCGATGGTGAGGTCCGGCCGACGGACCGGGCGGCCCGCGATCCGCAGCCCGTCGAAGGCCTGCGGGCTCGTGACCTCGTGGACGAGGTGGAGGTCGATGTACAGGAGGTCCGGCTCACCAGCGGCGCGGTGGACGACGTGGGACTCCCAGACCTTCTCGGCCAGCGTGCGGGGCACTGTTTCTCCCTGTGAGACGGCGCTCTACTTGCGTCTCGGCGGTTGAGACGGCAGTATCGGTACATGGACAACTCTAGCGGAGTCGGCGTCCTGGACAAGGCCGCCATCGTTCTCGGAGCCCTCGAGGCTGGCCCCGCCAGCCTGGCGTCGCTGGTCGCCGCGACCGGTCTCGCGCGGCCCACCGCGCACCGGCTGGCCACCGCCCTGGAGCACCACCGCCTCGTCGCCCGCGACCTTCAGGGCCGCTTCGTCCTCGGCCCCCGGCTGCGCGAGCTCGCGACCGCCGCCGGCGAGGACCGGCTGCTCGAGGCGGCCAACCCGGTACTCGCCCGGCTGCGTGACATCACCGGTGAGAGCGCCCAGCTCTACCGCCGCCAGGGCGACAGCCGGGTGTGCGTCGCGGGCGCCGAGCGCCTCACGGGCCTGCGGGACACGGTTCCCGTCGGCGCGACCCTGACGATGAAGGCGGGCTCGGCCGCCCAGATCCTGCTGGCCTGGGAGGAGCCCGACCGGCTGCACCGCGGCCTGCGCGAGGCGAAGTTCACCGCCACCCAGCTCTCCGCCGTACGTCGCCGCGGCTGGGCGCAGAGCGTCGGCGAGCGCGAGCCCGGCGTCGCCTCCGTGTCCGCCCCCGTGCGCGGGCCGGGCGGCCGCATCGTGGCATCGGTCTCGGTGTCCGGCCCGGTCGAGCGGCTGAGCCGCCAGCCGGGACGGCTGCACGCCCAGATCGTCTGCGCGGCCGCGGCCAAGCTCAGCGAGGTGCTCCAGCACCAGCAGGCCCAGCAGCAGGCGGCCGCCGCCGGCGCCACCGGCGCACCGGCAGCTCCTCCTGCCCCGGCTGCACCCGACGGCCGCTCGCCGGCCCGCGCGACCGCTCCCCGCGCGACCGCTCCCCGCGCGACCGCTCCCCGCGCGACCGCTCCCCGCGCGACGGCTGCTAGCGGCGGCTGACGCGCCGGCCGGTCGACGTTCCGGCCTGCCTCGTCAGTGCGGGTCCCCGTCGGGACGGCTGGCGACCAGCCGGCGCTCGCCCGCCTCGCCGAGCCGCACGTCGTGCACCTCGCCCCGGCGGACGGTGAGGTCGGCCGCGGTGATCTCGCCACGGGCCGCGAGCCGCTCGACGGTCAGGGCGACGTCGCCCGGGGCCGTACCCGGGTAGCACGCGGCGATGCCCGCGACGTGCACGCAGGCCTCCCGCTCGACGGCCCGCAGCACCTCGAGCTCCACCTCGTCCTGGACAGCCACAGTGCACCCCTTCTCGTCGGTCGGTCCCACGCTAGGCCGCGAGCGGCCCTCGCGCACCGCCCGGCTTCGGGCCCCGTCGTGGGCCGGAGACAGCAGAACCCCCAGGCCCGCTGGACCTGGGGGTTCTCGTGGTAGCCCCGACGGGATTCGAACCCGCGCTACCGCCTTGAGAGGGCGGCGTGCTAGGCCGCTACACAACGGGGCCACGATGCGTGCGCCGCCGCCCCGAAGGGCCGCCTGCGCGAGCAGGAACTCTACCGGAGAGCTCCGGTGGACCTGCCGAGCTGGGGTACCTGGACTCGAACCAAGACTAACTGAACCAGAATCAGTCGGGCTGCCAATTACCCCATACCCCAAGGGCTTGCGTCGTCTCCCGCTGGCGGCGGGCTGGACGGGCGTCGGTCAGGATAGCCGACCCGTGGCGCGGGGGACAAAACCCGCAGCCGAGCCGGCTGCCAGCGCCGCGCCAGCCGGTCGACGCACACCGCGAAGGCCACCACGGACACGACATCCAGCGCCGCGAACTGCCACTCCAGCGTGGACAGCGACAACGAGTCGGACAACGTTCCCGAGAACGCCCCGGCGGCCAGGCTGAGCAGGTTGTTCGCCGCATGCAGGGCCACCGGCGCCTCGAGACCGCCCGTGCGCCAGGCCAGCCAGGAGGCCGTGAGCCCGAAGGCGAACCGGTCGCCGAACAGCCACGGGTCCTGCGCGCCGTGCGCCAGCGCGAAGAGCGTGGCGCTCACCACGATGCCGACGCCGATGCCGACTGCGGGGCGTGCCGCCCAGGAGGCGACCGCCTGCGTGACGTAGCCGCGGAAACCGACCTCCTCGGCCATCGACTGCAGCGGGGTGGTGAGCAGGATCACGGCCAGGGTGGCGAGCAGCGCGCGGGTGGACGGCGGGGTGCCGTCGAGCGACGTCGAGGTCGGGAGCAGGTACGACAGCCCGTAGCTCGCGAGCACCACCAGCACGGCCAGCGCGAAGAACCGCAGCAGCAGACCCCAGCGCGGCCGGCCCGTCACCGAGGCGAGCCAGCCGACCCGCTCCCGGTGCACGAGAAGGACGGCGAGCACCGCAGCCGGCACGATCGTGACGATCACCAGGTTGTTCGCGAGCAGGCCCTGCCAGGTCCCCGGGTCGAGCGCGTCCCCCGTGCGCTGGTCGACCGGTCCGGACCCGACCAGCAGGGTGGCGACGAGGACGACGACCACCGAGACCACGACCACCACCCCGGTCGCGAGCAGCAGTCCCAGGACCGGCCGCCACCACCGGGCGCGCGGGGTGCGGAGCAGCCGCGGGTGCGGGTCGGCGCCCGCGTTCGCGTCGGCCGTGACCGGCCAGGCATGGCCGTACGCCGGCTCCGGCACGCTCATGCGAGCACCTCCGCGAGCTGGGCCAGCGACCGCACCCGGACGACCCCCGACGGCACGTCGACGGACGGACCGGCGCGGTCCAGCCACACGGCGAGCAGCCCTGCGTCGCGGGCACCGATGGCGTCGTGGTCGAGCCGGTCCCCCACGAACGCGGTCTCAGCGGGCTCGGTTCCGAGCAGCTCGCAGGCGTGCCGGAAGACCGTGGCGTCGGGCTTGCCGACGCCGAGCGAGTCCAAGCCCACGAGCACGTCGAAGCGGCCGCCGAGGCCGACCCGCTCCAGCTTGCGGCGCTGCCGGGCTGCGTCGAGGTTGGTGACGATGCCGACCGGCAGACCACGCTCGTCCAGCGCCGCCAGGGCGGCCAGCACGTCGTCGAAGCAGGCCCAGCCCGCCTCGAACCGCTCGTTGTACGCCGCGAACCAGGCATCGGCCGCCTGGTCCTCGAGATCCCGGTCGTCGACCATGTCGCGGACCCGCTCCCGGCGCTGCTGCTGGAAGCCGAGCTCACCCGCGAGGAACCGGGCGAAGTGCCGCTCCTCCAGGGCCCGCCAGCGGTCGGCGTCCTCGGGACGGTGCGGCAGCCCCAGCTCGCGCAACTGCTCGACGATCGCCGCGCGTCCCGCGCCGGCATGGTCGACGAGGGTGTCGTCGACGTCGAAGAGCACCCCGCGGACCACCTGCGTCCCCGGCCTACTCGTCGCTGGTCGCGAGGGCGGCGCGCAGCCGCCCCAGCGACCGCTCGCGGCCCAGCAGCTCGAGGGACTCGAACAGCGGCGGCGACACCCGGCGGCCCGTGACCGCCACCCGCACCGGGCCGAACGCCACCTTGGGCTTGAGCCCGAGCCCGTCCGCGAGCAACGCGGTGCGCAGCGCGGCCTCGATGTCCTCGTGGGTCCACCAGTCCAGCGCCGTCAGTGCCGCGATCGACGCCTCGAGCACCGGCCGGGCGTCCGGGCCGAGCACCTTGGCGGCGTCGTCCTGGTCGACGCGGAACTCGGTGTCGGCCACGAGCAGGAAGCCGAGCATCGACTCGGCCTCCGAGAGCACCTGCATCCGCTCGTTGACCAGCGGCGTGGCCGCCTCGATCAGCGCCCGCTGCTCCGCGGTCGGCTCGGGCGGCAGCTGGCCGGCCCGGACGAGGTGATCGGTGATCCGGGCGGCGAGGTCCGGCACCGACAGCTCGCGCACGTAGTGCCCGTTGAGCCAGCTGAGCTTGTCGAGGTCGAACACCGGACCGACCGTGTTGACCCGGCCCCAGTCGAAGTCACGCACCATGTCGTCGAAGGAGAAGATCTCCTCGCCGTCGGGCTGCGAGTACCCCATCAGCGCCAGGAAGTTGCGCAGCGCCTCGGGCAGGTAGCCCTGCTCCTGGAACCACAGCAGCCGCGCCGCTGGGTTCTTCCGCTTGGAGATCTTCGACTTGTCGGTGTTGCGCAGCAGCGGCATGTGCGCGAACTTCGGCCGCTCCCAGCCCAGCCAGTCGTACAGCAGCACGTGCTTGGGCGTCGAGGAGATCCATTCCTCGCCGCGCACGACGTGGGTGATGCCCATCTCGTGGTCGTCGACCACGTTCGCGAGGTGGTACGTCGGGAACCCGTCGGCCTTGACGATGACCTGGTCGTCGGGGCGGGGAGCCTTCACCTCGCCCCGGATGACGTCGTCGAAGACGAGCGGGGCGTCGTCGGGGACCAGCATCCGCACCACCGGCAGGTCGCTGAACCCGTCGAGCTGCGCCCGATCGTCGCGCGTCTTCCCGACGCACAGCCGGTCGTAGCCGGTGGGCAGCTTGGCCTTCTGCTGCTCCTCGCGCATCTGCGCGAGCCGCTCGGTCGAGCACCAGCAGTGGTACGCGTGCCCGTCCGCGAGCAGCCGGTCGACGTGCTGCGTGTAGGTAGAGGACCGCTCGCTCTGGCGGTACGGCGCGTAGGGACCACCCTTGTCCGGGCCTTCGTCCCAGTCGAGCCCGAGCCAGCGCAGGGTGTCGAAGATCTGCTGCTCGCTGGACTCGACGTAGCGCGCGCGGTCGGTGTCCTCGATGCGCAGCAGGAACTGGCCACCCTGCTGCCGCGCGAACGCCAGGTTGAACAGTGACATGTAGGCGGTGCCGACGTGCGGGTCACCGGTGGGCGACGGCGCGACCCGCACCCGCACCGGTCCGGTCGAGGGCGACCTGTCGTCAGCCACGGGCCACCACCCGGTTGGTCAGCGTGCCGACCTGCTCGATCGAGACGCTCACCTCGTCGCCGACGGCCAGCGGGCCGACCCCTGCCGGCGTGCCGGTGAGGATCACGTCCCCGGGCAGCAGGGTCATCGCCATGCTGATGTGCGACACGAGCTCGTCGACGCTGCGCACCATCTGCGCCGTCCGGCCGGACTGCTTGAGGTCGCCGTTGACGGTCGTCGTGAGGGCCAGGTCGGACGGGTCGAGGTCGGTGGTCACCCAGGGGCCGAGCGGGCAGAAGGTGTCGAAGCCCTTGGCCCGGCCCCACTGCTGCTCGGTGCGCTGGAGGTCGCGGGCGGTCACGTCGTTGGCACAGGTGAACCCCAGCACGACGTCGCGCACCCGCTCGGCGGGGACCTCCCGGCACAGCCGGGCGATCACGACGGCCAGCTCACCCTCGTACGAGACCTCCTCGGACACACCCACGGGGTACTGCACGGCCTCGTTGGGCCCGATCACCGAGGTCGACGGCTTGAGGAACACCACCGGCGGCTCGGACGACGGGTCGGCCGTCCCGCCCATCTCCCTGGCGTGGTCGGCGTAGTTGCGGCCCACGGCCACGACCTTGCTCGGCAGCACGGGGGCGAGCAGCCGGACGTCGGACAGCGGCACCGGGTCGCCGGCCAGCTGGAACGGCGCGAACGGGTGCCCGTCGATCCGCCGGATGGTCAGCGCGTCGCCGCCGCTGCCGTCCACGTCGCCCTCGACGACGCCGAACGCCGCTCCGTCTCCTGTGGTGAACCTCGCGATGCGCACCCGCCGAGGCTACTTGTGCGTGCACCGCCGCCTGAGCCCGCGTGCTCATGGCGGCGCCGGCGGCTGCGGTGCACGCTTCGGAGGTGACCCGCCCGAGCAGTACCCGCGACGCCTCGCATCCCCGGACCTGGTTCGTCCTCGCCCAGGCTGCGTTCTCGGTCCTGGCCGCCGCCGTCCTCGCCGCCCGGGCGTTCCGGACCGCGGTCGGTGACGGGCTCGCGGGCGGTGACCCGTCGGTGCCGGGAACCCTGCTCGCGGGCTCCGCTGCTCTGCTCGCGGTCGCCGCGGCCGCCCTCGCGTTCCGGTCGCCGCGAGCCGCCGCCCTCCCCCTCGGGCTCGTGCTGGGCCTGGAGCTCGTGCTGCTCGACCGCTACGTCGCGCCGCCGCGGCTGGTCACAGCGATCCCACTCGTGCTCGCCCTCGCCCTCGCGCTCGTCCCGCCCGGGCCGGCCCCGGCCCCGCCGCCGGGGAGCCGGAGCACCCGCACAGCTCAGACGGTGGTGACCGTCACGGCCCTGCTGCTGATGGTGCCGGTGGGCATCGTCTACCTCCTCACCGGGCTGGTCGCCCCGGCCCCCGACCTCTTCGGCGCCTACGCCCTGTACGCCGTCCTGGTCGGCATCGCCGTGCTCCTGGCGCGCCGTCGCAGCTGGTGGGTGCTCGCCGTGCCGGTCGCGTCCGCCGGGCTGTGGTTCGCGATGATGATGGCCGGCGAGACCTGGCTCGACTGGCAGGCGTGACCGGTCCGCAGGCTCAGGACACGTCGCCCCGGTGGCGGAGCAGGCCGTAGGTGACGCTGTCGAGCAGCGCGTCCCAGGACGCCTCGATGATGTTGGCGTGGACCCCGACGGTCTCCCAGGAGGTCTCGCCGTCGGAGGTCTCGACCAGCACCCGGGTGACGGCGTCGGTGCCGTGCGCGGCGTCGACGATGCGGACCCGGTAGTCGATGAGCTCCAGCTTGGCCAGCTCGGGATAGGCCGGTGCGAGCGCCGACCGCAGCGCGTGGTCGAGGGCGTTGACCGGGCCGTTGCCCTCGCCGACCGCGACGACCCGCTCGCCGCCGGCCCAGACCTTCACCGTCGCCTCGGCGGTCGCCGAGCTGCCCTCGGTGTGCGCGTCGGTGTGCGCGTCGACGATGACCCGCCACGACTCGACCCGGAAGAAGTCCGGGGCGGCGCCCTCGACCTCTGCGCGGAGCAACAGCTCGAAGGACGCGTCGGCTGCCTCGAACGTGTAGCCCTTCGCCTCGAGGTCCTTGACCTTCGCGGTGACCCGGGCGAGCACGTCGGTGCTGCCGGAGAGGTCGTAGCCGAGCTCGCGGCCCTTGAGCTCGATGCTGGCGCGGCCGGCCATGTCGGACACGAGCATCCGCATGTCGTTGCCGACCGCCGACGGGTCCTCGTGCTGGTAGAGCATCGGGTCCACGCGGACCGCACTGGCGTGCAGACCGGCCTTGTGCGCGAACGCCGACGCCCCGACGTACGGCTGGCGGCTGTACGGCGGGACGTTCGCCAGCTCGGACACCGCGTGGGTGATGCGGGTCGCCTCGCGCAGCCGGCCCTCCGGTAGCACCTGGCGCGAGCGCTTGAGCTCGAGGTTGGCCACGACGGTGAGGATGTCGGCGTTGCCGGTGCGTTCGCCGTAGCCGTTGAGCGTGCCTTGCACGTGCGTGGCGCCGGCGTCGACGGCTGCCAGCGAGTTGGCCACAGCGCACCCTGCGTCGTTGTGGCAGTGGATGCCGAGCCGGGCACTCGTCGCCTCCCGCACGGCGTGCACGACGTCGGCCACCTCGTCGGGCAGCCGGCCACCGTTGGTGTCGCAGAGCACTGCGACGTCGGCGCCGGCTTCCGCCGCGACGCGCAGCACCTCCAGCGCGTACGCCCGGTCGGCGGCGTACCCGTCGAAGAAGTGCTCCGCGTCGAGGAAGACCCGCTTCCCCGACTCACGCAGGTGGGTCACCGAGTCGCGGACCATCGCGAGGTTCTCCTCGAGGGTCGTGCGCAGGGCCAGCTCGACGTGGCGGGCGTGGCTCTTGGCCACCAGCGTCACCACACCGGCACCGGAGTCACGCAGGGCGGCCACCAGGGGGTCGTCGGCGGCCTTCGCACCGGGTCGGCGGGTCGCGCCGAACGCGGCGAGCTGCGCATGCTTCAGGTCGAGCTCGGTCGCAGCCCGCCGGAAGAACTCCGTGTCCTTGGGGCTGGCGCCGGGCCAGCCCCCCTCGATGAACCCCACGCCGAGACCGTCCAGGTGCGCGGCGACAGCCAGCTTGTCCTCGACGGAGAACGCGAGGCCCTCCTGCTGGGCGCCGTCGCGCAGCGTCGTGTCGTAGACGTGGAACGCGTCATCCATCCGCTCCACGGCGTCGGCCGGCGTGCTCCGGGTGGCGTTGCTCATCAGGTCTCCCACACACAAAATGACCCCCCGCGCAAAAAGACCCCCCGCGGTCGCGGGAGGTCTGCGCGTCGGCCGGGTGCGGGTTCGCAGCGCCGGCGGGCGCGCTCAGCTCGTAATGCAGAGGGTCGTACGCATGACAACGCAAGGGTGCCCCAGGTTGCCCGCCCACCGATACCGCCGTCTCAGCATCCGGGCCTGGTACCGAGGTCGAAGTGGACCGGCCGGACCCGGCAACACGCCGGGCGGAGCCGGTCCACTCCGGTCAGACGGCCGGGCCGTCGACGTAGGTCGGCAGGGAGCGCACGGCATCCGGCGGCAGCGTGAGGCCGTCGTCGGTGCCGGGGTTGATCGCGAGCCAGAGGTCGTCGCTGGGCCAGTTCTCGGCGAGCTCGGCGGCGTTGACCGACACGGCGTCCTCGATGTCGGGGGCAGCGGCGGCCATCGTGGTCTCGGAGGTGAAGACCGGGACGTACGACGTGCCGTCCTGCTCGATGACGGGCAGCGAGATCGAGCCGTCCGGGACACCGTCGGGGTCGGCGCTGGGCGCCTGCGGCACGACCATCTCGGCCGCAGCGACGGCACGCATGACCGACTCGGTGTCGCCGGCCGCCATGCCGGCGGCGATCACGGCCTCGGTCTGCAGGCCGTCGGGCACGCCGGTGTCGGGCGAGCTGGTGTCGGGCGAGGTCATTCGGGGGGGTCCTCTCCTCGGCGGCACCGGCCGGAGGGTGCCCGGTGCCAGGGGTGTCCTTTCACCCTCCCGGGAGAGGGCAAACCTGGCAAATCGAGCTCGGCCGAGCGAGCAGGTGACCCCGGGGAAGGTCAGGCGACCGGACGCATCCAGCCGTGCGGGTCCGGGGCGGTGCCGTGCTGGATGCCCAGGAGGGCCTCGCGCACCTTCAACGTCACGGGTCCGGGCTGGCCGTCGGCGACCTCGAAGCTCCCGTCGGCGTGCTTGACCGTGCCGACCGGCGTGACCACGGCGGCGGTACCGCAGGCGAAGACCTCGGCGATGCTGCCGTCGGCACAGCCGGCCGCCCACTCGTCGGTGGAGATGCGGCGCTCCTCGACGTCCAGGCCCAGGTCCGCGCCGAGCTGGCGGATCGAGTCGCGGGTCACGCCCGGCAGCAGCGTGCCGGTCAGGGCGGGAGTGACGAGCCGGCCGTCGGTCATGACGAAGTAGAGGTTCATGCCGCCCATCTCCTCGACGTAGCGGTGCTCCACCGCGTCGAGCCAGACGACCTGGTCACAGCCCTGCTCGGCCGCCTGCGCCTGGGCGACCAGCGAGGCGGCGTAGTTGCCGGCGCACTTCGCCTCGCCGGTGCCACCCGGGGCGGCCCGGGTGTACTCGGTCGACAGCCAGACGGCGACCGGCTGGACGCCGCCGGTGAAGTAGGCGCCGGCCGGCGAGGCGAACAGCAGCAGCTGGTACTCCCGCGACGGCCGGACGCCGAGGAACGGGTCGAGCGCGAACTCCAGCGGCCGCAGGTAGAGGGACTCCCCCGCACGGGTCGGCACCCAGTCGCGGTCCGCCTTCACCAGCGCCGACACCGCGTCGAGGAACAGCTCCTCGGGCACCTCGGCCATCGCCAGCCGGCGAGCGGAGCGCTGGAAGCGGCGGGCGTTCTGCTCCGGCCGGAACAGCGCGACCGACCCGTCGGGCTGGTGGTAGGCCTTGAGGCCCTCGAAGATCGCCTGGCCGTAGTGCAGCACAGAGGTCGCGGGGTCGAGCGTCAGCGGCGCGTACGCGGTGAGCTGCGCGTCGTGCCAGCCCTGACCCGGCGAGTAGCGCGCGGTGACCATGTGGTCGGTGAAGACCTGGCCGAAACCGGGGTCCTGCAGCAGCGTCGCGCGCTCTTCTGCCGAGCGCGGCGAGGACGAGGGGCTGAGCTCGATGGTGAGGGACCCGGCGGTCTGAGCACTCATGATCTGACGGTACCTCCCAGGCGGTGAGCAGGTCTCACCTCCCGTCGACGACTGTGGGCACAGCGCGGTCCGGGACGCCCCTGCACGTGGGTCAGAGGCGCTGGAGGACGGCGTCGCCGACCTCGCGGGTGCTCCGCCGGGCGGTCGACCGACCGCCCCGCTCGGCGAGGTCGGCCACGACGGCCCGCTCGACGGCGGACGCGGCGTCCGGCAGGCCTACCTGCTCGAGCAGCAGCGCGACCGAGAGGATCGTCGCGGTGGGGTCGGCGGTGCCGGTGCCGGCGATGTCCGGCGCGGACCCGTGCACGGGCTCGAACATCGACGGGTGGGTGCCGCTGACGTCGAGGTTGCCGCTGGCCGCGAGCCCGATGCCACCGGTGACCGCGGCGGCGAGGTCGGTGACGATGTCGCCGAAGAGGTTGTCGGTGACGATGACGTCGAACCGCTGCGGCTGGGTCACCAGGAAGATCGAGGCCGCATCGACGTGCAGGTAGTCGGTGGTCACTTCGGGGAACTCGGTCGCGACGCTGGCGACGATGCGCGCCCAGAGTCCGCCGGCGTGGACCAGGACGTTGGTCTTGTGCACGAGGGTGAGGTGCTTGCGCGGCCGGGCCCGGGCGCGGCGGAACGCGTCCCGGACGACGCGCTCGACGCCGTAGGCCGTGTTGATGCTCACCTCGGTGGCGATCTCGTGCGGGGTGCCCTCGCGCACCGTCCCGCCGTTGCCGACGTAGGGCCCCTCCGTGCCCTCCCGGATGACGACGAAGTCGATCTCCGGGTCGCCGGCGAGCGGGGAGGTCACACCCGGGTAGAGCTTGGCCGGCCGCAGGTTGACGTGGTGGTCGAAGGCGAAGCGCAGCTTGAGGAGCAGGCCGCGCTCGAGCACCCCGCTCGGCACCGACGGGTCTCCGACGGCGCCGAGCAGGATGGCCTCGTGCCCGCGCAGCTCGTCGAGCACGCCGTCCGGGAGGGTCTCCCCCGTGGCGTGCCACCGGCGGGCGCCGAGGTCGTACTCGGTGGTCTCGAGCTTGACGTCGGCGGCGCTGGTCACGGCGGACAGCACCCGGACGCCTTCGGCGACGACCTCGGGGCCGATGCCGTCGCCGGGAACCAGCGCGATCCGCAGGGCGGTGGGTGCGGGCACGGTCAGTGGCCGGTCTCGCCGCCGTTGTCACGCCGGTCCATGGACTCCTGGACGGCCTGCTGGACTGTCTGCTTCTGCTGCGCGGTCGGGCGCGTCGCGCGATGCGTGCGGGTCATGATCGGGGCTCCTCGAGGAAGGTCACGGGGGCGGGCCAGCGCCGGTCTCCGCGACGGGGAGCCGGCCCTTGCTAGCGGGCCCCGCCGCGGCGACGACGTACGAGGATCTGCCGCTGCACGCCGTCCACGGTAGGCCGGTGTCACAGCCCTGTCTCGCCAGCTGGCGCCATGTTCCGGATGCTGGGACAGCGCGACCTGACGGGTGGATCAGCACCGGCTGGCCACGACGCTTGGCCGTGCGGCGCCGACGCTGGCTGGCGTCAGAGCAGCCAGGACAGGCGGAGCAGGGGGGCGCTACCGCGGCCTGCCCGGCTCCCCCGCCGTCCCTGTCGCGTTGAGTGGCGCGCTCTTGCAGATTCTTGAGCCCGAGAACTGCAACACCGCGCCACTGAACGACAGGGAGCAGGTGCGGACGGCGACCCGGTCCGGCCGTCCACAGCCGCCCTGAGCTCGGCCGCGGCGGCGGGTCATGGTCAGACAGCGTCGGGACGGCGGCGGGCATGGACGCGAACCAGACCTACTCGCGGAGGTCGACCTGGCGGGCGGTCTCGGCGCCGATCTCGCGCGCCAGGTCGTCGAGGACGCCGCCCGGGATCGCGGAGTCGATCGTCATGGCGACGAGGGCGTGCCCGCCGCGGCGGTCGCGGCTGACCTGCATGCCGGCGATGTTGACGCCGGCCTCGCCGAGCACCCGGCCCACCGCGCCGACGATGCCGGGACGGTCGACGTAGCGGAAGACGGCCATGTGCTCGGACAGCGCGACCTCGACGTCGAAGCCGTCGATCTCGACGATCTTCTCCACGTGCCGGGTGCCCGTGAGGGTGCCGGCCACCGACACCTGGGTGCCGTCCGACAGCGTGCCGCGCAGGACGATCAGGTTGCGGTAGTCCGGCGACTCGGCGTCGGTGCTCAGCCGGACCACGACACCGCGGTCGGCCGCGAGCACCGGCGCGTTGACGTAGGAGACGGGGTCCTCGACGACGTCGGTGAACAGGCCCTTGAGCGCGGCCAGCTCGAGCACCCGCACGTCGTGCGCCGCGATCTCGCCGCGCACCTCGATGTCCAGCTGCGCGGGTACGGCGGCTGCCACCGCCGTGAGGAAGCGGCCCAGGTGCTCGGCCAGCGGGATGCCCGGCCGGACGTCCTCGGCGATGACCCCGCCCTGCACGTTCACGGCGTCCGGGACCAGGTCGCCGGCCAGCGCCAGCCGGACGGACCTCGCCACGGAGACGCCGGCCTTCTCCTGCGCCTCGTCGGTGCTGGCCCCCAGGTGCGGCGTCGCGACGACGTTCTCCAGCTCGAACAGGGGCGAGTCGGTGCACGGCTCCTTGGCGTAGACGTCGAGCCCGGCGGCCGCGAGCCGGCCCTCCTTGAGGGCGGCGTGCAGTGCCGCCTCGTCGACGATGCCTCCACGGGCGGCGTTGACGAGGATGAGCGAGGGCTTCACCGTCGCGAGCTGCTCGGCGCCGATGATGCCGAGGGTCTCCGCGGTCTTGGGCAGGTGCACCGAGATGACGTCGGAGATGCGCAGCAGCTCGTCGAGCGAGACGAGACGGACGCCCATCTGGGCCGCGCGGCCGGCCGCCACGAACGGGTCGTAGGCGACGACCGTCATGCCGAACGCGGACAGTCGCTGGGCCACGAGGGCGCCGATGCGACCCAGCCCGACGATGCCGGCGGTCTTCTCGTAGAGCTCGATGCCGCTGTACTTGCTGCGTTTCCACTCACCCTGCTTGAGGGCGGAGTTGGCCGGCGCGATGTTGCGGGCCGCTGCGAGGAGCAGGCCCACGGCCAGCTCGGCGGCACTGACGATGTTGGACTGCGGCGCGTTGACGACCATCACGCCGGCCTGGGTGGCGGCCTTGACGTCGACGTTGTCCAGGCCGACCCCGGCCCGCGCGACCACCCGGAGGCCCTTGGCCGCCGCGAGCAGCTCGGCGTCGACCCGGGTTGCGCTGCGCACCAGCAGGGCGTCGGCGTCGGCGACCGCGGCGAGCAGCGCCGGGCGGTCGGTGCCGTCGACGTCCCGGACCTCGAAGTCGGGGCCGAGCGCGGCGACGGTGGCGGGCGACAGCTCCTCGGCGATGAGCACGACGGGCCGGCGGCTGGCGGTCACGGGGGTCTCTGACGTCACCCGGCCCATGGTAGGCACCGGCTTGTGAACGCATTCACAACCGTCCACGTCCTGGACCGGCCCCACCCGCCGGCGGGTTCGACAGCAGCCCTCAGCGGCTCCCGTCGGCGGCCGGCTCCGGGGCCTCGACCGGGCTCAGCCGCATCCACAGCAGCATCGCGAGCCCGAAGACGAGCATGCCGAGTCCGGTCCAGACGTTGATGTCGATGCCGGCCGCCTTGTCCGCCGCCGACGAGCCGTCGACAACCCCCGCGACGAGCAGCACGATGCCGTAGAGCGAGAACAGGCCGCCGATGATCCGCCGGATGTCGAACAGCCGTGCCGCCTCGGACTCGTCCGCCGCGGTCTCCGTCTCGTCGATCGCGTCGTCGTGGGTCATGTCCGGCCGCCTCTCACGCGAAGGGGATGTAGAGGAGCAGCGAGATCGCCACCGCACCGAGCCCGAGCGGTACGGGGTTGCGCCACCACTTGTCGTCCCCGTGTGCCAGCTCGCCGTGGTCAACGGTCGTGCCGTAGACCAGGCCCTCCAGCTCCTCCTCCGGCTTGGGCTGCGTCACGAGGCTCACCGCGACGCTCACCACCGCGTCGCACAGGAACGCGACGATGGCCCCGTAGAAGCTCGCCGCCAGCCCCGAGCCGAAGGTGAACAGCAGTGGCTTGTCGAAACCGAAGCTGTCGACACCGCTGTCGGAAGTGACGAAGACGAAGCCGGCACCCAGGGTGCCCGCGACCAGCCCCGCGATCCCCGCGGTCGGGGTCATGCGCTTCCAGAACATGCCGATGATGAACGTGGCGAACAGCGGGGCGTTGAAGATGGAGAACAGTGCCTGGATGTAGTTCATGATGTTGTCGTAGCCCGCGGCGATGAACGCGGTCCCGACACCGATCACCACGCCGACGACCGTGACGATCCGGCCCAGGCGCAGGTAGTAGTCGTCGGGTCGGTCCTTCTTCACGTAGTCCTGCCAGATGTCGTACGTGAAGACCGTGTTGAAAGCCGACACGTTCGCCGCCATCCCGGCCATGAAAGCTGCCAGCAGGGCCGTGACGGCGATGCCGAGCACGCCGTTCGGCAGGTACTTCTCCATCAGCAGGGGGATCGCGTTGTTGTACTGGAAGGCGCCGTCCTTGGCGCCCAGCTTGGGAAACTCCACCAAGGCGATCAGGCCAGGGATGATCGTCAGGGCCGGGATGAAGATCTTGGGGTAAGCGCCGATGATCGGCGTCCGGCGGGCCGCGGACATGTCCTTCGCCGACAGGGCACGCTGCACCTCGGCGAAGTTCGTCGTCCAGTAGCCGAACGACAGCACGAAGCCCAGGCCCAGGACGATGGCGATCCAGTTCGTGCCGATCGGGTTGGTCACGTGGCCGACGCCGGTCCCGCCCCAGGCCGACAGGAACGACTCGCCACCGTTCTCGTTTCCGGCCACCTTGTCCTTGAGCCCCGACCAGCCGCCGTTCGCGGTGAGGCCCACCACGACGAGGGGGATCAGGCCGGCGAGGATGAGGAAGAACTGCAGCACCTCGTTGTAGATCGCCGACGAGAGCCCTCCGAGGGTGATGTAGGCCAGCACGAAGGTCGCGGACACCACGATGGCCAGCCACACCGGCCAGCCCAGGAGTGCCTGGATGACGATGGCCAGCGCGTAGAGGTTGACGCCGGCGATGAGGACCGAGGCCAGCGCGAAGGTCGCGGCGTTGAACAGGTGCGACCGGTTGTCGAACCGGAGTCGCAGGTACTCGGGAACGCTGCGCACCTTCGACCCGTAGTAGAAGGGCATCATCACGATGCCCAGGAAGACCATGGCCGGGATGGCCCCGATCCAGTAGAAGTGCGTCGTCGCGATCCCGTACTGCGCACCGTTCGCCGCCATCCCGAGGATCTCGATCGCCCCGAGGTTCGCCGCGACGAACGCCAGGCCGGTCACCCAGGCGGGCAGGGACCGGCCGGACAGGAAGAAGTCGAGACTGCTCTTGATGCTCCGTCGGGCCGCCACCCCTATCCCGATGACGACGGCGAAGTACGTCGCGAGGATCAGGTAGTCGAGCCAGTTCATGTCGAGCCGCAGAGCGCCCAAGACGTGCCTCACAAGATCGGCGGTATCGCGCCGGACATCTGCTCACCAGCCCGAGGCCTCAAACATTGCGGGAACCCCACGACGTGCCACGGCGTCGGAGGCACGTGCGCGCACCTGTGGTCGTCGTCGGCGCCATCGCCGTGCTGGCCGCCCTGGTCCCGGCAGGCTGTACGGGCGGGGACCGCGGCCGCTCGTACGACGGCAGCTGCGCCACCGGAGCGGCGCACCGTAGCGCCGTGGTCGGGCTGGACTCCGCCTCCGGTGACGTGGCCTGGCGGCGGAGCCTCGCGCACCCCCGCGAAGACCTGCCGGTGGCCTTCCAGGGGCGTGTCCTGCTCCGCGGCTGCGGCACCCTGGTGCTGGATCTCGCGGACGGTCGCGAGCTGACGCGCACTGCCGACGAGCTGGGCGTGCTGGGGGTCGCCGAGGACCGCCTCGTGACGATGACGCCGGACGGGGACGTACGGGCGCGGCCGTGGGCCGGCGGGGGCGGGTTCGTCGGCGGGTCGACGCCGAGGTGGGAGCACGTCGCACTGGTGGGACGCCTGCTGCTGGTCAAGGAACCGGGCTCGCTGGTGGCGATGGACGTGGTCCGGGGCGCCGAACGCTGGCGCAGCACGCTGCCGATCTCGGGCGACACCGACGAGCTGCTCGTCGGTGACGTGCTGGTCCTCCGGGCCGGGGACGGCTCGGTCTACCGGCTGGACGCCACCACCGGTGCGGTGGCCTGGCGGGCGCTGCCCCGCGGGAGTGAGCTCGGGTACGGCCGGCTGCTCGCCGCCGGACCGGGGACAGCGGTCGTCGCGATCGGTGACCTCGCCGCGGAGCCGTCGAGCCCGGCGACTCTCGTGGGGCTCGACCTGGCGACCGGGGCCGAGCGGTGGCGGCGGGATCTCCCGATCGCACCGAGCGCGGTGGCGCCGACGGCAGTGCACGGGACCGTCGTCCTGGCCGTCCCGCCCGGCGTCCTCGGCCTCGACCTCGCCACCGGCAGCGACCGTTGGCAGGTGGCGGCGGAGTCGGCAGCACCGGTGGTGACGGTGCCAGCCGTCGTCGTGGACGACACCGCCTCGGCGTTCGCCGTGGACCCGGTCACCGGGCGGGTGCTGTGGCGACATGCGACCGGGCACCGGCCGTTGCTCGGCGCGGACCCGACCGGCGACCTGGTGGTCCTGGTCGACTCCCCGCCCGTCGCCCACGGGGGGAACGACTGCTGCTGAGCGGTCTCCCCGGACTTGTCAGCCGCTGGGCGCCGTATCCGGCGGCCAGCGGCTGACAGGTGCGCGGAGGGGTGGGCCGAGGGTCAGTCGTCCTCGCCGATCCAGCTCATCATCGGGCGCAGCTTCGCGCCGGTCTGCTCGACGCGGTGCTCCGTGTTCTCCTGGAACAGCCGCTTGTGGTGGGGCAGCCCGGCGTCGTACTCGGCCATCCACTCCTTGGCGAACGACCCGTCGGTGATCTCGCCGAGGATCTTCTTCATCTCCGCGCGGGTCTGGTCGGTGACCAGGCGCGGGCCGCGGGTGTATCCGCCGTACTCCGCGGTCTCGGACACCGACCAGTACATCTTCGAGATGCCACCCTCGTACATCAGGTCGACGATGAGCTTCACCTCGTGCAGGCACTCGAAGTACGCCACCTCGGGCTGGTAGCCCGCGTCGACCAGCGTGTCGAAGCCGGACTTGATGAGCTCGGAGAGGCCGCCGCAGAGGACGACCTGCTCACCGAACAGGTCGGTCTCGGTCTCCTCCGTGAAGGTCGTCCTGATGGCGCCGGCGCGGGTGCCACCGATGGCCTTGGCGTAGGACTTCACGAGGTCCCACGCGCCACCGGAGGCGTCCTGCTCGACAGCGACGAGCACCGGCACGCCTCGCCCGTCGACGAACTGCCGCCGCACCAGGTGCCCGGGGCCCTTCGGCGCGACCATGCACACGTCGACGCCGGCCGGCGGCTTGATGAGGTCGTAGCGGATGTTGAGGCCGTGCCCGAAGAACAGCGCGTCGCCGTCGACGAGGTTCGGCTCGATCGCCTCGGCGTACAGCTTGCGCTGCACCGGGTCGGGGGCGAGGACCATGACCAGGTCCGCCTCCTCGCACGCCTCGTACGGCGTGACGACCCGAAGCCCCTCGGCGTCGGCCTTGGCACGGCTCTTCGAGCCCTCGGGCAGCCCCACCCGCACGTCGACGCCGGAGTCGCGCAGGGACAGGGAGTGCGCGTGCCCCTGGCTCCCGTAGCCCAGGACGGCCACGTTGCGCCCCTGGATCACGGACAGGTCGGCGTCGTCGTCGTAGTACAGCTCGGCCACGGTTCTCTTCTCCTCGTGCGTCTGCGGAAGGGGGATGTGCGCTAGGTCGGTCAGCGGGCGATCGGGGTGACGCTGGTGGGTCGCGACGAGCGGTCGGTCATCGAGCGCGACCCGCGCCCGACGGCCACCATGCCCGACTGGACCAGCTCGCGGACGCCGTAGGGCTCGAGGACGCGCAGCAGGGCCTCGAGCTTGTCGGTGCTGCCCGTGGCCTCGATGGTCACGGCGTCGGGAGCGACGTCGACCACCTTGGCGCGGAACAGCTGAACGGTCTCGAGGACGTGCGACCGGTTTGACTTGTCGGCGGCGACCTTGACGAGCAGCAGCTCGCGCTGCACCGACGTCGACTGCTCCAGCTCGACGATCTTGATGACCTCGACCAGCTTGTTGAGCTGCTTGGTCACCTGCTCGAGCGGGAGCTCCTCGACGTTGACGAGGATCGTCATCCGCGAGATGTCCGGGTGCTCGGTGGGGCCGACCGCGAGCGAGTCGATGTTGAACCCGCGCCGCGAGAACAGCCCCGCGATCCGGGCCAGCACACCGGGCTTGTTCTCGACCAGCACCGAGAGCGTGTGACGACTCATGACCGGGTCTCCCCGGTCTCGGTGTCCCACTGCGGGGCCATGTTGCGCGCCACCTGGATCTCGTCGTTGCTGGTGCCGGCGGGGACCATCGGCCACACCATCGCGTCCTGGTGCACGGTGAAGTCGACCACCACCGGCCGGTCGTCGATCGCCATCGCCTGCTCGATGGTGGCGTCGACGTCCTCGGCCTTCTCGCAGCGCAGCCCGATGCAGCCGTAGGCGTCCGCGAGCTTGACGAAGTCGGGGATGTGCTCGACCCGGGAGCCCGCCTGAGCCGCGTTGCGGCCGGAGCCACCGAGATCGGTGTTGGAGTAGCGCTGGTTGTAGAACAGCGTCTGCCACTGCCGGACCATCCCGAGGCTGCCGTTGTTGATGATGGCGACCTTGATGGGGATGTCGTTGATGGCGCAGGTGGCGAGCTCCTGGTTGGTCATCTGGAAGCAACCGTCACCGTCGATGGCCCAGACCGTGGCATCCGGCCGGCCGGCCTTGGCGCCCATGGCCGCGGGGACGGCGTAGCCCATCGTCCCCAGCCCGCCGGAGTTGAGCCAGGTGTTGGGGTTCTCGTAGCCGATGAACTGGGCGGCCCACATCTGGTGCTGCCCCACGCCTGCGACGTAGAGCGCGTCGGGGCCGGCGATCGCGCCCAGCCGCTCGATCACGTACTGCGGGGCCAGCGAGCCGTCGGCCGGCTGGTCGTAGCCGAGCGGGTACGTCGTGCGCCACCGGTCGACCTCGGCCCACCAGCCCTCGTAGTCGCCCTGGTGACCCGCGTCGTGCTCGGCCTTCACCGCGACGACGAGATCGGCGAGGACCTCCCGGGCATCGCCGACGATGGGCACGTCGGCCAGCCGGTTCTTCGAGATCTCCGCAGGGTCGATGTCGGCGTGGATCACCTTGGCGTCGGGAGCGAAGCTGGACAGCTTGCCGGTGACGCGGTCGTCGAACCTCGCGCCGAGGCTGATGAGCAGGTCGGACTTCTGCAGGGCCGTCACGGCGGCGACCGTGCCGTGCATACCGGGCATGCCGAGGTGCTGCGGGTGGCTGTCCGGGAAGGCGCCGCGCGCCATCAGCGTCGTCACGACCGGGATCCCGGTGAGCTCTGCGAGCGCCCGGAGCTCGGCCCAGGCGCGGGCCTTGAGGACGCCGCCGCCGACGTAGAGCACCGGCCGGCGCGATCCGACGATCAGCCGGGCGGCCTCACGGATCTGCTTCCCGTGCGGCTTGGTCACCGGCCGGTAGCCCGGCAGGTCGACCGACGTCGGCCACGAGAAGCTGGTCATCGCCTGCATGGCGTCCTTGGCGATGTCCACGAGCACCGGCCCCGGGCGGCCCGTCGACGCGATGTGGAAAGCCTCGGCGATGGTCCTCGGGATGTCCGCCGGGTCGGTCACGAGGTAGTTGTGCTTGGTGATCGGCATCGTGATGCCGCGGATGTCCGCCTCCTGGAAGGCGTCGGTGCCGATCGATGCGCTCGGCACCTGGCCGGTGACCGCGACGATCGGGACGCTGTCCATGTAGGCGTCGGCGATGGGCGTGACGAGGTTGGTCGCGCCCGGCCCGCTGGTCGCCATGCAGACCCCGACCCGGCCGGTCGCCTGGGCGTAGCCGGTGGCCGCGTGCCCGGCGCCCTGCTCGTGCCGGACCAGGATGTGCCGGATCCGCGACGAGTCCATCAGCGGGTCGTAGAGCGGGAGGATCGCGCCGCCGGGGATCCCGAAGACGGTGTCTACGCCGGCCGACTCCAGCGACCGGACGATGCTCTGCGCACCGGACATCGACTCGCTGGTCTGCTCGGACATCTGCGGGACCTCTCACGTGGCGGGTGGTTCGGTGCAACAAAAAACCCCTCCGGTCCGGGATCGGACAGCGAGGGGTCGCGCGCTCGGCTGACAGGCGTCAGGCGGCGCGCCGCCGAAGTACGACGAGGCGGGGCACGCTCACAGCCTGTTCGCCGCCCCGCACGGGTGTCAACGTGTGGCACGAACCGTCTCGCATCGCGGGCCGGGCCGGCGCTCCCCGTGCCGCCGGCTCCGTCGGGAGGTCCCGCGACCTGCACGGCGCAGCGGAACGCGATCCTCACCCGACCGGCCGATCGCCACGGCCGGGCGCCGGGCCGATGAGTAAAGGGACGGTCAACGACGGGTGGGGCGGGGCATGGGCGACGACGAGCGCACGACGGGCGGGTCGACTCGCTGGCTCAGGCGGTCCACGGGCGCGGCCGCGCTGCGTGCCGCGGTTCTCTGCGGCCCGGTGCTCACGTCGTTCGCGGCCGCCTACGCGGCGCACCGGCTGATGCCGCCTGTGACGGGTCACGTCGACCGCGCCTGGCACCTCGCCGTCCTGCTGGTCGTCTCGACCGTGTCCCTGGTCCTCGTCGACCGGCTGGGCCGGCGGCTGCTCCCCCTCGTCACCCTGCTCGACCTCAGCATGCTGTTCCCGGACCGTGCCCCGTCCCGCCTCAGGGTGGCCCGCGAGGCGATCCGGCGGCGCCCGATCGAGGAGCAGCTGGCGCGGGTCCGCGACGCCGGTGCCGACCCCGGCGCCGTGGCGCGGGAGATCCTCACCCTGGTCGCCGCCCTGAGCGCCCACGACAAGCCCACGCGGGGCCACGCCGAACGCGTCCGGATGTTCACCGACCTGCTGGCCGAGCAGCTGAACATCCCGGCCCGCGACCGGGACCTGCTCCGGTGGGCCGCGATCCTGCACGACATCGGCAAGCTGCAGGTGCCCGCGACGCTGCTGAACAAGCCGGGCAAGCCGACCGAGGACGAGTGGGCCGTGCTGCGCGCGCACCCCTCGCACGGTGCGGAGATGGCCGAGGGACTGCTCCCCTGGCTCGGCGAGTGGGCCGACGTCATCGTCCAGCACCACGAGCGCTACGACGGCACCGGCTACCCCACCGGCCTCGCGGGGTCACGGATCAGCCTGGGCGCCCGGATCGTCTCGGTCGCCGACGCGTACGACGTGATGACCGCTGCTCGCGCGTACAAGCGGCCCGTCTCGCGAGCGGCCGCGCTGCAGGAGCTGATCCGGTTCTCCGGGACGCAGTTCGACCCCCAGGTCGTCCGCGCCATGGTGGCGGTCGGCGCCCCGCGGCTGCGCCGGGCGCAGGGCGTGGTCGCGTGGCTGGCCGACGTCCCCCTCGTCGCCGGCGCGGTCCCGGCGAGCACGCTGGCCCGCGTCGTGGGCGCCGGCGCCCTGGCCACCGGAGCCGTCGCCTCCGGCGGGGCGGTGATGGCGCTGCCGTCCTCGGTGCCGACCGCGCAGGCGGCGACGTCGATCGTCTCGACCGCACCCACGGACGGCACGAGCCCAGCCGCGGCAGCCGCGGACCGGTCGGCCGGAACCGGTGTCGACCGTGGCCCGGCCGTCCTGCCCGTCGCCGGACCCGCGACCACCCCCGCACCGGGCCCCACCACAGCATCCGGAGGTCCGGCCGGCGAGCCGGCCGCCGTCGACTCGAGCCCCGGGGACCGCCCGGCGACCACTCCGAGCACTCCGCCCAAGGGGACCAGCCCGAGCCCGACCACCAGCCCGCCGCCTTCCGGCTCGGGCACGCCGACGAAGGACCCGACCCCCACGGTCGTCGCGACCGCCACCGGCGCCGTCGAGAAGGTGACCGGCACGGTGGGCAAGGTCACCGGGACGGTGACCGGCACGGTAGGCACGGTGACCGGGACGGTCGGCTCCGTCGTCGCGGACCCGGTCGGCACGGTCACCGGCACCGTCGACGAGGTCGTCGCCGACCCGGTCGGGACCGTGACGGGCACGGTCGGCTCCGTCACCGGCACCGTCGGGGGCGTCGTGGGCGGGCTCACCGGGTCGGGGACGCCGACGCCGACGAGCTCACCGACGCCCACCAAGAAGGGCCTGCTCGGCGGTCTGCTCGGTCACTGACGGCGGCTCCTGCCCAGCGGCCGCCGGGATCAGGTGCAGACGGCTCCCTGGGCCGCCGAGCCGACCAGCTTCGTGTACTTCGCCAGCACCCCACCGGTGTAGACCGGCGGCAACGGCTCCCAGCCGGTGCGCCGGGCAGCCAGCTCGTCGTCGTCGACGAGCAGGTCGAGCGTCATGGCCGCCACGTCGAGCCGGATCCGGTCGCCGTCGCGCACGAGGGCGACCGGGCCGCCGTCGACCGCCTCCGGCGCGACGTGCCCGACGCACAGGCCCGTGGTGCCGCCGGAGAAGCGCCCGTCGGTGAGCAGCAGGACGTCCTTTCCCAGCCCGGCACCCTTGATGGCACCGGTGATCGCGAGCATCTCGCGCATGCCGGGGCCGCCCTTCGGGCCCTCGTAGCGGATGACGACGGCGTCGCCGGCCGCGATCGTGCCGTCGGCCAGCGCGTCCATCGCGGCCCGCTCCCGGTCGAACACCCGGGCGGTGCCCTCGAAGACGTCGGCGTCGAAGCCGGCGGTCTTCACGACCGCGCCGTCCGGCGCGAGGCTGCCCCGCAGGATGGTCAGGCCGCCGGTGCGGTGGATCGGCTCGGACATGGCGCGCAGGACCTTGCCGTCGACGTCGGGTGGCGCGATGTCGGCGAGGTTCTCGGCCATCGTGCGCCCGGTGACCGTGAGCACGTCCCCGTTCATCAGCCCGGCGTCGAGGAGCGCCCGCATCACGACGGGGACGCCGCCGACGCGGTCGACGTCGGTCATCACGTACTGCCCGAACGGCTTCACGTCGGCCAGGTGGGGCACCTTCGCGCCGATCCGCCGGAAGTCGTCGAGGTCGAGCGGGACCGCCGCCTCGAACGCGATCGCCAGCAGGTGCAGCACCGCGTTGGTCGAGCCGCCGAACGCCATCACCACGGCGATGGCGTTCTCGAAGGCCTCCTTGACCATGACGTCGCGCGCGGTGATGCCGCGGCGCAGCATCTCGACCACGGCCTCGCCGGACCGGCGGGCGAACCCGTCGCGGCGCCGGTCGGTGGCCGGCGGTGCGGCGCTGCCGGGCAGGGACATGCCGAGCGCCTCGGCGGCGCTGGCCATGGTGTTGGCGGTGTACATGCCGCCGCAGGCGCCCTCACCGGGGCAGATCGCCCGTTCGATGGCGTCGACGTCCTCACGGCTCATGAGCCCACGGGCGCAGGCACCCACCGCCTCGAAGGCGTCGATGATCGTGACCTGCTTCTCGGTGCCGTCGGACATCTTCGCGATGCCGGGCAGGATCGTGCCGGCGTAGAGGAAGACGCTGGCGAGGTCGAGCCGGGCCGCGGCCATGAGCATCCCGGGCAGCGACTTGTCGCAGCCGGCGAGCAGGACCGAGCCGTCGAGGCGCTCGGCCTGCATGACGACCTCGACCGAGTCGGCGATGACCTCGCGGGACACGAGCGAGAAGTGCATCCCCTCGTGGCCCATCGAGATGCCGTCGGAGACCGAGATGGTGCCGAACTCGAGCGGGTACCCCCCGGCCGCGTGCACGCCGTCCTTCGCTGCCTTCGCCAGGCGGTCGAGAGACAGGTTGCAGGGGGTGATCTCGTTCCAGGACGAGGCGACCCCGATCTGGGGCTTGGCGAAGTCGGCGTCGCCCATCCCGACGGCCCGGAGCATCCCCCGGGCGGCTGCCTTCTCCAGGCCGTCGGTGACGTCCCGGGAGCGCGGCTTGATATCGGGTGAAGAAACGGATCCGTCCGTGGTGGAATGCGTCGGCACGCTCCGATGCTGCCATTGTTGGCGACCGCGTGCGGGCCGTGTCCCGGCCGACGAGATCACCACCGGGGGCCGTAGCCAGCTGCCCGCGGAGACCCTCGCCAGTGGGTCGCAACCCGGCTGCAAGACCGGGATGGCTCACTGGGGGTGGGGACAACCCCACCAGGGACCAGGCGGCTGGCTCCCTGGCCGGACATCAGCAGACGGCGGAGGCTGAGGGACATGACGACGTGCGAGCTCGGCGCCAGGGCGGGTGCCCGGCTGCCGGCAGCCTCCGGCCGCTCGCGACGCTGGCTGCGCGAGGTCGGGCTGCTGGCCCTCCTGTACCTCGCCTACAGCGCGGCCCGCCTGCTCGGCGACGCGACCATGCCGACCGCGCTGGCCCACGCCCATGACCTGCTCGCAGTGGAGCGCCTGCTCCACCTGGACATCGAGGGCCCGGCCAACGCCGCGCTCCAAGCGGTGCCGGCGCTCGCCCTGGCGGCCAGCTACTGGTACTCGCTGCTGCACTACGTCGTGACCCCCGCGGTCATGGTCTGGGCCTACCGCAGCCACCACGACCATTACCGGCACGTCCGCAACGCCCTCGTGGTGGCGTCCACGATCGGCCTCGTCGGCTTCACACTGGTGCCGATGGCTCCGCCGCGGATGCTGCCTGGCTTCGTCGACACGCTGGCGACCACCGCCAGCCTCGGCTGGTGGGGCAGCGACGCCAGTGCCCCCAAGGGGCTGGGAGACCTCACCAACCAGCTCGCGGCGATGCCCTCGCTGCATGTCGGCTGGGCCGTCTGGGTCGCCTGGGTCGTCTTCCGGCTGGCCCGGCGTCGCTGGGTGCGGGTCCTGGCCGTCCTCTACCCGGTCGGCACCACCCTCGTGGTGGTCTCGACGGCCAACCACTACCTGCTCGACGCCGTCGCCGGCGCGGTGGTGGTGGCGCTCGGCGTCCGGCTGACCCGCGGGTTCGCCCGGGCACCGGCCGCCGCCGCGGCACCGGTCGAGGCGACACCGGCCGAGCAGCTCGTCGCGGCCGCCTGACCGCAGGGCTGCCGGCTCCGCTCAGCCGCCCGCCACGGACGGCAGGACGACCACCTGGCCGCCGGCCGGCACGGGGGTGTCGAGCCCCTGCGCGTCGCGGACGTCGGTGTCGCCGACGTAGACGTTGACGAACCGGCGCAGCGCGCCCCGCTCGTCGCGCAGTCGCCGGCCGAGCGCCGGGTGCGCGGTGGTCAGCGCCTCGAGCACCTCGCCGACCGTCGAGCCCTCGACGCCGACCTCGTGTGCGCCGCCCGCGTGCGGGCGCAGCACACCGGGCAGCACGACGGTGACGCCGTGGTCCGGCACCGGGCTCAGCCCACCGTCGCAGCGCGGACGCACAGCACGTCGGGCAGGTCGCTCGCCAGCGTCGACCAGGAGTCGCCCTCGTCGTTGCTGGCGAACAGGCTGCCGGTGCGCGTCCCGACGTAGACGCCGGTGGCGTCGGCGTCGTCGGCGCACATCGCGTCGCGCAGGACCGCCCCGTAGAAGTCCTGCTGCGGGAGCCCCTCGGTGAGGGCCTCCCAGGACGCACCCTCGTCGACCGTGCGGTAGACCCGGGCCTTGCCCTCCGGCGGCAGCCGCTCGCTGTCGGCGACGAGCGGGAAGTAGTACGCCGCGCCGGGCCGGCGCGGGTGCGCGACCACCGGGAAGCCGAAGTCCGACGGGAGGCCCTCGGCGACGGACAACCAGGTCGTGCCGGCGTCGTCGCTGCGGTAGACGCCATGGTGGTTCTGCGCCCACAGCTGGTCCGGCCGTTCGCGGTTGAAGTCGACCTTGTGGACGCACTGCCCGAACTCCGGCCACGGGTCGGGGAAGAAGTAGGCCTTGATCCCCTTGTTGGCGGGCTCCCAGGTGGCTCCGGCGTCGGCACTGCGGTAGTAGCCGCCGGTGCTCATGGCCACCGAGATCCGGGCCGGGTCGGTGGGGTGCGGCAGCACGGTGTGGGCGGCCTGGCCGCCGAAGCCCGCTCCCCACTGCTCCCGGTGCGGGTGGTCCCAGAGGCCGCGGACCAGCTCGAAGGTCTCGCCGCGGTCGTCGGAGCGCCACACGGCCGACGGCTCGCTGCCGGCCCACACGACACCCGGCTGGTCCTCGGGCCCGGGCGCCAGCGCCCAGAACCGCTTGAGCGTGGCGCCGGTGTCGGCCGGGAAGTGGCCCGCGCCCTCCGCGGTCTCCTGCCAGGTCGCCCCCAGGTCGTCGGAGCGGAACACCGAGGGCCCCCAGTGCTCGCTGTCGGCACTGGCGAGCAGCCTGGTGCGGCCGCCGCGGGTGTCGAGCGCGACGGCGTAGACCGCGTTCATGACGAACGACGGGCCCTCGACCCGCCAGGTGCGACGGTCGTCGTCGCTGCGGGCGACCCAGAGGCCCTTGCGGGTCCCGACGAGCAGCAGGGTGGTGGACATGTGTCTCCCTCGTCCGGTCTCAGGACTGTCCTACACCAGACCGGGGACGGAGCCGGGACTCATCGGTCGGGGGCGGTGGGCCGCAGCGGCCGGTGCACCGGTCAGCCGCCACCGAGCACCAGCGGGTCGTCGAGCGCGTGGTCGGGCAGGACGGTGCGCACCAGCCGTCGACCGCCCGGGCCGAGCAGGGTCACGCTCGCGCCCCGGGCGCTGGGCGCCCCGGCGCCGGGCTCGACGATACCGACGGCGCCGCTCGCCGGTACCGGCAGCCGGGCCACCCGGCCGGGCCGCCGGTAGACCAAGGTGCCCGGGCCGGTCGGGCAGAGCAGGAACGTCGGGTCCGCCGAGGTGAACGGCTCCAGCAGCCAGGGCACCTCGTCCGGATCGCCGACGGGCAGCGCACGCACACCGGCACCGAACGCAGCGCCGTCCTGCTCCCCCACCACGGTCTGCAGCCGGACACCGTCCGGACGCGTGACGAGCACCAGCGCCAGCCGCCGGCCCTTCCACGGGGCGCCGCTCCACAGCACGGCCGGCCGGGCCGCCGAGAGGTCGACCAGGCCGCCGACGGACTCCCGCAGGCCGCGCACCAGCAGAGCCCGCCGCGGACCGCCGTACAGCGCGTCGTCGAGGCCGACGACGTGGACCGGGCCGGCGACGCCTCCCGAGCTCGCCACCGGGACGACCTCGGTCGCTGCGAGCACGCCGGTACCGGTCGCCCGCACCGCGACAACGGGGTCGACGTCGGTGCCGAGGTCGACGACCGCGGCCCCGTCGCGGGTCCGCACCCGATGCCACTGCCGGCTGGCCGAACCGTCGCTGGCGAAGTCGACGCGGCCGGAGACCTCGAACCGCACCGGTCCGGGCCGGCTGAGGACGACGGCGAAGGTGCGCCCGTCGGTCCCGGGTCCGACCCAGGTGAGCACCTGCTGCTCGTCGGACAGGGTGGCGACCTGGGTGACCGATCCGTCATCGACGACGGTGCCGGGCGCCGCGAGCATCGCGTGCACCGTGGTGGCGGCGGCGCCGCCCGCGACGTCGGTCCCGCCGAGGGCGAGCCGGGTGCCGTCCGGCAGCTGCCCGGCCCAGAGGATGCGACCCACGCGGGTCGACTCGCGCCGGATCCGGCGCACGGCGTCGGACACGAATCCCCGGCTGCCGGCGAGATCGCCCCTGATGTCCCAGGCGACGGTGGTCGGCCCGGCCGGCCGGCTCGCCGAGGAGGTCGGAGCTGGCCGGACGGTGGGACTGCCGTGCAGGGCCAGGTCCGGCCGGACGACGGCCAGCGCGGCGCCGGCGACCACGGCCGTGGCCACCCAGCCCAGCCGCCGGCGCCCCGGGCTGCGCTGCCCACCGTCGCCCCCCGCGGCCAGCTCGTCGTCGCGGCGCCGTGGCTGCACGCGCGGAGCGTACGTCAGTACGACGCGGTGATGACGTTCGCGAGCGGCGCGCCCGCGACGTACCGCCGGACCTGGTCGGCGACCAGCCGCGCGGCCCGGGGCAGGAAGGCGGTGGAGTCGCCGCCGACGTGCGGGCTGACGAGCAGCCCCGGGCAGGACCACAGCGGGTGCCCCGGCGGCAGCGGCTCGGGGTCGGTGACGTCGAGGGCGGCCCGCAGCCGGCCGCTGCCGAGCTCCGCGACCAGGTCGTCGGTGACCACGACCGGGCCGCGGGCCACGTTGACGACCAGGGCGCCGTCGGGCAGCGCGGCCAGGAACGCGGCGTCGACGAGACCGCGGGTGTCGTCGGTCATCGGGACCGTCAGGACGACGACCTCGGCCCACGGCAGCAGGGCGGGCAGCCGCTCGAACGGCTCGACACCGTCGCGCGCGCGACGCGCCACCCGGCGCACCTCGCACTCGAACCCGGCCAGCCGCGCCTCGACCGCGGCACCGACCGAGCCGTAGCCGACGAGCAGCACCCGGCGGTCGGCGAGCGACGGCCGGGTCTCGTGCGCCCACTCGCCGCGCTCCGCTGCCCGGACGTGGTCGGGGATGCCGCGCTGGGAGGCGAGCACCAGCGCCACGGCCAGCTCGGCGGTCGACGCGTCGTGCACGCCGCGGGCGTTGCACAGGGTGACCCTCTCGGGCACGTGCGGCCGGACGTCGTCGACTCCCGCGGTGAGGGTCTGGGCCACCCGCAGCGACGGCAGGTCCGCCATCAGCCGGGCCGGCGCGTCGCCGGCCATGTACGGCAGCACGTACATCTCGACCTCCGACGACGGCGGCTCGCCGCGACCGTCGTAGACGTCGACCTCGACGCCGGCCGGCAGGTCGAGGGTGTCGCGCCACTCGGCGTACGGCAGCCAGAGCCTCACGCGCCGGCCCCGATGCCGCGGCAGGTGCGCAGGTAGGACGCCCAGTCCCAGCTCGCGAGGAAGTCACCAGCGGACTGGTGGCCGGCGAGCAGCAGCTGCTCCTGCTGCTCGTCGGTGATGCCGAAGTCGACCGGTGAGATGCCGCCGGTGTCGACGAAGACGCTGCGGGCCTGCACGCACGGGTCGTCGATGTGCTGCGCGTCGCACGCCTCGAGCATCGTCTCGACGAGCGACAGCGCGAGCGAGACCGTGCCGCGCACCTCGGTGGTGCTCGCGCGGCCGTCGGGCCGCATCGACAGCCGCACGCCGAACGTCGGCCAGCGTGGCGAGTGACCGTCGGTCCGGTCGAACACGGCGATCGGGAAGTTCGACAGCACTCCCCCGTCGACCAACGTCGACACCTGCGGGCCGTCGACGCCGTGGGAGCGCAGCGTCACCGGCTCGAAGAAGAACGGGATGGAGGCTGACGCCCGCACGGCGTCGGCGACCTCCTGCTCGTCGGGGTCGAGCCCGTAGAGGGCGTAGTCCCAGGGCAGCCGGACGAACCGCTTGCGCGAGACGTCGCTCGCCGTCACCAGCAGGGAGTAGCGCAGGTCCTCGGGCAGGCTGCTGCCCGGGTCGTCCTGCCGGAGGTCGCCGAACGTGCGGACGCCGAGGTCGCCCAGCGCGCCCTTGACCCAGGAGCGCAGGTAGTCGCCCTCGAAGACGCCGCCGTCGAAGGCGAGCGAGAAGCCGTCGACCAACCGGGCCAGCGGGCCGGCCGCCCGGCCGACGAGGCCGCGGTCGCGCAGCCGGCGGTAGTCGAGGGTGCGGGCGACGTCCTCGAGCCGCTCGACCGGCTCACCGGCGCGCTGCAGCGCGACCAGGAACGCAGCGACCACCGCACCGGCGGAGGTACCCGCGACGCGGGGGAACGTGTAGCCGGCCCGGCTCAGCGTCGCGGCCGCGCCGGACAGCGCGATGCCCTTGACGCCACCGCCCTCGAGCACGAGGTCGGCGCGTCGCGGTGCGGTGGCCGGCTGGACCGGCGCCGTCGGCATGGGACCGACCCTAACGATCGGGTCACGGCACCGGCCGGGGTGGCATCGGTGCTGTGCACCGGTCAGGCTCGACCGGTGGCACCTCGACGATCTCCCCGGCGCACCGCGTGCCGTCGCGGCGTCACCGCGGTGGCGCTGGCGGCCGTCCTGCTCCCTGCGGTGACGTCCTGCAGCGGCGACGAGCCGGACCGCCCGAGGACCTCGACCCCGTCCGGATCGACCGCCCCGGGCTCCGGGTCGGCCGGCGCTCCCACGACTGCGGCACCGGTGGCCGTGGCGAGGGTCGCGGGTGTCGTCGCCACCGGCCTGAGCGCCCCGTGGGGCATCGCGTTCCTGCCGGACGGCTCCGCACTCGTGAGCGAGCGCGACGCCGCCCGCATCGTGCGGGTGACGCCGGGGGGCGACGTCACCGACGTGGGCCGCGTCGCCGGGGTCGACGGCGCCGGCGAGGGCGGCCTGCTCGGCCTCGCGCTGTCGCCGTCCTACGACCAGGACCGGACGCTGTTCGCGTACTTCACCGCCGGGGAGGAGAACGTCGTCGCCCGGCTGACGTACGACGGCACCGGGCTGTCGGACCAGCGGACCGTCTTCGGCGGCATCCCGTCGGGGCCGATCCACGACGGCGGCCGGATCGCCTTCGGGCCGGACGGCTTCCTGTACGTCGGCACCGGCGAGGCCGGCCGCCGCGACCCGTCCCAGGACCCGGCCGACCTCGGCGGGAAGATCCTGCGGATCACCCCGGACGGGGACCCGGCACCGGGCAACCCCACCGAGGGGTCGCCGGTGTGGAGCCTGGGCCATCGCAACGTCCAGGGCCTCACGTGGGACGCCCGCGGCCGGATGTGGGCCAGCGAGTTCGGCCAGAACACCTGGGACGAGCTGAACCGGATCGTCCCGGGCGGCAACTACGGCTGGCCCGTGGTCGAGGGGCGGGCCGGCGGCGGCGACCGCTTCCGCGACCCGGTGCGCCAGTGGCACACCGACGTGGCCTCGCCCAGCGGTATCGCCGTGGCCGGCGGCTCGGTGTTCATGGCCTCGCTGCGCGGCGAAAGGCTCTGGCAGATCCCGCTGCTCGCGTCCGGCACGGGGAAGCCGCGCGCCCTCCTCACGAACCGCTACGGCCGGCTCCGGGCGGTGGCCGCGGCACCGGACGGCTCGCTGTGGGTGCTCACCAACAACACCGACGGGCGCGGCTCGCCGCGCACGGGCGACGACCGGATCCTGCGCCTGACGCTGTCCTGAGGCCGTGCCTCGTCGAACATGATCCAGAGGGGATCGGTGCCAGAAAGTGCACCCGATCCCCTCGGGATCACGGAAGCGCGGATCATGGGGGCGTGACCCGACCCGGACCGCTGGCGCTGGTCGGCAGCGGCGAGTACCTGCCGGGAATGGACGCCGTCGAGCGGCGGCTGCTCGAGGGGCGACCGCCGGTCTACGTGCAGCTGGCCACCGCCGCCGCCCCCGAGGGCGTCGACTCGCTGGCCCGCTGGCACCGGCTGGGTGCCCGCGCCGCTGAACGGCTCGGGGTGGAGCAGCTCGTCGTGCCGGTGGTCGACCGGGTCAGCGCCGACGACGAGGCGATCGCCGGACTGGTCGAGGGCGCCGGGCTGGTCTACCTCTCCGGCGGCAACCCGCCGTTCCTGGCGCAGACCCTGCGCGGCACCGCCGTGTGGGCCGCCATCGAGCGGGCCTGGCGAGCTGGCGTGGCGCTGGCCGGCTGCAGCGCCGGCGCCATGGCCCTGTGCGGCGAGGTGGCCGACATCCGCCACCCGTTCACGGGGCCGGTCCCGGGGCTGGGCGCGGCGCCGGGCCTCACGGTGCTGCCCCACTTCGACCGGTTCGCCCGGCGGCTTCCCGACAAGGTCCTGCGCGCGGTCTCGACGCGCACCGACGGCGTGGTCGCGGTCGGCATCGACGAGGACACCGCCCTGGTCGCCGGCTGGCGCGACGACCCCGAGGAGTGGGAAGTGGTCGGTCGGCAGTCGGTCTGGCTGCTCCGGCCCGACGGCCGCGAGGAGCAGCCCGCCGGCTCGGTGGTCCGACTTCCGGCACCGGGCTGAGCAGCTTCGTTGAGTGGCGCGTTGTGGCTGATTTCCGCCGCAGGATCTGCCAGAACGCGCCACTCGACGCATCGGACGGTCGGTGGACGGCGGAACAGGTGCGGACGGCGTGCGGACGCGTCTCCTTCCGGGCCGCTCTGACCTCAGCCGAGATGCCGGATCAGCAACATGAGGACGGCTACGACTGGCCGCAGCGCTCCAGGACGAGCTCGCGGACCCGGCCCGCGTCGGCCTTGCCCTGGGTCGCCTTCATCACGGCGCCGACGACGGCACCCGCCGCCGCGACCTTGCCGCCCCGGATCTTCTCGGCCACCTCCGGATTCGCCGCCAGCGCCTCGTCGACCGCCGCGAGCAGGGCGGTGTCGTCGCTCACCACCGCGAGGCCGCGGGCGGCCACGACGTCGTCGGGCTCGCCCTCACCGAGCAGGACTCCCTCGATCACCTGCCGGGCCAGCTTGTCGTTGAGCGCACCCGACTCGACGATGGCCACCACCCGGGCGACCTGCGCAGCCGTGATCGGCAGCTCGGCGAGATCGACCTGCCGCTCGTTCGCGCTGCGAGCCAGCTCTCCCAGCCACCACTTGCGGGCAGCCTCCGACGAGGCTCCGGCGGCGACGGTGCTCTCGACCAGGTCGACGGCGCCGACGTTGACCAGAGACCGCATCTCGAGATCGCTGACGTCCCAGGCGTCCTGCAGCGCGCGCCGGCGGACCAGCGGCGACGGCGGGAGGTCGGCCCGCAGCTGCTCGACCCACTCGCGGTCCGGTGCCACCGGCACCAGGTCGGGCTCCGGGAAGTAGCGGTAGTCCTCGGCCTGCTCCTTGGACCTGCCGGACGTCGTGCTGCCGGTGTCCTCGTGCCAGTGCCTGGTCTCCTGCACGACCCGGCCACCGGCCTCGAGCAGCGCGGCCTGCCGCGAGACCTCGTGCCGCACCGCCCGCTCGACCGAGCGGAGCGAGTTGACGTTCTTGGTCTCCGAGCGGGTGCCGAGCGGGTCGGACCGTGTCCGGCGCAGCGACAGGTTGACGTCGCAGCGCAGCGAGCCCTGCTCCATCCGCACGTCGGAGACACCGAGGGTTCGCATCAGCTCGCGCAGAGCGGTGACGTAGGCGCGGGCGACCAGCGGGGCCAGCGACCCGGCGCCCTCGACCGGTTTCGTGACGATCTCGATGAGCGGGATGCCGGCGCGGTTGTAGTCGACCAGCGAGTAGTCGGCACCATGGATGCGGCCGGTGGCGCCGCCGACGTGCAGCGACTTCCCGGTGTCCTCCTCCATGTGCACGCGCTCGATCGCGATCCGGAAGGAGCGCGGCCCCTCGTCGGTCGCGACCTCGACGTCGAGGTGGCCCTCGGTGCAGATCGGCTCGTCGTACTGCGAGGTCTGGAAGTTCTTCGGCATGTCCGGGTAGAAGTAGTTCTTCCGGGCGAACCGGCACCACTCCGCGATGTCGCAGCCGAGCGCGAGCCCGACCCGCACGGTCGACTCGACGGCGGTCTCGTTGAGCACCGGGAGCGAACCGGGCAGGCCGAGGCAGGTCGGGCAGGTCTGGCTGTTCGGCGGCGCGCCGAACTCGGTGGCGCAGCCGCAGAACATCTTCGAGGCGGTGCCGAGCTCGACGTGCACCTCGAGCCCCAGGACGGGGTCGAACCGTGCGATCGCGTCGTCGTAGTCGAGCAGCTCTGCAGCCTGGACCGCCATCTACGCCTCGTCCTCGCCGCGGCGGAGGCGGCGCACGATGATGATGGTGCCCGTCACGAGCACGACGGCGTTGAGCAGCGCGTCGATCAGCTCGAGCCGGTCGCCGTCCTCGCGGGCCTGCTTGAGCCGCTGCACCGCGGTGCGGCCGGCCATGACGGTCGTGACGAAGGTGACGATCGACTTGACGTTCTTCACTGCGCTGCCTCCGCGGACGGTGTGGTCGAGGTCGTGAGGTCCGGTGCCTCGTCGATGAGCAGGTGGCCCCACCGGTCGGCGAGGGCCGCCTCGAGCGTCCCGCCGAGCCGGTACAGCCGGTCGTCGTGCATCGGTGGGGCCATCACCTGCAGCCCCACGGGCAGGCCGTCCTCGGGCGCCAGCCCGACCGGCAGCGACATCGAGGCGTTGCCCGCGAGGTTCGACGGGATGGTGCACAGGTCGGCGAGGTACATCGCCATCGGATCGTCGATGCGCTCGCCGATGCGGAACGCCGTGGTCGGCGTCGTGGGCGACACCAGCACGTCGGCCTGCGCGAAGGCGGCGTCGAAGTCGCGGACCACGAGCGTGCGCACCTTCTGCGCCTGCCCGTAGTAGGCGTCGTAGTACCCGCTGGACAAGGCATAGGTGCCGAGCATGATCCGACGCTTCGCCTCGGCGCCGAAGCCCGCGGCCCGGGTGATCGACATGACGTCCTCGGCGCTGCCGGAGCCGTCGTCGCCGACCCGCAGCCCGTAGCGCATCGCGTCGAACCGCGCGAGGTTCGACGAGCACTCGCTCGGCAGGATCAGGTAGTAGGCCGGCAACGCGTACTCGAAGTGCGGGCAGTCGACCTCGACCACCTCGGCCCCGAGGGACGACAGCAGGTCGACCGACTCGCGGAACCGCTGCTCGACGCCGGGCTGGTAGCCCTCGCCGCCGAGCTGCCGGACGACGCCGACGCGCATGCCCGTGACGTCGTGCTGCCGCGCGGCGGCGACGACGTCGGGCACCGGCGAGTCGATCGAGGTGCTGTCGCGCGGGTCGTGGCCGGCGATGGTCGCGTGCAGGAGCGCCGCGTCGAGCACGGTGCGCGAGCACGGTCCGGCCTGGTCCAGGGACGAGGCGAGGGCGACCAGGCCGTAGCGGCTGACGCCGCCGTAGGTCGGCTTGACCCCCACGGTGCCGGTGACGGCCGCGGGCTGGCGGATCGAGCCGCCGGTGTCGGTGCCGACCGCGAGGGGCGCCTCGAACGCAGCGACGGCGGCCGCCGAGCCGCCGCCGGAGCCACCCGGGATGCGGTCGAGGTCCCACGGGTTGTGGGTCGGTCCGTAGGCCGAGTGCTCGGTCGAGCTGCCCATGGCGAACTCGTCCATGTTGGTCTTGCCGAGCGCGACCACACCGGCTGCGCGCAGCCGCGCCACGACGGTGGCGTCGTACGGCGGCCGCCAGCCCTCGAGGATCCGCGAGCCGCACGTGGTGGGCACGCCCTCGGTGGCCAGCACGTCCTTGAGCGCGATCGGCACCCCGGCGAGCGGGCCGAGGGACTCCCCCGCCGAGCGCTGCGCGTCGACCCGACGGGCCGCGTCGCGGGCACCGTCGGCGTCGACGTGCAGGAACGCGTGCACGGCACCGTCGACCTCCCGGATCCGCGCCAGGTGAGCCTCGGTGACCTCCAGCGCACTGGCCGTGCCGCCGGCGACCGCGGCGGCGGTCTCGGCAGCGGTGAGCCGGGTGAGGTCGGTCATGCTCAGGCCTCGTCGCCGAGGATGCGGGGCACGCGGAACCGGCCGTCCTCGGCCGCCGGCGCCCCGGACAGCGCCTGGGCCTGGGTGAGGCCGGGCCGGACCCGGTCGGGTCGGGTGACGTTGGTCAGCGGCAGCGCGTGCGACGTCGGAGGCACGTCGGCGGTGTCGAGGTCGCCGATCCGGGAGATCGCCGAGACGATCGCGTCGAGCTGGCCGCCGTACCGGTCCAGCTCGTCGGGCTCGAGGGCCAGCCGGGCGAGCCGGGCGAGATGGGCCACCTCGTCCCGCGTGATCGCGGGCGCCCCGTCATCGGTGCGGTCGGACGGCAGGTCGGACCTCTCGTCGGGCATCGGTGCTCGGCTCCTCGGGCTGCTGCTGGTCGGGCCGGATCATCCTAGTGACGGCGAGGACCGGGTCCCGAGGTCGCCGGGTGGCGCCGCGAGGGGGCGGGCAGGTCAGGCCAGGCTGGCGACGGGAGCGGCGTCGGCATCGGAGCTGCGCGGGAAGTGCTGCACCAGCCAGCGGGTGAGCAGGTCGCCGGGCAGCGGGCGGCTGATGAGGTAGCCCTGGGCCAGGTCGCAGCCGAGCGCCTCGAGGGCACGCCAGGTGTCCATGGTCTCGACACCCTCGGCGACGACCCGCAGCCCGAGCGAGTGCGCCAGGTCGATGATCGAGCGGACGATCACGGCGTCGTCGGCATCGGAGGTCATCCGCTGGACGAACGACCGGTCGACCTTGATCTCCGACACCGGCAGCCGCTTCAGGTGCACCAGGGAGGAGTACCCGGTGCCGAAGTCGTCGAGGCTGAGGTCGACGCCGAGCCGGTCCATCGACTCCAGCGCGGCGGTCATCCGGCCGGGGTCGGCCATCAGGACGTGCTCGGTGATCTCCAGCTTCAGGGCCCGTGCGGGCAGGTCGTTGGCGTGCAGGAGGTCCGCGACCACGGTGGCGAACGACGTGTCGGTGAGGTCGCGGACCGACACGTTCACCGAGACGGTGAGCTCGATGCCGGAGCGCCACCAGGTCGCGACCTGGGCCAACGACTTGGCCAGCGCGATGTGGGTGAGCTGGCGCATCATCCCTGACTGCTCGACGAGGTCCAGGAAGGCGTCGGGGTAGATCAGACCGCGATCCGGGTGTTCCCAGCGGACCAGCGCCTCCACGCCGACGGGCCGGCCGCCGGGGAACGCGACGGTGGGCTGGAAGTGCATGACCAGCTCGTCGTTCTCGATGCCGCGGCGCAGCGAGCCGAGCAGGTCCAGCCGGTCGGGAGTGTGGATGTCGCGCTCCGGCCGGTACAGCTCGACGCCGGTACGGTCCTCCTTCGCCTGGTACATGGCGACGTCGGCCAGCTGCAGCAGCCGCGGGACGTTGTCGGTGTGCTCGGGATAGACCGCGACCCCGATGCTGGTCTCGACCTGCAGGGTCATCCCGTCGAGGTGGTACGGCTCGGTGAGCACGGCGCGGAGCCGCTGCGCGGCATCGACCGAGCTCTCGGCGTCCGTCACGTCCGTGAGCAGCACCGCGAACTCGTCACCGCCGAGCCGGGCGACCGTGTCCTCCGGTCGCACGGCCCGCGCCAGCCGGTTGGCGGCGATCTCCAGCAGCCGGTCGCCCGTGTGGTGGCCGAGGGTGTCGTTGATCTCCTTGAAGCGGTCGAGGTCGAGCAGGCAGAGCGCCATCGGCCGCCCGGAGCGCAGGGACACCTCCCCGGCGCCGGCCATCCGCTCGACCAGACGCTTGCGGTTCGCGAGCCCGGTGAGGGCGTCGTGCAGCGCGGCCTGCTCCTTCTCGCGGGAGATGGACGCGGTCTTGTAGACGAGGAACAGGGGCAACAGCAGCAGCGGGATGAGCTGCCACGACGCGATCGTGACGACGACGACGAGCGGCGACAGCGCCAATACCGCGAAGGTCGTCACGGCGTAATAGCCGATCTCGTCGGTGAAGTCGTCCCACCACCCAGTCCCCTCACGCAGCGAGATCGCGGTGGCGACGAAGGCCAGGTTGCTGAGGAAGTAGGCGCCCCAGGCCAGGGCGAGGATAGGCAGCTGGTGGATCGACATCGCCTCGATCGGGTGGCTCAGCGACTGCCGCATGTCGAAGATCCACAGGACACCCGCGGCCACGCAGAGGCTGGCGAGGTACTGCCCGGTGTTGAAGACCACCCGCCAGACCTGCTTGCGCTTGGCGACCTCGCCGAGCAGCACACCGGTGCCGTGCACGAGCAGGGCGGGCCACGGGCCCCAGGTGACCAGGATGGCGAAGACGAAGGCGGTGGAGACGGTGACGCCCTGGGGGTCGTAGGACCCGGCCGTGACGACCGGCCGCAGCTCGGCGATCAGCACGAGGCCGGCGATCAGCGCCAGCGGCGCGCCCTGGCGCAGGTGGTCGGAGGCGGCCATGTGTCCCAGCGCCTCGCCGAGGACGACCAGCGCGATCAGCCCGTTGAGCGCGATCCAGCCCCAGAACCACCAGCCCCGGACCGCTCCTGCGACCGGCCGCGGCGCCCAGGCGGCAGCGGGCGAGGCGATCGGGACAGGTCCCGCCATGCACCCCTCCGTGTGTCGCGTGCCGCTGCGTCGCGACACCCCCGCGCCGCCTGGGTTCCATGTCGGCGCAGAAGGGGCGTTCCTGAAGTGGTCGTTCCGGTGGTTCTCCGGCGGGCGACGGTCAGCCGTCGGTGTCGGGGTCGGCCGCACGGGCGAGGGCGCGGGCAGCGTCCGGCCCCTCGTCGAGCAGGGTCCGGAAGCCCGCCTCGTCCAGCACCGGGACCCCCAGCTGGGCCGCCTTCTCGGCCTTCGACCCGGGGCTGTCCCCGACGACGACGAAGTCGGTCTTCTTCGAGACCGACCCCACGGCCTTGCCCCCGCGGACCTGGACGGCCTCCTTCGCCCCGTCGCGGGAGAAGTCCTCCAGCGACCCGGTGACGACGATGCTGAGCCCCTCGAGCGGGCGTGGGCCCTCGTCGCCGCCCTCCTCCTCGAGGCGCACCCCGGAGGCACCCCACTTGTCGACGATTGTCCGGTGCCAGTCCACCTCCCACCACTCGCGCAGCGCGTCGGCGATCACGGGTCCGACCCCGTCGACGGCGGCCAGCCGCGCGGAGTCGGCGGCGAAGACCGCCTCGACCGACCGCAGCTCGCGGGCCAGGGCCTGCGCGGCGGTCGGGCCCACGTGCCGGACCGAGAGCGCGACGAGCACCCGCCACAGCGGGCGCTCCTTGGCCGCGGCGAGGGCCGCGAGCAGCTTGGTGCCGTTGGCCGTCAGGCCGCCGTCCTTGCGACGGAACAGCGCCGCCTTCAGCAGCTTGTGCTCGTCGAGGTCGAAGACGTCGCCCTCGTCCTGCACCACCCCGGCGTCCAGCAGGGCGACCCCCGCCTCGTAGCCCAGGACGTCGATGTCGAACGCACCGCGTCCGGCCAGGTGGAACAGCCGCTCCCGCAGCTGCGCCGGGCAGGACCGCGTGTTGGGACACCGGATGTCGGCGTCGCCCTCCTTCTGCGGCCGCAGCGTCGTGCCGCAGGCCGGGCACTCGGTGGGCATCACGAAGGGCCGCTCGGAGCCGTCGCGCAGGTCGACCACCGGACCGACGATCTCGGGGATCACGTCGCCCGCCTTGCGCAGCACCACGGAGTCGCCGATGAGCACGCCCTTGCGCTCGACCTCGGAGGCGTTGTGCAGCGTCGCCATCTCGACGGTCGAGCCGCTGACGAACACGGGTTCCATGACGCCGTACGGCGTGACACGGCCCGTGCGACCGACGTTGACCCTGATGTCGAGGAGCTTCGTGGTCACCTCTTCCGGCGGGTACTTGAACGCGATGGCCCACCGGGGTGCGCGGGAGGTCGAGCCGAGCCGCCGCTGCACCGCGACCTCGTCGACCTTGACGACGACGCCGTCGATCTCGTGCTCCACGTCGTGCCGGTGCGCCCCGTAGTGGTCGACGTAGTCCTGGACGCCGGCCAGGTCATCGACCACGCGGAAACGTTCGCTCACCGGGAGGCCGAGCCTGCGCAGCGCCTCGTACGCCTCGGACTGCCGGGCCGCCGAGAACCCGTCGCGCGCACCGACCCCGTGCACGACCATCCGCAGCGGGCGGGACGCGGTCACGCGCGGGTCCTTCTGCCGCAACGACCCGGCCGCGGCGTTGCGCGGGTTCGCGAACGGTGCCTTGCCGGCCTCGACCAGGGCGGCGTTGAGCTCGGCGAACCCGGCGACCGGGAAGAAGACCTCGCCGCGCACCTCGACGAGGTCGGGGACGTCCGGGCCGGTCAGCCGGTCGGGCACGGCGTCGAGGGTGCGGATGTTGAGGGTGACGTCCTCTCCGGTCGTGCCGTTGCCGCGGGTGAGCGCCCGGCTCAGCCGGCCCTTCTCGTACAGCAGGTTGATCGCGACGCCGTCGACCTTGATCTCGCAGAGGAAGTGCACCTCCGTCGCGCCCCGGTCGCGCTCCACCCGGTCGGCCCAGGCCGCGAGCTCCTCGGCGGAGAACGCGTTGTCGAGGCTCATCATCCGCTCGAGGTGGTCGACCGCGGTGAACTCGGTGGAGAACGTGCCGCCCACGGTCTGGGTGGGCGAGTCGGGTGTCCGCAGCTCGGGATGTGCCTCCTCGAGGTCCTGCAGCTCACGCATCAGCGCGTCGTAGGAGCCGTCGGACACTGTCGGGGCGTCGCGCAGGAAGTAGTCGAAGCGAGCCCGGTCGATGGTCTCGACCAGCTCGGCGTGCCGGTGCTGCGGGGAGTCGGCCGAGGTCGTGCTGGTCGCCTTCCGCGCGGCCTCGCGGCTCACTGCACCTCCAGCTCGGTCAGGGCGCGAGCAGCCTCGCGGGCCCTGGTCAGGGCGGCCCGGGCGTAGCCGGGGGACGCGCCGGCGAGCCCGCAGGTGGGGGTGACGACCACCTGCCGGGAGAGCCTCTCCTGGTCGAGACCGAGCTGGTGCCAGAGCCGTCGCACGGGCTCGACGGTAGACCGGACGTCGGACAAGCCGGCGGCCGACGGGAGCGCGGGCACGACGCCGGCGAGCAGCGCGAGCCCGGCCTCGACGGCCTCACCGAGCTCCTGGTCGAGGCTGTCCCCCACCAGGAGCAGGTCGATCGACAGCCCCGCGACACCGGCCCGGCGCAGCAGGTCGACGGGCGGACGTGCCGCGCAGCAGTGCACGACCACGGACGCGCCGACCGTGTCGACGAGGGCGTGCAGCACGTCCTCGGCGGCCGTCTCGGCCACCGCCCGCACCGTCGTGGCACCCGACGACCGGCGGACGTCGCCGGCGAGGACCGCCGGCAGGGACGGCTCGTCCAGCTGCAGCACCGGGAACGCGCCCGGCAGCCGCTTGTGCAGCTCGGCGACGTGCAGCCGGACACCTTCGGTGAACGATGCGACGAGGTCGCGCAGTGCGCCCGGGTCGGTGAGGACCGGCTCTCCACGTGGCAGCTGGAGCGCGGCGGCCAGCGTCCACGGCCCGGTGACCTGGAGCTTGACCGGGCCGACCACACCGTCGGCGTGCTCCTCGAGCTCGTCGAGGTCCTGGCCGAGATACCCCCGGGCACGGCGCTCGTCCATCCCGGGCCGGTCGACGAGCCGCCAGCCGGAGGGCTGGAGGTCGACGTGCAGGTCGACCAGCAGAGCCGCGGTTCGCCCGACCATGTCGGCGCCCGGCCCGCGGCCGGGCAGCTCGACGACGTGCGGGAGGTCGGGGAACTCGCCCACGACGAGCGCAGCCGACTCGCGGGCGTCGGTGCCGGGCATCGAGCCGACGCCGGTGGCCACACCCCCGGTCAGGACCGGTGCGGGACCTGCCGGGCGCTCGTCCCGCTCGGTGCCCGCCACCGTCCCACCGTAGTCACGCGCGGGCGGCCGGCGCCCGGACCGTGCTCGCGATGGTGGCGGAGCCGACGACCACGTCACCGTCGTAGAGCACCACCGCCTGCCCCGGTGCCACACCGCGCAGCGGCTCGGCCAGCTCGACGACCAGGTCGTCGCCGGCGCACCAGGCAGTCGCCGGCACGGTCTCGCCGTGCGCCCGCACCTGCGCGAGGCAGGACGTCGGTACGACGGGGGCCGGCCCGCTCCACACCGGGCGGGTGCCGGTGAGGCCACTGACGTCGAGCTCCTCGGCAGTGCCCACGGTGACCGTGCGGGTCACCGGCGAGACGTCGAGGACGTAGCGCGGCTTGCCGTCGGCCGCCGGGCGGCCGATCCGCAGCCCGCGTCGCTGGCCGACCGTGAAGGCGAACGCGCCGTCGTGCTCCCCCACCTGCACGCCGTCGGAGTCGACGACCGGCCCGGGCTCGGCGCCGATCCGCACAGCGAGGAAGCCCGCGGTGTCGCCGTCGGCGATGAAGCAGATGTCATGGCTGTCCGGCTTGGCGGCGACGGCCAGGCCGCGCCGCTCGGCCTCGGCGCGCACGTCGACCTTGCGGGTCCCACCGAGCGGGAACATGGCGCGTGCGACCTGCGCGGCGGACAGCACGCCGAGGACGTAGGACTGGTCCTTGCCCTCGTCGGCGGCACGCAGCAGCCGGCCGTCGACCACTCGCGCGTAGTGCCCCGTGCAGACCGCGTCGAAGCCCAGGGCCAGCGCCTTGTCGAGCACGGCCGAGAACTTGATCTTCTCGTTGCAGCGCAGGCACGGGTTCGGCGTCCGGCCGGCGGCGTACTCAGAGACGAAGTCGTCGACGACGTCCTGGCGGAACCGCTCGGCGAGGTCCCAGACGTAGAACGGGATGCCGATGACGTCCGCCGCGCGGCGGGCGTCGCGCGCGTCCTCCAGCGTGCAGCAGCCACGCGCCCCGGTGCGGAACGACTGCGGGTTGCTGGACAGGGCGAGGTGGATTCCGGTGACGTCGTGGCCGGCCTCGGCGGCCCGGGCCGCGGCGACCGCGGAGTCGACGCCGCCGGACATCGCGGCGAGCACCCTCACCGGCTCAGGCCCTCAGACCGCTGGTCTGGCCGGCACGCCGTGCGCGCTCGACGACCGGACCGATGGCCTCGACGACGGCATCGACGTCGGACGCTGTGGAGGTGTGACCGAAGGAGAACCGCAGGGACCCGCGGGCCAGCAGCTCGGGGACGCCCATCGCGAGGAGCACGTGGCTGGGCTGGGGCACCCCGGCCGAGCAGGCCGAGCCGGTGGACACCTGGATGCCCTGCGCGTCGAGCAGCAGGAGCAGCGCGTCGCCCTCGCAGCCCGGGAACGAGAAGTGCGCGTTGCCGGGGAGCCGGTGGGTGCCGCTGAGGTCGGGGTCGCCGCCGAGCACGACGTCGGGCACGACCTGCTGCACCCGGCGTACCAGGTCGTCGCGGAGAGCCGCCATCGCGTCGGACTGCTCGACGCGGCGCTTCACCGCGAGCTCGGCAGCGGCTGCCAGCCCGACGATGGCCGGGGTGTCGAGCGTGCCGGAGCGGACGTCGCGCTCCTGGCCGCCGCCGTGCAGCACCGGGACGAGGTCCTGTGCCCGCCCGAGCACGAGCACGCCGACACCGAGCGGGCCGCCGATCTTGTGCCCGGTGACGGTCATCGCGTCGAGACCGCTGGCCGCGAAGTCGACCGGCAGGGTGGACACCGCCTGCACGGCGTCGGAGTGCACCGGCACCCCGTAGGACGACGCCAGCGCGGCGAGCTCGGCGACCGGCTGCACGGTGCCGACCTCGTTGTTGGCCCACATGACGGAGACCAGCGCCACCGACGCCGGGTCGCTCGCGAGGGCCGCCTCGAGACTCTCGGGCTGCACCCGGCCGGCGGCGTCGACGGGCAGCCACTCGACGACGGCGCCCTCGTGCGCGGCGAGCCAGAGCGCGGCGTCCATCACGGCGTGGTGCTCGACGGCGCTGGCGAGGATCCGGCGGCGGGCCGGGTCCTCGCTGCGGCGCTGCCAGTAGAGCCCCTTGACGGCGAGGTTGTCGCTCTCGGTGCCGCCGGCGGTGAAGAGCACCTCGCTGGGGCGCGCACCCAGGGCGGCCGCGACCGTCTCGCGGGACTCCTCGACGAGGCGGCGGGCGGCGCGCCCGGACGCGTGCAGCGACGAGGGGTTGCCGACCTGCCCGAGCAGGGCGGTCATCGCCTCCGCCGCCTCGGGCAGCATCGGCGTGGTGGCCGCGTGGTCGAGGTAGACGGAGCGCGGAGTCGCTGTCATCGCCGGACGAGCATACGTCGCGCGTCGGCCGCGGCCCGGCCGCCAACCTGGGCCCCGCCAGGTGCGCCCGGCAGGCGGGAGGTCAGAGCGGCTGTGGAGGAGAGCGGCGGGGATTCGCCGTTCGCGACTCGCCCCGTCAGTTGTCGGCGGCGCCAGGCACCGCCCTTCTCCACAGCCGCCGTCGACCTGACCCGCACCACCACCGCGGAGCAGCGGACCACGGCGGGTCGGCGGTGCCGGCGAAGAGGCGAGCGCGTCAGCCCTTGCGGGCCCTGACCTTGTCGGTGAGCGCGGGGACGACCTCGTGCAGGTCGCCGACCACGCCGTAGTCGACCAGCTCGAAGATCGGCGCCTCGGGGTCCTTGTTGATGGCCACGATGGTCTTGGAGGTCTGCATCCCGGCGCGGTGCTGGATCGCCCCGGAGATCCCGGCGGCCACGTAGAGCTGCGGCGAGACCGTCTTGCCGGTCTGGCCCACCTGGTGCTGGTGCGGGTACCAGCCGGCGTCGGTCGCGGCGCGCGAGGCCCCGACGGCGGCACCGAGCGCGTCGGCCAGCGCCTCGATCACGGAGAAGTTGTCGGCCGACCCGACACCGCGGCCGCCGGACACGACGATCGCGGCCTCGGTGAGCTCGGGGCGCTCGCCCTTCTCCTCGACCACGCGGTCGGTGATCTGCGCGCCCTTGGCGGCCTCGGACAGCTGGACGGCGACGTCGACCCGCATCAGATCGCCAGTGGCACCGTCCGCTGTCTGCGCGGCGACGCTGTTGGGGCGCACGGTGACGATCGGCGTGCCGGTGGTGACGCGGGAGCGGACGATGGTCGAGCCGCCGAACACCTGCTGCTCGGCGGTGACGCCGTCCTCGGCGGTCAGGTCGGTGGCGTCGGTGATGACGCCGGACCCGGTCTTGACGGCCAGCCGGGCCGCGATCTCCTTGCCCTCGGCGGTGGACGCGAGCAGGACGGCAGCCGGTGAGGCGTCCGCCATGATCGTGGCCAGCACCTCGGCCGAGGGAGCGACGAGGTAGGACGACACCTCGGAGTCCTCCACGACGTAGACCTTCGCCGCGCCGTGCGCCGCGAGCGTCTCCTTCGCCGCGTCGAAGCCGCTGCCGATGAAGACCGCCGACGGCTCGCCGAGCCGGGCGGCCAGGGTCAGCAGCTCGCCGGTGACCTTCTTGACCTCGCCGTCGGTGTGCTCGACGAGAACGAGAACCTCAGCCATGTCGTGTGCCAGCCCTTCTCAGACGAACTTCTTGGACGCGAGGAACTCGACGAGCTGGTCCGCCCCGTCGCCGTCGTCCTTGACGACTGTGCCCGCCTGCCGTGGCGGCGCCGACTCGAACGACGCGACCTGCGACCAGGCCCCGCCCAGCCCCACCTCGCCGGCGTCGACGCCGAGGTCGGCCAGGCCGTACGTCTCGACCGGCTTCTTCTTCGCCGCCATGATCCCCTTGAACGACGGGTAGCGCGGCTCGTTGATCTTCTCCACGACGCTCACGACGGCCGGTGTCGAGGCCGTGACCACCTGGTAGCCGTCGTCGGTGAGCCGCTTGATGCTCACCGTCGAACCGTCCACGGTGACCTCCTTGGCGAAGGTCAGCTGCGGGAGGCCCAAGCGCTCGGCGAGCATCGCGGGCACCACGCTCATGCGCGCGTCGGACGACTCGGAGCCCAGCAGCACGAGATCGACCGGACCCGCCTCCTGCGCCTTCGAGATCGCCTTGGCCAGGGCCAGTGAGGTCGCCACCGCGTCCGAGCCGTGCAGCGCGTCGTCGATCACGTGGATCGCCTTGTCGGCGCCCATCGAGAGCGCCTTGCGGACGGTCTCGGTGGCGGCATCGGGACCCATGCAGAGGATGGTCACCTCGCCACCGTGGGCCTCCTGGAGCTTGAGCGCCTCCTCGACGGCGTACTCGTCCATCTCGTTCATCACCGGGTCGGTGGCCGCCCGGTCGAGCGTCGAGTCCGACGCGTCGAGCTTCTTCTCCGACCAGGTGTCGGGCACCTGCTTCACACAGACGACGATGTTCATGCGGCTGCCGGTCTCCTCGCGTGACGGGAACTCGCGCCCACCCTGCCAGCCGGTGCGTCGGCACCGGTCCCCGGGTGACTCCGGCGGCTATGTTACCCGCCAGTAGCATCAGCGCAAACCGCCCCGGCCCTCGTCCCGGCCCCGGTGTGCGACGCTGGCCCGCCGTGACGACTCCCCCGGTGCTGCCGCTCACCGGTGAGCGCACCGTGCCGGGAGTGCCGGTCGAGAACTACTGGTTCCGGCGGCACGAGGCGGCCTACCGCTGGGTCGCTGCGGCGCACCCGGTGCAGGGCACCGTGGTCGTCGAGGCAGGCTGCGGAGAGGGGTACGGCGCCGCGCTGCTGGCCGCCGCCGGAGCGCGCACCGTCGCCGCGCTGGACCTCGACCACCCGACCCTGCGGCACGTCGCCGGGCGGTACCCCGGGGTCGGTGCGGTCCGGGCCAACCTCGTGTCGCTGCCGGTGGCGTCCGGCGTCGCGGACGTCGTGGTGTGCAGCCAGGTCGTCGAGCACCTCTGGGACCAGGACGCGTTCGTCGCCGGGTGCACCCGCGTGCTGCGGCCCGGCGGGCGGCTCGTGGTCACCACCCCCAACCGACTGATGTTCCCGCCCGGCAACGTCTTCCACAGCCGCGAGCTCGACGCCACGGAGCTGACCGACCTGCTCGCCGCAGCTCTCGAGGTCACCGCTGTGCTCGGCGTGCGGCCCGGTCCGCGGCTGGCCGCCGACGAGGAGGCGCACGGCGACCTGGTGGCCGCCCAGGTGGCCGCCGGCGGCGACCCGGACCGTGCGCTGCTGGCCCGCGTCGCCGCTGTCACCGCCGCCGACTTCCTGGTCGACGACGCCGACCTGGCCGGCTGTCTCGACCTCGTCGCGACCGCCGTACGCCGGTGAGCGAGCCGGTCGGGACGCTCTGCATCGTCCTGCACACGCACCTGCCGTGGCTCCCGCGGCACGGCACCTGGCCGGTCGGCGAGGAGTGGCTGCACCAGGCCTGGTCCGGCTGCTACCTGCCGCTGGTCGAGCTGCTCGTCGAGCTCGCCGCCGAGGGCCGCCGCGACCTGCTCAGCCTCGGCGTGACGCCGGTGCTCGCGGCAGCGCTGGACGACCCGTACGCCCTGCGCGAGCACCACGGGTGGCTCGGCCGCTGGCAGCTGCGGGCCGAGGAGCTCGCGCAGGACCCCGACGCCGGGCTGCGGCGGACCGCGCGGGAGGAGTTCCGCGCCGCGACCCGTGCCCTGGAGGTCTTCGGGGCGCGGTGGCGGCACGGCGGCTCGGCGGCGCTGCGTCCGCTGCTGGATGCCGGGGCGGTCGAGCTGCTCGGCGGTCCGCTCACCCACCCGATCCTGCCGCTGCTGCCGCCGGAGGTGGCGGCGTTCGCGCTGGGCGCCGGGCTCGACGACGCGGCGCTGCGGGTGGGCCGGCGGCCGAGCGGCGTCTGGGCACCGGAGTGCGCCTGGTCGCCCGGCCTGGCCGACGTGCTGAGCCGAGGCGGCGTCGACCACCTGCTCCTCGACGAGGCGACCGTCGTGGCGGCCGGGGGTACGACCGACCGGCCCTGGCGGGTCGCAGGCTCGACGCTCGCCGTGGCCGGCCGCGACCTGGCGCTCACCGACCTCGTCTGGTCGTCGCGCTCCGGCTTCCCGGCCGGACCCGACTACCGCGACTTCCACGACGTGCACCCGGGCGGGCTGCGCCCCTCCCGCGTGACCGACCCGCACCGGCCGGACAAGGCGCCGTACGAGCCGGGCGCCGCCGCCCGGGCTGCCCGCCGGGACGCCGAGCGGTTCGTGACCGCCGCCCGGCAGCGGCTGGCCCACCTGCAGTCGCTGCGGCCGGAGGGGCCGGCGCCGGTGGCGGTCGTCGCGTGGGACACCGAGCTGTTCGGGCACTGGTGGCACGAGGGCCCGCAGTTCCTGGCCCACGTGCTGCGGCTGCTGCCCGAGGCCGGGGTCCGGCCGGCGACGCTCGGCCAGGTCACCGCCCGCGCCGAGGCGTCGCTCGACCCGCCGGCCGGGTCGTGGGGCGCGGGCAAGGACTTCCGGCTCTGGGCCGGCGAGCCGGTGGCCGACCTCGCTGCGGACGCCCGCGCCGTGGCCGGGCGGCTGCTCGACGTCGTACGGCGGTGTGCCCCGCCCCGCTCACCGCGGCAGCCGCTGCTCGACGACCTGGCCCGCGAGGCGTTGCTGGCGCTGTCCAGCGACTGGGCGTTCATGGTGTCGCGGGACAGCGCCGCGGGGTACGCACGCGAGCGGCACCGGGCGCACGTGCGGCGCTTCCACGCCGTCGCCGACCATGTGGAGGGCAGCGGCGGTCCCGCCGGACCGTCGCCCGACCGGGCCCTGGCGTCCCACCTGGACGCCCGGATGCTGGTCGCCGGAGCCCCCCCGGCTTGAGCCGGTGGTCGAGGGGGGAGGAGGGTCGGCATCGCCGCCCCTGCCGCCTGCGAGGTCCCCGTGTCCCGACTCGTCGCCCTGCTCGTGCTGGTGGCTGCCTTCGCCCCGGCCGCCGTGCTGGGCGCCCTCCCGCTGGTGCTGCTCACGTTGGTGTCGGGCGCCTCGATGCTCGCCGCGGTCGTGCTGTCGCTGCCGCAGCGGCATCCGGCGCCGGTCCCGGTGGCCGCCGGGACCGACGGGCGCTAGTCGGAGGGCCGCTCCGCCCGGGCACTGCGCGCCGCGAGGTCGTGCTTGCGCGCCATGTCCGCCAGGGCGGCCCGGTGCGCTGCCGCCGCCGCCCAGGTCTCGGCGCGGTCGCGCACCACTCGGCCGGGGACACCCGCCACGACGCTGCCTGCGGGCACCTCGCCCTTGACCACGGTGTGCGCCGCGAGGACACACCCGTCGCCGACCTGTGCACCGCGCAGCACCGACGCCTTGACGCCGATCCACACGTCGGCGCCGACCCGCACGGGCGACTTCAGGATCCCCTGGTCCTTGATGGGCACGTGCAGGTCGTCGTAGCGGTGGTCGAAGTCGCCGACGTACACCCAGTCGGCCACGATGCAGCGCGCACCGATGTGTACGTCGAGGTAGCAGTTGATGGTGTCCTCGCGACCGAGCACCGTCTTCTCCCCGATCCGCAGGGTGCCCTCGTGGGCGCGCAGCGAGCACCGGTCCCCGAGGTGCACCCAGCGACCGAGCACGACCCGGCCGTAGCCGCGGCGGGCGGTGACCTCGACGTCACGGCCCAGGAAGACGAAACCCTCGGTGACCACCTCGGGGTGGCGCAGGCGCAGGCGCAGGAATCGCCAGTAGCGGACCAGGTAGTACGGCGTCAGCGCGCGGTGGCGCAGGACCCAGCCCAGGCTCGCGGGCGAGACGAAGGCCCGCAGCGGCAGCTGCCGCGGGTCCCGCCGCCGGCTCATCGCCGACGTGTCAGCCGCAGGCGCCGCCCTACCGGCGGCAGCGGCTGACAGGTCACGGGCGGGTCCCGGTGAGCAGGACGTTGTAGAACAGTCGCTGCGGCAGGACGCTGCCGAGGGTGCGGTCGACGGCCGAGAGCCGCTGCCACGAGCGGTAGGCGAACATCGCCCAGCCCCAGCCGAGCCGATCCGGGTTCACGGCCGCCTCGAAGGTGCGCACCGGCCAGCCGAGGAAGGCCGCGGTGAGCTCCTCGGTCGCCGTGCGGACGTCGACCGCGCCGGCCCGCAACGCGGTGGCGGCAAGGTCGCGCGGGTCGAAGGTGTGGATGTCCACGACCGACTCCAGCGCGGCAGCGCGTGACGACTCGGCCAGCTCCTCGACCGGCCGCGACCAGCGCTCGCGCAGCGGGCCGAGGTGGGTGACCGTCGTGACCGCCTTCCACGTGAGCCGGCCGAGCCGACGCGCGTACCAGTCACCGACGGTGGTGGGCTCCCCCGCGAAGACGAACCGGCCCCCGGGCCTGAGCACCCGCAGCACCTCGCGCAGCGCGAGCTCGACGTCGGGGATGTGATGCAGCACGGCGTGGCCGACCACGAGGTCGAACGACTCGTCGCCGTACGGGATCGACTCGGCGTCGGCCACCCGGCCGTCGACGTCGAGGCCGAGGGCGGCTCCGTTGCGCACCGCGGCCTCGACCATGCCCGGCGACAGGTCGGTCACGTGGCCCGTGGCCGCCACGCCGGCCTGCATGAGGTTGAGCAGGAAGAAGCCGGTGCCGCTGCCGAGCTCGAGGGCGTCGGCGTAGGGCCAGCTCGCGGAGTCGTCGCGGCCCACGATCGCCTCGAACCGGTCGCGGGCGTAGTCGATGCACCGCTCGTCGTAGGAGATCGACCACTTCTCGTCGTAGGTCGATGCCTCCCAGTCGTGGTAGAGCACGTTCGCGAGCTTGGGGTCGCGCCACGCGCGCTCGACCTCGGCCGCGGTGGGCTCGGGGTTCGGGGCCGGGTCGCTGCTCGCCGCGGTGCGGTCGGCGCTCACCGGCCGGTGAACTCGGCCTTGCCGGGACCGTTGGCGACGAACGACTCCATGCCGATGCGGCGGTCGTCGGTCGCGAACAGGCTGGAGAACTGCAGGCGCTCGAGCTCGAGACCGGTGGCGAGGTCGGTCTCGAGGCCGCCGTCGACCGCGGCCTTCGCGGCCCGCAGCGCGAGCGCCGGGCCGCCGACGAAGCGCGCGACCATCGCGCGCGCGGCGGCATAGACCTCGTCGGCCGGCACGACCTTGTCGACCAGGCCGATCGCGAGCGCCTCCTGCGCGTCGACGAAGCGGCCGCTGAAGATGATGTCCTTGGCCCGCGCGGGCCCGACCAGCCGCGGCAGCCGCTGGGTGCCGCCGGCACCGGGGATGACACCGAGCTGGATCTCCGGCTGCCCGAGCTTGGCGTTGTCGCCCGCGACCCGGAAGTCGGCGCACAAGGCGAGCTCGCAGCCGCCACCGAGGGCGTAGCCGGTGATCGCGGCGACCACCGGCTTCGGGATCGTGGCGACGGCGGTCAACGACGACTGCAGCGGGCCGGACCGGCCCACCATGTCGGCGTACGACATCGTGGTCATCTCCTTGATGTCCGCGCCGGCCGCGAAGACCTTCTCGCCGCCGTACAGGACCACGGCCGCGACGTCGGACCGCTCCCCGGCCTCGTGGGCGGCCGCGCGCAGCTCCTCCTGGACCTGCACGCTGAGGGCGTTCATCGGGGGGCGGTCGAGGCGGATCGTGCCGATCCCGTCCTCCACCTCGAGCCGTACGAGAGCCTCAGTCATGGGCGTCACCGTAACGAGCCCGCGGCGATCGCCTACCGTTGCCCGGTGCTCGTCCCCCGCCTCGGCGCCCACCCCGACGACCACGGGACGTCGTTCGCGGTGTTCAGCCGGGGCGAGGCCGTGGACCTCTGCCTGCTGGACGACGACGGCGGCGAGCGACAGGTCCGGCTCACCGAGCGCACCCACGACGTGTGGCACGGGTACGTCGCGGGCGTCCGGCCGGGGCAGCGGTACGGCTACCGCGTCCACGGGCCGTGGGACCCGGCTCACGGCCACCGGTTCAACCCCGCCAAGCTGCTCGTCGACCCCTACGCCCGGGCCATCGACGGAAGTCTGCGGCTCGACCCGGCCGTGCTCGGTCCCGGGCCGGGCACCGACGACCGGAGCCCGGACGACCGCGACTCGGCGGCGTACGTGCCGCACGCCGTGGTCTTCCACCCCGGGTACGACTGGCAGGGCGACCGACGTCCGCAGGTGCCATGGGCCGACACCGTCGTCTACGAGGCGCACGTCAAGGGCTTCACCGCCCGTCACCACGGGGTTCCCGAGCACCTGCGAGGCAGCTACGCCGGACTGGCCCACCCCGCGGCCGTGGAGCACCTCGTGTCGCTCGGGGTCACGACCGTCGAGCTGCTGCCGGTGCAGCAGCTGTCCAGCGAGCCCGCGCTGCTGCGGCGCGGGCTCGCGAACTACTGGGGCTACAACACCCTCGGCTTCTTCGCGCCGCACGCCGGCTACTCGTCGTCCGGCGCTCGCGGCCAGCAGGTCACCGAGTTCCGCGACATGGTGCGGACGCTGCACGCCGCCGGTCTCGAGGTCGTGCTCGACGTCGTCTACAACCACACCGCCGAGGGCGGCGCCGACGGCCCGACCCTGTCGTGGCGCGGCCTCGACAACGCGGCGTACTACCGGCTCGCCGGCGGGCGCCGGTACCTCGACGTCACCGGGTGCGGGAACACGCTCGACCTGACCCACCCCCGCACCCTGGCGATGGTCGCCGACTCGCTCCGGTACTGGGTCGAGGAGATGCACGTCGACGGCTTCCGCTTCGACCTCGCGCCGGCCCTGGCCCGCGGCGGCGACGGCTTCGAGGCCGACGGCACGTTCCTCCAGGTGCTGGGGCAGGACCCGGTCCTGTCGGACGTGAAGCTCGTCGCCGAGCCGTGGGACGTCGGTCCGGGGGGCTACCAGCTCGGCGCGTTCCCCGCACCCTGGGCCGAGTGGAACGACCGCTACCGCGACACCGTCCGCGACGCCTGGTTGGCGGGGCACGGCGCGCGCGGGCACTCCGGCGGGGTGCGGGACCTGGCGTACCGGCTGTCCGGCTCGTCGGACCTGTTCTCCTCGCGCGGCCCGCTCGCGTCGGTGAACTTCGTCACCGCGCACGACGGCTTCACGCTGCACGACGTCGTCTCCTACGACCGCAAGCACAACGAGGCCAACGGCGAGGACAACCACGACGGCACCGACCACAACCACAGCTGGGGCTGCGGCGCCGAGGGTCCCACCGACGATGCCGGGGTGCTCGCCCTGCGCCGACGGATGATGCGCAACCTGCTCACGACGCTGCTCGTCTCGACCGGCGTGCCGATGCTCACGGCCGGCGACGAGGCCGCGCGCACCCAGGGCGGCAACAACAACGGGTACTGCCTCGACGACGAGACGTCCTGGCTGTCGTGGGAGCTCGAGGACTGGCAGCGGGCGCAGCTCGAGTGGACGCGCGCCCTGCTGGCGCTGCGTGCGGCATACCCGGTGCTGCGGCACGACGAGATCTTCGACGGCCGGCCCGCCCACGCCGACGGCACGAAGGACCTGGCGTGGTTCGGTCCCGACGGGGAGGAGATGTCACCGGAGCAGTGGTTCGACCACGACCTGAGGCTGCTCGGGATGTACCTGTCCGGAAAGCCCGCCGCCGACGGCTCGTCGCCCGTGCCGCTGCTCGTCCTGCTCAACACCGGTCCCGAGACGGTGTCCGTCCGGCTGCCCGGCAAGGCGTGGGGCACGGCCTACGACGTGCTGCTCGACACCGCCGACGAGCTGCCGGGCCCCGGTGCCCGGCACGACAGCGCCGCCGACCTTACCCTCGCCGGCCGCACGGTCGTCGTCCTCGCCGCGCACCGCTGACGTCCGGCGGCCCACCGCCCGCCCACCCCTCTCGCTCGTTTGCGACCTGGCTCACGGACACGCCGGCGGCCATCCCGGCGTGTCGGGGAGTGAGGTCGCAAACGAGATGGTGTGGGGCTAGCGGAGGACGCCGGAGTCCATCCCCGCGGACTCGGCGGGCAGCGCGGCGAGCCCGAGCTCGGCGGCGGAGGCCGTGAGCCGGTGGTGCGGCACGACCCGGGCGGTGTAGCCGAACGGTCCGGGCCGGTCCAGGACGAGGTGACCGACGTAGCGGTGCCGGCCGCCCTCGTAGACCTCCTCGTGCCGCAGGGACACGGCCGACGTGCCGGTGATCTGGTCGTTGTCGTCGACCCGGCCGTGCACGACCTGCACGTCGACGTCCTCCGGCGCGAGGTGGCCGAGCGAGACGAACGCCCGGACCTCGAGCGTGCTGCCGACCTCGGCGGCGTCGTCGACTCCGGAGGCCTCCACGTGGTCGACGCGCACCGACGGCCAGGCCGTCCGCACCTTGGTCTTCCACGCCGCGAGCTCCTTGGCGCCGGAGTAGCCGCCGTCCAGCGCGCGACCCGAGCGGTACGCCGGGGCGTACAGGCCGACCACGTAGTCGCGGACCATCCGGGTGGCGAGCACCTTCGGGCCGAGGGTCTGCAGGGTGTGCCGGACCATCTCGATCCACCTGGCCGGCAGCCCCTGCTGGTCGCGGTCGTAGAACAACGGCGAGACCGTCTTCTCGAGAAGGTCGTAGAGCGCCGCCGCCTCGAGGTCGTCGCGGTGGTCGGCATCGGTGACACCGTCTGCGGTGGGGATCGCCCAGCCGTTGTGGCCGTCGAACCACTCGTCCCACCAGCCGTCGAGCACCGACAGGTTGAGGCAGCCGTTGAGGGCCGCCTTCATGCCGGACGTGCCACACGCCTCGAGCGGGCGCAGCGGGTTGTTGAGCCAGACGTCGCAGCCCGGGTAGAGGGTCTGCGCCATCGCGATGTCGTAGTTCGGCAGGAAGACGATCCGGTCGCGGACGCCGTGAGCGTCCGCGAAACGCACCAGCTCCTGGATGAGCTTCTTGCCACCGTCGTCAGCCGGGTGCGCCTTGCCGGCGACCACGATCTGGATCGGGCGCTCCGGGTGCGTGAGCAGCGCGGTGAGGCGCTCCTCGTCGCGCATCATGAGCGTGAGCCGCTTGTACGACGGCACCCGGCGCGCGAAACCGATCGTCAGCACCTCGGGGTCGAGGATCTTGTCGACCCAGCCCAGCTCGGCCTCGCTGGCACCGCGCTGCACCCACGAGTACCGGACCCGCCGGCGGGCGTCGGCGACCAGGCGGCCCCGCAGCAGGCCGCGCACCGACCAGATGTCGGCGTCGGACACCTGCGAGACGTCGTCCCAGGCGGACTGCTCGGTCGGGTTCTCGACCAGCTCGGGGCCGGCCAGCTCGAGCACCTCCGGCGCGACCCAGGTCGGGGCGTGCACGCCGTTGGTGATGTACCCGATCGGCACCTCGGGCTCGTCGAAGCCTGGCCAGAGCCGCGCGAACATCTCCCGGGCGACGTGGCCGTGCAGCTCGGAGACGCCGTTGGCGCGCTGCGCGAGCCGGAAGCCCATGACGGCCATGTTGAAGACCGACGGGTCGCCGCCCTCGTAGTCCTCGGCGCCGAGCGCGAGCACCCGGTCGACCGGCACGCCGGGGGCGGCGTTGTCGCCGCCGAAGTGCTGGGCGACCAGGTCGCGGGCGAACCGGTCGATGCCGGCGGGCACGGGCGTGTGGGTGGTGAACAGCGTCGCCGACCGGGCGGCCTCGACGGCCTCGTCGAACGACAGGCCGTGGGCCTCAGTGAGCTCGCGGATCCGCTCGACGCCGAGGAAGCCCGCATGACCCTCGTTGGTGTGGAACACCGTCGGCGCCGGTGCGCCGGTCAGTCGGCTGAACGCGCGCAGGGCCCGGACGCCGCCGATGCCGAGCAGCATCTCCTGGAGGAGTCGGTGCTCGCTGCCACCGCCGTACAGCCGGTCGGTGACCTCCCGCTCGGCGGGGGCGTTGTCCTCGACGTCGGAGTCCAGCAGCAGCAACGGCACGCGGCCGACCTGCGCCTTCCAGACCTGCGCCACCAGCCGACGTTCGCCGGGCAGGCCCACCTGCACCTTGAGCGGCTCGCCGCCGGCCTCGCGCAGCAGCGAGATCGGCAGGCCGTCGGGGTCCAGCACCGGGTAGCGCTCCTGCTGCCACCCCTCGCGGGACAGCGACTGGGCGAAGTAGCCGGAGCGGTACAGCAGGCCCACGGCCACGATCGGCACACCCAGGTCCGAGGCCGCCTTGAGGTGGTCGCCGGCGAGGATCCCGAGGCCGCCGGAGTACTGCGGCAGCGCCGCGGCGATGCCGTACTCCGGCGAGAAGTAGGCGATGGCCTCGGGCACGGCGTCGTCGACGCCGGTCGCCGCCGCCGCGACGCCCTGGTACCAGCGATCGCCCTCGAGGTAGGCCCGCAGGTCGTTCGCGACCGCCTGGACCCGCCCGACCACGGCCTGGTCCTGCCCCAGGGCGGCGAGCCGCTCCGGGCCGAGCGCGCCGAGCAGCTGCACCGGGTCGCCGCCGACCTCCTCCCACAGGACCGGGTCCAGCCCCTCGAACAGCTGCTGGGTCGCGGTGTCCCACGACCAGCGCAGGTTCAGCGCCAGCTCGCCGAGCGGGGCCAGAGCGGGGGGCAGCACGGTACGGACGGTGAACCGTCGGATCGCCTTCACCGGCCGGAGGATAGTCGGCGGCCGGGGCCGCTCGGTCCACGTGCCCGCCCCGCGGACGCCCCGTGGTGCACCCGCACCAGGCGGTCGCCCGGTCGACCGAGGAGGGACCTCGCACCGCCGGCCACGGTCCGGTGCCGGCCGGACGGCTGTCGGGACGAGACGGACGCGGAGTGTGCAGCAGCGTGCTGCGTGGGTAGGTTCGTGCCCGATGATCGGACGCATCCCCATCCTCGACGTCCAGCCCGTCGTCTCCGGCGGCCGCTGGCCGGCCAAGGCTGTCGTCGGCGAGACGTTCACCGTCTCCGCGACCGTGTTCCGCGAGGGGCACGACATGGTCAACGCCAACGTGGTGCTGCGCGACCCGCAGGGTCGCAAGGGGCCCTATACGCCGATGTCCCCCGGCGCCCCCGGCACCGACCGGTGGGCGGCCGGGGTCACCCCGACGAGCGAGGGCCGCTGGACCTTCGCGGTCGAGGGCTGGAGCGACCCGGTCGCCACCTGGCAGCACGACGCCCACATCAAGATCGACGCCGGGGTCGACGTCGAGCTCATGCTCGAGGAGGGCGCCCGGGTCCACGAGCGGGCAGCCGCCTCGTCCCGGCCCGCTCCCGGCCGCCGCGCCCTGCTCGACGCCGTGACCGCGCTGCGCGACACGTCGCGGCCGGTCCCCGCCCGGCTCGCCGCGGCCGACGCCGCGGAGGTGCTGGCCACGCTCGCGGAGTTCCCGCTGCGCGAGATGGTGTCCGGCACCGAACGGATGCCGCTGTGGGTGGACCGCGAGCGGGCCCTGTACGGCAGCTGGTACGAGTTCTTCCCGCGGTCCGAGGGGGCGGCGCCCGACGCGAACGGCGTGCTCCGCTCCGGCACCTTCGCGACGGCTGCCGAGCGGCTGCCGGCCGTGCAGGCGATGGGCTTCGACGTCGTCTACCTGCCCCCGATCCACCCGATCGGCACGACGAACCGCAAGGGCCCCAACAACACGCTCACCCCCGGGCCGGACGACGTCGGCTCGCCGTGGGCGATCGGCGCGCCGGAGGGCGGCCACGACGCCATCCACCCGGACCTCGGCACCGAGAAGGACTTCGTCGCCTTCGTGAAGAAGACCAACGACCTCGGCATGGAGGTCGCCCTCGACCTCGCGCTGCAGGCCACGCCCGACCACCCGTGGGTCACGACGCACCCCGAGTGGTTCACCGAGCTCGCCGACGGCACCATCGCCTACGCCGAGAACCCGCCGAAGAAGTACCAGGACATCTACCCGGTCAACTTCGACCGCGACCCCGACGGCATCTACGCCGAGGTGCTGCGCATCGTGCGCACGTGGATGGACCTCGGTGTCCGCATCTTCCGCGTCGACAACCCGCACACGAAGCCGGTCAGCTTCTGGGAGTGGCTGCTCGGCGAGGTCCGCAAGACCGACCCCGACGTCCTGTTCCTCGCCGAGGCGTTCACCCGGCCCGCGATGATGCACGCCCTCGCGAAGGTCGGGTTCCACCAGAGCTACACCTACTTCACCTGGCGCAACGAGAAGTGGGAGCTCGAGGAGTACCTCAACGAGCTCACCACCGAGACCGGCCACTTCCTGCGGCCCAACTTCTTCACCAACACCCCCGACATCCTGCACGCCTACCTGCAGTACGGCGGCCCGCCGGCGTTCCGGATCCGGGCCGTGCTCGCCGCGACCCTGTCACCCACCTACGGCATCTACGCCGGCTTCGAGCTGTTCGAGCACGTGGCGCTGCGACCGGGCAGCGAGGAGTACCTCGACACCGAGAAGTTCCAGCTGCGACCGCGTGACTGGGCGGCCGCCGAGTCCGAGGGGCGCACGCTCGCGCCGTACCTCACGCGGCTCAACGAGCTGCGCCGCCAGCACCCCGCGCTGCAGCAGCTGCGCAACCTGCACTTCCACCACACCGACAGCGACCAGATCATCTGCTACTCGAAGACCGTCACCGGTGGCGACGGCCACCACACCGACACCGTTCTGGTGGTGGTGAACCTCGATCCGCACGGGGCCCGCGAGACGACGGTGCGGCTGGACATGCCGGCACTGGGGATGGAGTGGGACGACACCATGGCCGTGCACGACGAGATCGGCGGCGAGACGTACGTCTGGGGCCAGGCGAACTACGTTCGGCTGGACCCCTTCTGGGAGCCCGCCCACGTGTTCCGCGTGGAGCGTCGCGGACGCGAGGTCGGAGCGGCCCAGTGACCGAGGCGACGCCGGACCTGCACCCAGCCCACGCCTCCCACGAGCCGCACGCGATCGACAACTTCGCGGACCTGCCCGAGGCGGAGCGTGACCCGCACTGGTACAAGCGCGCCGTCTTCTACGAGGTCCTGGTCCGGTCGTTCAAGGACAGCAACGGAGACGGCAACGGCGACCTGCTCGGGCTGATGGAGAAGCTCGACTACATCCAGTGGCTCGGCGTCGACTGCATCTGGCTGCCGCCGTTCTTCAAGTCGCCACTGCGCGACGGCGGGTACGACGTCGCCGACTACACCGACGTCCTGCCGGAGTTCGGCACGCTGGGCGACTTCGTGCAGTTCGTCGACGCGGCGCACGAGCGCGGCATCCGCGTGATCATCGACTTCGTCATGAACCACACGTCGGACCAGCACGCCTGGTTCCAGGCGTCCCGCACCGACCCCGACGGCCCGTTCGGCGACTTCTACGTCTGGGCCGACGACGACGAGGGCTACGCCGACGCGCGGATCATCTTCGTCGACACCGAGTCCTCCAACTGGACGTTCGACCCGGTGCGCAAGCAGTACTTCTGGCACCGGTTCTTCAGCCACCAGCCGGACCTCAACTTCGAGAACCCTTCCGTGCAGGACGCGATCATCGAGGCGCTGAAGTTCTGGCTCGACCTCGGCATCGACGGGTTCCGGCTCGACGCCGTGCCCTACCTGTTCGAGGAGGAGGGGACCAACTGCGAGAACCTCCCCCGCACCCACGAGATGCTCAAGCGGGTGCGCAAGGAGGTCGACGCGCAGTACCCCGACCGGGTGATGCTCTGCGAGGCGAACCAGTGGCCGGGCGACGTGGTCGAGTACTTCGGCGACGACGGCGACGAGTGCCAGATGGCCTTCCACTTCCCGGTGATGCCGCGGCTGTTCATGGGTGTCCGGCGCGAGTCGCGTTACCCGATCTCGGAGATCATGGCCCAGACGCCGACGATCCCGGACAGCTGCCAGTGGGGCATCTTCCTGCGCAACCACGACGAGCTGACCCTCGAGATGGTCACCGACGAGGAACGCGACTACATGTGGGGCGAGTACGCCAAGGACCCCCGCATGAAGGCCAACATCGGCATCCGGCGCCGGCTGGCCCCGCTGCTGGACAACGACCGCAACCAGCTGGAGCTGTTCACCGCCCTGCTGCTCTCCCTGCCCGGCTCCCCGGTCCTGTACTACGGCGACGAGATCGGGATGGGCGACAACATCTGGCTCGGCGACCGCGACGGCGTCCGCACCCCGATGCAGTGGACGCCGGACCGCAACGCCGGCTTCTCGACCTCCAACCCGGGTCAGCTGTTCCTGCCCGCGATCATGGACCCGATCTACGGCCACGCAGTCACCAACGTCGAGGCACAGCTGGGCAGCTCGACCTCCCTGCTGCACTGGACCCGGCGCATGATCGAGGTCCGCAAGCAGAACCCCGCCTTCGGCCTCGGCAGCTGGGAGGACCTGGGTGGCTCCAACCCGAGCGTCCTGTCGTTCGTGCGCGCCTTCGGTGACGACGTCGTCCTCTGCGTCAACAACCTCTCCCGCTTCCCGCAGCCGGTCGAGCTCGATCTGCGCCGCTGGGAGGCGTGGACCCCGGTCGAGCTGCTCGGCACCGTGCACTTCCCCCAGATCGGCGAGCTGCCCTACCTGCTCACCCTGGCCGGCCACGGCTTCTACTGGTTCCGGCTGACCCCTCCGGAAGGAGACCGCTGATGTCTGCCCCGGCCGCTCCCGGACACGCCCTGGACCTGACGTCCTACCTGAGCCACCAGAGGTGGTTCGCGGGGAAGGGCCGGGCCTGGGAGGTCACGGGGACCGCGACCGTGGGCCGGCCGTCGGCCGACACCCGGATCGACTTCGTCACCGTCACCTACGAGGACGGCGACACCGAGACCTACCAGCTGCCACTCGTGGCCTACGACAGCACGCAGGAGCATCTCGCCCACGCGTTCGTCGGTGAGGAGACCGACGCCGACGGCCGGCTCCGGCACCTCTACGACGCACTGCACGACAAGGACGCGACGGTGCACTGGATCGACGGCATCGACGGCGAGGTCAGCGTGCCGGGCATCGCCTTCCACCGCGACCCCGCCCTGTCCGAGCTGCCCCCGGGCGGCCCGTCCATCGTGGTCGGTGCCGAGCAGAGCAACACCTCGGTCATCTTCGGCGACACGGTGATCCTCAAGGTGTTCCGGAAGGTGTCCCCGGGGGTCAACCCCGACATCGAGGTCCACTCCGCGCTGGCCGCTGCCGGCAGCACGCACATCGCCACCCCGCTGGGCTGGGTCGAGGGCACCTGGCCGGGCCCGGAGGGCAGCCCTGTGACGGCCAGCCTCGCCATGGCACAGACGTTCCTCCGGGACGCGACCGACGGGTGGGAGCTGGCGCTGACCAGCGTCCGCGACCTCTACGCCGAGGCCGACCTGCACGCGCACGAGGTGGGCGGCGACTTCGCGGGCGAGTCGCAGCGCCTCGGTGCGGCGACCGCCGAGGTGCACCTGGCGCTCGCCGCGGTCCTCCCCACCGGCACGCTCGACGGCAAGGAGCTGGCGGCGCTCGCCGAGGCCATGAAGGGCCGGCTCGAGCGGGCGGCGGCCGAGGTCGACGAGCTGGCGCCGTACGTCGCGGCTCTGCAGAGCGCGTTCGACGACGTCGCGGCGCTCGACCACCCGGTGGGCGTGCAGCGGGTGCACGGCGACTACCACCTCGGCCAGGTGATGCGGACCCTGGACGGCTGGAAGCTGCTCGACTTCGAGGGCGAGCCGGCCCGGCCGCTCGCCGAGCGTCGTGGGCTGGAGTCACCGCTCAAGGACGTCGCCGGCATGCTGCGGTCCTTCGACTACGCCGCGCGCCACCTGCTCGCCGACCACCCCCACGACCCGCAGCGCGAGTACCGCGCCGCTGAGTGGGCAGGTCACAACCGGGACGCCTTCTGCGAGGGCTACGCCCGCGCGGGCGGCACCGACCCGCGCGCGCAGACCGTCCTGCTCAGGGCGTTCGAGACCGACAAGGCGGTCTACGAGGTCCTCTACGAGGCCCGCAACCGCCCGACCTGGCTGGAGATCCCCATGGCGGCGATCCACAGACTCGCCGCGACCGAGGAGTGAGCAGCATGCCGACCACCCCGCAGAGCAACAGCCCCGGGGCCGGCCGCAGCGCCGGCCCTCCCGCCGGCGGACCGCCGGCCACCACCGCGACCCCTGCGGCCCCCGTCGTGACCGGGCCGGCCCCTGCGCCTGTGCCGGACGAGGAGCTGCACCGTCTCGTCTCCGGTGTGCACCACGACCCGCACTCGCTGCTCGGCCCGCACCCGCACGACGGCGGCGTCACCTTCCGCACCCTGCGGCCGTGGGCCACGTCGGTGCGGCTCGCGATCGGCGACGAGCGTGTCGACATGCGGCACGAGGCGTACGGCGTGTGGGTGGGGGTCCTCCCCCGACCGGACGTGCCGGACTACCGCCTGGAGGTCGCCTACGACGGCCCCGTCTCCCTGCTCGACGACCCCTACCGCTTCCTGCCCACGCTCGGGGAGATCGACCTGCACCTGATCGGCGAGGGTCGGCACGAGGAGCTGTGGACGGTTCTCGGTGCCCACCTGCGGTCGTACGACGGCATCGCCGGCCCCGTCACGGGCACCTCCTTCGCGGTCTGGGCGCCGAGTGCGCAGGGTGTGCGGCTGACCGGCGACTTCAACTACTGGGACGGCCGCGCGCACCCCATGCGCGTCATGGGCTCGACCGGGGTCTGGGAGCTGTTCGTCCCCGGTATCGGCGACGGCACCCACTACAAGTACGAGGTGCTCGGCCAGGACGGCGTCTGGCGGCAGAAGGCCGACCCGATGGCGTTCCGCGCGGAGGTGCCGCCGGCTACGGCGTCGGTGGTGTTCACCCCCGAGTACGAGTGGGGCGACGACGAGTGGCTGCAGCGCCGGGCGCAGCAGGACCCGCTCGCCGCGCCGATGTCCTGCTACGAGGTGCACCTCGGCTCGTGGCGGCAGGGCCTCACCTACCGCGAGCTCGCCGAGCAGCTCGTCGGGCACGTGACGTACCTCGGCTTCACCCACGTCGAGCTGCTGCCGGTCGCCGAGCACCCGTTCGGCGGGTCGTGGGGCTACCAGGTGTCGTCGTACTTCGCGCCGACGTCGCGGTTCGGGTCGCCCGACGACTTCCGGTATCTCGTCGACACGCTGCACCAGGCCGGCATCGGCGTCATCGTCGACTGGGTGCCGGCGCACTTCCCCAAGGACGCCTGGGCGCTGGCGCGCTTCGACGGCACCGCGCTGTACGAGCACCCCGACCCGCGCAAGGGTGAGCAGCTCGACTGGGGCACCTACGTCTTCAACTTCGGCCGCACGGAGGTGCGCAACTTCCTCGTCGCCAACGCGCTGTACTGGCTCGAGGAGTTCCACATCGACGGCCTGCGGGTCGACGCGGTCGCGTCGATGCTCTACCTCGACTACTCGCGCGAGGCGGGACAGTGGGAGCCGAACGAGTTCGGCGGCCGCGAGAACCTCGAGGCGGTGTCCTTCCTCCAGGAGGTCAACGCCACTGCGTACAAGCGGGTGCCGGGCATCGTCACCATCGCCGAGGAGTCGACCGCGTGGCCGGGCGTCACCCGCCCGACGCACCTGGGCGGGCTGGGCTTCGGCTTCAAGTGGAACATGGGCTGGATGCACGACTCGCTGGGCTACATGGCCAACGAGCCCATCTACCGGCAGTACCACCACCACCAGCTGACGTTCTCGCTCGTCTATGCCTACTCCGAGCACTACGTGCTGCCCATCAGCCACGACGAGGTCGTGCACGGCAAGGGCTCACTGCTCCGGAAGATGCCGGGCGACCGGTGGCAGCAGCTGGCGAACCTGCGGGCCTACCTCGCGTTCATGTGGGCCCACCCCGGGAAGCAGCTGCTGTTCATGGGCTCCGAGTTCGGCCAGGAGTCGGAGTGGGCGGAGTCGCGCTCGCTGGACTGGTGGCTCACGGACAACCCCGACCATCGCGGCGTGCAGACGCTGGTCCACGACCTCAACCGGGTCTATCGCGAGACCCGCGAGCTGTGGTCGCGGGACAGCGACCCCGGCGGGTTCAACTGGATCGACGCCAACGACGCGGGCAACAACGTGTTCTCGTTCCTGCGCTGGGGCGACGACGGGTCGGTGCTGGCGTGCGTGGCCAACTTCTCCGCGGTGCCGCACGAGGGCTACCGGATCGGCCTGCCGTTCACCGGGCGGTGGGACGAGGTCCTCAACACCGACGCCGATGCCTACGTCGGCAGCGGCATCGGCAACTTCGGCGGGGTCGAGGCGGCGGACGAGGGCTGGCACGGGCAGGGCGCGTCGGCGACGCTCCGGGTGCCGCCCCTCGCCACGGTCTGGCTGCGCCACACGCCGCCCGCCTGACCGACGCTCTGCATGACTGTCCGGCTCGTCTACGAGACGCACGCGACCACGGTGGACAACGAGGCCGGCCGGGCCACCGGCTGGCTGCCCGGCGAGCTGTCTGCCGCCGGGGTCGAGCAAGCCCGCGACCTCGGCCGACGGCGCCGGGACGACGGGATCGACCTGGTCGTCACGTCCGACCTGCACCGCGCGGCGCGGACCGTCGAGGTGGCGTTCAGCGACGACGGCCCGCCGGTGCGCACCGACGCCCGCCTGCGCGAGGTCGACTTCGGCGACCTGACCGGCGCCCCGCTCGACGTGGTGCACGCGCAGCGGCGTAGCCGGGTGAACGAGCCCTACCCGGGCGGGCAGAGCTACCGAGACGTCGTCCGCGGCGTCGCCGAGCTGCTCGATGAGCTGCGCCGCGACCACGACGGCGAGCGCGTGCTGCTGGTCGGGCACGCCGCCACCCGGTTCGCGCTGGACCAGTTGCTGACCGCGCGGCCCCTCGAGGCGTCGGTCGACGCGCCGTTCGCCTGGCAGGAGGGGTGGGAGTACCAGCTCACCGCCGACCCGCCGGCCCTGGAGACGCTCGACAGGCCGGGCGCGGTGGCGGTCGTCGACGAGGTGGTGGCGGCGTACCGGGCCGCCTTCACCGCCCCCGGCTACGACGAGACCGAGGAGCAGGTCGAGCGGTTCGCCACCGACATGCTCCCGCTCCACGCGACACGCGATGCGTTCCGGCTGGTGCTGGTCCGCGAGGCGGGCGTGGTGCGCGGCTTCGGCTACGGCTTCACCGGTGAGCACGGGATGTGGTGGACCGAGCGGCTCAAGGAGACGGCGCCGGAGGGCTCACGCCCGGTGCTCGACGAGTGGCTCGGCGGGCACTTCGAGGTGGTCGAGCTCGCCGTCGACCCGGCAGCGCAGGGTCGGGGCTTCGGGCGGTCGTTGATGGAGGCCCTGCTGCTCGACCTTCCGCACGAGCGCGCGCTGCTCTCGACGTATGCCAGCGACCGGCCGGCGCCGCGGCTCTATGCCCGGCTGGGCTGGCAGCTTGTGGTCCGCGGCGTGCTGGACGGCGACAGCGACCTCTGGGGTCGGAGGCTCAGGGCACCTTCTCCGCACCCGTGACGGAAGGCGACTCTCTCACTACACGGAGCGATGGCGGCTCTGCACATGGACCGTCGGACGTTTGTCGCGACGTTCCCGGGAGACAGGGGGTCCAGCACCCCTGCCCCACACCGAAACGGAGCCCCGATGAACACCCGCACCATCGCCATCGCCGCACTCGTCATCGCTGTGATCCTGCTGATCATCTTCCTGTTCTAGGAAGCGGACGCCTCGCGCGTCCCCGCCCGACCTCGAAGACCGCTCTCGCCGCCTCCGGCCGGAGCGGTCTTCGTCGTGCCGGGGCGGACTGCGTCAGAACAAGGCGTTGGCCAGCGCGGTACGGGCCTTGGCGACCCGGTCGTCCTGGCTGCCCACCAGCTCGAAGAGCCCCACGAGGTGATCCCGGGCGGCATCGCGGTCGGCCCCGGAGGACCGGCGGACCAGGTCGACGAGGCGGGTGAAGGCATCCTCGACGTGCCCGCCGAGGAGGTCGAGATCGGCGACCGCGGTCTGGGCCGCGACGTCGTCGGGGCTCTCGGCAGCGGTCCGGCGCGCGGCCCGCTCGTCGACACCCTGGGTCCGGCGCAGCAGCTCGACCTGCCCCAGCCCCGCCCGGGCGTCGGGGTCGGCGGGGGCATCGGCCAGCAGGCCACGGTAGGCCTCGGCCGCGGCCTCGAGGTCGCCGCGCTCGATGGCGTCGTACGCCTCGTCATAGCGCGGGTCGGACTCCGGCTCGGGTGCCTCCTGGGCCTCCTGCTGCGGAGCAGCACCGTCGAGCGAGAGGCGACCGCTGACGCCGTTCGCCTCGGCGACGCGCAGCAGCTCGTCGAGGTACTCCCGCACCTGCGCCTCGGGGAGCGCGCCCTGGAACAGCGGGATGGGCTGCCCCTTCACCACTGCGAAGACCGCCGGGATGCTCTGCACCTGGAACGCCTGCCCGAGCTGCGGGTTGGCGTCCAGGTCGATCTTGGCGAGCAGCCAGGTCCCGCCGTCGGCCGCGGCCAGGCGCTCCAGGATCGGGCTCAGCTGCTTGCACGGCCCGCACCAGTCGGCCCAGAAGTCGATGACGACCGGGACGGTCAACGACTGCTCGAGGACCACCGCCTGGAAGTCGGCCTCGGTGACGTCGACGACCACCCCGCCGGCGGCTGGCGGCGCGTCGGCGCCGCTCGGGGCGGCGCCGGCCGGCCGGGCGAGCGCGGAGAGGTCGACGGCGCCGTACGGGTTGAAGCTGGACTGCGACATGCCGACCATCCTCCCCCACGCTCGGGTGTGCCGCCGACACGGCCCCTGCCCCCTGGCCCGCCGTCGCGGTGCAGCTCAGAGCGGCTTCGGAGGAGAGGTGACAGCCGCCCGCCTCCCGTACCTGTCCCGATCGTCGAGTGGCGCGTTGTGGCACTTCTTACCGGTACAGAACCACCACAACGCGCCACTCACGGTGCTCAGAAGCGTGGCGGCTCGCGGTAGTCGCCCCACTCGGCGCGCAGGGCGTCGCAGATCTCACCGAGGGTCGCCTCGGCCCGGACGGCGTCGAGCATCGCAGGCACCATGTTCTCGTCGGTGCGGGCGACCTCGGCCATCCGCGCGACGGCGGCGCGAGCGGCGGCCTCGTCGCGGTCGGCCCGGCGGGCACCGAGGACACGGTTCTGCTCGCGCTCGACCTCGTGGGAGACGCGGAGGATCTCCAAGGGCTCCTCGACGGTCGAGGTGTGCACGTTGACCCCGACGACCTTCTTCTCGCCCTTCTCCAGCCCGGTCTGGTAGGCGAAGGCCGCCTCGGCGATCTCGGACATGAACCAGCCGTCCTCGATGCCGCGCAGCAGGCCCGAGGTGATCGAGCCGTCCGTGCCCATCGCGCGGATGCGGGCGAAGACCGCCTCGGCCTCGGCCTCGATGCGGTCGGTGAGCGCCTCGACGTACCAGGACCCGCCGAGCGGGTCGGCGACGTTGACGACGCCGGTCTCCTCCATGATGACCTGCTGGGTGCGCAGGGCGATCTCGGCGGCCTTCTCACTCGGCAGCGCCAGCACCTCGTCGAGGGCGTTGGTGTGCAGCGAGTTGGTGCCGCCCAGGACCGCCGCCAGCGCCTCGACGGCGGTACGGACGATGTTGTTGTCGGGCTGCTGCGCCGTCAGCGAGACCCCGGCGGTCTGGGTGTGGAAGCGCAGCCACTGCGCCTTCTCGGTGGTAGCGCCGTACTCGTCGCGCAGCCAGCGGGCCCAGATCCGGCGGGCCGCGCGGAACTTCGCGATCTCCTCGAAGAAGTCCAGGTGCGCGTCGAAGAAGAACGACAGGCCCGGTGCGAACTCGTCGACGTCCATGCCACGCGACAGGCCCAGCTCGACGTAGCCGAAGCCGTCGGCGAGGGTGAACGCCAGCTCCTGTGCGGCCGTCGAGCCGGCCTCGCGGATGTGGTACCCGGAGACCGACAGCGGCTTGTACGCCGGGATGTTCTCGACGCAGTACTGCATGAGGTCGCCGATCAGCCGCAGGTGCGGCTCCGGCGGGAAGAGCCACTCCTTCTGCGCGATGTACTCCTTGAAGATGTCGGTCTGCAGGGTGCCGTTGAGCACGCTGAGGTCGACGCCCTGCCGCTCGGCGGCGACGAGGTACATGCAGAACACCGGCACCGCGGGACCACTGATCGTCATCGACGTGGTGACGTCACCCAGCGGGATGTCGGAGAAGAGCACACCCATGTCGGTGGCGGAGTCGATCGCGACCCCGCAGTGCCCCACCTCGCCCAGGGACTTCGGGTCGTCGGAGTCGCGGCCCATCAGCGTCGGCATGTCGAAGGCCACCGAGAGACCCCCGCCGCCTGCGGCCAGGATCATCTTGTAGCGCTCGTTGGTCTGCGCCGCGTTGCCGAACCCGGCGAACTGCCGGATCGTCCAGGTGCGCCCGCGGTAGCCCGTCGGATACAGGCCGCGGGTGAACGGGAACTCGCCCGGCCAGCCGATCCGCTCGAAGCCCTCGACCGTGTCGCCGGGCGCCGGGCCGTAGACCGGGTCGACCTCGACGCCGGACAGCGTGGAGAAGTCCGCCTCCCGCACCCGTGCCGCGTCGAAACGACGCTGCCAGCGCTCCCGACCCTGCTGGATCTCCTCGGCGTCCACCTGCGGCTCCTCGCGACTCGTCACCGGTGACGGCCGGGGTGGTGGCCGCGTGTGACACGACGCCATCGCGGTTCCGAGGCGCCGTCATGTCCGGATCGTGACCGAGCGTACCCGGGTGCGGACGGGCCGGCCCGCTACCCTCGGTCGGATGGAGACGGGCGACCGGCTCCCCGGGAACGGGGACGTCGGCTCCACGCGGGACCGCGTGGTCGTCGTGACCGGGGTGAACCGACCGGCGCCGATCGGCGTCCTCGGTTCGTGGCCGTCATGGTGACCGCGGGGACCTCCCGCACCCAGGGTGTGGCGGCAGCTGCCGTGACCGCCCGGGAGGACGCTGCCCGGGCGTTGTGGAACGAGCACTACGGGCAGCTGGCCGGCTGGTGCGCCTCCCTGGTCGGCGACCGGGACGCCGCGCACGACATCGCCTCGGAAGCGTTCACCCGGCTGCTGTCGCGCTGGCTCACGGTCCACGACCCCAAGGGCTACCTCTACGTCACGGCCACCAACCTGGTGCGCGACCGCTGGCGCCGCGAGCAGCGCGACCGCAAGCTGCAGGCGCGGCTCGAGGAGACCACGCCGGTGAGCACGCCGGCCGCGGACCCGTGGCTGCGGGACATGGTCGAGCGGCTCCCCGACCGGCTCCGGATGCCCGTCCTGCTGCACTACTACGCCGACATGAGCGTCGCCGAGGTCGCGACGGCGCTGAGGAAGCCGGAAGGAACGATCAAGCGCATGCTGTTCGACGCGCGCGGCCGGCTCGCGAGCTGGCTGGAGGACGTCCGATGACGGGGCACCTGCCCCGTCGCCCGATCGAGCCGCTGCCCCCGCCGCCCGACGGCTTCGGCCGCGTGTACCGCGAGGCCACGTTCCGTCGGTTCCACCGGGCGGCCGCTGTCTGCGGTGTCACCGGTGTCTTCCTCTCCGGCATCTTCGGCGGCCTCGCGCTGGGCGGCGGCGTGAGCGGCGTACGCAACACGATCGTCAACGTCGCCCGCGGCGGCTCGCCCTCACCGTCCGTGAGCACGTCGACCGCCGCACCGGAGACCCGGCAGGCTTCGGTGGTCCCGTCGACCGCAGGCCGCAAGACCGCCGCGCCCGTGACGAGCAGCGCGGTCACCGCGCCTCCGGAGCGGGTGGCGCCCACGTTCGTCCGTGGCCGCGTCGTCGACCCGTCCGGTGCCCCGGTGGCCGGCCTCTACGTCTGGACCGGGGAGCAGACCGCGAAGGGCTACCTCCCGACCCGGCTGGCGGCCACGACGGACGTCACAGGCGCCTACCGGGTGCCGTGCACCGGTGCCCCGGTCCTCGTCACGTCATGGCGTGTCAACACCAACCTCGGTCCGGCCGCGGTCGGGGTCTGGGCCCCCATGTTCGTCGACGACCTCAGCTGTACGCGCGGCACCAAGCCGCGTGTCACCACGCTGGTGCCCGGAGCGGTCGTCCAGGGCCGGGTCCGGACCGACGTCAGCTGCCCGGACGCCCGTTTCCCGCTGTGGCTGTGGATCGACGGCCAGCGCACCAGCGCGGTCAGGCTGAGCGGGCTGGGCGAGGGCGACCGCTACCGCATCGCGGGCGCGCCGGTCGGCACGTCCGTCCTGGGCGCCCGCGGTCGCACCACGGACGTCACGACGACGGCCGGGCGCACGGTGGAGCAGGACGTCACCTTCGCCTGCCCGACGGCGCCCGCGACCACCGCCGAGCCCACGACGACGCCGGCACCCACTCCGGCCGAGACGACGACCACCCCCACGCCGACCGACCCCACCCCGTCGACGTCGACCTCCAGCCCTGCCGGGACGTCGTCGAGCAGCCCGCCCCCGACCACCGGGCGCTGAGCCGGCCCCGGCCACCCGCAGTTCCGTGATCCACAGCGGATTGGTGAGGAAAAACCACATGGATCCGCTGTGGATCACGGGGCGGCGGGTCAGGGCCGCGAGTCGTCAACCGGCGGTGAGACCGGCGAGCAGTGCATCCGCGGCGGCGTAGGGGTCGGTGCGGCCGGCAACGACGTCGGCGGCGAGAGCGTCGAGGTTGGCCTCGCCGTCGCGCGTCCGCAGGTCGCCCACGCGTTCGCGCAGCGCGGTCAGCGCGATCGCCTCGACCTCGTCGGCGGCGCGGTGCAGGCGGCGCTCGTGCAGCGTGCCGGTCTCCTCCAGCCAGGCGCGGTGCTTGTCCAGCGCCTCGACCAGCTCGTCGAGGCCCTCGCCGCGGGAGGCGACGGTCTTGACGATCGGCGGCCGCCACTCCCCCGGCGACCGGCGCTCGCCGAGGGTCAGCATGTGGCGCAGCTCGCGCACGGCGTTGTCGGCACCGTCGCGGTCGGCCTTGTTGACGACGTAGACGTCGCCCACCTCGAGGATGCCGGCCTTGGCGGCCTGGATGGCGTCGCCCATCCCCGGGGCGAGCAGGACCACCGTGGTGTCGGCCGTCCGCGCCACCTCCACCTCGGACTGGCCGACGCCGACGGTCTCGACGAGCACGATGTCGCAGCCGGCGGCGTCCAGGACCCGGAGCGCCTGCGGCGTGGCCCACGAGAGACCGCCGAGGTGGCCGCGGCTGGCCATCGACCGGATGTAGACATCGCGGTCCAGCGCGTGGTCCTGCATCCGCACCCGGTCGCCGAGCAGTGCCCCGCCCGAGAACGGCGACGAGGGGTCGACCGCGAGCACGCCCACCCGCTTGCCGCGCCCCCGGAACGCCGTCACGAGCGCGTTGGTGGACGTCGACTTGCCGACGCCGGGAGCGCCGGTCAGGCCGATGACGCTCGCGCGGCCGCCGTACGGCGCCAGGGCCGCCATCGCCTCCCGCAGCCTCGGCGACGCGTCCTCGACCAACGAGATGAGCTTCGCGACGGACCGGGCGTCGCCCTCCCGGGCACGCTCGACCAGCGCGCCGACCCCCGGCGCCGCGACCACCTGCGGGGTCAGCCGGCTGCCGGGACGCGCAGCACCAGGGCGTCGCCCTGTCCGCCGCCGCCGCACAGGGCGGCCGCGCCGACGCCACCGCCGCGCCGCTTCAGCTCCAGCGCGAGGTGCAGGGCGATCCGCGCACCGGACATGCCGATCGGATGCCCGAGGGCGATCGCACCGCCGTTGACGTTGACCTTGTCCTCGTCGATGCCGAGGTCGCGCACCGACTTGATGCCGACGCTGGCGAATGCCTCGTTGATCTCGACCAGGTCGAGGTCGGCGGGGCTGATGCCCTCCTTGGCGCAGGCTTTCCGGATCGCCGCGGACGGCTGCGACTGGAGCGTCGAGTCCGGGCCGGCGACGACACCGTGGGAACCGATCTCGGCCAGCCAGGTGAGACCCAGCTCCTCGGCCTTGGCCTTGCTCATGACGACCACGGCGGCCGCGCCGTCAGAGATCTGCGACGAGGAGCCGGCCGTGATGGTGCCGTCCCTGCTGAACGCCGGGCGCAGCTTGCCGAGGCTCTCGGCAGTGGTGTCAGCGCGGATGCCCTCGTCCTCCTTGAACTGCACCGGCTCTCCCTTGCGCTGCGGGATCTCGACCGGCACGACCTCGTCGTCGAACAGGCCGTTCTTCCAGGCCTCGGCAGCGCGCTGGTGCGACCGGGCGGAGAACGCGTCCTGCTCCTCGCGGGAGATGCCCAGCTCGGCGTTGCACGCCTCGGTGAGCGCACCCATGGCCTGGGTGGTGAAGACGTCCCAGAGCCCGTCGTAGGACATCGAGTCGACGAGCTTCACGTCGCCGAACTTCACCCCCTCGCGCGACTTGGGCAGGAAGTGCGGCGCCTGGGTCATCGACTCCATCCCGCCGGCGACCACCACGTCGAACTCGCCGGCGCGGATCAGCTGGTCGGCGAGCGCGATCGCGTCGACGCCGGAGAGGCAGACCTTGTTGATGGTCAGCGCCGGCACGGTCATCGGGATGCCCGCCTTGACGGCGGCCTGGCGGGCCGAGATCTGGCCGGCGCCGGCCTGCAGGACCTGGCCCATGATCACGTACTCGACCTGGTCGGGAGCGACACCGGCCTTCTCGAGCGCGCCCTTGATCGCGACGGCACCGAGGTCGGCCCCGGAGAAGTCCTTCAGCGACCCGAGCAGCCGGCCCATCGGGGTGCGGGCCCCGGCGACGATGACGGAACCGGTCGATCCGCTCATGGTGTTACCTCCTGCGCGACGTCGGGTGCGGCGCTGTCACGATAGCCGCATGCTCACCCGCATCGACCACGTCGGCCTCGCCGTGCGCGACCTCGACGAGGCCATCGCGTTCTACGCCCGCACGTTCGACGTCCACGTGGTGCACGAGGAGGTCAACGAGGAGCAGGGGGTGCGCGAGGCGATGCTCGACGTGGGTGGCTCCGGGTCCTGCATCCAGCTGCTCGCGCCGCTGTCCCCCGAGTCGCCGATCGCGAAGTTCCTGGACCGCTCGGGCCAGGGCGTCCAGCAGGTGGCCTACGGCGTCGACGACATCGACGTGACCAGCGCCGACCTGCGTGCCAAGGGCGTCCGGCTGCTCTACGACGAGGCGCGCCGCGGGACGGCGGGCTCACGGGTCAACTTCGTGCACCCGAAGGACGCGATGGGCGTCCTCGTCGAGCTGGTCGAGGCCGCGCCCACCCCGGACCACTGACGTACGGTCGGGGCATGACCACCGACCTCGTACGACCACGCCGGCGCATGATCGCGGGAGTCTGCGCCGGCATCGCCCGCCGCTTCGGCTGGTCGACGACAACGGTACGGCTGGTGTTCGTCGTGTCGTGCCTGCTGCCCGGCCCGCAGTTCCTGCTCTACGTCGCGCTCTGGGTGCTCATCCCCTCCGAGGACTGATCCCGGCCCGGGCTGCCCGCACCGGGTTACTGGCCAGTAGCATCTGGCCGACCCGAGTGCAGCATCCCGTCCCGTGAGCCCCCCGGAGGCCGACGTGCAGGAGATCCTCGAGGCAGTGCTGGCCGGTGCGTCGGCCGACGACCTGGCCGCGCTGCCGGTACCCGAGGCTTACCGGGCCGTGACGGTGCACCGCGACGAGACCGCCATGTTCGAGGGCCGGACGTCGCGCGACAAGGACCCGCGCGAGTCGCTGCACGTCGAGGACGTGCCGACCCCGGAGCTCGGCCCGGGCGAGGCGCTGGTCGCGGTGATGGCCTCGGCGATCAACTACAACACCGTCTGGTCGGCGATCTTCGAGCCGGTGCCGACGTTCTCGTTCCTGGAGCGCTACGGGCGCCTCTCGCCGCTGTCGAAACGGCACGACCTGCCGTACCACGTGCTGGGCTCGGACCTGTCCGGCGTCGTCCTGCGCACCGGACCGGGCGTGCACGCCTGGAAGCCGGGCGACGAGGTCGTCGCCCACTGCCTGTCCGTCGAGCTGGAGTCGCCCGACGGGCACAACGACACGATGCTGGACCCGGAGCAGCGGATCTGGGGGTTCGAGACGAACTTCGGCGGCCTCGCGCACCTCGCCCTGGTGAAGTCGAACCAGCTGATGCCCAAGCCGGCCCACCTCACCTGGGAGGAGGCGGCCAGCCCCGGGCTGGTCAACTCCACGGCGTACCGGCAGCTGGTCTCGCGCAACGGTGCGGGCATGAAGCAGGGCGACGTCGTGCTGATCTGGGGCGCCTCGGGCGGCCTGGGCTCCTACGCCACCCAGCTGGCGGTCAACGGCGGAGCGACGCCGGTCTGCGTGGTGTCCAGCGAGGAGAAGGCCGCGATCGCCAGATCGATCGGCGCCGAGCTGGTCATCGACCGCAGCGCCGAGGACTACCGGTTCTGGAAGGACGAAGGCGGCCGTCAGGTGCAGGACCCCAAGGAGTGGATGCGGCTGGGGAAGAAGATCCGTGAGCTGACCGGGGGCGACGACGTCGACATCGTCTTCGAGCACCCCGGCCGCGAGACCTTCGGCGCATCGGTCTTCGTCGCGCGCAAGGGCGGCACCATCGTCACCTGCGCCTCGACCAGCGGGTTCATGCACGAGTACGACAACCGCTACCTCTGGATGAGCCTCAAGCGGATCATCGGCTCGCACTTCGCCAACTACCGCGAGGCGTGGGAGGCCAACCGCCTGGTCGCCCGGGGCAAGATCCACCCCACGCTCTCGCGCAGCTACCCCCTCGACCAGGTCGGGCAGGCCGCCCACGACGTGCACACGAACGTGCACCAGGGCAAGGTCGGTGTCCTCTGCCTCGCCCCCGAGGAAGGCCTCGGGATCCGCGACCACGAGCTCCGCTCGCGGCACGAGACCGCCATCAACCGGTTCCGCGACGTCTGAGGCAGGTCCGGGCCGGACCCCGCTCGACGGTCAAGACCGCACCACGGGCGCCGACCGGGTCTGACAGCCGGGCGCCGGGTCTGACACGATGCTGCCCCATGGTGCAGGACCTGTCGTCGGACGCCGACGAGCCGGTCGCCGAGCAGGCCGGCCGGCTCCTGCAGGCCGCCCAGGCGCAGGCCGACCGCCTGCGCGAGCAGACCGAGCGCGAGGCAGCCGACCGGCGTGCCGAGGCCGACGCGCTGCACGCCGAGGCCCGCCACCTGCACGCCGAGATCGCCGGCAGGCACGCCGACGCCACCCGCCTCGAAGAGGAGGCCGTACGCCGCCGGGCCGACGCGCTCGAAGAGGCGGCCCGGCGCCTCGAGACCTCCCTCCTCGAGTCCGAACGGCTCCGCGCGGACACCGCCGACGAGGCGCACCAGCTGCTCACCGACGCCGCCGACCAGGCTGCCCTGGTCGTGTCGTCCGCGTCGGCGACGGCCGACGACCTGGTGGCGCGCGGCCAGGCCGAGGCCGGGACCCTGCGCGACGTCGCCGCGGCCGACGCCGAGTCGATGCGGGCCCAGGCCCAGGCTCATCGCGACAAGGCGCACCAGGATGCCGACGCGATCGTCTCGGAAGCCCGGGAGGAAGCCGCCCGTCGCCGCCGCGAGGTCGAGGAGGAGGCCGCACAGCGAGCCACCGAGGTGCAGGCCGAGGTCGAGGCGATGGTCGCCGCCGCCCGGCAGGAGGCCGACGCGGCCCTCGCCGAGGCCCACGACCTGGCCCGCCAGGCCCGCGAGGCGCTGGACGCGGACACCGGGCGGGTGCGTGCCGAGCACGCCACCCTGCTCGCGGCGGGCACCGACGAGGCCGAGAAGCTCCGCGCGGCGGCGCGTCAGGAGGCCGACGCGCTGCTGGCCGAGGCCAACGAGCAGACCGCGTGGGCCAAGCGCACCGTCGACGAGGTGCTCGCCGCCGCCGCGACCGACGCCGACCGGATCCGCGCCGAGGCGCACGCCGAGGGCGCCCGGGCCGTCGCCGAGCGACGCGCACAGGCCGAGGACCTGCTCGCCGGCGCCCAGGCCTCGTGCCAGCAGCGGCTGGCCGAGGCCGAGGCGAAGGCCGCCGCGATGGAGGCCGAGGCCGAGCAGGCGCTGGGCGCGGCCCACGCCGAGGCCGAGCGCCGGCTGGCCGACGCGAGCCACCGGGCGAGCCGCACGGTCGAGGAGTCGCTGGCCAAGGTCGCCGAGATCGACTCGCGGGCGACCCGGCGGGAGACCGAGGCCGAGGCCAACACCCAGGCGCTGCGCGAGCGAGTGGCCGAGCAGACGGCGGCCGCCCAGCGCGAGGCGCAGGAGGCCCGTCGCACCGCGCAGGCCGAGGCTGTCCGCATCGTGGGCGCCGCCCGGATCGAGGCCGACGAGGTGCGCACCCAGGGCCAGCAGATGCTCGACGAGGCCCGGGCCGAGGTGGCCGCGCTCACGACCCGCCGGGACGAGATCGCCGGCGAGCTCGGTCGCCTGTCCGGGGTGATCGATGCGCTTTCGGTCCCCGGCGCACCGGTCCGGGACCCCCAGGACGCCGACGTGGCACGATGACTCGAACCCCGCTCCGTACTGCTGTAGACGACAGGACCTGATCCATGAACAACACCCCCAGCCAGTCCTTCGAGGTCGTTCGACGGGGCTACGAGCCCTCTCAGGTCGACCAGCATCTCGCCGCGTTGCAGCGGGAGCTCGAGACGCAGCGCCGCCGGGCCGACGAGGCCGAGCGGCGCGCGCAGGAGGCACCCGCGCAGCAGGACCCGGCCGAGAAGGGCGCACCGTTCGCCGGGCTGGGGGCGCGGATCGAGCAGATCCTCGGCCTCGCCGAGGAGGAGGCGCAGGTGCTGCGCTCCGCCGCCGTCGACGAGACGGTCCAGCACCGCACGCTCGCCGAGCAGGACGCGGAGAAGATCCGCACGGCTGCCGAGCGCTACGCCCAGGAGCGGCGGACCGACGCCGACACAGAGGCGGCGAAGGTCCTGCAGGACGCGAAGAAGCGGGCCGACACCCTGCGCGACGACTCGGAGCGCGACGCGAAGGCTCGCCGCGAGGAGGCCGAGGCCCTGTTCGAGAACAACCGCGCCAAGGCTGCCCAGGCCGCAGCGGACTTCGAGACGACCCTCGCGCACCGCCGCGACCAGTCGGAGCGCGACTTCACCGAGCAGATGAAGGCCAACGAGCAGCAGCTCGCGGCGGTGAGCAACCGCGCCGAGCAGCTGCGGCTGGAGGCCGAGAAGCTGCGTGCCGACGCCGACCGCAAGTCCAAGCGGACCAGCGACGAGGCCAGCCGGCAGGCCGACGACATCGTCGCGGAGGCGAAGGCCACTGCTGAGCGCATCCGCACCGAGTCCGAGCGCGAGCTGAGTGCCGCGACCCAGCGCCGCGACAGCATCAACTCCCAGCTCACCAACGTCCGGCAGATGCTGGCGACGCTCACCGGCGCCTCACTGCCGGACCCGCTCGGCACCGACGGCACCGACCAGACCCCCCAGGCCAGCGGACCGGCCCAGCCCAGCGATGGTGCGAAGGCAACCAAGGTCGCCGGCACCGACGCGGCCGCGACCTCGCCTTCCACGGCACCCGGCGAGCAGCCGGCCGCGAAGGACGCCACCGGCGACGCGACGGGCCACGCGGGCGCGGACACCGGAGGCGGCGACAAACCCACCACCGCCGCACCCACGACGACGATCACGCCGGAGAAGTCCTCCGCAGCGAAGCGCTAGTCCTCGGTGGCACGGGCCGGGGGGCCGGACGGAGACCCGTCCGGCCCCGTGGACGAGACGACGCTGGACCGGGTCCTCGACGAGGCGGAGGATGCGCGCGACGAGGCCGAGGACGCGCGGGACGAGGCCGAGGGCGCCCGCGACGAGGCGGTGCGTGCCGACACCGACGCGCGGCAGTCCGCCCGGGCGGCCCACGCGAGCGAGCTGGAGGCCCGCTCCGACAGCGAGGACCCGGCCTTCGGCCGGTTGGGTCGGCCGATCCGGCGCGACTCGCCGTTCATGCTGGGCTTCCTCGGCGCGCTCGGCGTCTTCGTCGCCTACTTCCTCGTGCAGGCGGTCGTCGAGGCCCGCAGCGTCATCGTCCTGATCGTGGTCGCGCTGTTCCTCGCGATCGGCCTGAGCCCGGTCACCGAGTGGCTGGTGTCCCGCGGCATGCGCCGCGGCATGGCCATCACCATCGTGTTCGTCGGCGTGATCGGCGCCTTCGTCGGTTTCGGCTTCGCCGTCGTCCCGCCGGTCGTCGAGCAGACCAACGCGCTGATCAAGGAGCTGCCCGACCTGCTCGCGGACCTGCGCCGGAACCCCACGATCCGCCAGCTCGACCAGGACTACGGGATCATCGAGCGGGCCCAGAACTACGTGACCTCCGGCGACCTCGGACAACGGATGTTCGGCGGTCTCGTGGGTGTCGGGCGGATCGTCGTCAGCACGCTGTTCAGCGCGTTCTCGCTGCTCATCATGACCCTGTACTTCCTTGCTGCTCTGCCCAGCATGAAGCGTCAGGCCTACCGGTTGGTGCCGGCCACCCGGCGCGAGCGGGTGACCCTGCTCAGCGACGAGGTCATCAACCGTATCGGCGGGTTCGTCAGCGGCGCCCTGTCGGTCGCGTTCATCGCGGGGACGGTCTCCTACGCCTTCCTGCTCGCCGTGGGGATGCCGTTCGCCCTGGCGCTCGCCGTGCTCGTGGCGATCTTCGACCTGGTCCCGCTCGTCGGCGCGACCATCGCGGCGGCGGTCGTGTCCCTGATCGGCTTCACCCAGTCGGTGACGACCGGGCTGCTGTGCGTGGCGTTCTACGTCGCGTACCAGCAGCTCGAGAACTACGTCGTCTACCCCCGGGTCATGCGTCGTGCCGTCGACGTGCCGGCGCCGGTCACCGTGGTGGCCGTGCTGCTCGGCGGAGCCCTGCTGGGTGTGGTCGGTGCGCTGCTGGCGATCCCGATCGCGGCCGCGCTGCTGCTGGTGGTCCGCCAGGTCGCGATCCCGCGCATGGACCGCACCTGATCCCAGCCCTCGCGCTACCCGGAGTCACCTGAGCGGCGGCAGCGGTGGAGAGCGGTCCTGCTGGCGCCGTCGCCCTCAGGCGGTGAAGTCCACGTCGGCGGTGTCGACCGTGCCGGCCGTGCGGCCAGGGGCGCGGTGGCCGGACCAGTACATGTTGGTGTGCGAGATGACCTGGTCCGGCGGCGGCGCACCCCACTCACTGAGGTCCTCGGTGGTGTGCGCGTCAGCCACCAGGGTCGCGTCGTAGCCCCGCGTGATCGCCCCGTGCAGGGTGGACCGGATGCACTCGTCGGTCTGCGCACCGGTGACGACCAGCCGGCCGACCTCGAGGCCGGCGAGCACCGACTCGAGGTCGGTGTCCTCGAACGAGTCGCCGTAGGTCTTGTGCACCAGCGGCTCCGATCCGTCGCGGCGGAGCTCGTCGACGTACTGCCAGGCCTGCGACCCCCGCGGCATCCCGTCCTCGTCGGAGTGCGCCACCCAGACCACGGGTACCTGTTCCGCCCGGGCCTTGTCGACGAGGACGACGATGTTGCCGACGACCCGGTCACGCTCGTGCGCCTCGCCCACGACGCCGTTCTGCACGTCGATGACGAGCAGCGCGGTCCTCGGCCGACCGGTGAGAGTGGTCATGGGGTCCTCCGTCGCCGCGAGTGCCTGCACCCCACCGTAGGTCGGGCGACCGACAGCGGCGTCGACCAGTCGTGACGGCGGTCCGGCTGCCGGCACTGATGTCGCGCCGTCGGGCCCGTTCTCAGTACGGGGGGATGTCGCTGAACAGGTCGTCCTGGACGGGGTCGGCGGGTCGCCGGTAGGTGCGTCCGGAGGGCAGGGTGAACCGGAGCCCGCCGTGACCGTCGCTCTCGACGGTGGTGTCGGTGTGGGTCTTCACGGTGTGGTGGCTGCGGCAGGCCGCGTCGAGGTTGCCCGCCGAGGTCGGGCCCCGCGGGTGCGGCACCCGGTGGTCCAGGTCGCAGCGGTGCGCCGCCGTGCGGCAGCCGGGGGTGCGGCAGGTCCGGTCCCGGGTGATCACGTGGTCGGCCAGGTCCTGCGGGGGCTGGTAGCTCTCGACCGACAGCTCGTCGAACCGGCCGGTCCGCGGGTCGCTCAGCAGCCGCCGCCACGTGCCGTCGGCGGCGATCCGACGGGCGGTGTCGGCGGTGACCGGCCCGTACCCGACCAGCTCACCGGGCAGCTCGTCCAGCCCGAGCAGCGTCCCGACCCCCACGACGACCTGGATCTGCGGGCGCCGCCCGTGCCGCACCGGCAGGTCCCCGCACGCCAGCCCCTGCTCCCCGAGGTCACCGAGCACGTCAGCCCGGACCTGGTCGATCGTACGGTCGTCGGTCCCGGCCGGGCCTCGCGCGGCGTGCGCGCGGCCGGTCAGCCACAGGTACAGGGCGTGCACCTTCTGCGCGGTGTCGGTGTAGGTCAGCCCGGCCATCCCGTCGCTGAGCGGGAACACCTCCACCCGCCGGTCGGCTATGGCTTTCTCCTGCCGGGCCAGCGCCGCCGCGGGGTCGACCGCGAGCACCGCCCGCCGCAGCCGGCTCTGCAGCTGCGCCCGGGTCCGGCCCGCGGCGCCGGGCACGATCCGGGCCTCCACCTCGGCGGCCAGCTCGTCGTCCAGGGGCCGCAGCTCGTCGACCAGCAGCCGCGCCTTCGCCAGGTCGAGGACCCCCGCGGCCAGGCCCAGCCGCGTCGCGGGCAGCCGGGCCAGGTCCCGGGCCAGCACCACCTTGGCGCGGGCGGTCTGCGGGGCCAGGTCCAGCGCGCAGCCGATCTCGACCGCGGCCATCAGCTCCGCCGACACCGACTCCCCCGCCACCTGCTCCCCGGCAGGCGCCACCCCGCGCCAGGACGCGCACCGGTCCACCAGCACGTTCGTCGCCTCGACCTCCAGCGCCGCCGCCCACGACTGCAACCGGTACGCGGCACGCACCGCACCCGCCAGGTCCGAGTCCGAGCAGCCCGCCAGGTCGGTCGCGGCCAGCAGGCTCGCCAGCAGCGGACCCGGAGGCACGTCGTCGAGGTCGCTCAGCAGGTCGCTCGGCGGCCAGCCATCCACCTCGGCACCCTCGCCGTCCGCGTCCCAGGCGACCGAGTCGATCGGCACGAAGAAGTCCGGCGCCTGGTCGGCGCACCCGTCCAGCCATCCGTCGGGCAGCGGATCGGGCGCCAGCACCGGGTCCAGCAGGTCGGCAGGGTCCGGCGACAGCATCGAGCATCGGCGCGAGCGACGCCTCCACGCACCCCACCTCCGACCGCTCGAACGTATGTTCGAAGTCTAGCGCACACCCGTACCCGTGGAAACCCTTTGTCCACAACGGTTTCCCGGCGATCCCGCCCGCCCGGGAGTGCAGCAGTTAGCGACTGCGCTCATCGCGGACAACCCGTCGAATCAATGCCTCTTCCCTGGTCCCGAAATGACAGACACGCCAAGCGCGTCGTGAACGCCTGTTGCCCGATCGACGGACGTGCGGGCCTGATATCTCTGGTACATGCCCAGCACCCTGATCGAAGTTCGCAGGCACTACACGCCGGAGCAAGAAGTCGCCATCATCAACGCGGTGCACGAAAGCCTCGTAGCCGCGTTCAAGATCCCCGAAGAGGATCGCTACATCCGACTTGCCGTCTTCGAGCCGCACCGCATGGTGAGCGGGCTCGAGGACGGAGCGGCTGACGCATATACCCGCGTCACAATCGACTGCTTCTCCGGCCGAACCATCAAGGCAAAGCGCGATCTGTACCGCGAGATCGTTCAGCGACTTGAGGGGATGGGGATCCCGCGTGACGGCGTGTCCGATTCTGCTCAGGGAGAGTGCTGTGGAGAACTGGGGCGCCGGCGGCGAGGCCGCCAGCGACTACGAGCTCGGCTTCACGATCAACGTGTGAGCGCTACCCAGGCGCGCGTCGTCGGGAGCTGGCACACGACGAGTGCACACCCGATGACCACCCGGCCCGGCCCGGCATCGACGGCCCGTCGGAGGGCGCGCGCCGGATCGTTGCGAATATCCCAGTCAGGCTCGCGAACGTATGTTCGAAGCCTAGCGCACACGCGTACCCGTGGAAACCCTTTGTCCACAACGGTTTCCCGGCGATCCCGCCCTGACCGTCCATCCCGTGATCCACAGGGGATCGGTAGCAGTTTCTCCAACAGATCTCCTCTGGAAATGCGACGGGCGAGGCGACATCCACGTCTGGCTCGCGACCAACGGCTAGCGTGCGCCAGCGGCGACCGGCGCTCGACAAGGAGAAGTCATGGCAACGTTCACCCGCTCCGACGACCTGCAGGGGGCGGAGTTCGTCGACGCCGACCTGCGTGGCGCCCGGTTCGTCAGAGCAGACCTGTCCGGCGTGCAGATGCGTGCGGTCGACGTGCTGGGGGCGGACATCGACGCGCCGTGGCTCTTCGACGGCGAGGGATTCCTGCGCGTCAACGGCGTCGACGTGATCCCCCTCGTCGAGGCCGAGCTCAACCGCCGCTTCCCCGGCCGCGCCGACCGCCGCGCCGGGGCCCCGGACGGCCTGCGCGCCGCCTGGGCCGCGCTCGAGCGCACCTGGGCGGTCACGCTCGAGCGGGTCTCGGCGTTGCCGGGCGGCACGGTCGACGTCTCGGTGGGGGGCGAGTGGTCGTTCGCGCAGACGTTGCGACACCTGGTCCTCGCCACGGACATGTGGCTGGGCAAGGCCGTCCTGGAGCTCGAACAGCCGTTCCACCCCATCGGCCAGCCGGACGCCAGCTTCGAGGCCGACGGCCGCGACATGTCGGTCTTCGCCACGGAGACGCCGACGTATGCCGAGGTGCTCGAGGTCCGCGAGGGTCGCGTCGCGATGGTGCGCGACTTCCTCGCCTCCGTCACCCCGGAGGTGCTGGCCGAGACGCGCAGGAACCCCCACGCCCCCGAGTACCCGGAGACCGTCCTCTCGTGCCTGCACGTGATCCTGGGCGAGGAGTGGGAGCACCACCGCTACGCCGTGCGCGACCTGGATGCGATCGAGGCGAGGTCAGACTCCTGAGCCGGTGACCCGCGGACTCAGCCCCCCGGCAGCCCGTCAAGGAACGCGCCGACCGCCTTGCCGAACGCCTCGGGCACCTCGACCGCGGTGAGGTGCCCGGCTCCGGGCAACACGACCAGCCGGGACTGCGGCAGCGCCTCGACCATGGCCTCGGCGTCGTCCTGCGACGACAGCGCGTCCTCGTCGCCGCGCAGCACCAGGGCGGGGACGTCGGCCTCGCGCAGCGTGGGCATGGAGTCCGGGCGTGCGGCCATGGCCCGCTGCGCCCACGCGGCCGCCGCGGGCGGAGCCGACGACAGCAGGGCCCGCACCCGTCCCGCAGCGAGCGGTCGCTCGCGCACCGTCGTGGCGCCGAGGAGTGCCGGCAGCACGTCCTCGACGAGCGCGTCGGTGCTGCCGTCGGCCTCCAGCCGGGCCGCGATGCGCTCCCGGTTGGCGGCGGCCTCCGGCGCGTCGGCACCCGCCTTGGTGTCGGCCAGCACCAGGGCGCTCACCCGGCCGGGGTGCCGGCGCAGGAACGCCATCGCTGCGTAGGCGCCCATCGACAGGCCGCCGAGAACCACCCGGTCAAGACCCAGCCCGTCGAGCACCGCGGCCAGGTCGTCGGCGGCCTCGTCGAGCGACGGGGGGTCGTCGCCCAGCGGCGAGCCGCCGAAGCCGCGCTGGTCCGGGGTGATGACGCGGTAGCGGTCCCCGAGCGCGTTCCGCTGGTCGAGCCACATCGCCGAGGACAGCGGGAAGGCGTGCAGCAGGACGACGGGGCGGCCGGAGCCGGCCTCCCGGACGTGCAGCGCGACGGTCATGCCGAGCGACGCTACCCCGGCCACGGAGCCGGGAGATCCCCGACGTCTGCGGCCAGCAGGCGCGGGACCCACGCACCGGAGGTACTGCGGACGCTAGCCCCGGGTCGGGTCGGACACCGTGCCGCGGCGATCGCCGCGCGCGCGGACGACGTGCACGACGTAGGCGACCACGCTGACCACCGCGACCAACGCCAGCAGCACGGCGAGGTTCGCGCCGTAGTCGCGCAGCAGCAGCGCCTTGCTCTCCGGCTGGGTGCCCTCGCGGTGGATCAGCGGGACGGCGATCACGACGAGCATCGCCCCCACGACCAGCCCGGCCTGGGCGAACCGGCGCGGCCCGGCAGGCACGCGGCGCAAGATCGCGCCGGCCCCGAGGACGGTGGGCGAGACCAGCCCGTCGTGGATCGCCACCGCGGCAACCAGCCAGAGCGCGATGGACAGCAGGTCGGCCGTCGAGTTGCCGGTCACCAGCTGCAGACCGCCGTACCCGAGCAGCAGGACGCCCGCGCCGCCCAGCACGCGGCGCCACCGTCGCACGTCAGCTCACCACGATCTTCGTCAGCCACTTCGTGTTGAGCACCCCGGCCCGGTTGGGCGCGATCAGCCGCAGCGGGTAGCCGTGGTCGATGTCGATCCGCTGCCCGTTGAGATGCGTCGCCAGCAGGGCGTGTGCCACCTGCGGCCCCTCGATGGCGCTGCTCCCGAAGGCGCCGCGGGTCTGCAACGACAGGAGGCGGACCCGCGACGCGGAGCTCCCGCCGGCCCGGAGCACGAGGTCGAGCAGCCGCACACCGCGCCAGTGTGCAGCGGCGCTCCAGCCCTCGACGCAGGAGATGGGCAGGCTGGCCTCGTGGTCGACGAGCGACTCGAGCTCGGCCAGGTCGATCCGGTAGGGCCGGTCGCCCTGGACCTCGAGGGTCCAGTCGGGGTCCCGGGCGGTCTGGACCACGCCGGCCTGCAGCGCGGTGCGGTTGACCGGCAGCCCCTGCGTGCCCTTGCCCGGGTCCCGGGCCGCGAGCAGTCCCAGGGGACGCAGCGGTGTCAGTGTCTGTCCCGCGGTGGTGACGACCACCAGGCCCACACCGGCGCCGGTGACCAGCAGGAGGTCGCGGCGGCTGATGGCCTCCGGTGGCGGCGGCAGCACGTCGGCGCCGGCGTTGCTGTGCGAGTCCGGGTTCTCGCTCCACGGTGTCTCCGTGAGGACGTCGCCGTCGGCGACGCGGGTGCGGAGACCGTAGGCGATGTCGGGGAGCTTCACGGCGATGTGCAGCAGGATCGAGCCGATCACCACGTACGCCAGGTAGTGGTGCACCCGGACGAAGTGCCACGGCCACGGGTACCAGCCGAGGATGTTGAAGAACCCGGTGAACAGCTGGAGCAGCGACGACGAGACGAGCACGAAGACCGAGAGTCGTTCGATCGCCTGTGCGGCCGACCGCACGGCCGGCCAGCGGAACAGGTTCGGATAGACCGACCAGAGCTTCACGAGGAGCAGCGGGATGCACGCGATCCCGGTCACGACGTGAGTTCCCTGCGTCACCCGGTAGAGCCACACCGGGCTCGCCGGCTCGGGCAGCCAGCTCCACGGGTGGTACTGGTAGTGGCTGGCCAGGCCGGTGACGAAGCAGATCCCGAACATGATCCCGAGCACCCGGCCGAGCCGGGCGGTCACCGCCGTCGACCGGACCGGGCTGGTGAACCTCGGCCAGAAGGGTGGCCTGTTGGTCAGGACCCTCGGCACCATGCGCGTCACAACCTCTTGGTCGACGGTGGGGCTCAGGCGTGTCGCAGCGCGACGAACCAGCGGCCGGAGTCCTGCCACGATTCGTCGGCACGCAGCCCCGCCAGCGCTGCGACGCCGTCGGTGTCGCGCAGGGCCAGGTGCGCCCACGGGAACGGCTGCGACAGGTGCTCGCCGCTGGCCAGCCTGAGCCGGGTCCGACTGCTGGAGGAGTCGGGACCCTCCACCTCGACGAGAGCGCGGCCGTTCGGGGACAGCAGTGCGCCGATCCGGCGGAGCAGCACCACGGGGACGCCGCCGATGCCGATGTTGCCGTCCACGAGCAGGATGGTGGCCCAGCGGCCGGGCCGTGGGACGTCGCCGAACACCGAGCACCGGTGCACGCGTGCACCGGCCGCCCGGGCGAGCCGGAGCGCGTCGGGGTTCACGTCGATGCCGACCGACGGGACGCCGCGCCGCCGTAGCGCGGCAGCGAGCCGCCCCGGGCCGCACCCGACGTCGAGGGTCTCACCGGTGCAGCGGTCGAGCAGGCCGACGTCGCCCGGCTGCAGCGGTCCCCGCCACGACTCCACCGGGACGGCCACGCGGGTGCCGTCCGGGTAGACCGCTTCCAGCCGGCCACCGTCGCGCAGGGCGCCGGAGTAGAGCCGGCCCATCATGCGGCGCCGGCCGAGAGCCGGGCCAGCGCTGCGGCGAACGCGCTGTGCGGCGCCTCGGCGGCGACCAGCGCCGCGTCGGCAGCCCGATCGACATCGCGACGGGTCTCGAGCAGCCGCACCCGCAGACCGCACGACTCGAGCCGGTCCAGCTGCCGGGTGCCGGTGTCGTGGCGGGACATCGGCACCGACAGGACGTGCTCGAGGAGTGGCCGGTGCAGCCCCAGTGCCCAGTAGCCCCCGTCGACGGCCGGGCCGAGCACGGCGTCGGTGCCGGGCTCGAGCAGCCGGTCGACGGCGTGGTCGAGATCGGCCGCTGCGAGCTGCGGGGTGTCCATGCCCACGAGGAGCACGGGCAGCTCGAGGTCGAGGTGGGCGTCGACCAGGGCGTGCGCGATCCGCTCGTCCAGGCCGCCCGGTCGCTGCCGACGGACGGCGACACCCGCCGGCAGCCACTCACCGGGCTCACCGTCCAGCACGAGCAGGACCCTGGTCACGGCGGCGCCCGACGCAGCGCGCAAGGTGTCGACGAGGGCGGCCTCGGCCAGAGCGGCCGCCTCCACCGGCGCGTAAGGCGGCGTGAGCCGGGTCTTCACCCGGCCGGGCACCGGGGTCTTGGCCAGGACGACGACCTGCGCCGGACGCGGCACCGGGCCGGTCACTGCGCCAGCACCGCGCGCATGTCGCGGACCGCACGGACGTACCCGGGCAGGGTGCCGGTGACCTTGGACCTGCCGACCCGGGGCAGGTACCTCACCGGCACCTCCGCGACCCGCCAGCCAGCGGCGTGGGCAGCGAGCAGCGTCTGGAGCGGGTAGCCGGACCGGCGGTCCCTGAGGTCGAGTGCGAGCAGGTCCTCGCGACGGAACGCGCGCACCGGACCCAGGTCGCGCACGGCGAGCCCGGTGCGACGCCGGACGGTCCGCGCCAGAGCGATGTTGGCCAGCCGGGCCGGGACCGGCCAGGCGCTCAGCGACCGCGTGGTGCGGCGGCCGAGGACCAGGTCGGCCGCGCCGGCCAGCACGGGTGCTGCCACCTCGGGGAGCTGGGCCGGGTCGAGCGAGGCGTCGGCGTCCATGACGCACACCACGTCGCTGGTCGACGCGAGCAGCCCCGCGTGGCAGGCGGCGCCGTAGCCGCGCTGCGTCGCCACGACAACGGCGGCGCCGTGCGCCCGGGCGACGTCGGCCGATCCGTCGACCGAGCCGTTGTCCACCACGATCGCCCGGTAGCCGACCGGCATCCGGTCGAGGACCCAGGGGAGCGCCGCCGCCTCGTCGAGACACGGGAGCAGCACGTCGACGATCACCCGGTGATGTTGCCACCCTCGGCGCACCTCAACCCTTACCGAACGATGACAGGCGGATCCGGAGGACCCGGCAGGCGTGAGGGTCACATAGCCTCGGCAGGTGCGCGGAGGCCCAGCTCGCTCCCTCCGGCCGGTGGCAGCCGCGCTCGCCGGCTGGCTGCTGCTGCTCGCCGTCGCGGTGGTCTGGGGCCACGACCTGCTCCCCGACGGCACGCTCAACGTGCACGCCCCGCCGTTCCAGGGGCACTACCGGTTCCTGCCCCGCGCGGTCGTCCCGGGGACGCTGCTGGCCGTCCTGGGCGTCGTCGTGCTGCCGGTGGTCGCCCAGCGGCTGGCCTGGCGGGTGCTGCCGGTGGGCGCAGCCGCGGCGGCCGCCGCCTGGGCCGTCGGTCTCGCGGTCTGGGACGGACACGACTCCATCGGCGGCCCGCTCGGCCGGGCCCACGAGTACCTGCCAGCAGTCCCGCGGGTGGGCAACGACCCGCACGCCTTCCTGGTCGGCTTCGCCGACGCGGTTGCCCACCGCGACCTGCCGGTGCACGTGAACGGCCACCCGCCGCTGATGGTCCTCGTGTTCTGGGCGTGGGACCGCCTCGGCGCGACCGGTCCAGGGTGGGCGGGCGCGCTCGTCATCGCCGTCGGCAGCTCCGCCGTCGCCGCCGTGCTGGTCACCGTGCGGGCCCTGGGCGACGAGGACACCGCACGGCGGGCCCTGCCGTTCCTCGTCCTGGCCCCGTTCGCCATCACCGTGGCGACCAGCGCGGACGCGTTCTTCCTCGGCGTCGGTGCCTGGTCGGCCGCGACGCTGGCGGTCGCGCTGCGCCGCGGGTCGTGGCCGCTGCTCGTGGTCGCCGGCCTGCTCGCCGGCTCGCTGCCGTACCTGAGCTACGGCCTGCTCCCCTACGGCGCGGTGCTGGCCGCCGTGGGCTGGCTCGGCGTACGACGACACGGGCTGCCGGGCGGCGGCGGCCGCTCGCTGGTGGGTCCGGTGGTCGCCCTGCTTGCCGGTCTCGCTGTCGTTCCCGCCGCCTTCACGGCCGCCGGCTTCTGGTGGTTCGACGGCGTCCAGGCCACCCACCGGGCCTGGCAGCTCGGGAAGGGTGACGACCGGCCCTACCTCTACTCCCTCGTCGCCGACCTCGCGATCCTGGGCGTCCTCGTGGGCCCGGCCACCGCCGCGGCGCTGACCCGTCGCCCGGGTCGGGTGCCGACCGTGCTGGCCGGATCCGCCGCCGTCGCCCTGCTGCTCCTCGCGGTCAGTGGCGTCACGCGCCTGGAGGTGGAGCGGATCTGGCTGCCGTTCGCGCCGTGGCTGGTGCTGCTGACCGCCGGCCTCCCCGGTCGGGCCCGTGGCTGGCTCGCCGTCAACGCGGCCTGCGCCCTCGCCTTCCAGCTGCTCGTCCGCGACGTCTGGTGAGAGGCTCCGGACCCGACCCTACGGGCGGACCGTCAGTCGGCGGCGAGCGGGAGGAGGATCTCGAAGCGGCAGCCGGGGTGGTGGTTGGCCACCGCGATCGCGCCGCGATGAGCCTCGACGATGCCGCGTGCGATCGCCAGCCCGTAGCCGCCGCCCTCGCCGTCGGCCGAGCTCCGGGAGGCACTGCCGCGGAACGCCGTCTCGAACAGCCGTGGCAGGTCGTCGTCGGGGATGCCGCCGCAGGCGTCCGAGACCGTGATGCGGACCATGCCGCCGTCACGACCGCCGTCGCTGCCGCCGACGGCGGTCACAGCGATCGTCCCGTCGCTGGGCGTGTGCCGGATCGCGTTGAGCAGCAGGTTGCGCATCACCCGGCCGAACTCGTCCGGGTCGACGTCGACCGGTAGCGCCGGCGAGGCCTCCCCCACCAGCCGGATCCCCTTGACCCGCGCCACGGGGTCTGCGCTGGCCAACGCCTCGTCGACGAGGTCCCCGGCCGCGACGCGCTCCAGGTGCAGGCGCATCGGCCCCTCGACGCGCGACAGCTCGAACAGGTCGCTGACCATCTGGGCGACGCGGTCGACCTCGACACCCAGCTGACGGTGGTACCGGCGCACCGTCTCGGGGTCGGCCACGACGCCGTCCTCCAGCGACTCGACCATCGCGCGCATCCCGGCGAGGGGCGTGCGAAGGTCGTGGCTCATGCCGGCCACGAGCTGCCGCCTGCTCTGCTCGGTGGCCTCGACGGCGGCGCGGGCGCGGGCCAGCCGGGCGTGCGCGTCGTCCAGCGCAGCAGCGACGGTGCGCAGCTCGCCGGTCGGCATGTCAGGCGACCCGTCGTACGCCGGCTCGCCGACCTTCACCGCGGCGGTCGCCAGCGCCCGTCCCGCCCGGCGGAGCGAGCCGCCCAGCAGCAGGGCCACACCGACGGCCGAGACGGTCGCCAGCGCGCTGACGACGAGGACCACCCGCGAGTCGTGCGAGGAGAGGAACATCTGCCGGGTGGTGAGGAGAACGGCGCCGGCGACGGTTGCCAGCGCCGCAGAGCTGACGACCAGCAGGTGCGTGACCACCGAGCGGCCGCGCAGCAGCCGCAGCAGCGCACCTCCGACGACGAGGGCGACGACCGCGCAGGCGACGGTCAGCTCGGCGACGACACCGACGTCCGCCGCCGGGATCACGACTGCTCCTGCGGCTGGTAGCGGTAGCCCGAGCCCCACACCGTGAGGACGCGCTGCGGGACCGCCGGGTCGTCCTCGACCTTTGCCCGCAGGCGGCGGACGTGCACCGTGACCGTCGACTCGTCGCCCACGGTCCAGCCCCAGACGCTCGAGAGCAGCTCCTTGCGGGAGAACACCTGGCCGGGATTGCTGAGGAAGAACGCGAGCAGGTCGAACTCCCGGGTGGTGAGCACCAGCTCGGCGCCGCGGCGCACCGCCTGTCGCGCGCCGAGGTCGACCGTGAGGTCGCCGTCGCGCTGCACCCCGACCTGCCGGGCGCCCGCCGAGCCCCTGGCCCTGCGGAGCACCGCCTGCACCCGCAGGGTCAGCTCCCGCGGGCTGAACGGCTTCGTGAGGTAGTCGTCGGCGCCGATCTCGAGCCCGGTGATCCGGTCGCTCTCGGAGCCGAGCGCAGTGAGCAGGACGACCGGCGTCGTCACGGACCGCCGCATGCGACGGCAGACCTCGAAACCGTCCATCCCCGGCAGCATGACGTCGAGCACCACGAGGTCGGGGCTGCCGGACAGGGCCCGGTTGAGCGCCGTGGTGCCGTCGGCGACGTGCTCGACCTCGTGACCGTCGTGCACCAGGTAGCGGCAGACGACGTCGGCGATCGTCGGGTCGTCCTCGGCGACGAGGATCTTGGTGCGGGACACCTGGCTCCTCCGGACGGTCGTGACCTGCGCCCCCGACGCTAGAGCAGCACGGACCGACCTGCCGCGGACGTCACGAACCCGTAAGACCTGCCCGACCTCCGGCACCGGTGTCCTCGGCCGCGAAGTCACCCGCACCGGCCTCGAGCCCGGTGGCCGCGCGGAAGCCGAGCTCCGCGCCGGCCCGCGCCGGCGAGGCGACGACGTGCCGCACGTCGCCGATCCGGAACTCCCGCGTCACCACCGGACGTGGTCCACCCACGGCGTCCGCGAGTGCCACGGCCAGCTCGCCCACCGTGCGCGGCCGACCGCTCGCGATGTTGTACGCCGTGAGCCGACCGGCCGCGACGCCGGACGACTCGAGGGCCAGCCGGTTGGCGACCGCGACGTCCCGCACGTGCACGAAGTCGCGCAGCTGCCGGCCGTCCTCGAAGACCCTGGGCGCCTCGCCACGGGCCAGGGCCGACCGGAACAGCGCCGCCACGCCGGCGTACGGCGTGTCGCGGGGCAGCCGTCGGCCGTAGACGTTGTGGTAGCGCAGCGCCACCGCTGGTCCCCCGGTGACCGCTGACCAGGTGGCGGCCAGGTGCTCCTGAGCCACCTTCGAGGCGGCGTAGCCGTTGCGCGGGTCCAGCCGCGCCGACTCGTCGACCTCCCGCACCGACAACGGCGCCGCGCACACGGGGCACGGCGGCTCGAACCGGCCGTCGTCGAGGTCGGCACGCAGGCGCGCTCCCGGCGTCACGGCCCCGTGCTCCGCGCAGTCGTAGCCGCCCTCGCCGTAGACCACCATCGACGACGCGAGCACCAGCCGGGCGGTGCCGGCCGCTGCCATCGCCGACAGCAGCACCGCTGTACCGAGGTCGTTGCGACGCACGTAGTCGGCGAGGTCGGCGACCCCGCTGCCGAGCCCGACCTTCGCCGCCTGGTGGCACACGGCGTCGACGCCGTCGAGGGCGGCCGCGACGTCGCCCTCCACAGTGACGTCACCCACCCGCATGTCGACCCCGGCCGGGAGGTGCTCCCGACGGCCGGTCGACAGGTCGTCGAGCACGCGCACGTCGTGACCCGACGCGAGCAGCTCCTCCACGACGTGGGAGCCGACGAAGCCGCAACCTCCGGTGACCAGGACGTGCACAGGGTCCTCCTCCACGGCGGTGCTCGGCAGTGGCCCACCGTACGGTCGGGGGGTGAGTGCGCGCCGCCGGGTCTTCGTCGCCGTGGTGGTGGCACTGGTGCTGCTGGCGCTGGTCGTGGTGGCCGTCGCGCTCCGCGGGTCGCGGCAGCCCACCACGCCGGTGGCCCAGGACCGGCCCGGTCCCGTCCTGCTCGTGCCCGGGTACGGCGGCAGCGCGACGGCCCTCGACCGGCTGGCCGCCGTGCTGCGGGCGGCCGGCCGCGAGGCGACCGTCGTCCGGCTGCCGGGCGACGGCACCGGACCGCTCGCCGACCAGGCAGCCGCCTTGGCGACGGCCGCCGACGCGGCGCTGGCGGCGGGAGCGCCCTCGGTCGACGTCGTGGGGTACTCCGCCGGCGGCGTGGTGGCCCGGCTGTGGGTCGCGGAGGGCGGCGGCGCAGGCCAGGCCCGACGGGTCGTCACGCTCGGGTCCCCCCATCACGGCACCGAGATCGCGGCACTGGCGTCGGTGCTGGCGCCGGACTCCTGCCCACCCGCCTGCCAGGAGCTCGCGCCCGACAGCCCGTTGCTGGGCCGCCTCAACCGTGGCGACGAGACGCCGCCCGGCCCGATCTGGGTGAGCATCCGCACCACCGACGACCAGGTGGTCACGCCGTCGGACAGCGCCGACCTCGAGGGCGCCCTCGACCTCGTCGTGCAGGACGTCTGCCCCGGGAGGCGGGTCGCCCACGGTCAGCTCCCCACCGACACCGCGGTGCAGTCGCTCGTGCTCGACGCCTTGCGGGTGCCGAGGCCGCAGGCACCTGCGGCGTGCCCCGGGTGAGTCAGCTCGTGACGTCGCGGGTCGTGAACGCCGCCCAGGCGAGGCCGAGGAAGACGACGGCGTAGGCGCCCTGCACGAGCACCCCGAGCCGGATGTCGTGCCACAGGATGGGGTCGCGGAAGAAGTCGACCCAGGCCAGCCAGTAACGCGTCGGCAGGTACTGCTTCACCGACGAGGCCGCGTCGAGGGTGACGAGCACCTGGCTGGTGACGAGCACCGCGAGCGCCCCGAGTGCGGCCGCGAGCGGCGAGTCGGTGAGAGTCGACAGGAAAAGCGCGACCGCCGCGACCCCGAGCATCGACCACGTGATGTAGCCGATGACCAGCATCGTGCGGACGGCGAGCTGCTGCGAGGTCAGGGTGCTGCCCGACAGGCCGGTGACCACCTCCGCCGGCGAGCCGGCCACCGGCACGAACAGGCGTGTACCCACCTCGTAGGCGGTCGCCGCGACCGCGGTGACGGCGACGACGAGGAACACCACCACCGACAGCAGCTTGGCCAGCAGCAACCGGGTGCGTCCTACCGGGCGGACGAGCAGGTAGCGCAGCGTCCCCGCGGCCGACTCGCCCGCTACCGCGTCACCGGCCACGACGGCGACGGCCACCGGCAGGAACAGCGGGAGCACGATGCCGAGCGCGGCAGCCGGGAACAGGGCACCGTTGGCGAGCACCGCGGACAGGAAGGCCGGTCCCTCGCCCGGGCGGGGGGCCACGTCGGTCACTGCGAGGAAGACCGCGACGACGGTGGGCAGCAAGCAGAGCAGCCCGACCGTGACCCAGGTGCGCGGCCGGCGGAAGAGCTTGACCAGCTCGACGGCGATCACCGGTCCGGCCCTCGCGCCACCCGGTCCGAGCCGGGCCCGGTCAGCTCGAGCACGACCTCCTCGAGGGTCCGCCGCTCGGCGCGCAGCTCGGTGAGCCGGACACCGCTCTGGACGAGCAGCCCCGCCAGCTCCTCCGCGGTCGAGGCGCGGACGGCCAGCAGGTTGCCGTGGCGGCGCTCGACCCGGCCGTCGAGCACCGAGACCGCCAGGTCCGGGTCCGGCGTCCGCACCAGTACCAGCCCGGTCGGCGCCTGCAGCGTGGCGAGGTCGTCCTGCGCGACGAGCCGACCGGCCTGCAGGATGCCGACCCGTGTGCACAGGCTCTCGACCTCGGCCAGCAGGTGGCTCGACACGAAGAGGGTCGTGCCGCCACGGTTGAGCTCGAGGAGCAGGTCGCGCACCTCGTGGATCCCTTGCGGATCGAGCCCGTTGGTCGGTTCGTCGAGCACCAGCAGCCGCGGCCGGCGGAGCAGTGCGCCGGCCAGACCGAGCCGGGCCTTCATCCCGAGCGAGAAGGCCTTCACCGGCCGTCGACCGACTCCGTCGAGCCCCACCTGCTCGAGCACGCCCTCGATCCGCCGGCGCCGGGTGCGCCGGGAGCTGCCCGGGCCGGCGGCGTCCATCAGGGCGAGGTTGGTCCGCGCCGAGAGGTGGCCGTAGGACGCCGGCCCCTCGATCAGCGCGCCGACGTCCGACAGCGTGCCGCGCGCCGGGCCGGGCATCCGGCGGCCGAAGAGCTCCACGCTGCCCGACGTCGCATAGACCAGGCCGAGCAGCATCCGCACCGTGGTGGTCTTGCCGGAGCCGTTCGGTCCGAGGAAGCCGTAGCGGTCGCCCTGGCGGACCTCGATCGACACGTCGTCGACCGCGAGCACGGAGCCGAAGCGCTTCGTCAGCCCGCTCGTCGCGACGACCTCGTCCGCGCGGTCCGTCACCGGAACGGCGGCGGGTCGTCGAGCAGGGCCCGCGCGGCGGCCTGCAGCACGGTGGGGACAACGGTGCCGGCGACCAGGTACGAACGGGTACGTCGGCCGCCGCCGCCCGCACGCACCACGACCGCGTTGAGCAGCGGGGTGCTCACGAGGACGGCCGTACCCGCCGGACCGACGTCCAGCACCGTGCCGCCGCCCGCTGCGGCGGCGGTCGACGCGGACCGGCCCAGGCTCGACCAGAGCGGGAGGACGACAAAGCGCGTGAGCCCCTCTCCGTACGTCCCGGTGCCGCCACCGCTGCCGAGGATGTCCGGCCCGCGGGTGAGCCCGGCAAGCTCGACAGGTAACGCGAAGGGGGCGAAGCGGTCCACCGCAGCGGCCAGGTCGGGGGTCCGCGTGGTGCGGATCCGACCGAACCGCGGCACCCGGGGCTCCAGGGCGCCGGCGGCCGGGCGGCCGATCGTGACGTCGACGAACGCGGAGCGCATGGCCGCCACGTCGGTGCCGCGCGGCACGACGACGACCGACAGCGGCAGCCCGGTCGCCTTGTCGACGTAGACGTCGAGGTGCCCCACCGTGCTGCGGTGGTCGGTGGGCACCACCCGGAGGCCGTCCGCGGTCCGCCCCGCCACCCGGCGGGCGGGCAGCGCGGTGACCCGGTCCCGCGCGGTGACACCGGCCAGGGCCCGGCGGGCCGCCTGCGGCGGCAGGACGTCGTCGACGCGCGGCAGCCGGACAGGGGTGGCGCCGAGCTCGCGGCGCACGGCCCCGGACTCGAAGTCCCAGGTCTGGACGCCCCCGGGGATCGCGTAGGTGCCGGACTCACCGGTGGGGGTGATCCGGTCGACCCGCCAGGCGTCCGGCGACCGCCACCAGACCCGGGTCCTCGTGGTGGAGCCGAGCAGCGCCGCGACGTCGCCGAGCCGGGGCAGGTCGGGCAGCCCCAGGGTCCCGACGCTCTCCGCCAGCCCGTGGTGGGGCACTGCCGCCGAGCCTTGCGCCCGGGCGAGGAGCTGCCGCGGTGACAGCTCCGACTCCGCCGCCGGGACGTGCGCCCACGCCGACGGTGCCGCCGCGACGGCGACCAGGCCGGCCAGCGCCGCGGCCCAGCGACGTGCCGTGCCCCTGGTCGCGACGCTCATGGCGTCACGCTACGTCGCCGGTCCCCGCGCCGCGCGGTCCCGACCGGTGTCCCGGTCGGACGTCACCGGCCCGTCATGATCCCCACGCTGCTACCCCTCGGCCGTGGGCATCCCCGGCGGCACCGTGGTGGGCAGCGGGTATGCGTCCGGGGCGACCCGCCGGACGATCTCGTCGAGCACCCGGCGCACGGCTGGCTCCCCCACCCAGAGGTGCTTGGCGCCGTCGACCCCGACGACCTCGGCCTGCGGGATGCGCCCGAACCGCACGCGCGCCTCGGGGGGCCGGAGGTAGTCGTCGTGCTCGGGCACCAGGGCCAGCACCGGCCGGCCCGACGCGGCCCACTCGTCGAGGTGCTCGTCGCTGCTGAACCGCAGCGGCGGGGACAGCAGGATCGCGCCGGTGACCGACGGGTCCAGCCCGTGCATCAGTGCCAGGTCGGTGCCGAACGACCAGCCCAGCAGCCACCTGTCCGGCAGGGGCGGGTCGTCGTGGAACTCGGCGTACTCGATGGCGGCTGCGACGTCGAAGCGCTCGCCGACCGCGTTGTCGAAGGCACCCTCGCTGGTGCCGGCCGGCGACGACGTGCCCCGCGTGTTGAACCGCAGCACCGCGATCCCGGCGAGAGCCGGCAGCCGGTAGGACGCCTTGCGCAGCACGTGGCTGTCCATGAACCCGCCATGGGTCGGCAGCGGGTGCAGGCAGATCAAGGTCGCGACCGGAGGGCGGTCGACCGGCAGGGCCAGCTCGCCGACCAGGCGCAGGCCGTCGGCGGTGTTCAGCTCGATCGGCCTCCGGTCAGCGGGCAGCACCGTCGCGGCGCGCAGCTCCTCGGCGCCGTAGGTCGACAGGTGGTGCTCGGTCATCCGGCTCCTTCAGTAGCGCGGCGCGTTGCGCGACCGCTGCGTCTTCGGCGCCCGCCGGTCGCGCGCCCGCCAGCAGGCGGTGTGCCAGTGCCGCCGCTCACCGAGACCGGCGTCCTCGTCGCGGTCGCCCTCACCGCCGTAGGTGGCCGGCCAGGCGACGACGTGCGGGGTGGCCGGGCGGATCTCGTGGTCGCACCCCGGGCAGCGGTAGGCGCGGGTCGAGGCGGAGCCTGTGACCTGCCGCACCACCCAGTCGTCGCTCACGTGCCGCCGATCAGCGGTAGTCGCGGAACCCGCGGCCGGCCTTGCGACCGAGGTAGCCGGCGGTGACGAGCTGCTCGAGCAGCGGCGCCGGCGCGAACCCCGGTTCGCGGAACTCGAGGTAGAGCGTGCGCTGGATGGCGTACGCGACGTCGAGGCCGACGACGTCGAGCAGGTCGAACGGACCAAGGGGGTAGCCGCAGCCGACGATCATCGCGGCGTCGATGTCCTCGACGCTCGCGTAGTGCGCCTGGAGCATCTTCACGGCGTCGTTGAGGTAGGGGAACAGCAGCGCGTTGACGATGAACCCGGCCCGGTCGCCGCACTCGACGGCGTGCTTGCCGGCCCGCTCGCAGACCTGCCGGACGGTGGCGACGACGTCGTCCGCGGTCGACACCGTGCTCACGACCTCGACCAGCTTCATCACCGGCGCGGGGTTGAAGAAGTGCAGGCCGACGACGTCGGCCGGCCGGCCGGTGGCGGCGGCCAGCTCGACCACCGGCAGCGACGAGGTCGTGGTCGCGAGGACGGTGCCGGGCCGGCAGATCTCGTCGAGGGTAGAGAACAGCGCCTGCTTGACCGACAGCTCCTCGACGACCGCCTCGACGACGAGGTCGCGGTCGGCGAGGTCGTCGAGCCGCGCCGACCCGGTGACCCGTGACACGGCGGCGTCGCGATCGGCCTGCTCGAGCTTGCCGCGCAGCACGGCCTTGTCCAGCGACCGCTCGAGGTCGGCGCGCACCCGGGCGACCTTCTCGGCACCGCGCGCGACGTACAGCACGTCGTAGCCCGCCTTGGCGAGCACCTCGACGATGCCGGTGGCCATCGTGCCCGAGCCGACGACGCCGATGCGCCGGACGTCGCGACCGGCCTGGTGTGCGCCGCCCGCACCCGGTGTCAGGGCGTCGTCGACGACCTTGGGCGAGTCGGGGCCTTCGTAGGTGTAGAAGCCGCGCCCGGTCTTGCGACCCCGGAGACCGGCCGTGACCATCTGCTTGAGGATCGGCGCCGGCGCGTGCAGCCGGTCGCGCGACTGCCGGTACATCGTGTCGAGGATCTCGTACGCCGTGTCGAGACCGATCAGGTCCAACAGGGCCAGCGGACCCATCGGGTAGCCGCAGCCCAGCCGCATCGCTGCGTCGATGTCCTCGCGGGTCGCATAGCGCGACTCGAGCATCGACACCGCGTGGTTGAGGTAGCCGAACAGCAGGGCGTTGGCGATGAACCCCGCCTTGTCACCGATGACGACCGGCTTCTTCCCGAGCCGCTCGGCCAGCGCGGTGACGTCGTCGACGACCTCCTGCTCGGTCACGACGGTGCGTACCACCTCGACCAGCTTGAGGACCGGCGCCGGGTTGAACCAGTGCATGCCGACGACCTGCGACGGCCGCGAGGTGGCCACCGAGATCTCGGTGACCGACAGCGAGGAGGTGTTGGTGGCGAGCACGGTGTCGGGCCGGCAGATCTTGTCCGCGGCCGCGAAGACCTCCTGCTTGAGGTCCAGCCGCTCGGGCACCGCCTCGACGAGGAGGTCGACGTCGGCGAGGTCCTCCATCGACGTCGTGAACGTGACCCGGGCCACGAGGGCGTCCCGGTCGGCCTCGGTGAGCTTTCCCCGGCTGACCGCGCGGTCGGTGGAGTTGCGCAGGTGGCCGCGGCCGCGCTCGAGGGCCTCCTCGGTGGGCTCGACGCCCACGACCTGCAGCCCCTCGCGGGCGAACACCTCGACGATCCCGGCACCCATGGTGCCCAGACCCACGACGCCCACGGTGCGGAAGTCACGTGACATGCGGTCGATCCTCCCAGGTCCTGCGGCGCCGGGCATGCCAGGGGTCCGATGGGGTAGACAGGTCGCACGGTCGCCCGCGCGCGGCCGTGCCAGACGGTCCCGACGGGGTGGCCGTCGTGGGAGAGGGAGCACGGGGCTTGCGCAGCGCTCAGTCGACGCTTGCCGTCGACGTCCGGCCGGAGGGGGCCACGGTGACCGTCCGCCTGGACGGCGAGCTCGACATCACCAGTTCGCCGCTGCTGCAGGCCGTCGTCGACCAGGCGCTCGCGGCCCGGCGCGCACCCCTGTGCACCCGCCTGGTGGTCGACATGAGCGGCGTGGGCTTCGCCGACGCCTCGGGGATCTCGCCGCTGCTGCTCGCCCGGGCGATGCTCGCCAAGCGCTCCGGGAGCGTCGAGCTGCGGCACTGCCGGCGCAGCGTGCTGCGGCTGCTGCGGCTCCTCGAGCTGGAGGACATGCTCGCCGCTGACGAGGCGGCCCCGCCGGTCGGCTAGCCTCGCCCCTCGTGCGGATGGTCATCGCCCGGTGCTCGGTCGACTACGTCGGCCGGCTGACCGCCCACCTCCCGAGCGCTCCCCGGCTGCTGCTGGTCAAGTCCGACGGCTCGGTGCTCGTGCACTCCGACGCCGGCGGCTACAAGCCGCTGATGTGGATGACGCCGCCGTGCACGCTGCGCGTCGGCACCGGTCCGGACGAGGGCGTCTGGACCGTCACGAACAAGGGCGGCGAGCAGCTGGTCATCACGGTCGAGGAGGTCCTGGACGACACCAGTCACCAGCTCGGCGTCGACCCGGGACTGGTGAAGGACGGTGTCGAGGCCCACCTGCAGGCGCTGCTCGCCGACCAGATCGAGACCCTCGGCGCCGGCTGGCGGCTGGTGCGCCGCGAGTACCCGACGGCGATCGGTCCGGTCGACCTCCTGGCTCGCGACCGCAGCGGGGCGACCGTGGCGATCGAGATCAAGCGGCGCGGCGAGATCGACGGCGTCGAGCAGCTCACCCGCTACCTCGAGCTGCTCAACCGCGACCCGCACCTGATGCCGGTACGCGGCGTGTTCGCCGCCCAGGAGATCAAGCCGCAGGCCCGGGTCCTGGCCACCGACCGCGGCATCGACTGCGTCGTCCTCGACTACGACGCGCTGCGCGGTGTCGACGACGTCGGCGCCCGCCTGTTCTGACCCCCGCCCCCCCCGCCCCCGCCCCGCTCCTCGTCCGGCCCCGTTCCCCCCTCGTCCGGCGATCACGTAAACGTGGTCGACATGCGCCTTGCACGGCGTGCAACCCGTGTGAGGAGACGGTGGATCACGTTTACGTGATCGACTGCAGGGCCGTGGCGGACGGGGCCGGGGTGTCGGTCGGCTCGCCGGTGCGGCGCAGCAGCACCAGCCCCGCGAGCGAGCACAGGGCGGCGGCCAGGCCGGCCACGACGTACGTCGGGCGGATGCCGGCATGGTCGGCCGAGAGCGCGGCGACCACGACCGAGAGCGGAGCGGCCGCCGTCGCCGCGACCCAGTCGAGCGACCCGACCCGGCCGCGCAGCTCCCGGGGCACCCGGGAGCCCAGGACGCTGTCCTGCAGCACGTTGCCCGCCGTCGCACCGACGAAGAACACCACCATGAACACCGCGCCGACCACCGGCCCCGGCGCGACGCCCAGGCCGGCGACGGCGCCCAGGCCCAGGGCGTACGTCGCGTACGACGTCGCCAGCGGGCGCCGGGGGCGCGGCCGGGAGCCGACGACGGCCGCTGCGACGGTGGCGGCGACCCCGCCCGCGGCGATCAGGTAGCCGAAGCTCGCGACCGGTGCGCCGTAGCCGCGGGAGACCAGCACCGGGAGCATCTGCATGGTCCCGGACACGGTGAAGGTGATGACGAGCCCGGAGAGCAGGTTGACGGCGAGCCACGGCGTGCGCCGGACGTAGGCCAGTCCCTCCCGGAAGTCGGCCCACGGCAGCGGCCGGGGGCCCTCGCCCGGCGCGTGCAGCACGGGCGGGCGGAGCAGCAGCACGCACCAGGCCGACACGGCGAACGTCGCGGCGTCGACGAGCAGCGCCGCCCCCGGGTGCCAGGCCGCCAGCACACCGCCGACGGCCGGGCCGACCACCATCTGCGCCATCGGACTGACCGTGCCGAGCAGGCCGCCGGTGGCGACCAGCTCCTCCTCGTCGACGAGGTCCGGCAGGATCGCGCTGAAGGCCGGGTTCGCAGCACCGGAGGCGGCACCCAGCGGCGCGACCAGCACCAGCAGCAGCCACAGCGGCGGGTCACCGGCGAGCAGCAGCGCACCGAGGGCGGCGACCACGACGAGCCGCACCAGGTCGCATACCGCGAGGATCGCCCGGCGGCTGAGCCGGTCGGCCAGCACGCCGCCCATCAGCCCGAAGGCCACCCGCGGCACGAGGTTCACGACCGCCATCGCCGCCAGGGCGGTGGCGCTGCCGGTGAGGTGCAGGACGGCCACCGCCATCGCGATGCCGTAGATGCCGTCGCCGACCAGGGACACCGTCGACCCGGTGATCAGCAACCGCACGTCGCGACGCCGGAGCGGGCCGGTGAGCGGACTCATCGCGGCACCCCCTCGCCGACCGGGACGGCCACGAACGACACGGCGAACCGTGCCTCGTCCGGGCCGGGGTCGGCGTCGCCGTGGTAGCGGTCGAGCAGGGCGCTCACCTCGGTGGCGAGCTCCTCGGCACGCGCGGCGTCGAGCACCAGCCGGGAGATCTGGAAGACGGCGGCGTCCCACGTGCTGCCCTCCGGCGCGCTCGGCGCCGCCAGGTAGGCGTCCTGCGTCGCGCGGTCGTCGGCCAGCAGCGCCGCGAGCGCACCGCCGCCGGAGCTCTCCAGCGGCGTGGCGCCCTCGCTCGAGTGCATCCGCATCCGGTCGTACGTCGTGCGCCACGGCTTGTGCCGGCGGGTGGCGCCGGGCGTGGGGTCCGGCTCCACGAAGCCGTGCCGGGCCAGCACCGAGAGGTGGTAGCTCACGTTCGCGGTCGACTCCCCCACCAGCGCCGCCAGCTCGGCGTTGGTCACCGGCCGGTGCTCGCGGACCAGCCGCAGCAGCCGGACGCGCAGCGGGTGGGCCAGGGCGCGCAGCGCCAGCGGGTCGGAGACGTCGAGGAAGCGGTCGGCCATGCCCCGAGGATGCCATGCCAACACTCCTTTGCCAACACTTCTTGGCAAAGATGGCCCGCAGCCTGCCTCCCCCGGGGTGCCGCACCCGGAGGGCGCTCGTTTGCGACCTGGATCCCCGACACGCCGGTGGGTACCCCGGCGTGTCCGGGGCTCAGGTCGCAAACGATCTTTCCTGGCGACGCGCGGGCGGCTTCCACGGCGCGGGACTTCCCCGGCCGGGCGGCGTACGGCAGGCTGGGTCGCTGTGGGTGTGCGGGTGATCGTGGTGGGCGCCGGGGTGACCGGGCTGACCTGCGCGGTCCGGCTGGCCGAGGCCGGCCACGAGACCCACGTGCTGGCCCGCGACCTCCCCGCCGAGACGACCTCGTCGGTGGCCGCGGCGCTCTGGTACCCCTACCGGGCCCTCCCGCAGGACAAGGTCACCGCCTGGTCGGCTCGCACCTACGACGTGCTCACCGAGCTGGCCGGCTCCCCCGGCACCGGGGTGCGGGTCCGCGAGGGCGTCGAGCTGCTGCCCGGCGGCGCTCCCGAGCAGCCCTGGTGGCGGTCGGCCGTCCCGCGGCTGGACACGGTCGTCGACCCGGCGCCCGGCTTCAGCAGGGGCTGGCGGCTGGCGCTCCCGATCGCCGAGATGGGCAGCTACCTCGCGCACCTGGTGCGCCGCCTCGAGCAGACCGGCGGCACTGTCACCCGGGCCCGGCTGAGTGGGCTGCCCACCTCCGGCGTGGTCGTCAACGCCACCGGGCTGGCATCCCGGGCCCTGGCCCACGACCCGTCCCTGCACCCGGTGCGCGGCCAGGTCGTGCGGGTCGCGCAGACCGGTGTCCACGAGTGGCTGCTCGTCTCCGAGACCTCACCCGACGAGCGCCCGATGTACGTCGTCCCGCGGGAGCACGACGTCGTCGTCGGCGGCACCGCGCAGGACGGCGACTGGACGCTGCAGCCCGACCCCACCACCGCCAGCGAGATGCTGGCGCGGGCGGTCGAGCTGGTGCCGGCCCTGCGCGGGGCGCGGGTCCTCGGCCACCGCGTCGGCCTGCGGCCGGCCCGGCCCTCGGTACGCCTGGAGACCGTGCCGCACGCCGACGGTTCCCCCGGCGGCGTGGTGCACTGCTACGGCCACGGCGGCGCCGGCGTCACGCTGTCCTGGGGTTGCGCCGACGACGTGCTCGCCCAGGTCGAAGCCCTGCTGGCCGGCATCCCCTCGGCCGAGCCGGTCAGCCAGCCGGCCGGTGCACGTCCGTGAGCAGCCCCAGCACGCGGAACCCCGCGGCCGTGTAGGCGCGCACGGCTCCCTCGTTCGAGGCCGGTGTCGCGACGGCCACGCTGGCGGAACCCGCCGCCGCAAGCTGGGAGCAGAGCCCGTCGAGGAGCCGCCGGCCGTGGCCGAGCCGCTGGTGGTCGCGGTGCGTGCCGACGGGCTCGAGCACCGCGCAGCGTCCCGCGCCCGCGTGCCACGCCGTCCCGGCGGCCACCGGCGTCCCGTCCCGGTCGCGCGCGAGCAGGTCCAGCCCGCCGTCGTACGACGGACCGGCGGCCATCAGCGCCCAGCGCGCCGCCGTGAACGTGGAGCGCTCGAAGGCCGCCCGTTGCACGGCGACCCGGTCGGCGACATCCCTGTCGCCGGCCACCGGAGCGACCCCGTCGGGGAGGGCTGCGCGGCCGGCTCCCGTGAGCGCGCGGTGCAGCGCGACCCACGGGTCACCGTCAGCCGACCAGCCCCGGTCCGCCAGCACGGCGCCCCAGCCTGCGAGCGGCAGTCCGGCAGCCCACGCCTCCCCGTCGCCGACCAGGTCCTCGACCGCGTCGGCGAGGAAGTCAGCCAGCGGGGTGTGGTGCGCGCGCGCCGGGTCGACGGCGAGCCGGACCGTGTGCGGGTCGTCGACCAGCGCGACCGCGACGATCGTCGCGCCGTCCCGGACCACGAGGAACGACCCGTCGACCTGCTCGTCCTCCAGCCGCAGCTGCCAGCCGATGTCGCCCGGGTGCAGCTGGCCTGTCCAGGTCGGCGGTGTCCACGCCGCGAGGGCGGCGGTGATCTCCGCGGCGTCGGCCCGGCCGGTCCGCGTGCTGGCGTACGGCATGGGACAGGACGCTAGGCCGGGCCGGTCACCGGGTCGACCGGATTCGGCGGCGGCGTCCGGTAGCGCACCAGCGCCGGGACGGCGAGGGCCAGACCGAGCACCACGACGACGCAGGCGATGCCGCCGCCGACCCATGACGTCGTCGCGCCCACCGCCGCGGCCGTGCCGCCGGCCCGCAGGTCGCCGAGGCGCGGGCCGCCGGCCACCACGACGATGAAGACGCCCTGCATCCGGCCGCGCATCTCGTCGGGCGCGTAGGTCTGCAGGATCGTCTGCCGGTAGACGGCCGACACCAGGTCGGCCGCACCGGCCACCGCGAGCAGCAGCACGGCGAGCCACAGCGCGTGCGCGAGCCCGGCAAGGGCGACGGCGACGCCCCAGCCGCACACCGCGGCCACCAGTGCCACGCCCTGCCGCTGCACCCGTCCGATCCAGCCACTGGCCAGCCCGCCGACGACTGCGCCGATCGCGATCGCCGCGAACAGCCAGCCCACCGCGGCCTGGTCGTGGAACCGCTGCTCGGCCGCCTCCGGGAACAGCGCACGCGGCATCGCGAACAGCATCGCCACGATGTCGACCGCGAACGACATGAGCACGACCGGCTTGGCGGCGATGAAGCGCAGGCCGTCGAGCACCGAGCGCAGCCCCGGCCGGACGACGACCCCGACCGGTGGGAGCGGCGGCAGCCGCAGGGCCGCGTAGAAGCCGACCGTGAACAACGCCGCGTCGATGCCGTACGCGACGGCGTACGTCGACTTCGCGAGCACCAGCCCCGCAGTCAGCGGCCCGATGACGGTGCCGACGCTGCTCATCGTGAAGTTGAGGGTGTTGGCCGCGGGGACCTGGTCGCGGTGCAGCAGCCGGGGCAGGATCGCGCCGCGCAAGGGCGAGGAGACCGCGAAGCCCACCGACTGGAGGGCGACCAGTCCGAGCAGGACCCAGCGGTTGTCCAGCCCGAGCAGCGCCTGCAGGAGCAGGCCGCCGGTGACGCCCCACACCAGGCACGACGACGCGATGTACAGCCGCCGCCGGTCCACCGCGTCAGAGACGGCACCGCCGTAGAGCCCGAAGACGACGAGCGGCACGAACGCTGCCAGACCGATGAGCCCGACCCACAGCGACGACCGGGTGACGTCGTACATCTGCACCGGCACCGCGACGGCGGTGAGCTGGTAGCCGACGAACGACACGCCCTGCCCGATGAAGAGCCGGCGGAAGTCCGGCTGCCGCAGCGGGGTGACGTCGACCGCGACCCGGCGGAACGCGGACGTCAGCGGGCGCGGCACGGCGGGCGGCGGTCCTTCCTCCGTACCTCCCGGGCGTGCCGGGCGGCGTCAGTCGAGGTCGTGTGCGGTGCGGACGAGCTCGACGATACGGCCGATGATCTCGGTGATGCCGTAGTCCTTGGGCGTGAAGACGCCGGCCACGCCCTGCTCGCGCAACCACCGGGCATCGGACTCGGGGATGATCCCGCCGACCACGACCGGCAGCTCGCCCGCCCCCGCGTCGCGCAGCAGCTGCAGCACCTCCGGCACCAGCTCCCGGTGCGACCCCGACAGGATCGACAGCCCGACGACATGGACGCCCTCCTCGACGGCGGCCGCGGCGATCTCGCCCGGGGTCAACCGGATGCCCTGGTAGACGACCTCGAGGCCGGCGTCGCGGGCGCGTACGGCGATCTGCTCCGCACCGTTGGAGTGGCCGTCGAGGCCGGGCTTGCCGACCAGGAGCCGCAGCCGGGTACCGAGCTCGCCGTTGGTGCGGGCCACCAGCTCGCGCACGGCCCGCAGGTCGTCGCCGGCCGTGCCGACCAGGCTGCTGATGCCGACCGCTCCGGCGACACCGGTCGCCGCGCGGTAGGAACCGAAGACCTCCCGCAGCACACCGGCCCACTCCCCCGTGGTGACGCCCGCACGGGCGCAGGCCAGTGACGCCGGGACGAGGTTGCCGGTGCCTGTCGCGGCGTCGCGCAGGCTCGCCAGCGCGGCCTCGACGGCCCCGGCGTCGCGTCCTTCCCGCCAGGCTCGCACGGCGGCGACTGCGCGCTCCTCGACGTCCTTGTCGACGGTCTGGATCGCGGTGTCGAGGTCAGCGGTGAGCGGGCTGGGCTCGGTCTCGGTGAACCGGTTGACCCCCACGACGACGTCCTCGCCGGACTCGACGCGGGCCCGTCGACGGGCGTGGGACGAGACCAGCTCGGACTTGAGGTAGCCGTTCTCGACCGCCGCGACGGCGCCGCCCATGTCCGCGATCGTCGCCATCTCGGCGCGTGCGGCCGTCACGATCTCACCGACCCTCGCCTCGACCACGTGCGAGCCGGCGAACAGGTCCTCGTGCTCGAGCAGGTCGGACTCGTAGGCGAGCACTTGCTGGATGCGCAGCGACCACTGCTGGTCCCACGGCCGCGGCAGGCCGAGCGCCTCGTTCCACGCCGGCAGCTGGACCGCGCGCGCCCGGGCGTCCTTGGACAGGGTTACCGCGAGCATCTCCAGGACGATCCGCTGCACGTTGTTCTCAGGCTGCGCCTCGGTGAGCCCGAGCGAGTTGACCTGCACGCCGTAGCGCAGCCGCCGGTTCTTCGGGTCGGTGACGCCGTACCGGTCGCGCGTGGTCTCGTCCCACAGCTGCACCAGGGCGCGCAGCTTGCACATCTCCTCGACGAACCGGACGCCGGCGTTGACGAAGAACGAGATCCGGGCCACCACATCGCCGAACCGCTCCGGGGGTACCTGGCCGGCGTCGCGCACCGCGTCGAGCACGGCCACCGCCGTCGACATCGCGAACGCGATCTCCTGTACCGGCGTCGCACCGGCCTCCTGGAGGTGGTAGCTGCAGATGTTGATCGGGTTGAACTTCGGCACCTCGGTGACGGTGTGGGCGATGAGGTCGGTCGTGAGCCGCATCGACGCCGCCGGGGGGAACGCGTAGGTGCCGCGCGAGAGGTACTCCTTGACGATGTCGTTCTGCGTCGTACCCGCGAGCCGGCCGCGCACCTCGGCCGCGGCCGCCCCGTCCACCCCGCCCCCCGAGCCGTCGGGTCCGATGCCCGCCTGCTCCAGCGCCACCGTCTCGTACAGCGCGAACAGCCACATCGCCGTCGCGTTGATCGTCATCGACGTGTTCATCCCCGTCAGGGGGATCCCGTCGAAGAGTGCGCGCACATCGCCGAGGTGGCTGACCGGCACCCCGACCTTGCCGACCTCACCGCGGGACAGCTCGTGGTCGGGGTCGTAGCCGGTCTGGGTCGGCAGGTCGAAGGCCACCGAGAGGCCGGTCTGGCCCTTGCCGAGGTTGCGCCGGTACAGCGCGTTCGACTCCGCCGCCGAGGAGTGCCCGGCGTACGTCCGCATGACCCACGGCTGGTCCCGCACGGCACGGATCCTACTCACCGGTAACTACGCTGCTGCCGGCCCCCGGGACCGGCTGGTCCGCGGGCCGGTCAGACGGCGACGGACGCGGCAGCCTGGTCCAGGGTCAGGACCCGGTGCAGCCGGGTGACCCGCAGGATCCGGCGGACGCGCGGGGCGGCATCGCGCAGGACGAACCGGCGGCCGAGCTGCTTGGCCCGGCGGTCGGCACCCAGCAGGACACCGAGCCCGGTGGCGTCGACCCAGTCGACCCCGGCCAGGTCGACCACCAGGTCGCCGGCCCCCAGGTCGATGGCCTCGTGCAGTGCCGCGCGGACATCGGCCGCGCTGCTCACGTCCAGCCGGCCGGACAGCACGATCTCGCGCTCCGTTGCGACGACGACAGCCATCCCGGTCACCCCCACCCTGCTTCTCGTACCAGTAGACGCGCGAGAGCGAGGCGAGGTTGCCGTCGTTCTCGTGGTTCCTGACGGTAGAGCGAGGACTTGAGGAATTCTTGACGCCACGCTGTGACGCCTGTGACTTGTGTGACTCGAGTGAACCGGAACCACTTCGTCCCAGGTCAGAGCGCCGGAACCCTCCTGATGCACCCGCCAGTTCATGATCCACAGCGGATCCGTTGGGAAATATCCAACAGATCCCCTGTGGATCATGGAAACCGGGGTGCCCCTGGGCGACGGCGGACGGCCCGGCAGGCGAGCAGGCCCCTGTCCGAAGCGCTCTGACCCCGGCCGGTCACGGCAGGGGCGCGGGCGGCTCAGCTCTCGTAGGAGTAGAAGCCCTGGCCGGACTTGCGGCCGAGGTCGCCCGCGGCCACCATCCGCGAGAGCGTCTCCGGCGGGAAGAACTTCTCGTCCGCGGTGTCGCGGTAGATGTTCATGCTCGCGTTGCGCAGGATGTCGACGCCGGTGAGGTCGGTAGTCGCCAGCGGGCCCATCGCGTGCCCGAATCCCAGCTTGCAGGCGGTGTCGATGTCCTCGGCGGTGGCCACGCCGTTCTCGACCAGCCGGATCGCCTCCATCGCGAGCGCACAGATCAGCCGGGTCGTGACGAAGCCGGCAACGTCGCGGTTGACGACGACGCAGGTCTTGCCGACCCCCTCGGCGAACCCCCGGGCGGCGGCCAGGGTCGCGTCACTGGTCTTGTGGCCGCGCACCAGCTCGCAGAGCGCCATCATCGGCACCGGCGAGAAGAAGTGCATGCCCACCACGGCCTCCGGCCGCCCGGTCACCGACGCGATCGTCGTGATCGGGATCGCGCTGGTGTTGGTCCCGAGGACGGCGCCCTCGTGGCAGATCCGGTCCAGCTGGCGGAAGACCTCCTGCTTGACCTCGACGTCCTCGAACGCCGCCTCGACCACGACGTCGGCGGTGCCGGCAGCGTCGAGGTCGGTGGTCGTCGTGATCCGCCCCAGCGCGGCCTCGGCGTCGGCCTGCTCGAGCGTGCCCTTCGCCACGAACCGCGACAGCGACTTCTCGATCGCGGCACGGCCGCGCCCGAGCGCCTCGTCGGTGACGTCGCGCAGCACGACGTCGTGCCCCGCGACCGCGGAGACCTGGGCGATGCCGGAGCCCATGAGGCCCGCTCCGACGACGGCGAGAGTGGTTCCGGTCATGGGCCGGAAGCCTAGCCAGCGCGCCATGGGCGAGACTGGGCCGGTGCCGGACTGGACCTCGCTCATCACGTCCGTGCTCGTCGTCGGCGTCCTGGCCCTCCTGCTCCGCTGGGCGTACGGCGGCCGCAGCACGTCACTCGTCGCGCGCCGGCCGAGCGCCGGCACAGCGGACGACTACGGCCTCATGGTCGCGATCGCCGCGCCCGGGACGTTCATCGAGGGCGAGGTCGACCGGCAGCGGCTGGCGGCCGCCGGTATCAAGGCCCAGCTGGTGACCACGACCGACGGGCCGCGACTGATGGTCCTCGAGGAGGACGAGGCCACCGCCCGCCGGTTGCTCGCCTCGCCCTGAGAGTCCGCGACCGGGCGGTACCTACTGGTCGAACGCGGCGTCCGGGTCCTGCTCCCGGGTGACGTCGGCCCCGAGGCTCCGCAGCGCCTGGTCGAAGCCGGGGTAGCCGCGGTCGACGTGGTAGATGTCGTGCACGTGGGTGATGCCGTCGCCCACCAGCCCGGCCAGGGTCAGCGCGGCGCCGGCCCGGATGTCGCTCGCGCGCACCGGCGCCCCGGACAGCCGCTCGATGCCCCGGACGACCGCGTGGTGCCCGTCGGTGCGCACGTTCGCCCCGAGCCGGGCCAGCTCGCTGGCGAAGACGAAGCGCCCCTCGAAGATGTTCTCGGTGATCATCGCGGCGCCGTCGGCGACGGAGTTGAGCGCCATGACCAGCGGCTGGAGGTCGGTGGCCAGCCCCGGGTACGGCAGGGTCACCGCGTCGACCGCGACCGGCCGGGCGTCCTGCACGACCCGGAAGCCGTCCTCGACCGCCTGGATCTGGGCACCCGCACCGGTGAGCTTGTCCAGGGCGATCTCGAGGTGCTCGGGACGCGCGTTGCGCACGGTGATGTCACCGCGCGTCATGGCCGCCGCGAACGCCCAGGTGCCGGCGACGATCCGGTCCGGGACGATCTCGTGGGTGGTCGGCGACAGGCGCTCGACCCCCTCGATGGTCAGCGTCGAGGTCCCCAGCCCGTCGATCTGCGCGCCCATCTGCTGCAGCATCTGGCACAGGTCGACGATCTCGGGCTCGCGCGCCGCGTTGTCGACGACCGTGGTGCCCTCGGCGAGGACGGCCGCCATCAGGACGTTCTCGGTCGCGCCGACGCTCGGGAAGTCCAGCCAGACGGTAGCCCCGGACAGCCCCTTCGGAGCCCGGCCGACGATGTAGCCGTGCTCGTTCTCGAGCTCGGCACCGAGCTTCGTCAGCCCGGCCATGTGGAAGTCGAGCGGGCGGGTGCCGATCGCGTCGCCGCCGGGCATCGCGACCTCGGCCTGCCCGCAGCGCGCGAGCAGCGGGCCCAGCACGCAGATCGAGGCCCGGATCCGTCGGACCAGGTCGTAGTCGGCCTGGTGGCCGAGCTCGGCCGGCACGTCGATCGTGACCTTCGAGGCCGTCGGCTCGTAGTCGACGGTGCAGCCCAGCCGGCGCAGCAGCTCGCTCATGATCTCGACGTCGAGGATGTGCGGCACCTCGGTGAGCGTGGTCCGGCCCTCGGCGAGCAGCGCCGCGGCCATCGTCTTGAGCACGCTGTTCTTGGCACCCGTGACGCGGACCTCGCCGTCGAGCCGGGCGCCACCCACGACTCGGAACCTCTCCATGCGGGTCACCCTAGAGTGGATCGCATGGTCAACCTCACCCGCATCTACACGCGCACCGGCGACGACGGCTCGACCGGGTGGGGCGGCCGCGGCCGGATCTCCAAGAACGACTTCCGGCTGGAGGCGTATGCCGACTGCGACGAGGCCGGCGCCTTCCTCGGGGTCGCCCTTGCGACCGGGGGGCTGCCGGACGACGTCGCCGCCGTCGTGGCCCGGGTCCAGAACGACCTCTTCGACGTCGGCGCGGACCTGTGCAACCCGGTGCAGGACGACCCGGAGTACCCGCCGTTGCGCGTGGTCCAGGCCCAGGTCGACGCGCTGGAGGCCGAGATCGACCGGTTCAACGCCGACCTCGAGCCGCTGCGCTCGTTCGTCCTGGCCGGCGGGACGGCGGCCGCCGCCCACCTGCACGTGGCGCGCACGGTGGTGCGCCGGGCGGAGCGGGCGACCTGGCGGGCGGTCGAGGCGCACCGCGACCAGGTCAACCCGCTGACGGCCACCTACCTCAACCGGCTCTCGGACCTGCTCTTCGTCCTGGCCCGCTACGCCAACCGCGAGCTCGGCGACGTCCTCTGGGTGCCCGGCGCCAACCGCTGACGCGGCTCGCCCGCGGAATGTGCGCTGACACACCGGACACGCCGAAGATCCGGTGTGTCGGCGCACAAAAGATCTGGGTTGGCGCTACGGGGCGGGGATGCCGGGCGGGGACGACTCGACCCAGGAGAGGAAGCCGGTCAGGGTGTCCTCGCTCATGGCGAACTCGACCGGGCCGCCGTCACCCACGCATCGCACCACCACGGCGCCGGACAGCAGGGAGAACACCTCCGGACCGCGCGGCGCGCGACGTTCGACGACCTGCAGGTCGCGGCGGCCGAGCACCCGCTTGGGACGCAGGGCGTAGGAGAAGACGCGGTACCACTCGAGGGAGTCCCCGGAGTAGCGCGCGATGCCCAGAGTCCAGCCCTGACCGGTGCGGCTGGTCGACGTCGGGCGCAGCCGCAGGCTGCAGTCGAACGTTCCGCCACTGCGGCTGATGAACCGGCGGCGCAGGACGAGCAGGCCCATCGCGACCAGACCGAGGACGACGAGCGCCCCCAGCACGTCGACCACCCCGATCAGGCCCATCGGGCCCCCGTGGTGGTCGGCGCGGACACGCCCTAGAAGGCCATGCCGTGGGCGCGGATCCGGGCCTCGGCCCGGCGTACCTGGTGCGCCGCGTCATCGTCGCCGGAGCCCTGGGCGTCGCGGAGGTCGCTCTCCGCCGCGGCCAGGTCGATGTCCTGGGCGAGGTCGCACTCCTCGGCCAGGATCCCCACCCGGTTGTCGGCGACCGACAGGAACCCGCCGTGCACGACCGCGACCACGGGATCGCCGGCGGCCTGGCGGATGAGCACGGCACCGTCGGCGAGGGTGCCCAGCAGCGGCGCATGGTGCGGCAGGATGCCCACGTCGCCGTCGGCGGTCCGGGCGAGCACCATCGTGCCCTCGCCCGTCCACACCGTGCGGTCGGCCGCGACCAGCTCGACCGCGAGCAGGTCGCCGTCGCTCCCGTCAGCCATTCTTCTCCAGCTCCTTGGCGCGCTTCTCGACGTCCTCGAGGCCACCGCACATGAAGAACGCCTGCTCCGGGATGTGGTCGTACTCGCCCTCAGCCAGCTTCTTGAACGCATCGATGGTCTCGTCGAGCGGGACGAACGAGCCGTCGAGCCCGGTGAACGCCTTCGCGACGAAGGTGTTCTGCGACAGGAACCGCTGGATCCGGCGGGCCCGCTGGACGAGGATCTTGTCCTCCTCCGAGAGCTCGTCGATGCCGAGGATCGCGATGATGTCCTGGAGGTCCTTGTAGCGCTGCAGGATCTCCTTCGTGCGGGCCGCGACCCGGTAGTGGTCCTCGGAGATGTAACGCGGGTCCAGGATCCGCGACGTCGAGTCGAGCGGGTCCACGGCCGGGTAGATGCCCAGCTCCGAGATGGGCCGCGAGAGCACCGTCGTGGCGTCGAGGTGGGCGAACGTCGTGTGCGGCGCCGGGTCGGTGATGTCGTCGGCGGGCACGTAGATCGCCTGCATCGAGGTGATCGAGTGGCCGCGCGTCGAGGTGATCCGCTCCTGGAGCAGACCCATCTCGTCGGCCAGGGTCGGCTGGTAGCCGACGGCGCTCGGCATCCGGCCGAGCAGCGTCGACACCTCGGAGCCGGCCTGGGTGAACCGGAAGATGTTGTCGATGAACAGCAGCACGTCCTGCTTCTGCACGTCGCGGAAGTACTCCGCCATGGTGAGCGCGGCAAGCGCGACGCGGAGCCGGGTGCCGGGCGGCTCGTCCATCTGGCCGAAGACCAGCGCGGTCTTGTCGATGACGCCGGTCTCGGTCATCTCCGTGATGAGGTCGTTGCCCTCACGGGTCCGCTCGCCCACACCGGCGAACACCGACACACCGCCGAAGTTCTCGGCGACGCGGTAGATCATCTCCTGGATGAGCACGGTCTTGCCGACTCCGGCACCACCGAACAGCCCGATCTTGCCGCCGAGCACGTAGGGCGTGAGCAGGTCGATGACCTTGATGCCGGTCTCGAACATCTCGGTCTTGGACTCGAGCTGGTCGAACTTCGGCGGCGTGCGGTGGATCTCCCACCGCTCCTTGATGTCGAGGGTCGACTCCTCGACGTCCAGCGGCTTGCCCAGGGTGTTGAAGACGTGGCCCTTGGTCACGTCGCCGACGGGCACCGTGATGGCGCTGCCGGTGTCGGTCACCTCGGCGCCGCGGACCAGGCCGTCCGTCGGCTCCATCGAGATGGCGCGCACCAGGCTGTCACCCAGGTGCAGGGCGACCTCGAGGGTCAGCATCTTCTTCTCGCCGGCCAGGGTCACGTCGACCTGGAGCGCGTTGAAGATGTCGGGCATGGTGTCGACGCTGAACTCGACGTCGACGACCGGCCCGATCACCCGGGCGACCCGACCGGTGCCCTCAGGGGTCGAGGCGGTCTCGGTGTTCTCGGCTACAGCAGTCATCTCTCACTCACTCCCGGCAGTCGCACTGGCGAGCGCGTCCGCGCCACCGACGATCTCGCTGATCTCTTGGGTGATCTCGGCCTGTCGGGCCGCGTTGGCCATGCGTGTGTAGGTCTTGATGAGCTCGGTGGCGTTGTCGGTGGCGGACTTCATCGCGCGTCGCCTCGCCGCGAGCTCGGAGGCGGCCGACTGGAGCAGCGCGTTGTAGACGCGGCTCTCGACGTAGCGCGGGAGCAGTGCGTCGAGCACTGCCTCCGCGGACGGCTCGAACTCGTAGAGCGGGAACGACCCGCCCTCGGGCTCCTCCTCGGTCTCCTCGATCTCCAGCGGCAGCAGCCGCCGGGTCACAGTCTTCTGCGAGACCATGCTCTGGAACTGGGTGTAGACGAGGTGGATCTCGTCGACGCCGCCCTCGTCGTTGGAGGTCAGGAACGCCTCGATGACAGCGTCCGCGACCTTCTTCGCGTCGGCGTACGTCGGGTTCTCCGAGAATCCGGTCCACTGCCCCGCCACCTCGCGGTTGCGGAATCGGTAGAAGCCGACCGCCTTGCGCCCGACGAGGAACGGCACGACCTCCTTGCCGTTGTCGCGCAGCAGGTTGGAGAGCCGCTCCCCCTCCTTGAGCGCGTTGGAGGAGTAGGCACCGGCCAGCCCACGGTCGCTCGTGACCAGGAGCACCGCCGCCCGCGCCGGGCCTTCATGGCCCTCCTGCTCCGAGGCGGGCAGGGTCCCCGTGAGGGGGTGCTCGACGTCGGAGTAGCTGGCCACGGCGGAGACTGCGCGGGTGATCGCCTCGGCGTACGGCGTGGACTGCGACACCCGCTGCTGCGCCTTGACGATGCGTGAGGCGGCGATGAGCTCCATCGCCTTGGTGATCTTCTTGGTCGCGTTGACCGACCTGATGCGTCGGCGGTAGACCCGGAGCTGGGCACCCATGGGCTAGCGCTGCTTCGCCGGCTTGCGGACGTGCTTCTTGATGGTCTCCTGCTCGACCTCGTCCTCGTCCATCGAACCCACCGGCTCGTCGTTGACGAGCAGCTCGCCCGACGACGTCTCGAACTGCTTCTTGAAGCCGGCGACGGCGTCCTCGAGGGAGGAGACGGTGTCGTCACCGAGCTCCTTGCTCTCGCGCAGTCCGTCGACCAGGCCCTTGTGCTGACGCTGCAGGTAGTCGAGCAGCTCGGACTCGAAGCGCCGGATGTCCTCGATCGGGACGTCGTCGAGCTTGCCGGTCGTCCCGGCCCAGATCGAGATGACCTCGTGCTCGACGGGGTACGGCGAGTACTGACCCTGCTTGAGCAGCTCGACCAGGCGGGCACCTCGGGCCAGCTGCGCCTTGGACGCGGCGTCGAGGTCCGAGCCGAAGGCCGCGAACGCCTCGAGCTCGCGGTACTGCGCCAGGTCGAGGCGCAGGCGGCCGGCGACCTTGCGCAGCGCCTTGACCTGCGCCGAGCCACCGACGCGGGAGACCGAGACACCGACGTTGATGGCGGGCCGGACGCCCGAGTTGAACAGGTCGGTCTCGAGGAAGCACTGGCCGTCGGTGATCGAGATGCAGTTGGTCGGGATGAACGCCGACACGTCGTTGCCCTTGGTCTCGATGATCGGCAGACCGGTCATCGAGCCGCCGCCGAGCTCGTCGGACAGCTTGGCGCAGCGCTCGAGCAGCCGCGAGTGCAGGTAGAAGACGTCACCGGGGTAGGCCTCGCGACCCGGCGGGCGGCGCAGCAGCAGCGACACGGCGCGATAGGCGTCGGCCTGCTTCGACAGGTCGTCGAAGACGATCAGGACGTGCTGGCCCTGGTACATCCAGTGCTGGCCGATGGCCGAGCCGGTGTACGGCGCGAGGTACTTGAAGCCGGCCGGGTCCGACGCCGGAGCGGCGACGATCGTCGTGTACTCCAGCGCGCCGTTCTCCTCGAGCGCCTGACGCACCGAGGCGATCGTCGAGCCCTTCTGGCCGACGGCGACGTAGATGCACTTGACCTGGCGCTTCGGGTCGCCGGACTCCCAGTCGGCCTTCTGGTTGATGATCGTGTCGAGGCAGACGGCGGTCTTGCCGGTCTGCCGGTCACCGATGATCAGCTGGCGCTGGCCGCGACCGATGGCGGTCATGGCGTCGATCGCCTTGATGCCGGTCTGCATCGGCTCCTTGACGCTCTGCCGCTGGACCACGGAGGCGGCCTGCAGCTCGAGCGCCCGGCGCTCGGTCGACTCGATCGGGCCCTTGCCGTCGAGCGGGTTGCCCAGCGGGTCGACCACCCGGCCGAGGAAGCCGTCGCCGACCGGCACCGACAGGATCTCGCCGGTCCGCTTGACCGGCTGCCCCTCCTCGATGCCGCGGAACTCGCCCAGCACGACCGCGCCGATCTCACGCACGTCGAGGTTCAGGGCGAGGCCGAGCGTGCCGTCCTCGAACTCGAGCAGCTCGTTGCTCATGGTCGAGGGCAGGCCCTCGATCCGCGCGATGCCGTCACCGGCCTCGGTGACGTGCCCGACCTCCTCGCGCCCGGCGTCGTCCGGCTCGTAGGAGGAGACGAAGCGCTCGAGTGCGTCCCGGATCTCTTCCGGCCGGATGGTCAGCTCGGCCATGTCGCAGCCCCTGCTCTCTTGTCGATCGTGCGTGTGGTCACGTGTGTCTGCTACTGCTGGCCGACGAGTCGCCGGCGCGCGTCGTCGAGGCGGGCGACGACCGAGCCGTCGATCACCTCGTCGCCGATCTCGACCCGGATGCCGCCCACGAGGGCGGGGTCGAGCTGGACGTTGAGGTGGACCTCGTGCCCGTAGATCTGCTGGAGCGCGCGACCGAGCCGGTCCCGCTGCTCCTCGGTGAGGGGGGCGGTGGCCGTGACGGTCGCGACCAGCCGGCGACGCCGGTCGGCGGCCACCTGGCCGTAGGTCTCGACCGTGCGGTCGAACGAGCGGCCGCGCGGCGCGACCACCGCCTGGCGGACCAGGCGGCGCGTCTCGTCGGTCGCCCGTCCACCGAGGAGGTCCTCGATCAGGGCGGCCCGGCTCTCCACCGGGGCCGAGCGGTCGGACAACGCCGACCGCAGCTCGGGTGCTCCCGCGACGGAGCGGGCGACGCGGAACAGCTCGTCCTCGACCTCGTCGAGCCGACCCGCCGCCTCGGCCGCCGCCACCTCGGCCTCGACCGCGAGGAGCTCGACGGCCTCGGCCAGGTCGCGCGGCACGGACCACCGGGCGCGTACCACCCAGGACAGCAGGTCGGTGGTGGCACTGCCGACCCGGTCCCCGAGCACCGCGCGGGCCAGCCCGGCCCGCGCGTCGCCGTCGCGGGACGGGTCGGTCAGGGCCCGGCGCAGGCCGTGCTCGTGGTCCAGCACTGCCGTGACCGCGAAGAGCTCGTCGGCGAGCGTCGTCAGGTCGGTGTCGCCGGCCCGGATGAGGGCGCCCAGCGTCTCGCGGGCCGCGGCGAGCGACTCGCGGCTGGCGCCGGTCAGGCCCGCTGCGCTCATTCGGTGCTTCCGCTGGTGGCGACGGAGGCGGCACCCGAGTCGGCCCGGCTCTCCAGCTCGTCGAGGAAGCGGTCGACGACCCGGCGCTGCCGCGCGTCGTCCTCGAGCGACTCGCCGACGATGCGGCCCGCGAGATCGGTGGCGAGGGTGCCCACCTGGGTGCGGAGCTGCGTCAGCGCGGACGTCTTGTCGGCCTCGATCTGCTGGTGCGCCAGCTCGGTGACCCGACGGGCCTCGGCCTGGGCCTGCTCGCGCATCTCGGCGATGATCGCCGTGCCCTGCTCGCGGGCCTCCTCGCGCAGGCGGGCGGCCTCGTGCCGGGCATCGGCGAGCTGCTCGCGGTACTGCGCGAGCGTCTCCTTCGCCTCCTCCTCGGCCGTCTTGGCCCGCTCCATGCCGCCCTCGATCGCGTCCCGGCGCGCTTCGAAGGTCTTCTCGAACACCGGGAAGACCTTGGCGCGGAGGAACAGGAAGAGCAGCACGAAGGCGACCGTGCCGACGATGAGCTCGGAGGTGTGCGGCAGCAGAGGGCTGGGCTCGTCCCCTGCCGCCAGCACGATGGCGAGCGTGTGCATGTAGTGCCTCTTCCGGTCTTAGAGGACGAACGCGAGGCCGATGCCGATGATGGCAAGCGCCTCGGCGAGGGCGAAGCCGAGGATCGCGATGCCCTGGAGGACACCACGCGCCTCCGGCTGGCGGGCGACACCGTTGATGTAGGCCGCGAAGATCAGGCCGATGCCGACGCCGGGGCCGATGGCCGCGAGGCCGTAGCCGATCATGTTCAAGCTGCCATTGATGTCGCCGGTCACTGGGTGGGTCCCTTCTCGGATGTTGCCTAGGGTCGTGGGCGGTCGTGCGTGGGTCGGGCGGGTCAGTGCTCGTCGGCGAGGGCGCCGGCGATGTAGAGCGCGGAGAGCAGGACGAAGACGTAGGCCTGCAGCACCTGCACGAAGGCCTCGAAGAACGTGAGGATGATGCCGAAGCCGAACGCGACGGGGCTCAGCAGTGCGAGCGCGCCGCCCTTCTCGACCAGCAGGAACTCGCCGCCGAGGATGCAGACGAGCAGCACCAGGTGGCCGGCGAACATGTTGAGCGTGAGACGCAGGGTGAGCGTGATCGGCCGGATGATGAAGGTCGAGAGCAGCTCGAGCGGCGCCAGCAGCACGTAGATCGGCTTGGGCAGGCCGGGCGGGAACATCATGGCCTTGAAGTAGCCGAGAAAGCCGTGCTTCTTGATCCCGACGTAGTTGAAGGTCGCCCAGGAGATGAGCGCAAGCACCAGCGGGAAGGCGATCTTGCCGTTGGCCGGCAGCTGGAGCACCGGGACGATGCCGGAGAGGTTGTTGATCGCGATGAAGCAGAACAGCGTCGCGAGGTAGGGCACGAACCTGCGGCCGTCACGGCCGATGGTGTCGCCGACGATGTCGTTGCGGACGAAGCCGTAGATGGTCTCGCCGACGAACTGCATCTTCGCCGGCACCATGCTCGCCTTGCGCGACGCGAGCCAGAAGACGAGCGCCACGGTCAGGGTGCCGAGCACGACGATCAGCATCGGCTTGGTGAAGAAGGTGCCCTCGCCGAACAGCGGCGGGAACTCGAAGTCCCCGGGACCGGGCGGGTTGAAGGTGTCGCCCTCGGCTGCCTGGACGAGTCTGATCCCGCTGTCGGCCAGGTGGGTGACCAGGTGCAAGGCGTCTCCTTCGGCGCGGTGCATCGGTGTCGCAGATGCAGCAGCTCTGCTGTCGCAACGACTGACATGTCTGCTCTCGCAACGACTGACATTCTCTGCTGTCGCAGAACTGGCAAAAAGTGCAGGGGGATCAAGGCTTACTGTACCGGAGCCAGACCAACCAGATTCCGCCGGCCGCCCCCAGCACGATGCCCACACCGACCAGGCCACGGGTGCCGAGCCAGGCGTCGAGCAACCATCCGATCCCGCCGTACAGGATCACCCCGGACAGCAGATAGCTGATCACTGCCCAGGCGTCGACCTCCCGCATCGGCGGCGGTTCGGGCGCGGCTCCCGGGGTCTCCGGGGGCACGCCGTCGTCGCCGTCAGTCCGGTCGTCGACCATCGCGCCGACGACCCTATCAGCGCGCGCGCCGGCCCTCGTCCGCCGGGATCTCGGCGGGGGGCGCGACCGGTTCCGGGACCGTCGGCAGCTCGACGTCGACCACCGGTGGCCGCCAGTGCAACCACGCCCAGACCGTCCCCGCGGTCCAGCCCAGGGCCACCGCGATGACGGTGCCGCCGACCACCCGGCGGTCCAGCGTGCCGTCGACGACCACGAGGACGAAGGCGACGAGGAGCAGGACGACCCGGGTCAGGTAGCCGACGAGCAACAGCGCGGCACCGAGGAAGCCGCGACCCTTGGCGGCCTGCGCGACGGGGACCTGCCCCACGAGCAGGAAGGCGATCACCAACGCTCCCCCGAGGCCCGCGCCCGCCAGCCCGGTGCCACCGTCGACCACCAGCGCCCCCGCGGCCGCGACGAGCCAGGTCGCCAGGGCGCCGAGTAGGGCCGGGGCCAGCAGGGCGCGGGCCCCGGTGCCGCGGACGTCCTTCACCGGACCCGCCCGCGCCGCAGGCCGGTGAAGGTGCCCTCGGAGCGTCGCAGCCGCGGGATGTTCATCGTGAGCAGCGCCGCGACGACGACCGCCGCGACCAGGCTCACGATCAGCGCGGGTGTGGACAGGAAGACGTACGCCGTCCAGCCGAACGCGATCACCGCGGACCACAGGTACATGACCAGCACCGCGCGGGCGTGGCTGTGGCCGCGTTCGAGCAGCCGGTGGTGAAGGTGCTGCTTGTCGGGGGCGAACGGCGACCGGCCGGCCAACGTGCGCCGGACGATGGCGAGCAGGACGTCGAGGAACGGCAGCGCCATCACGAGCACCGGCAGCGCGAGCGGCAGCAGCGAGGGCGCCAGGGAGGTGTCGACGGCGTTGGGTCCCACCGTGCCGGTCAGCGTGATCGTCGTCGACGCCAGCAGCAGGCCCAGGACCATCGAGCCCGAGTCGCCCATGAAGACCCGGGCCGGGCTGAAGTTGTGCGGGAGGAAGCCGACGCACACGCCGACGAGGGCAGCGGCGACCACCCCCGACGTGGTGGCCCGGGTGAGGCCCTCGGTGACCGTGAGCACGTAGGAGAAGACGAAGAAGGAGGCAGCGGCGATCGCGACGATGCCGGCGGCCAGCCCGTCGAGCCCGTCGACGAAGTTGACGGCGTTCACGGTGGCGACGACCAGCACGATGGTCAGGACGGTGCCCTCGACCGGGCCCAGGACGAAGGAGTTGGCGACCCGCTCGCCATTGACGGTCGAGACGCTGCCGAGCACCCCCACCGGCAGGTAGAGCATCTGGACGCCGCCGATGACCATGACGCCCGAGGCGAGCACCTGGCCCGCCAGCTTGGTCAGCGCGTCGAGCTCCCAGCGGTCGTCGGCGACGCCCAGCAGACAGATCAGACCGGCGCCGGCGAGCAGCGGCCAGGTCTGCTGCGCGTCGTGCAGGCGCGGCCCGAGGAAGGGCATCTGGCTCGCCACGAGCATGCCGGCGCCGAACCCCCCCAGCATCGCGATGCCCCCCAGCCGCGGAGTGGGGATGGCGTGCACGTCCCGGTCCCGGACCGGCGTGAGGGCGCCCCACCGGAGCGCGATCCGGCGCGCCACCGGGGTGAGCAGGTAGGTGACGGCCGCAGCCACCACCAGAGTGAGCATGTATTCACGCACGCGTCAGGACCGCCGCGCGTCTCAGGCCGGCTCGACGGCAGCGCCGGTCGCGGACCGGCCGGGGTCCGCCCCCGAACACGGCGCCGACGCTCTCATGAAGCCTCACCGTAGACCCCGGGGTCGAGGTCGGGAGCGACCTCGCGCAGCAGCTCCAGACCCACGGCACCGAGCCGCTGGAGCCGCGGCACAGCACCGGTGACGTCGACGATGGTCGAGGCGATCGGGTCACCGCTCGGCCCTCCGTCGAGGTAGATCGAGACCTTCTCGCCGAGCTGCTCGACGGCCTCGTCGCACGTGGTCGGCGCCTGCTGTCCCGACAGGTTGGCGCTGCTGACGCCCATGGGGCCGGTGGCCCGGAGCAGCTCGAGGGCGACCGGGTGCAGCGGCATCCGCACGGCGACCGTCCCGCCGGTGTCACCGAGGTCCCACCGCAGCGACGGCTGGGCCGTCGCCACCAACGTCAGGCCGCCGGGCCAGAACGCCTCGACGAGCTCGCGGGCGGTCTGCGTGAGCCCGGTCGCGATGCCGTCGAGTGCGCGGGGGGTGCCGACCAACACCGGCACCGGCATGTCGCGCCCGCGACCCTTGGCCGCCAACAGCCCCGCGACGGCGACCGGCGAGAAGGCGTCCGTGCCCAGGCCGTAGACAGTGTCGGTGGGCAGCACGACCAGCTCGCCCCGGCGCACGGCGTCGGTGGCGAGGTCGAGACCGACCGGTCGCTCGGCCGGCTCGGCCATGTCGTAGCGCCGGATCCATCCCATCAGCCCGCTCCTCCTCCGACGCCGGCGCCCGTTCGCCGGACCGCAGTGAGGTAGCGGTCGCGCCCGGCCAGGTCCTGATGGTCCCGTACGTCGTCCCAGCGACCCGCACCGGCGAAGACCGCGGGTGCCGACTCGCCCTGGACGTCGGCGTGCTCGACAACGACCGCACCGCCCGGGCGGAGCAGCCGGGCGGCCACCCGCTCGACCACGTGCATGGCGTCGAGACCGTCGTCGCCGGACCACAGCGCGAGTGCCGGGTCGTGCGCGGCGACCTCGGGGTCGCGGATGACGGCGTCCACCGGGATGTACGGCGGGTTGCTCACGACCACGTCGACGGTGCCGTCCAGCTCGGCGAAGGCGTCGGCCATGTCGCCCAGCCGGAGGTCGACCCGGGACCCGGCACAGTTCCGCGCCGCCCAGGCGTGCGCACCCGGGTCGGCCTCCACGGCGTGGACCTCGCTGCCGGCGGCCTCGGTCGCCACCGCGAGCGCGATCGCACCCGACCCGGTGCCGAGGTCGACGACCCGCGGGCGCGCACCCGGGGGCAGTCCGGCGAGCCTGGCCAGCACCGCATCGACGACAACCTCGGTCTCCGGACGCGGGACGAAGACACCCGGTCCCACCTGCAGGTCGAGGTGGCGGAACGGCGCGGTGCCGGTGATGTGCTGCAGCGGCTCGCGCGCCGCCCGGCGCTCGACGTACGCCGCGAACCCGGGGCCGGGCTCGTCGTGCCGCCACAGGTCGCGCCGCAGCGCACCCAGGGAGTGGGCGGCCAGCGACTCGGCGTCGTGCCGGGCCGAGGGAACGCCCGCGGCCACCAGCCTTGCCGTGGCCTCGGCGAGAGCCGCGCGCAGCGGGGTGGACGTCACGGTCACGCTCCGGCAGCGGCGAGCTTGGCGGCCGTATCCGCGTCGACGAGCGCCTGGACCACCGCATCGAGGTCGCCGTCGAGCACCTGGTCGAGGTTGTAGGCCTTGAAGTTCACCCGGTGGTCGGCGATCCGGTTCTCCGCGAAGTTGTAGGTGCGAACCCGCTCCGAGCGGTCGACGGTGCGGACCTGCGACCGGCGGGCGTCCGAGGCTTCCTGGTCGGCCGCCTCCTGCGCCGCGGCGAGCAGCCTGGCCCGCAGGATCCGCATCGCCTGCTCACGGTTCTGCAGCTGGGACTTCTCGTTCTGGCAGGACGCCACGATGCCCGACGGCAGGTGCGTGATGCGCACGGCCGAGTCGGTGGTGTTGACGCTCTGCCCGCCAGGCCCGGACGACCGGTAGACGTCGATGCGCAGGTCGTTGGGGTCGATCTCGACATCGACGTCCGCCGCCTCCGGCAGCACAAGGACGCCGGCCGCGCTGGTGTGGATCCGGCCCTGCGACTCGGTCACCGGGACGCGTTGCACCCGGTGCACGCCGCCCTCGTACTTGAGCCGGGCCCACGGGCCGTGCCCGACCTCGGGCGTGCCGCGCGACTTCACCGAGAGCTGGACGTCCTTGTAGCCGCCCATGTCGGTCTCGGTGGCCTCGATGACCTCGGTCTTCCAGCCGACCCGCTCGGCGTAGCGCAGGTACATCCGGAGCAGGTCGCCGGCGAACAGAGCCGACTCCTCACCGCCCTCCCCCGCCTTAATCTCGACGAGAATGTCCTTGTCGTCGTTCTCGTCCCGGGGCAGCAGCAGCATCTGCAGCCGGGCCTCGAGCTCCTGCTGGCGGGCCTCCATGTCGGGCACCTCTGCGCGGAACGACTCGTCGTCCACGGCCAGCTCGCGCGCGGTCGCGAGGTCCCCGGCCAGCTCCTGGAGCGCGCGGTGGACGTCGACGACGGGGGTCAGCTCGGCGTACCGCTTGCCCAGCGCCCGGGCCTTCGCCTGGTCGGCGTGCACGGCCGGATCGGCCAGCTCCTCCTCGACCCGGGCGTGCTCGGCCAGCATCTCGGCGGGGGCTTCGAGCACGGGAGGCTCCTTCGGGACGGCCGGGCGGCTGGGGAACGGCAACGGCCCCGGTCCGGCACCACGAGGGTGCGGGACCGGGGCCGCCGGAGAGCTACTTGGAGCCGGACGCCTGCTTGCCGAAGCGCTTCTCGAACCGGGCCACGCGGCCGCCGGTGTCGAGGATCTTCTGCTTGCCGGTGTAGAAGGGGTGGCACTGCGAGCAGACCTCGGCGTGGATCGAGCCGTTCTTCGCGGTGCTACGGGTGGTGAACGTCGCGCCGCACGTACAGGTGGCGGTCGTCTCGACGTACTCGGGGTGGATGTCGGCCTTCACGGTGATGCACTCCTCGGGGTGGGGACGGTCGCCGGGTCGTCACCGCGTGCTCGCGAGACGTGAACCGGAACCAGCGGGCCATTCTGCCAGAACGGTCAGCGATCCTCACAACCGCGAGGCGGCACCCGTTGTTCCGGCCGGCCGGCGGGGGCCGGGAGCGGCCGGGGCACCCGCGAGGCAGAGCTCCACTGCCTCGCCGAAACAGGACACCGTCCGCCAGGCGCGGTGCCGCCCGGGGTCGGCACCGGCGTACTCGCCGGTCGTGACCCGGATGCTCCGCATCCCGACGGCCGCGGCGCCCCGGACGTCCTTCTCGGGCCGGTCGCCCACGTGCACCACGCCCGCGGGCGCCTGCCCGAGCACCTCGAGGGCGCGGCGGAACGGGGCGGGGTCCGGCTTGCGCAGGTGCCGGCCGCCCAGCTCGTCGGAGACGACGACGCCGGCGAGCAGGTGCCCGACGCCCAACGCCTCGACCTTGGCGTGCTGGACCGGTGGCATGCCGTCGGTGACGACGACCACCGGGAGCACGGCGGCGAGTCGCCGCAGGGCCTCGGGCACGCCCGGGTACGGCGTGAGCACGGCGGGCCGGTGCGCGGCGAAGGCGCGGACCAGGCCCGGCACGAGCTCGGCCGCCCGCTCGTCGGCGATCCCGACCGCGGCCAGAGCCCGGTCGACGACCCCGCCGCGGTCAGAGCCCTCGGCGCAGGTGCGCAGCAGGGCGGCGTGCACGGCGGCCGGGTCCAGCCCGGCCCGCCCGGCCGCGACGGCGACCGCCCACCAGGCGCCGTCGAGCCACTCGGACTGGGGGTACAGCGTGTCGTCGAGGTCGACCGTCACCCCGGTGACGGGCAGGTCGCCGGTCACCGGAGGACGCGGTCGGGCAGCGCCGCGGACAGCGCCGGCTCGGCGGGCCGGAGCAGGGCGCGCAGCCCCGGCTCGGCCAGGACCTCCACCACCCGGTCGCCGGTCCGCCCGTCGCCGTACGGGCAGGGCAGGCCGGCGACGCGGACCAGCTCGGCGTCGTCGGCGAAGCGGTCGGCCGCCTCGAGCACGCGGGCCTGGTCCAGCCCGGTGAGCACCGCGGCCCCGGTGCGGACCCCCTCCCAGCGCGGCGTGGTGGTGCGCATGACCACGACCGGGACCCCGAGGTAGGACGCCTCCTCCTGGATCCCGCCGCTGTCGGTGACGACCAGCCGGCTGGCGGCCATCGCGCGTAGCAGGTCGGCGTAGCCCAGCGGCTCGACGAGCCGGACACCGGGGAGCCCGGCGACGGTCGCCCAGAGGCCGCCGGTGGTGAGCCGGTCCCTCGTGCGGGGGTGCACGGGGAAGAGCACGCCGCCGTGGCGGACGGCGAGCTGCTCGACCAGGCTGACCAGCGTGGCCAGCCGGTCGGGGTCGTCGACGTTGGTGGCCCGGTGGGCGGTGACGAGGACGCCGGAGCGGTCGGCCACCGGCACCCGCTCCACCGCTTCGAGCCGGACGGCGTCGAGCACCGGGTTACCGACGACCCGGACCCGTGCCGGGTCGACGCCCTCCTGCAGGAGGAAGTCGCGGGCCAGCTCGGTGGGAGCGAGGTGCACGGTCGCCAGGGACGCGAGCATCCGGCGGTTGGACTCCTCCATGGACAGGTCGTTGAACGAGCGCAGCCCGGCCTCGACGTGCACCACTCCCACCCCGGCGCGCCGGGCGGCCATCGCGACGAGCGGAGCGGTGTAGGTGTCGCCCAGCACGACGACGGCGTCGGGACGGTGCGCGGCGAGCTCGCGGTAGGCCTGGGCGAGCAGTCCCCCGACGCGCTCGCCCTCGTCACCGGACAGGGTCCAGGTCTCGTCGGGCGGGCAGCCGAGCTCGGCGAACAGGTCGCCGGCCAGCCGGCGGTCGGTGTGCTGCCCGGTCGCCACGCACCGGACGGAGTGCCCGGCGCGGCGCAGCGCGGTGACGACCGGGGCGAGCTTGACGACCTCCGGGCGGGTGCCGACGGCGACGGTGAGACGCAGCGGGTCGGTCACCCCTCGAACACCTCGGAGAAGTGCCTCATCATGCGGACGCCGGGACGGGCGACCAGGCGCTCGGGGCGCATCGGCAGCCCGAGGACGGCGCGGAGGTACTCGCCGACGACGTCGGCACCGGCGTACAGCGTGAGCGGGAGGCCGCCGGAGAAGCGCGGGTTCACCTCGTGCACGACCACGCCTCCGTCCTCGGCGACGAAGCCCTGGACGTTCGCGGGGCCGATCAGGTCGACCGCCTTGAGGACCAGCGAGCAGACATTGGTGACCTCCTCGTCCTCGAACGTCTCCCCCTTCGTGGAGATACCCCCCTTGGTCTCGAGGCGCCACCGCGGCGAGGCCGCGACGACGACACCGGTGGTGTCGACCAGGGCATCCACCGTGAACTCCCGGCCGGTCAGCTGGGTCTGCACGATCGGGTCAGGAACAGCTCCGATCAGGGCGCGCAGCCTGGTGCTCGTGGCCACGACGTGCACGTCCCGGCTGCCACGGCCGTAGCGGGGCTTGACCACCCATGGGCCGGGGATGCCGGTGGCACTGCCCAGCCCGGTGGCCGGGCCCGGGAGCCCGGCCGTCGTCATCACACCGGCGAAAGCCCACTTGTCGAGGCATACCTCGACGGCCGCGCGGGACGGCATCAGCGTCCTGACGCCGGACTCCTCGAGGTACGGATGGGCGGGGAGCAGGGTGGGGTACTCCTCGGCGACGGTGCAGATCAGCGCCTGCGCCGACGAGACGGTGGCCGCCCGCACAAGGGCGGCGAGGTAGCTCGGGTCGTCGTAGCGCGGAACGACGTGCGACTGCTCGGTGAGGCGCAGCCCCACCGCGCTCGGGTCGGCGTCCAGGGCGACGGGCTGGTGCCCCGCGGCGAGCAGCGCCCGGATCACGGCGACACCTGCGGGGCCGCCGGCGCCGGTGACCAGCACCGTGGTGGGGTGCAGCGGGTCGGGGTCGGGCGCGAGCCAGGGGCTGACGACCTGGGTCGCCGGGATGCGCGGGGTGACCATGACGGGCTCGGGAACCTGGTCGGACCGGGTCCGGAACTCCTCGGCGCGGCGGGGGTCCAGTGAGGGCGGCGGCACGGCACCGGCGATGCCGGGCAGCATGGGCTCGCTCTGACTGGCGGCCCGGACCTCGGGGTGCTTGCCGGAGTAGGCGCGGGCCCACAGTCGCAGCTCGACGATGCCGCTGGTGGACGCCGGCTCCCACTGGCGGGCGGCCACCGTGCGGACCACCGCGGCGAGGACCGAGGGGTCACGCTCCTCGCGGACCGCCTTCAGCAGGGCCGGCGCGGTGGAGGTCAGGCCGATCTCCGCGGCCTGCAGGACGGCTGCCACCCGCACCCCGGCGTCGTGGTCGCGCAGGCCGGCCGTGATCCCTCGGCGCACGCGCAGGAAGCGCACGGTCCGCCAGCCCACGGCGACGAAGAGGGCGGCCAGGCCGACGAGCAGCGTCACCAGGGTGAGCGTCGGTCCGGTCAGCGTGTCAGCAGCCGAAAAGTTCACACTGCTCCATTCGGATGAATGCGGCCCGGGCTTTAGAGCACGTCACTGACCCGTGCGGCCCGCGGGATCTTGGCCGAGGGGCTGGGGAGGATCAGGTAGAGCATGAGGAAGAAGCCGGCCATCGTGTACGCGAGGGCGAAGAACGTGCCCACCCAGTCGTGGAAGAGGACCAGCGCGGTGCCGCCGAACTCGTAGCCCATCCAGAGCGAGCCCGAGATGCGCAGCACGTTGCAGATGAGGACCAGGGCCGTGGCGGTGAGCACGGCAACCAGGCGCCGGGCCACGCTGCCGGACAGGATGAAGAGGCCGATGACGGCAAGCGCGAGGACCGGGATCAGCGCCGAGCAGTACGGCGTGAGGACGGCGCGGAAGGCGAGCTGGTCCGGGGGCAGCAGCTGGAACATGTGGCCGTCCACGAGCCCGGCCCGGCCACCCATGGGCCGCAGGAACGCCATCACCAGCACCTCCTCGGCCCGCCGCGCGGCGCCGTTGAGCAGGTAGAAGCCGCCCACGGCCACCATCAGCGACAGCGCGAGCGCGGTGAAGACAGTGAGCCGGCGGGCGGTCATGCGGCCACGCTCCCCTCGGCGGCCGGACCCTCGCCGCCGTCGAGTGCCGACCAGGACGACCGGGCGGTCTTGACCCACGAGTACGACCGGCCGAGCAGCCCGTCGACCCACGCTCGGGTGCAGACGAGCATGAAGACGAAGAAGATCGGGGTCATCCAGGCGATCGACCAGGCCGACCGACGCGGTGCCCGGCCCACGATCAGGCCGACGGCCAGCTCGCAGAACGGGCCGGCGAACAGCAGCGCGGCGAGCGGAAGCAGCTCGAAGAGGCTCACGTGCGGGCCGACCCCCGCCACCCGCAGGCCGGTCATCAGCAGGGTCATCGTGCACAGGACGGGGACGTGGTAGACGAGCAGGAACATCATCGTCTCGACCCGCTCGGCGAGGGTGAGACCCGGCGCCGTGAGGACGGCGCGGCGGTAGTCGCGCCACACCTGCTGGTGCCCGCGGGCCCAGCGGTACCGCTGGCCGACGAACCGCTTGAGGGTGGTCGCCCCCTCCTCGGTGTCGACCGCGGTGATGTCGTAGCGCACCCGGTAGCCGTGCAGCAGGACGCGCAGCGTGAGGTCGGTGTCCTCGGTGACGCTGTCGGCGTTCCAGCCGCCCAGCTCCCTGAGGGTCGAGGCCCGGACCGCGCAGTTGGCGCCGCCGTACGCCGGGAGCTCGAACAGGGCCTGCCGGCCGTACTCGTTGACGAGGTAGCCGGAGAAGTAGTCGATGGCGATCGAGCGGGCGAGCTTGGACTGCACCGAGTTGCGGACGACGCAACGGCCCTGGACGGCGGACACCCGCGTGTCCTGGAAGTGCCGCACCAGCCGGTCGACGACGTTGCGTCGCGGGATGTGGTCGGCGTCGAAGATCACGATGATCTCGCCGCGGGCGACCTCGGCGGCCTCGTTCAGGGCGCCGGACTTCCCGCCACCCGAGCCGGGCAGTCGGTGCATCACCCGCATGTGCCGCTGGCCGGCTGTGAGCCGCTCGAGCAGGTCACCCGTCCCGTCGGTGGAGGCGTCGTCGACCAGGATGACCTCGAGCCGGGCCCGCGAGTAGTGCAGGGCCGAGAGCCCGCGCACCAGCGACTCGGCGACCAGGGCCTCGTTGTGGCACGCGACGAGGATGCTGACGTTGGGCCGGTAGCCGAGATCGACCTCGTTCTCGGCATAGAGGTCCTTCGGCGCCCACCGCACCGACGCGGAGGCGAAGGCGACGTGCCGGAGGAAGAACGCGAGGAAGGACAGGTTCACCACGACCGACGCCGCGATGATCGCGACGTCCACGCCCACCAGCGCCACGAGCAACGACCCTGCGGCCAGCAGGTAGAGGAACGTCCACGGAGCAGACGTGCCGTGCGCGCTGGTCGCGCCGGTCGCGCCGAGGGCGGCGCCGGGGGGCCGCCCGGTGGTCACGGCCGCAGACCGGCCAGCTGAGCGGACCCGTGGTCGTGCGCGACCGCGGCCTCGGGCAGCTGCTCCCCGCCCATCTGGCCGACCTGGTCGGCGGACCGGTCGATGTCCCAGACGAAGCGCGGTGACAGGAACGCCTCGGCGTAGGAGACCTTGGCCCGCGAACCCCAGTAGCGCGCCCCGACCTCGACGTGCTCGAGATCGACCATCGGGCACTGCATGACCTGCGACCAGTGCGCCCGCAGGGCGGCCAGCTTGGTCGCGAGGGTGGTCTCGACGTCGACGAACACGGTCGGGTCGAAGGACGTGGTCGACGGCGACTGGAAGAAGAGCACCCGCTGCAGCCGGCGCCCGGCGGCCAGCACGGCCTGCGACGTGGCCACGTGGTCCTGGTGGGTGTCGTGGGGAGCGTGCGTGTAGATGATGTCGGCACCGGTGAGGGCGACGGCCTCGTCGAGCATGGCGACGATCTCGCGACCCGTGGGGATCGAGCCGTCGTCGTACGGGCCCCACATGAGCCTCGCGCCCAGCATGGCGGACGCCGCCTCCTGCTCACGGGTCCGCGAGGTGAGCCCCTGCGGGCCGCTCTCGCCCGGCGTGAGCACGAGCATGGTCACCTCGTCGCCGGCGGCGACGTGGCGGGCGAGCGTCCCCGCGCAGCCGAGCTCGATGTCGTCGGGATGCGCCCCGACGGCCAGGACCTTCATCGGACCTCCACCGGACGACGTCGGGGCCGGGCGACCACGACGAGCAGTCCTGCCAGCCCGAGCAGCAGGACGAGGACGAGCAGGATGCCGACGCTGCCGATCTGCGGCACCGGCTTGGTCGCGCAGGCGGGCGTGCTGCCGCTGGTGGCGGTGACCGAGGTGTTCCCCAGCCGCCAGGAGGACGTGTTGCCGGAGACCGTCACCCAGAACGCGTTGTGGTGGACGCCGGGGGCGAAGTACTCGGGCTGGGTCACCGACCCCGCGGGGGTGAGCCTGTTCTGGGCGCTGCCCGCGACGGCGTGCGCCGTGTCCGAGCTCGGGTTGTCCCAGCCCCAGACGAACGACGTCGTGCCGTCACCGTTGTTCCAGGCGCAGTCGACCACCGGCTCGGTGTTCTTGCACGCGTTGGAGGACTGGTTGGGGCAGTCGATGGTCGCTGCCTGCGCCCCCGGTGCGGCGAGGATCCCGACTACGGTCACGGTGAGCAGCGCAAGCACGAACCGGCGGGCCATGGCCCCCCCTCGTGTCACGTTCCTCATCGCCGCTGTCTCCTCGTGCTGTTCGTGCGGCGCCCCGTGCGGCGGCGATCGCGTGGTCCCTGTCTGTCTCGGCACCACGCCGCTGCCACTGGATAGTCCCCGCAGGGGTGTTACTCGGCGACCGGACTAGCCCGTCCGGGTGCACCCGGTCTCGGCACTTGCTCAGGCGTCGCTGCCGAACCTGCGGCCCCGCCGTGTGCCCAGGAGGGCGGCCCCACCCGCGGTCACCACGGCGCCGAAAAGCAGTACAGCGAGAACGTTCCCATCAGCGGTCACCGCAGTCACGGGGCAGACCGTGGTAGTCGTGAGGCGGTAGTTCACGTTGTTGAGGCGCCACTCGGCCTTGGCCCAGTCGGTTGCCTTGAACGTCGCCTGGGCGGCATTGAGCGTCGTGCCGGGCGCAAAGGTGTCCGGCTGGCCCTGGTTGTCGGCTCCGGGGTTGAACTTGTTCTCGCCCCCGATCTTGATCGTTACCGGGGCAGCGTCATTGTTCGTGACGTCAAGGTTGACCGTGTACGACCCGTCGGAGTTCACGAAGTAGCAGCTGGCGGCCGCGGTCACCGTGCCCGCGGGCAGGGCGGCAGACGCAGCACCGGCACCCATCAGGCTCACGCCCCCCATCACCGCCAGCGCGGCGGGCGCCATCGCCCACCGTCGCAGTGTCGTCGTCGCGACGCGCATCGCTTCAGCCTCTCGGTCGTCCTCGGTCGAGCCGCGCAGGATCCCGCGCAACCTTCTGGATGGACCTTCGGCCCGGCGGGCGCCCGTCTGAATGGACCCGCTGGTCACATCCGGTGGCCGGAACGGACTACGCCGCCCGAGTGACGGGGCGGCGTAGTCGGCGTTGGTGGGGGCTGGGTCAAGCCTCGTCGTCGGTGCCACCGTTGCCCGGCACCGGCATGGTCTGCTGCACCTGGCGCAGGAACTCCGCGTTGCTGCTCGTCTTCTTCATCCGGTCCAGCAGCAGGTCGAGAGCCTGCCCGGTGTCGAGCGCGTGCAGGACGCGCCGGAGCTTCCAGACGACCTGGAGCTCGTCCTTGCCCATGAGGATGTCCTCACGGCGGGTGCCGGAGGCGTCGACGTCGACCGCCGGGAACACGCGCTTGTCCGCCAGCTTGCGGTCGAGCTTGAGCTCCATGTTGCCGGTGCCCTTGAACTCCTCGAAGATCACCTCGTCCATCCGCGACCCGGTCTCGACCAGGGCGGTGGCGAGGATCGTGAGGGAGCCACCGTTCTCGATGTTGCGCGCCGCACCGAAGAACCGCTTCGGCGGGTAGAGCGCGGTGGAGTCGACACCGCCGGACAGGATCCGGCCGCTCGCCGGGGCAGCGAGGTTGTAGGCGCGGCCGAGGCGGGTGATGCCGTCGAGCAGCACGACGACGTCGTGCCCGAGCTCGACCAGCCGCTTGGCCCGCTCGATGGACAGCTCGGCCACGATCGTGTGGTCCTCAGCCGGCCGGTCGAAGGTCGAAGCGATGACCTCGCCCTTCACCGCGCGCTGCATGTCGGTGACCTCCTCCGGCCGCTCGTCGACGAGCACGACCATGAGGTGGACCTCGGGGTTGTTCGTCGAGATGGCGTTGGCGATCGCCTGCATCACCATCGTCTTGCCGGACTTGGACGGCGAGACGATGAGGCCGCGCTGGCCCTTGCCGATCGGCGCGACCAGGTCGATGACCCGGGTCGTGAGGATGTGCGGCTCGGTCTCGAGGCGCAGCCGCTCCTGCGGGTACAGGGGGGTCAGCTTGCTGAACTCGACGCGGTTGAGGGCCTTGGCCGGGTCCGCGCCGTTGACGCTGTCGAGGCGGACCAGCGCGTTGAACTTCTCCTTGCGCTCGCCCTCGCCGGGCTGGCGCACGGCACCGGTGATGGCGTCACCCTTGCGCAGGCCGGCCTTGCGGACCTGCGCGAGCGTGACGTAGATGTCGTTGGAGCCGGGCAGGTAGCCCGAGGTCCGGACGAAGGCGTAGTTGTCGTGGATGTCGAGGATGCCCGCGACCGGGATCAGGACGTCGTCCTCGCTGACCTCCGGCAGGTCGCCGTCGCCGCCGTCGTTCGGGACGTAGCCGTCACGGCCGCCCCGGGCGCGGTTGCGGTTCCGGTCGCGGTAGCGGCCCCGGCGCCGGCCGCGGCCACCGCGGTCGTCGAATTCGTCCTCGCCGGTGGCACCCTGCGGCTGCTGGCCGCCGGTGCCCTGCGGGTTCTGGGTGCGGTCCCGGTTCTGGGTGCCGCCGCCCTGCTGGCCCTGGGCGCGGTCGCCGCGGTCGGTGCGGTCGCGGCCGGAGGCCCCGCCCTGCTGGTTCGGGGTGCGGTCGCCCCGGTCGCGCTGGCGGTCGGGCCGCTCGCCCCGGTCACGCTGACGGTCGGGGCCGTCGTCCTGGCCGTCCGTGAGGTCCTTGGTGTCCGGGCTGCTCTGGCGGTCGGCCCGGGCGGCGCGGTCCTGACGGTCGGTCCGGTCCTGACGGTCGGTGCGGTCGGTGCGGTCGGACCGCTCCTGCGCGGCGTCGGCCTGGTCGGCAGCGGCGTCCTGCGTGCCGGCGCCGCGGCCGGCGCGGGCGCCGCGCTCACGGCGGGCCCGCGGCGCGGTCTGGGTGTCGGCAGCGGGGGCAGGCGCGCTCGCGCCGCTGTCCTGGCGCTCCTTGATGGCCTCGATCAGCTGGCCCTTCCGCATCTTGGCGGTACCCCGGATGCCGAGCTCGCCCGCTAGGCCCTGCAGCTCCGCGAGAACCATGCCGGAGAGGCCGGCGGGGCGCTTGCGGCCCGCGGCCTTGCCGGCAGAGGCCTGCTCGGCGGAGGTGTCCCCGGCGGCTGCGGAGGCAGGCGCGTCGAGGAGATCGGTGCTGTCGGCCACAGAGTGGTCCTTCCTGGCGACGGGCCGCGCGACGGCGGCTCCGGTCGGTCTGCTTCGTCCGGGTGCGGGACGCGGAAAGGTGGATCGCTCACCAGGTTCCGGGGCTGCGCGTGCGGGCGGCCCTGCCGTCCCCGTGGGCTCCTCCGACCGATGTCCCGGCGGTGCCGGGACGGTGCGGTGGGTGGCCACGGTCATCGCACGGCTCGTACGACGTCGGGCGCCCTGCTCCGGAGGGGGAACCTGGCGACCGGGGAAATCGTGGCGGGGCACCGGCCACGCGCAGTGGCTGCTGGTGCGCTGCCGAGGGTAACACCACCGGAGGCGCGTTCGTTCCTGACCTGCCGAAACTGCGGTACGGACCGGTCAGTCGCGGCTCGCGGTGGCGCCCCCGCGGGCGACGGCGAGCGGCAGCACCCGCCAGCCGTCGGGCACCAGCGGCGCCGCCGGCCGGTCGCTGTCGCCCTCGTCGAGGACCAGGACGGTCGGGCCGGCGCCGGACACGACCGCCGCGTAGCCAGCGGCTCGCAGCGCGCCCACCAGCTCGGCCGACGCCGGCATCGCGGGTGCTCGTTGCGCCTGGTGCAGGCGGTCCTCGGTGGCCGGCAGGAGGACGCCCCGGACGGGGGTCACGCCCACGAGGGCGGCCACCAGGAGCGCGGCCCGACCGGCCGTGAGGGCAGCGTCGGCGTGCGGGACGGTCGTGGGCAGCAGCCCCCGGGCGGTGTCGGTGGCGAGCTGCACCTCCGGCACGAGCACGGTGGCGCGCAGGTCCGAGCGCGGCTCGACGCGTACGGCGCGGACCCGGGCGCCGTCGGACCACGCGATCGTGAGGCCTCCGAACAGGGCCGCCGCGGCGTTGTCGGGGTGGCCCTCCATGTCGCTTGCCAGCGCCAGGACCGCGTCGTCGTCGAGCCGGGCGTCGCCGTCGGCGACGAGTGCCCGGCCGGCGAGCAGCCCCGCCACGACGGCGGCAGCGGACGACCCGAGGCCACGACCGTGCGGGATGCGGTTCGTGCAGGCCAGCGTGAGGGGCGGGTGTGCCTCCTCCAGCGCGTCGAGCGCCCGGTGGACGGCGCGCACGACGAGGTGCGAGGCGTCGGTGGGGACGGCCCCGGCGCCCTCGCCGCTGACGACCACGTCGATCCGGTCACCGTCGGCGGGGTCGCCGGCGGTCAGGACGAGGTCGTCGTGCAGGTCGAGGGCCAGCCCGAGGCAGTCGAAGCCGGGCCCGAGGTTGGCGCTCGTGGCCGGCACCCGGACTCTGACGGTCCCTACGAGCAGCGTCATGCGGTGCTCATGCCGGGAGCAGGCCGAGCACGCCGGCCGCGGTGCGCACGTCGGCGGCGACCGTGGTGGTGTCGATGCTGATCTCGCGCAACGCGGTCTCGGTGTCCTTGAGCCCGTTGCCGGTGACGGTGCAGACCACCTGCTGGCCGGGGTCGAGCAGGCCCTGCTCGTGGCACTGCAGCAGGCCGGCGACCGACGCGGCGCTCGCCGGCTCGACGAAGACGCCCTCCCGGACGGCGAGCAGGCGCTGCGCGTCGAGGATCGCACGGTCGCTCACGGCGTCGATCCGGCCTCCGGACTCGTCCCGCGCGGCGACGGCTCCGGCCCAGGACGCGGGGTCGCCGATACGGATCGCGGTGGCGACGGTCTCCGGGTTCGCGACCCGCTCGCCCCGCACGATCGGAGCGGCACCCTCGGCCTGGAAGCCCCACATGCGCGGTCGGCCGCACAGACCGTCGGCGGCGTACTCGAGGTAGCCGCGCCAGTACGCCGTGATGTTGCCGGCGTTGCCGACCGGCAGGCAGTGGATGTCGGGAGCCCGGCCGAGCGCATCGACGACCTCGAACGCGGCCGACTTCTGGCCCTCGATCCGGTGGTCGTTGACGGAATTGACCAGCGACACCGGCAGCTCGTCTGCGAGCCCGCGGGCCAGCCGCAGGCAGTCGTCGAAGCCACCCTCGACCTGCAGCAGCCGGGATCCGTGCACGAGGGCCTGCGCCAGCTTCCCCGCGGCGATCCGGCCGTGCGGTACCAGCACCACGCAGTCGATGCCGGCCTTGCCGGCGTAGGCGGCCGCCGACGCGCTGGTGTTGCCGGTGGAGGCGCAGATGACGGCGGTAGCGCCCTCCTCGACGGCCTTGGAGATGGCCACGGTCATGCCGCGGTCCTTGAACGACCCGGTGGGGTTGGCGCCCTCGACCTTGAGGTGCACGTCGCACCCGGTCAGGGCGGACAGGTGGTGCGCGCGGACCAGCGGCGTGCCGCCCTCACCGAGGCTGATGACGGGGGTGGTCGCGGTGACCGGCAGGCGGCCGGCGTACTCGGCGATGACGCCGCGCCAGGTGTGCGCCATCAGCCGCCCTCGACCCGCATCACGCTGAGTACCCGGCGCACGACGTCGAGGTCGCGCAGGACCTCGACCGTGGCCGAGAGCGCGGCGTCGGTGGCCTGGTGGGTGACGATCACCAGGACGGCGTCGTCCTCGCCGTGCTTCTCCTGCCGGACGGTCTCGATCGAGACCCCGTGCTCGGCGAACGCGGTCGCCACCTGCGCGAGGACGCCGGAGCGGTCGGCGACGTCGAGGCTCACGTGGTAGCGCGTGACGGTCTCGCCCATGGGTCGCAGCCGGAGGTCGGCGTAGGACGACTCGCCGGGACCGCGACCGCCGGAGACCTTGTGCCGCGCGACCGCGACGATGTCGCCGAGCACGGCGCTCGCGGTCGGCGAGCCACCGGCGCCGCGGCCGTAGAACATCAGCTCGCCGGCCGCCTCGCACTCGACGAAGACCGCGTTGAACGCCTCGCGCACCGAGGCCAGCGGGTGGCTCGTCGGGATCATCGCGGGGTGGGCTCGGACGCCGACGCTCGTGCCGTCGGCCGACAGCTCGGCGATGGCGAGCAGCTTGACCACGCAGCCCATCGCCTTCGCGCTGGCGACGTCGGCGCTGGTCACCTCGGTCATGCCCTCGCGGTGCACGTCGGCCGCGGTGACCCGGGTGTGGAACGCGAGCGCCGCGAGGATGGCAGCCTTGGCCGCAGCGTCGAACGCCTCGACGTCGGCGGTCGGGTCGGCCTCGGCGTACCCCAGCGACTGGGCCTCCTCGAGGGCGTCGGTGAAGCTGGCGCCGCTCTCGGTCATGCGCGTGAGGATGTAGTTGGTGGTGCCGTTGACGATGCCCAGCACCCGGCTGACCCGGTCGCCGGCCAAGGACTCGCGCAGCGGTCGCAGCAGCGGGATGGCCCCGGCGACGGCCGCCTCGTAGTAGAGGTCGGCGCCGTGCTTCTCGGCCGCCTCGAACAACGTCGCACCGTCCTCGGCGAGCAGCGCCTTGTTGGCGCTCACGACCGAGGAGCCGGACTCGAGCGCGGCGAGGATCAGCGTGCGGGCCGGCTCGATGCCGCCGATCACCTCGACGACGATGTCGACGTCGTCACGGCGGACCAGCGCCGCCGCGTCGGTGGTGAACAGACCGGGGTCGACGGCCAGGTCGCCGCGGTCGCGCGCGGTGCGGCGGACGGCGATGCCGGCCAGCTCGAGCGGCCGGCCCACCCTCGCGGCCAGGTCGTCGGCGTGCGTGGTGAGCAGCCTCGCGACCTCGCTGCCGACGGTGCCGCACCCCAGCAGCGCGACGCGCAGCGCCTGTCCCATGCCGCCAGCCTGTCAGACGGTCCCGCCGCGCACCGGCACCGACCGCTATCCGGTCGCCCGGAGCCGCCCATCCCCGCAAGGCCCCTCGTTTGCGACCTGGATCCCCGACACGCCGAGGCGTAGCCCGGCGTGTCGGGGGCTCAGGTCGCAAACGAGCGGGAAGCTGCGGCGGTCAGGGCTCGGGCGGGCGGGGCGGGGCGCGGGTGGGGCGGGGGCGGGGGCGGGTCAGCCGACGTCGAGCGCGAGCAGGTCGTCGACCGTCTCGCGGCGCAGGAGCACCCGGCTGCCGGCCTCGTCCACGGCGACGACGGGTGGCCGTGGGACGTGGTTGTACGTCGAGGCCATCGACCGGCAGTACGCCCCGGTGGCGGCCACCGCGAGCAGGTCGCCGGGCTCGACGTCGGCGGGCAGCCAGGCGTCCTTGACGACGACGTCGCCGCTCTCGCAGTGCTTGCCGACCACCCGCGACAGCATCGGCGCCGCGGCGGAGATGCGGTTCGCCAGGACGACGGTGTAGTCGGCGTCGTACAGCGCGGTGCGGATGTTGTCGCTCATGCCGCCGTCGACGGAGACGAACGTGCGCACCCCCTCGACGGGTTTCACCGTGCCCACCTCGTAGACGGTCACCGTCCCTGGGCCGACGATGCCGCGACCGGGCTCGATCGCCAACGCGGGGACGGCGAGCCGCCGGCCCCCGCACTCGCCCTCGACGATCGTGCGCAGCGATCGGCCCATCTCGACGACGTCGGTCGGGTCGTCGCTGCTGGTGTAGGCGATGCCGAGGCCGCCGCCGAGGTTGAGCTCGGGAAGCTCGACGCCGAACACGTCGCGGACCTCGGCCAACAGGGCGACGACGCGGTGCGCGGCGACCTCGAAGCCGCCGGAGTCGAAGATCTGCGAGCCGATGTGCGAGTGCAGCCCGACCAGCTCGAGGCCCGGTGCGTCGAGCACCCGGCGGACCGCTTCGAGGGCGTCGCCGCCCACCAGCGAGAAGCCGAACTTCTGGTCCTCGTGCGCGGTCGCGATGAACTCGTGGGTGTGCGCCTCGACACCGACGGTGGCACGCACCAGCACCCGCTGGGTCGTACCGCTCTGGGCGCAGAGCCGGCTCAGCCGGTCGATCTCGACCAGCGAGTCGACGACGACGCGGCCGACACCCGCGTCGAGGGCCGCGGTGAGCTCGGCCACCGACTTGTTGTTGCCGTGCAGCAGCAGCCGCTCGCCCGGGAAGCCGGCGCGGAGGGCTACCGCCAGCTCGCCACCGGTGCACACGTCGAGCCCGAGCCCCTCCTCCTCGACCCAGCGGGCGACGGTCGTGCTGAGGAACGCCTTGGCGGCGTAGAAGACCATCGCGCCACCGAACGCCTCACGGTAGTCGCGGCAGCGCCGGCGCAGGTCGGCCTCGTCCATGAGGAACGCCGGGCTGCCATGCTCGGCGACCAACGCCCGGACGTCGTGCCCGCGGAGGGCGAGGTGGCCGGCGTCCTCGCGGGTCATGCCGAGCGGCCACACCACCGGGTCGAGCGCGCCGAGGTCGTCCGGCGGACCACCGTGCAGTCCCTCGTGGGCGAGCTCACCGGACCTGGGACCCGCAGGGTGCACGCGCATCCGGCCACGCTAACGACGGACGGCAGCGGCGCGGAACGTGATCCGGCTGCCGGGACGGGCCTGTGCCGCGCGGTCGGTCGCGGCGTCCGGCACGACCGCCACGACCGGGTAGCCGCCGGTCACCGGGTGGTCGGCCAGGAACAGCACCGGCCGGCCGGACGGCGGCACCTGCAGGGCGCCGCGGACGAGGCCCTCGCTGGCCGGCTCTCGCCCGCCGGAGCGCAGCAGCGGTTCACCCTCGAGCCGCAGAGCCACCCGGTTGCTGTCCGGCGTCACGACGTACGTCGACGCGAGCAGCCGCGCGAACGCGTCGACGTCGAACAGGTCGAGGCGCGGTCCGGGCAGCAGGGGCAGCTCGAGATCCGTGGCGACGGCCTGCGCCTCGGGGACCTCGCTCACGACCAGGGCCAGGGCGCCCACCGGCACGACGTCGCCGCGCGCGAGCGGTGGCGGGCCGAGCCCGGACAGCAGGTCGGTGGACCGGGAGCCGAGGACCTCCGCCACGTCGATGCCGCCGCGGACGGCGACGTAGGTGCGCACCCCCACGGACGGCCGGCCGAGCCGCAGGGTCGCGCCGGCGGGCAGGAGGAGGGGACCGGCACCCACCTCGACGGCGTCGACCGTCACCGCGACCGGCGCACCGGTCACGGCCACCTCGACGGCACCGTGGGCCACGACTCGCAGCCCACCGAGGGTGACCTCGAGGACGGCCGCGCCGGCCGGGTTGCGCACCAGCGCGTTGGCGCGCCGGGCCGCCGCCCGGTCGGCCGCGCCGGACGGTCCGACGCCCAGCGAGGCGAGGCCCGGGCGGCCGAGGTCCTGCACCGTCGTGAGCGGCCCGGTGCCGAGCACCTGCAGCCCTGCGCTCACGGCACCGCCTCGAACCGCACCCGCGTGCCGGGCACCAGCAGGGCCGGTGGGTCGCGGTCGACGGCCCACACGACCAGGTCGGTGCGACCGAGCAGCTGCCAGCCGCCGGGGCTGCTGGCCGGGTAGACCCCGGCGTAGCCACCGGCCAGTGCGACCGAGCCGGCCGGCACCGACGTCCGCGGGACGGCGTGCCGCGGTACGTCGGGCCAGGGGCCGTCGGGAACCAGGTAGCCGAAGCCCGGTGCGAAACCGACGAACGCCACCCGCCAGGTGCGCCGCTGGTGCTCGGCCACCAGCCGCTCGACCGACCAGCCGACCGCTCCGGCGACGGCCGCGAGGTCGCCGCCGTCGTAGATGACCGGCACCGTGAGGGAGCCGCCGCCGCCGGGTGCCCGCCGAGCGGGCACGCGGCCGGCCAGATCGGCGCGCAGCGCGGCCACGGTCGTGGCGGCCGGGTCGACGCGGACCAGGACGGTGTTCCCGGCCGGGACGACGTCGACCAGGCCGGCCGGCGGGTGGGCACGGAGGTCGTCGTGCAGCGCCAGCGCCGCGTCGAGGTCGGCGACCTCGACGAGCACGGCGGCATCGCCGCACGCCAGCAGCCGGCGGCCGATCACCCGCCGCCACCGGCTCCGGCGAACGGCGCCATGCGCACACCCGCCTCGTCGAGGACTGTGCGCACAGCCGCCGCCAGCGCCACCGCACCCGGGGTGTCACCGTGCACGCACAGGGACCCCGCGTCGATCCGGAGGCGGGTGCCGTCGACCGCCACCACCTCTCCGCTCGTCGCCAGCCGCACGCACCGGGCGACGACCTCCGCGGGGTCGACGAGGACGGCTCCCGGCCGGCCCCGCGGGACGAGCGTGCCGTCCGGGGCGTAGGCCCGGTCCGCGAACGCCTCGCGCACCGGCCGGAGCCCGGCCGCCTCGGCCAGGGACAGCCAGCGCGACCCCGGCAGCCCGAGCACCGCGAGCGAACCGTCGAAGGCGCGGACGCCGGCGACCACCGCGGCCGCCTGCCGCTCGTGGTCGACGATGGCGCTGTAGAGGGCGCCGTGCGGCTTGACGTACGTGACGCGGCCGCCGACCTCCCGGGCCAGCGAGTCCAGTGCGCCGACCTGTTCCAGGACGTCGTCGGCCAGGGTGGCCGGGTCGACGTCGAAGAAGCGTCGGCCGAAGCCGTCGCGGTCGCGGTAGGAGACCTGCGCCCCGATGGCGACACCGCCGCTCGACGCAGAGCTCGCTGACCCGACGCATCGTGGCGGCGTCGCCGGAGTGGAAGCCGCACGCGACGCTGGCGCTGGTGACGATCTCCACCAGAGCGGTGTCGTCGGTGCGTACGCCGTCGAGCTCCTCGCCGAGGTCGGCATTGAGGTCCACGATCGGCCGCGTCCCTCGCCGGGTTCTACATCCGGTCCGGGGCGGTGACGCCGAGCAGGGCGAGGCCGTTGGCCAGCACCGTGCGGGTGGCCTCGACCAGCCACAGTCGTGCGCGGTGCTCGTCGGTGGGCTCCTCGTCGCCGCGCGGCAGCACCCGGCAGGCGTCGTAGAACCGGTGGTAGGTGCCGGCCAGCTCCTCGAGGTAGCGCGCCACCCGGTGCGGCTCGCGGAGCTCGGCGGCGGCGGCGACGACCCGGGGGTACTCGCCGAGGGCACCGAGCAGCGCGCCCTCCCGCTCGTGCGAGAGCAGCTCGGGCTGGAGGTCACCCTTGTCGAGGCCGAGGTCCGCGGCGTTGCGCAGCAGGCTGGCGACCCGGGCGTGCGCGTACTGCACGTAGAACACAGGGTTGTCGTTGCTGTTCCTGGCGAGCAGGTCGAGGTCGATGTCCAGCGTCGAGTCGGAGCTCGCCCGCACCAGGGCGTAGCGTGCCGCGTCGACACCGACCGCGTCGACGAGGTCGTCGATCGCGATCACCGTGCCGGCCCGCTTGCTCATCCGCAGCGGCTCGCCGTCCTTGACCAGGTTGACCATCTGGCCGATGAGGATCTCGAGGTTCTCGCCGGGCTTGTCGCCGAAGCAGGCGCACATCGCCATCAGCCGTGCGACGTAGCCGTGGTGGTCGGCGCCGAGCATGATGATGCAGCGGTCGAAGCCCCGCTCCCGCTTGTCGAGGTAGTACGCCAGGTCGCCGCTGATGTAGGCCGGTGACCCGTTGCTGCGCACCACGACGCGGTCGCGGTCGTCGCCGTAGTCGGTGGTCCGCAGCCAGAGCGCGCCGTCCTTCTCGAACATCACGCCGAGGTTCTGCAGCCGCTCTATGGCGCGCTTGGCGGCGCCGGACTCGTGCAGCGAGTTCTCGTGGAACCAGACGTCGAAGTCGGTGCGGAAGTCGTGCATCGACTGCTTGATCTCGTCGAACATCAGCTGCACGCCCTCGCGCCGGAACACCTCTTGCGCCTCGTCGTCCGGGAGGTCGAGGACGCCGGAGTCCTGCGCGACCACCTGAGCGGCGATCTCGCCGATGTAGGCGCCGCCGTAGCCGTCCTCGGGTGCAGGCTCGTTCCTCGCCGCGGCCAGCAGCGACCGGGCGTACCGGTCGATCTGCGCGCCGTGGTCGTTGAAGTAGTACTCGCGGGTGACCTCGGCACCGTGAGCCGTCATGATCCGGCCGAGGGCGTCGCCGACGGCTGCCCAGCGGACGCCACCGATGTGGATCGGTCCGGTCGGGTTCGCCGAGACGAACTCGAGATTGACCCTCTCCCCCGCCATCGACGACCCCGTGCCGTACGACTCGCCGGCCGTGACGACCGTGCGGGCCAGCTCGCCCTGCGCGGCGTCGTCGAGGGTGATGTTGAGGAAGCCGGGACCGGCGACGTCGACCTTCGCGACGCCGTCGGCCGCGCGCAGCCGGCCGGCGACCAGCTCAGCGACCTCCCGCGGGGGCCGTCCCGCGGGCTTGGCCAGCTGCAGCGCGACCGAGGTGGCGTAGTCGCCGTGCTCCCTGACCTTGGGTCGCTCGACCTTCACCTCGGCCGGGACGGCGACGACCAGGTCGCCCGCGTCGACGGCTGCCTGCACAGCGGCCCGGACGGCGGCAGAGAGCTCGGCGGGGGTCACGACGGTCAGGCTACCGAGCGCCCACCACCCAGTTGTCAGCCGCAGGCGCCGGTAGACCGGCGCCAGCGGCTGACACGTGCGTCCGTCAGGACACCTGGTGCTCCGCGAGGTCGCGGACGGTGCGCACCAGGGTGGTGGGATCGAACGGTTTCGTGACGTAGGCATCGACACCGACCTCGTCGCCGCGGCGGAGGTCGTCCTCCTGGGCGCAGGCGGTGACCATGGCGATCTTCAGGTCCTGGGTGCGGGGGTCGGCCCGCAGCCGCTCGACCGTGTCGAACCCGTCCAGGCGCGGCATCTTGACGTCGATGGTCATCACGTCGGGACGGACGTCGAGGACCTTCTCCAGCGCGTCCTGCCCGTCGACGGCCTGCACGACCTCGAAGCCCTCGAGCTCGAGGTTCACGGTGATGAGGGTGCGGATGACATCGCTGTCGTCGACCACCAGGACGCGCGGCCGCGGGGTCTGGTGCGGGTCGGCGCGGGCCAGGTGGCCCCTCGTGTCCTCGCTCACGAGCGGAGGCTAACCGCGGCGGACGCGTGGCGAGACGGACTTGGCAGACTGATAACCTCGGTGCTTGCCCGAGCCCCCGTAGCTCAGGGGATAGAGCACCGCCCTCCGGAGGCGGTGGCGCAGGTTCGAATCCTGCCGGGGGCACCCATGTGGTCGCTCCGCCGAGTGGGTTGTCCGGCAGCCGGAACAGGACATTCCGTCGGCCCCCGTACGCTCTCGCCGTGATCAAGCCGCTGGTCGCCCGCCTCTGGTTCGCCGCGACCGCTCTCGTGGTGCTCGTCGGCATCGTCACCCAGCTGCTCGCGACCTCCGACCTGACGACCGGCTTCTTCGACACCCAGCAGGGCCGGGTGCTCAGCGTCTTCGCCTACTTCACGATCCAGTCGAACATCATCGTCATGGTGACGAGCGCGCTGCTGGCGGTCCGCGTCAGCCGCAAGCCCCAGTGGTTCTGGGTGCTCCGGCTCGACGGCGTCCTGTGCATCGCCGTCACCTTCGTGGTGTTCCACCTCGCCCTGTCGGACCTCCAGGACCTCGAGGGCAAGGCGAGAACGGCCGACTTCCTGCTGCACACGGCCTCGCCGATCCTGTGCGTGCTCGGCTGGCTGCTCTTCGGGCCTCGCCGCAAGACCTCGTGGGACGTCGTGAGGCTGGCCGCCGTCTTCCCACTGGCGTGGCTGGTGTTCGCCCTGACCCTGCAGCAGCTGACCGACGGGTTCTCGCTGTACCCGTTCCTCGACGTCGGCGACAACGGCTGGCCGCGGGTGATCCTCAACGCCGCGGGCGTGGCCGTCTTCTTCCTCGGGCTGGCTGCCGCCGCCCACCTGCTCGACGAGCGGCTCCCCGGCCGCGGTCGCAACCGCCGGCGCTGAGCCCGTTTCGCGCGGCCTGCAGCACCACGCCGGCGACGGCACCTCGTCCACCCCGCCGTCAAGATCCTCTGTGCGCCGGCGCACCAGGCGCGCCGTGCGTCCGGTGTGTCAGCGCACATTCTGGTCGTGTCAGACGGAGCGACGGGGCTCCGACGCCTACCAGAGCCCGTCGGACAGGCGGGCGATGTCGGCCGAGCCGACCCGGCAGCAGCCGCCGACGTACCGCGCGCCCGCCGCGACCCACCGCTCGGCGAGCGCAACGGAGACCACCGCGCCGTCGCCGCCCCAGGTGCGCGACGGGCCGTCCCACGACTCGCCGCTGTTGGGGTAGGCCACCGCCGGCCTGCCGGACGCCGACACGGCAGCGGCCACCAGCTCCTCGACGTGGTCCGGAGCCGTGCAGTTCACGCCGACGGCGACGACTGAGTCGTGACCGCGGGCCAACCCGAAGACCCTCGCCACCGGCTCCCCCGCCCGCGTGGACGCCGCGTCGGCGCAGGTCAGCGACAGCCAGGCGGGAGGTGCGGACGAGCCCAGCGCGGACAGCACGTCGAGCAGCACCGTCACCTCCTGCTCGGATGGCACCGTCTCGACGGCGAGCAGGTCGGCACCGGCGGCGGCCAGCACCTCGAGGCGCTCGAGGTGGAACCTCCGGAGGGCGTCGTCGGTGATGCCGTAGTCACCGCGGTACTCCGACCCGTCGGCCAGCACCGCGCCGTACGGCCCGACGGACGCCGCGACCAGGCGCGGCACGCCGTCCTCGGCCTCCGCCAGGTCCGCGGCCTCGCGCGCCAGCGTCACCGATCGCCGCATCAGCGCCGAGGCGTCCTCCCGCGACAGCCCGCGCTGTGCGAAGCCCTCGAAGGACGCCTGGTAGCTCGCGGTCGTCGCCACCCGCGCCCCGGCGCGATAGAAGGCGAGGTGGGTGCCGCGGACCTCGTCCGGGTCGTCGAGCAGCAGCCGGGCCGACCACAGGTCGTCGGACAGATCGTGCCCACGCCGCTCCAGCTCGGTCGCGAAGCCACCGTCGAGCAGCACCACACCAGCGTCGGGATCCACGGCGTTAGGTTACGGACCATGACGACGACGTCCGGGCAGACCGCCCATCGCGCGACCCTCGACCGAGCCCTCACCGCGATCCGGGAGCGCAGCTACTGGTCGGCCTACCCCGAGAACCTCAAGGCCTACGGCGACGAGGCCACGCCGGGCACCCAGTCCCCCGCCGACGGCAAGGCCGCCTTCGACGGCTACCTCGGCACCCCGTTCCCGCTCGTCCAGACCGGCTCCGACGGCACGGTCGAGGGCGAGCGGTCCCCCTACGGCGTGCAGCTCGGCACGTCGTACCCGCACAAGCCGGTCGACGCGCTGATGGCCGACGCCACCGCCGCGATCCCCGCCTGGCGCGCGGCCGGCCCTGACACCCGCGCCGAGCTGGCGATCGAGGTCCTGCACCGGATCAACGCCCGCAGCCACGAGATGGCACAGGCCGTCATGCACACCTCCGGGCAGGCCTACGCGATGGCGTTCCAGGCCGGCGGCCCCCACGCCCAGGACCGGGCCCTCGAGGCGATCGCCTACTCGTACGCCGAGATGACGCGGCACGCCGCGTCCGCCACGTGGGAGAAGCCGCAGGGCAAGCGCCCACCGCAGCGGATGACCAAGACGTTCACCGTGGTGCCGCGCGGTGTCGCCCTCGTGATCGGCTGCAACACGTTCCCCACCTGGAACTCCTACCCTGGCCTGTTCGCCAGCCTGGTCACCGGCAACGCCGTCGTCGTGAAGCCGCACCCGGGAGCGGTGCTGCCGCTCGCGATCTCGGTGCTGGTCGCCCGCGAGGTCCTGGCCGAGAACGGCTTCTCCCCCGACCTCGTCCAGCTCGCGCCCGAGCAGCCGGGAGAGGGCCTCGCGAAGGTGCTCGCCCTGCGGCCCGAGGTGAAGGTCATCGACTACACCGGCTCGACGGGTTTCGGCACCTGGCTGGAGCAGAACGCGCACCAAGCCTCGGTGTTCACCGAGAAGGCCGGCGTCAACACCGTCGTCGTCGACTCCACCGACGACTACCAGGGCATGCTCGCCAACCTCGCCTTCTCCCTGTCGCTGTACAGCGGCCAGATGTGCACCACCCCGCAGAACCTGCTGGTCCCCCGTGACGGCATCACCGCCGACGGTGAGCACAGGTCGGTCGACGAGTTCGCTGCCGACCTCGCCGGCGCGGTCGACGGGCTCCTCGGCGACGACGCGCGCGCCACGGCGCTGCTCGGCGCGGTCGTCAACGACGGCGTCCTCGACCGGCTCGAGAAGGCGTCGTCGTACGGCGACGTGGTGCTGGCCAGCCGGTCGGTGACGCACCCCGACTTCCCCGAGGCGACGGTGCGGACGCCGACCATCGTCAGGGTGGACGTCGCCGACACCGGCACCTACCTGCAGGAGTGCTTCGGCCCGGTCGCGTTCCTGGTGCTCACCGGCAGCACCGACGAGTCGGTCGACCTGCTGCGGAGCACGGTCCGTGAGCACGGGGCGATCACCGCCTCGGTCTACTCCACCGACGAGAAGGTGCTCGAGGCCACCGAGGAGGCGGCGCTCGACGCGGGCGTGGCCCTCTCGGAGAACCTCACCGAGACCGTCTACGTCAACCAGTCGGCGGCGTTCAGCGACTTCCACGCCACCGGTGCCAACCCGGCCGCCAACAGCGCACTGACCGACGCGGCGTACGTCGCGAGCCGGTTCCGCATCGTGCAGTCGCGCCGGCACCTCGCGCCCCAGCCCGCTGCCGGCTGAGCCGCGGGCGCCGCGCATCAGTCGATCCAGTAGCGCCGCATCGGGGCATCACCGGCGAGGGGGCGTTCGACGTCCCGGACCCCGCCGGCCGCCTCGATGACGGCGGCCGAGCCGAGATTCGAGTCGTCGCAGGTCACCAGAACCCGGTCCACACCGACCGACCGGGCCACCACCAGCGACTGCCGCAGGATCTCGGTCGCGTAGCCGCACCGACGGTGCTCGGCGAGGACGCCGTAGCCGATGTGGCCGCCCTCGCGCGCCAGCCAGTCGTTGAGCTCGTGCCGCACCGAGGTCCGGCCGACCACCACATCGCCCACCACCGCGAGCAGGAAGCTCGCCGGGACCCGGTCGGGAGGCAGGTCGAGCCCGCGCTGCCACCGGCGCAGCGACTCGACGTAGTCCACGAAGGGCCGGTCGCGGTCCCAGCCCAGGGCGAAGTCGAAGTCGTCCGCCCGCATCGCGTCCTGCGCGGCCGCCACGGCCGCCTCGTCGTCCGCCCGCACCGGCCGCAGCCGCAGCTGTCCTGTCGTCACCGGCGCGACCTTACGATCACCGTCCCCGACCGGCCCAGCGCATTGTTGCGGCTCGGCCGGTGCGCGCCTACAGTCGGCCTGCACTGAGGCAGATCGGTGTCCCGTCCCGCCACCGCTCAGGAGGCCCTCATGGCGGTCGATGCGACGCTGCCACCCGCTACCGGGTCCTGTCTCGTACGCCTCCCTCAGGAGGTCGACCTCGCGAGCGCCCCCGCGCTCCGCGAGGAGATGCTCGCCGCACTGAACCGCGACGGGGTGCACCTCGTCGCCGATGCGCTCGACGTCACGTTCATGGACTCCAGCGGCGTCAATGCGCTGGTGCGGGCCAGGGAGCGCGCCGCAGGCCTCGGGGGGTCGCTGCACGTCGTCTCCCGCTCCCCCGCCGTACGCCGGGTGCTGCAGATCACCGGACTCGTGGAGCGGCTCGGCCTGGTCGGTTCGGTCGAGGAGGCCTACGCCTGCCTCCGGCAGCCCGGGACCGTCCACACGTGTGACGCAGGCGACTGACCGATCTCGCGAGCGGTGTTTCGTCCGGCCAGCCCGGGCAACGACCGCACCATGAGCACAGTCGAGCAGTCGATCGAGGTCGCCGTCCCGGTGACCACCGCCTACAACCAGTGGACCCAGTTCGAGTCCTTCCCCGAGTTCATGTCGGGCGTCGAGCGCATCGTCCAGACCGGCGACACCATGACGCACTGGGTGACGAAGGTCGACGGCGTCACCCGCGAGTTCGACGCCAAGATCACCGAGCAGTCCCCGGACGAGCGGGTGGCCTGGACCTCGGTCGACGGCCCCAAGCAGGCCGGCGTCGTGACGTTCCACCGCCTCACCGACAGCACCACCAAGGTGATGGTGCAGATGGACATCGAGCCCGAGGGCGTCGTCGAGAAGATCGGCGACCACCTGGGCTTCGTGAGCCGTCAGGTGAAGGGTGACCTGGGCCGGTTCAAGGAGTTCATCGAGAAGCGGGGCGACGAGTCCGGCGCGTGGCGCGGCGAGGTCCAGCACCCCTGACCCGCCCCGGCCCGGACGTCCGGTGGCCGGCCCGCCCGCGGCTGGGCGGGACCGGGCACCGTCGAACCGGTTCGGCACGCCTGGAATGACCGGCATGTCTCGGGGTATCCCGCGATCATGCCCAGCAGCATCGCCCGGCTCGTGCGCGACGACCACGAGCGGATCCCGCGCCTGCTCCACCGCGTCGTCAGCCCGGGCCCCAGCCGGCAGCGGTGGCGCGCCGAGCTGGTCCGGCTCGTGCGCGCGCACCGCGCCGCCGAGCGAGAGCTGCTCACCCCCGAGGTCGCCGCACCGGCCGGACCCGCCGCAACGGCCGCGGTCCACGAGCTCCGGGAGCTCGACGCCGAGCTGGACGCCGCACTCCGGGCGCTGGACCAGGTGGCGCTCGACTCCGTCTCGGTCCCGGGGCTCGGTGAGCGCCTCGCCGTACTGCTGGACCGGCACGCCGGGCTGACCGACGACGTGCTGCGCGCGCTCGAGGACGCCGTCCCGCGCAAGCAGCTCAGGTTGCTCGGCGGCGCGTTCAGCCAGGTCCGCGAGGACATCCTCCGGGACGACGGTGTCGCCGCGCCGCCGCCGCGCCGCCTCGACCTGCCGCGGGCCGAGCTCTACGAGCTGGCGCGCAAGGCCGGCATCGAGGGCCGCTCGGCCATGAGCCGGGGCCAGCTCATCGCCGCGCTGCAGCGCCCGCAGGAGCCAGCGTCCTCCTGACCGCCGGTCCGCCCGCCGCCCGGGTTTGCGGGGATCCGGCCGGAGGCATGAGACAGCGGAGATCCGCGTGCTGCAGAAGCTCGGCGCGCCCGGCCCGTTGGAGGCCGGCACCGGTACCTGCCGAACGTGAGTCCTCTGATGCGCCTTGCACTGCTCTGCTCCCACTCCCACGACCTCACCCTCCGATGGGTCGAGGCCGCACTGCGCTCCCTCGGCCACGAGGTCGAGACCACGCACCGCCCCGACCTGCTGCCGGCTGACGCCGGTCCGCTCGGCTACCGGCTGGTCGACAGTTGGACCGACGCCCCGGCCGCCGTCCTCGCCCTGGGCACGGCAGCCGGCCTCGCCGGCCTGGTGGCCACCCGCGAGCGGCCGGCGCACCTCGTGCTCCGGCTCGAGCGGCCGGGCCGCTCCGGCGACCACGAGACCACCCGGGTCGAGGCCGCACTGGCCCGTGCCGCCGACACCGTGCTCGCGGCGTCCCCGAGCGAGACCGAGGTCCTGGTGCGCATGGGAGTGCCACGCGCCCGGGTCCACGTCGTCCCTGAAGCGGTCGAGGGTGCGTCCCACACGACGTCCGGCACCGACGATCCGATGCCTGTCGTGGCGCTCGACGACAGCGCCGGGTCCGTGCACGAGCTGCTGCGCGGCATGGCCGCCGGACGTCCCGCGGTGGTCGTCGACACCGGTTGCCTGCCGGACCTCGTGGCCGACGGGGTCTGCGGCGTCGTCGTCCCGTCGCGGGGCGACCTGCGGAGCGCCCTGCTCGCACTGTCCGCCGACGGCATCCGCCGGTCCGCCATGGGGCTGGCCGCCTCCGACCGGGTGAACGCCTGCTACGACGCGCCGGTCGTCACTGCGGCCCTCGGCCGCACGCTGGAGCGCGTGGTGACCGGAGCGACCCGGGCCGCCTGACCCCACCAGCGCGACCCGACCCCCGAACGGGTCAAGCCGGGGCCTCCGGGCGCCGACGACTGTGGGGAGGCCTGGCCGGCACCGGTCTGGCCGGCCCGGACCCACGGTGAGGACCCCATGCGACGCCTGCTCGGCCGCACCGCGCTGGCCGCTGCGGTGACGCTGGCCGCGCTGGGCCCGGCCGCAGCGAGCCACGCAGACGAGCCGACGCCTGCGCCGTCGGCCCCCGCGCGTGCGACCGCCGACCAGGAGCGGATCGACGCGGTCCTCGCCGAGGTGCGCAGCGAGCTCGCCGAGTCCTCCGAGGCCATGATCAGGGCGTACGCCGACCTGCGGCTGGCGGACCAGGCCTTGCCGACGGCCCGGGAGACCGCCACCCGCACCCGCACCCTGCTCGCCGAGGCCAAGGTCCGGCAGGAGCAGACCGCCCGCGCCCGCGGCGCGGCGCAGGTGAGCTACATGCTCGGAAACCAGGAGGCGGAGACGCAGGCCACCGAGGTCGCCGCACAGCAGGCCCGCGTCGGCCGGCTGGCCCGCGCGATCTACCAGGGCGGCAGCGCCTTCGGCAACGTGTCGGTGCTGCTCGAGGCCCGCTCCCCCTCCGACTTCGCCGAACGACTCGTCGCGCTCCGCGCCGTCGCCTCGTCGCAGCGCTCGGCGCTGACGAGCCTGCAGGCCGTCCAGGACACGTACGGCGCGCGCACCGACGACCTGGCCCAGGTGCGCGACACCCTCGCCGCCGCCGACAAGCAGGCCCAGCGCGACCTGGTGACCGTGAGCCGGCTGGCGCAGGAGGCCACCGCCGCGGAGGCGCGCGTCGGAGCCCTGGTGTCGGCGCGCCAGGCGGCGCTCGCGGCCGCGTCACAGGCCCAGGTGCAGGAGGACGTGGCCCATGCGCAGCAGACCGGCACCTCGACCCAGCTGCAGAGCCAGCTCGCGGCCGTCGCCCGGCGCGACCTCGGCGGGGCCGGCAGCCGCGACGGCGCGACCGTCCCGGCCCGGCAGGGCACGCTCGGCTGGCCGGCCCGCGGCCCGGTGACCTCACCGTTCGGCATGCGGGTCCACCCGGTGACCGGCGTCTACAAGCTGCACACCGGCACCGACCTCGGCGTCCCCTGCGGCACACCGGTGCACGCTTCGCTGGCCGGCACCGTGATCGAGGCCGGCTGGAACAGCGCGTACGGCTGGCGCTCCGTCATCACGCACGGAGCGATCAACGGCGTCCTGCTGACCACGACCTACAACCACCAGACGCACCTCGACGTCACGGTCGGCGACCAGGTCGCCGCCGGGCAGGTCATCGGGACCTCGGGCACCACCGGCTTCTCGACCGGCTGCCACCTGCACTTCGAGCTCTACGTCAACTCCACGCTGGTCGACCCCGAGCCCTGGCTGCCGGCCCACTGAGCCACCTCGGCCGCCCGGCCGAGCAGCGCCAGGTGACCCGCGAAGCCGCCGGGCGCCCGCCCGCGGTGCCGCGCGCTCGTCACGACCGGCAGGACGCCTGTACGCACCACCCGCCGGTGGCTCAGGGCCGCGGCCAGCGCCACGTCCTCCTCACGGTCGACCGCCGCGAAGCCACCGGCCTCGAGATAGGCGTCGGCCCGTGCCCCGGCGTTGGCGCCGTGCACGTGGCGGTGCCCGTCGCGCGCCTCGTACGCCGCCCGCCACCGCCCCTCGACCTGCGGCGGGTGCTGGCTCCAGTCCTGCACGTCGACTGTCCCCAGCACGAGATCGGCACCGGCGTCGGCCAGGGCCACCTGGTGGGCCAGCCAGCCGGGCGGCACCATCGAGTCGGCGTCGGTGGTCGCGACCCAGACGCGTTCCGGGGGCAGGTGCCGCAGCCGGTCCAGGCCGTCGGCCACACCGGCGGCGCGGGCCCGGCCCACCGAGCGCAGCACGACCTCGACGACCCGGACACCGGCCGACCGTGCGACGGCCGCAGTGCTGTCGCGACAGGCGTCGGCGACGACCACGACGTCGACGGTCGGACCGCCGCCGCCCGTCACGGTCCGACGGGCCTCGGCCAGCGCGCCGAGGGCGCCGGGCAGCAGCTCCTCCTCGTCGTGCGCGGGAACAACGACCACGACGGCCTCGATCGGTGCAGTCACGGCGTCAGCCCCTCGCGCCGCGCCGGCGAGTCGGTGCGACCGAGCGTGACCAGGTCGAGAAGGAAGTCCGCCTCCTCGTGCCGGACCGCGGCCACCAGGGCCGGCTCGGCCAGGAACCGCTGGTGCACCGCGTCGCCGGAGAGCGGGTAGTCGTCGACCGGGTGCCGCCAGTGGCAGAGCAGGAGCGACCCCCCGGGTGCGAGCGCCCCGAGGGTGTGGTCCACCAGGTCGCCCAGTGCCGGCGCGTCGAGGTAGTAGCCCAGCTCGGAGACCACGACGAGGTCGAACTCACCGGCCGGCCAGTCGGCCGGCACCGAGCGCTGCTCGACCGTGACGTGCGGCCGGTCCGCGACGGCTGCCTGCGTGGCGGCCACCGCGGTGGGGTCGACGTCGGTGGCGAGCAACCGCTCGCACCGGTCGGCCAGCCCGGACGTCAGGACGCCTACCGAGCAGCCGGGCTCGAAAGCGGCCCGGTAGCGGGGCCGGTCCAGCACGGCCAGCGTCACGGCGCGCTTGCGCTCCTCGTACCACCGGCTGCGGAAGCCCCACGGATCGTCGCTGACGGCGTACATCCGGGCGAAGTAGTCGGCGGGCAGGCTCATGCCAGCACCAGCTCCGCGTCGCGGCGGAAGTGCGCGAGCACCCGCTCCGGCACGACCGGGCCGTCCCACGGCCCCGGACCGATGGGCTCGACCTGGGTGCGGAAGCACGCCGTCGCGGCCGCCTTCGCCGCCCGCGCGGCCGGGTCGAGGGCGACCCGTCGGGCCCGGTCCCACGGCACCCGCCGGTCGGCCGGGCGTCCCCAGCTCCAGGCCCAGACCGGGTACTCCAGCACCGGGCTGCCCAGCGACCGGCCGAGCGACCGTGCGACCCGGCCGACGGCCTCGTGGTCGGGGTGGCCGTCGCCCGACCAGGGCGCCAGCAGCAGGTCGCCGGCGGTCACGAGCGGACCGAGCGCCATCGCCAGGTCGTGCTCGCGCCCGGCGAGAGCACCGTCGGGGAGACCGAGGTGCTCGCTCGGCGCGTCGACGACGCCCAGCTCCGCCAGCGCGGCTGCCGACTCCTGCCGGCGCAGCACCGGCAGCTGCCCCACCACCGGCGAGGCCGACCCGGGGTGCGACGCCTCGCCGTCCGTGGCCCAGACGAAGCGCAGCGACGCACCCGCCCGGGACAGCAGGTGCACCAGCCCGCCGACACCGAGGACCTCGTCGTCGGGATGTGCGGCGAGGACGAGGACCGGCCGGTCGGTCAGCGCACCCAGGTCCAGCGGCAGCCAGGCCACACCGGGCAGCCAGGCAGCCCACTCCGCCTCGTCGGTGCCGGCTGTCGGTTCGATGACGGTCACCACGACGGGTGGCCCCCCGTCCACGGGGCCGCCTCGCCCTCGAGCGCGGTGCGGCCGAGCTGCTCGAGGTCCTTCTCGGCATGGCTCTGCCGGAGGTACAGCTCGAGGTCGGACACCCGGCGCGCATGGTCGGCGTCCATCGCGAGCGGAGCGGCGCCGAGCGCCCGACCGGTGCGCACCACGACGTCGGTGGCGACCTGCTCGACCGTGGCCCGGACCCGGCGGGCCACCAGCTCGGCCGCGCCGGACGTGTCGTCCGGGTCGGCGTCGATCGACCGGGCCGCGTCGGCGAGCAGCGCCCACGACGACGCCAGCCCGGCGTCCACGGCACCCGCGTGTGCAAGCGCGTGCGGGTGCAGCGGCCGCCGGGAGTGCGCGCGGTGCAGCGCGCGGGCGACTCCCCGGGCACCGCCCCACCACACGGCCGCGACCCCGACGGCGCCGTGCCAGAAGCCGGCCCGCCGCAGGTAGGACTCCGGCTCCCCGACCGCGTTCGCCGGCGTGCCGTCGAACCGCACCGACCGGCTGTCGCTGCCGGCCATCGCGACCGGCGGCCAGCTCCCGTCGACCGGCCTGGCCGACGGGTCCGACAGGTCGACGGCGAACATCCGGTAGCCGTCGTCGGCCAGCGCCGTCACCAGGGCCCGGTCACAGGCCCCCGCGCCGCTGCACCACTGCTTGGTCCCGGTGAGCCGCCAGTCGCCGGCGGACCGGACGGCACGGAGCGGGTCGACGGGCGGGTTCGCCGCCCACACGCCCCAGACCGCGCCGGGCCGGTGCAGGTCGGCGGCACCGAGGTCCGCCAGGATCGCCACGGCGTCGAGGTGGGCCTCGCCCAGCCGGGCCAGATCCAGGTCGACCGTGCCGAGGTCGGCGAGCAGCGAGAAGCGGTCGAGTGTCGTCCCGTCCCCGGGGCGGGTCCCGGGCAGGAGGTCCTGCCGAACCGCCTCGTGCACCCATCCCGCCGTCCGGGCGACCGGGTCGGCCTCGGCCGGCCGCAGGAGGGCCAGGGCGTCGGCGCGGGAGCCGGTCGTGGAGGTGGTCATGCCGGGCGCCTACCCCGTGGGACGGCCCTCTCACGTGCCGGAATCCTCCAGCGTCCCCACGCGTTGGGACCAACGTGCCGCCATCCCGTCGACGGCACGAAGAAGGGACCGATGACCCAGCAGCCCTTGTCCCACACCGCTCCCCTGCCTGAGAGCACCCCCGAACCCCAGCCCGACCTGTACGTCGTCCCCGACACCGACGACGTCGCGGCGCCTGCCCCGACCGCCGACGCGTTCGACCTCGAGGTCGCCACTCCCGATCTGGTCCGCCTCTACCTCGACGAGATCGGCCGGGCTCCGCTGCTCGACGCCGCGAGCGAGGTCGAGCTCGCGCAACGGATCGAGGCCGGGCTGTACGCCCGGCAGCTGCTCGACGGGCTCGGCCACCGCCGGGCGGTCAAGCTCCGGGAGGCGCGCAAGGTGGCCACCTCTGTCGAGCTGGCCCGGCTCGCCGACGAGGGCGAGGTCGCGAAACGCGCCTTCATCAAGGCCAACCTCCGACTCGTCGTCTCGCTCGCGCGCCGCTACACCCGGGCCTCGATGCCCCTGCTGGACCTGATCCAGGAGGGCAACGTCGGCCTGGTCCGTGCCGTGGAGAAGTTCGACTATGCCCGCGGCTACAAGTTCTCGACGTACGCCACGTGGTGGATCCGCCAGTCGATCGGCCGGGCCATCGCCGAGCAGAGCCGCACCGTGCGGCTGCCGGTGCACCAGGTCGAGAAGCTCAGCCGGCTCGGCCGCACCCGTCGTGACCTGTCCGCCTCGCTCGGCCGCGACGCGACCGACCTCGAGGTGGCGACCGAGATGGGCCTCGACGTCGGGACCATCCAGGACCTCGACCGGATCTCCCGGACTCCTGCCAGCCTCGACGCCCTCGTCGGTGAGGACGGCGGCACGACACTGGGCGACCTGGTCGATGCCTCGGACGCCACCCCCGAGGAGCTGGTCGTCGAGGCCGACTCCCGCGGTGAGCTGATCGGCCTCGTCGACCGCCTCACCGACCGCGAGTCCGAGGTGATCCGCTGCCGCTACGGGCTGGTGCCCGGACCGAAGCAGACCTACGAGGAGATCGCCGGCCGCCTGGGGGTGTCCCGCGAGCGGGTCCGCCAGATCGAGCGCGAGGCGCTCGAGCGGCTGCGCCTCTGGGTGGCCGACGAGAACGCCTGACCTGCCCGACGGAGCACGTCCCTGACCGCCGTACCGGATCCCGGTGCGGCGGTCAGTGCCGGCCGGCCCCGGGCACGGGCTGCGGCCCGGTGACGGGGCACGAGTAGGGGTGGCCCGGTTCCGTCTCGGGCGACTCGTCGCCGGTCGGCACCCGTCGCACGAGCAGCGCGGCCAGCACCCCACCCGAGGCGAGCAGGCCGGAGCAGACCAGCATCGCCTCGCGGTACGCCGGCTGCAGCAGCGCCGGGTCGGCGTACGCCGCGCCGTCGAGGCCGACCACCAGGGGCAGCGCGGCGACGGCGAGCAGGCCGGCGACCCGGGCCACGGCATTGTTGACGCCGCTGGCGATGCCGGCGTGCCGGTCCGGCGCCGCGGCGAGCACCGTGGCGGTCAGCGGGGCGACCGTGATCGACAGCCCGAGGCCGAACAGGCCGACCCGCGGCAGGACGTCGCCGACGTAGGTCGCGTTCTCGTCCAGCCCACTCAGCCAGAGCGCGGAGGTGGCGGACACCAGCGGGCCCACCGTCATCGGGATGCGCGGCCCGATCCTCGTGGAGAGCGCACCCATCCGCGACGAGAGCAGCAGCATGAGCACCGTCACCGGCAGCAGCGCGGCACCGGCAGCGATCGGCGAGAACCCGGCGACCACCTGCAGGGCGAGGACCAGGAACAGGAACAGGCCGCTGAGCGCGGCGTAGACCGCGAAGGTGACGATGTTGGTGGCCGTGAACGCCGCCGACGAGAAGATGCCGAGCGGCAGCATCGGTTCGCGCGCCGCGCGCTCCCGCCACACGAAGCCGGCCAGGCCGGCGGCGCCGCCGACCAACGTCGCCAGTACGACCGGCGAGCCGAGGCCGCGCTCCTGCCAGGCGATCAGTGCATAGGTGACGGCGCCGAGCCCGATCGCACCCACGGCGGCACCGATGACGTCGAGCGAGCGGGTGGCCTCCGGGTCGCGGCTCTCGGGCACGTGCCGGCGGGCGACCAGGACCACCGCCACCGCGAACGGCAGGTTGATGAGGAACACCCAGCGCCAGCCGACGCTCTCGACCAGGTAGCCGCCGAGGAACGGCCCGGCTGCCCCCGCGATGCCGCCGAGGCCGGACCACGCGCCGATCGCGCGCATCCGGTCCTCCGGCCGGAACGACGACTGCAGGATCGCCAGGCTGCCCGGCGTCAGCAGCGCGCCGCCGATGCCCTGCACCGCACGGGCGGCTATCAACGTCTCGATGTTCGGTGCGATGCCGCAGAACAGGGACGCGACCGCGAACCAGACGACACCGATGACGAAGACCCGCCTGCGACCGAACCGGTCACCCAGCGATCCGCCGAGCAGGATGAGCGAGGCGAGGGTCAGCGTGTAGGCGTTGATCGTCCACTGCAGCCCCGAGACGCCGGCGTCGAGCGACTCGCCGATCCTCGGCAGCGCGACGTTGACGACCGTGCCGTCGATGAACGCGAGGCCGGAGCCCAGCACCGTGGCGGCGAGCACCCACCGTGCCGTCGGCTCGCCGAAGGCGAGACCTCCTGGGCTCCCGGCAGGAGCAGCGGGCGGCAGGTCACGGGCCATGTCCGGATCCAACACCCCGGGGGCCACGAGTCATGCCCGGGTCGCTACCCCCAGAGGGCGAGGCGGAGCATGGTCACCGCGGGGATGGTGGTGAGGACGAGCGCGATGTTCAGGACGGTGAAGCGGCTGATGGTGGTGGTCATGCTGACTCCCGGTGGACGGTGTTCTCGGACGGTGTTCTCGGACGGTGTTCTCGGACGGTGTTCTCGGACGGTGTTCTCGGACGGTGTTCTCGGACGGTGTTCTCGGACGCGATCGGTCAGCGTCGGAGCAGGGACCGGTCACGGAACGGCAGCTCCCCCGGCGCGGCTCACCGCGGAGCCGGTCAGACCATGTCGAACCGCTCGGTCTGGACGTGCGACCTCGGCACCCCGAGGGAGCGCAGGTCCTTGATCACGGCGTGGATCATGGGAGGTGGGCCGCACACGAACCACTGCCGCCGCCGGCGATCGCGCAGCCCGGGCAGGTAGTGCTCCATGACCGTGCGGTCGACGAAGCCGCGCTCGCCGCGCCACCCCTCCGGGGGATCCGAGACGACCTCCACGACGGTGAGGTCGAGCCGGTCGGCCAGGACCGCGAGCTCGTCACGGTGCACCAGGTCGTCGGCGGTGCGGCCGCCGACCAGCAGCAGGGCGGGCCGCGGGTCGCCGGCGTCCGCCATCGTCCGGAGCATGCTGAGCATCGGTGTGACGCCGACGCCGCCGGCGATGAAGACGAACCCGTTCGCCGGCAGGTCGGCGAGGGTGAACCGGCCGTGCGGGCCGTCCAGGAAGACGCTGCGCCCGGGCCGGAGGCCGGCGACCAGCTCGGTGAAGTCGCCCAGCGCCTTGATCGTGAACTCCTTGCGCCACGGCTCGGCCGCCGTCGAGGCGATCGTGAACGGGTGCTCCTCGAACACGAACGGTGAACCGCCGAGCTTCAGCCAGGCGAACTGGCCGGCCTCGAACGGGATCCCTTCGTGGCCGGTCGCGTGCAGGACGACCGTGACGGCGCTCGGCGCGGCCTGCCGCACCTCGTGCACCACGTAGCGGTGCCGCCGCGAGCGGAACGGACGCCATACCCACCGGTAGACCAGCAGCGCGACGACGAGCCCGGCGAGCACCGCGAACCAGGCGGCGAGCAAGGGGTGGGCCACCAGGTGGTGCAGCCACCACACGTGCAGAGCCGCGGCCACGACCACGACCGTCGCGAGCAGGATGTGCAGCAGCCGCCAGCCCTCGTAGCGTGGCCGGCGCCGCCGGCGGGTGACGGCCAGGAGCACCAGGAGCACCAAGGCCATCGTCGCCGCCGAGCCGGCCCAGACCCGCGGCGGAGCGTGCCGCAGGTCCAGCACGCGGAGCCGCTCCGGGTCGGCCGCGACCACCAGTGCCACGTGCAGGAGGACCAGTCCGGTGGCGAGCTCCGCGACGACGCGGTGGCTGAGCAGGACGGTCTCGATGCCCAGCCCCGCGCTGAGCCTGCGGACCCGCGAGGGCAGGGCGTACGCAGCGACCAGGAGCGACGCCGCCACCAGCCCGGTCGACAGCGACAGCTCGGTGGCCCAGGACTCGTCGCGCATCGGTCCGGCCACCAGGCTGAGCAGGAGCGGGACGACGGCGAGGGCCACGTAGACCAGCGCCCAGGTGCGATGCGGACGGGGCCGGTCGGGGCGCGTCGGCAGCACGGGGGTGGCGCCGGTGGGCGTCACCGGCCCGGGGGCTCGCGGCATGGGGGGCGTCCTCGGCAGAAGGCGTGTCATGGCCCCCCCGGGCTGCCCAGCCAGGCTCGCCGACCATCGGCTAACGGGTCCCTAATCCGGGCCTAACACGGCGGCACACGTGTCCAAACTGACCGCGGGAGACCTCTGGTCACACAGCGTCACTGACGACCATGGGGGTCCTGCGTGTCGTAGCACGGAGTGACTACTCGGGTGGCCCGATGGGGCGATTGCGGTGGAGCCGCCGACAAGGGACAACTGAGGCAGGAGCCGGGGGGCTCCATGCGCCGGAGGGGCGCGTGAGGGGCGGGAAGCTGTGAGCAAGATCCTGTGTATCGACGACGAACTGGGGCTGCGCCGTCTGCTGCGACGCGTGCTGGAGCCCGAGGGGTACCTCGTGGCGACCGCCGCGGACGGCACGACCGGCTTGGCGCGCGCCCTCAGCGAGGACTGGGACCTGGTGATCCTGGACCTGCTCCTCCCGGACATGCCCGGGACGGCAGTCCTGTCGGCCCTGGTGGAGAGCCGGCCGGAACAGCGCGTCCTCGTGCTCTCGGCCATCGGGGACACCGAGTCCCGGGTGACCTGCCTCGAGCGAGGCGCTGTGGACTACATCGGCAAGCCATTCGTCGTCCGGGAGCTCAAGGCACGGGTCCGGTCCCGGCTGGCAGAGCCCGCCGGGATCACCGGCGCGGCTCTCATGTCCGCTGCCGGCATCGAGCTCGACTTCTCGCGGCACCGGCTCTCCTGGTCCGGGCACACGGCCGAGCTGAGCCCGCGCGAGTTCCTCCTCGTCCAGCACCTCATGCGCCGGCACGGCGCGGTGTGCTCGCGTGACGAGCTGCTCCGCGAGGTGTGGGGCTACGCCTTCGACCCGGGCAGCAACGTCGTCGACGTCACCATCGGACGGCTCCGGCAGAAGCTCGGCGGCGGCCTGATCGAGACGATCCGCAATGTGGGCTACGCCTTCGCTGTTTGAGGCGAGCGAACCGCCGAGCCGTAACTGGCGGACCGCGGTCGACGTCGCCTTTGCCGCGTGGGCGCTCATACTGCTCTATGCCACCCTGGTCATGCAGGGCTACGAGACCGTCCCGTACCACCTGCTGTTCGTGAGCTTCGCCGCCGTCTACGGCTTCCGGGTGTGGTCCCTGGCCGCAACGGTGGGTGTGCTGGGGGCGATCGTGCTCGGCACCGGGCTGGTCTTCTACACCCACTGGGTCCAGGACGAGCTGCCCGGCGACGAGATGTTCGAGATCGTCCTGATGCCGCTGATCCTCGGCGCCATGGTGTGGCATGCGCGTCGACGCGTCGTCGCCCAACGGCAGGTCGAGCACCTGGCCGGGATGGAGCGAGATCGACGCCTGCACGAGCACGAGCTGGCCCGCGACACCTCGCACGCCTTGCGTACGCCGCTGACGATCGCGCGCGGTCACATCGACCTGATCCGCGAATCGGCGGACGACGAGCTCGTCCGGCGAGATGCCGACGTGGCCCTCGAGGAGCTGGACCGGATCGGCCGGATGGCCAGCCGGCTGCTCGCCATCGCTGAGCTGGAACGACCGGACGCTCTGACCCCTCGTACGGTCGACGTCGCGGCTCTGGTGCGCGACGTCCACGACCGCTGGTCGGTCTCTGCTCTCCGGCGGTGGTCGATCGAAGCGCCCGAGTCACTCATGCTGACCGTCGACGACGACGTGCTGCGCATCGTGCTCGACGCCCTGGTCGAGAATGCCGTCGCCGTGACGGGTGCTGACGACGAGATCCGGGTGGTCTGCCGACCCTTCCGCGAGGCAGTTCTGCTCGGGGTGGCCGACAGCGGGCCGGGGATAGCGCCCGGCGACTCCGCACTGGTGTTCCAACGGTTCTGGCGCAGCGCGGAGAAGCGGGAGGGCACCGGGCTGGGGCTCTCCTACGTCCGAGCAGCGGCCGAGGCCCATGGCGGGACCGCGCTCGTGGCCCGGTCGTCGCTCGGCGGCGCCATGGTCGGCTGCCGGCTCCCGCTCTCGGTCGATGGGCCGATGCCGGCGACCGACGTGCGCACCGGCGCGAACGCCTGACGCGCGACGCACCGGCCCCGCGCCGGGGCGGCCGATGCGCAGCCACGACATGTCGTGGCTGGCCGCACCCGGTCTCCCGGGCCTGCGCCGCGGCCGTCTCACGTCGCCCGAACCACCGGATGACAGCGGGATGAGCGCCGCATGACGGCGCTGTCATCTGGCCACAGCTCCCCACGCGTCGGGCACACGCTGTGGCGGCTTGGTCCGATCACCGGGTGTGGGAGCGAAGAGGGCCCGTCACGTGTCTCGACCGTCCGTCGTGCTGCTCGGCGTCCCGCTGCTGCTCGCCGCGGCGGTGCTGGCCGGCCAGCCGGCCGCGGCCGCCGTCGGGCCCGAGGAGCCGGCAGCGGTACCGACCGGCCTGGCGGTCGCTGACCTCGAGCTCCGGATCGAGAGCGCACAGGACCGGCTCGCGGTGCTGCAGGTGCAGGTTGCGCTGGCGGTGGAGGCCTACGACGCCGTCCAGGTGGCGTTGTCGGCAGCCGAGCGGGACCAGCAGGCGGCCGAGGCCGCGCTCGCCACCGCCGTGGCGGCCGCCGGCACCGCCCGCGACGAGCTGGGTCGCTGGGCGGCCGCGGCCTACCGGTCCGGCGGCCCGATGGCTGCCTGGTCCGCGGTCCTCTCGGCCGACGGGGCCAGGGACCTGCTGCACCGCAGCGCGGCGATCCGCTTCGTCGGCCAGGCGCGCGCCGCGGCCCTCACGAGTGCGACCACGCAGGAGCAGCTCCTGACCGAGGCGCAGCAGCGCATCGAGGCCGCCCTGGTCCGGGTCCGGGCCGAGGCCACGGCCGCCGATGCGGCCCGGACGACGGTGGAGTCGCGGCTGACCGACCAGCAGGCAGAGGCAGACGCGCTCGCCGCGGAACGGGCCCGGCTGCTGCGCGAGCTCGCGGCGGCACGCGGCAGCGACCTGCCGGCCGAGCTGCGCCTGCTCGCGGGGCGGGACGCCGACCGCGCGCGGTCCGCCGTCGACTGGGTCTTCTCGCACGGGATGCCGCAGCCGGACCTGGTGCGGCCGCGCGGCTCCGAGGCCGGTGCCCGCGACGCCGTGCAGTTCGCTCTCGACCAGGTCGGCAAGCCGTACGAGTGGGGAGCCGCGGGGCCGGACGCGTTCGACTGCTCCGGCCTGACGATGCTCGCGTGGCAGCACGGTGGGGTCGACCTCGACCACTGGAGCGTCGGCCAGGCCCGGCAGGCACCGCCCGTCCCGCTCGCCGACGCCCGGCCGGGCGACCTGGTCGTCTACGCCGCCGACCCGGCCGACCTCGCGACGGTCTACCACGTCGGGCTCTACCTGGGCGCCGGGCTGATGGTCGAGGCGCCGCACCCCGGCGCCGACGTCCGGGTCGCCGGCATCTGGCGCCCGGACCTGCTCGGGACCTTCCGGCCCTGACCGTCACCGCCCCGGTACGGTGCCGCCGTGACCGCCGCCGGCTACTCGGGGACGCCGCTCCCGAGGAAGCTCGGCATCGCACCCGGCGCCCGGGTGCTGCTGGCCGGGGCCCCGGCCGGCTTCGAGGACGACACGCTCGGCCCGCTGCCGGGTGTCGAGCTGCACCGGCGTGCCGGCCGGGCGCCGTACGACGTGGTGCTGGCCTTCGCGCCGGACCGGTCGGCCCTCGAGCGACGGTTCCGGCCGTCGTCGGCCCGGCTCACCAGCGCGGGCGGTCTGTGGGTGCTGTGGCCCAAGCGCAGCAGCGGCGTCGTCACGGACCTGGACGAGAACGTCGTCCGCGAGCACGGGCTGGCGGCCGGGCTGGTCGACAACAAGGTGTGCGCCGTCGACGCGACGTGGTCGGCGCTGCGGTTCGTCGTCCGGCTGCGCGACCGGTGATCCTGTCCCTACGTCCGACCACGTCCCCACCTCGGCGCTGCCGACCTGTCACCCTGGGCGCGTGCGCAGGCTGCTGGTCTTCCTCGGCGTGATGTGGGTCGCCGCCAACCTCGCGGGCGCGTGGGTGTCGGTCGACCACGACCGGCCGTACGACCTGAGCTTCCTCGACACCCCGGGCAAGGTCGATCGGATCGGCGACGACTGGCTCTACGGCTGGGGCACCGGTCTCTCGGTGCCGCTGTGGTTCCTGGCCGCCGTCGCGATCCTCACCGTCGTCGTGAGCTTCGGCGGCGGTGCGACGAAGTTCGGCGCCGTGCTCGTGATGCTGGCGGGGGCGGCGTCGCTGGCCTTCAGCCTGTCGAACAAGCTCACCCTGGACCGGCTCGACGCCACCGCGGCCGATCGCACCGAGACCGCGATCATCGCCGCGACCCTGTTCCTCGCCGGGATGCTGGTGCTGGTCGGGCTGCTCACGGTCATCACGACGCCGAGGCAGCACCGCCGCTGACCCCACGTCGCTCCGAGATCACGAGCAGCCAGACATGCGTGAGTGGCGGGTTGTGCTCCCCAGCACCCGGGCGAATCGGACACGACGTGGCCTGAACGCGCCACTCGACGAGCCGGGGCACCTGGGTCACGCCCGGGCAGCGCGCAGCCGAGCTCTCCTCCTCCACAGCCGCTCTTGATCGTGAACTTGATCTGGAGAACGTGCGCCTCCGCCGAGGAGAGCTCAGCGCCGGAGCGTGAGGCCCAGCACCCGGCCCTCGGTGCCGTCGGTCGACCCGAGCGGCCGCACCCGCACGAACCGGGTGGTGCGGTCCCGCAGGTCGTAGGTCTCGGCCGCCGTGCTGCGCCCGCTGCTCACCCCGCCGCGCACCGTCGACCAGCTGGCACCGTCCGTCGACACCTGGACGACGAACCGGGTCGCGGCGTCGCCGCCGTGCCGCCACCGGACCGACACGGCGCTGACCCGCCGGGACGCGCCGAGGTCGGCCCGGACCCCGCCACCGGCAAGGCCCTGGACCGCGCGCAGCGGCCGGGCAGCACGGGTCGGGGGCAGCAGCTGGACCCGCAGCAGCGCCTCGAGCAGGTAGTGGTCGCCATAGGTCACCCCCGCGTCGTCGTACGCCGGGTCGTGCCTGCCGTGCAGCAGCACCGACCAGGCGCCGGTGCCCTTGGCCAGGTAGCGCGGGCCGACCAGGGCGCGCAGCGTGTGCATCGCAGCGTCCCGCCAGGTCGCCCGGCGAGCCGGGTCCGGGTCGACGCGGGCCAGGTCGAGCAGTCCCGACGCCAGCACCGCGGCGGCGGTGGTGTCGCGGCGGGTGCCCGGCGCGTCGTAGTCCCACCACGGCACGCCGTCGGGGGGCAGGTGCGACAGGGCGAAGCCGGCGACCCGCCGCGCGGCGTCGAGCAGCCGCGGGTCGCGCGAGGCGGCGTACACCGTCGTGAAGCCGTGCACCGCCCACGACTGACCGCGTGCCCAGGTGGACCAGTCGGCCAGCCCCTGCGCGGTGCCCGACCAGACCGGCAGGCCGGTCGACTCGTCGAAGCGCACGACGTGGAAGGTGCTGCCGTCGGGCCGCACCTGCCACCGGGCCACCGTGAGCGCGTGCTGCACCGCCAGGTCGCGCCACTGCGCGGGACCGCCGTGGTCGGCCGCCCACAGGAGCAGCTCGAGGTTCATCAGGCTGTCCACGATGACCGTCGCCTGGCCCGCCGGTCCGTCCCAGCTGCGCAGCGCCCCCACCGACGGCACGAACCGCGCGGCCAGCGCAGCGGCGGCGCGCTGCACGACGGCGGCGTCCTCGCTGCGACCGAGCAGGTCGGCGCCCTGCCCGAAGGAGGTCTGCAGCAGGAAGCCGAGGTCGTGCGTCGTGGAGTCGTCCTGGCGGACGGCGAGGGGCGCCTGTCGCGCCACCGCCCGCCGGGCCCAGGTCCGGTCACCGGTCAGCTCGTACGCGAGCCACAGCCGGCCCGGCCAGAACCCGGCCAGCCAGCCGTTGGTGCCGCTGGTGCGCCACGGTGCGCTCCCGACCGCCACCGTCGGGTAGCGGCCGGGCTTCAGCCGGCGGTCGGTGCGCCGGAGCTGGTGCAGGGCGTACGTGCGGGCGTCCCGCAGGGCGACCTCGAGCCGCGACTCCGGTCGCGCCGGCGCGGCGGCCGCCGGTCGGGCCGGCCCCAGGAGCGCCGTCAGCGTGGCGAGCACCAGCCAGACCGCTGCCGCGCGGCGCACCGCTGCTGTTCCCCCCTGCACGTCGCACCACGGTACCCGCGCCCCCCACCCCGAGCGCTCGTTTGCGACCTTGGCCCCCGACATGCCGGGGCGCCGCCCGGCATGTCGGGGAGCCAGGTCGCAAACGATCTTGTTTGGTCAGGCGGCCCCGATGGCGCGGCGTCACTCGGTGCTGCGCAGCGGCGAGAACACGGTCCACAGCACGGTCGTCGTGGCGCCGATCGCCGCGACCCACAGCGCCGGCCGCACGCCGTAGGCCGTGCCGATCGCGCCACCGGCGAGCGCGCCGAGCGCCTTGACGCCCTGCGACACGGTCGACATCGAGGTGTTGACCCGGCCGCGGATCGCGTCGGGGACGTCGGTCAGGTAGAACGCTCCAGTGGTCACGTCGAAGAGCATGATGCCGATGCCGACGACGACCTCGTTGACGCAGAGGATCGCGAGCACCAGCCACCGCGGGCCGTGGGCAGCGGGGAAGGCGATCATCCCGACGGAGAAGACCGCCGAGCCGCACATGATCGTCCGGCCGCGACCGATCCGGGCCGACACCTTCGGCGCCATGATCGCGCCGGCGAGCGAGCCGAGGCCGCCCGCGACCGTCACCGCAGCGATCATCAGCGGCGTGAAGCCGTGGTCGCGCGTGAGGTAGACCACGAGCAGGGCGAAGATCATCAGGCCGAAGAAGTTCACGTTCGCGGCCGCCCCCGCGATCGCCCGAAGCCGGCGGTCCCGGAACAGGTAGGTCATCCCCTCGCCGATCTCCTGGACCAGACGCCGGCGGGCGGCCGGGACGTACCCGACCCGCTCCGGGGCGCGGACCCGGCTCACCAGCACCGCAGAGAGGAGGAACGAGAGCGCGTCGGCCAGCACCGCGACCGGCGCCGTGAGCAGCTGCACCAGCGAGCCGCCGAGGGTCGGTCCGGCCAACATCGCGGTCGCCTCCGAAGCCCGCAGCCGCGAGCTGGCCGTCGTGAGGGCGTGCGCCGGCACCACGTCCGGCAGGTGGGTGCTGAAGGTGGGGCGGAAGGTCACCCGCGCCACGCCGACGACGAGCTCGACGGCAACCAGCTGGCCGACCGACAGGACACCGAACGCCCAGGCGAGCGGCACGGTGAGCAGCGCGACGGCAGCCAGCAGGTCGGCCGCCACCATCAGCGGCCGCCGGCGGCGCAACCGGTCGACCCACGCACCCACCACCAGTGCGAACCCGACGTACGGCGCGGTTCCGGCAGCCGTCAGCAGGCCCATCTGCAGCGGGCTGGCGCCGAGCAGCACCGCGGCCGCCAGCGGGATGGCGAGGACCGTGACCTCGCTGCCGACCGCCGAGACGGCGTAGGCGCTGAAGACGAGGCGGGCGTCCCGGGTGCGGAGCGCTGCCCGGACGTCCGGTGCGGCGGGCGGCGCCGCCCGGCCGGCCGAGCTGCCGGCGGTGGCGGTCGCGGTGGGCGCGGCCTCGCGGCCGGGGCGGGTCGTGTCGGTGTCCACGAAATGTGAAAGTACCCCTTCACATCTCTGTTGTGAAGGGGTTGTTTCAGATAATCTAGCCGGCATGAGCGACAGCGACCCCCGCGAGACGCCGTACGGCCGGCGGATCTCCGACCCTGGCGCGCTGCGCGCCCTCGCCCACGCCGGTCGCTACGCGATCCTCGAGAAGCTGCAGTCCGACGGGCCGGCGACGGCCACCGAGGTGGCCGGGGTGGCGGGCCTGTCCCCCAGCGCCTGCAGCTACCACCTGCGGCTGCTGGCCCGACACGGCTTCGTCGAGCCCGACGACTCCCGCGACCGCGACGGCCGCGAGCGGGTGTGGCGGGCCGCGATCACCAGCTGGGTGAGCGACCCCGACCCGGGCGGCGACCCTCGGCACGCGCAGGCGATGGACTCGACGCTCGCCCGGGTGATGCTCGCCAGCTCGGACGCCAAGGTGCTCGACTTCGTCGACCGCGCGGCCGCGGAACCGGCGTGGCGCGAGGCCGCGCTGATGTCCAGCAGCACCGTCGTCGTCACGGTCGACGAGCTGCGAGAGATCTCGGTCGCGATGATGGCCGTGCTGCAGCCGTACTTCCGGACCACGCGGCCGCTCGGGGCCGCACCCGACGGCGCCCGCCAGGTCCACCTGTCGATCCGGATGGCCCCCGAGCCCCCGCGCCCGTGACCTCGTGCTGCCCCCACCCGCCGTCGTGGCGCGGTCAGAGCAGGCTGGGGAGGACGGCGTGCAGCCTCACCGTCCGCGACTTCTCGAGGTCACCTGTCACCGAGGCAGCCCACTGGCCCCGCTAGGGAGGTGGATTCCAGGTGCCTGGCGGGGCCACTCGACACCATCCGGGCAGGTCAGACGGCGGCGTGACAGCCACGATCGGCGAGACCTCACCGTCGCCCTCCGAAGCGCCTGTGACCTGACCCGCACGTCACGACTGCGACTACGCGACGAGTGTCGACCGGCACCGGCCGGGTGTTGGATCGAGGGCATGGACTTCACGATCCCGGCCGAGCTGACGGCGCTGCGGGCGTCCTTCGGGACGTTCCTGGACCGCGAGGTCCGGCCGGTCGAGGAGGCGCTGCACGCGGACCTCACCGGCCTCGACCCCGACCGCGAGGCGCTGCACCGGGCGGTCGACGGGCTACGGCGGCGCTCGGCCGCCGAGGGCTTCTACGCCTGCCACCTGCCCGAGGAGGCGGGCGGCTGGGGCCTGTCGACCCTGGGCACGACCCTCCTGGTCGAGGACGCCGCCCGGTCCGGGCTGCGGCTGGCGCCGCTCACCCTCGGCGTCCCCAGCCCGTCCGGCCCGAGCCCACTGCTGCTCCAGCTGCCCGAGCACCTGCACGCCACCTACCTCGCGCCGGTCGTGCGCGGCGAGCAGACGATGTGCTTCGCCCTGACCGAGCCCGAGGCGGGCAGCGACGCGCAGGCGATCCGCACCAGCGCCCGACGCGACGGCGACGCATGGGTCATCGACGGGATGAAGCACTACATCACCAACGGCGACCGGGCCGACTTCGCCGTCGTCTTCGCCGTGACCGACAAGGAGAAGCGGGCCGACGGCGGGATCACCGCGTTCGTCGTGCCCGCGGACCAGTACCGCGTCGGCAAGATCCAGGCCACCATCGCCGACGCGCACCCGGCGGAGCTGTGGTTCGACGGCGCCCGCGTCCCGGCCGACCACGTGATCGGCGAGGTGGGCCGCGGCTTCCAGGCGGCGATGGGCTTCCTCAACGCGGGGCGCGCGGGCTTCGCCGCTCAGTCACTCGGCCTGGCGGAGTACTGCCTCGCGGAGGCCGTGACGCACGCCCGCAGCCGGACCGCGTTCGGCGGACCGCTTTCCGCGAACCAGGGAGTCTCGTTCCCGCTGGCCGAGTGCAAGGCCGACATCGAGTCGATGCGGTGGATCGCCTATCACCTCGCCTGGGCGATCGACACCGGCCGCACGACGGGCGGCAACCCGATGCTCGACTCGTCGATAGCGAAGTACTACTGCACCGAGAAGGCGTACGCCGTCGCCGACCGCTGCCTCCAGGTGTTCGGCGGCATGGGGCTGCTGCGCGAAGGTCCGGTCGAGCGGATCCTGCGGCATCTGCGGGTGCTGCGCATCGTGGAGGGCGCCACCGAGGTCCAGAAGCTCGTGATCGCCCGGTCGATGGGCCTCTGAGGCCGGCCCTCAGGGCCACGGCGGCGCCGCCCGGCCCCCACCCGGGTGCGGCTAGGCTGAGTGGCACCGCCATCACGTCGAGCAGTGCAGGGAAGAGGGCGAACAACGCCGTGTCGCAGTCAGCCTCCGAGCAGGAGCCGACCAGCAGTCCGGTCAGCACAGTCAGCAAGGCTCCCGGTGGCTTCGGCCCCAACGAGTGGCTGGTGGACGAGCTGTACCAGCAGTACCTCGCCGACAAGAACAGCGTCGACCAGGCGTGGTGGGACTTCTTCAAGGACTACCGCCCGGCGGAGTCCGGCCCCGCCGTCAACGGCACCCCCGCCGCACCTGCCGCGCCCGCCCACGAGCCCGCTCCCCGGGCCGCCGCCCGCGTCGCCGGCGGCACTGCCACCCAGCAGGTGGCACGGACACCGGCCGCCGCCCCGGCCGGCCCGCCGGCCGAGGCCAAGGCCGCCGCCCCCGCGAAGCCCGACACGAGGCCCGCAGCGAGTGCGGCACCGGCCGAGCGCGCCCCGGCGGCCGCCCCGGACGCCGGCGGCGACGACGTGCGCCCCCTCAAGGGCCCCGCCGCCCGGGTGGTGTCCAACATGAACGCCAGCCTCACCGTGCCGACCGCCACCAGCGTCCGCGCGGTGCCGGCCAAGCTGCTCATCGACAACCGCACCGTCATCAACAACGCCCTGCAGCGCAACCGCGGCGGCAAGGTCTCCTTCACCCACCTCATCGGCTACGCCGTGATCAAGGCGCTCGCCGAGATGCCGGAGATGAACAACGGCTTCACCGAGGTCGACGGCAAACCTTCCGTCGTCGCCCACGAGCACGTCAACTTCGGCCTGGCCATCGACATCCAGAAGCCCGACGGCAGCCGCACCCTGCTCGTCCCCTCGATCAAGGGCGCCGAGGCGATGGACTTCGCCGGCTTCTGGTCGGCGTACGAGGACATCGTCCGGCGGGCCCGCGGCAACAAGCTCACCGCGGACGACTTCGCCGGCACCACGATCACCCTCACCAACCCGGGCACGATCGGCACGGTCCACTCGGTGCCGCGGCTGATGTCCGGGCAGGGCACGATCATCGGCGTCGGCGCGATGGAGTACCCCGCCGAGTACCAGGGCGCGGCGACCGAGACGCTGGCCCGGCTGGCGGTCAGCAAGACCATGACCCTGACCTCGACCTACGACCACCGGATCATCCAGGGTGCGCAGTCCGGCGACTTCCTGCGCCGGGTCCACGGGCTGCTGCTCGGCGAGCAGCGCTTCTACGACGACATCTTCCGCTCGCTGCGCATCCCGTACGAGCCGATCCGCTGGGTCCGCGACATCTCTGCCTCGCACGAGGACGACGTCGCCAAGCAGGCCCGGGTGCAGGAGCTCATCCACGCCTACCGGGTGCGCGGCCACCTCATGGCCGACACCGACCCGCTGGAGTTCCGCCAGCGCAGCCACCCCGACCTCGACGTCGTCACCCACGGCCTGACCCTGTGGGACCTCGACCGCGAGTTCGCCACCGGTGGCTTCGGCGGCAAGCCGATGGCCACCCTGCGCGAGATCCTCGGCGTCCTCCGGGAGTCCTACTGCCGCCGGATCGGCATCGAGTACATGCACATCCAGGACCCGGAGGAGCGGCTCTGGATCCAGGAGCGGGTCGAGGTCGGCTCCCCGAAGCCGGACCGCCAGGACCAGCTCACGATCCTGCGCCGGCTCAACGCGGCCGAGGCGTTCGAGACCTTCCTGCAGACCAAGTACGTCGGCCAGAAGCGGTTCTCGCTCGAAGGCGGCGAGTCCGTCATACCGCTGCTCGACGAGGTCATGACCTCGGCCGCCGAGGCCGGTCTCGACGAGGTCACCATCGGCATGCCGCACCGCGGCCGCCTCAACGTGCTGGCCAACCTCGCCGGCAAGTCCTACGCCCAGATCTTCCGCGAGTTCGAGGGCAACCAGGACCCGCGCTCGGTACAGGGCTCCGGCGACGTGAAGTACCACCTGGGCACCGAGGGCTCGTTCAAGGCTCCCGACGGCAGCGAGACCAAGGTCTACCTGGCCGCCAACCCCTCGCACCTCGAGGCGGTCAACCCGGTCCTCGAGGGCATCACCCGCGCCAAGCAGGACCGGATCGACAAGGGTGAGGAGGGCTTCACCGTGCTGCCGGTGCTCATGCACGGTGACGCGGCGTTCGCCGGACAGGGCGTAGTGGCCGAGACCCTCAACCTCTCCCAGCTGCGCGGCTACCGCACCGGCGGCACGATCCACGTGATCGTGAACAACCAGGTGGGCTTCACCACGTCGCCGGCTGCCTCGCGATCGTCGTTCTACTGCACCGACGTCGCCCGGATGATCCAAGCGCCGATCTTCCACGTGAACGGCGACGACCCCGAGGCCTGCGTCCGGGTGGCGAAGCTCGCGTTCGAGTACCGCCAGGCGTTCAAGAAGGACGTCGTCATCGACATGGTCTGCTACCGCCGGCGCGGTCACAACGAGGGCGACGACCCGTCGATGACCCAGCCGCTCATGTACAACCTCATCGAGGGCAAGCGGTCGGTGCGCAAGATCTACACCGAGTCGCTCATCGGCCGGGGCGACATCTCGGTCGAGGAGGCCGAGCAGGCGCTGCGCGACTACCAGGGCCAGCTCGAGCGGGTGTTCACCGAGACGCGGGACACCATCTCGTCCTCGCAGGACCAGGGCACCGGCCAGGGCATCGAGCCGCCGGCCGAGCAGACCTCGGCAGTCGCGGCCGCCGTACGACCCACGGCCGTCGACCTCGAGGTGGTCAAGCGCATCGCCGACGCGTTCGTCGCGCTGCCCGACGGCTTCACGGTGCACCCCAAGCTGATGCCGCTGCTGCAGCGGCGCGCGGCGATGGCGTCCGAAGGCGGCATCGACTGGGCCATGGGCGAGCTGTTCGCCTTCGGCTCCCTGCTGCTCGAGGGCAAGCCGATCCGGCTGGCCGGGCAGGACTCCCGCCGCGGCACGTTCGTGCAGCGGCACGCGGTGCTCACCGACAAGGTCACCGGCGACGAGTGGGTGCCGCTGAGGCACCTCGACGAGGGACAGGCGAGGTTCTGGATCTACGACTCGCTGCTGTCGGAGTTCGCCGCGATGGGATTCGAGTACGGCTACTCGGTGGCCCGGCCGGACGCGCTGGTGCTGTGGGAGGCGCAGTTCGGTGACTTCCTCAACGGCGGGCAGACGATCATCGACGAGTTCGTGTCGTCGTCCGAGCAGAAGTGGAACCAGCGGTCGTCCGTCGTCCTGCTGCTGCCGCACGGTTTCGAGGGCCAGGGCCCGGACCACTCCTCGGGTCGGATCGAGCGGTTCCTGACGATGTGCGCCGAGGACAACATGACCGTCGCCTACCCCTCGACACCGGCGTCGTACTTCCACCTGCTGCGGTGGCACGCCTACCACGAGCCGCGGCGGCCGCTCATCGTCTTCACCCCCAAGTCGATGCTGCGCCTGAAGGCCGCCGCCTCCTCGGTCGAGGACCTCACCTCGGGGACGTTCCGGCCGGTGATCCCGGAGAGCGAGCCGGGCATCGACCCTGGCCAGGTGCGCCGCGTCCTGCTCTGTGCCGGGAAGGTGTACTACGACCTGCTCGCCGAGCGGGCCAAGCGGGCCGGCTCCGGCGGCGAGCAGGTCGCGATCGTCCGGGTCGAGCAGCTCGCGCCGCTGGCCGGCCGCGAGATCGCCGACGCGGTGTCGCCGTATCCCGACGCCCAGCTGGTCTGGGTGCAGGAGGAGCCGGCCAACATGGGCAGCTGGCCGTTCATGGCGCTCAACCTGCCGGCCCGGCTCGGCGGCCGCGGCCTGTCCTGCATCGCGCGCCCGGCGTCGGCCTCCCCCGCCGCCGGTTCGCACAAGGTGCACGACGAGGAGCAGCAGTCGCTGGTCCAGCAGGCGTTCACCCTCTAGGCGGCGAGGTGTACTTCACCGACCGCGGCATCGAGGAGCTCGAGACCCGCCGGGGCGAGGAGACCGTGTCGGTCGCCTGGCTGGCCGCGCGGTTGCAGGAGTTCGTCGACGAGCACCCCGACTTCGAGGTCCCGGTCGAGCGGCTGGCTACCTGGCTGGCCCGCCTCGACGACACCGACGACGACTGACCCCGTCGCGCAGAACCCCACCCCCATCCCCACCCCACCCCCACCCGGGTTTCGGTGATCCACAGTGGATCCGCTGGAAAAATCCCCACCGATCCACTGTGGATCATCAACGGATCCGCTGTGGATCACCGGGTCGAGGCGGACGGCGGCTTGACAGCCGACACTCACGATGTATCGTGTTTCTAGACGCGATACATCGTGAATGGAGAGCACATCATGCCGCAGTGGCGGATCGAGAAGCCCCAGTCCCTCGACCTCGAGGGCGTCCGGCGCCTGGAGGTCCGGATGGTGTCCGGCAGCATCGACGTGGTCGGCCGCACCGAGGACGCCGAGTCCGGCGCGGCCCAGGTCGAGGTCAGCGACCTCGACGGCCCCCTGACCGTCACCCTCGAGGACGGCACCCTCACCATCGTCCACGAGCGGCTCACCTGGGGCGGCCTGTTCGACTGGGTCGGCGGGCGGCGCGCCTCCGCGACCGTGTCGGTGTCGGTCCCCCACACCTGCCCGGTCGAGCTGGGCGTGGTCTCGGCCGACGCCGTGGTCTCCGGCATCGAGGCGGCGCGGACGGCGGTGAAGTCGGTCTCCGGCGACGTGACGCTCGACGGGGTCCGGTCCGACATCACCGCGCAGACCGTCTCCGGCGACCTGGAGACCCGCCAGCTGGCCGGCGTCCTCAAGTTCACGACCGTCTCGGGCGAGCTCACCGTCGTCGACGGACGCAGCGACCGGGTCAAGGCCGAGACGGTGTCCGGCGACCTCACGCTCGACCTCGACCTGCTGGCGGGGGGGCGGATCGACGTCTCCAGCGTCTCCGGCGACCTCACGCTGCGGATGCCGGACACGGTCGGGATGAGCGTCGACGTGAAGACCATGAGCGGATCGGTGGACAGCGCGTTCGACGGCGTCTCCCGCGAGCGCAAGCCGGGCAAGGTCACGATGCACGGCAGCATCGGCAACGGCGACGGCCGGCTCAGCGCCAAGACCGTCTCCGGTGACGTCACCCTGCTCCGACGGCCCGCGGGGTCGGCATGACCACCCTCACCGGCCGCGCGCCGCGCTCCCGACCAGCGGGGGGGCGGGGATGAGCCCCGTCTTCGGGCACGGCCGGCTCCGTCTCTACCTGCTCAAGCTGCTCGACGAGAGCCCCCGGCACGGCTACGACGTGATCCGCGAGCTCGAGGACCGGTTCATGGGCCTCTACTCCCCCAGCGCCGGCACGGTCTACCCGAGGCTGGCGCGGCTGGAAGCCGAGGGCCTGGTGACGCACCACGTCGAGGAGGGCCGGAAGGTCTACCGCATCACCGACGCGGGGCGCAGCGAGCTGCACGAGCGGCAGGGCGACCTCGACGACCTCGAGCAGGAGATCGCCGGGTCGGTGCGCGACCTCGCGACCGAGATCCGCAGCGAGGTCAAGGGGTCGGTGCGCGACCTGCGCTCCGAGCTCAAGGCGGCCGCCCGCGACGTACGCCGGCAGGGCCGTGCTGCCGGACGTGAGGAGCGGCAGGCGAGCAAGCCGAGCAACGACCCGTTCCGGGCCGACCTCGAGCGGGTCATCGACTGGTTCCGGTCGGAGCTGCGCACCGTCACCCGGCACGGGTCGCACACGCAGGCCGAGGTCGACGCGCTGCGCGAGCTGCTCCAGCGGACCTTGGACGAGGCCCGGCAGACGTTCGAACGCTAGGGGGCCGGCCTCAGGCGCGGTCCGGGTCGAGCGCGGTCGGGCCGCGCTGTTCCCGCAACCAGGCGGCCACGCCCTCGGCGAACGGCGGCCGGTCGCCCTCCCACTCGAGGACCGCCCGCCGGTAGCAGTCGGCCCGCGACACCGCATCGAGCCGCACCGCGAGCCGGGCGGCCTCGACCAGGTCCGCGTCGTCGTAGTCGTCGGTCCACGGCTCGAGGTACGCGTCGCGCAGCCGGAGCAGCTCGGGGGCCGCGGGGTCCAGGTTGGCGAGGGTCGCCACGACCTTCAGGCTGACGAGCAGCGTCCCGAACGGGTGGCCCACCACCGCGTCGCCCCAGTCGAAGACCCGCAGGCCACCACCGGTCTCGGCGGCCGCGAAGGCGTTGTTGTCGTGCAGGTCGTCGTGCTGCAGCGTCGACGGGATCCCGAACGCCGCGAGGTCTCGACATTGCGCGGCGTACGTCGGGGCGTAGGCGACGAGCTCGTCGCGCTCCGCCGAGCTCAACCCGTCGTCCGTGTCGAGCAACAGCAGCCGGTCGTCGGCGAGCAGCGCGGCGCGCAGCCCGGGCAGCGCCGCGGGGCTGGCGTCGGTCAGTCCCGCGGCCGAGAGCTCGTCGATGTGGGGCTCCAGGGTGCGCTGGAGCGCGGCGTACTCGACGAGCAGCTGCTCCCACACGGCGAGATCGGTGCGGGCACCCTCGACGGCGCGCAGGGTCGGGCCGCCGTCCGGCAGCAGCAGCCAGCCGCGCGCGAGGTCGAGCGCCAGCGGGTGCAGGACGTGCTCCGGCGCCCGGCGTACCAGCACGTCGTAGAGGGTGGCCTCGTGGTGCATGCCGCGCGCATTGGCCTTGAACCACACCGGCCCCGCGGACGTCGGTAGCTGGATCACCGTCGACCACGGGGAGCAACGGTCCTGCCTCGCCGCCGCCGACTGCCGGAGGCCCAGCCTCGACAGCTCGTCGGCAACCCACGCGTCGACCTCGGCACGCCAGGCCGGGCTGCGCCACCGTGGCAGCGAGATGTCCTCGCCCTCGTCCGTGCCCGAGGACATGCTCAGGCGGGCCGGGTGAGCACGATCTTGCCGAAGACCTCGCCGTCGGCGAGCCGTCGGAACGCCTGGTCGGCCTGCTCCAGCGGCAGCGTCGAGTCGATGACCGGCCGGACACGGGCCTCGGCCATGAACCGGATCAGGCGGGACAGCTCGTCACGGGTGCCCATCGTGGAGCCGACGATCCGCTGCTGGAGGAAGAAGACCCGGCGCAGGTCGGTCACCGCCCGGTGACCTCCGGTGGCGCCGGACACCACGACGACGCCACCTTGCGCGAGTGACTTGAGGCTGTGGTCCCACGTCGGCTCGCCGACGGTCTCCATCACCGCGTCGACCCGCTCCGGCAGCCGGGCGCCGGACTCGAAGGACCGTTCCGCACCCAGCTCGACGGCCCGCTCACCCTTGGCCGCGTCCCTGCTGGTGACCCACATCCGCAGGCCGGCCGCCTTGCCGAGGACGACGAGCGCGGTGGCCACGCCTCCGCCGGCGCCTTGCACGAGCACGGTCTGGCCGGGCCGCAGGCCGCCCTGGGTGAAGAGCATCCGGTAGGCCGTCAGCCACGCCGTCGGGAGGCAGGCAGCCTCCTCGAAGCTCAGGTCCGCCGGCTTCGGCACCAGGTTGCGGCGCGGCACCGCGACCAGGTCGGCCAGCGTGCCGTCGTACTTCTCCGAGAGGAGGGTCCGCTTCGGGTCGAGGGTCTCGTCGCCACGGAAGTCCGGGTCGCCGACGATGGCGTGCACGACGACCTCGTTGCCCTCCTCGTCGACACCGGCGCCGTCACAGCCGAGGACCATCGGCAGCTTGTCCTCGGCCAGGCCGACGCCCTGCAGGCTCCACAGGTCGTGGTGGTTGAGGGACGCGGCCCGAAGCCGGACCGTGGTCCAGCCGTCGCGCGGCTGGGGATCGGGACGCTCACCGATCTCGAGACAGCCGAGCGGGTCGTCGGGATCGGTGCGGACGGCGGCGGCGGCAAGCATGCGTTCAACCTACCCAGCAGCCCACCGGCTTCCCCGCCGCCGGCTCGGCGGCGCGGCGGCTGCTGTCAGGGGAACCAGACCGGGGTGAAGGGCGTGGGGCTCGACCCCAGTCGGCCGGCGGTGTCCTCGCAGGCGCCGCCCTCGGTGCAGCGCACGATCGTCGCGTCGGCGTCGTGGTACGCCGAGACCAGGACGGCGTCCCGTTCGAACACCGACTGACCGAGCCCGAGCGTGTGGCCGCCTGCCGAGAACAGCCGCAGCACGCGCCCAGTCTCGGCCACCGCCACGGCGTACTCCGAGGTACCGGGGTTGCCGCTCTTCTCCCGGCGCACCAGGACGCGGTGGCCGTCCGAGCTGATCGCCACGATGCTCGTGAACCGGCCGGCGTTGCCGCATGTGCGCCACACCAAGGCCGACTCGCGGCGCAGCTCCAGGCATCCCCCGTCCCGGGACCGGAGGGCGACGGTGCGCGAGCGGGCGTCCGTGGCAGTCGCGAGCGGGAGCCCGGGCAGCGGCGCCCAGGTGCCGTCCCGGCGGACGACCCGGGCGCTGCCGGACGGGGTGTCGACGACGAGGTCGTCGCCGAGGAACCCGACCAGGGAGACCCCGCTGTCCGGGAACGGGACCGCCACCGCCCCGTCGGTCCCGTCCGGGTCGTGGCGGACCACGAGGTGTCGGTCGAGGTCGATGTAGGCGACCTGGCCGGCAGGGTCGACGACCGGTGCCGTAGCGGCGAACGGCGCCTCGGCGTGACCCTCGACGTCGACGAGCGAAATGGTCGGCCGGGCCGACAGGCCGCCGATGACGACAGCACCGCCGTCGGGCAGCTCGACCGCCCCAGCCGCCCGGGCGGGCAGCTGCAAGGAACGGCCGTCCGTGCGGTGCAGGATCCCGGACCCGATCCAGGCTGTCGCAGGATCAGGCCCCTGGCGCAGCGCGGTCGCGTCGATCGCGGTGACGTCGGACCCGGACGGGTCGAGGTCCACGAGCCTGCCACCCGGGCCGGCAGGCAGCGGCTCGGCACTGCGGGCCCCGTCGCCCACGACGGTCGGGACGGCGAGCGCCACGGCGGCCACCACCGCGGTAGCGCCGAGCCCGAGCACCTGCCGCCGACGCCGACGCCGCGACGCCCGGCGTGCGCGGTCGGCCAGCCCGGCCGCGGGCGGCGGCACGTCCCGGACTCTTTCGCGCAGCACTCCCGCCAGGATCCGGCCCGAGTCCCCGGTCATGACGACACCTCCTCCGACTGAAGGACGCGCAGCCGCGCGACGGCGCGGCTGCTGGCCGCCTTCACCGTGCCGACCGTGCAGCCGAGGACCTCGGCGATCTCGACCTCGGACAGGTCCTCGTAGTACCGCAGCACGATCGTCGCGCGTTGCCGTGGGGGCAGCAGCTGCACGAGCGCCCACACCGCGGCCCGCTCGGCCACCTCGTCGTCGAGCGCCGGCCGGCCGGCCCCACGCTGCTGCGGCAGGTCGACCGGGTCCACCGTGCTCTCCCGGTGCCGCCAGGCCCGGCGCCACCAGGAGGTGTACTGGTTGATCATGATCCGCCGCACATAGGAGTCGAGCGCCGCCTCCCGCTCGACCCGGTGCCAGGCCAGGTAGAGCCGGGACAGTGCAGTCTGCAGCAGGTCCTCCGCGGTGGCGACGTCACCACCGGTCAGCAGGACCGCGGTGCGGAGCAGCGCGTGCTGCCGGGACGCGACGTACCGCTCGAACGCGGCATCGCGCCCGCCCGCGCCCGCACTCGACGTACTCCCGCGCATCGGCATCGTCACACCACCGCACCCATGCTGACTGGACGCGGCCACCGGCGCAGCAGGTTGAGCCGATCGGGCTCCAAGGGTCAGTCTGCCTCGGCGCTGCCGGCCACCTGGAGCTTGCGGCGGGCCCGGTCGTAGAACGTCGTCCGGCCGAGCCGGACCACCCGGCCGGCGCCGGTGTGCACACGGAACCGGAGCTCGTCGCCGGGGCCGACCCGGCGCTGGACGTTGCCGTCGACCTCCACCGCCAGCCGTCCGCTGGTCGGCAGCACACGCAGCAACAGGTCCTCCTCGACACTGAGCATCAGGGCCCGGTTGAACGACGAGTGCGCCGCCGCCGGGACGACCAGCAGCCCCTCGACCCGCGGCGAGACCACCGGACCGCCGGCCGAGAAGGCGTAGGCAGTCGACCCGGTCGCCGTGGCCACGATGACTGCGTCGGCGGCGTACCGCACGAACGGCTGGCCCTCGACGACGACCTCGACGACGGCCGATCCGTGCCCGGGCTCACGGACGAGCGCCACGTCGTTGAACGCCAGCATGTCGCGCGGCGGCTCCCCGGCGACGTCGTCCTTCGGACCGCACGAGAACGAGACGGCGGTGCGCGGCTCGACCGTGAAGTCGTGCCGGTCGATGGACTCCAGCGCGGCCGGGAGGTCGGGCAGGTCGACCTCGGCCAGGAAGCCGAGGCGGCCGAAGTTCACCCCGAGCACAGGCGCGCCGCCGTGGTGGCTGAGCCGCAGGGTGCGCAGCATCGTGCCGTCACCTCCGAGGCTCACCAGTAACGACGACATCTCACCGAGCTGGTCCGCCGACACCGGCTGGGCGGCGCAGTCCAGCCGCCCCACCTCGTCGGACAGGCCGTAGACCGGCAGCCGGGCGCGGTCGGCCCAGGCGAGCAGGGTGGACACCGCGTCGACGTTCATGCGGGTCGGGTGCAGCACCAGCCCGACGCTGTGCAGCATTCCCATCGTGCCGTCAGCCGTTCGGTCGCTCGGTCAGCGGCAGCCGCACCACGAAGCAGGTGCGGCCGGGCTCGGACTCGACACGCAGGTCGCCCCCGTGCCGCGCCACGACGATCCGGTAGGAGATGTCGAGCCCGAGGCCGGTGCCCTGCCCGACCGGCTTGGTCGTGAAGAACGGCTCGAAGATGCGCTGCTTGTGCTCGGCCGGGATCCCGGGACCGTTGTCGCAGACCTGGACCTGCACCATGTCGCCGTCCTGGGACGTGCGCAACGTCAGCGTCCGCGGCTCCGGCTGGCCGGCCATCGCCTGCACGGCGTTGTCGACGAGGTTGGTCCACACCTGGTTGAGCTCGCCGCCGTAGATCGGGACCGCCGGCAGCGTGCGGTCGAAGTCCTTCACGACCTCGATCCCGTCGAGCTTCCCGGCCAGCATGGCCAGGGTCGACTTGAGCCCGGGGTGGATGTCGGCGCGCTCGAACGGAGCCCGGTCCATGTGCGAGTACTGCTTGGCGGCCGACACGAGCGTGGAGATGCGGGTGACGGAGTCGTCGATCTCGTTGAGCAGCAGCTCCGTCTCGAGGGTGTACGCCAGCCAGCGCAGGACGCCCTCGAGGAGCTCCGGCGGCGTCGAGCCCGCAACCCGGTCGAGGAAGTCGGTGGTGGTGCCCGCCCCGACGAACACCGGTGCCACCGACCAGCCGTCCGCCACCCCGTGGTCGGCGAGCCAGTCGGCCAGCTCGTCCTCGCGCTCCGACTCCTGGATCGTGGTGAGCTCCGGCGCGGACGCGACCTGCTGCACCGCTTCCTCCTGCACGTCGACGAGGGCAGCCAACAACCGCTGGTCGACCTTGTCGTGCGCGAGCATTGCCAGCTTCTTGCGCATGTGCGAGACCCCTGCGCGCAGACCGGCGTTGGCCCGCACCGCAGCGGCCGCCGGGTTGTTCAGCTCGTGGGTGAGGCCTGCGGCGAGCGAGCCGAGCGCGAGCAGCTGTTGGCGCTGGCCGATGAGCTGCTGCGAGTTGCGCATCCCGTAGAAGAGCCCCTCCAGCAGGTGGATGGCCATGGGGAACCAGTCGCGCACGGCGGCGCCGAAGTCGGCGGCCCTCATGACCCACAGCCGGCAGTCGGTGAGCGCGTGGGCGGTCGCGGTGTAGGTGAGCCGTTCACCATCCTCGAGGTAGCTCTGCATCGCGCCGAAGTAGACACCGCGCTGGTCGGTCCGCGTCATCTCCACGTCGTCACGGCCGACCTTGCGGTTGAGCGTGAGGGTGCCGGACAGCAGGACCGCGACGATCTCGGCGGGCTGGCCCTCGTCGACAACCGTGTCACCGGCGGGGCAGTCCGCGACCCAGCCGCAGCCGCCGAGGTGGTCGAGCTGCTCGTCGGTGAGCGCTTCGAACAGGAACAGTGTGCGCAGCTCGTCTCGTCCCAGCTGCTCGTCGGTAGGCGTGCTGCTGAGCGTCATGGAGTCCCCAGGTAGCGATGCGCAAGGGTCACGGCCATCGCGCCGTCGCCGACCGCGGAGGCCACCCGCTTCACCGAGTCGGCCCGGACGTCGCCGGCGACGAACACGCCGGGCACGCTGGACTCCAGCGGCCAGGGGTCACGGTCGAGCGGCCAGCCCCGTGGGCGCCGGCCGTCGACGACCAGGTCGGGGCCGGTGAGCACGAACCCGTGGTCGTCGCGGTCGACGACGCCGTCGAGCCAGTCCGTGCGCGGCTCGGCGCCGATGAACACGAAGGCGTGCCCCGTGTCGACCCGCTCGCACCGGCCGGTGGGTGTGTGCCGCAACGTCAGGCCCTCGAGGTGCCCGTCACCGTGGCACTCCTCGATGACGGTGTCGAGCCGCACCGAGACGCTGTCGAGGCCGCTCAGCTGCTCAATGAGGTAGTAGGACATCGACCGTTCGAGCGAGTCGGCACGCACGACGAGCGTGACGGTCTTGGCGACCCGCGAGAAGAACACGGCGGCCTGTCCTGCGGAGTTCGCGCCACCCACGACGTAGACGTCGGTGTCGGCGCAGTCGGCGGCCTCGGTCGACGCCGACCCGTAGTAGACCCCGCTCCCGGTGAGCCCGCCGGCCCCCGGTGCCGCGAGGTCGCGGTAGGACACCCCGGTGGCGACGATGACGGCGTGCGCCGCCACCTCGCTACCGTCGGCGAACCGCACGACCCGGGCCGTGCCGCGGGCGGCCAGGCCGGTGACGTCTCGGGCGGTGAGGATCTCGGCGCCGAACCTGGTGGCCTGCCGGCGGGCCCGATCGGTGAGCTGCGCGCCGGAGACGCCGTCGGGGAAGCCGAGGTAGTTCTCGATCCTCGACGACTGGCCGGCCTGGCCGCCGGTGGCCTGCCGCTCCACGAGCAGCGTGCGCAGCCCCTCGGACGCCCCGTAGACGGCGGCGCCGAGCCCGGCGGGACCGCCGCCGACCACCACGAGGTCGTAGAAGTGGGTGGCCGGAGTGGTCGACAGACCGACGGCCTCCGCGACCTCGGTGGTGGTGGGGGCGACCAGCGTCTTGCCGGCGGGTGTCACGACGAGCGGCAGGCGGTCGGGCCCGACGCCTGCGGCGTCCAGCAGCCGCCTGCCTTCGGGCTCGTCCACCGACAGCCAGCGGTAGGGCACCGCGTTGCGGGCCAGGAAGTCGCGCACCTCGAACGACGGCGCTGACCACCGGTGGCCGATCACCTTGGTCTCCGGCGCCCGCGCGTCACCGTCGGTGAGGAACGCGTCGAGCATGTCGTCGACGACCGGGTAGAGCTTCTCCTCGGGCGGCTCCCACGGCTTGAGGAGGTAGTGGTCGACGTCGACGACGTTGATGGCCGCGATCGCCGCGTCCGTGTCGGCGTACGCCGTGAGCAGAGCGCGCCGAGCCCGCGGGAACAGGTCCATCGCCGACTCGAGGAACTCGATGCCGTTCATCTCCGGCATCCGGTAGTCGGCCAGCAGGACCGCTACCGGCTCGCCCCGCAGCTTGAGCTCGCGCAGCGCGTCCAGCCCCTCGGCGCCGCTGGACGCGCGCAGGACCCGGTGGTTCTCGCCGTACTGACGGCGCAGGTCGCGCGCGACGGCTCGCGACACCGAGGGGTCGTCGTCGACGGTGAGGATGACCGGACGGGCGGCAGCCGACCGGTCAGGTGGCGCAGGTGCCGTGGTCACGGGTGGGAGTACGACGGCAGGCCGTCGACCATGAGTCCGATGTCGTCGGCGAAGCACCACACCCAGTCCTCGCCGGGCTCGTACGACGACATGACCGGGTGGCCGACGCTGGCGAAGTGGGCGCTGGCGTGCTTGTGGGGCGAGGAGTCGCAGCAGCCGACGTGACCGCAGGTCCGGCACATCCGTAGGTGCAGCCAGCGACCGCCGTCGCGGAGGCAGTCCTCGCAGCCCTCTGACGACGGCTGGGCCCCGACGTCGACCTGGTCGAGGTGCGAGCAGTCCTGCGGCATGGATCCTCCAGGGTTCAGCCGGTTCGGGCGCTGCACCCGGTCCCGGCTCGATCCTGTCCGGCCGGCCCGGAGGCACGCCACCCCGCGAAAGCCTAGGGGCCCGGACGCGCCCCTGCCGCGACGTCGGATCGAGCCGCCGTCACGTACCGCCGCCGGCGTCCTGGACGACCGGATGCGCCACCCGCCCGACGTCTGAGCCAGGGGCAGGAACCAACCCCGCGGCGCGCCCGGGTCGTGCTCAGCGCTGACGCGGGACGCCCAGCTGACCCGCCCGGGCTCGCAGCAGGGAGATCAGGTCGGCCCGGTCCGCGGCTGCGAGGTCGCGGTCACGGGCCGCCCACTCGCGGGAGACGCCGGCGAGACGGACCAGGTCCTCGGGTGACTGCTCGCGCGCGTGGAGGTCGCGGTGGCCCGCCATGGCGTCCCTCAGATCGGCCGAGACCAGCAACCGTTCGACCTCGCCGTCGAGAGCGGCTGCCCCGTCCGAGTCGGCTCCGGACGCCACGTGCAGCACCCCCGCGGACGACCACCGGGCCGGGACAGCGTGGGCGTCAGGGACCGCCGTCACGTGCGAGGACAGGTCCGGCCCCGGTGCTGCGGCGTTCTCCGCCGCGCTCTCGGGTGCGGGCCGCTCGTCGACCATGTCGGTTCCTCACGTGCGGTGGGGGCACGGTGAGCGGCCGGGGTCCCGGGCAACTGGGTGCAGTCCTCCCGACAGTACTCCCGGATCAGCAGCGACGTGACGCTTCGGCGGACGGCGAAACTCGCGATACATCTTGACTTCTCCCACTCGCGATGTATCGTGTTCTCCAGACGCGATACATCGTGTACCGCGTGTGAGAGGAGCCCGACATGCGCACCGCCTTCCGCCGCCGGGGACAACGCCACGACGACACCGTCCGCGAGGAGCACGACGGCACCATCCGGGAGGACCTGCGCGGCCGCAGCACCCGGCTCGAGCCGGCCCACCTGACCCTGCGGACCCAGCCGCACCCGATGGGATGAGCCAGGCCTCGAACCCCGCTCCCCGCCGATCCGGCGGTCAGAGCCGGGCCACCCCGTCGCGACGGGCCGCCGCCGACACCGCCGCCGCCACCGCGGGCGCGACCCGCTCGTCGAACGGGCTCGGGACGATCCGGTCGACCGCCAGCTCATCGGCCACCACCGCCGCGAGCGCCTCGGCAGCGGCGAGCTTCATCCCCTCGGTCACCGCCGTCGCCCGCACGTCCAGCGCCCCACGAAAGATGCCGGGGAAGGCCAGCACGTTGTTGATCTGGTTGGGGTAGTCGCTGCGGCCGGTGGCCACCACCCGCGCGTGCCGCGCGGCGACGTCCGGGTGCACCTCGGGCTCGGGGTTGGCCAGCGCGAAGACGATCGCGTCACCCGCCATGGCAGCCACTGCCTCCTCGGGCACCGTGCCGCCGGAGACGCCGATGAACACGTCGGCCCCGCGCAGCGCTTCGACCAGGCTGCCCGTGCGTCCACCGCCATTGGTCGTCGACGCGAGCCGCCGCTTCACCGACGACAGCCCCTGGCGGCCACCGTGCAGCACGCCGCCGCGGTCGGCGACGGCGATCTCGCCGATGCCGGCCTCGCGCAGGATGGTCGAGACGGCGACCCCGGCAGCCCCGGCACCCGACACGACGACCCGCAGGTCGCCGAGCGTGCGACCCGTCAGCACGGCCGCGTTGCGCAGCGCCGCGAGGACCACCACGGCAGTCCCGTGCTGGTCGTCGTGGAACACCGGGATGTCGAGCAGGGCCTTGAGCCGCTCCTCGATCTCGAAGCACCGCGGGGCGCTGATGTCCTCGAGGTTGATGCCACCGAACCCCGGCGCGATGCGCACCACGGTGTCGACGATGTCGTCGACGCTGCTGGCGTCGAGGCAGATCGGCACCGCGTCCACGCCGCCGAACTGCTTGAACAGCACCGCCTTGCCCTCCATCACGGGCAGGCTTGCCTGCGGCCCGATGTCGCCCAGGCCGAGCACGGCACTGCCGTCGGTGACGACGGCCACGACGTTCGACTTCCAGGTGAGGTCGTGCACCAGCTCCGGGTGGTCGGCGATCGCCGAGCAGACCCGGGCGACACCCGGGGTGTAGGCGAGTGACAGGTCCTCGCGGTCCCGCAGCGGGACTGTCGCGACCGTCTCCAGCTTGCCACCCCGGTGCAGCACGAAGGCGGGGTCGGACTCGTCGTACGGCGGGTGCGGCTGATCTGTCGTGGGCACTCTGGTCTCCTGCAGCGCCATCGGGCGTCCCTCTCACATCGGCGACGAGGTCGCCGGCTGCGGTGTGCGCAGGACCGTCGGCGCTCGCGGGTGCGGGGGTTGCCCGAGGCGGGCAGTCTGGCACACGGGCGCAGAGCGCCGGTCGCGGGTCAGACCAGCGCGGGCTCCGGCTCGCCCGCGCCGCGCTGCGCCGGGACGTCGAGCGGCAGCCGCGCCGGGCTCAGGTCGGTGTCCAGCGGCAGGGTCATGCAGCGGACGGAGCCACCACCCTTGTGCAGCTCGCCGACCTCGACGGTGGCGACCGTGAAGCCCCACCGCTCCAGCTGCCGGGCGACCCGCACCGGGACGCCGGCCGGCATCACGACCGTGTCGCCGACGACGACGGAGTTCGCGCAGAAGGTGAACGCCTCCTCCTCGTCGATGACCAGCGGCTCCGGCACCAGCGCGGCGACCGCGCGACGTCCCGTCTCGTCCCAGGCCGCGGGGGCGATGATCGCGCGGGTCTCGTCCAGCGGGCAGAAGCTGAGATCCAGGTGGTAGAGCGCGGGGTGGACCACCGGCACCGGGACCACTCGCACCCCCAGCTCGCGCGAGAGCACGGCGTGGGTACCGAGGTCGGTGCGCGGTCCGGCGGCGACGAGCAGGGCGTTGCCGTAGAGGAAGGCGTCCCCCGCCTCGAACGCGCCCGCCCCGGCGTCACCCACCCGAGTGGTGCGGAGGCCGGCGGTGGCGAACCACTGCTCGGCGGCCCCGGCCTCGGCCCGTCGCTCGTCGTACCGGAAGTTGGTGACGGCGACGTGGTCCCCGTCGACCAGTCCGTAGTTCATCGCGTAGACCATGTCCGGCGTGCCGGGCAGCTGGGCGATCGTCTCGATCTCGGCGCCGGCGGCGCGCAGCGTGGTGACCAGGGTGTCCCACTGGGCCAGCGCGACCTCGGGGTCGACGGGGGCGTCCAGGTCCATCCACGGGTTGATCGCGTAGTCGACCCGGAAGTGCTCGGGACGGCACATGAGGTAGCGACGGCCCCACGGCAGCGGACGGATCTCGGTCATGACCACCCTCACCAGCTCAGGCCCCGGCCGGACGCCGGGGCTGCTCCCACCCCATCGGCACGACGAGGGAGAAGATTGACAGGTTGTCGGACAATTATTGTCGGACAATCGGAGTGTGGGGCCGACCCCCCGGTAGTGTCAAGCCGTGGTCGAGGTGCCTGTCATCGACCGGTCGAGCACCACCGACCGGGTGGCCGGCGCGCTCCGCGACATGCTGTTCGCGGGCGACCTCTCCCCCGGCGAGCCACTGCGCGAGGTCACGCTCGCCGACAGCTTCCAGGTGGCCCGGTCGACCGTGCGCGAGGCGCTGCAGGTGCTGTCCGGCGAGGGCCTGGTGACCCGCTACCCCCACCGCGGGGTCGTCGTGACGGAGCTGGCCGAGCGCGACATCGCCGAGATCTTCGAGGCCCGCCTGGTCCTCGAGTCCGCCGGGGTGCGGGCGGGCACGGCGGGCGCGGACCTGGATCCGGTAACGGCGGCGCTGTCGAGGTACGCCGACGCCGTGGGGGCCGACGACCCGGTCGAGCAGACCCACGCGCACCTGGAGTTCCACACCTCGCTCGTGGCCCTGCTCGGCAACACCCGGCTCGTGGCACAGGCCGACACCCTGACCGGAGACCTGCGACTCGCGCTGGCGTCGGTCGAGCGGGCCCGGCGCAACGCGCGCAGCCAGGTGGCCGACCACCGGCGCCTGCTCACGCTGATGCGGTCCGGCGACGAGGCCGCGGCCCTCGACGAGCTCGATCGCCACCTCCGCGGCGCAGCCGTCTCGGTCGCCGAACGCATCACCGGCGCACCCCATCCCCCGTGATCATGAAAGTCCCCTCGGGTTCTATGCCCGAGGGGACTTTCATGATCACGGGGAGGGGGTGGGGTGTCGGGGGCGAGGCGGCCAGAGGCGCAGCAGCACGACGGCGACGACGTCGGACGGCGGCACCGGGCCGGCCTGCCAGGAGTCGACGCCCTCGTGCGGGTTGTCCCGCTCGACCCACCAGCCGTCGTCGGCGAGCAGGCCGGCGCGCTTGACCGACAGCGGCCGGCCCGGCCACCGGACCACCACCAGCCGGCCCGGCCGAGGTGCGCCACCCCACCGGACCAGCAGGTGGTCGCCGTCGCGCAGAGTCGGTTCCATCGACCGGCCGCGGACGACCACCCGCCCCACACCCGAGCTGCGCACGTGACCCTCCTCACCACCGACCACGGCACGGGTAGCACCCCCGGAGAGGGGTACGTGCCGGGAGTAGTGTCCGACAGAGACAGAGATCCAGAGCAGTCCAGTGGATCCAGAGGTACGAGCGAAGGGACCATCCCGTGCTGTCGCGTCTGTTCACCCCGAAGGTCGCCGTCCACGCGCACTGCGACCTGCCCTGCGGCGTCTACGACCCGGCCCAGGCCCGCATCGAGGCCGAGTCGATCAAGATGATCATCCAGAAGGTCGGCGAGAACGACGACGCGGACTTCCGCACCCGCGCGATCCTCATCAAGGAGCAGCGCGCCGAGCTGGTCAAGCACCACCTGTGGGTGCTGTGGACCGACTACTTCAAGCCCCCGCACTTCGAGAAGTACCCCGAGCTGCACCAGCTGTTCAACGAGGCCACCAAGCTGGCCGGCGCCTCGGGCGCCAAGGGCTCGCTGGACGCCGGCAAGGCTCAGGAGCTGCTCGACAAGATCGCCCAGATCGACAAGATCTTCTGGGAGACCAAGCAGGCGTAGTCCGACGTCCGGCAGGTGACCTGCGGCCGTGCCTGTTGCCCCACCGCGACGAGGGTCAGTCGACCCTGACCCTCGCCTTGAGGTTCAGGACCGGGATCAGCTGGCCGTTCGACCCCTCCGCGAAGGCGCCGTCGTGGACGTAGGTCTCGTGCCACCACTCGTCGTCGACCTGGCAGACGGCGGTCAGCGCCAGGTCCAACCCTGCGGGCACGAGGCGTTCCTGGCGGTCGCAGGAACCGCCTCGCACGAGGCAGCGCTGCGTCGTGCGGGGACGGCTGGATCTACCCACTCTGGGACGCGGGCTGCCGGCGCAGCCAGAGTTGATCGAGGTCCTCGATCGGCACCATCCAGTCCCCGATCCGCTCCGGGTGGGTGACCGAGGCGCGAAGCTCCCGGTGCGTGATCCCGTCCACGATGTCCTCGACCGGGAGCCCGACGTAGTGGGCGGCCGTCTCGAGGTCGACCCACCAGTCGGGGGTGGGGAAGGAGTGGCGCAGCAGGTCGATGAGCATGCCTGTTCATCGACCTGCCTTGACCCGTTCTTGACCGCCGGACGGGTGATGTGGCCGCCGTCCGCCGTCCGCCGTCCGCCGTTCGTCGCCTGCGGCCGGACGGCGCACGGGTCCTCGCCGCCACCGACGGGGGGGCTACCGGCGGCGGCGAGGACGTCGTCCGCCGCCCTCTCCGGCGCAGACCACGAAAAGACGATGCCGCCCGACTCCATGGCCCCCCACGCGAGCCGGGCGCACACCGTCCTTGCGGCCACCATGCTCCGCTCGGCCCGCGTCGGCCATCGTCCGATCTGCCTAGTCCGTGGCCGACCTCCCGCGGCGCGAGCCCTAGGGTCAGCCGCGTGAGCGTGCTCGTCGTGACCGGCACCGGAACCGGCGTCGGCAAGACCGTGGTCACAGCGGCGGTGGCCGCCCTCGCCGCGGCCCGCGGGTCCCGGGTCGCCGTGGTCAAGCCCGCGCAGACCGGCGTCGCCGCGGGCGAGGACGGCGACCTCGCCGACGTACGGCGGCTGGCGGGTGTCACCGACCTGCACGAGCACGCCCGCTACCCCGACCCGCTCTCCCCCGCGGCGGCTGCCCGCCGCGCCGGGCTGCCACCGCTCGACCTGCGCCGCAGCGCCGGTGCTGTCCGCGACCTCGCCGCCGAGCGCGACCTGGTCGTCGTCGAGGGAGCCGGCGGGCTGCTCGTGCGCTACGACGCGGAGGGCGCCACGATCGCGGACCTCGCCCGCGACCTGGACGCCGACGTCCTCGTCGTGACCGGGCCGACACTCGGAACGCTGAACCACACCGCCCTGACGCTCGAGGCGATGGCTCACCGCGGCCTCCGGCTCGCGGGGGTCGTGATCGGGTCCTGGCCGGCTCACCCGGACCTGGCCTGCCGCAGCAACGTGCGCGACCTCGAGACCCTGGCTGCCCGGCCGCTGGCGGGTGCGCTGCGCGAGGGAGCCGGCTCCCTCGACGCGGCCGGGCTGCTGCTCGCGGCTCATGACGGGCTGGGCCGCGCCCTCGGCGGCACCTTCGATGCGGCAGACTTCCGGCGTGCCGCCGACGACTGACCAGACCACCGCACCCGCCACACCACGCGACGTCCTCAGCGCCGCGCGCCGGCAGGTGCTCGAGGAGGGGCGCGGACTCGACGAGGGGCAGGTGCTCGCGGTCCTCCGGCTGCCCGACAGCGACCTGCCGGACCTGCTGCAGCTCGCGCACGAGGTGCGGCTGCGCTGGTGCGGTCCCGAGGTCGAGGTCGAGGGCATCGTCTCGGTGAAGACCGGCGGTTGCCCCGAGGACTGCCACTTCTGCTCTCAGTCCGGCCTGTTCCCGTCGCCGGTGCGCGCCGCCTGGCTCGACATCCCCTCGCTGGTGAAGGCTGCCGTCGAGACAGCCGCCACCGGGGCCACCGAGTTCTGCATCGTCGCCGCGGTCCGCGGCCCGGACCAACGACTGATGACCCAGATGCGCGAAGGGGTCGCAGCGATCCGCGAGGCCGTCGACATCCAGGTGGCCGCGTCACTGGGGATGCTCACCCAGGAGCAGGTCGACGACCTCGCCGACATGGGGATCCACCGCTACAACCACAACCTCGAGACCGCCCGGTCCTACTTCCCGAACGTCGTCACGACGCACACCTGGGAGGAGCGCTGGCAGACGCTGACCATGGTCCGGGCCGCAGGCATGGAGGTGTGCTGCGGCGGCATCGTCGGCATGGGCGAGTCGCTCGAGCAGCGCGCCGAGCTGGCCGGCCAGCTGGCCGAGCTCCAGCCCGACGAGGTGCCCCTCAACTTCCTCAACCCGCGGCCGGGCACCCCGTTCGGCGACCTGCCGGTGATGTCCGGCTCCGACGCGCTGCGCACCATCGCCGCCTTCCGGCTGGCGCTGCCCCGCACGATCCTGCGGTACGCCGGTGGCCGTGAGATCACCCTCGGCGACCTCGGCACCCGCGACGGCATGCTCGGCGGAATCAACGCGGTCATCGTCGGCAACTACCTGACCACGCTGGGTCGCTCACCCGAGGAGGACCTCGCGTTGCTGGGCGACCTCGGCATGCCGGTGAAGGCGCTGTCGCAGACGCTCTGACCGGTCACCGTCGGCGAGCCGGTCGACACCGACGGTGCGCTGCTTCCGCAGCCGGACAAATGGGGATAACCTCCGGGCCGACTCGTTTCCCTGCGCCGGAGGCTCCCCGTGACCACGCATCAACCTGACCGTCCCGAGGAGCGCCGCGACGGCGTACCTGGCAGCACCGCCCGGGTCGAGCGGTCCGACCACCACCCGATCAACTGGCTGCTGCTGCTGCCGCTGGTGATCACACTGTTCCCGCCGGTGTACAACAGCATCGACCCGACCCTGCTCGACGTGCCGTTCTTCTACTGGTACCAGATGGCAGCGATCCTCGTCAGCGTCGTCATCACCCTGCTCGTCTACCGGAAGACGAGGGTCTGACGTGTTCAAGGACGTCAACGCGGTCGAGCTCACGATCTTCGTCCTCCTGTTCGTCGTCGTCAGCGCGATGGGCTTCTTCGCGGCCCGCTGGCGCCGCGCCGACGACCTCGAGCACCTCGACGAGTGGGGGCTGGGCGGTCGCAACTTCGGCGCGTGGATCACCTGGTTCCTGCTCGGCGGCGACCTCTACACGGCGTACACGTTCGTCGCGGTGCCCGCGCTGGTGTTCGGTGCCGGTGCCATCGGGTTCTTCGCCGTGCCGTACACGATCGTCGTCTACCCGATCGTCTTCCTGGTGCTGATCCGGCTCTGGTCGGTCTCGCACATCCACGGCTTCGTCACGCCGGCCGACTTCGTCCGGGCCCGCCACGGCTCGTCGACGCTGGCCCTGCTCGTCGCCATCACCGGCATCGTCGCGACGATGCCCTACATCGCGCTGCAGCTGGTCGGCATCGAGGCCGTGCTGAAGGCGATGGGCGTCACCGGCCACGTGCCGATCATCGTCGCGTTCGCGATCCTCGCGGCCTACACCTACAGCTCGGGGCTGCGGGCTCCTGCGCTCATCGCGTTCGTCAAGGACGCGCTGATCTACCTCGTCATCATCGTCGCCGTCATCGTCATCCCCTACAAGCTCGGCGGCTGGGACGAGATCTTCGGCGCGGCCGAGAAGAAGTTCGCAGCCTCGCCCAACCCTGGCGACGGCGTGGTGCTCGCCGGACCGGCGCAGCTGCAGTACGCGACGCTCGCGTTCGGTTCGGCGCTGGCGCTGTTCCTGTACCCGCACTCGATCACCGCGGTGCTCGCATCGCGCGACCGCAACGTCATCAAGCGCAACATGGCCGCGCTGCCGGCGTACAGCTTCATCCTGGGGCTGCTCGCGCTGCTGGGCTACATGGCCATCGCCGCGGGCGTCACGCCGATCACGAACGACGCCGGCAAGCCCGACGCCAACACGATCGTGCCGCTGCTGTTCGACAACATGTTCCCGAGCTGGTTCGCGGGCGTCGCCTTCGCCGCGATCGGCATCGGCGCGCTGGTCCCGGCGGCGATCATGTCCATCGCCGCCGCCAACCTGTGGACCCGCAACATCTACGTCGAGTACATCAACAAGGACGCCACCCCGAAGCAGGAGGCGCGCAGCAGCAAGCTCGCGTCGCTCGTCGTGAAGGTCGGCGCCCTGGTCGCGATCATCGCCCTCGACCCGCAGTTCTCGATCGACCTGCAGCTCATCGGCGGCATCATCATCCTGCAGACGCTGCCGGCCGTGGCCCTCGGTCTCTACACCCGCTGGTTCCACCGGTGGGGCCTCATCGCGGGCTGGGCCGCCGGCATGGCGGTCGGCTTCTGGACCACCTTCCAGATCCAGCAGAAGGTGTTCAACGCCGACGGCAGCATCACCGTCGCGAAGGAGCACTTCGGCGGGTCGGGCTTCCCGCTGTCCGAGCTCGGCCTCGACACCACGTGGTCGATCTACGCCGGCTTCCTCGCACTGCTCGCCAACCTCGTCGTCGCCGTGGTCGCGACGCTCGTCTTCCGGGCCATCAAGGTGCCGGAGGGCGTGGACGCCACCCATCCCGACGAGTACTTCGCCGACCAGAACGACCCGAGGCTGAAGGACCTCCCCGAGGTCGTGCACTGACGACCGGCGCCGACCGGCGCCGGTCCACGGCCAGGACGACCTGGTGACCCACCAGCACGAGCAGGTGGAGCACCCAGAGCCAGAGGGCGACCGCGACCGCGGCGCCGACTGCCACCGCGCCCCCGAAGGGCAGCCCGAGGTCGAGCGGGAGGGCGAGGAAGAGCACGAAGCCCTGGAGGAAGCCGGACACGAACGATGCCGTCACGAGCGCGCCGACCACGGCCGCCCGCCAGGACACCACCGCCGGGGACACGACGCGGTAGACGAAGGCCAGCGGCACCGAGAGCAGCAACCAGTCGAGCACCAGCGCCAGGTAGACGGCCAGGGCGGTGCCGGCGGGCCCTGCTGCGACCAGCCGCGCCAGCAGCGGTGCGGCCTCCAGCACCGCAAGGGCCATCAGCGGCGTGACCGCCAGCAGCGGGAGCACGCCGAGCCGTCCTCGCCACCCGACGTAGGACTCCTCGGCGTGGCTGAGCCGGAGGAACGCGCGGCGCAGCCCCTCGCCGTAGAGCGTCGAGGGCAGGATCGCCAGCAGCAGGGTGAGAACCGGTAGGTGCGCCCCGGACTCGACGAGCCGGACGACCACCGCCGGGGCGCCCAGCGCGTCCGGGAGCGCCGCCGCCACCGACTCGCCGCGCCGCGCGACGTGGGCCTGGCCGGCGAGGGCACCGGCAAGCCGCAGGGCGACCAGGGTCGCCGGGAGCAGGGCGATCCCGCCGTAGAAGGTCAGGCCCGCGGCGTACAGCGCCAGGTCATGGTGCCGCGAGCTGGCGAGGGCGTCCCGGGTGACAGCGCGGGTCGCGGTGAGAAGTGGCACGCCAGGTTCGTCCCCGGTGAGCCGACACCTACGCCGTGCGGGCCTCTCGGCGGCCGGAGAAGGTGCGGCGGTAGTCGTGGGGCGTCGTGCCCACCCGACGACTGAAGTGGTGGCGAAGGACCGACGCGCTGCCGAAGCCCACCTGGTCTGCGACGGTCTCGACCGGCTGGTCGGTCTCCTCGAGCAGCCGCTGCGCGGCGAGCACCCGCTGACCGGTGAGCCAGTGGTGCGGCGTGGTGCCGGTCTCGGCCCGGAACCGCCGGGCGAAGGTTCGCGGCGACAGGTTGGCGCGGCGGGCGAGGTCGTCCACGGACACCCCCTGGTCGAGGTTGTCGCCCATCCAGGCCAGGGTGCCGGCCAGGGTGTCGGCCTCGACGGGGACCGGTCGGTCGACGTACTGGCGCTGTCCTCCCTCGCGGTGCGGCGGCATGACCATCCGTCGGGCGAGGCGGTTGGCGACGCGCTCGCCGAACTCCTGCCGCACCAGGTACAGCGCCGCGTCCATGCCCGCCGCCGTCCCGGCGCTGGTGAGCACGCCGTCGCAGTCGACGTACAGGACGTCGGGGTCGACCCGGGCTGCCGGGAACCGCGCCGCCAGCTCGGGGGCGTAGGTCCAGTGGGTGGTGCAGTCGCGGCCGTCGAGCAGGCCGGCGGCACCGAGGACGAAAGCTCCGCTGCAGACGCTCATGAGGCGGGCGCCGCGGGCGGCGGCCCGCCGGAGAGCGTCGATGAGCTCGTCGGGCACGACGGTGTCGCGCCGGATGGCCGGCACCGCCACCAGGTCGGCGGTCTCGAGCCGGGACAGGTCGTGCTCGACCACCAGGTCGAAGCCCGAGACGGTGCGGACCCGGCCGGGGGTGGGGGTGCACAGGGCGAAGTCGAACGACGGCAGCTCGGGCTCGTCGGGCCGGTCGACGCCGAAGACCTCGCAGAGCACCCCGAGCTCGAAGGCGAACACCTGGTCGAGCACCGGGACGGCGACGGAGCGCAGCACCCGAGCAGTGTGGCAGGAAGTGGAGGTTGTTTGTCAATCCTGCCACTGGTGGCGGGATCTCGCTGGGCGCACAGTAACTGCCATGACCGCCACCCTCCTGCTCCTTGCCCTCATCGTCCTCGTCGACGTCGTCACCGGCGTGCGCGCCTTCCGCACCAACCGGCCCGCCCGGACCCCCACGAGCCGGCGCGACTGGAGCGGCGGGCTGCCCTCGACGCCGTACGTCCTGCGGAACTGACCGGCCGGAGCCGACGGCACGGGCCGGGGGCGCGCACCACCGGCGCCATGCGCCCTACGCTCCCGGCGTGATCCTCCGACTGGCCGACCCGACCGACCCCGCCGAGCTGGCCGCGGTGGGTGACCTGACGCTGGCGGCGTACGACCACGACGGGTGGCTCGGTGACGCGGAGGACGGCTACCAGGCGCACCTGCGCGACGCCGCCGGCCGGGCCCGCGACGCCGAGCTCGCCGTCGCGCTGGGCGACGACGCGACGCTGCTCGGGACCGTGACGTTCTGCCGGGCCGGCTCCCCGTGGGCCGAGGTGTCGGCGCCGGGCGAGGCTGAGTTCCGGATGCTGGCCGTGGCACCCACCGCGCGCGGCCACGGCGTAGGCCACCGGCTGACCGCGTGGTGCCTGGACCGCGCCCGGGCCGAGGGCTGCGCGGCGATCGTCCTCAGCACCCTGCCCGCCATGGCGGCCGCCCACCGGCTCTACGAGCGGCTCGACTTCCGGCGCACCCCGGACCGCGACTGGGAGCCTGCCCCCGGCGTCCACCTCATCACCTACCGCCTGGACCTCTGACCCCCGCCGGGCTCACAGGCGGGCGAGGAAGCGGTCCCGGTCGACGACGACCCGGGTCACCGTCCCGTGGCCGACGAGGACACCGTCGGACTCGGCGGCGACATCGAAACGGAGCAGGCGCCCGTCGACGTGCACGAGGTCGGCCTGCACCTCGACGGAGCCGCCGACCGCCGTGGCTCGCTGGTGCACCAGGTCGACCCGGCTGCCCACCGTGGACTCGCCGGCGGACAGCGTCCCGGCCAGCGCCACGAGCGTCGCGGCCTCGCACCAGGCGAGCAGCCGGGGGGTGGCGAGCACCTCGAGGTCGCCGCTGCCGAGCGCGCGGGCGGTGTCGTCCGGCGACACGACGTGCCGGACCCGGCCCTGTGCGCCTGAGTGCACGTGCACCTGGTTAGCCTACGTCTCGTGGTGGACGACAGCGTCTGGTGCGAGCAGTGCGGCGACTCCACCACCGGGGACCACGGCGCCTGCGCCGACCGGCGCGAGCTGGAGCCGCCGCGCTACTGCGGCAGCTGCCGCCGTCGGATGGTCGTGCAGGTCCTGCCGCGCGGCTGGGAGGCCCGCTGCGTCGAGCACGGCGTCCGCACCGGCTAGCCGCCGACCCGTCGCCCCTCGGTCCGGCGATCACGTAAACGTGATCGACCGTCGCCTCACATGGCGTGCAACCCGTGCAAGGCACCAGTGGATCACGTTTACGTGATCCACGGACGGGGGCGGCAGGCGAGGGAAGGTCAGGCGACCAGACCGAGGCGGCGCAGCTCGACGGTGAGGTCGTGCGGGCTGGTGGAGGCGCTCATCGCCGCCTCCAGGGTGATGACGCCGTCACGGATGAGGGCCACCAGGTGCTGGTCGAAGGTCTGCATGCCGTAGTACGCGCCTTCCTTGATCAGCTCGCCGATGGTGCCGGTCTTGTCGGGGTCGGCGATGGCGTCGGCGATCCGGCCGGTGGCGACGCAGACCTCCATCGTCACGCAGCGGCCCTGGCCGTCGGCGCGGGGCACGAGGCGCTGGCAGATGATGCCGCGCAGTGCGCCGGCCAGCGAGAGCCGGACCTGCTTCTGCTCGTGCGGCGGGAAGAAGTCGATGACGCGGGTGATGGTCTCCTGCGCGTCGGTGGTGTGCAGGGTCGACATGACGAAGTGGCCGGTCTCGGACGCCGCGAGCGCGGCCTTCACCGTCTCGTGGTCGCGCATCTCGCCGACGAGGATGACGTCGGGGTCCTGCCGCATCGCGGCGCGCAGCGCGACGCCGAAGTCAGCCGTGTCGAGACGGACCTCACGCTGGTTGATCATCGAGAGCTTGTCGAAGTGCAGCACCTCGATCGGGTCCTCGATCGTGACGACGTGGACCTCGCGGTTGTTGTTGATCTGGTCGATCATCCCGGCGAGGGTGGTGGTCTTGCCGGAGCCGGTGGGACCGGTGACGAGCACCAGGCCGCGGGGCTCCATCGCGAGCGCACTGATCACCGGCGGCAGGCCGAGCTCGTCCAGCGGGATGGCGCCGACGCTCACGCGCCGGAAGACCATGCCGGACGAACCGCGGGACCGGAAGGCATTCACCCGGAACCGGCCCAGGCCGGGCACCGAGTAGGCGAAGTCGGCTTCGTTGGTGGCGGCGAACTCGGAGATCAGGTCCTCGCGCAGCACCTCGCGGACCATGTGCTCGGTGTCCACGGGGGTGAGGTTGGGCGCCTGCAGCTTGCGCAGCCGGCCGTCGATGCGCACGCGGGGCGGCGAGCCCACCTTGATGTGCAGGTCCGACCCGCCGACCTCCCCGAGGGCGCGCAGGAACGGGACGACACTCAACGGCTCCGATCCGGTCACAAAGGGAAGCATCGGGCCGTCCTCCGCCCACCTTGAGCCGAAAGATGACCGGTCGGCCGACATCCGCGGCAGCCCCGCCCGGGCCGGGCCGGATCCGCGCCCGCCCGGGCGGTCCGCAGCCCCCGGTCCTTCGCCTCGCTACTCCATGACGGCGATGACGTCGCCCTCCTGGACGACGTCGCCCTCGGCGACGTGCAGGGCCGCCACCGTGCCGTCGCCCTCGGCGAGCACCGGGATCTCCATCTTCATCGACTCGAGGATCACCAGGGTGTCCCCGTCGGAGACGGCGTCCCCCTCCGCGACGACGATCTTCCAGACGTTCGCCACCATCTCGGCCCGAACTTCCTTCGCCACGGGGGCTCCTCTCGGCTCGCGTCGGCGGCGTACGCCCACCGGTTGGGCATCCAACCACAGGCCCCGGGGCAACCGGCGGGACGCCGGTCAGGCGCGCATCCGTCCCACGATCCCGGTGTCGTAGTCACCCGAGACGAACTCGGGGTGCACCAGCAGCTCGGCGAAGAAGGGCAGGTTGCACTTCGGCCCCTCGACCCGGAAGGCGGCCACCGCCGCGCGGGCGCGGTCCAACGCCTGCTCGCGGTCGGCACCGTGCACGACCAGCTTGGCCATCAGGGAGTCGTAGTGCGGGGTGACAGTGGTGCCGACGGCGTAGCCGCTGTCGACCCGGACGCCGTCGCCGGACGGCTCGTCCCAGGCCGTGACGGCGCCCGGACCCGGGAAGAAGCGGACGGGGTCCTCGGCGTTGACCCGCAGCTCGATCGCGTGACCGGACGCCCGGACCGCGTCGGGGTCGAAGGTCACCGGTAACCCGGCGGCGACCAGCAGCTGCTGCTCGACGAGGTCGATGCCGGTGACCATCTCGGTGACCGGGTGCTCGACCTGGAGCCGCGTGTTCATCTCCAGGAAGACGACCTCGCCGGTCTCGACGTCGAGCAGGCACTCGACGGTGCCGGCGTTGCGGTAGCCGACCGCCTCGGCGGCCCGCACCGCCGCGGTGAACAGCCGCTCGCGCAGCTCGGGCCCGACGGCCGGCGAGGGGGTCTCCTCGGCCAGCTTCTGGTTGCGTCGCTGCACCGAGCAGTCACGCTCCCCCAGGGCGACGACCCGGCCGTCGGCCAGGCCCAGCACCTGCACCTCGACGTGCCGCACGCGGGGGAAGAACCGCTCGACCAGGACGGCGGGGTCACCGAACATCCGCTCGGCGAAGCCGCGTACCCGGTCGAGCTCGGTCCGCAGGGCGTCCTCGTCAGCCGCCACCGCCATGCCCATGCCGCCGCCGCCGGCCGATGCCTTGACCATCACCGGGTAGCCGATGTCGCGGGCAGCCGCCACAGCCGCCTCTGCGTCGGCGACCGGCTCGGTCGTCCCGCGCGACACCGGGACGCCGGCCGCGGAGACGAGGTTGCGGGCCCGGATCTTGTCGCCCATGGCCTCGATCGCCTCGGCCGACGGGCCCACCCACGTGAGCCCCGCCTCGCGCACGCGGCGGGCGAAGCCCGCGTCCTCAGCCAGGAACCCGTAGCCGGGGTGCACCGCCTGGGCGCCGGCCTGACGGGCCGCCTCGAGGATCGCGTCTTCGTTGCGGTAGCTCTGCGCCGGCGCCGCCGGGCCGATCGCCACCGCCTCGTCGGCCTCCCGCACGTACGGCAGGTCGGCGTCGACGTCGGAGTGCACGGCGACAGCCCTCAGCCCCATCCGCTGCACGGTGCGGATGATGCGGCGCGCGATCTCGCCTCGGTTGGCGACGAGCACGGTCTCGAACACGGCGGGGTGGCCTCCCGGTCGACAGCGGTCCGGCAGGCGAGACTAACGGGATGGTCCTGGTGCTCGTCGTCGCGGTGGGCGCGCTGCTCGTCGGCGCCCTCACGGGTGGCGGCCGGCTGTCACGCATCCGGCTGCGCGCGGTGCGCCTGCTCGTCGCCGCCGCCGTGGTGCAGCTGCTGACCTCGACGCTGGCGCCCGGGTCAGGGCTGGCGCGCGGTATGGCTCTGGTCCTCACCACGGTCCTGGTGGGGTTGTTCCTCGCGGGCAACGCCCGGTTGCCCGGTGTCCCCCTGATGGCGCTGGGGCTGCTGCTCAACGTCGTCGTGGTCACCGCCAACGCCGCGATGCCGGTGTCGGTCGACGCCGCCGCGAAGGCCGGGATCGCCCGGCACGAGCTGCACCTCGGGTCCGACGCGATGCGCGAGCCGACCGGGGCGGGCACCCGGCTGGCCCGACTGGGCGACGTCGTGCCGGTGGCGATGCCGCGATGGCCCCAGGTGGTCAGCGTCGGCGACGTGCTGGTGGCCGCCGGGGTGGGCCTGCTGCTGGTGACCGCCGGCGCGCGCCGTCGACGGGACGGCCGTCAGACGCCGAGGCGGACGGTGCGCTCGACGGTCTGGGAGAGCGACTCGACCACGGTCGGGTCGTACTCGTAGGCCATCCCGAGCCGCAGCCGCTCGAGCGCGTCGAGCCGGCGGCTGATCTCGAACGAGTCGCCGACCAGGTCGTCGTAGGCGTTGACCGCCTTGATGATGCGGGCGGCGAGCGGGACGTCGCGACGCTGCACGTCGTGCGCCCGGCGGTACGGCTCGGCCTGCTGCTCGACGATCGAGGCGACGCCGTCGAGAACTCCGGTCTGCTTGATGACGTCGGCACCCAGCCGGGCGATCCGGCGCTGCTCCGCCGGGGCTGCGACGACCGTGGCGCCTCCGGGGATCGGCTCGGCGAGCGAGAGCTGACCTATGTCGTGCATGAGTGCGGCGTACTCGAGGTCGCGCAGGTCGGCGTCGCTCATGCCGAGCTCACGACCGACGGCGACGGCCAGGGTGCTGACCCGCCGTGAGTGGCCGGACTCGGTGTAGCCGCCGAGCTCGGTGACGCGCGACAGGGCCCGGATGGTCTGCAGCGACGACTCGCGGATCGCGGCGTAGCGGCGGAACGAGAACTGCGTCAGCAGCAGCGGGACGACGAACACCGGCAGCGCCCAGTAGCCCATGATCGTGGCCGCGAGGGCGATCAGGGCCCCGGTGGCGCCGATGGCAGAGCCGATGCCGACCTGGGCGCGGAACTCGTTGCGGAGCACGGCGCTGAACGGAGCACGGTCCTCGCCGGCTCGCACGGCGGCCGCCAGGATCGCGTCGACGACCAGGCTGAGCACCACGACCGCGATCAGGACGAGAGCCAGCGGCGCATCCCGCAGGGTGTCGACCTTCTCGTCCAGGACGCTGCCGCGGAAGACAGCGGCGGAGATCCCGATGACCAGGAGCCGGCGAGCGAGACTGTCGAGGGTCGGAGTGCGGCCAGCAACGGCGTGGGGCGCGACACCGGCGATCATCGCGATCACGGTCACCGCGACGACCTGGAGGGCGTCGTGATCGGCCGAGTCTCCGTTGAACCGCGTGAGCAGCAGATAACCGAGTGCCCCGGCCGTGGCCAGCGGTGCGGCGTCGCGGCCGCCGGGCAGCGTGATGCGGACGAACTCGCCGAAGGCGATGAACACCGCAAAGGCGAGAGCCACCCGGACCTCGACGAAGCCACCCGGTGCCGCGACAGAGACGATCGCCCCCACTGCGAGCAGACCGGCGGAGAGCACGACCACGAGGTAGCCCATGCTCCCCGCGTCGTCGAACCTGCGGCGCACGGAGGTCACCGGGTCCCCTCGAGGTAGTACGGGTCGTCGTGGTCGAAGGAGCTGCCGTCCTGGTCGAAGACCAGGTCCCGGTCGGGCACGGTGAACAGCGGCGTGGTCTCCGGCTCCCAGCCGTGCTCCTCGAGGGCACGCACCAGCGCCTCCACCTTCGGCGGGTCGAACTGGGTGCCGGCGCAGCGGCGTAGCTCGGCGACGGCCTCCTCGAGGCTGCGCGCGCCGCGGTAGGAACGGGTGGTGGTCATCGAGTCGAAGGCGTCGGCCACCGCGATGACCCGGGCGAACTCGGGGATCGCGTCGCCGCGCAGACCCATCGGGTAGCCGAGGCCGTCGAGCCGCTCGTGGTGGTGCATGATCCCGGCCCGCGCCTCCTCGAGGAACTCGATCTCACGGACCATCTCGAGGCCCTGCATGGGGTGCCGCTGGATGGCGGCGAACTCGTCGTCGGTGAGCCGCCCGGTCTTCTGCAGCACCCGGGTGGGGACACCGAGCTTGCCGACGTCGTGCAGCATCCCGGCGTAGCGGAGCGAGGCCACCCGGTCCTCACGCATACCGATCTCACGGGCGACCAGGACGGAGGCAGCCGAGACGCGCTCACTGTGACCGCGGGTGTAGACGTCCTTGGTCTCGACGGCGGCCATGAGGGTGCGGACCGTGCGGTCGTAGGCCTGCTGTTCCTCGACGTACTGGGCGTAGGCCCACCTGGCCACGAACAGCGGAAGCAGGAGCAGCAGCGCGGCGGTCCAGCCCAACCCGGCGCCGTCGTCATCCCACAGGACCGCCAGGAGAAGACCGAACAGGCCGTACCCGACGTAGCCAGGCACCGAACGGATCATTGTTCCCTGGACGATGGTCCGGAACGGGACGCCGTTGGCCAGGTTCACCACGACGGCGACCAGCAGGCCGTTGACGACGCAGTGCGCGGCCAACGCGAGGACGAAGGGCACGAGCAGTGCGGGGAAGCTGTGCATGCCGATCGGGTGACCCCCGAACGCCGCGAACACCAGAGCCGCCCCTGCGGCGGCGAGAACCAGCTGGGCGGTGTTGAAGACGCGCTTGACCCACGGCTCGGAGTCGACGACGAGAATCGTGCTGCAGGCGAGGATCACAGTCCCGTAGCCGCCCAGCAGGGGCAGCGATGCCAGGGCACTGATCGATCCGAGGGCGATGGTCATCGAGTCCCGCGTGCCGCGGGCTCCGATGGAGTCGCTGACGATGTAGAGCAGGGCGAGCATGACCAGGTCCGGCCAGGTGAAGGTGGACGCGCCGAAGATCACGGCGCCCACGACCAGGGGCACCGAGACGCCAATGACGAGGGCGATGAATGCCCAGGCCCTCGCAGGCAGAGGAGGCATGCGTCTCCGGTCTCGCGACTGACAGAGGAAGACAGAGAGAGTGATGGGGATCGGCAGCGCAGGGGTCTTGCCTTCGGGCGTCCCCGTTTACCAGCGCCAGTTGGAGCCGGCCTGAAGGAACTGCTCGACAGCGGAAACGATCTTCTTCATGTGTGGGTCTCATCCCCTTGCGATTCAAGTCACGGGCTCCGCTATGTGCCCGTGCATGATCCGCTCCGCTCAGGACGAATCCGTTGTGCTTGGTGCAGGTGGTGCGTCGAAGAAAAGCACGCTGCTGCTGATCGGCTGGTTGTGCTGCCGATCCCGATCACGCTCTCTGCAGTTGTCAAAGCCCCCGCGGTGGTCACGGCCCCCGAGTAGGCACGTGCTGGGAGCCGATCGTCCCCGACCCCCGGGAGGTGTGTCGGCTGGTCCGCCTTGTCAGTGAAGGGTGTGGGTAAACCTCGCGTCAAGCCTTAGACCCATTTGTGTACAGAGGTCGGACCAATCTCGCCCGAAATGACTACCCGTGACCGGTGCAGGTCGAACGGGTGACTCCTTTGCTCCAAGTTGACCATTCCGTGAGGAACCGGCCCCGGCTGAGCGCGTCACTCCTTTACGCTCCGGCCGTGGACCAGAGGATGGCGTGACCGCGGACGAGGTGCGGGGAACCCTCTGGTCCGAGCTGGTCGGCGGACTGCTGGACGCCCGCTCCGACCCCGCCACGGCACGCTTCGACGACGAGCTCGCGGCTGCGGTGGACGCCGGCGAGCTCTCCCGGCGCACCGCCCAGCGACTCCGGTTCTGGCAGCGCGCCGCGGTCCACGGGGTCGACGACCACGTGCGCGCGGTCGTGCCGGCCGTCCTCGGAGCGCTGGACGCATCACGGCAGTCGGCCCAGGCCAGCGTCGACCGGTCCGGGGCGATGCTCCGGGCGGCCTGGCACGAGGTCCCGCAGGACGACCCTCCCGGCTGGGCCGCAGACCAGGGCGAACCGGACGTCATAGACCTTCCCGAGGCCCCGGCGACTGCCCGGCCGGCCGCGGACACCGAGCACCGCACCGCCCCGGATCTCTGGCGTGGCGTCCGGCCGGCTGCCGGACCGGCCGACGGGATCCCCCAGGCGGCGCGCCCGCAGCCGGCCGCCGGCCCACCGGCGACGGCCGCCCAGCAGGCCGAGCAGCAGGCCGAGCAGCCGGACCTGGATCCGGGTGCCCTGCGGCGCGCCTCAACCTCCGCGGGCCAGGGACCGAGCACCCTGGAGGGGCCGCCACCGCGGCTGTTCGTGGCCGACCTCCGGGATGCCGTCCCGTAGACCGGCCGCGGGTCACCCGCCCCGCCGCACGCCCGACGACAACCCCCGAGGAGTCCCGCCGCTCATGCCCACGCTGCGTCTGCTGCCCGAGCTCGAGGACGCGCTGCGCCACATCCAGGGTGTGCGCGCCGCCAGCGTCGTCACCGGCCCGGACGCCGTGCCGACCGAGGTCCACGTGCTCGCGGACCCGGGCAAGGCGGCCAAGCAGGTGGTGCGCGACGTGCAGTCGCTCGCGATGGCGCGCTACGACATCGACATCGACCACCGGATCGTGTCGGTCGTCCAGATGGGCGACGACGAGGTGCGCAGCGGTCCCCCCACGGCAACACCGGCGCCCGCCGCCGAGGAGTCGGGCCAGGTGGAGACCGAGGGCCTCGACGCCGACGCGATCGACGGCGTGGTGCGGCCCGCGATCGCCGCGATCATGGTGCGCAGCGGCAAGGGCGAGACCGAGGCCTCGGTGACGCTGGCCGCGGGCGACCAGCTGTTCGAGGGCACCAGCCAGGGGCCGGCCGGGGCGACCCACCGCGCACGCCTGGTGGCGATCGCCACCCTGGACGCGGTGGCCGAGCTGCTCGGCCAGCCGTGCGAGGTCGAGTCGTCGACGATCGTGGCCACCGGGAGCCGCGAGGTGGCGCTCACCGTCCTCACGATGGTCGTCCCGCGTACCGGCGAGCAGGTGCTCACCGGCTCCGCCGCGGTGCGCAGCGACGAGGCCGACGCGGTCGCGCGGTCCGTGCTCGCCGCGCTCAACCGCCAGCTCGCCGGCTAGGACGTCCCAGCCGCCGCTACGGACGAAGCATGGTCTTGATCGAGCGACGCTCGTCCATGGCGGCGTACGCCTCGGGCGCCTGGTCGAGCGGCAGCACCAGGTCGAAGACCTTGCCTGGGTCGATCGCGCCGGACAGCACGTCGGTCAGCAGCTCGGGGAGGTAGCCGCGCACCGGTGCCACCCCGCCCCCGACCGACACGTTGGACCCGAACAGCTGCCGGATGGGGAGCTCGGCGCCACCTGCCGGCACCCCGACGTAGCCCACCCGGCCGCCGGGGCGCGCCGCGTCGATCGCCTGCTGCATGGACTCCTTGGTCCCGACGCACTCGAGCACCGCGTCCGCGCCGATGCCGCCGAGCAGCTCGGTGACCCTCGCCACGCCCTCGTCGCCGCGCTCGGCGACGACGTCGGTGGCACCGAACGTCCGGGCGAGCTCCTGACGGTCGGCGTGCCGCGACATCGCGATGACCCGCTCGGCACCGAGGCGCCGGGCCGCGAGGACGGCGCACTGGCCGACCGCACCGTCGCCCACGACCACCACGGTGGCGCCCCTGCCGACGCCGGCCGACACCGCGGCGTGGTGCCCGGTGCCCATCACGTCGGACAGCGTGAGCAGGCTCGCCAGCATCGAGTCGTCCGGCATCTCGGGAGTCGCGACCAGCGTGCCGTCGGCCATCGGGACACGGACGGCCTCACCCTGGCCGCCGTCGACCATCAGGCCGTCCGAGTCCTCGCCGCCCCACCAGGCTCCGTGCTCGCACGACGTGTGCACGCCGTTGCGGCAGTGCACGCAGGTGCCGTCCGACAGCGCGAACGGCGCGATGACGAAGTCGCCGACCTTCAAGGTCGCGACGTCGGACCCGAGCTCCTCGACGACACCCACGAACTCGTGGCCGATCCGGTGCGGCTCGGTGGTCTCGGCGACGCCGCGGTAGGGCCACAGGTCGGAGCCGCAGACGCAGGAGGCCACCACCCGCACGACGGCGTCGGTCGGCCGCTGGACGGAGGGGTCGGGCACGTCCTCGACGCGGATGTCGCGGGGGGCGTGGATCAGGGTGGCGCGCACGGGTTCTCCTGCTCGTCGGTGCAGCTCGGTGGTGGTCGTACGTCGGTGGGCGGGCGGCCGCGGTCGGGGGCGCCGGGGTGCGTGGCGGGCGGCCCCTACCCACCGTGGGAGGATGGGACCCGGAAGCTCGACCCCCGGGAGACATCAGATGGCGAAGAAGTCCCGCAAGAAGAAGGCCCGCAAGAAGAACAAGGCCAACCACGGCAAGCGCCCCAACAGCTGAGCCGCAGCACGTCGACCGGCCCGGTCCGCCTCACGGCGACCCGGGCCGCTGTCGTTTCCGGACCGGGTGCGGAACGGTCAGATCTCGGAGCGCAGCCCGTCGCGGGCGACAGCGATGCGCTGCAGCACCTTGGCGCGCAGCTCATCGGGAGCCGGGTCGGAGCACGAACGCTTGACGATCGCCTTGACCTGCTCCTCGAGCCCGAACTCGGCGAGGCAGGGCGAGCACTCGTCCAGGTGGTGCTTGATCGCGTGCCGCTCGTCGGCGTCGGTGATCTCGCCGTCGATGAACTCGTAGACGCGGTCCAGCACCTCCGCGCAGGGGACCTCGTGCGGGTTGCCACAGCTCACGACTGCTCGCCTCCCTCTCCCCCGCCTGTCGCGCCGGCCGGCACCAGTCCTCGCTCGCGCGCGTAGTCCTCGAGCAGGCCGCGCAGCTGCCGGCGTCCGCGGTGCAACCGGGACATGACGGTGCCGATCGGCGTACCCATGATCTCGGCGATCTCCTTGTAGGCAAAGCCCTCGACGTCGGCGAGGTAGACCGCGATCCGGAAGTCCTCCGGGATGTCCTGCAGGGCCTGCTTCACATCGGAGTCGGGCAGGTGGTCGAGCGCCTCGGCCTCGGCGGACTTCAGCCCGGTCGACATGTGCGACTCCGCCTGCGCCAGCTGCCAGTCCTCGACCGTCTCGGTCCCGGCCTGCTTCGGCTGCCGCTGCGCCTTGCGGTAGGTGTTGATGAACGTGTTGGTCAGGATGCGGTAGAGCCAGGCCTTGAGGTTCGTGCCGTCCTGGAACTGGTGGAAGGAGGCGTACGCCTTGGCGTAGGTCTCCTGCACGAGGTCCTCGGCGTCGGCCGGGTTGCGCGTCATGCGCAGGCCTGCGGAGTAGAGCTGGTCGAGGTACTGCATCGCGTCACGCTCGAAGCGTGCGTTGCGCTCGTCGACGGTCTCTGCGAGGGGCTGGGTCATCGTGCTCGATGGTATCCCGCTGGAGGTACCGCCCGAGCCGGGCCATTCCGGCCAGCCACGCACGTCGAGATCGGTGCGGCGCCGTGCGGGCGCGAGGGCAGACATGTCAGTGCCAACCTGCGTCGCGCCACCAGGATTCCCCGCTCCTCGCTTGTCGGCCGGTAGCGCCCGGCCAACCGGCGCCACGGGCCGGCACGTGAGCGAACCACGGGCGGAGGGGTTCAGGGAGCGCAGAGCGTGCCGGCCCAGGCGGCCGTGGTGTCGACCAGACGGGTCAGGACGGCCGCGCGGTCGCCGCCCTTGAGGACGCGGAACGAGTGGTCGCCGCCCTCGACCGGGACCACCACCCGGCCCGGCGCGGCCGGGATGTCGGCCGGGCCGCCGAAGGAGTCCCGGGTGCCCTGGAGCACGAGCACGGAGATGCCGGCCGCGGCGGGCAGGTCGAGCTCGGGCAGGCGGCTCGGCCGCTCCGCGGGCGGGTACAACGGAAACGCCATCGCCAGCACACCGACCGCGCCGACCGCCTCGGCCGTGCGGCAGGCCACCCGGGCCCCGGCCGACCGGCCGCCCACCAGCAGCCGGCCCCGGACGTCGAGCGCCTCGAGCACCGCGAGCCAGCCGCGGTCCAGGGTCGGGGGCGGCGCGGCGACCTTGCGCCCGGCCACCACCCAGGGCTGGTCCACCAGCACCACGGTCAGGCCGAGGGGCGGCAGCCGGGCGGCGAGCGCGCCGAGATCGGCCGTGCCGACCCCACCACCCGCGCCGTGGCCGAGCACGAGGGTGCCGACCTGGCGCTCCGCGTCGGTGGTGTGGGTCCGGGCGTCCCCCAGCGGTGTCGCGACCAGCTGCACCGCGACGCCCTCCGGTCGCCCGCTCAGAACAGACCGTCCTGCGCGGGCCCGACCGCGTCGGCCGGCGCACCCTCCAGCGGCAGCGGCTCGACCAGCTCGGGCGCGTTGTTGCGGACGTTGTTGACCGCCTTGTCGACCGGGTACGCCGTCAGCCGGCCGGGCGCGGCCGGCACGAGCAGCCCACGGAGCCGGTCCGGGTCGTCGACCGCAGGGTCCAGCCACTCGGCGTAGCGGGATCGCTCGACCAGCAGCGGCATCCGGTCGTGGATCCGCCCGACGTCGTCGGTGGCGGAGGTCGTGAGCACGGTCACCGACCACAGCCAGGGGTCGACGTCGGAGTCCACCGGGACCGACGGGTCGCGCCACAGCTCGTAGAGCCCGGCCATCGCGAGCACGCCGCCGTCGGAGGGGTGGATGAAGAACGGCTGCTTCTTGCCCTTCACCTCGCCGTACCACTCGAAGTACCCGTCCGCCGGCAACAGCGCCCGCCGGCCGGCGAACGCCCGGCGGAACGCCGGCTTCTCGTGCACGGTCTCCATCCGGGCGTTGATCATCCGGTTGCCGATCGCCGGGTCCTTGGCCCATGACGGCACCAGACCCCAGCGCGCGACCTGCAGCCGGCGGCGGGGCGGCGCCTCCTTGTCGTCGCGGGGCGCGCGCTCGACGACGGCGTAGACGTCCTGGGTCGGCGCCACGTTCCAGCTCGGCGCGAGGGCCTGCTCGGGCTGGTCGACGACCTCGAACTCCTCGACGAGGTCGTCGGGGTCCCGGCTCGCCGCATACCGTCCGCACACGGCGCCCAGCCTGCCACGCGGCCCCGACGACGACCGGCATCACGGTTGACCCGGCAGGCGCCGGGGAAGGGCGGGAGCATGACTCTCGTACGCCGGCTGGCCCGCCCCATGCTCGCCTCCATGTTCGTCACCGGAGGTCTCGACTCGCTGCGCAACCCGGCGCCGAAGGTGCCGGCCGCCCATCCGATCGCGCCGCGCATCGCCGAGAAGCTGCCGTACCTCCCCGAGGACACCGAGACGCTGGTCAAGATCAACGGCGCGGCCCAGGTCGCCGCCGGGCTGATGCTGGCGACCGGGCACTTCCCCAGGCTGTCGTCGGCCGTGCTGGCCGGCAGCCTGGTGCCGACCACGCTGGCCGGCCACCGGTTCTGGGAGGAGCAGGACGAGACCCGCCGGAAGCAGCAGCGGGTCCACTTCTTCAAGAACCTCAGCATGCTCGGCGGCCTGATGCTCGCCGCCGTGGACACCGAGGGCCGGCCCGGTCTTGCCTGGCGCGCCCAGCACGCCGCGCACCACGCGGCCGTCGGCACCGGGCGCACCACGCGCACCGCCCGCCGCGAGGCGAAGCTGGCTGCGCGGACCGCGCGCGCCAAGCTGCCCGGCTGACGGCGAACCGCGCGCCCTGCCACCCGCACCGCACTAGTCTCCGGCCCGTGACCGACGGATGACGGGGGCGACCACCGCCGCGTGGCCGGCGCCGCAGGCGGGCAGCCCGGTGCGGGCGACCGTGCGCCTGCCCGGGTCGAAGTCGCAGACCAACCGCGCACTCGTGCTGGCGGCGATCGCCCGGACGCCCACCACGCTGGTGCAGCCACTGGTCAGCCGCGACACCGCACTGATGGCGGGCGGGCTGCGCTCCCTCGGCATCGAGGTCGACGAGCGGGACGGCGACTGGCTGGTCACGCCGCGTCCGATGACCGGCCCGGCCACCGTCGACGTCGGCAACGCCGGGACCGTGATGCGGTTCCTGCCCCCGGTCGCCTGCTTCGCGCAGGGGGACGTCACCTTCGACGGCGACCCGCGCGCCCGCCAGCGGCCGCTGGCGCCCGTCGTCCGCGCGCTGCGGGACCTCAGCGCCGACATCACGGCGACCGACGACCGGCTGCCGCTGACGGTGCACGGCCGCGGCTGGCTGCTCGGCGGCAGTGTGGTGATCGACGCGAGCCTGTCGTCCCAGTTCGTCAGTGCCCTGCTGCTCGCCGCCCCCCGCTGCGCCGACGCCGTGGAGGTGCGGCACGTCGGCGGCCGGCTGCCCTCCGGCGCGCACATCGACATGACGGTCGAGATGCTCCGGGCGGCCGGCGCCGTCGTCGAGCACGTCGACGACCAGGCGTGGCGGGTCGAGCCGGGGCCGGTCGAGCTCGGGCGCCTGCACGTCGAGCCGGACCTGTCGAACGCCGCGCCGTTCCTCGCCGCTGCCGTCGTCACCGGCGGGCGGGTCACCGTCCCGGGTGGCCGCTGCGCACCACGCAGGCCGGCGACGCCCTGCGGCGCCTGCTGCCGCGGTTCGGCGCCACCGTCGAGCAGGACGACGAGGGGCTCACCGTCACCGGCCCCGGCACGGTCGAGGGCGCCGACCTCGACCTCGGTGACGTCGGCGAGCTGGCTCCGGTGCTGGCAGCCGTGTGCGCCCTCGCAAGCACGCCGTCGCGGCTCCGCGGCATCGCACACCTTCGTCACCACGAGACGGATCGGTTGGCCGCCATCGCGACCGAGATCACGGCGCTGGGCGGCGACGTCCGGGAGACGGACGACGGCCTCCAGATCCGCCCGCGACGGCTGCACGGAGGCGTCGTCGCGACCTACGACGACCACCGGCTGGCCACGATGGCCGCTGTTCTCGGGCTGCGCGTCGGCGGGATCGAGATCGCCGACGTCGCGACGACGGCGAAGACCATGCCCGGCTTCACCGACCTGTGGAGCCGGATGCTCGCGGACCAGCCGTGACGCGCCGCGGCGGGCGTGACCTCGACGAGGATGACGTCCGGGTCCGCCCCGGCAAGGGATCGCGGCCGCGGACCAAGGACCGGCCCCGCCACGACGACGCGGCGCCGGGCACCGTGGTGGCCGTCGACCGCGGCCGGATCACGGTGCGGGTCGGCGACCAGGACGTCGTGGCGATGAAGGCGCGCGAGCTCGGCCGCAAGGGCAACGTCGTCGTCGGCGACCACGTCGCCCTCGTCGGGGACGTGTCCGGCACGGCCGACACGCTGGCGCGGCTGGTGCGCGTCGAGCCGCGTACCTCCACGCTGCGGCGTACCGCCGACGACACCGACCCGTTCGAGCGGGTCATCGTCGCCAATGCCGACCAGCTCGTGATCGTGACCGCGCTTGCCGACCCGGAGCCGCGGCCGCGGATGATCGACCGCTGCCTGGTGGCTGCCTACGACGCCGGTCTGTCGCCGCTGCTCTGCCTCACGAAGGCCGACCTCGCGTCACCGGACGCGCTGCTCGACACCTATCGCGCCCTCGATGTCGACCACGTCGTCGTCCACCGCGGCGAGCCGCTGGACGAGCTGCGGTCGCACCTGCGCGACCGGGTCAGCGTGCTCGTGGGCCACTCCGGGGTCGGCAAGTCGACGATGGTCAACGCGCTCGTGCCCGGCGCCGACCGCGCCACCGGCGGCGTCAACGCGGTGACGGGTCGGGGCCGGCACACGTCGTCGTCGGCCATCGCGCTCGAGCTGCCGGACGGTGGCTGGGTCATCGACACCCCGGGCGTCCGCAGCTTCGGGCTGGCACACGTGGACCTGGACCGGGTGATCGGCGCGTTCCCCGACCTGCAGGACGGCACGGCCGACTGCCCGCGGTCCTGCAGCCACGACGAGCCCGAGTGCGCGCTGGACGACTGGGTGGCGGCCGGGCACAGCGACCCGGCGCGACTGGCGTCGCTGCGCCGGCTGCTGCGCAGCCGGGACGTCCCCGACGACCAGGTCGAGCCGCCGGAGAGCTGAGCTGCTAGCAACCGCCGATCGTGCACTTCCAGACGGCCGTCGAACCGAGGTGCCCGGCGATCGTGACCTGGCCGGCAGCCGCGATCGCACTGGCCACCGCCAGCACCGCGACGATCGTGACGGCGCGACCGGGGACCCGCCGGCGGTCCAGGTAGAGCAGGGCGAGCGCGAGCACCCACATGACGATCGTGGGGTAGATGACGAGCTGGCCCATCTGCTGGTGGTCGTGGATCTGCTTGGCAATCACCCCGCCCGCGTTGATGCGCTGCTCGAGCCGCTTCCCGCTCGCCGTCGCGACCGGCACCATCGCCAGGCCGGCCGTGGCGAGCAGGACGACGACCGGCAGGTAGGGCCGCCGCCAGGCCGGGCGCACCGCCACCGCCACCAGCCCGGCGGCCGCCAGCGGCACCAGCACGACGACGGCGTGCACCACGAGGGCGTGGACCGGGAGTCCCAGGACGGTGTCGAACATCGGCTCGCTCCTCCGGTGACGGCTGTCGGGAGTGCTACGGCAGGGGATCTTCCTCGGATTCGTCGTCGCCCGCGCGGTCGTCCTGGCCGACGCCGGCAGGGGGGAGGTCGACCGTGCCGCCGGAGCGCCAGTACTCGCCCGCCTCGCGCGCCAGGAACCCCTCGTCGACCAGGTAGCGGCGCAGCGCGGCGAAATCCGGGTAGAAGGCGCGCAGGACGACGTCGACGTCGGGCTCGGCGTACCGCCGCCCGGGCTCGAAGGCGCGCGCGACGTGGTCCAGGACGACGAGCCGCCGGCTGCGCTTCGCCGGCATCTGCGCGATCCGGCCGCCGGGCATGAACCGCTCGATGACGACCTCACGGTCGGGGCCGGCAGCGCTGGTCACCGGCCCGAGGCTAGCTGTGAGCCGTCAGGAGGCGGGAGCGACCGCGGCCTGGGCGGCGACCGCCGAGGTGAGCCGGGCTCGCAGCCGGGCGCGGTGCTTGTCCAGGCCGCGGGTGTGGGCGACGTACTCCGGCCAGCGGGAGGCCGGGTGCGCGAGCCACGCCTCGCACACGGAGAGGGCGGCACCGTGCTCGCCGGCCCGCTCGAGCAGCGCGGCGGCGCGCTCGTACGTGTACGGCGTGTCGGTCTCGACGGCGACACCGTGCAGCAGCGTCTCGAGCTCGCGCAGGTCGCTCGCGGGCAGCCCGGCCAGCCGGGCCAGGTCGGGGGTGCCGGCGAAGGTCCACCCGTCGATGCTGAACCGGGGCACCGGGATGGCAGCCGGCTCCAGCACGACGTCCAGCACGCGCCTGCGGAAGAGCGACATGGCCTCTCCTTCTGGTCGTAGCGCGCCGGCCGGGGCCGGGGCCGGGCTCCACGACGATGATCGGAAGTATGCGGCGGTGACTGGAGTGGCGGGAAGAGACTTGTACGGTTCGTTACATGCCGGCCTACGACGACGACCTCCGTCTGGCCCACGTCCTGGCCGACACAGCTGACTCGATCTCCATGTCGCGCTTCAAGGCGCTGGACCTGCAGGTGGACACCAAGCCCGACCTCACCCCGGTGTCGGACGCCGACACGTCCGTCGAGGAGTCGATCCGCTCGACCCTCTCGCGGGCCCGGCCGCGCGACGCGATCCTCGGCGAGGAGTTCGGTGCGACCGGTCAAGGACCGCGGCGCTGGGTCCTCGACCCGATCGACGGCACCAAGAGCTTCGTCCGTGGGGTGCCGGTGTGGGCGACCCTCATCGCCCTGATGGACGGCGACGCCGTCGTGGCCGGCCTCGTCAGCGCTCCCGCCCTGGGCCGGCGCTGGTGGGCCGGTACCGGCTCCGGCGCGTGGACCGGCAAGAGCCTCTCGTCCGCGTCCCGGATGACGGTGTCGAAGGTGACCTCGCTCGACGACGCGTCGCTGTCCTACTCGAGTCTCTCGGGCTGGCACGACCACGGTCGCGAGGACGCGTTCCTCGGCCTGACCCGCGACGTGTGGCGCACCCGCGCCTACGGCGACTTCTGGAGCTACATGCTCGTCGCCGAGGGCTCGGTCGACGTCGCCGCCGAGCCGGAGGTCGCGCTGCACGACCTGGCCGCCCCGTCGGTGATCGTCACCGAGGCGGGTGGCCGCTTCACCGACCTCGACGGCACCGACGGCCCGGCCGGTGGCAGCGGGGTGGCCACCAACGGCCACCTGCACGACGAGGTGCTGCAGCGGCTCACGCCCTAGCTCAGTAGCTCGCCGACATGGGTACAGGTCGCCGGGGTCGGTGCGCCCGCTGAGGTCCGGCGGGCCCGCGAGGGGCCGGGCCATCACGGCGGGTGATCATGGAATCACGATTTCGATCTTGTGAGCCAGCACCCAGGAGAGGCACGCTTCGTCGTGACGCTGCCTGCCCGGCTACGAGCGAGTCGATATCCCAGAAGTCGAGCCACGAGACGAGACGGAGTTCGGTGACGTGCAGCTCGGTTCAGTTGCCAGGCAGATCGCGCACGGCCTGACCTCGCCCCCAGGTCGGCGCACCAGTAGGGCACCCGAGGCCTGGCCGGGGAGCCGGCGACCGCCGGGCTTCCTCGTCCTCGGGATGCACCGCTCGGGCACCTCCGCGGTCGCGGGCCTGCTGCACGCGCTGGGGCTGGACCCGGGTCCTGCCGGCTCGCTCATCACCGCCGACGAGTTCAACCAGGACGGCTACTGGGAGCAACGACCGGTGGTCCAGCTCAACGACGATCTGTTGCGGGCCCAGCGCGGCTTCGCGTCCGCGCCACCCCGACGAGGGCACCCCTCGGTCGCCGGCCCGGCTACACGCCAGATCGCGGAGCTCCTGTCGATGTTCGAACGGCCGTGGTTCGTCAAGGACCCGCGCATGTGCCTGCTCCTCGAGCCCTGGCAGCGCGCCGCCGGACCGAACGGGTTTCCTGTAGTGGTCACTCGCGATCCGCGCCACGTGGCCGCCTCGCTGAGCCGTCGCAACGGCTACGGGCCGGAGATGGGTGCCGCGCTCTGGGAGCGCTACACGCACGACCTGCTCGGCGCCCTGCCCGATCGAGCCTGCGTCGTCATCCGGTACGAGCAGCTGCTCGCCACACCGGAGCCGGTGATCGAGGTGCTCGGGGCCGTCGTCGCCGACCATGTCGGAGACCCGGGATCCCGCGACCGGCAACGCCTGGCGGACGCCGTAGAACTGGTCCGGCCCCGAACCCGAGCGGGGGCCGACGGCCCCGAACCCGCCGACGTGCCGCTGACCCGAGCTCAGCACGAGCTGCACGAGATTCTCACCTCGCTAGCGGGTCGCCGCGAGGCCCTCGCCATCCCCCGCCTGCCCTCCCCGTCCGTGCGCAGCCAGCAGCTCCTCGAACGACGCCGACGGATGCTCATGCTGATCGACGGCCCCTTGCGCAGTAGCGCGGGCCTGCGCGCCCGCGGCGACCGGCGAGCACTCTCGCACTGAGCCGGCCGGGCCAGCAGCCGACCGGTCGCCGGTCCGGTCACGGTCACGGTCACGGTCACGCACAGGGCAGCGGGCGACCGAGGTAGGTCGAGAGCTCGTCGTTGCGTGGGCGGAAGTACTCCTCGAGGCGGTCCTGGCAGACCCTGTCGACGGGGCGACTGCCGGCGGCCATGTCGTTGGCGCCGAACGTTGGCGGCGCCCACTCGGCGAGACCGAGGAACGCGCACACTGTGCGGTAGGCCGACGACGGGTCCGCGTACATCTCCTCGGCGATCAGCACCAGGACCTGGTCCGGGCGGACATGCTCGTGCAGCCGTAGCAGCTGATCCAGGTAGTTGCCCCGACGGCGGTAGGTGTGGTGCTGGAGCGCACTGCTCACGAAGTCGCGGTTGTCGAGCGACCTCTGGTGGGCAACCTCGGTCCGCTCGTCCTCGAGCTCCAGGGCAGCCTCGAACGTCGCTGCCGGTTCGTACCCGAGGCGCCGCTCGTGCAGGTAGTGCGAGAAGGCGCGCCGCACCGGGTCACGCAGCAGAACGATGATCCGGGCGTCTGGTAGGTCGCGCGCGACCCGCTCGGGGAACCACGGGTGGAACAGGTAGCCAGGAGTCGCCTCCCCCGTCACCACGTCTCCCCCCGCAGCCCCGGCACGCTCGCGGGGGAAGAATCCGGAGTACCAGGTGCCACCGCGGCGGTAGCCGTCCGAGAAGTAGTGGATCTCCTTGGTCAGCGCCGGCCGGACCCGGGGATGGCGCACGAGCTCCTGGTACAGGTACGTCGTGCCGGCCTTCTGTGCACCGGCGATGAGAAACCCGGGCGAAAGCCGGGGCAGGGGCACGCCCGCGCGGGCAGCAGCCACGGCCGAGGCCAGCCGATCGCGCCCCACGATCAGACCGCGCCGCGCCCGGGGGGTGGTGACGGGCGCCAGGACGCGCTTCACCGACCGTTCCGCCAACATCACATCCCCAACCCTCGCGCGGAGCCAGCACCGTACCCGCGGGACTCCATAGGGCGGGGCAGGTTCGAGCAACATCCGCCGACCTCACCGACCGCCGGCGCAGCTCGGTCTTCCCGGTTCCTCCCGGCCGAGCCACTGCACGGCCCCGGCGGCGGCACGCCCGCCCGGTCAGCCGCTGACGGTGTCAGGTACCGGCAGGGCGAGGTCGGTGCGCTCCAGCCGGCGTACGGCGGGCACCGCCGTGGCCGCCAGACCGGCGACCATCAGGACGACGGCGCAGAGCACCACCGCCGGCCGGACGCCGAGCCAGCCCGCCGCGGGTCCGGCGAGCACCTGGCCGACCGGGATCGCGACCAGTGATCCCAGTGCGTCGTAGGCGTAGACCCGGCTGAGCAGGTGCGGCGGGACGTGCTGCTGCATCGTGAGGTCCCAACCGATGCCGAACAGCTCGAGGGCGGCGCCGGCGACCAGGGTCGCGGCGGCCAGCACCAGGACCCCGGGCTCCGCGGCGAGGACCAGCATCAGCGGCGACCACACCGTGACACCGAGCATCCCGACGAACAGGGGACGCCGGAACCGCACCCGCAACAGCAGCAACCCTGCGACGAACATGCCGGCCGTCTCGGCGGCGAGCACGAAGCCCCAGCCCCGCCGGCCGAACGTGTCGTCGGCGATCGTGGGGCCGAGCGTGTTCCAGCCGGCCGCCTCGGCCGCGTTGATGACGCCGAACGCGAGGACCACGACCCAGAGCCAGGTCCGGCTGCGGAAGGCCGTCCAGCCCTCGCGGAGGTCGACCAGGACGTTGCTCGCGGGGAGCCGCTCCTGCGCGTCGAGCCGGATCGCACCGAAGCACATCGCCGCCACGAGGAACGACCCCGAGTCGACCGCCAGCCCCCAGCCCGGGCCCACGCCGGCGACCAGCACGCCGCCGACGGAGACGCCACCGATCATCGCGACGGTGGAGAACATCCGCAGCAGCACGTTGGCCGGCTGGAGGTCGCCCGCCGGGACTGTCTGGGGCAGCAGCCCGGCACTGGCCGGGAAGATGAACGCGGTCGAGGCCCCGTTGACCGCGCCCAGTGCGGCGAGGGTGCCGACCGAGGCGTGGCCGGTGAGCACGAGGGCCGCCGCAACCGCCTGGGTCGCGCCGCTGACCACGTTGGTGACCACGAGGACGAGGTGCCGGGGCAGGCGGTCGGCGAGCACGCCACCGAACAGCAGGAACACGACCTGCGGCACGCTGCGGGCGGCCAGCACCAGGCCGAGGTCGGTCGCCGAGCCGGTGAGGTCGAGGACGGCGAAGGTGACCGCGATGCCCGCCATCGAGTTGCCGACCAACGACACGGTGCGGCCGGTCAGGAGATAGGTGTACGCCCGGTGCCGCAGCACCGCCCGGACGCTCACGAGTCCGCCGACATCTGGAACAGGCCGACCGTGACGCTGACGTGGACGGCACCGGGCGACCGGGGTGCCCTCGCGAGCCGGTGCAGGTCGGAGCTGGCTCGTCCGACGAGGTCGAGCGCAGCGGCCCACGCCTCCGGGGACACCCAGAGCTCGGCGTCCGTGCTGTGCCCGCGTCCGGCCGGGTCCGCCGTCCGGGCGCGGCGGACCAGCTCGTCGGCCAGCACCCGGAAGAACGTGGTCCGGGCATCGGCGTCGTGGTCGGTGGCCCCGGGCGCGTCGATGTCGTACCGGTAGCGCTTGGCGCGGCCGCCGCGGATGGTCTCCTCCCCCGCCTCGACCAGCTGGCCGGCCGCCTTCAGCTGTCGCAGGTGGTAGCTCGCGTTGGCGTGGGTGAGGCCGAGCTCCCGCGCGACCTCGGCGGCCGACATCGCGGTCCCGGTGAGCAGCGACAGCATCCGCAGCCGCACCGGGTGGGCCAGCGACCTCAGCGAGACCACCCGGTCGTGGTCGGCGACTCCCGAAGACATGTTGGGGAGTCTGTCGGGACAGTCGGGCAACCGTCAAGCACTTGTTGGGGAGTGGTCCAGGCGCTGCTCCCGTTCGCTCGCGACCCGCCCGTCCGGACCGGCGCGTCGCGGCAGCTCAGGAGCTGATGATCTCCGCCGGGCGGTGGCGGCGGAGCCGCCGTGCCGTGGCGAGGACGGCGGGGCCGGCCAGCACCGCGGCGAGGTCGAACCAGCCGTAGCCGCCGGCCGCGCCGGAGGGCGGGTTGCCGATCGTCACCAGCCCGGTGGGGTCGTGGGTCTGCCAGGCCCAGGTGCCCAGCCAGGTGCCCAGCAGCTCGAGGTAGGTCACGACGAGGAAGGCCCCGACGTAGAGGGTGCGGGAGCGGCCCCAGACGAGGAAGCCGAGCAGGCAGAGGTACCAGAACGCGCCCAGCGCGTCCGGCCGGTCGTGCAGCAGCAGCCCCCACCCGGCGTACGCCCCACCTGCCGCGACGGTCGCAGCCACCAGCCCGGCGGTACGCCGGCGCACCCAGGCCGCGCGACCGATCGCCAGCGCGCACAGGTAGACCAGGCCGTGCCCGGGCGGGACGAACGCGGGGACGTTGCCCAGCCGGTACACGTACACCTCGAGCAGCGGCGAGAACGTGTACTCGACGGCGGTGGCGAACAGCACGACGACCGCGACCTGCGCGCGCACCAGCGGGGACTCGCGGCGCAGCAGGGCCAGCAGCAGCAGCCAGGTGCCGGCACCGAGGGCCCGCTGGGCCCAGATCCCGGCGCCCACGTCGAGCAGCAGCACCAGCGGCACCCAGACCAGCGTGAGCACCACCGGCGGCTCCAGCCGGGTCGCCCGGGCCACGACCGCCGCGAGCGCGGACGGCGGGCCGGGCCGCACCCGAGGCCACCGCCGGGCCGGTCACCGCCTCGCTGGTCACCGGCCCGAGGATACGGCGGCACCGGAGGTGATCTCTTCCCTGGCGGGCCGGACCGGGCCAGGATGAGTAGGTCCGGCCGTCCGCACGAGGAGGTCTCGAGCATGCAGGTCCGCGAGGGCATGAGCCACGAGGTGCTGACGATCGGCCCCGACCACACCCTGCGCGAAGCCAGTCGGGCCATGGCTGCCCGGCACGTCGGCGCGGCGGTCGTGCACGACCCGGACGGCGCCGGCATCGGGATCCTCACCGAGCGCGACGTCCTCGCCTCGGTCGGCTCGGCCCAGGACCCGGACACCGAGCACGTCCGGGACCACCTCACCGGCGACCTGGTCTACGCCGCCCCGTCCTGGACCCTCGAGCAGGCGGCCGACGCCATGATGCGCGGCGGTTTCCGGCACCTGATCGTCCTCGACCAGGGCGACGTGGCCGGCATCCTCTCGGTCCGCGACATCGTGCGGTGCTGGGCTGCCGACCGCACCGGCGGCGAGCTCGTCGGCTGAGGGCAGCACCGCTCTCGCGGAGCTGTAGGCGTCCTGACCCGCGCGAGTCCGGCCCGCACGTCCCCCTTCGCGCGGAGGAGCCTCAGCGGTCCCCCGGGTCGCCTTGTGCGGGACGCGGTCCGGCGGCATCGCGCAGCTCCGGCGCCCGCGCACTCGCGTCGCCCTCCTCGGGCTGGCGCTCCTTGGCGCGCAACATGATCGCGGCAGCGGCCAGCACCAGGACGAGCGCACCCAGCACGCCCACCTCGACGATCGCATGGGTGAACTTCTGGCTCTTGCCGATCAGGTCGGCGGCCTCGACCGAGAGGACGATGATCTCCTTGATCGAGGCGATGATCCCGACCACGAGGAACGGCTCGGCCACCACCTCGCGCTTGCCGAGGATGACGCGGACGGCGTAGAGCAGCTCGACCACGATGAAGACGAGCAGCAGGGTGTCCAGCACCTCGAGCACGATCTCCGTGGTGGCGACGTCACCGCCGACGTGGGTCATGCCACGACCGGCCGCGACCAGCAACGCCAGCGCCCCGACCGCCAGGACCACCGCGATACCGACGTAGATGACGTCCTCGGTCACCGCGAGCAGTGCGTTGCCGACGCGGACGTAGCGCGGCGGCTCCTCCTCGGTGTCTCGCTCGCTCATGGGGCTCCGGTCACGCCACGCTGCGTCGGCGACCGGGACGGCCCGGACGCCCCACCCGGGCGGATCGGCCGGACCGACCACCGTGCGCCGGCTGCAGCGGCGCGAACCCCAGGAGCAGCGCGTCGCCGCAGGTGACGCACACCCACTCGGGGCAGTCGCCGCCGTGCCGGTCGGCGCACTCGGGCTGGTCGAACATGGTCTCGTCGAGGCAGGTGGCGCACCACCTCAGGACGACAGCGCTCGTGGTCATGCTCTGACCGTGCCACGACCCCGGGACACAACCCGGCTGGACGCGCCGCAACCGGCCGTGATTGTCGACAAAGGACCTCGACCGGGGCGCTGACCTGCTCCGATCTCGCAGGTGAGGTGGCGCGCACGGCCGTTCGGCACGATCATGGCGTCATGCCGCAGAGCGTCTGGAAGGGCTCGATCTCGTTCGGGCTGGTGTCGATCCCCGTCCGGCTGTTCAGTGCGACCGAGGAGAAGGACATCTCCTTCCGCCAGGTGCACCGCGAGGACGGCGGCCGGATCCGCTACAAGCGGGTCTGCTCGGTCGACGGCGAGGAGGTCGCCTACGCCGACATCGCCAAGGGCTACGAGCTGCCCGACGGCGAGATGGTGGTGCTCGACGACGACGACTTCGCCAACCTGCCGATCTCCTCGTCGCGCTCGGTCGAGGTCCTGAGCTTCGTGCCGGCGGAGCAGATCGACGCCGTGCAGATGAGCAAGCCCTACTACTGCGACCCGACCGGCGACGTGAAGCCCTACATCCTGCTGCGTGACGCGCTGGAGAAGGCCGACCGCGTCGCCGTGGTCAAGGTCGCCCTGCGGCAGCGCGAGCGGCTGGCCATGCTGCGCGCCCGCGACGGGGTGCTCGTGCTGCAGACGCTGCTGTGGCCGGACGAGGTGCGCGAGCCCAAGCTCGGCCTCGACGACGACGTCAAGATCCGCGAGCAGGAGCTCGCGATGGCCGAGTCCTACATCACGGCGCTCTCCGGCGACTTCGAGCCCGAGGAGTTCACCGACGAGTACCGCGGGGCGCTCGAGGAGGTCATCGACGCCAAGGTGGCCGGCCGCGAGGTCGTCGCCCCGGCCGAGGAGCCGGAGTCGTCCGGCCAGGTGGTCGACCTGATGGATGCCCTGCGGCGCAGCGTCGCGGAGGCGAAGGAGCGGCGCGCCGGAGGCGGGTCCGCCTCGTCCGGTACGTCGACGTCGAAGAAGCCCGCCGCCAAGAAGACCGCCGCCAAGGCCCCCGCAGACAGCACCGCCAAGAAGGCGGCGGCGAAACCGGCCAAGAAGGCCGCCGCCAAGAAGAGCGCGACCAAGAAGACCGCGACCGCGAAGAAGAGCGCCGCCCGCAAGTCGGCGTGACCCACGACCGGAGGCCGACTCCATGAGCGACGACGACTTCGCCGGCCTGCGCGCGGTCTTCCTCAACTGCACGCTGAAGCGCAGCCCCGAGGTGTCGAACACCGCAGGGCTGGCAGCCAACAGCGTGGCGATCATGCGGGCGCACGGCGTCCACGTCGACGAGATCCGTGCCGTCGACCACGACTTCGCGCCGGGCGTCCAGGTCGACATGCGTGAGCACGGCTTCGACCGCGACGACTGGCCGGAGGTGTACGAGACGGTCAAGGCCGCAGACATCCTGGTCGTCTGCACCCCCATCTGGCTCGGCGACAAGAGCAGCGTCTGCACCCGCGTCATCGAGCGGCTCTACGCCGGCAGCAGCGAGCTCAACGCCGCCGGCCAGTACGCCTACTACGGCAAGGTGGGCGGCGTCCTGGTCACCGGCAACGAGGACGGCATCAAGCACGTCGCGATGAACGTCCTCTACTCGCTCCAGCACCTGGGCTGCACCATCCCGCCCCAGGCCGACGCCGGCTGGATCGGCGAGGCCGGCCCGGGGCCCAGCTACCTGGACGAGGGCTCCGGCGGTGTCACCAACGACTTCACCCGCCGCAACACCGCGTTCATGACGTGGAACCTCATGCACCTGGCCCGGCTGCTCAAGGACGCGGGCGGCGTACCTGCCCGGGGCAACCAGCGCACCGAGTGGGACGCCGGCGCCCGGTTCGACCACCCGAACCCGGAGTACCGCTGACGCCGGGCCCCGGCCCCGGGGGAATCCCCGCCCGGCCACTGGCGCTGTCCTGACCGATGCACGAAGCCCTCCAGATCCTTGCCCTCGTCGTCGCGGTGGCCATCGTGGCCGCCGCGGCGCGTCGCCTCGGGCTGTCCGCACCCCTCGTCCTCGTCGTGGTCGGCCTGCTCGCGTCGTTCGTGCCGGGTGTCCCCGAGTACCACGTCGAGCCAGAGCTGGTGCTGATCGGCTTCCTGCCACCCCTCCTCTACGCCGCCGCGATCCGGACGTCCTTGGTCGACGTCCGCGCGAACCGGCAGGCGATCGGGATCCTGGCGGTCGGGGCTGTCGTCTTCACCACGCTGCTGGTCGGCCTGGTCACCTGGTGGGTCGTGCCCGGCGTCTCCGTCGCCGCTGCGCTGGCGCTCGGCGCCGTGGTCTCGCCCCCCGACGCGGTCGCGGCCACCACCATCGCGCGCAAGGTCGGGATGCCCCGGCGGATCGTGTCGATCCTCGAGGGCGAGAGCCTCCTGAACGACGCGACGGCGCTGGTCGCCTTCCGCACCACCACGGCCGCCATCGCCACCACGGTCACCGCGGTCGAGGTCGGCACCGACTTCGCGCTCGCCGCGGGCGGCGGTGTGGTCGCGGGGCTCGTGGTGGCCGCCGCCCTCGCCGCGGCCCGCGCCCGGGTGGACGACGTCGTGCTCGACACGACGATCTCGTTGCTCGCACCGTTCATCGCCTACCTCGCCGCCGAGTCGGTGCACGGCAGCGGAGTGCTGTCGGTCGTCATCGTCGGCCTGGTCCTCGGCCACAAGTCGCCGACCCTGCAGTCGGCGTCGTCGCGTCTCTCCGAGCAGACCAATTGGCGCACGATCACGTTCGTCCTCGAGAACGCCGTCTTCCTGCTCATCGGGCTCCAGGTCTCGCAGGTCGTCGACAACGCGATGACCGGCGGCCTCAGTGCCACGCGCCTGATCGCGATCTGCGGCCTCGTGCTGCTGGCCACGCTGGTCGCGCGAATCGCCTGGACCTTCGCCGCCACCGCGATCTACCGGTTCGGGCCGCGGCGGCTGCGCGCCGTGGCCTGGTCCTGGAGCAACGCCACGCTCGTGAGCTGGGCCGGGATGCGCGGCGTGGTGACACTCGCCGCCGCCTTCGCCCTGCCGGCCGCGACGCCGAACCGCGACGTCCTCGTGCTGGCAGCATTCGCCGTCGTCGGCGGCACGCTGCTCCTCAACGGCACCACGCTGCCCTGGCTGGTCCGGCGCCTCGACGTCCTGGGCCCGGACCCCGCGGAGGACGCGCTCGAGGAGGCCGCGCTGCTCTCCAAGGCCGCCCGCGCCGGGCTGGCCCGGCTCGAGGAGCTCAAGGCCGAGGGCGACGACCCGTCGATCATCGAGCGGCTGGAGGAGCGCACCCGCACCCGGGCCGACGCGGCCTGGGAGCGCCTGGGCGCCCCGAGCGACGACGAGACGCCCAGCGAGCTGTACCGGCGGCTGCGGCTGGAGATGCTCAAGGCCGAGCGGGCCGTGGTGCTGAAGGTGCGCGACCTCGGCAAGGTCGACGACGAGGTGCTCCGGGACGTCATGGCCCAGCTGGACGTCGAGGAGTCGCTGCTCGACCGGCTCGTGGACAAGGGCGGCGACGTCGAGCGCGAGCTGGTCGCCCGGATCGACCGGGTGCCGGCGTGCGAGCACCTGTCACAGGCGCCGGTGTCTGCGCGCCCGGGCACCCCCGACGGCTGCGAGGAGTGCCTGCGCGACGGCACCCGGTGGGTGCACCTGCGCCTCTGCCTCACCTGCGGGCACGTCGGCTGTTGCGACTCGTCGCCCGAGCGGCATGCCGACAAGCACTACGCGGCGACCGACCACCCCGTGATGCGCAGCTTCGAGGCCGGCGAGGCCTGGCGCTGGTGCTACGTCGACCAGCGTCTCGGCTAGCAGCCCGAGGGGTCGCTCAGAACGGGAGCACGCGTCCCGACGGCGAGCGGAGGTCGAGCTCGACCTGGCGGACCGGGCTGGCCTGCTTGCTGACCTTGACCTGCTTCTGCATGTCGGTCACGACCTCAGGCGGCCGCGGTCGCGAGGACCGGCCGGACCGCTGCGGGTCGGACGGCGACGGGCCGGGTGACCGGGAGCAGCACGCCCAGGTCGTCGAAGACGACGACGCCGTTGCAGAGCAGGCTCCAGCCCTGCTCGGGGTGGGCCGCCACGGTGTGCGCGAGCTGGCGCGCCGGACTGTCCGCGGACGGGCACATCGGCTGGTGCTGACACATGAGGACACCTCCTGCGGGAAGGAGCCGGTGGTGGTTCCCGGGATACCTCCTGGGCGCCACCAGTCGAGACCGACCCTCCGTGTTCTGCTCATCGGTCCCGGACCCCGCCGTCGTTAGCAATTTTCCGGCGGACTCGTCCTTTCGTCCCCCGAGTCGGTCCGAACGTGACGCGCCGGCCGCAACCGGCCCATGGTGGGCCGCCCTGCCTAGGCCGTGAGATCGCGGCCGAACGAGCGCGAGAGCGGCGCGTCCTTGTAGTGGCCGAAGCCCTCGATCGGCGTGTACCCCGCGCTCGTGTACAGCGCGATCGCCTCCGGCTGCGCCGTGCCGGTCTCGAGCACCACCCGACGGTCGCCCTGGGAGCGGGCGACGTCCTCGAGCGCGGCCAGCAGGCGGCGGGCGTGGCCGCGGCGGCGGTGCTCCGGCCGGACGAACATCCGCTTCACCTCGACGACACCGTCGGCGTGGCGGCGCAGCCCCGCGCAGCCGATCGCCGTCGTCCCCACCCGGGCGACCAGGAAGGTGCCGTCGGGGGCGACGAACTCGTCGGGGTCGACCGGCGACTCGTCGTGGCCGCCGTAGCGGCGGACGTACTCCTGCTGGACCTCGGCGACGAGCGCCGAGGCGAGGTCGGAGTCGAACGGCACGGCCTCGAGCTGGACGACGGAGTCGTCGACTCCGAGCACCCGGCGCGCCAGCTCATCGAGCTCGGCCTCGGCCGCGGCCACCAGCCCGGCCGGCTCGGGCACCAGGTTGCAGTCGGCCGCGACGCCGACCGTGACCTCACCGGCGTAGCTGAGGATGCTCACGCCGAGGCCGACCGAACCGGCCTGCGGCACCCAGAACGTCACCCGGGTCACCCGCGAGCCGGCCAGGTAGACGGGGCGGGTGGGGCCGGGGACGTTCGTCACGATCGCCGACGACTTGGCGCCCAGGACCCGGACCGCGAGCCGGTGCGCCCACGAGGGCAGCGCGCCCACCACGGCGAGGATCGCGAACGTGGAGGCGGCCTGCGCGCCGGCCTTGCGCCGCGTCATGCGTTCGTGGACCCGGGCCACCCGCTCGAGCGGGTCGGCGACGGACACCGGCAGCTTGACGAAGACGATGCCGAACTTGTTTCCCAGCGACGCCGGTACCGGCTCGCCGCGGCGCAGGTCGACGGGGACGAAGACCCGCAGGTCGTGCGCGGTCTCGCCGTGGCCGGTGAGGTGGCGGCGCAACGCACCGGCCGTCACGGCGAGCAGCACGTCGTTCACGGTGACGCCGAGCGCGGCGGCTATCCGCTTGGTCATGGCCAGCTCGAGCGGCCGCGACCAGGCCGCCACCTTCGCGGTGCCGAGCCGCCCCGAGAGCCGGGTCCGGGGGTCACGGTTGGCCAGCAGCAGCCCGACGCCGGTGCTGAGCACCCTCCCGCCGAACCTGGCCGCGTCGAGTGCCTGCCGCAACGACCGAGGCGACAGCGGGTCGACCCCGGCGACCGGGGCGAGGTCGCGCGACCCCTCGGTCAGGCGGGACCGCAGTCCGGGCCGGCGCGGGTCGCGGCTCGACGCGGGCCGCCCCTCGTCGGCGGGAACGTCGGGGTCGTCGTCGGTGAGCGACAGCAGCACGCTCGCCAGCGCGATGCCGTCGGCGATGCAGTGGTGCAGCCGCGCGACGAGCGCGGACGTGGCTGGGCCGTCCGCGGACGCGGGCAGCGTCACGAGGTGGAACTGCCACGGCGAGTGGCGCATGTCGAGCGGCCGGCCGAGCAGGCCGCTCACCAGGTCGGCAAGTCCCTCGTCGCCGCCCGCACCTCGCCGGCGTCGAGCACGTGGCGCGACAGGTCGAAGTCCGGGTCGTCGGTCCAGACCGGCTGCTCGAACGGGCTGCCCGAGGGCAGCGGTCGCATGGAGAACTTCGGGTACGCGGCGAGCAGCCGGTGCCCGATCACCTCGACCAGCCGGGGCCGGTCCAGCTCCTCGTCGAGCCGGAGGACGCCGGTCACCATCATGAGGTTCTCCGGTGAGTCCATCCCGAGCCAGGCGGCGTCGACGTTGGACATCCGCAGCGGCGCGGTCACGTCGTACCGGGCTCGCGCCGGACCCGCCGGTCGCGGGCTCGCGCTCGCGCTCGACGGAACCGGCGCGCGAAGGGCCGCGCCAGGTCGGCGGCGCCGACGAGGCCGGCGGTGTTGCCGAGCCTGGCCCGCACGATGGTCGCCTCGGGCCGGTAGCGGCGGCCGGTGAGCGACTTCGCGAACGCGTCGCGCGCAGGGACGATGAGGAGGTCGCCGGCCTCGGAGACTCCCCCGCCCACGACGAACGTGCCGGGGTCGACCGCCGCGGCGAGATTGGCCATCCCGACACCCAGCCAGTGACCGATCTCCTCGAACAGCTCGCGGGCTGCCGGGTCGCCGTCGCGGGCCGCCTGGGTGACGAGTGGCCCGGTGATGGCGGCCGGGTCGCCGCCGGCCCGCTCGAGCAGGCCGTGGGCGACGGGCGACCCCGCGATCGCCAGCTCGCGAGCCTCGCGGACCAGGACGTTGCCGGACGCGTACTGCTCCCAGCAGCCCCGGTTGCCGCACTCGCAGCGCCGCCCGTCGGGCACCACCTGCATGTGGCCGTACTCCCCCGCGACACCGAACCGGCCCCGCTGCAGGGCGCCGTTGACGATCATCGCGCCGCCGATGCCGGTGCCGAGGTTGACGCACACGAGGTGGGACTCGCCCCGCCCGGCACCGAAGCGCCACTCGGCCCAGACCGCGGCGTTGGCGTCGTTCTCGACGACGACGGGCAGCCGCAGCCGGGAGCTGATCGCCTCGCGCAGCGGCTCGTTGCGCCACGACAGGTGCGGCGCGAAGAGCACGTTGGACCGGTCGGCGTCGATGAAGCCGGCCGCCCCGATGCCGACCGCGTGGATCTCGTGCCGGGACGCGAGGTCGAGCACCGCGTCGACGATGGTGTCCTCGACCACCTGCGGGCTCTTGCTGCGGTCGGGGGTGTCGCGGCGGACCTGCTCGACGACCTCGCCGTCATGGGTGACGACTCCCGCCACCACCTTGGTCCCGCCGATGTCCACACCGACGGTGAGCAGCGCAGCGTTGAGCGGGCTGACCCGCGGCGGTCGAGCCGACTCGTCGCGGTACGGCAGCCCGAGCAGCGACGGCCGGCGCTCGGTCATCCCGCAGACTGTAGTGCCGCCACCCGCGGCGCTCAGGGAGTCGGGTACTGGCGACGGAGCGCGGCGTCCCAGAGGCTCGTCGGGAGCAGCCGTCGCGCGCCCGGCGTGCCCGGCTGCCCACGGCGCCCCGGGGTCCGGGTCAGACGACCAGCGCCATGACGACGGCTAGCGCGCTCAGGACCGCCGCCGCAGCGAGCAGCAGCGGTACCAGCCCCGCGGGCGGCGCGATGCCCTGCCGCTTCTCGGGAACGTGCCTCACGGTGGTCCTTCCGGTGGGTGGAGGCGCCCCGCACGCCCTGCAGAGGGTTGTTCGCCACCGCAGGCCCTGGCGGATGCCTCCTCACGCCTCCCGTACCGTCCGATCATGGAGATCCTCGGACTGGTGTTCGCCGGGACCGCGACCCCCCACCGGCACGCGATGACCGGGTTCGTCACGGACGTTCTGGGACTGGTCCCGGCGTCGGCCGACCCCGGCTACGCCGACATGTTCTCGTTGCCGGACGGCTCCGGCTTCGCCGTCAGCGACGAACGGGAGCCCGGCGGCGGCACGTCGCGGACGGTCGGCTTCCACGTCGCAGACCTGGACGCCGCGGTGGCGGAGCTGCGCCAGCGGGGCGTCGACGTCGACGACCCGGGCGGCAACGACGAGTACCGCTACGCGCACTTCGTCGCCCCCGACGGCGGCCTCTACGAGCTGGTGGAGCGGGTCTCCCGCGGCTGAGGGCTGCCGGGGCACCTCCTCCTAGTCGCGGCCCGGCTCGCCGTGTCGGGCGTTGGCGGCGCCGCGCCGCCAGTACGGCTTCGGCATGACCGCCTCGCGCGGCCAGCCGCGGTCGCGGACCAGCGCCGAGCGGATCGTCGACGCGAGCGACATCTCGCCGCCGACGTAGGCCACGACGCCGTCCTCGGGGTCGCCGAGGCCGCTCGCTTCGAGCAGCTCGAGACCGGTCGCCGCGTCATCGGCTGCCGGCTCCACCCAGGTGACGCCGGCCCGGCAGGCGACGGCGTCGAGCGGGAGCCGCTCCTCCGCCGACGGGACCGTCAGGGTCACCACGGCTGCCGCCGGCGCGGCCACCGCCTCGGCCATCGCGAACGCGGCCGGGAGGAAGCTCTGGTCGCCGAGGAAGTGGTGCACGCGGGCATCGGGAACCAGGTGCACCTTGCCGCGCGGCCCGATGGCCTCGACGACGTCGCCGGGTGCGGCCAGGTGCAGGCGGCTCGCGCCCTCGACGTCGGGGTGCACGACGACGTCGAGCGCCACCGTTCCGGCCTCGGGGTCCAGGTCGCGCATCGTCCAGCGCCGACGGACGACCGGGCTGCCGGCGTCCGCGGTGAGCATGAGGTCCTGTCCGGGCCGGGCCGGCAACCCGCGCAGTCCCTCGCCGGCGAGGTCCACCCGGACCAGTGTCGGCGTCAGCGGCCGGACCCCCACGACAGTGAGGTCCATCCGGCGGGCGTCCATCCGGGCCGCGACGGCCTCGCTGTCGTCGAAGTCGATCGGTGCGCTGTCACGGGTCTCGGTCACGCGCGCCACCGTACGTCGCCCGCCTGCACGCCGGCTGACAGCGGCCTTGACCGCAGGCTAGGCACGACGTCACAGCCACCGGACGGAGTACGACGACCGGTGCCGGGTAGTCGCTCAGGGTCCTCACCATCGTCCTGAGCGGAGCCGTCACGCCATGCCTGCAGAAGTCGTCGTCGTCACCGGAGCCAGCGGCGGGATCGGCCGCGCCACCGCGACGGCCTTCGCAGCGCGGGGCGCCAAGGTGGCCCTCGTCGCCCGCGGGCAGGCCGGGCTGGACGCCGCCGCCGCCGACGTCCGGGCCGCCGGTGGCGAGGCGCTCGTCCTCCCCGCCGACGTCGCGGACCCCGACCAGCTGGAAGCCGTCGCGGACCGGGTCGAGGCCGAGCTCGGACCGATCGACGTCTGGGTCAACGACGCGTTCACCTCGGTGTTCTCGCCGTTCGAGCAGATCACTGCTGACGAGTACAAGCGGGTCACCGAGGTCAGCTACCTCGGCTACGTCTACGGCACCATGACGGCGCTGCGCCGGATGAAGCCGCGCGACCGCGGTGTCGTCGTGCAGGTCGGGTCGGCGCTGGCCTACCGCGGCATCCCGCTGCAGACGGCGTACTGCGGCGCGAAGCACGCGATCCAGGGCTTCCACGAGGCTCTGCGCTGCGAGCTGCTGCACGAGAAGAGCGGCGTGCACGTGACGATGGTGCAGATGCCGGCCGTGAACACCCCGCAGTTCTCCTGGGTGCTGTCGCGGCTGCCGCGGCACCCGCAGCCGGTGCCGCCGATCTACCAGCCCGAGGTCGCCGCCCGGGCGGTCGTCCACGCGGCCGACCACCCGCAGCGCCGCGAGTACTGGGTCGGTGCGTCGACGGCGGCGACCCTGATGGCCAACGCCGTCGTCCCCGGCCTGCTCGACCGCTACCTGGGGCGTACCGGCTTCGACTCGCAGCAGACCAAGGAGCCGCGCGACCCCGACGCACCGGTGAACCTGTGGGAGCCGGCCGACGCCGACCGCGACTTCGGACCGCACGGCGTCTTCGACGACACGTCGCACGCGCGCAGCCCGCAGCTGTGGGCCAGCCAGCACCACGGTGTCGTCGCCGCGGCGGCCGGAGCAGTCGGGGCGGCTGCGCTCGCCGCTCTGTGGCGCCGGTCGTGACACCCGCCGCCCGCCTGCAGGTGCTGGGCGCAGCCCGGGTCGGGGTCGGCCTCGCCTGGACCGCTGGGCTGCTGGCTCGGCAGCCCGCTGCCGGCGGTGCCCTGCCGAGGGCGGGCCGGGTCGCAGCCACGGCGCTGGCGGTGCGCGACGTCGCGCAGGGCGCGCTGCTGCTCAGCCGGCCGCAGCCCGCGTCGGCGGAGGTCGGGGCGGTGGTCGACGTCCTGCATGCGCTGAGCATGCTGCCCGTGCTCGCCTGGTCGCCGCGCTACCGGCGGGCCGCGACGGTCAGCGCCTGCGGCGCTTCGGCGTGGGTCGCGATGGCCGCCGTCGTGCTCGGCACCCGTCCGCGGTGGGCCGGCTGATCGCGCGGAGCACCACGAGCGCCGGGCGGCCGGACGAGCACCCGATCCGATCAGGAATCGAGAAGCACCGCCGTGTGACCGCCCCTAACCTCGGCGCAAGGCCGGCACGACGCCGTGCCGCAGCGTCAGCAGAGGGGATCCCGGAATGCCTGCCAAGAAGGCCACGCCCACGTCCGACGGTTTCAGCGCCCAGGAGCGTTCCGCGATGAAGGAACGCGCCGCCGAGCTGCGCGCCGAGGGCAAGAAGGGCGCCAAGAAGGCCGACGGCCTGACCACGCTGCTGGACAAGATCGCGGAGATGGCGCCGGCCGACCGGGCGCTCGCCGAGCGCGTACACGTGACGGTGACCGCGACCGCTCCCGACCTGTCGCCGCGGACCTGGTACGGGATGCCCGCCTACACCGATGCGGACGGCAAGGTTGTCGTGTTCTTCCAGGACTCCGGCAAGTTCGACTACCGGTACTCGACCCTCGGCTTCCAGGATCGGGCGAACCTCGATGACGGCGACATGTGGCCCGTGTCGTACGCGCTCAAGCAGTGGAGCCCCGCCGTGGAGAAGAAGGTCGCCGGGCTCGTGCGGGCCGCCGTCTCCTGACGGCGCTGGGGCCTGACCTCAGCGGACGGCATGGCCGCCCGGCACGAGGGAACCGCCGTCGCCGGCGTCGGCTGTCACACAGAACTCGTTGCCATCCGGATCGGCCATCACCACCCGGCTGACGTCACCCTGGCCGATATCGATCCGAGTCGCCCCGAGGGACACGAGGCGGTCGACCTCCGCGTGCTGATCACCGTCGACCGGCGGGGCCAGGTCGAAGTGCAGCCGGTTCTTCCCGGTCTTCGGCATCAGCGGCGGACCGCCCCACGTGATCTTCGGACCGCCGAGAGGCGAGCGGATCGCCGTCTCCTGGTCCTGGTCCCAGACCAACGGCCAGCCCAGCGCTTCGCTCCAGAAGTACCCGACCGCTTGGGACCCGTCGCAGGCCAGCGCTCCGACGAAGCCGCAGTCGGCCAGGAAGTTGTTGCCCGGCTCGAGGACGCAGAACTCGTTGCCCTCGGGGTCGGCGAGCACCACGTGGCCCTCCTCCGGGCGTTGACCGACGTCCACGTGCCGGGCGCCACGGCGGAGCGCTCCCGCCACCGTCCGCTGCTGGTCCTCGAGGGAGTCGCTCGTCAGGTCGAAGTGCATCCGGTTCGGGCCGGTCTTCGGCTCCTCGGTCGGGAGGAATCGGATCAGGAACCCGGTGTCGTCGCTCGGCAGGAGCGCGATGCCGTCGTGCGGGTCGTCAGTCATCTCCCACCGCAGCAGACCGCCCCAGAAGCGTGCGAGAGGCAGCGGGTCGATCGCATCGCAGCAGAGCGCAACGAGGTGAGAAGTCATGCGGCCCTGTGTCTCCCGTCGGCGGACGTCCGGCTGCGCGGGCGCGATGTCGCCGTCCCGCGAGGGGCGAGGCTAGGGCGCTCGCAGCCCGCGACGCAACGCGATTGCGTCAGGCAACGGTCACCGGGACAGAGCGATCCAGTAGCGACGGACCGGACCGTGATCGGTCTCGCGGATGCCTTCGAGGACGCCGCCGTTGCGTTCGATGGTCCGGGCCGAGGCGACGTTGTCCGCCAGGCACGGGATGAGGACGCGGTCCACGCCCAGGGCGGCACGGGCCTCGCCGAGCATCTCGCTCAGCGCCCAGCTCGCCAGGCCGCGGCGGCGCGCGGACGGTCGTACGCCGTACCCGATGTGGCCGAGCCGGTCGTCGAACTGGTGGCGCAGGGCGATGCCCCCGAGCACCTGGCCGTCCTCGACGATCCAGCGGGGCGAGCCGTGCCTGACGTCCGGGCAGGGGTCACCGGCCGGATGGGTCAGTCGGACCCGCTCGTGCACCCAGGTGGCGAAGCCGTCGACCGACCGCACGTCGTCGTCGGCGCCGAGACCGAAGCCGTCCTCGTGGAGTCCCGGACCCCAGTCGTCGCGGCACTCCAGGAAAGCGGCGTGCAGGCGAGTAGTCGGCAGGACCAGCTCCGGCATGCGACCACGCTAGTCGTGGCCCCGGGCACCAGGGCGTACGAGTCCGGACTCGTAGGCCGCCACGACGGCCTGGACCCGGCTGCGCAGCCCCAGCTTCTGGAGCAGGCTGGCGACGTGGGTCTTGGTGGTGTGCTCGCTGATGACGAGGCGTTGCGCGATCTCCGCGTTGGACAGACCGCGGGCCACGAGGACGAGGACCTCCCGCTCCCGCGCAGTCAGGGCAGGGAGCTCCGGGGCAGTGCCGTCGGGCGGCTCGGTGAAGCGAGCGATCAGTCGCTGGGTGACCGCGGGTGCGAAGAGGGAACCGCCGTCAGCGACCACGCGGATCGCCGCCAACAGCTGGGCCTCCTTGGCATCCTTGAGCAGGAAAGCACTCGCTCCGGCTCGCAGCGCGGCGTACACGTACTCGTCGAGGTCGAAGGTGGTGAGGACGACGACTCGCACGGCCGGGTGACTGGCCGCGATGCGCTTGGTGGCCTCGATCCCGTCGAGTCCGGGCATCCGGATGTCCATGAGGATCACATCTGGATCGACAGTCGACGCCAGCTCGACCGCCTGGAGACCGTCCTCAGCCTCACCCACGACGTCGAGGTCCTCCTCGCCACGCAGGATCATCCGGAACCCGGCCCGGACCAGGCCCTGGTCGTCGGCAAGGACGATCCGGATCACGGTGTCATGCCGAGCGGTAGCCGTGCACGGACGGCGTACCCACCGTCGGGCCGCACACCCGACTGCACCTGACCGCCGAACAGCTCGGCGCGTTCGCGGATGCCCAGCAGGCCGTGCCCCGACCCGCCCCCGGTTCCGGTTCCCGGCCCGTCGTCGACCACCTCGAGGGACAGGTGGTCGGGCTCGTAGGTGACCCTCACCCGGGCTCTGGCCGGCCCGGCGTGCTTGAGCGCGTTGGTCAGCGCCTCCTGCACGATCCGGTAGGCCGAGAGGTCGACGCCGGCGGACAGCTCGACCGGGATGCCCTCACGGACCACCTCGACCGGAAGGCCCATCCGTGTCATCGACCCCGCCAGTGACTCGAGGGCGTGCAGGCCTGGCTGCGGGCTCAGGTCGTGCTCCTCGTCGTAGCGGAGCATCGCGAGCAGGCGGCGCATCTCCTCCAGCGCTTGCTCGCCGGAGCGTTCGATGGTGCCGAAGGCAGCCGAGGCCTCATCGGGGTGGGATGACAGGACCCTCCGGCCGCCACGCGCCTGGAGCACGATCACGCTGATCGCGTGGGCGACGACGTCGTGCAGCTCGCGGGCGATGCGGGTGCGCTCCGCTGCTACGGCCTCGTTCGCCCGACGGTCCCGCTCGGCTGCCAGTGCGGCGTTCTCCCGCAGGAGCCGCTCGTCGGTCCGGTGCCGGATCGCGAAGATCCGGCCTGCCGCGGTCGGTGACCCGATGAACATGGCGAAGAAGATCCAGTCCCCTGCGGTCGGAGACTGCGTGGGGTCGAAGGCAGCCAGCGGGATGAGCGCAACCGAGACGGCACCACACGCCCACAACATCCAGCCCCGCCCGTGCCGGGTACCGGAGTACAGCGCCAGGATCAGGCCCAGCATGAACGCTCCGCCCTCGGCCACCCCGTGCAGCACCGTGTGGTTGATCTCGACGACCGCGACCGCAGCCAGCAAGGGGAGCAGGGGGATGGTCCGGCGAGCCAGCAGGCTGGAGGCGAAGCACATCGCGATGGCCACACCGGCGCCGCGATTCTCCGTCAGCTCTCCCCCGGTGAGAATTTCCACGACGTAGAGCGCAGCGACCCCGCCGGCCACGAGCTGGTCGGTGTGCGGGGCCAGGGCGGCACGGACTGGCACGGCGCGATCGTACGGCCGCCGGGCAGGACCCGTCCCCGCTCCTGAGAGCGAGATGTCGGGCGCCGAAGACCGCTCGTCCGAGCGACCGGGTCCATGCCCGAGCGCGATGCCCTCGGCGCCCGGATGGCCGAGGTTGGCGGTATCGATCCAGCCACCCACGGAGGTACCCATGGACAACGCCGCACTCGACACGACCCGTTCCGCCGTGCCCACCACTCGCCTCTGGCAGGGCGCTCTCGCCACCGCCGTGGTCGCCGGCCTCGCGCCGCGCATGAATGCCGTGATCTACGACCACGAGCGCATCTGGCACCTCGACCCCGAGGCCCGCGTCCTGCTGCCGATCGTTGTCGCGCTGCCGCTCGCGGTCGCAGCGACGGTGGGCACCTGGGCCTGGCGGGGCTCGAGCGGCCGCACCGTCCACAGCGCGACGGCGCTTGCCGTGCTCGCGTTCGTCGGCGTCGTCGGCTTCTTCGTGAGCCTGCCGATCGCGTTCGGCGGCATCGCCGCGACGCTCGGGCTGGAGGCGCGTCGTCGCGATGCCACCCGGGGAGCAACGATCGCCGTCGCACTGGGACTGCTCGCCACCCTCGCAGGGACAGCGCTCTGGTTCGTCGGAGCCTGAATCGGTCCCCGGCCCAGCCCGGGGGGCCGGCCGCATCGTGCGTGCCATCGCACCGGCTCGCATCCAGTGGTGGCGACCGATCCATGATCACCGGTCAGCGTCGATCCGTACCCTGTCGAGATATGGACCGCCGCATCAACGAGGCTATGGTGCACTACGTCGAACACGGCGACGGCGTTCCGCTGATTGCACTCCACGGCGCCGGTGTCGATCATCGCGAGATCGAAGTGGCCATCGAGGCCGTCGTCCCCAGCGAGGGCTACCGGCGGATCTATCCGGACCTGCCGGGGATGGGCCATTCGACTACCGGCGGACTCGCGTGCAACGACGATGTGGTCGACCTGCTCGGCGACTTCATCGACCACCTGGGTGCGGCTCCGGCGATGGTGATCGGGCACTCCTACGGCGCCTATCTGGCTCGCGGGCTGGCGGCACGGCGACCGGACCTGGTCCTCGGTCTGGCCCTGTTGTGCCCTGCGGCCGAGCAGTCACGAGAGGTGCCCGACCACGTTGTGGTCCACCAGGACAGTGACGCCTCGAGCGAGCTCGAACCTGCACAGCGGGCGGGGTTCGAGGAGTACTTCGTCGTGCGCACTCGGACCACCGCTCGCCGCTACCGCGACCACGTGGTGCCCGGGACGACGCTCGTCGACGAAGCTGCGCTCGGGCGCATCTTCGCTGGGTGGACGATCACCCTCGGGTCGAAGGACTTCATGGCGCCGACGCTGGTAGTTGCGGGCCGACAGGACTCCATCGTGGGGTGCACCGACGCGATAGACCTGCTCCAGCAGTACCCGCGCGCCACCCTGGCGGTCATCGACGGTGCCGGCCACGCGCTCATGCATGAGCAGCCCGAGCTGCTTGCCGCACTCGTCGGTGACTGGCTCGATCGCACGCCCGAGCCCCCGGTTGTCGAGTAGCTCCGGCTGCAGCGACACGGCGGCCCGCCCCGAGCGTCATGAGGGGTGCAGCTCGGACCGAGGGCAGTTCGTCGTCGCGCGATCAACCTCCGCGCGGCAGACGGAGTCAGGAGTTACCTCGGGACGATCAGGGTCGTAGGGCCCGTCCCGCCATGACCTCGGCCCATGTCGCACGGTCGCGGCCCACCCGACGATGGGACTACTTCGACAACAAGGACGTGGTTCTCATGACCAAGCGACTGCAGACCCTCGGCGTGGTGCTAGCGGTGATCGGTCTCGGTTTCTTGGCCGGCGCCGGTGTGGCCTACGCCAGAGTGCAGGCCGGATACAACTCCCTGCACGCGTTCAGCGCGGCGCAGAACGTCGAGCTGACCTACAACACCGACGGCCAGCTCGCCGACAGCACTGGCTCGACGAAGGAAGCAGCGGCGATCATGTCCCTGCTGAAGGATGACTGGAAGTACCCGGTCGTCACGTCCGACCTCAATCCGAACGACCCGGTGGTCAACACCGCCTCCGAGTACATGTACCAGATGGCCACGATCACCTACCACACCATCACCCGCCCCCAGACCGTCGTCCTCCCGGAAGACGTCACTGCTGACTCCGGCAAGGTGTTCAAGGCCGGCAGCTACGACTTCAACCCGAACGGCAAGTACTGGACGGGCTACGACCGCTCGAACCCGATCGAGGCCATCGCCCGCGACCAGGCATGGTCGGGCACCGCACACGGTCTGGTCGCTGAGCTCGGCGTGGGCACCGTGACCCACTCCGCGCTGCAGATGGGTCTCGCTCTCGCCGGGATCATGGCCGGCCTCGGACTCACGATCATCCTGGCCGGGCTGGGTCTCGTCTGGGCAGGGAGGGCGCCGACACAGATCACGGCGCCGATCACTGAGCGCACCGCGGAGCCGGTCCTCGTCTGACGGCACGGTGGTGGAGATGGGGCGACCTGCGGGTCGCCCCATCTCCACGTGCGCAGGGTGAACGGCTGCCGGCCACCGACCGCCCACCGGCCGCCGGGCAGGCGGTCCAAGTCGTCGACCAGCCAGGCGCAAGAGTCACGCAAGCCGCCGGTCGCACCGTGGGCAGGTCCCCCGACCCGCCGGGCCACCCCGGCCGCCTCCCAGGAGCCGCCATGAACGCTCGACCCCTGCTCGCCACCGCCCTCGCCGCCGCCGTCCTCACGGCCGTCCCGATGACTGCTCAGGCCAAGGAGCTCGCGCTGATCGACCGCAGCACCTACGACGCGGCCGCCACCGTGGACACCTCGAGCGTCCACGTGGCCCATGCCACGGCCGGCGAGCTGGGCGGGTTCCTCGACCTGACGATCCGCGCGCAGGACGGCTCCCTCCCGGCGACGCGGGGCGCCTGCGAGACCGCGGACGTCGACGCTGTGCTCACCGTCGCCCCCGGTGAGGTCCTGTCGGTGCGCACCACCGGCGACCTGTGCATGCACCAGTTCGCACCGGTCCTGGTCCTCAACGCCGCCTATGACGGCAAGGACCTGAGCTACTCCGGCACCGCGCACCGCAAGGCGAAGGGCGTCGGCGACGGGCTGATCGCGGCCTCCAACTCGCTCGGGTTCGGCTTCGGCGCCTCGTTCTCCGGCTCCGTCCGCTGGTGATCCACACCGGATCCGGATCGTGTTTCGGCACCGATCCGGTGTGGATCACGGGGACAGGCTGAGGTCCCGCCGGAGTCGCCACCCGGGGGTGCCAGGATCGGGGCATGGCGCGCGCCGACGAGGACGACGTGGTGGGTGAGGCCGCGGACGAGCTCTACGGCCTCACCCCGAAGGAGTTCGTCGCTGCCCGCGACGCGAAGGCCAGGGAGCTCAAGGCCGCGGGCGATGCCGACGCCGCGCGCGAGGTCGCGGCGCTGCGCAGGCCCACCGTCCCGGCCTGGCTGGCCAACCAGCTCGTCCGGGAGCACGCCGACGAGATCGACCCGCTGATCGAGCTCGGGGCCGGGCTGCGGGAGGCGTCGGCCGCGCTGAGCGGACCCCAGCTCAAGGAGCTCTCCAAGCAGCGCGGGCAGCTGGTGCAGGCACTGGTCCGGCAGGCTCGCAAGGACGCGCTCGCTGCCGGTCAAGCGGTGACCGAGGACGCCGCGCGCGGGCTGGAGCAGACCCTGCACGCAGCCCTGGCCGACGAGCGCGCCGGCGAGCTGCTGCGGGAGGGCCGGCTGTCGGAGGTGCTGCAGCACGACGCGTTCGGCACCGACCCCGGCGGGCCGGTGGTCCGCCGCCGGCCCGCACCTCGCCGGGCGTCGAGATCGGCACCGACGCCCGAGGAGCGCGAGCGGGCCGAACGCCGTGCTGCTCTGGAAGCCGAGCTGGCCGAGGCGTGGAAGGCTGCGCGTGACGCGGCCGACGCCCGGGCCGACGCCGAGGACGCGGCGATCGTCGCGGACCGCACCGCGACCGAGGCCCGGCGTGAGGTCGACCGGCTGGCCTCGGAGCTCGAGGCGGCCCAGGCGCAGCACGACGCCGGGGTCGCTGCCCGCAAGGCCACCGCGGACACCCGGGACGACGCCCGCGTCGTCGCCGAGCGCGCGATGAAGCGCGTCAGCGAGCTGCAACGCGCCCTCGACGACGTCTGAGCAGCTACCCCCTGGTCGCTGCGCCGAGCCGGGCCTCGACCTCAGCCCGGACCTCCGGCGGGGCGAACGCCCAGAAGTCCGCGACCACCTGTGCTCGCGCGCCCGGGTCGGCGTCCGGGCCGGTCAGCCGGAACGAGTCGGCGGTCAACGTGGCCCTGGGCAGGATCTCCTGCAGCTCGCGGTCGGCGAGCTGTGCCGGGTCGACGCCGGCCAGCCGCCCGAACCGGAGAGCCATCTCGTGCTGCTCCCGGTAACCCACCTGGTGCTGCTCGGCGATGCAGTCGAGGACGCCCCGATCCAGCTCCGCGCGGCCGGGCGCCGCGACCGCGCCGCCCCAGGTGTAGGCGATCCACCGCGCCTGCAGCTCGAGCGGCACGGCGTACGGACCGAGCTGCGGCCACAGGCCCACGAACGCGAGGCCGTCGAGATCCGGGTGGAAGGTGAACTCGGCGAGCTCGATGCGCTTGCGGGAGAGATTCACGGTGCGCCGGATGTCTCGCTGAGAAAGGGGAGGTTCAGGTCGAACCCGGTCGCGACGACGACCGCGTCCGCCTCCGCAGAGCTGCCGTCGGCGAAGGTGACGCATCCTCCGTCGATGCCGGCGATCCACGGATGTACCGAGATGCGGTCCTCGGCCACCAGGTTGAGGTAGTGCTGGCTGCCGGTCACACCTGCCTTCTCGATGTCCGGGTGCGGCGCCGGGGCGCCGTAGCGGGACGGGTCGCCGCCGAGCCGGAGCACGCGTGCGGCAGTAGCGGCGTGCTGCTCGTCGACGGGAGTGGTCGCCAGCGCCTCGGCAGCAGCGCGGGTGAAGACGTACGACTCGATCGGGGTGCCGGTGACCATCTTCGGCATCACGTAGCGCTGCCGCCGCTGGGCGAGGTGCACGCGCCGGGCACCCATCATGGACAGGTCGCTGGCGATCTCCAGGGCGGAGATGCTGCCGCCCGCGACCACCACCTCCTTGTCCCGGTAGCGCTCCGGCTCCTTGTAATGGAAGGCATGGATGACGCCGTGGCTGCCGGTGAACGCGTCCAGTCCGGGCACCGGTGGGATCTCGGGCCGGTTGTAGCGTCCGGACGCGACGACGACGCGTGGGGCGTGCAGCCATCGCTCCTCGCCGCTCTCCGTCCAGACGACGTCGTAGCCGCCGCCGGCCGAGCGGCACACGTCGGTGACCTCGGCGCCGAAACGGATCACCGACCGGAGATGGTGCAGGTCGGCGAACGCGTCGAGCAGCGCCAGGACCTCGCCGTTGCGCGGGAACATCGCGACGCCGTCGGGGTACCGGACGTCGGAGAACCTGGTGAGGAACCGCGCGGTGTTGGTCCGCATCTCCGGCCAGACCCCGCTGTTCCGGTTGTGCCGGTTCCACTGACCGCCCAGGTCGTCGTGCCCCTCCAGCACCAGGACATCGAAGCCCTGCGAGCGCAGGTAGCGGGCCGCCGCCAGCCCGCCCATGCCGGCGCCGATGACCGCCACGTCGGTGTGCATCTCGTCCCTCCCGCTCGTCACGCGCGCTCGTCGCGCCTGTCCACCCCGTCCCGTCATGCAGCCCGGAGCAGCACGGCCTCGCCCTGGCCGCCGCCCCCGCAGATCGCGGCGACGCCCCACTCCTCGCCGCGGCGCCGCAGCTCGTGCGCCAGCGTCAGGACCAACCGGAAGCCGCTGGCACCCAGCGGATGGCCCAAGGCGATGGCGCCACCGTTGACGTTGACCCGTTCGTGGTCGACGGCCAGCTCGCGCATCGACGCCAGCACCACACCGGCGAACGCCTCGTTGATCTCCCAGACCCCGACGTCGGACGCCACGAGACCGTGCCGCTTCAGCACTGCAGCGGCCGCCTCGGCCGGGCGCAGGTGCAGGCTCGAGGTCTCCCCCGCCACGACCGCGCGCCCCACCACGGCGGCCAGCGGCCGGTGCCCCAGCACGGCAGCCCGGTCCGCGGTCGTGACCACGCCGGCTGCGGCGGCGTCGGACATCTGCGACGCGTTCGCCGCCGTGATCGTGCCGTCTGCCGTGAACGCCGGTTGCAGACCGGCCAGCCGTTCCTCGGTGGAGTCGCGCCGGATGCCCTCGTCTCCGCTCGCTGCGTCCTCGCCGCCGGCGAGCTCCTCGGCCAGCCGGCCCTCGTCGGTCGCCCTGGCGGCGCGACGGTGGCTCTCGACGGCGAACGCGTCCTGGTCGGCGCGCGACACGTCGAGCCGGGCGTTCTCGGCGTCGGAGAGCGGGCCCATGCCGACCTCGTCGAGGCTGCACCACAGGCCGTCGCCCACCAGCAGGTCGGTGGGCGTGCGTGGTGCCCGCGACATGGACTCGAACCCGCCGACCAGGACCGCGCCGGCGTCGCCCGAGGCCACCAGCTGAGCTGCGAGCGCGACCGTGCTCATGCTCGCCAGGCAGACGTCGTTGAGGGTCACTCCGGGCACCCCGCGCGGGACGCCGCCGAGTGCGGCCGCCAGCCGCGCCGGGTTCTGCCCGTTGCCGGCCTGCACCACGTTGCCCAGAGCGACGTAGTCGACCTCCGGGTTGCCGAGTCGGTCCAGGGCGCCGCGCACGGCGCGAGCACCGAGCTCGGTCGCCGGGACACCGGCCCAGCGTCCCTGCATCCGGCCGACGGTCGTCCGCGCCCCGCCGAGCAGGACCACGCCGCCGTACCCGCTCGTGAGGCTCACGTGAGCTGCATCGTGTAGCAGACCGCGGTGCCCTGCAAGGCGACCACGCCGTCGTCGCGCACGACCCGGGTCGCGAGCTTGGTGATGGGCTTGTCCTCGCGGACCTCGAGCACCTCGACCTCGCCGGTGATGGTGTCACCCGGCCGGACCGGCGCGGTGAAGTCCCAGGAGACGTTGAGGAAGACGGTGCCCGGACCAGGGAGCCGCTCGGCGACGACCGCGTTGAGCACCGCGCTGGTGATGCCACCCTGGACCACGATCTCGCCGAAGCGGCTGCGCTTCGCGGCCTCCTCGTCGTAGTGCAGTGGGTTGCGGTCACCGCTGATCTCGGTGAAGAGCTCGATGTCGTGGCCACCCACCGTCCTGGACAGCTCGGCCTTCTGGCCGACCTCGGGCCGGGTGGTCGTCCATGCAGTCATCGTGGTCCTTCCAGGGACGGGGCAGGTGTGGGTCCACCGCTTGCCGACAAGTGGCCGAGCAGCGGGGTGAGCCGGGTCATGGCGACGGCCCCGAGGAGCGGCCCGACGGAGAGCAGCGCCACGGCGACCGGCCAGCCCGCATGGTGCGCGACGACGGGCAGCAGCTGGATCGTCACGACCGTCAGCGAGAAGCCCATCGCGGTCTGCAGGGTGAGCGCTGTGCCCACGAACCGGCGCGGCACGACCGTTCCGAGGCAGGCGGAGAACATCGCGGAGTCGGCGATCACGGCAGCACCCCAGACCATGACCAGGGGCACCACCAGCCAGGGTGAGCCGCCGAAGGTGAGCGCTGCGAGCAGGCAGCAGACGCCACTGACCGCCATCGCTGCGGCGGCGGCACGGGACCGGCCGACGCGGTCGCCCAGCAAGCCCCCGGCCAGACAGCCGAGCGCCCCGCACACGCCCAGCGCAGCGAAGGCGAGGACACCGACGACGGACCGCGACGGGTCCAGGCCGCGCTCCCGGAACCCGGCCACGAGGAACGTCGGCAGCCACACCCACAGCGCGTAGAGCTCCCACATGTGGCCGAGGTAGCCGAGGTTCGCCAGCCGCGGAGCCCGATCGCGGAGCAGGGTCAGCAGGACCCGGGGGTGCAGGCCCTCGGAGCGGGTCACGAGCGGCCCGACGACGATCCACCGCTGGAGCACGGCAGCGGCCGCGGCGAGCACGCTGGAGACGAGCAGTGCCGGTCGCCAGGCCGAGCCGAGCGAGCCTCCGATGAGCTGCGGCAGCGTGCTGCCGATCGTCAAGGCACCGACCAGCACGCCGACGGCGAGGCCACGCCGGTCGTCGAACCAGCTGATCGCGATCTTCATCCCCACCGGGTACACCAGCGCCAGCGCCATGCCGGTGACGAAGCGGAGCGGGACAGCGGTCGCGATGCCGTCGGCGACGAGCGCGAGCGCCGCGGTGCTGGCGGCCGCGGCGAGCGCCCCGGCCGCGAGCAGCCGGGGCGGCGACACGACGTCCGGCAGGTTGGTGGCGGCCGAGGCGAGGGCGCCGACGACGAAGCCGAGCTGGACCGCGGTGGTGAGCAGCGTCGCCTGGACCGTGCTCAGGTGCCACTCGTCGCGCAGCGCCGGAGCCGCGGCGGAGGCCGCGAACCAGGTGGCCATCGCCAGCACCTGCACGGCGGCCACCAGGCCGAGCTGACGGATCGCCGGGCCGCCGTCGGTGCCGGGGACCCGGCCGGCTGCGGCCGTCACGCCGTGCGTCCCTCGGCGGAGCGGCCTGGCGACCGCGACGGCGTAGCCGTCCCGCGACCCGGTCCCGACCCGCACGGGCAACCCGACGGCGAGCGCGGCCAGGTCGCCGTCGTAACTGGTGACGAGCCGGGGTCCCTCGTCGAGCTCGACGATCACGACGCCGTACGGCGCATCGGCGGCCCACGCGGGGTGGCCGGGGCGGTGGACCACGGTCCACGTCCACACCGTGCCGGTCGCGGCCGACTCGGTCCAGGACAGGTCCGACGACCAGCAGTGGCGGCAGAGCACCCGTGGGTAGTGCTGGGGCCGGCCGCAGGACGCGCAGCGCTGCAGCAGCAGCTGCCCGTCGCGCAGCCCGTCCCAGAACGGAGCCGTCACCGACGTGACCGTCGGGCCGGCCTTCGCCGGAACGGTGCTCATGACCCTCCCTCCAGGACCAGTGCGACCTCTTCCCCCATGGTGGCCCCGTTGCCGGTGACCAGGGCGAGGCGTGCCGACGGCATCTGCCGGTCACCGGCCGAGCCGCGCAGCTGGCGGACCGCCTCGACGACGTGTCCCATGCCGCCGGCGAGGTCGGCCTGGCCGCACGCGAGCTGGCCGCCGTGGGGGTTGAGCGAGACCGCTCCGAGGTGCGACACGTCGTGGGCGCGCAACCAGTCGGCGCCCGCTCCGGGCGGGCACAGACCGGCGTCCTCCAGGGTGATCAGCACCAGGATGCTGTAGCAGTCGTAGAGCGAGAGCAGGTCGACGTCCGTCGCGGCGACGCCGGCCATGGTGACGGCGTCGTGGATCGCCGCCTTCAGCGGCGAGCTCGTCAGCGTGCTGGCGCTGCTCACCGCGCGGTGCGTGACCCGTTCCCCGGCACCGCGGACCAGCACCGGCCGGTGCGGTGCCGCTCCGGCCGACGCCGCCGACGTGACCACCACGGCTGCTCCGCCCGCGCAGGGCATGACGATCTCGAGCAGGTGCAGCGGGTCGCTCACCATCGGCGACGCCAGGACGTCGTCGACCGTGATCGGTCTGCCGTGGAAGACGGCGTCGGGGTTCAGCGCGGCGTGCGCCCGCTCGACCACCGGCACGAGGGCGAGGTCCTCGCCGGACCGGCCGAACTCGTGCAGGTAGCGCTGCGCGATCAGGGCGTACGACGTGTTGGCGCCGCTCGCGCCGTAGGGGACGTCGAACTCGCGGATCGGGTTGCGGTTGGGCGAGCGCGGGACGTTCGCGGGGTCGCGGGTGTTGGCGAGCACGCACAGCGCGGTCCGGCACATGCCGGCCTGCACCGCGGCTGCCGCCCGCCACACCATGCCCGGGCCGGACGCGCCGCCGAGGTCCACGACCTCGGCGAAGGAGGGGCTCAGCCCGAGGTACTCCGCGACGGTGGCGGCGACGTGCTGCGGGGTCTCGCCGACCTGGACCCCCACGAGCAGGCCGTCGACGTCCTGCGGCTCGAGGCCGGCGTCGCACACGGCCTGCGCGGCGACGGTGGCGATCATCCCGAGCGTCGTCGCGCCGGGCGACTCGCGCTGCGGCGGCAGCTCGGCGGCGCCGACCACGGCCGCGGCGCCCCGCAGGCTCACGAGGGTTCCCGCAGCGCGTCCAGGGCGGCCGGGTTGTCCAGGCTGCCGACGGTCGGGTCGACCGCGCGCCCGAGGTGGACGTCCTGCACCAGCCGGCGGAGGATCTTCCCGCTCCGGGTGCGCGGCAGGTCGCGGACGAAGTGCACGGCCGACGGCCGCAAGGGCTTGCCGAGCTCGGCGGCGACCCGGTCGGCCACGGCCGTGCGGGTGCTGGCCAGGTCGGTGCCCGCATGGGTGCGCGCGAACACGACGAGGGTCTCGCCCTTCACCGGGTGCGGCGCTCCGATCGCCGCCGACTCCGCGACGCCAGGCACCTGGTTGACGACGTTCTCGACCTCGGCCGGGCCCAGCCTCTTGCCGGCGATGTTGAGCGTGTCGTCGCTGCGACCGTGGACGTACCACTCGCCGGTGGGGGCCAGCTCGGCCCAGTCGCCGTGCTTCCAGGTGCCCGGCCACCTGCTCCAGTAGGTCTGCTCGTACCGGCCGGGCTCGCCCCAGAAGCCGAGCGGCATGCCCGGCGACGCGACGGTCAGTGCCAGCTCGCCGACGCCGCCGTCGATGGGGGCGCCGTTCTCGTCGACGACCGTCGCGCCCATCCCCGGCACCGGCCCGGCGAACGAGCACGGCAGGATCGGCTCGGTCACGGTGTTGCTGAGGATGCCGCCGGAGACCTCGGTGCCACCGGAGTAGTTGATGACCGGGATCCGGCCGCCGCCGACCCGCGTGTGCAGCCACAGGTAGGCGTCGGTGGTCCACGGTTCACCGCTGGAGGCCAGCACCCGCAGGCTCCTGGGCGAACGCACCGGCGCGGCGTCCAAGGCCATCAGCGACCGGACGAGCGTCGGGGAGACACCGAGCATGGTCACCCCCATCCGCTCGACGGAGTCCCAGAGCCGCCGGGCGTGCGGGTGGTCCACGGCGCCGTCGACGAGGGCGACGGCGCAGCCGGCGACCAGGCCGCCGAGGAGCGTGATCGGGTGCATGACCCAGCCCGGGTCGGTCACCCAGCAGGCGACGTCGCCGGGCCCGAGGTCGAAGAGCAGGGCGGCGTCGCTACCGGCCTTGACGCCGAACCCGGCGTGGCCGAGCGTCACACCCTTCGGCATCCCGGTGGTCCCGGACGTGTACGCCACCATCAGCGCGTGGTCGGTCGGGCAGTGCGCGACCCGACCCGGCGCGCGCTCCCCCAGCAGCCGCACCTCGGCCCAGCCGACCTCGGCCCGCAGCCGGCCGGTGACCTCGACGCCGGGCACCGGCACCGTGACGCACAGCTCGACGCACGCAGCCAGGTCCAGGACCTCGGCGGTCTGCGCCCGCAACGGGCGCGGTGTGCCGCGGCGGACCAGCCCGTCGGCGACGACCAGGGCGCGGGCGCCGCAGCCGCGCAGCCGGTCGGCGACAGCGCCCGGCCCGAAGCCGGAGAAGACGGGTACGGCGACGGCGCCCACCGCAGCGAGCGCGAGCTGCGTCACCGCGGCCTCCCGTCGCATCGGCAGCTGCACGCCGACCCGGTCGCCGAACCGGAGTCCGGCGGCGAGCAGGCCGCCGGCCACCCGGCGCACCTCCTCGTCGAGCTCGGCGAAGGTCAAGCTCCCGAAGTCCCCGGACTCGTCGTCCCACAGCAGGGCCACCTCGTCGCCGCGACCGGCGTGCACCCACCGGGTCAGCGCGCTGTCGACGATGTTGGCGGCGGCACCGGGGTACCACCGGCTCGAGGCGGGCCGATCGAGCTGGTCGACAGTGACGGTGGGCGGGACCTGCCACTGCAGTCCGAGCCAGCTCTCGACCACGGACCAGAAGCGGGCCGGGTCGGCGGTGGCCCAGCGGTCCAGCTCCGCCCGGTCGGCCACCCCGACCGAGCGGCACAGGTGGTGCAGCCGGCTGCGGTCGAGGTGCTCGGCGGTCGGCGTCCACCGGACGTCGTCGACCCGCGCCGGCGTCACGCCGGCGGCCGCTGCAGCGCTCACGCCGCCCCCAGCAGGCGCGCCAGCTCGGCGACGAGGACCTCGGCGAGCTCTGGCGCGTTGACGTGCCCCGGCGACTCCACCAGCCGCACTGCGGGATCCAGCGTCGCTGTCAACGCCACTCGGAACGCCTCGTCGGCCTCCGGCCACCAGAACGGCATCCCCGGCTGGTCGAGCTCGGAGAAGCCGCCCAGCGGCAGGACGACGGCGGTGGTCGCCGGCGCCAGGTTGGCCCGCTCGCCGACCAGCTCGCCGAGCCGCGCGCTCTCCTGCACGTCGGTGCGCATCAGTGTCACGTGCGGGTTGTGCGCGTGCAGGCGGCGGTCGCGCAGCGCGGCCGGCACCGTGTCCGGGGCGCCGAAGTTCACCGTGTCGAGAGCGCCCGGGACGATCACCTGGGGGACGCCGTGCCGGGCGGCGGCCGTGAGCCGGCTCTCGCCTGCGGACAGGGTGCCCCCGGCCACCAGGTCGGCGAGCTCGGTCGTCGTGATGTCCAGGACGGCGTCGAACCGGCCCTCGCCGACCAGGCGTTCCAGGGTCGCGCCGCCGGTGCCGTTCGCGTGGAAGGCGACCAGCTCCATGCCGCGGGCCTCGAGCAGCGCACGTGCCTGCGCGACGCAGGGGGTGGTGATGCCGAACATCGTGGCGGCCACGGTCGTCGTCGCGGCGCCGCCCCCCGGCTCGAGCTGCGTGACCCTGGCCAGCGCTGCGGTGGCGGCCGCGGCCCGCGCGAGGATGCTGCGCAGGATGCTGTTGTCGCCCTCGACGTCGGCGACGGGGTAGAAGAGCACGGCGTCCTGACCGTGCAGGTAGCCGCGGGTATCGCCGGCCACCACGGTCGAGACGAGCACCTTCGGTGTCCCGAAGGGCAGTGCGGTGGTGGCGGCCGAGAAGACCGTCCCGGCACCGGACCCGCCGGCGAACAGCACGGCGTCCAGCTGCCGGCCCTGGTGCAGCTGGGCGAGCCGGCGCCGGACACCGGTCGCCATGAGGTCCAGCGCCCCGGCCCGACCGGAGGCTCGCACCTCGGCCATGGTCGTGCCTGCCAGCACGGCGAGCCGCTCCGGCGTGGTCTCCGCGTCGGACTCGTGCGGCGCGATCCCGAAGTCGACCCGGTGCACGGTGCAGCCGTACGTCGCCAGCTCGGCGCGCAGCCGGTCGAGCGGTTCGCGCTTGGTGTCGAACGCACCGACGAGCACCACGACCGGGGCGCCGCCGCCCGTCGGGTCGTCCGGTGAGGTCACGGCACGGGGCCGATGTCCGTCGCCTTGAACGAGGCCACGGTCTCGCGGATCGGCTCCTCGACCGGGAGCCGCTCGATGCTGGACGCCCCGATGAAGCCCACGGCCGGCGTCCGCTCCAGGACGTAGGCGGAGTCGTCGGGAGTCGCGATCGGTCCGCCGTGGCTGACCACCATCACGTCGTCCCGGACCTTGCGGGCGGCCTCCGCGATCTCGCAGATGAGCGTCACGCAGTCGTCGAGGCTACGGGCGAACGCCGACGCCGCCCCTATGGACCCCCCGACCGTGAGCCCCATGTGCGCCACCACCACGTCGACACCGACCTCCGTCATCTGGCGCGCCTCCTCCGGAGTGAAGACGTAGGCCATCGTGAAGAGGTCGAGCTCGTGCGCCGCACGGATCATCGCGACCTCGCGGTCGTAGCCGAAGCCGGTCGCCTCGAGACTCTCGCGCCAGCGGCCGTCGATGATGCCGTGGCTGGGGAAGTTGATCACCCCGGAGAACCCGGCCTGCGAGATCGTCGTGAGGAACCGCGGCATCACCCGGGTGGGGTCGGTGCCGTTCACACCCGCGATGACGGGCGTGTGCTCGACCACCGGCAGCACCTCGCGCTCGCCCATCTCGAGGACGATCGCGTTGGCGTCGCCGATCGCCAGCAGGCCCGCGTTCGAGCCGTGGCCACCCATCCGGTACCGGCCGGAGTTGTAGATGAGGATGAGGTCGGCGCCACCCCGCTCGGCGAACTTCGCAGAGATGCCCGTCCCGGCGCCTGCTCCGACCACCGGCCGCCCTGCGGCGACCTCGGCGCGCAGTCGCGCGACGACCTGCTCTCTGGAGTACATCCCGTCCGTCCTCTCTCTACGCCGGATCCTGCACCTGCTGCTCAGAACTCCGGCACGTCCACGGGCCGGCCCTCGGCCAGCGCCGACTCGTGCGCGCAGATCCCCGGGGCGGTCCACGCGGCCGATCGTGCCGCGTCGATCCAGGGCGGCCGCCCATCGACGATGCTCGACACGAACTCGTGCACGAGACGCGGGTGCGAGCCGCCGTGCTCCGCCTTGCGGATCTCGACCGGGCTGCCGTCCAGCGCGGGCATCGCGAAGTCGGAGAGGTACGGCACCAGCTCGTCCGGCAGGTCGCCGAGCACGTCGGGCGGGTGCACGTCCTCGCGGGTGGCCCGGCGGCCGCGCAGGCCCGACTGCGGCTGCTGAGGATCGAGGGGCTGGAGGTCGTACACGCGCAGCGGGTCGCTCATGTCGGCCGGCCATTCCACGCTGCCGGCGTCGCCGTGGACGTCGTACCCCTCGAGGTAGGGCCGAGCGGTCTGGAAGAACGACATGCTGATCTCGGCGACGACGTCGCTGCCGCGGAGCGAGAAGACGCCCACCTCGGCCGGGAACGGGTTGTCATAGCTGCCGGTCCGCTCCTCGGTGAGGCGTCCGGAGCCATGGGCGACGACCCGCCGGACAGTGCTGTCCGTCAGTGCGAGGATCGGCGACAGGGCGTGCGTGACGTACTTCATCGGCGGGTAGCCGCGCCAGTACTCGGGATAGCCGTCGAGGTTCTGGGTGTGGAAGCCGCGGTACATCGTCAGCCGGCCGAGCCGACCGGAGTCCAGCAGGCTGCGCACGTAGCGGTACTCACGGCCGTAGACCGTGGTCTCCATCATCATGTAGCTCGCGCCGCTGGCCTCCTGGGCCGCCAGGATCTTGCGCAGGTCGTCGATCTCGGTGGCCATCGGCACCGCGCACGCGCAGTGCTTGCCGGCCTCGAGCGCGGCGATCGAGTACTCGGCGTGGAAGGACACCGGCACGAGCACGTGCACGGCGTCCCACCGCTCGTCGGCGAGCATCGCGAAGAAGTCGGTGTAGCGCGCCTCGATGCCGTGCCGGTCACCCACCGCGGCCAGCCGCTCCGGTGAGCGGTCGACGATCGCGAGCTCGCCCACGTGGGGGTGCGCCCGGTAGACGGGGAGGAACTCCTCGCCGAATCCGAGGCCGACGACAGCGACATCGACCTTGCCGTTGGTGGTCATGCGAGCGGCACCTTCTCCTCGTCGCCGTACACGTAGGTCGCGCCGCCGGTGGCGAAGTTCGGCACGTCGGCCGAGGCGGCCTGGCCTTCGTCGGAGTCGAGGATCGCGTCCATGGCGGCCCGGTCCTTGGCGTACAGGTCCACGACCAGGTGGATCGGCGGCGTGACGTCGCCCTCCTGCCGCGTGATCCACGTGAGGTTCCACCCGGTCAGCCCGCGCATCCGCCGGGCGATCGGGAGGTGCGTCGTCCGGTAGTACTCGTCGAAGGCCGCCGCGTCGTCCGGCGTCCCGTAGAGAACGGTCAGGCGGTACACGTGGCCTCCGAGGTGGCAGGTGGTGGGCCGGGCGACCGGAGACCGGTCACTTCACGGCCCCGACGGAGAGGCCCTCGACGAGCCGCCGCTTGGACACGACGAAGACCGCCAGCAGGGGCAGCGACGTGAGCAGCGCCAGGCCCATCAACCGGTTCCAGCTCACCGAGTAGAGCGAGCTCTGCTGGGCCAGCAGGCCGCTGACCGGGAGCTGGCTGGGGTCGGTGATCAGCGTCGTGGCGTAGATGAACTCGCCCCACGCGATGATGAACACGATCGATCCGACGGTCGCGATCCCGTTGGGGAGCAACGGCAGCACGATCTGACGGAAGGTCCGCAGGTTGGAGGCGCCGTCGATCTGGGCCGCCTCGTAGACCTCGCGCGGCACCGCGAGCAGGAACGGTCGCAGCAGCAGGATGGCGAAGGGCACCAGCAGCGCGACATCGGCCAGGACCAGCCCGGAGACACTGCCGACGAGGTGCCAGTCGGCGAGGATGCCGTAGAGCGGGATGACGGCCATCGGCTGCGGCACCATCTGCAGCACGAGGAACAGGCCCAGGACCACGGCACTGACCCTGCTCCACCGGGCGCTCACCTTGCGGCCCAGCGAGTAGGCCGCCGGGACGGCGATGAGCAGCACGAGCAGGGTCACCGACACTGCGATCTTCGCGGACGTCGCGATCGAGGTGCTGGCGATGTCGAAGACGGCGCGGAACGCCGACAGCGACGGCGTGAAGACGATCGAGTTGGGCGCGGACTGCACGTCCCGGTCCGACTTGAACGCGGTCAGCACGATCCACAGCAGCGGGAGCAGGTAGAGCAGACCGAGGGCCACGGTGAACACGCGACCGATGAGCGACCGGACCCCTCTCACGCCGTCTCCTCCTTGCGGACCCCGAGGATGTACGGGATCGCCAGCACAGCGACGACGGCGAGCGACACCGTGGCGATCGCTCCGCCGGTGCCGAATGCGTAGGTCTTGAACGCGGTCTGGTACGCCAGGTACGGCAGCGTCGTGGTCACTGTCCCGGGACCACCGCTGGTCATGACGTAGACGAAGTCGAAGCTGCGGAAGGCGTAGAGCACGATGAGGATGACCAGCACCAGCAGCGTCGGGCGCAACAGCGGGATGACGACCCGCGTCGCGAGCCGGACCGGGCCGGCGCCGTCGATCGCCGCGGCCTCCATGACCTCCTTCGGGATGGACAGCAGTCCGCCGCGGATGATGAGGATCGCGAACGGCAGGCTGGCCCAGGCAGCCACCAGGCTGACCGACCACAGGGCCACGGAGGGGTTGCTCAGCCAGTCCACCGGTCCCACGCCGACGTAGCCGAGCAGGGAGTTGACCGCGCCGTCGCCGGCGAGAAGGAACTTCCAGACACTGCCACTCACCAGCGGCGGCAGCGCCCAGACGAAGACCATCAGCGAGAGCACCCCGTCGGTGAGCCTGCTCTTGCGCGCGAGCACCGTCGCAGCGACGTAACCGACGGCCAGGTCGACGACCAGCAGGACCAACGTGAACTGCCCGGTGGCCTTCGCCGCCTCCCAGAACCCGTCCGAGGAGAGCACCTCGCGCAGGTTCGCGAGGCCGGTGTAGTCCCAGTGCCCGATCAGCGTGGTCGGCCCGACATCGCTGAGAGCCATCCGCACCATCTGCACGAGCGGGTAGACGCAGAGCAGGAGGCTGATCGCCACCGCCGGGAGGAGATACGGACCGAGCCGCGGGACGGGGAGCCGGCGCCCCCGGGCCGGCGCCCCCGCGGGCTCGTGCGAGCCGCGCGGGGACGCCGTCGTCGTGCCAGGTGCCTGGGCAGCCACTAGCAGGACCCGCCACCCTTCTCCTGCGCCGCCTGGACGCCCTTCAGTGCCTCGGCCGCGGCCGCGGCCGGCTGCTTCTGGCCGGAGATCACTGCGCTGTTGGCCTGACCCACGGCGGTCTGCATGGCAGCCGTCTGCTCGTTCTTCGGCCACGCACCGGTCTCCGCCGCGGCCTGGACGAACGGCTGGACGAGGGTGTCACCGGTGATCGCGCTGTCGTTCGCCAGGTCCGAGCGGGTGGGGATCTGTCCCGACGCCTTGAAGTTGATCAGCCCGGCCTCCTTCGACAGCCAGGCCTCCTGCACGTACTGCCAGGCGAGGGCCTTGTCCTTCGCGAAGGCGCCGATGCCGATGGCCTCGCCGCCGGGGAAGACGTGACTGCCGTCCGGACCGGCCGGGAAGCGCGTCGTGCCGATCGTGAAGGCCGCCTTGCGGGCGTCACCGAGGTTCCAGTTGCCGTTGATGCCGAAGGCGTACTTGCCGCTGTTGAACGCCTGCCACGAGTCGGCCTGGTCCCAGGTCGCGGTCTCCCGCGGCACGATCTTGCTCGACGCCCAGCCCTTGACGCGCTCGAGCCCGGTCTTGAGCGCGGCCTCGTCGAGGTTGCAGTAGTCGACCCCCTCGCCGAGCAGCTGCGGCATGAACAGCCACGCTCCTTCGACCGTCGGGGCGCCGGACTCGGCGAGGACGCTGTGCTTGCCCTGCGCCGCCACCTTCTCCAGCGCAGTCTGGAACTCGTCCATCGTCGTGGGCGGCTGCACGCCCACCTCGTCGAGGATGTCCTTGTTGTAGTACAGGCCGAGCAGGTTCGTGTACGACATGACGTTGTAGATCTTGTCGTCGGAGGTCCAGGTCGCCGACTCCGGGAACAAGCCCTTGTCGGCGTAGCCGTTCCAGTCGTCGGTGAGGTCCTCGAGGACCCCTGCCGCAGCCAGCGACGGGAAGTCGACGACGACGTTGTCGAGGACGACGTCAGGTCCGTCCTTGGTCGTCGCCGTCGCCAACAGCTTGGACGGGAGCTGGTCGAAGGGGATCTGGACGGTCTTGATCTTCACGTCCGGGTGCGCCTTCGCCCAGAGCTCGTTCTGCTGCGTCAGCGCGTCGTTCTGCCCGCCCGCCGTGTAGTAGGTCCAGACGGTGAGGGTCTTGGTGCCCCCCTTGTCAGCGCCACCACCCGTGCCGGAAGAGGAGTCCGACCCGCTCCCACACGCCGTCAGCAGCAGCAGCCCGGCGAGGGCCGCGCCTGCAGCCACCCGATTTCGCCCAGATCGGAACATCGGCCGTCACTCTCCCTTGAGTGCCCCACCCGAAGGTGGATGATTGGATCGATGGTCAACGTAATTACGTCGATGATCGCCGTCAAGGCCCTTGGTTCGCCGGAGTGTCGGGGTATATGGTGCGGGCGCCGACCTCCCCCACCCCCACTCGCCGACGCCCACCGACACCCACCGACGCCGCACGAAGGTTCCTGCTGCCATGACTGCCGAACGCGTGCTCGCCGGGGCTGCGGCCGCGGGGACCCGGTCGCCCGGGCCGGCCAGGGTGGCCCGGGCCGGCGAGGTCCTCGACCTGGTCCGCCGCGGGACCGCGACGACCACCAGCGAGCTGGCGGCGGCGATGGGGCTGGCCCGCTCGACGGTCGCCGAACGGGTCGAGCTGCTGGTCGACCGGGGTCTGCTGGTGGCCCAGGACGAGCTCGTCACCCGTCGCGGCCGGCCACCGACAGTGCTGGCGTTCAACCCGCGGGCCGGTGTCGTTCTCACGGCCCAGCTCGGGATGAGCGGCGCGCGGGTGGGGGTCGCCGACCTCGGCGGCGACCTGCTCGCCACGCGTGCCGTCGACGTCGAGATCGGCGTCGGACCCGACGACGTACTGGCCCTGCTGGAGCGGGAGTTCGGCCGCGCGCTCGAGCAGGCCGGCGAGACCCGGGAGCAGGTCTTCGGCATCGGTGTCGGGCTTCCCGGCCGGGTCGAGCTGGAGACCGCACCCGGCGTCGGCACGTCGGCGACGCGGCCGTGGCGCCGGTACCCCATCGACGAGCGGCTCGCGGCGGCGTTCGGCGTCCCGGTCGTCGTAGGACGCGGAGTCAGTCTGCTCGCCCTCGCCGAGCACCGCGCCTTCTGGCCGTCGTCGACGGTGCTGCTCGGTGTGAAGGTCGGCTCCGTCGTCGAGTGCGGCATCGTCGTCGACGGACGCATCGTCGCGGGCGGGGACAACCTGGCCGGCGAGATCGGGCACACACCGGTCGCCGGGAGCGACGCGCTCTGCGCGTGCGGCAACCGGGGCTGCCTCAACGCCGTCGCAGGTGGCTCCGCCCTGGCGCGCTACCTCGCGGCGCAGGGACACCACGCGGAGTCCGCGCGCGACGTCGCACGGCTCGCGCAGGACGGTGTCGTCCTCGCCGGTCAGACCGTGCGCGAGGCCGGCCGGCACATCGGCGAGGTCCTGGCGGGTGCGGTCAACCTGCTCAACCCCGACGTCATCACGGTCTGGGGCTATCTCGCCGACGCCGGCGACCAGCTGTTCGCCGGCATGCGCGAGACCATCTACCGCAGTGGGGTGCCCGCGGCGACGCACCACGTCCGTCTCGAGCACGCCCGGCTCGGCGACGACGCCGGCATCAGGGGCGCGGCCATCACGGTGATCGAAGAGGTGCTCCGGCCGGAGAGCGTCGACCAGTACGTCCTCGCGACCGCCGCCGGCAGCTGACGCCGCCGCCGCTCCTGCACACGGTCGGGCCCAGCAGCAGATCTCCCAGCGCACCACCCGCCCGGTGACGGCGTCGCTCGACCTGCGGTCCCCCGCCGGCAAGCCTCTGCCGTTCTGACCGGCACCTACCTCCCGGACCCGGTGGCGGCGAAGGCGGGCGGGTAGACCAGGCGGCCGCGCAGCGACTCGTCGTATGCCGTCAACGGGTAGGCCATGCCGGCCTCCGGCGGTGCCCAGTCGGGCAGGTCGATGTGGATGCCGAGGTCCCGGCAGTCGCGGAAGCCGAAACGCGGGTAGTAGCGCGGGCTCCCCTCGAGCATGACGAGGTTCTCGCCCAGCGCCTCGGCCGCCGCGAGACCCGCCGGCACGAGGGCCGACCCGATGCCCTTCCCCTGGTGGGCCGGTGCCACCGCCAGCGGCGAGAGCGTCAGGACCGGCCGGCGGGCGCCGTCGTCGTCCTCGAGCATCGCGTGGCTGAGCATCACGTGCCCGACCACCGCTCCGTCCAGCCGCGCCACCAGCGACAGCTCGCGGACGAACTCGGGCGAGGCACGGATCAGGTCGACCAGGTCGGCCACCTCGACGTGGGTCGCGAAGGCCGCCAGGACGACCTTCCGGATCGCCTCGTGGTCGTCCGCGCGCTCGGGCTCGATGAGGAGGTCCACTCCCGCACCCTGCAGCACGTCGGCGCTCGCCGCGAGCCGGTTTCCGCCGCGACCACGCCGCGGCACCGACGTGCACCTGACCAGGGCACCACGACCGGCCGTGCCCGGAATGTGGCGTTCGGCGGACTGCGCGCGGCCGGGCGCATACGGTGCGGGGGTCGTCTGTCGTCCGAGGAGGTGTGACCGGTGCTCGACGTCGAGGCCGCTATGTCCGACCAGCGCAACGCGCACCCGGACGACGTCGGGGACCTGCTGACCCGCGCCGCGGCGCAGGTCGGCACGGACGTGACCCTCTACCTCGTCGACTTCGGACAGGTCGTCCTGCAGCCGGTCCCCAGCTTCGCCGACCCGCAGGTCGTGGCGGAGGAGAACGTCACCACCAGCCTGGCCGGGCGGGCGTTCACCACCGGGACGGTCGTCACCGCCGACCGGCCCGAGGGGGTACGGGTGTGGGTGCCGGTGCGCGAGCAGTCCGTGCGGGCCGGCGTCCTGGCCCTCACCGTGGACGACGCCGACGAGCGGACCCTCGACGAGTGCCGACGGCTCGCGGACCTGGCCGGCCTGCTCGTCGCCGGCGCCGCGCCGTACACCGACCTCATGCACGTCCGCCGTCGCGGCCGCGGCATGACGCTGGCGGCGTCGATGCAGTGGGACCTGCTCCCGCCGCTGACCCTGCGGTCCTCGCGCGCCGTCGTCACCGGGCTGCTGGAACCGGCGTACGAGGTGGCCGGCGACGCGTTCGACTATGCGCTGAACGGGCTGCGGCTCGACGTGGCGATCCTCGACGGGATGGGCCACGGCATCGGGTCGACCCTGCTCAGCACCCTGGCGGTGGGCGCCTACCGCCATGCACGGCGGGACGGCCTCGACCTGCCGGCGATGCACGCGGCCGTCGACGCGGCCGTCGAGAGCCAGTACGAGGGCGACGCGTTCGTCACCGGGATCCTGGCGCGGCTCCGGCTCGACACCGGAGAGCTGGCATGGTCCTGCGCCGGGCACCCGGTCCCGCTCCTCCTGCGCGACCGCCGGGTGGTGGGTCCGCTCGGCTGCGAGCCGTCCGCACCCTTCGGTCTCGACAGCGGCACGCCGCTCGTGCAGACCCTCGCGCTCGAACCGGGCGACAGCGTCCTGCTGTACACCGACGGCGTGGTCGAGGCGCGCACGAAGGAGGGCAACGAGCTCGGCCTCGAGCGCCTGATCGACCTGCTGGAGCGCGAGGCGGCTGCCGAGACCCCGCCGGAGGAGACGCTGCGGCGCCTCATCCGCAGCACCCTCGACCACCGCGGCGGCACGCTGCGCGACGACGCGACGCTGGTGCTGCTCCGTTGGGGCGAGCCGACGACCGGCCCCACCTCGGTCCCGGCTCCCCGCTGACCCTCGCGGCCGGGCTACCGCGGTCGCTGCCCGCACTGCAGCCGGCACCACGCTCCTTCCGACAGGAGTGACCCGGACCACGTGTCCCTGAGGCGGTCGTCGCCGCGCGTCCGGGTCGGACCAGGGTGGGTCCCCGATGCGCGGGCGGTGGTCGACGGCGCATCGTGGACGACGTACCCAGCAGCGGCGACCGGCAGCTGCGACGACCGACAGGACGAGAACCGATCATGATCGACAACATCCATCGCACCTTCGCCCAGCAGGGGCTGGTCCGCTCCCGGCACGACAAGGTGCTCGGTGGCGTCGCGACCGGCCTCGGCCGGCGGATCGGGCTCGACCCGTGGCCGGCCCGGCTGCTGCTCCTGCTCGTGCTGCTCCTCCTGCCAGGCAGCCAGCTGCTCGTCTACCCGATCCTCTGGATCCTGATGCCGAGCGAGGCGAAGGCCGCCGAGCTCGGCGGCAGCGCGACGGCAGCGACACCCAGCTCCTGACCCACGCGCTGCGAGCGCCCGGACCACTGCGGTCCGGGCGCTCGTTCGTGACCCACTAGGCTGGGTCGCGGTGCGCCGGGAAGCCTGGTCGGCAGCTGCATCCCGCTGCCCACTTTCAGGAGACCCCGATGCGTGCCCGAGACCTGGCCGAGAGCTTTCCCACCGTGAACCTCTCCGGCGACGCGATGCTGGCCGCGCAGACGATGGCCCGGGAGCACAAACCCGGGTTGATCGTGGTCGACGACAGCGGCCGGCCGCACGCGGTCCTCGGCGGCTCGCAGGTGCTGCGGTTCGTCATCCCGAGCTATGTGCAGGAGGACCCCGCGCTGGCCCGCGCGCTCGACGCCGACGCCGCCGACGAGCTGTGCCGCCGCCTGGAGCACACCACCGTGCGCGACGTCCTCCCCCGGCCTCAGGACCGCGACGAGCTGCCCGTCGTCGACGGCGACGCGACTGCCCTGGAGATGGCCGCAGTGATGGCCAAGATGCACAGCCCGCTGGTCGCCGTGGTCGACGACGACATCGTCCTGGGGGCGGTCACCGCGGCGCGACTGCTCGACTACCTGCTGCGCGGCGACTCGGCCACCCCAGCTGCCGCCTCGTGACCAGCGTGCTCGTGGTGGCGGTGTTCACCGCCGCCTACATCCTCATCGCCACCGAGCGCATCCACCGGGTGGCCGCTGCCCTGCTCGGTGCCGCCGGCATGGTGGTGCTCGGCCAGGCCGACGCGCACACCGCCTTCTTCTCCGAGCGCACCGGCGTCGACTGGAACGTCATCTTCCTGCTGCTCGGCATGATGGTGATCGTCAGCATCGTGAAACAGACCGGGGCGTTCGAGTTCCTCGCGATCTGGGCGGCGAAGCGCACGCGGGGACGGCCCTTCCCCACGATGGTGCTGCTGGTCGTGATCACAGCGGTGGCCTCCGCCCTGCTCGACAACGTCACCACCGTGCTGCTCATCGCCCCGGTCACCCTGCTGGTGGCCGACCGTCTCGGGGTCAGCCCCGTCCCGTTCCTCATCGCCGAGGCCCTCTCGTCCAACATCGGCGGCGCCGCGACACTCATCGGCGACCCTCCCAACATCATCATCGCCAGCCGGGCCGGCCTGTCTTTCAACGACTTCGTGATCAACCTCGCGCCCATCGTGGTCGTGCTGCTCGTGGTGTTCATCGGGCTCTGCTGGCTGATGTTCGGCCGCCAGCTGCACTACGACCCGGACCGGGTCGAGGCACTGATGGCGCTCGACGAGCGCGACGTCATCCGCGACCCGAAGCTGCTGATCAAGTGCGGCGTTGTCCTCACCGCCGTCATGTTCGGCTTCGTCGCTCACTCGTGGATCCACCTGGAACCGTCGCTCGTCGCACTGCTGGGCGCGGGCGCCCTCGTGGCGCTGTCCCGCCTCGACCAGAGCCAGTACCTCGAAGAGGTCGAGTGGCCCACGCTCGTGTTCTTCATCGGTCTGTTCGTCATGGTCGGCGGGCTCGTCGAGGCCGGCCTGATCGACGACCTCGGCAACGCCGTCACCGACGCCGTCGGCGACAGGTACCTGCTGGCGTCGGGAGTCCTGGTCTGGGGCTCCGGGCTGCTGTCCGGGCTCGTCGACAACATCCCCTACGTCGCCACCATGACCCCGCTGGTGCAGACCCTCGTCGAGTCCGGCGACGGCTCCAGCCAGGCCAAGGCGCTGTGGTGGGCCCTGGCCCTCGGGGCGGACCTGGGCGGCAACGCGACCGCCGTCGGGGCGAGCGCGAATGTCGTGATCCTCGGCATCGCCGCCCGCAACGGGCACCCGATCTCGTTCTGGAAGTTCACCAAGTACGGCGCGTTCACGGCGGTGGTCACCATCGCGATCGCCTGGGGCTACCTGTGGCTGCGCTACTACGCCTTCACGTGAGCCGACCACCAGAAGGGCCGGGTGGGGTGCGGCCATGCGGGGCACAGTGGTGACGTGACACCACCTGAAACGACGCCGCGCCGGGTTCTGCTGGGACGCGGGTCGTGGCCCGAGACCCAGCGGATCGCCGCGGTGCTGCGCAGCGAGACGGTGGGCGGCCTGCTGCTGCTCGGCGCTGCGGCCCTGGCCCTGATCTGGGCGAACAGCCCCTGGTCCGGCGGCTACGGCGACCTCCGCGACACCGTGGTCGGCCCGCACGCGCTGCACCTCGACCTCACGCTCGGGACCTGGGCGGCGGACGGGCTGCTGGCGATCTTCTTCTTCGTCGCCGGGCTCGAGCTCAAGCGCGAGTTCGTCGCCGGCGACCTGCGGGACCCGTGGCGCGCCGCCATCCCGGTGGCCGCGGCGGTGGGCGGGGTCGTCGTCCCTGCTGTCGTCTACACACTGCTCAACACCGGGCTCCTGGACCCGGGCACGGGCGACGTCTCGGGCTGGGCCGTTCCCACCGCGACCGACATCGCGTTCGCCCTGGCGGTGCTCGCCGTGCTCGGCTCGCGCCTCCCCACTGCCCTGCGCACCTTCCTGCTCACCCTCGCGGTCGTCGACGACCTGCTCGCCATCACGATCATCGCGGTCTTCTTCACCGACGAGCTCAGCTTTGCTCCGCTGCTTCTTGCGGTGCTCCCGCTGGCGGCGTTCACCGCAGCCCTGCACCGCGGCATCCGCGCGTGGTGGGTGCTGCTGCCGCTGGCGCTGGCGACGTGGGTCCTCGTCCACGAGTCCGGGGTGCACGCCACGGTGGCCGGCGTCCTGCTCGGCCTCCTCGTCCCGGTGCGGAGACCGCCCGGCCCCGGGAAGGCGGACCGGCTCGCGCATGACGACGTCGGGCTGGCCGAGCACCTCGAGCACCGCTGGCGTCCGTTGTCGGCCTCGGTCGCGGTCCCGGTGTTCGCGTTCTTCGCCGCCGGCGTGACCATCGGTGGCACCGAGGGCCTCCGTTCCGCGGCCACCGACCCGGTCGCCTACGGCGTGGTCCTCGCGCTGGTCGTCGGCAAGCCGATCGGCGTGCTGGGAGCCACCTGGCTGGTAGCGCGGCTGGAGCGGGCGGAGCTCGACCCGGACCTGTCGTGGTGGGACCTGCTCGCGCTGGCCCTGCTCGCGGGCATCGGCTTCACCGTGTCCCTGCTCATCGGCGAGCTCGCGTTCGGTGCCGGCAGCGAGCGGGACGACCACGTGAAGGTCGCGGTCCTGGCCGGCTCCCTCATCGCCGCCGCACTCGCCGCGGTCGTGCTGCGCGTCCGCACCAGGGTCTACCGCGTCCTCGCCGAGGAGGAGCAGCGCGAGGCGGAGCAGGCGCAGCGCGCGGCGGAGGAAGAGGCCGGGGCCGGCGGCCTGCCGGAGCGGCGGCCCTGACAGTGCAGCCCGCGGGCTCGACCGCACCCCCGCCCACCCGGGTAGCTGGGCCGTGTCCCACCCGACGAGAGGACCCTCGTGCCGACTGACCGCCCGACCTCGACCACCCTCGCACCGGAGCGGCTTGCCGGCCTGCGCCGCTGGAACCTGGGCCTCACCGTGCTGCACCTGGCCCAGGCAGCGGTCATCGTCGCGCTGGCCGGCGACTTCGCCATCAGCGTCACGTCGTCGTTCCCCGTCGGGCCGCCCGGTTCCGCCGAGCCCGCACCGGCCGCGGCCTTCGACGTCCGGATCGGGCTCGCGGTGGCAGCGTTCCTGGTGCTCGCCGCGGTGGACCACCTGCTGACCGCCACGGTGGCGCGCCGGACCTACGAGCGTGACCTGAACCGGGGCATCAACCGGTTCCGCTGGGTGGAGTACTCCGTCAGCGCCACGCTGATGGTGGTGCTGATCGGCTTCTACTCCGGCATCACCGGCGTCACCGCGATCATCGCCGTCGTCGGCGCCAATGTCGCAATGATCCTGTTCGGCTGGCTGCAGGAGCTGATGAACCCGCCGGGTCGAGGACGCACCACGATGCTGCCGTTCTGGTTCGGCACCGTGGCCGGCCTGGCCCCGTGGGCCGCCATCGCCTTGAACGTCATCGGTGCCGCCACGGTCCCCGGCTTCGTCTACGGGATCGTCGTCGCCCAGTTCGTGTTCTTCTTCAGCTTCGGGCTCAACCAGTGGCTGCAGTACCGCGGGGTCGGGCGATGGGCGGAGTACGTCTACGGCGAGCAGGTCTATCTCGTCCTGAGCCTGGTAGCCAAGAGCGTCCTGGCCTGGCAGATCTTCGGCGGGTCGCTGGCGGGATAGCCCGGCGGCGCCGGAACCCGGCCGCCACCACGCTCTCCACCCACAACTTCGGGACCTACGCCACTTCTCGCGCCGGTGCGCCCGGCTCACTGTGGTGGGACGGGCCGGCACCGTCGTTGGTCCGACACCGTTCGGAGGACTCATGAAGGCGCTCGTCTACCACGGCCCCGGCTCGATGAGCTGGGACGATGTCCCTGACCCCACGATCATCGACGCCACCGACGCCGTCGTGCGGGTCGATGCGACCACCATCTGCGGCACGGACCTGCACATCCTCAAGGGAGACGTTCCTGCTGTGACAGCGGGCCGGATCCTCGGGCACGAAGGCGTGGGCACCGTTGTCGCGGTCGGCACTGCGGTGCGCAACCACGCCCCCGGTGACCGGGTGGTCATCTCCTGCGTCAGCTCCTGCGGCACGTGCAGCTACTGCCGCGGTGGCAACCCGTCGCACTGCCTGGCCGACGAGGGCGCCGCGGGTATCGGCTGGATCCTCGGCCACCTCATCGACGGGACCCAGGCCGAGCAGGTCCGCATCCCCTTCGCCGACAACTCGCTCTACGCCATGCCGGAGCACGTCACGGACGAGGCGGCCCTGATGCTGTCCGACATCCTCCCGACCGGCTTCGAGATCGGCGTGCAGTACGGCCGGGTCGCACCCGGCGACACGGTCGCCGTCGTGGGCGCGGGACCGGTGGGGCTGGCCGTGGTGGCGACATCGAGCCTGTACGGCGCCGCACAGATTGTCGCCATCGACCTGGACGAGAACCGGCTGGACATCGCGAAGAGCGTCGGCGCCACGCACTGCGTCAACTCCGGCGCGGCGGACTGGAAGGAGCAGGTGCTCGCGCTGACCGACGGCTACGGGGTCGACGTGGCCGTGGAGGCGGTCGGGGTTCCGGCCACCTTCGAGATGTGCACGCAGCTCGTCCGCCCCGGTGGCCGCGTGGCCAACGTGGGTGTGCACGGGAAGCCGGTGGAGCTCGCGCTCCAGGACCTGTGGATCAAGAACATCACGATCAGCATGGGGCTGGTGAACACCACGACGCTCGGGATGCTGCTCAAGCTCGTGACGCAGCAGAAGCTCCCGGTGGGAGCCTTCGTCACGCACCGCTTCGACCTCGACGACGTGATGGCGGCCTACGAGACGTTCGGAGACGCCGCGAACAGCCACGCCCTCAAGGTTCTCCTGACCCGGTGAGCCGGCCGGCCCGGGCGGCTACGAGGGGGCAGCCGTCAGGGCCTCGGTCAGCAGCGAGACGAGTGCCTCGAGCTGCACGTCGGCCGACGAGGACACCTCCTCCTCGGAGCCGTCCAGCGCCCGGGCCGCGAGCCCCGCCTTGCTGTCGATCAGCTCGGCGATCTTCGCGTCGAGGGTCTGTGCGGCGATGATGCGCCAGGCCGTCACCGGCTCCGTCTGCCCGATGCGATGGCTCCGGTCGATGGCCTGGGTCTGCTCGGCGTCGGTCCACGACAGCTCGGCCAGCACGATGTTCGAAGCCACCTGCAGGTTGACACCCACCCCGGCCGCCGTCAGCGAGCAGACCGCGATGGCGACCTCGGGGTCGTTCACGAAGGCGTCGAGCTGCTTCTGGCGCGCCGTCGAGGTCTGGTCACCACGGATCGAGGAGTACCGGATCCCGCGCTTGGCAAAGGTCTCCTCGGCGACGTCCATGACGTCGATGTGCTTGGCGAAGAACACGACCTTGCCCGCGCTGCGCGCGAGCTGGGCCGCGTAGTCGGCAGCGAGGCCGGCCTTCGCCTGGCCGATCCGCCGCATCATGCTGAACACGTTCTCGTCGTTCTTCTTCGTGGCGGTGGCCTTGCGCTCCCGGGTGGCGATCCGGCGCACCAGCTCGTGGTCGATGCCGTCCACGAGAGAGCCGGACTTGCGGCGCGCGAGCGCGGTCTCGTACTGAGCCACCAGGCGGCGGGCAAGCTCCTGCTCCGCCTCCCGGATCGACCGGCCGGCAGCCTCGTCGAGCTCCACCGGGAGGTCGGCGATGCGTCGTGCCGGGATGTCGGCGGCGACGTCGACCTTCCGCCGGCGGACGATGCCGAGGTCGACCACGCTCGAGCGCGCCGCGCGGTAGAAGCCGGCGTCCTCAGGCGTCAGGCCGGTGGCCTCGAGCGCCTCCATCAGCTCTGCGAGCGGCTTCTTGTCGTCGATCCAGCCGAGGAACTGCCAGATCGCGCGGAAGTCCTCGATGTCGTTGATCAGCGGTGTGCCGGTGAGCGCCATCAGCAGCGGCCGCGCGACCCGGAAGCGCAGGCGGTCGGACAGCTCGAGCACGTGCTGCGAGCGCTGGGAGGCCTTGTTCTTGATGAAGTGCGCCTCGTCGACGACCATCCCCCGGAAGCCCAGATCGCCCAGCCATCCGACGTGGCGGTCCAGCACCTCGTAGTTGACGATCACGATGTCGGCGAAGCCGTCGATGGTGTCGCCGTTGCCATGGATGACGGTGGCCACGCGGTCGGGTGTCCACAGCCCGGTCTCGCGCGCCCAGTTGGTCTTGACGACGTTCGGCACGACCACGAGGAGTGGGTAGGCGTGAGCGGCCTGGGCCGCGAGCAGTGCCTGGGCGGTCTTGCCCAGCCCGGGCTCGTCGGCGAGGAGGAACGTCCGGTGGCCCGCTGCGGCGGCGGCCACCACCCGCGCCTGGTGCGGCATCAGCTCCTTGCCGCCGGCTGCGACCAGGGACGCGGGCGGGGGAAGCGTCATGCAGGCCGAGGCACCGGCACCGGCCTGCTCGAACGAGCTGAACAGCGGGCCGAGCAGCTCCCACCCGGCCAACCGGCGCGGAGCCGCCGCACCCTGCCGCGCAGCGGAGAAGTCGGGGGCGAGGAAGGGGTTCGCGAGCTGGCGCGAGACCACCGCCTGCGGCACGACGCGGCGCTCGGTCGTGGCGGAGTCGACCGACGGCTCCGGAGGCGCGACATCCTCGGGGCCGACCTCGAGACCGGCCTCCTCGAGCATGTTGCGCCGCAGCGAGCGGGCCGACCCGGAGACGACCGCGTCCTCGGCGAGCAGCGCCAGCAGCGTGGTGTCGAGGACCGACGTGCGGGCCAGGATCATCGCTATCCCGTCGAGGCGCTTGATCTGCTCGGCGCGCTGGGTCTCGTTGAGCGTGTCGTCCGTCCGGACCCGGGCGCGCTCCTCACGCACGAGGAGCGCGACGACCTGGAACTTCGTGCGCACCGAGGGCACGACCGGCCCGCGCTGGGCGGCTGCCTCTACCTCACGCACGGTGCGGGCCAGCACCGGGATGATGCCGACGTTGTCGCGGCCCCGTCGCTGGCTCCGCGGCGCGGGTCGGCGGGCCGCCTGCTGACGCTGCCCACGTCGGGCCACAGACTCCTCCTTCGGAGCGCCCGCCACGCTTGCCGCAGCAGGAACCACCTACGCGGCGCACCGAGCCGGGATGGTGAGACGTCGGCCGGTGCCGGCCGTGAGGCCGGACCGGACGCGACCCGGTCCCGCGGATCCGCGAGAGGTCGGCGCCTCGGGCCGGACGGCCTTCCAGCGCTGGACCTTCGTTCACGCCGACGATCGGTGACCGGGCCCAGAGCGACGATCGTCGCTGGGCCGGCGCGTTGCCACCGCCGACGCTCCTCCGATACTAGCCGCCCGCCCACCGCGGGGCCCGCGGTACGGGCAGAACACGCGCATCGGGGTCGGCCCGACGACGTGGGGGGCGCAGCGCAGGAGGTCGAGGGGCGCCGGGGCCGGGTGCCGACGCGTGCAGCCGCGAGAGCGGGCCAGCTGACCGCCGGCGAAACGGTCAGCCACCCGCCATGCGGTCGTCGAGCACCGACTCGAGCTGCAGCACCAGCCAGTCGATCTCCTCCGGCTCGATGACGAGGGGCGGAGCGAGCCGGAGCGTGGGGCCGTGGGTGTCCTTCGCCAGGACACCCCGCCCGGCGAGGGCCTTGCAGATCTCGCTCCCGGTTCCCAGGCGCGGGTCGATGTCGACCCCGGCCCACAGACCACGTCCTCGAACCGCGGTGACGCCGCGCCCCAGGAGAGCTCCGAGCCGGTCGTGCAGCTGGTCGCCCAGCCGGCCCGCGCGCTCCTGCCACTCCCCGGTGGCCAGCAGCCCGACGACGGCGCGCCCGACGGCACAGGCGAGCGGGTTGCCGCCGAACGTCGAGCCGTGCTGGCCGGGCTGCAGGACTCCGAGCACGTCCGCGTCCCCCACGACGGCGGACACCGGCACGATCCCGCCGCCGAGCGCCTTGCCGAGCAGGTACAGGTCCGCCGCCACGCCCTCGTGCTCGGTCGCCAGGGTGCGACCCGTCCGGGCCAGCCCCGACTGGATCTCGTCGGCCACGAACAGGACACGCTCGCGTGAGCAGATCTCCCGCACGTCGCGGAGGAAGCCCGGCGGCGGGACGACGACGCCGGCCTCCCCCTGGATCGGCTCGACCAGGACGGCGACGGTGTCGGGGGTGACGGCCGCGGCGAGTGCCGCGCTGTCGCCGTAGGGGACCGAGCTGAAGCCGGGCGTGAACGGACCGAAGCCGCCTCGTGCGTCCGGGTCGCCGGAGAAGCTGATGATCGTCGTCGTCCGGCCGTGGAAGTTCCCGTCCATGACGATGACGTGCGCCTCGTCCTTCGCCACGCCCTTGGTCTCGTAGCCCCACTTCCGCGCCACCTTCAGCCCGGACTCGACCGCCTCGGCGCCGGTGTTCATCGGCAGCACCATCTCCTTGCCGACCAGGTCACCGAGCTCGGCGCAGAAGGGGCCGAGCTGGTCGTGGTGCAGCGCCCGGCTGACCAGGGTGAGCCGGTCCAGCTGGCTCCTGGCCGCCGCGACGAGGGTCGGATGCGCGTGGCCGAAGTTGAGCGCCGAGTACGCGGCCACGCAGTCCAGGTACCTGCGCCCCGCGACGTCCTCGACCCATGCGCCGGAGGCGCTCGCCGCCACGACGGGCAGCGGTGCGTAGTTGTGCGCGGCGCGCTCGGTGACGAGCGCGATGTGCTCGGGCCCTGACCCGGGCGCTCGGTGCTTGACACCAGCAGTCGTGTCGATGATCTTCACCTTCCTGGGGACGGCGTGCGCGGCAAGAGTACGAGTCGGACGCGATGTTCTCAGCCGGGTCGTACGGCGACGCCTCTAGGGTGAGATGTCCGCGGGCCGACAGGAGGCGTCGTACGTGATCTCTCGAATCGCGATCGTCAACCGCGGTGAGGCGGCGATGCGCCTGATCCACGCGGTGCGGGAGCTCAACGCGCTGGGCGGGCAGCCGCTCGAGACCGTGGCCCTGCACACGGACGGCGAGAGCGCCGCCAAGTTCGTCCGGGAGGCGACCGCGGCCTTCTCGATCGGCCCGGCCTCAGCCCGCCCGTACCTCGACCACGCCGTGCTCGAGAGGGCGCTGCGCGAGACCGGAGCGGACGCGGCCTGGGTGGGCTGGGGCTTCGTCGCGGAGGACCCCGCGTTCGCCGAGCTCTGCGAGCGGATCGGGGTCACGTTCATCGGCCCCAGCGCCGAGGCGATGCGCCGGCTCGGCGACAAGATCGGCGCCAAGCTCCTCGCCGAGGAGGCCGGGGTGCCGGTCGCTCCCTGGAGCCGCGGCGCGGTCGAGGACGTCGGCACCGCGCAGGCGCGGGCAGCCGAGATCGGCTACCCGCTCATGCTCAAGGCGACCGCCGGGGGCGGGGGACGCGGGATCCGCGTGGTCGGCTCCGACGCCGAGCTGGTCGAGGCGTTCACCCGGACCAGCGACGAGGCCCAGCGGGCGTTCGGCAGCGGTGTGGTGTTCCTGGAGCGGCTGGTGACCGGCGCGCGGCACATCGAGGTGCAGGTGATCGCCGACGGGCAGGGCAGCGCGTGGGCGCTGGGGGTGCGGGACTGCTCGCTGCAGCGGCGCAACCAGAAGGTGATCGAGGAGTCGGCCTCCCCCGTGCTGACCGGCGAGCAGGTCGCGTACCTCAAGGAGTCCGCCGAGCGGCTGGCCCTGTCGGTGGGCTACCAGGGGGCGGCCACGGTGGAGTTCCTCTACGAGCCGGTCGGACGGTCGTTCAGCTTCCTCGAGGTCAACACCCGGCTGCAGGTCGAGCACCCGATCACCGAGGTGACCACCGGCTTCGACCTGGTCAAGGCGCAGCTGCACGTGGCCGCCGGCGGCCGACTCGAGGGCGACCGCCCCCAGGAGGTGGGTCACGCGGTCGAGGCCCGGCTCAACGCCGAGGACCCCGACCGCGACTTCGCCCCGTCCCCCGGGCGGATCGCGCACCTCGAGTTCGCCGCCGGCCCCGGCGTGCGCATCGACACCGGGGTCAGCGAGGGAGACCTGATCCCGGCCGACTTCGACTCGATGATCGCGAAGGTGATCGCGTACGGCCGGGACCGCGACGAGGCGCTCGCCCGGCTACGGCGCGCCCTGGCCGACACGACGGTGATCATCGAGGGCGGCGCCACCAACAAGAGCTTCCTGCTCGACCTGCTGGACCAGCCGGAGGTCGTCGACGGCAGCGCCGACACCGGCTGGATCGACCGGGTCCGGGTGCAGGGGCGGCTGGTGTCGCACCGGCACGCCGGGATCGCGCTGATCGCCGCGGCGATCACGGCCTACGACGAGCAGGAGGTCGCCGAGCGGCTCTACTTCCTCGCGACCGCCCACGGCGGCCGGCCGCAGGCCCGGCACGAGGTCGGCCGCGCGGTCGACCTCAAGCTCGCCGGCGCCGCCCATCGGGTCGCGGTCGCCCAGGTCGGGGCGGGCCGGTACCGGGTCGGTCTGGGTCCGGCCGGCGCCGAGCGGGTCGTCGACGTCACGGTCGAGCAGCAGGGCGAGTTCGCGGCCCGGCTGCACGTCGGCGGCCGGCCGTTCCGGGTCGTCGGTGCCGCCCACGGCGCCGTGCACCTCGTCGAGGTCGAGGGCATCAGCCACCGCGTCACCCGCGACGAGGGCGGGGTGCTGCGCTCCCCCGCGCCCGCCCTGGTGGTCGCGGTGCCGGTCGAGGTCGGCGCGACGGTCGACGCCGGTGCCACCGTCCTGGTGCTCGAGAGCATGAAGATGGAGACCGTCGTCACCGCGCCGTTCGCTGCCCGGGTGCGCGAGCTGCTGGTGTCCACCGGCGTGCAGGTCGAGTCCGGCATGCCGATGGTGCGCCTGGAGCCGCTGGGCGACGGTGAGGGAGGCTCGCCGGCCGGCGCGGCCGACGCCACCGAGCCGGACCTGCCCACCCCGACGGCGGAGCCCTCCCCCGTGGTCCGGGCCGCCGCACTGCTCGCCGACCTCCGCGGGCTGCTGCTCGGGTTCGACGGCTCGCCCGGCGAGCGGGACGCGGCGCTCGCGGAGTACCTCACGCTGCGGCCGACCGCCCTGGCCGCCCAGCCCGAGCTGCTGCGCGCCGAGCTGGACGTCGTGACGGTGTTCGCCGACCTGGCCGAGCTGTCCCGCAACCGGCCGGCGGGTGAAGAGACCAGCGACGTACGGGTGCACAGCCCGCGCGAGTACTTCCACTCCTACCTGCACAGCCTCGACGTGGAGCGCGAGCACCTGCCCGAGGCGTTCCGGGAGCGCATGACCCAGGTCCTCGCGCACTACGGCGTCACCGACCTCGACCGCACACCGTCGCTCGAGGAGGCCGTCTACCGGGTCTTCCTCGCCCAGCAGCGCAGCGCGTCCGACCTCGGCGTCGTCACCTCGCTGCTGCAGCAGTGGCTGTCGGAGGAGCCGCCCGGGCACGGCCTCGGGCAGCACGCGCACGACGTGCTCGATCGCCTGGTGGTCGCGACCCAGCTGCGGTTTCCCGTGGTGGGTGAGCTGGCGCGCAGCGCGCGGTTCCGCTGGTTCGACCAGCCGCTCGCGCGGGAGGTGCGCTCCGACGTGCTGTCCGGGGTCCCGGAAGAGCTGGCCTATCTCACCGACCACCCGGACGCCCCCGACCACGCCGAGCGGCTCGAGGCGGTCGCAGCGATCCCCGAGCGGATCGTTCGCTACCTCGCCGAGCGGCTGACAGACGGCATCCCTCAGCGAGAGCCGATGCTCGAGGTGCTGGCCCGCCGGCACTACCGGGAGCACGAGCTGCACGGCCTGCGCAGCTTCTCCGCCGGCGGCCGGCCGTTCGTCACCTGCGACTACACCCTCGACGACCGGCCGACGCGGCTGGTCACGACGGTCGCCCTGATGTCCGAGCTCGACGGGACGGCTGACCCCCACGGGCTCCTGTCGGTCCTCGGCGAGCAGCTGGCTGCGGCGCCGCCGGGGCACGAGATCGTCGTCGACCTGTACCTCGCCTGGCCGGGTGCACCCGACACACCCGCCGAGGCTTCCCGGGTGCTGCAGTCCGTGCTGACGGCGTCGGGAATCGTCCCGCGGGTCCGCCGGGTCGCGGTCGCTGTCTGCAACGGCACCGATGACGAGGTCGCGTACCTCACCTTCCGACCCGGGCCTGACGGCGTCTACGAGGACGACCTGGTGCGCGGCGTGCACCCGATGGTCGGTAGGCGGCTCAACCTGTGGCGACTGCGCGACTTCCGGATCAGCCGGCTGGACGCGCCCGACGACGTGCTGCTCTACCACTGCGTGGCGCCCGACAACGAGTCCGACCAGCGGCTGGTGGCACTGGCCCAGGTCCGCGACCTGGCCGTCGTGCGGGACTCCGACGGTCACGTGACCGCGCTGCCGCAGGCCGAGCGCGCGATCACCAGCTGCCTGGAGGCGATCCGCCGCGCCCGAGCGGCTCTCGGCGCGGCGGGCCGGCTGCTCGACATGAACCACGTCTTCGTCCACGTCTGGCCGGTCATCGATGCGCCCCCGGAGGAGCTGGCCGGGCTGCAGCGCACCCTGGCCCCGCTGACCGTCGGAGCCGGAATCGAGGAGGTCGCGGCGCAGGGCCGGATCGTCGCGCCCGACGGGTCGGTGCACCCGGCTGCGGTCCGGTTCACCTACCGGGCCGGCTCGGGTGTGGTGGCGTCGTTCGGGGGGCCGCCGACCGAGCGCCTGGCTCCGCTCGACGACTACGCGCAGAAGGTGCTGCGGGCCCGCCGCAGGGGAACCACCTACCCCTACGAGCTGGTCCCGGTGCTGACCGGGCCCGGCGGTGAGTTCGTCGAGCACGACCTCGACGACACCGGAGCGCTCGTGCCGGTATCGCGGGCCCCTGGCGGGAACAAGGCCGGGATCGTCGTCGGGGTGGCGACGTCGTACCCGGGCGGGCACCCCGAGGGCATCACCCGCGTCGTCCTGCTCGGCGACCCGACCAAGGCCCTCGGCGCCGTGGCCGAGGCCGAGTGCGCCCGGGTCATCGCTGCCCTGGACCTGGCCGCGTCGATGTCGGTGCCGGTGGAGTGGTTCGCACTGTCAGCGGGCGCTCGCATCTCGATGGACTCCGGAACCGAGAACATGGACTGGGTCGCCAAGGCGCTGCGTCGGATCGTGACCTTCACCCAGGACGGCGGCGAGGTCAACGTCGTCGTCGCCGGTATCAACGTCGGCGCCCAGCCCTACTGGAACGCCGAGGCGACGATGCTCATGCACACCAAGGGCATCCTCGTCATGACTCCGGACAGCGCGATGGTGCTCACCGGAAAGCAGTCACTGGACTACTCCGGCGGCGTGTCCGCCGAGGACAACTTCGGCATCGGCGGCTACGACCGGGTGATGGGACCGAACGGCCAGGCGCAGTACTGGGCGCCGGACCTCGCGGGCGCGTGCGCGGTGCTGATGTCGCACTACGCGCACAGCTACGTCGTGCCCGCCGAGTCGACGGTGCGGCGCACGACGACGACGGACCCGGCCGAGCGGGACGTCTGCGGCTACCCGCACGAGGTCCCGGACAGCGACTTCCGCACCGTGGGCGACATCTTCTCCGGCGAGACCAACCCGGACCGCAAGAAGCCGTTCGACATCCGCACCCTGATGCGGGCGGTCACGGACCAGGACCACCCACCACTGGAGCGGTGGGCCGGCATGGCCGATGCGGAGACCTCCGTGGTCTTCGACGCGCACCTGGGCGGCCGGCCGGTGAGCCTGGTGGGCATCGAGTCGCGTCCGGTGCCGCGACGCGGTTTCCCGCCCAGCGACGGGCCGGACATCTGGACCGCGGGCACCCTGTTCCCCCGCTCGTCGAAGAAGACCGCGCGGGCGATCAACGCCGCGAGCGGTAACCGGCCGCTGGTGGTCCTGGCGAACCTCTCCGGCTTCGACGGATCGCCGGACTCGATGCGCAACCTGCAGCTGGAGTACGGCGCGGAGATCGGCCGGGCTGTCGTCAACTTCGTCGGCCCCATCGTGTTCTGCGTGGTCTCGCGCTACCACGGCGGTGCCTTCGTCGTCTTCTCCAAGGCGCTCAACGAGGGCATGACCGTGCTCGCGGTCGAGGGCTCCTACGCCTCCGTGATCGGCGGAGCACCAGCAGCCGCGGTGGTGTTCGCCGGGGTCGTCGACGCACGGACCGGATCGGACCCCCGGGTGCGTGACCTCGAGGACCGTGCCTCGCGTGCCCAAGGCGCCGGCCGGGCCGAGCTGGCCACCGAGCTGGCGAAGCTCCGGGACTCGGTCCGCTCGGAGAAGCTCGGCGAGGTGGCGACGGAGTTCGACGCGGTGCACAGCATCCAGCGGGCTGTCGCGATGGGCTCGGTCGACGCGGTGATCGGCGCGCACGAGCTCAGACCGCGGCTGATCGAGGCCGTGGCGCGCGGCCTCGAGCGGTCCGGCTCCTGACCTGGCCGGTGCGGTGTGCGCGCCGACCGGCGCCTCCGGCCTTGACCTGAGTCACCTCTCGGGTGTGCGCCAGCGGTGCCCCGGATGCCAGACGGCCCACCCGAGGCAAGGGGTGGGCCGTCCGGCACTGCGCGCTGCTAGTTGTTCAGTCGAACGTCCAGAGCCTGGACCCGGCCCTGCGCCGTCTCGTAGGAGATGAGCAGTCGCCCGTCCTCGGCCAGCCGGCTCCGCTGCTGCGAGCTCAGCGGAATGCTGACCTGCCGATTCCCGGGGCTGACGGCACGGTCCACCTGCGCCACCACGTGGCCGCTCATGTCCGGCGACCACGGCGGGATGCCGCCGTCAGTCACCGCGCACGGGGTCAGCCCGTAGTCCGGCGGCGGGTCGGCCGTCGGAGAGCAGCTGGTCAGGTAGACCGGGATGGCGCCCACCAAGCCCGACCACGCGAACACGTGTGCGGTGCCGCTGCGCGACGCACTGAGGTCGAACGTCACCGAGGACGAGCCCAGACGGGCATTCTTGACCTTGATGGCCTCGCCGTTGGTGACCGGGAGCCGTCCCGAGATCGGCACCGCGTTGCGAGCAGACTGGGCGATCGTCTGCGGCGACAGGAGGCCGTCGAGGTTCGGGTTGGACACGTTCGGCGCCGACGGGGTGGTGGACCTACCTGCGGGCGGGGTGTAGCCGTCCATCGTCGCCAGCCCCCACCGGTACGGGTCGGACTGGACACTGCCCAGTGCCGACCAGCCCAGCCGCGTGCTGCTGTCGATGTGCCTCAGGGTGGTCGTACCGGCCGCCGCGGTGTTGTCGTTGTCGTACGGCGTGATGTTCAGACCGAGACGAGCCGGGTCCACTGCTGCCGGCAGGTCCGCCAGCGGGATCTTCACCTCGAGGTCGTACCCGCCACCGGCGTACGCGTGGTCGGTCGTCGTCTCGTTGGTGCCGACCCAGCTCGCGGTGGAGGCCACCTGGACCCCGGGAGCGTTCGGGGCGTCGCTGACGGTGCCGGCCAGCGGCCCCGTCGAGTACCCCTGGTGGTTGTCGGCGTCGCGCGACCAGCACGGGCCGTTCGCGCCGTTGCCGTTGCTCCCGGTCGGGTCGTTCGTGTACGGGAAGACCCCGAGCTTGAACGTCGTCGCGGTGTCCTTGAGGTCCTGCGAGGAGGTCCCTCGCGGGTCCAGCAGGATCTCGACGGAGTCCGCCTGCCAGTGGCCGACACACTCTGCCGGGGTGACGGCGTAGGCCTGGTAGTCGTCCCGCACGTGCACGAAGACGTTCAGGGCGTCGTCGGACCAGCTGACCTTGGCGAAGTTGCTCTCGCCCGTTCCGTTGTTCACTCCGCAGTCGGCGGCGGTCGTGCACCCGGTGGCGCCCTGCCAGATCCGGCCGATGTCGAGCGCCGGACCGGGGTACTCACCGGCACCCGCCACACCATCGACCGTGGGGGACGACGACACGTGCGGGATCGTCGTGGTCGGCACCAGCGACAGCGTCAGGGGCTCACTCCCCGTCCCGGCAGGCGCGCTGTAGGTCGTGTTCACCGGGATCGTCACGTTCTGCGCAACCGGAAGGCTGGCGTGCGTGCTGGTGACCTGGAAGGACACGGTGGTCTCGTCGCCCGGCGCCAGTGCGGCGTACGGCTTCGAGGCCGCATCTGCCGTGAAGTTGGCCGGGAGACCCAGCGACACCTCACCCTGCTGCGCCTGGTTCGACCAGTTGTGCACGACGACGGGCACCGTGATGGTGCTGCCGACCGCCATCGACTGGATGGCAGCGGACCGGCCGAGACGAGCCGCCTGCGGCGCGACGTCGGTCAGCCACTGGTCGTACTCCTCCCAGTTGCCCCACCGCTGGAACCGACCTTCTGTGGGAGAGACGATCCGGACGGCGTTGTCGGTGTATCCAGTTCGTGACCCGCTCGTGTAGACCGCCGAGATCTTGGCGTTCTGGTTCACGGGGGCGCCGGCCGCCGGCGTGACGGAGAACGACACGGTCGTCTCACGCTTGTCCGAGACCGCGCCGACGACCTTCGTTCCGTCGACGGTCCACCCTGACGGGACGGACAGCTCGACAGTGCCCTCAGGGAGCGTCTTCTGCCCGGACTGCAGGTGCACGGTCGCCGTGAACGGCTCCCCGGCCACATTGAAGAACCTCGAGAACGTGAGGTACTCCAGGGTGCCCAGCGGCAGCCCGCCCGGGTCCGGTGCCGAGGCTCCGAAGAGCATCGCGTCATCCTTGCCGGCCGCCGGGTTCGGCGTCCCGTCCGGCGCGGTGTTCGGCTGGAACGGAACGAACGACTGCGTCATCCCGAACCGGGAGCAGGCGGGGGGTGCGGTGTCCTTGTACATGACCCGGCTCTGGGTCGGGTAGGCCGCGCGACCCTCGAGGGCAACCTGCTGCCAGCTCTTGGCCGAGCCTGCGGGTTGTCCCTGCAGGTTTCCCGCCGGCCACGTGTAGGGCGAGTCGTAGCCCGTCCACACGCCATTGACGGTGTCGAGGTTCGTGGCGGCGGGCAGGAAGCCCGTGGTGCAGTCAGCGCTGGCGGTCGTGCCGCCGGTGCCTGCCGTGCTCCCGCCGGAGAAGACCTTCTTGACCTGCCACGTGCTCAGCGCGTCCGGCCCCTTCAGCTGCTCGGGGAACATCGTCGGGTCGGCGGCAGCCAGCACGCCTTCCCAGATGTACCTACCGGCCTGCTGGTGGTTGCCGTGCCCGGCACCGAGGGTCGGGGTGAAGCCGACGTAGACGTCCGGCTGCGTGGTGCGGATGACGCGGGTGATCCGCCGCAGCGTCTCGTCCTGACCCCAGAAGTACTGGGTCAGCGGAGCGCTCTGGTTGTAGAAGAAGTCGACCCGGTCGAGGTTGAAGATGTCCACCGTGCCCGAGCGGTAGTGCGCGACACGGTCCTCGTTCTCCCGGCGCAGCCCGAGGTCAGGGCCGAGCTCGGTCCCGACCGCGTTGCCGCCGCCCTCGCCACGGGTCACCATGATCACGCCGCACTTGATGTTGTAGCGCTGGTGCAGCACACCGCACGGGCCGATGATGCTCGTGTCGTCGTCGGGGTGTGCCCACTCTCCCATGACGTTGATCTTGGTGGCGGCGTCCGCCACGTACGATCCGCCGCCCTTGTCCGCGGCTCCTGCTGGGCCGCCGGCGACGATTCCCCCGAGTGGGGCCACCATGGCAGCGATGGCGAGCGCAACCACCTTGCGGCGTCGCTTCATAGATCTTCTCCCTTGTTGGGTGCGGGTTGATCTGGTGCCTTACTCCCGGACAGCGCCTTCGAGCATTCCGGCGATGAAGTGACGCTGCAGGAAGAGGTAGACGGCGACGACCGGCGTCGCGACGATCACCGAGCCGGCCGCCAGCAGCGTGAAGCCCTGGGTGTACTGGCCCTGGAAGAACGCCAGCCCCAGTGGCGCGGTCCGCAGCGACTCGTCGGTGACCATCACCAGGGGGATGAGGAACTCGTTCCACGTCCACATGAAGGTCAGCACCGTCAGCGTGATGATCGCCGGCCGGGCGAGCGGCACCAGCACCTGCCACAGGATCCGACGGTTGCTCGCGCCGTCGATCCGCGCCGCCTCGATGAGCGCCCGGCTGCTGGAGCGGAAGTAGGCCCGCATCCAGAAGGTGCCGAAGGCCACCGACTGGGCGATCTGCGGCAGCACGATGGCCCAGATCGTGTTCGTGAGGCCGAGGCTGCGCAGATCGAAGTAGAGCGGGACGATGATCGCCTCGCTCGGCATCATGATGCCGAGCAGGAACAGGTAGAACAACGGTCCTGAACCGCGGAACCGCATGGTGCCGAAGGCGAAGCCGCTCAGTATGGAGAGCACGAGGCTGACGGCGACGACGGACACCGACACGATGAGGCTGGTCCGCAGGTAGGTCCCGAAGTGGCCGATCTGCCACGCATCGACGAAGTTGCCGGGGTGCAGCCCGAGGACGCCTGACCCCGAGGAACCGGTCGAGCTGTCGTCCGCGCCCAGCGCCGAGACGAGGATGGACAGGATCGGCCCCAGCGCGAAGACCGAGACGATCGCGAGGATGACGTAGTTGGCGTTGCGCTCGGCGTGGGACACCCTCACGTGGCGTCCCGGTCCCCGATGCGGGTGATCCCGAACGAGATCGCGAAGATCACCAGGGTGAGGCAGACGCCGATGGCGGCGGCCGAGCCGACCTGGCCGAGCTCGAAGGCACGGTGGTAGACCTCGTAGGACGGCACGGACGTCGACTGCCCGGGGCCGCCACGGGTGGTGACGTAGACGAGGTCGAAGGTGCGCAGGGCCGCGATGACCGTCAGCGTCAGCGCGACAGCGATCTCCCGGCGGATCGAGGGCAGGGTGACGGCCAGGAACTCGCGCAGCGGCCCCGCTCCGTCGAGCCGAGCTGCTTCGTACAGCTCGCCGGAGATGCGCCCCATGCCGGCCAGGAGCAGCACGGTGACCAGCCCGGTCTCGAACCAGGTGCCGATGAAGCCCACTGCAGGCAGTGCGAAGGCGTAGTCACCGAGCCAGGCCCGGCCGAGCGAGTCCAGGCCCACCGCGGAGAGCAGCGAGTTGAGGCCCCCCTGGGGCGCATAGATCCGCCGCCACGCCACCGCCACCACGACCATGGCCACGACCTGCGGAAGGAAGACCACGGTGCGAAAGAACGACAGACCTCGGACCCGGCTCCGGTTCAGGATCGAGGCGAGCACCAGTCCGATCAGCAGCGGGACGACGGCGTAGAACACCATCAGGACGAGGGCGTGCACGAAGGCACCCCGAAGGGCACCGTCGGTGATCACCTCGCGGTAGTTGTCCAGCCCCGCCCACGTGCCGACCGTGAGCCCGTCCCAGTCGTAGAACGAGAGCTGGACCGAGCGCACCAACGGGTAGAGCAGGAACGCCGCGTAGACCAGGAACGCCGGGAGCAGGTACAGATACGCGACCCGGCGGGGTTCGCCGGGCGGCTGCCCACGTCGGGCGGGCCGATCCGCGGCCCGAGAAGTACTGGCCGCAGGCTCGAGCTGCTGGGCTACCACGACGATCGGCAGCTATCCGTTGGAGGTCGTGAAGTCGCTGTAGTCCTTCTCCAGCGTGTCCAGGAACTGTTGCGGCGTCGCCTTCTTGGCCAGCAGGTCCTGCAGGGCAGCGCCGAGAGTGTCGTACATCGTCGGCGTCGCGTAGTCGAGGTACGGCACCAGCCCGTCCTTCTGCACGACGGTGCCGAACGCGCTGAACACGTCCTCCTGCAGACCCCCGCCCACCGACTGGTCGGCCGTGTCCGCCACCGGCAGGTTGTCGGTCTCGGTCAGCACGTTCATCGCATGTGCATCAGTGATGAAGTCGAGGTAGGCGGCGGCCGCGTCGGGGTTCTTGCTCTTGCTCGTGATGGCGAAGGGAAGCCCGGTGCCACCGGTGGCGACGGGCGCCGCATCGGCGCTGTCGCCCGGCGGGAGCATGAATCCGACGTCGCTGCCCATCGCCTTCTGCAGATCTGCCTGCAGCCAGGTGCCTGCGATCAGGAAGGCGCCCTTGCCCTTGCTGAACTTCTGCCAGACGGGGTCGTAGCCCTCACCGTTGACGCCGGGCTCGAAGTAGCCCTTGTCGACCCAGTCGACGAGGGTCTGCGCGGCGGTGGTGTTCTCCGGCGTCGTCCACGATGCGCCGTCCCGCCCGAAGGCCAGCGTCTTGATGTCCTGCGCCGGTGTCGTGTGCCCCTGGACCGTGCCGAACACGTGGATCGCGGGCCACTTGTCCAGGTTGCCGAGCATCATCGGCACCTCGCCCTTGGCCTTGACGGCCGCCAGCGCGTCCTCGAACTCCGCCCAGGTCGTGGGCGGCTGGACACCGGCCGCCGCAAGCATCTTGGCGTTGTAGAAGATTCCCACGACCTCGCCGACCTGCGGCATGCCGTAGAGGTTTCCCTCACCGAACGACGAGCCGTCAGCGGAGTACGAGGAGTACTGCCGCACGGACTCGGGGAACCGCGCGTCCCAGCCGTAGGCCTTGGAGTAGTTGTCGAGCGACACCAGCTCGCCGGCCTTGACGAACTCGCCCATGTCGGAGCGGCCGTTGTTGGACTGGACCACGTCGGGCGGCTCGTTGCCGCTCAGAGCAAGCCGCAGCGTCTTCTTCAGGTCCTCGAAGGACCGCGAGACCCGCTTGATCGTGATGTTCGGGTACTTGGCCTGGAACTCCTTGTTCAGCTGGCTCATCTGGGCGGCCTGGCCACCGCGCACTTCCTGGTCCCACACGACGAGGGTGACGTCGCCCATCGATGCGGCATCGGTGTTCACCTCGGCCTTGGGGGTCGGCTTCGGGGTGGCACTGTCGTTGCTCGACCCGGGGGCGCAGGCGGCGAGGGCCCCGAGCGCGAGAATGCCGACGGCGGACAGAACTCGCGGGGTGCGACGGAACATCAGGCTCTCCTGTGGCTGGTGAACGTGGACACGCGGGATCGGTGGCGGGGTGTCATGGGCTGGTCTGTACGTCGGCGCGGCGGGCGATGGTCGCCGCGGCCCGGCGCACCGCGCCCACCGGGACAGTGGGAACGATCTCCTCGAGGAAGGCGAACCGGCGAAGCAACGCCGCCCGGTAGGAACCGCTGCCGGTATCGCGCACGGTGTGCCACCAGTCCGCGATGTCGCCCCATCCCGGGGCGGCCAGGGAGCCACCGAACTGCTGCACCGCGAGCGCTGAGCACAAGGTGGCGAAGGCCAGGCGATCGGCCAGCGGCCAGCCGGACAACGTCCCCACGACCATGCCGGCGCCGAAGACGTCACCGGCGCCGGTGGGATCCAGCGCCGGTACGCGCAGGGCCGGGACGTGGGCCTCCTCCCCGGTGGTGCTGTCGATGGCCAGCGCACCCTGGGCGCCGTCGGTGACGACCGCCAGCGGGACGCGGTCGGCCAGCACGTAGAGCGCTTCCTGAGGAGTGTCCGTGCGGGTGTAGGCCATCGCCTCTCCGGCGTTGGGCAGGAACGCGTCACAGGCCTTCAGCTGATCGAGCACCTCGTCGGACCACACACCGGTCGGGTCCCAGCCGACGTCGGCGAACACCAGGGCACCGTCGCGACGGGCCAGGTCGGCCCACGGCGGGCTCTCCGGAACCCCGAGGGGCTCGCTGGTTCCGAGGTCGACGATGACGGCGCGACACCGGGGCGGACGACCGATCATCTCGGTGGCGCTGATCGGCGCGGGGTGGCCGTGGCTGACCATGCTGCGGTCGCGCGCGACCGCTATCGAGACGGTCACCGGGGAGTGCCAGTGGTCGAACCGACGTGATCGCTGGAGGTCGACGTGCTCCTGCTCGGCGAGGGTCTGCCAGCAGAAGTCGGCGTAGACATCGTCGCCGAACGCCGCCGCCAGCGACGTGCGCAGTCCCAGCCGGCTCGAGGCGATGGCCAGGTTGGCGATGCCGCCCGGGCAGGAGCCCATCCCGTCGGCCCACACCTCGGTGCCGTCCGCCGGCATCGCGTCCAGGCCGGTGAAGACGATGTCGAGGAAGACCGTGCCCCACAGGAAGACGTCGAACTCGGGACCCTGGGGTGTCCGCAGATGGGCCAGCGGGTCGTACGTGGACTCGGGCGCATTCGGGGGCACAGCGGAAAACCCCTCTCCCAGTGATCGGATGGCGGTCATGGTGCACCCGGTAGGTGGTCGCTGACAAGGCAAAATCGCGCAAATCTGATCACGGTTGCAAGAAGAAGCGCAGAAATGACTGCTACCTTGACCGCCGTGAGGCACCGACGGCAGGTGGACATCGTGCAGCGGCTCAAGGACGGCGGCGCCGCCTCCGTCGACGATCTGGCTCGCGCGCTGGGCGTGAGCACGGCGACGATCCGTCGCGACCTGTACCAGCTCGACCGGGCCGGCCTCCTCACCCGCGTGCACGGCGGCGCCTACCTCAAGGCCGACCCCGCTGGGGACTGGGGCCTCGAGCGGCCGTTCGCCGAGGTCGCTGCCTCGCACACCGCCGACAAGGAGGCGGTGGCCCGTCAGGCCGCCCGTCTCGTCAACGACGGAGACGTCGTGCTGCTGGACATCGGCACCACCACCGTCCTGCTCGCCCGACTCCTGCGCGGCCGGTCGGTCACGGTGATCACGTCGAGCCTCGCGGTGCTGGACGTGCTGCGCGACGACGAGCGGGTGGAGCTGATCCTGCTCGGCGGCATGGTGCGCCGCACCTACCACTCCGTGGTCGGGGTGCTCACCGAAGACGCACTGCGTCAGGTGCACGCCGACCGGGCCTTCCTCGGTGCGAGCGGGATCAGGGCCGACGGAGAGGTGATCGACACGACCGTCATCGAGGTCCCCGTCAAGCGAGCCATGATCAGGTCGGCGGACCAGGTGATCGTGCTGGCAGACCGGTACAAGTTCCCGGGAACGGGCTCGTTGCGGGTCTGCGACATGTCCGACGTCGACGTCCTCGTGACCAACGAGGGCGCCGACCCGGCAACTCTCGAGGTGTGTGCCGCAGCCGAGGTGGAGGTGATGCTCGGGTGAAGCTGGCGATCCTGGGGGGTGGCGGCTTCCGCGTCCCGCTCGTCTACGGGGCACTGCTGCGGGACATGAACGCCCGGCGCGTCGACCGGGTGTCCCTGCACGACGTCGACGAAGGGCGCCTGACTGCGATCACGCACGTCCTCGAGCAGATGGGCGCCGGCGTCGACGGGGCACCGGAGGTGTCCACCACCACCGATCTCGACACCGCACTCGACGGCGCAGACTTCGTCTTCTCGGCGATCCGGGTCGGCGGCCTCGAGGGACGCACGCGGGACGAACGGGTCGCCCTCGACCTCGGGCTGCTCGGCCAGGAGACCACGGGGCCCGGCGGCCTGGCGTACGGCCTGCGCACCGTGCCCGTGGCGGTCGAGGTCGCCGAGCGGGCCGCGGTCCGTTGCCCGGGCGCCTGGGTCATCAACTTCACCAACCCGGCTGGAATGATCACCGAAGCGATGCAGCAGGTCCTGGGCGAGCGCGTCGTCGGCATCTGCGACTCCCCCATCGGCCTGGGGCGGCGGGCCGCCAAAGCGCTCGGGCACGACGTCGATGCGACGGCCCTGGAGTACGTGGGCCTCAACCACCTGGGGTGGCTGCGCGGCATCCGCCAGGACGGGCGGGACATCCTGCCCGACCTGATCGCCGACCCGGCGCTGTTGGCCACCATCGAAGAGGGTCGGCTCTTCGGCGCGGAGTGGATCCAGGCGTTGGGGGCCATACCCAACGAGTACCTCTACTACTACTACTTCACCCGCGAAGCGGTGGCTGCGATCCGCGGCGACGCACAGACTCGGGGCGAGTTCCTGCTCGCGCAGCAGAGCGGGTTCTATCGGACGGTCGCCCAGACCCCGGAACGAGCCCTTGCCGAGTGGCGCCGGGTGCGGACCGAGCGCGACGCCACGTACATGCAGGAGAGCCGCGCCGACGCCGAGAGCCGGGACAGCGCGGACGTGCAGGGAGGGGGCTACGAGGGCGTCGCCCTGGCCATCATGGCCGCGATCGCGCGCGATGAACGCAGCTCCATGATTCTCAATGTCCGCAACGGGTCGGCCGTCCCGGGTCTTCCGGCGGAAGCCGTGGTCGAGGTTCCCTGCACCGTGGACACCCACGGGCCGCACCCCCTGCCGACCCTCCCCCTGCCCGGGGACCAGCTCGGGCTCGTTCAGCAGGTGAAGGCGGTCGAGCAGCTGACCATCACCGCGGCCAGGACGAGGTCGGCGACCCTGGCGCTCAGGGCCTTCGCCGGACACCCCCTGGTCGACTCGGTCACGACGGCCAAGGAGCTGCTGGCGGGATACCGCAAGGCCGACCCTGGCCTGGACGACCTCATCGGTTGACCCGCTGTGCCGCCGTCGACGCCGCCACGGAGCCCGGCTCGGCGTGGCTCGTCGACGAGACCGGCATTGCTCCCGACCCGACGACCGCCGCGACCGTCGAACGAGGCAGGCTGTTCCTCATGAACCAGCACGGGCGAGCGACCGTCGGTTGGCCGCCCTACGAGGTCGTGGCGATGCGCGGCCCGCGATGACCCGCGACCCCATCGGGCGATGCGCCGGCTCCCTTCCGGGCGCCGGCGCGTCAGCACGCGGGACCGGCCTGCTCGCCGCCGCGCTCCTGATGGGCATGCTCGGGGCGTGCGCTTCCGGTCCGACGGACCCGGGGGCCGAAGCGACCCCGACAACGACCGCGACCACGACGTCTGTGTCTGCTACCGGACCGCCGCAGACCCAGCCGGAGGGCGCGGCGCCGAGCGCTTCGCGCACTGCTCTCTCGCGCGCGCAGCAGGCGCGACTGCAGGACGAGCTGATCGACGCGGCCTGGGACGGCGACGTGACACGCGCCCGGAGGCTCATCCGCGCCGGTGCGGACGTCAACGACAAGGACGACTCCCAGCAGAGCGCGTATCTCATCTCCACCAGCGAGGGCTTCCACAAGCTTCTCGAGCTGACCCTGCGCAACGGAGCCGACGTCGGGTCGCTGGACCGCTTCAACGGCACCGGGCTGATCCGGGCCGCCGACCGCGGTCACGCCGACGTCGTGGGGCGCCTCCTGCGCACCGGCATCGACGTGGACCACGTGAACAACCTGGGGTGGACTGCGCTGCACGAAGCGATCCTCCTCGGTGACGGCAGCAGCAGGTACGTCGACACCGTGCGGCTGCTGGTCGCCGGCGGAGCCGATGTCGGGCTGCCCTCGCAGCGCGACGGAGTCGCGCCCGTCGAACATGCCCGTGCCGAGAGACACCCCGAGATCGCGCGGACCCTGACGGCGGCGCTGCGGGCCGATCCGGTGCGCAACCCCGACCGGGCGCTGGTGCGCGCGGCTGCCCGGGGTGACGCGGACCGGGCCGCGCTGGCGGTGCGAGCGGGGGCCGACCTCGAGACCAGGGACCCCCGCCGGCGTACGCCGCTGCTGCGGGCGGTGACGGAGGACCGCCTCGCCGTCGCCCGTCTGCTCGTCTCCCTGGGTGCCGACCCCGACGCCCTCGACGACCAGCACGACACGCCGTGGCTCGTCACCGGCGTGACCGGGAGTGTGGCGATGGCGGAGGTCCTGCTGCGCGCCGACCCCGACCTGACCATCCTCAACCGCTTCGGCGGCACGTCGCTGATCCCGGCCAGCGAGCGCGGCCACGTGGGCTACGTGCGTCGAGTCGTCCGTACGTCGGTGGACGTCGACCACGTCAACGACCTCGGCTGGACCGCTCTGCTGGAGGCGGTCATCCTGGGCGACGGCTCGCGGCCCTATCAGCGCATCGTGCGGACCCTGCTGGACGCCGGTGCCGACCCGACGATCGCCGACCGGGACGATGTCACCCCGCACCGGCACGCCCTGGCCCGAGGGCAGACCGCGGTAGCCCGGCTCCTCGCGGGCTGACGCCGGGAGAACCCGTCGTCGCCGGCCTGGTAGCGAACTCGTCGACCATCCGCAGTCTCTGCCGGGCGTCGGAGCTGCCGGGGATCCGACAACTGCTCGGGGTCGAGCCGGCGGCGGGACGTGATGCTCGCGTATCTCGATCGACGGGTCGACAGCGGTACCGGCCGCTGCCTGCACGGCACATCAACGCGCACCGCGTCAATGCCGATGCCGAACCGGCGCAGCAGGCAGCACAATGCGGGATGAGGCTCCGGCTCACGAGGTCGTCTGAACGCCTGACCGCTCCGGAGACTGCGCCGACAAACGGGAGTGCCTATGTCCGTCAGCTTTGTGCCCACCGACTTCGAGCCGCCGACCGAGTTCGTGGCCGGGGACTTTCACCTCGAGCCTCTCGGTCCGGTGCACAACGAGAGCGACTACGCAGCCTGGACGTCGAGCATGGAACACATTCGACGCTCGCCGGGCTTCACTGAGGGCAACTGGCCACGCGAGATGAGCGCGGACGAGAACCGCGCCGATCTGGAGCGTCATTCGCGGGACTTCGCCGACCGGACTGGCTTCACGTTCACCGTTCTCGACGCGAGCGGCGACGTTGTCGGCTGCCTCTACGTGTACCCGGCTCGCGACGGCGAACACGACGCCGACGTGCAGTCGTGGGTACGGGAGTCCGAGGCCGCCAGCGACGATGCCCTCCGGGGCGCGATCGCCGCCTGGCTCATCAGCGACGCGTGGCCGTTCGAGCGGCCGCTCTATGCGCCCTTGTTGACCTGAGGACGCAACAGACTCTGGGATCGGCGAGCGGACGTCGTCATGCCGCGTCAGGTGTCGCCGCTGAAGTGGCGACGGTAGTCGCCGGTCGACTCGAGGTGGACGGATTCGACGTGTTCTTGGCGCAGTGGCCAGGCAGCAGTCACAACCACGTGCGATTCAGCCCGACCGTATCGCTCGACAGAGTCGTCAACGGTAGGCCGGCATGAGGCCGACTGAGACGAGCAGAAGCGGGATCGCGACCAGCAGCGCTGCGAGCACGATCGGAGCACCAAGTACCCCGATCAGGGCTTCCCGTCGCCCAGTCGCGTACCGGCGGGAGAACGACACGGCCAGCACGCCATACCCGGCAGCGGCGACGAGAAAGAGAACGAGGTAGCCGACACTGCGGGGCGTGAGGTCATCGGCATCGCCGACCACGCCGGTGAGCATGCCGATGGCCTCGACGATGCCGCCCAGGCAGTAGAGACCGAGCAGGGCGGCGGCGCCGCAGACCATGACGGCGACCAGTCGCGGCGAGATGGGAACGCGTCGACGAGTGACCGACACCAGGGCCACGGCGGCGCCAACAAGCTTCAGCACAGACACGGTCCAGTCCATCACGGACAGCGCCGTCGCGTACTCGGCGTAAGCGCCTTCGGTGAAACGCCCGGTCGTCTCGAAGGCAACGTTGACCGCGGCGAATCCGACACACCAAAGGGCCACCAGCCACGCCACAGCTCGCACCCGGCCGCTCGCCGGACGGGAACCGAGCGCGTGCGCGGCCACGTGGTCACCAGCATGTTCAGCGGTTCGAGTCATGCGACCTTCCTCGCATTCGGCCAGACAGCGATGTCACCCGAAGCTCGCGAGGTCCGTCAAGTCGAATAGGACGCGCACCCGACGGCCCGACCCGCCTGACTCCGCGGAGGTCCGGCATGACCCCGACCGATACGCGTCCGTGGTCCGACCGTGGCTGCACGCCTACGCATCTCCCCTCACCCGAATGATCGTCCGGCCAACTGCCCTGTGATCCGGGGCCAGCGCACCGGGAGCATCAAGCAGCGTCCGTACGGCTCCGACCGTCGGCGTGAGCCGTCCGTCGCGGACTCGCCGGGCCAGGGCCGCGAGCTGGGTGCGATCCGGTTCGACGACGAAGAAGATGGCTCGCCCGTCCTGGGGCTTCAGCCTGGGGGGCGCCGCGACAGTGACGAGCGTGCCGCCCGGCCGCACGAGTGCAACCGCGCGGTCGAGGACCTCGCCGCCGATCACGTCGAAGACCACGTCGACCTTGCCCGCGTTGTCCAGTGGCTCGAGCTCGAGGTCGAGAAAGGCGTCCGCACCCAGACCGATCGCGGTCTCCATGTCGGCGGACCGACCGGCGCCGATCACTTCGGCCCCCACCTCGCGCGCGAGCTGCACCGCCATCGACCCGACGCCGCCTGCAGCGCCCGTGATCAAGACGGTCTGGCCGGCCATCAGGCGGGCGTGTGCGAAGAGACCCTGCCATGCGGTCAGCCCGGAGATCGGCAGTGCTGCTGCCACCGTGTGGTCGATGTCGCCCGGTAGCGGTGCGAGGTTGCGGGCCTCCACCGCGACGTATTCAGCCAGTGATCCGTTGCGGGCCCAGTCGGCCAGTCCGAACACCCTCTGGCCCATGGTCAAGCCCGTGGTTCCGAAGCCCAGCTCGGCGACGACACCCGACAGCTCGTGTCCGGGCACGCTCGGCGTTCGGTCACGCCCAGCGCGGTCGGACCACGTCGACGGCCAGTCGAGCTCTCCCCGGGTGAATCCCGCGGCGTGCACGCGCACGATGACGTCATTCTCGGCGGCGTGGGGGTAGGGCAACTCCGTCAGGGCCAGTCCGCTGGTACCGGCGGCACGGTCTCGAACAGTGATGGCCAACATGACGATTCCTCCATCGGTGAGGCTTCCGGGCGAACAGGACGAGACACAGCGACGACGTCGCCCTGGCGGTGCACCTGCGGCCATGGCAGGCCGCGCCGCCCAGCTCGCCACCCTGGCCACGACGCGCCACGGAGTACGGCGATCCCGTCGCGTGGCTGGCTGTGCGCGCGGGCGATCAACGCCCCGGTAGCGATGACCAGGGCGCTAACCGCCGCGTCGTCACGCCTGGAGGCCTTGGCGCCAGCTGGGATGTGCGGGGTGCCAACCCAGTTCGCGCTTGGCCTTGGCGTTGGATGCGCCGCGCAGTTCGGTCATGAGCACGACGCCGGCCGGTCCGGCGGCCAGCCGTCCGATGAACCGCGGTACGCGCATCGGCTTCTTGGCGCCCAGCATCGCCGCCAGTTCCGGCAGCCATTCGGCGACCGGGGCGGGGTCGTCATCGACGATGTTGTAGACACCGCGGCCACCGTTCTCCACGGCTGCGACCGTGGCCTCGGCGGCGTCGGCGATGTGGACGAACGACCACACCCCGCCGCCGTCGCCGACGACCGGGAACTTGCGCTTGCGGATCAGCTCGAACTGCTCGGACCCTGGCGCCATGGAGGTGCCGGGTCCGTAGAAGGCGCCGTAGCGCAGCACGACCCCTTCGGTCCAGTCGGCGCCCAGCACGGCCTTCTCCAAGTGCTCGACCGCGGCGATCATCGAGGCCATCGGGCGGATCGGTGAGCGGATCCAGGGGGTCCTGTTCGGTCTTGACCGGCCCGCCGGTCCGGGCGTAGGTGAACCCGCCGTTGCTCTGGGCGACGAACCGTCGCACTCCTACGGCGCGTGCGGCCGCGAGCAGGTTGTCGGTCCCCTCGATCCGCAGCCGGTCGGTGGCGGCGAAGCTGCGCTCGAAGTGGCGGGGGTCGACGTGCCCGATGGCGGTCAGCTGGTGAACGACCACCTCCGGCGCCGCCTCGCGCACGGCGGCCTCGACCTCGGCGCGATCGAGCGCATCGGCGATGACCGGCACCGCGCCCAGCTGTGATGCCTTGGCCTTGTCCGACTCCCTGCGGATCATGGCGAACACCTCGTGTCCCGCATCGACCAGACGTGGCACCAGCTCCTTGCCCATCACTCCTGTCGCTCCTGCAACCAGCACTCTCATCGTCAGCTCCTGTTCGGTTCGGTTTCGGAGGTGTCACCTGAACCGGACGGCCCGCCGTTTCCTGACAGGAGCCATGCGTGATACACGTCACATCACGAGCAGGGGCTCCCCGTGGTCGGCCGCCGCCCATTGGTCGGTCGCGCGTTCGAGCTTGTCGGGGTTTGCCTGAGTGCGGCAGGCAGTGATGCCCTCGGCGGTGACCTCCAGGCACATGATGGCGACGACCCGGCCCTCCACGACGGCCACGACGGCGGGTTCGCCATTGGCGGTCCAGGCGTAGATCTCGGGCGAGCCGCCGACGATGGCGCGCTTGGCCTCGGCCGGCTTGAACATGCCCCACACGAACTTCGCGACCGCGACGGCTCCCTCGAACGCCTTGGTGCGTGCCGGAACCTTCCCTCCGCCGTCGCCGATGGCGATGGCGTCCTTGGTGAGCAGGCGTACGAGCTCATCGGTCTGGCCGCTGGTGGCGGCCGCGAGGAACTCCTCGACGATCCGCTGGGCGGCGGCCTTGTCGATGTCGGGGCGGGCTCTTGGCGTACGCGACATGCTTCTTGGCACGGTGAAGGATCTGCTGGCTGGCGGCCTCGGTGATGTCGAGGATCTCGGCGATCTCCCGGTGCGGGTAGTCGAAGGCCTCCCGCAGCACGTACACGGCCCGTTCGTTGGGGGACAGGCGCTCCATGAGGGTGAGGACCGCGTACGAGACCGCTTCGCGCTGCTCAGCGGTGTCGGCCGGGCCGAGCATCGGGTCCCCGGCGAGCAGCGGCTCGGGGAGCCATCGGCCCACGTAGGTCTCGCGCCGTGCCCGCGCGGAGGTGAGCTGGTTGAGGCACAGGTTGGTGAGGACCTTCGTCAGCCAAGCCTCGGGGACCTCGATGCGGTCGACGTCGGCGGCGTGCCAGCGCAGGAACGTCTCCTGCACGAGGTCCTGTGCCTCGTCCGCGGAGCCGAGGAGACGGTAGGCGATGGCCTCCAGACGCGGCCTCGACAGCTCGAACCGGTCGACGTCGTCCCCTGTCAAAGGCACGACCTGATCGTATCCATGTCCTGAGCCCGGCCTGATCGCGAGGGGATCTGCAACGACCGGATAGTCCCTTGCCGGGCTCGGCGGCGACCAGTCCAGCCAAGGTGGACGAGGCCGACCAGATCGGGATGCCGAACGTCGGGACCTCGAGGTGGTTGACCGCCGACATGCACGTCGCTCGTCGAGAGATCGGTCCGGCCTGAAGTCGTACGCGCGGTGGCCCCCGCGCCACTCTGTCTGTCGCCTGTCTGCACGCATCGAGGTGGGCCGGGAGGTGCCTGCGGAGGGTGCGCGCCGGTGGACCCCGCCACACCTTCCGTTGCCGGACCCGGGAGCAGTTCACGAACGTCCACCGCGTCTGCGACGACGGACGGGTAGCTGTCCTGTATCGAGGAAACGGGTGTTCATGCGTCGACCGTGCCGTGTCGGCCGTTCGCTGACTCGCCAGTGGCCAGCAGCGCCGCGGCCGTCTGCGCACCGTCGGTCCGAACCTCAGCGGCAACCGCGCGTGCGCGTGCGCGAGTCACTGGCGCGACCGCCGTCTCGAGCGCGGCCGACAGGGACTCGACGGTCGGCGTCGGGCCTTCGTGAGCAGCGCCGATCCCGAGTTCGGCCACCCGGCCCGCCCAGTAGGTTTGGTCGCCTGCTTGGGGGACCACCACCTGCGGCACTCCTGCGCGGGCTGCAGTCGTCGTTGTGCCTGCCCCGCCGTGATGCACGACTGCAGCCACCCGCTCGAACATCTTCTGCTGGTTGACCTCCCCGACGACGAAACAGTCATCCTGGTCATCGATCGCGGCCAGGCCCGCCCAGCCGCGGCCAACAACCACGCGGCGGCCCTGCGCACGGATCCCCAGGATCGTCGTTCGCGCGCTGTCCTCAGCGACGGTTCGCATGCTGCCAAAGCCCACGTACACGGGCGGATCGCCGGCGTCCAGGAACCTCAGCAACTCGGCCGGGAGTAGGCGCTCGTCGGGCAGGACCCACGCACCGGTCTGCATGACATCGAACCCCTCCTGCCCACCCCACGGGCCCAGCGTCGGGTCGGCAGCCAGGAAGGGTTCGGAGGTGAACATGAACTCGCCGACGTTGCCCGTCGGTGGTAGGCCGATCGACGCTCGGTGGCTGTTGATCGGCTGACCGAACAACTCGTTGAAGCTCAGGCCGTCAAGGCCATCCAGCACGTCCGGGCAGAAGAGCGCGTACCGGTACGGGATTCCCAGCCTCTCGGCCACTGAGGGCCCGACGAACTGCGACATGGCGGTAGCCACGATCACGTCGCATCCTGCGGCCGCCTCGGCGACTGTGTCGTACTGCGCGGCGATGAAGTCGGCCACGCGCTGCTTGGCGCTCCGCGGCAGTCGGCGGACGTTCCCATGAACGCCAGGTTCGCGCAAACGGCACCGGCGGTACACCTTCGCGGGTCAACAGCTGCGTGAATTCCTCATCCGGCGGAGCGCACATCCGCACCTCCGCACCGAGTGCCTGCAACTCAACCGCGAGAGCCACCATCGGTTGGACGTCTCCCCTCGAGCCGTACGAGGTCAACAGCGCGCGCATGCGATCTCCCTTGCGTTCCTGCGTTCCTGGCAGTGGAAGCTCCGAGATCGAAGTCCGATGACCAGCCGCGCGATGGTGGCTGTCAGCACTCCTGCCGGTCGGTCCACATGTCGCACGACATCGGCACCGGCGCGACGAGGGCCGACGCGGCCTGGGGTTGTCGGCGTGGGTAGCCCATCGACCTCAGCACCAGCGCACCACTCGCTACCAGCTGCCACGTCACAGGCTCCCCGAGGAGAAGTCAAGCAAAATCCGGTCGACAGTGACTCCGCGCGCCGCGGAGGCCTGATCGCGCGGGGAGGTTGTCGGTCACGCTTCGACGCTGGACAGCGGGTGGAAGGGCGACGCAGCCGGACGTCGCCGGGCAATAGGTCGTCGTGGGCGGTTCCGAGCCCATGTCACACACGACCGACCATGACCGTCTCAGAGCACGAGCGTGAGTCTCCCTCCACCGCGGTCAGCACTCGCTTGACCGCGCCGGAGGTTCGGGGCGTCTCGCTCCGCTCTGCTGCACCCAGCGGAGTCGTGCCTGGAAGCAGAACCCCTCAAGGAGAAGATCATGGACACCATCCTGTGGATTGCGGCCGGCCTCTTGGCGATGGTCGCACTGACCGGAGGCTTCACGAAGACGTTCATCCCCAAGGAGAAGCTGCAGCATCATGAGGGAGCCGCATGGACTCGCGATGTCAGCCCCGCGTTCGTGAAGACTCTCGGCGCGCTGGAGCTGCTCGCGGCGGTCGGCCTGATCCTTCCCGCCGTGGTGGACGTCGCGCCGGTCATGGTGCCGGTCACCGCGGTGTGCTGGGTCGGCCTCATGATCGGAGCGATGATCACCCACGGGCGTCTCGGCCAGTTCAAGCTGGTCCTGGTCAACCTCGTCTACGTCGTGCTCGCGGTGTTCATCGCAGTCGGCCGGTTCGGACCCGAGTCCTTCGCCTCCTGATGCGCAGAGCTCACTCCTGGCGAGTCTTCCTGAACTCGCGCTGGAGAGCCCAGGTGTCCGCGACCGGGCCGAGGTGTCGGAGCTTGTCGGGGTTGCCGACCGAACGGATGGTCTGGACACGTCCGCCTAGCACGTCCAGCGCGAACGTAAAGGCCACCTTGCCCTCGCGGTCCCGGAGGATTGCGCCGGGCTGACCGTTGACCTGGCACTCGTCGAGGGTCGCGCCGACCCGGTCGAGCCGGGGGAAGAGTGACGCGAGGAGGCCGGCGACCTTGTCCGCTCCGACCACGGCGCGAGCCAGTGCGGGCGCCTTGCCGCCGGCATCGCCCACGAGCTCGACGTCCGCGGCGAGCGCCGCCTTCAGGGCCTCGACGTCGCCATGGCGGAAGGCGTCGAAGAAGCGGGCGGCCAGCTTGTTGCGCGCGTGCCGGTCCGCCTCGAACCGTGGACGTCCGCTGTCCATGTGGCGTCGAGCTCTCACCAACAGCTGCCGGCAGGCCGCCTCGGATCGATCAACGGCAGCGGCTACGTCGGCGAAGTCGTAGGCGAAGACCTCGCGCAGCACGAAGACGGCGCGTTCGAGCGGAGACAGACGCTCGAGCAGCAACAACGCCGCCATGGACAGCGACTCCCCCAGCTCCGCCGACCGGGCCGGATCCTCGTACGGGTCGGTGAGCAAGGGCTCCGGCAGCCACTCCCCCACGTACTGCACCCTCCGCACCCGCGCCGAGCGCAGCACGTCGATCGAGATCCTGGTGACGACGGCGGAGAGAAACGCCTTGGGCGATTGCGGCCGAGTCGGAGTCGTGTCGTAACGCAACCACGCCTCTTGCACCGCATCCTCCGCCTCGGCCACGCTGCCCAGCAGGCGGTAGGCGAGGGAGAACAGCAGTGGCCTGAGTTCCTCGAACTCCTCCGTGCGGCCCACGACAACTCCTTCCGACGCGTCACGAGTTGTAGGTGACGCAGCGACGGCCAGCTGGTGCGTCGCCTGCCCGTCCGAGCCCCGGCGCCGCTCCACCATCAGCCGACCACCATGTTCGCCGACCAGCACTCAAGAGGCCAGACGTCTCCGCCCGGGCCACGGGTTCCTCATCGGCGAGCTGGGGATCGACCAAGGCCGGCGCGGTGGCGCATCGTCGACGGTGCTGGTAGGCACGGTCGGTGTGATGCGGGCCCACTCGCGATGAGGGGCGGCGCTCGTGGACCGGTTCTTGCCTTGCTCCTCTCGGTTACCTCGGTCCTTCGCTACGCGTCATGCACATGACGGAACCGCGGAGAGAAAGGTAACCGTCATGAGCGAGGCGCATCCGGAAGAACCCCTGGCTCAGGCCTTCGAGGAGCAGCTTTCGAGGAGCAGCGTGGCCGTCCGGTGGCGGTGGCGTACCGGATGCTCGGATCACGCACAGACGCTGAAGACGCCGTGCACGAGGCTCGGAGCGCCCCCGCCACCCGTTGCGGGGTCACCTTGCGCGGCGGTCGTCGGTGGTGAAGCCCTCTCGTAGTGAGCGCTCGGCCAGCGACTCCAGCTCCTGGAAGAAGGTGACCTGCCAGCCGGCCGGACCGGCGATGCGACCGTTGACGGTCTGGAACGGCGTCGTGATCGGGGGAGCGATCACACGCAACCCGTGGTCCCGGGCCGAGTCCAGGGCGGCCGGGGTGTCGTCGACCTCGAGAGCGATGCGCAGGGCTGGGCCCGGCTCGTGTGGCGCGCCCTCGACTTGGTCGATGTACCTGGTGTGCTCGGCCGTGGCAAGCTCGATGGTCGCTGTGCCCGCATGGAGGATCGAGACTCGGTCATCGCCCGTCGTGGCGAAGGCGGGCTGCTCGGGCATGCCCAAGACGTCTCGGTAGAAGGCGACTGCCCCGTCGAAGTCGTCGGTCTCAATGATCAGTCGCAGTTGTCGGGGAGCGGAGGTCTCCGGCATGGGGCTGGTCGCAGACCTCACACCTATGGCGGGTGCAGGCGAGGTCGTTTGCCATCCCACTGCACGGCCCGAGCGCGCCAGCTCTCCACCAGTAGGCCGTACGTGTAGCCGTCCACCCAGCCCAGCTCGGCGTGCCAGGAGTCGCCGACGCCGTGCTGCTCACGCCGCATCCCGACCTTCTCGAGGATCCGCACCGAGGCGAGGTTGTCCGCGAAACAGCCAGCGGTGATTCGGCGCACGCCCAACTGCTCGAACGCGTGCGCCACCATCGCGGTGACCGCCTCGGTCGCGTACCCATGTCCGGCGAACGCCGGGTCAAAGATGTAGCCGAGCTCTGCCTCGGTCCGCGTCGGCATGCCGGGCTGACCCATCCCGTCAACCACGGCCAGCGACACGGTTCCGATCACCACGCCGTCGAGGACCACCGCCACGCTGTGGTCGTCGGGATCTTCGGCCGCGCGCGCCCATGCCGCCCGGAACGACGTGGGATCGACCTCGGTGCGCAGCAGCCAGCGGGAGACCTCCGGAAGGTTGCGGTACTCCAGGATCCGCTCGACGTCCTCCTCCCGGACCGGACGAAGCTCAAGGCGGTCGGTGTGCATGCTGGTGGCCTCCACGAGGCGGGACACTAGACGTCGCAGCAACCCGACTTCTACGTCAATTTGCCGTGTCACGCCGCCGCCCCGGGATGCCCATCCGCACTGCGCGACGGTCGACCATCTCCCGTGGCAGGGCGTTCCCGCCGCGTCGCTGGGAAGTGCCAGCCATGCTCGCGGCGACCACCTGGCTCCGGCGCAGCCGGACAGCCAGCCCGTGCTCCCCCGTGCCCGCGTGATGAGGTCCTTCGGCTCCTCGACAACCTGGGATTCACGCCTGAAGCCGTGCCGGAACGCCAGGCAGAACTCCGCTGACCGCCGTCCGCTGCTCGAGGCCGCGCACCGGCACCCGGATGTCGTGTGCGCGGTGCAGCTCGGCATCGTGTGAGGCGCCCTGGCCGAGTACGGCGCCGACCCGGCCGGGTGTGCGCTGCTGCCGTTCGCCGAGCCGGGCGCGTGCCGTCTCGTCCTCCCTCCGCTGGATGAAGACGTCACATGGGGCCTTACGGCACGCGGGTGCCGCGAAGACCTCACGCGGCAGGCTGCTCCTCGTGACAGCAAGCTCGACGAGCCGGCGGCGGCCCCGCCCGGATCTCGACAGGTCGCTCTCGCTGGGCAGGCAACGGGTGGCAACTGGTCGCAGCCGCGTCGGGTGTGGTTGCCCGTTCCGGTCGCGTTCAGCTTCTCCGAGACCTTGGCGGAGAAAGTTCCGCTCATCGTGATCCGATCCGCCTGCCACACGCGACAGTGTGCGTGTGGATCAGCTCCCCGACTCCGAGCTCCTGGGTCTGATTGCCCAGGGTGACGAGGCTGCCTTGCGCGAGCTGGTGGGGCGGCACTCGGCGTGGCTGCTGCTGAGGTTGCGTCGGCGTACTGCTGATGAGGACCTGGCGGACGAGGCGCTGCACGATGCGTTCGTCGCGGTCTGGCGGAGCCCGCGCACTTCCGGGGCGACGGGGACGTGGGCGCGTGGCTGTGGGGGATCGCGATCCGGCAGCTGGTCTCCCGACTGCGCAGGCGGGCTCAGCCGGTACCCATGGAGAGCCGGATGCTGTCGGCCCTGTCGCCGACGGTACGCAGCGCGGAGGACGAGCTGCTGGTCGCGGTGGAACACGGATCGGTCGGCGACGCCCTGCGCTCGCTCTCGCCGGAGCTGCGACAGGTGTTGCAGGCGACGGTGATCGACGGGCTCTCCACGAGGGAGTCAGCCCATCTCCTCGGCATCCCGCAAGGCACGGTCAAGAGCCGCGTCCGCATCGCGAAGTCGAAGCTGCGCGAGCAGCTGATCTCGTTGGAGGCACAGTCATGACCTGGCACATCGATGCTCCTGTCTGGGAGGCGTACGCCGCGGGGCGGCTCGAGCCGGCCGCCGAGCTGAGCGTCGAGGCCCACCTGGTCGGTTGTCATGAATGCCGCTCCTCAGCGCGGTCCCAGGTCCCGACCGGGACCGCAGAAGTGGTGTGGTCCGGCGTACGCGCCACGATCTCCGCTCCTGCCCCGTCGCTGCCGCAGCGGGCCATGCTGCGGCTCGGCGTCGTACCCGATGACGCCG
>CAWARY010000004.1:0-72883 GCA_963784645.1 uncultured Actinomycetota bacterium | reverse complement strand
GGCGCTGGCAGCGATGGCCGCCCACATCCCCTCGATCTCCCGGTAGAGCCCGGCGCTCCGACGCACCGTCACGACCAGGCAACCGTGGTAGGTGTCCCCGGTGTTCTTCCGGTTCGTGGTGCGCGGCACGTGCCGCTTGAGCGTGACCTTCTGGAACTCGGAGACCGGCCAGCACAGCACCTCGGACCAGAAGCGTGTCGCGGCGTCCACGTCGGCCGACTCGTGGATCGACAACCGGAGCCGGATCCGCTCCGGATCGACGCCCGAGAGCTCGAGGAACGTGAGGAACAGCGTGATCATGTCGACGTCGCTGTTGGTGAAGACGATGCGGTCCTGCGGGTTCCACGGCTTGCGCTTGGTTCCTTCGGCCCAGTAGGCGACCACGCCGGCGATCACGAGCTCCCGCTCCGTGAGCTCCCCGAGGAGCGCCGTCGCGGCAGCGACGGCCTGCTGTCGTTCGAACGAGGCCCGGGCTGATCGCTCCTCGGTGTAGCGGAGCAGCCCGGCGCGGCGTCGCAGCTCCCCCTCGCGGCTGCGTTCTGGGTGCGGGAGGTCCCGGACCCAGAGGGACACCGAGCTCCTGGAGACGACGAGGCGCCGCACGATCTCGTCGTAGGTGGCACCGTCCAGGCGCATCTGTCGTGCGCGCTCGCGCACGTCGTCCTTGGCGTTGGGCCGGACCGTCCACTGGGGAGTCGGCAGGTCGCGGACCCAGCGGTAGACCATGGTGCGGCTGCGCAGGTCGAGCCGGGTCGCGATCTGCTCGATGCTCAGGCCGGCGCGGCGCAGGGTGCGCGCCCGCTCGACGAGCTCCGGGTCGGGTGCCATGAGGCAGCCGACCAGGGACCCGGGACAGAACTCCGTGCCGTTTCGTGGCCACAGGCGGTCGCGAGGCTGTCCGCTACGGTGCTGAGGTGGCGACCGAGAGCGCAGCGAAGGCCCCGCGCGCTCGTCGCGAGGGGCGCCGGATGACCGGCAAGGAGCGGCGCGAGCAGCTGCTCGACGTCGGCCGCTCGCTGTTCGCGAACAAGGGCTTCGACGCGACGTCGGTGGAGGAGATCGCGGCCACGGCCGGGGTCTCCAAGCCGGTCGTCTACGAGCACTTCGGCGGCAAGGAGGGCCTCTACGCCGTCGTGGTCGACCGCGAGATGCGCGCCCTGCTCGACGCGATCACCGGCGCCCTGTCGAGCAGCGGACACCCGCGCGACCTGCTGGAGGGTGCGGCCTTCGCGCTGCTCGACTACGTCGAGTCCTCCACCGACGGGTTCCGGATCCTCGTCCGCGACTCCCCCGTCGCCCAGTCCACCGGCACGTTCTCGTCGCTGATCGGCGACGCGGCCAGCCAGGTCGAGCACATCATGGCCAACCAGCTGAAGGCCCGCGGCTTCGAGCCCAAGCTGGCGCCGATGTACGCGCAGGCGCTGGTCGGCATGGTCGCCCTCACCGGCCAGTGGTGGCTCGACGCCCGCAAGCCCAAGAAGGCCGAGGTCGCCGCGCACCTGGTCAACCTCGCGTGGAACGGCCTGTCCGGCCTGGAGGCCAAGCCCGTCCTGCGCAGCACCGCCGCCGGCGCCCGGCACTGACCTCACCCGGCCGGCAGCGGCTCCATGAGCTCCAGCCGGTTCCCGTGCGGGTCGGCGACGTAGCAGCGCCGGTAGCCGGGGAACGCGTCGTCCCAGTCCACCGGCACCCCGTGCGTCGCCAGCCGCTCGGCGTAGGCCGGCAGGTCCGCCACGAGCAGCCCCGGGTGTGCCTTGCGCGCCGGCCGGAACCCTTCCTCCACGCCGAGGTGCAGCTCGAGCGAGCCGGCGCGGAACCACGCGCCGCCGCGGGCCGCCAACGCCGGGGGCTTCGCCACCTCCGTCATGCCGAGCACGCCGACGTAGAACGCGCGCAGCGCCGGCTCGGACCCGCGGGGGCAGGCGAGCTGCACGTGGTGCAGCCCGACCAGGCCGACCGGGTCGGCCACCTCCCCGGTCACCGATCGGCCCGCTGCGCGACGACGAAGATCCGCCGGAACGGCAGGACGGTGCCCCACTCGCGCGTCGGGTACGCCGGCGCCAGCAGGGCGCGGTAGTCGGCGAGGAACTCCTCGCGCTCCGCCTCGTCGTCGAGGGCCTGCAGGTACGGCCGCAGCCCGGTGCCCATGACCCAGCGCGCGACGGCGTCCTCGCCGCGCAGCACGTGCAGGTAGGTCGTCTCCCACACGTCGGCCGAGCAGCCCAGTCCGGCGAGGGTCTCGAGGTAGGTCTGCGGAGCCTCGGCCGCCGGGCGGGCAATCACCTGGCTGTCGCGGCCGCCGAACGCTGCGGCCCAGCGCGGCGACGTCGCCACGTCGGCCATCGCGGTGTGGCTGCGCTCGCCGAAGTTGCCGGGCACCTGGAAGGCCAGCCAGCCACCCGGCCGGACCTGCTCGACCAGCCCGGGGAGCAGGTCGAGGTGACCCGGCACCCACTGCAGGGTCGCGTTGCAGACGACGACGTCGACCGGCTGCGTCGCCCTCCACCCCCGCAGGTCGGCCACCGCGAAGTCCACCTGTCCGGCCGCGTGCTCCCGCTGCGCCTCGGCCACCATCTCGGTTGACGAGTCGAGGCCGTGCACGGTGGCCCCCGGCCACCGCTGCGCCAGGGTCACCGTGAGGTTGCCGGGGCCGCAGCCGAGGTCGACCACGACCGCAGGCTCCTCGGCCGGCACCCGCGCCAGGAGGTCGTGGAAGGGCCGGCCGCGCTCGGTGGCGAACTGGAGGTACTGCTCGGGGTCCCATTGCACGGCTGCCTCCGACGTCTCGTTCGGGACAATGAGTCTTGACATCGAGATACTTTGCCGAGCGGACATCTTGATGTCAAGACACTTATCGGCGATGATCGCGGGGGTCGTCGGAGGAGGTGTGCGGTGCAGGACGAGGTGGACCGGCTGGTCGCCGCCTGGGCGCGCGAGCGCCCGGACCTCGACGTCGGGCCGCTGGAGGTCCTCAGCCGGGTCACCCGGCTGGCCCGGCACCTGGACCGGGCCAGGAGCAGCGCCTTCGAGGCCCACGAGCTCGAGGTCTGGGAGTTCGACGTGCTCGCGGCGCTGCGGCGCGCCGGCCGGCCGTACGTCCTGTCCCCAGGGCAGCTGCTCGCCCAGACGATGGTGACCTCGGGGACCATGACCAACCGGGTGGACCGGCTCGAGGTCCGCGGCCTGGTGCAGCGGCTGCCCGACCCGGCCGACCGCCGTGGCGTCCACGTGCGGCTCACGCCTCGCGGCAAGGAGCGGGTCGACGCGGCATTGGCCGACCTGCTGGCCCGCGAGCGCGACCTGTTGGCGACGCTCAGCGACAGGGACAGTGAGACGTTGTCCGGCCTGCTGCGCCGGCTGGTCGCGCCGTTCGAGGAGTAGGCCTCAGCCCGCGACCGGTGCGGGCAGCCCGGCGCGGAGCCGGCGCAACCGCGCGTACCGGCTCGGCCTCACGCAGCGAGGAAGCGACCCTCGCGCAGCACCGGTACGACGTCGCTCACGTCGACCTCGGCAGCGAGCCGGACGTCCTCGCCGAAGCCGCGCTCCACCAGCTCGATGCCCGAGGGGCACAGCTCGAGCGGGCGCAGCGACCGGAAGGCCAGCGCGGCCACCTCTGCCTCCGGTGTCAGCTGCATCGAGGGGTGGCGACCGACCAGCCGGTCGACCACCGCACCCGCACCCACCAGGTCCTCGTACGCCGGCCGCAGCGAGCCGTCGCCCCAGCGCTCGCCCGCCGGAACGAGAGCGATCCGGTCGAACGACTCGAGGTAGCGCGCCACGGCAGCGGCGTTGCGCAGGCAGCCGGCCACCACGGGGATCTCGCCGTTGACGGCCGCGAAGGCGATCGACGAGCCGTTCGGCGACGGCAGGACGAGCCGGGTGCCGTGGTCGACGTCCATCAGGCTCGCCGGCGAGAGGGTGAGGCCCTCGTGCGAGCTGCGGTTGCCGGCGAGCACCGCGTCGATGTCGCGCGCGAGCTGGCGGGCGGCCTCACCGCCGGTGTGCGGCCAGACCCGGGCGCCGCGCTCGATCGCGATGGTCAGCGCCGTCGAGAACGACAGCACGTCGACCACGACGACGACGTCGCTGCGCTCGGACAGCGTGCGGGCACCGAGCGGTCCCCACTCCAGCGCGACCGGCATGCGCCGGAGCGTACGCGTAGGAGCTGGGTCCGGGACCGTGAGATGGCCAAGACCGTGCACGCGCACCATCCGCGGGCGGCCGGCGTCAGTCGATGTCGGTGAGCTCGGCGAGCTCCAGCCAGCGCTCCTCGAGCGCGGACCGTTCGTCGTGCAGCGCACGGAGGTCGGCGTCCAGCGCGGTCACCGCCTGGTGGTCGGCCGCTGACGCGGCCATCCGATCGTGCAGCCGGGTCTCCCGGTCGCCGAGCGACTTGAGCTGCCGGTCCAGCCGCGCCAGCTCCTTGCGGGCGGCGCGCGTCGTCGCGGCGTCCGGCACCGCCGTACCCCCACCCTCCGTGGACGTGTCAGCCGGAGGCGCCGGTATACCGGCGCCGGCGGCTGACACGTTGCGGGTGGCGCGGCGGAGGGCCAGGTACTCGTCGACGCCACCGGGCAGGTCGCGCAGTGCGCCGTCGCCGAGCAGCGCGACCGTGCGGTCGCACACCCGCTCGAGGAAGTAGCGGTCGTGCGACACCACCAGCAGGGTTCCGGCCCAGCCGTCGAGCAGGTCCTCGAGCGCCGTCAGCGTGTCGATGTCGAGGTCGTTGGTCGGCTCGTCGAGCAGCAGCACGTTGGGCTCATCCATCAGCAGCCGGAGCAGCTGCAGCCGCCGCCGCTCGCCGCCGGACAGCTCACCGACCGGGGTCCACTGGGCGTTGCCGACGAAACCGAACCGCTCGCACATCTGCGTGGCAGTGATCGTCCGGCCCTTGTCCAGGTCGACCTCGCGGCGCACCGACTCGACGGCCTCGAGCACCCGCAGCGCGGGGTCGAGCTCGACGACGTCCTGCGAGAGGTACGCCGGCCGCACGGTCACGCCGCGCACGACCCGGCCGGCGCTCGGCGCGAGGTCGCCGACGAGCAGCCGCAGCAGCGTCGTCTTGCCGGACCCGTTGACCCCAGCGACGCCGAGCCGGTCACCCGGACCGAGCTGCCAGGTGAGCTGGTCGAGCAGTACCCGGCCGCCGACCTCGACGGTCGCGTCGACGACGTCGTAGACCGTGCGGCCGAGCCGGGCGCTGGCGAACTTCACCAGCTCGACGCTGTTCCTGGGCTCCGGCTCGTCGGCGATGAGCGCGTTCGCGGCGTCGATGCGGAACCGGGGCTTCGACGTGCGGGCCGGCGGTCCGCGCCGCAGCCAGGCCAGCTCCTTGCGCACCAGGTTGGCCCGCCGGGAGTCCTCGGACGCGGCGATCCGGTTGCGCTCCGCGCGCGCCAGGACGTACGCCGAGTAGCCGCCGTCGTACTGGTGCACGGCACCGCCCTGCACCTCCCAGGTGCGGTCGCACACCTCGTCGAGGAACCAGCGGTCGTGGGTGACGACGACGAGCGCCTCGCGCCGCGCGACGAGGTGGCGGGCCAGCCAGTCGATGCCCTCGACGTCGAGGTGGTTGGTGGGCTCGTCCAGGACGAGCAGGTCGTGGTCGCCGACCAGCGCCCTGGCCAGCGCGACCCGCCGACGCTCACCGCCGGACATCGGACCCACGACCCGGTCGAGCACGGCGTCGAGGTCGGCGCGTCCGCCGAACAGCCCGGTGAGCACGTCACGGACCCGCGCGTCGGCCGCCCACTCGTGCGCCGGACCGTCGCCAACGACGAGCGAGCGGACGGTGGCCGTCGGGTCGAGGTCGTCGCGCTGGCCCACCTCCGCCACCCGCAAGCCACCGGCGTGGGTCACCCGGCCGGTGTCGGGCGGCTCCCGGCGTGTGAGCAGCCGCAACAGCGTGGACTTGCCGTCGCCGTTGCGACCGACCACGCCGGTGCGGTCGCCGTCGCCCACACCGAGCGAGACGCCGTCGAGCAGGAGCCGGGTTCCGTAGCCCTTGCCGACCGCCTCGAGGTTGACGAGGTTGCGCGCCATCCCCGCGTCAGGCCCCGACGACCCGGGCGCCGGCGACCGGGCCGTGGGCCCGCCGGACCGAGCGGCAGGTGCCCGTCGCGGACAGCGCGACCGCGATGTCGATGGCGTGCTCCTTGCCGAGCGCCAGGAAGACGACGCTGGGTCCGCTGCCCGAGACCAGGCCGCCGAGGGCGCCGGCCTGCTCGCCTGTCCGCAGCGTCTCCCGGAGCTCCGGCCGCAGCGAGCACGCGGCATCCTCGAGGTCGTTGTGCAGCGCGGCACCGAGCGCGACGGCGTCCCCCGCGCGCAGGGCCGCCATCAACGCGTCGGAGACCCGGGGCTCGAGGACCGCGAGGTCGCCGCGCAGGCGGTCGCACTCGGCGTACACGGTGGGGGTCGAGAGACCACCGTCGGCGACGGCCACCACCCACTCGAACCGGCCGCGGGCCAGCACCGGGGTGAGCACCTCGCCGCGGCCGGTGCCCAGCGCGGTGCCGCCGACGAGGGAGAACGGCACATCGCTCCCCAGCCCGCCGGCGATCTCGAGCAGCTCGGTGCGGGAGAGCCCGGTCTGCCACAGGGCGTCGCAGGCCACCAGCGCTGCGGCGGCGTCGGCGCTGCCGCCGGCCATGCCACCCGCGACCGGGATCGCCTTGGTGAGGTGCAGGCGGGCTCGCGGCTCGATGCCGGCGCGCGCCGCCAGGGCCAGCGCGGCGGCTACGGCGAGGTTCGACGCGTCCTGCGGGACGTCGTCCAGCGGCACGCCGTCGGCGGTGGTGACACTGATCGTGAGGTCGTCGGCGTCGGTCGCCACGAGCTCGTCGTGCAGCGAGATCGCGTGGTAGGCCGTCGCCACGTCGTGGAAGCCGTCCGGGCGCGACGCGCCGACGGCGAGACCGAGGTTGACCTTGGCGGGCGCACGCACGGTCACCGAGGTCATGACCTGACCCTATGAGGGCGGCGGTGTCACCTGGGCGGTCGGTGCGCCGCCAGCCGGGCGAACTCCTCGACCCCGAGCGCCTCGCCGCGGGTGCGGGGGTCGATGCCGGCGGCCCGCAGCGCCGCCTCGGCCGCGTCGGCGGAGCCGGCCCAGCCGGCCAGCGCCGCCCGAAGCGTCTTGCGCCGCTGGCCGAAGGCAGCGTCCACCGCGGCGAACACGTCGGTGCGCGAGGCCGTCGTGGCCGGCGGGTCGCGCCGGGTCATGGCCACCAGCCCGGAGTCGACGTTGGGCGCCGGCCAGAAGACGGTGCGGCCGACCGAGCCGGCCCGGCGCACGTCGGCGTACCAGGCGGACTTGACCGAGGGCACGCCGTAGACCTTGCTGCCCGGCGGCGCGGCGAGCCGGTCGGCCACCTCGGCCTGCACCATGACCAGCACTCGGCGCAGGCTCGGGAGCCGCTCCAGCAGGTGCAGCAGCACCGGGACCGAGATGTTGTACGGGAGGTTGGCGACCAGCGCCGTCGGCGCCGCACCGGGCAGGTCCGGCAGACGCAGAGCGTCGGCGACGACGACCGTGAGCCGACCGGCGTACGCCGGTGCGTGCCGGGCCACCGTGGTGGGCAGCTCGGCGGCGAGCAGCGGATCGATCTCGACGGCCGTCACCGACGCGACCTCCGGCAGCAGCGCCAGGGTCAGCGAGCCGAGTCCGGGCCCCACCTCGAGGACGTGGTCGTCGGGACCCACCGCGGCGGTACGCACGACCCGTCGAACGGTGTTGGGGTCGATGACGAAGTTCTGGCCGAGCATCTTGGTGGGCCGGGCACCGAGCCGGGCCGCGAGCGCGCGCACCTCGGCGGGCCCGAGCAGGGCCGGCACGGTTTCCGGTGCCATGGGTTCGGCGCCCCGGGTCAGGTGAAGAGGTTGCGGCCGCAGACCGGCCACTGCCCGGCGCCGCTGCGGTTGTAGAGGATCTGCGCGCGGTAGGTCTGCTCCGAGGCGCTCGCATCCGACGGCAGACCGACCCCGCCGACGGCGTGCCAGGTGCTCTCCATGAACTGGTACAGCCCGTAGAACGGTCCCGCCGGGTTGTAGGCCCGAGGGTTGCCGCTCGACTCGCAGTTGGCCAGCGCCGCCCAGTTGAGCCCGTCGGCCGTGGGGGTGTTCTCGGGACGCTTCTTGGTGCCGACCAGCACGACCTCGGTGACCGGGTCCTTCGCGATCTCCTTGGACACCAGGGTGCGGGAGTCGAGCTTGTCGTCGAGATAGGTCTCGCGGAAGGTGCGCGCCTCGATGCCGACCTTGCCCTGCTCGAGCACCTTGGTCTCGCCCTGGTAGAGCCCGTCGCTCTTCTTCTTCACGGTGTCGAACCGGATCGGGCGCTCCTCGACCACCCGCTTGCCGTCGACCCGGGTCACGGCGACGACCTGCTCGGCGTACGGCTGGGCGGTGAGGTCGGTCGACGCGCGGTCCTGCGTGCGCAGCCGGACACCCGACTCGGCCAGGGCGGCGCGCACCGTCGTGGCGGTGGTGGTCACCTCGTGCCGGTCGCCGTCGGCGAGGAAGGTCAGGTGGTGCGGCATCCGCACGTCGAGCTCGAGGCCGCCGCGGGTGATCCGCCGGCTGCGGGACGCCGACACCCAGGCACCGTCGGCGCGGACCCCCAGGAGCAGCAACGCTTCGGACACGGTGCGGCCGGTGGTCCACACCGTGCGGGTGCGGCCGTCGACGGTGAGCAGGACCGGCCGGCCGTACCGCACCACCACCGTCTCACCGTCGGTGAGGGCGGAGTCGGGCGCCGGGCTGACGAGGTCGTGCACCTGGTCGTAGGTGACGCCCTGGCTGTCGAGCAGGTCGCCGACGGTGCGGGCGTAGCCGCGCACCTGGTGCTCCCTGCCGTCGACCGAGACCGTGACGGTCTTGTCGAGCCGGACGAACGCCGTGGTGCCCGCGACCAGGGCCAGCACGACGGCTACCTGGAGCAGCAGGGTCGGCCCGCTGGTCAGCGCGGACCGCAGCAGGGACCGCTGGGGTCCTGCCGAGTGCCGACCCCGTGGCTGCCCGCTCATGAGCCGCCGACAGTACCGGCCCCTTTCGGGCAGCGGCAACACGAGTCCCACCGGCCACACCCCGTCCCGTCCCGCGACCGCCGGGATCCGTCCCGGGAGCGCTCGTTTGCGACCTTGGCCCCCGACACGCCGGGGCGTAGCCCGGCGTGTCGGGTACTCAGGTCGCAATCGATCTACGGAGGGCTACCACGGGCCGAAGGCGGCGGCGGTGGCAGCGGCGATCGCGGTGGCCAGCGTGTCCTCGTCGACGCCCTGCACCGCCGCCATCGCCCGCAGCGTGTGCGGGACGAGGTAGGACGCGTTGGGGCGGCCCCGGTAGGGCACCGGCGTGAGGTACGGCGCGTCGGTCTCGACCAGCAGCCGGTCGATCGGTGCCACCGCGAGCGCGGCACGCAGGCCGTCGGCGTTCTTGAAGGTGACGGTGCCGGCGAACGAGAGGTACCAGCCCCGCTGGGCGCAGTGCTCGGCCATCGCGACGTCGCCGGAGAAGCAGTGGAAGACGACCCGGTCCGGCGCGCCGGCGTCCTCGAGCACCCGGAGGACGTCGTCGTGGGCATCGCGGTCGTGGATGACGAGGGCCTTGCCGTGCCGCTTCGCCATCTCGATGTGCGCGCGGAAAGACGCCTCCTGGTCGGCGCGACCCTCGGGCCCGGTGCGGAAGTGGTCGAGCCCGGTCTCCCCCAACGCCCGCACCACCGGGTCGGCCGCGAGCGCGTCGATCTCCGCGAGCGCCTCGTCGAGCGTCCCGGCCGCGGCGAGCAGCGGCGCCTCGTTGGGGTGCAGGGCCACGCCGGCCACCAGCTCGTCGTGCCGCTGGGCCGTCTCCACGGCCCACCGGGCGCCAGGCAGGTCGCAGCCGATCTGCACGATCCGCGGTACCCCGACCGCCGCCGCGGCCGCCAGGGCCGCGTCCACGGACAGCCTGTCGTCGGGCGGGTCGGCGATGTCGAGGTGGCAGTGCGAGTCGGCCACCGGCACCCGGAGTGGTTCGGGTGCCGGTGGCCGCTCGCGCGGTCCGCTGACCCGGCCGCCCCGCGCCCGGGTGGGCCCGGGCTCGCTCACGCCTGCTCGGGCTCCTCGATGCGCGGGAACAGCGGCTCGGTCTTCGTGACCGCCGCCCCGGCGGGCAGCTGGCCCCAGCGACCGGCGTCCTGGACCCGCGCGTCCGCTATCGGGCCCAGTGCCGTCTCCGCACCCAGCGATACCCACAGCTTCCCGGCTGCCTTCGGCATCACCGGGTGGAGCAGCACCGCAACGACCCGCAGGGCCTCGGCCGTGGCGTAGAGGATGCGGTCGAGGTCGGCGGCGCGGGACTCGTCCTTGGCCACCTTCCACGGCTCCTGCTCGGTGACGTAGCTGTTGACCAGCCGGACGTAGTCCATCGCCGCCAGGATGGCGCCCTGCAGGTCGAGCCGGTCGATCGCCGACTCGGCGGTCGAGACCGCGGTCACCGCCGCGGCCGACAGCTCCGGCTCGTCGACCGGCGCCGGCAGCGAACCGTCGCGGTAGCGGCCCACCATCGACGTCAGCCGCGACGCCAGGTTGCCGAACTGGTCGGCCAGCTCAGCCTTGTAGCGCGCGCTGAGGTCCTCCCAGGAGAACGACCCGTCCTGACCGAACTCGATGGCCCGCAGGAAGTAGTAGCGGAACGCGTCCGACCCGAACACGTCGACGATCTCGCCCGGAGGGATCGCGGTGAGCTTGGACTTGCTCATCTTCTCGCCGCCGACGAGCAGCCAGCCGTGCGCGAAGACCGTCTTGGGCAGCGGTACGCCGGCCGCCAGCAGCATCGCCGGCCAGATCACGGCGTGGAAGCGCAGGATGTCCTTGCCGACCAGGTGCACGTCCGGCGGCCAGGTGTGCGCGAACTTCTCGGCGGCCGCGTCGTCGCCGTACCCGGCGGCGGACAGGTAGTTCAGCAGCGCGTCGATCCACACGTAGAGGACGTGCTTGTCGTCCCACGGGATCGGGATGCCCCAGCTGAACGTCGACCGCGAGATCGACAGGTCCTGCAGGCCCTGCTTCACGAACGAGATGACCTCGTTGCGAGCGCTCGGCGGCTGGACGAACTCGGGGTGCTCCTCGTACAGCGCGAGCAGCTGGTCGGCGTAGGCCGACAGGCGGAAGAAGTAGTTCTGCTCGGAGAGCCACTCGACCGGGCGGCCGTGGATCGAGCACAGCTTCTCGCCGTTCTCGCCCTCGACGAGCTCGGTGGGCAGCTTGAACTCCTCGCAGGGGACGCAGTAGGGCCCCTCGTAGCTGCCCTGGTAGACGTCGCCCTTGTCGTTGAGGGTGGCCCAGAACTCCTGCACCCGGGCGGTGTGCCGTGGCTCCGTGGTGCGGATGAAGTCGTCGTTCGCGGCGTCGATCGTCGCCAGGACCGGCTTCCAGGCGTTCTCGACGAGGTCGTCGGTGAACTCCTCGGCCGTCTTGCCGGCGGCCTCGGCCGACCGGAGCACCTTCTCGCCGTGCTCGTCGGTGCCGGTGAGGTACCAGACGTCCTCGCCGCGCTGGCGGTGCCAGCGGGTCAGGACGTCGCCCGCGACCGTCGTGTAGGCGTTGCCGATGTGCGGCGGCGCGCTCACGTAGTAGATCGGCGTCGTGACGTAGTACGCCTTCCCGCCGGGGGTACCGGACGGCGAGTCGGCTGCGGCGTCGGTCATGCCGCCAGCCTACGGGCGTCGTGCCATCCCCTTTTCACGAGCCGTGAGGTGCGGTGGACTCTCGGTCACTGGTCCGTCCGGAGGATGCCCGCCCGCGACGCCCGCGGCCTAGTCTCCACCGCAGTGGCCGCCACGGGGGCGTCCCGCACGAGGGGTCTGCCATGCCACGACGGGTCCGACTTCTGCTGGTCGTTGCCGCGACCGCCACCGGCCTGCTGGGGCCGGCGGTCGTCGCGCCGCCTGCGGGCGCCGTCTCGGTGACCTACGGCAAGGTCGTCATGGTCGACGACGGCGACACCGTCGACGTCGACCTCGCCGGCGACGGGACGAGCAAGCCGGTGCGGGTGCGCTACATCGGCGTCCAGGCAATGGAGATGCACACCTACAAGCTCGACCCTACGAAGACGACGGGCGAGTGCTGGGCCAAGGAAGCAGCCGTCTTCCTCCACCGGCTGGCCTACGGCCAGAAGGTGCGCCTCACCTCACGGCTGGCGAGCTCGCACAAGGGATCCCGGCTGCACCGGTCGGTCGCCGTCCGGCGCAACGGCGTATGGACCGACACCGGCGGGCTCGTCATCAGCGCGGGTCTGGCGCTGCCGGACAACGGCAACATCGAGTACCTCAAGAACGCCGACTACCGGCTGCGCGCGCAGCAGGCCGCGGCTGCAGGTCGCGGCATGTGGGGCGACCCGGACCGGTGCGGGGTCGGCCCGTCGCAGGAGGTGCCCGTGAGCGTGCAGGTGCAGTGGGACGCGCCCGGCAACGACGCGGCGAACATCAATGGCGAGTTCGTCGAGCTCACCAACACCGGCACCGTGCCGCTGCCGCTGGGCGGCTGGTGGGTGCGCGACAACGCCTACCGGGGCTACAAGGCTCGCGGCTACGTCTTCGCCGCCGGGGTGACAGTGGCTCCGGGCGGCAGCGTCCGCGTGCACCCTGGCTCCGGGAGAGACACCTCAGAGGACTTCTACTGGGGGCTCACGGAGTCGGTCTTCGAGAACGTCTCCGGCGCGCCGCGCAGCATGGGCGACGGTGCCTGGCTGTTCGACCCCCAGGGCGACCTCCGGGCCTGGCAGATGTACCCGTGCGTCTGGGCCTGCCCGCCGCCGCCGGCACCGCCGACCGAGCCGCCGGGCGAGATCTAGCCGAGCTTGGGCAGGCCGCGCTTGAGGTTGCGGACGGCCTGCACGATCCGCTGCTCGTTCTCGATCAGCGCGAACCGCACGAACTTGTCGCCGGCCGGGCCGAAGCCGACCCCCGGCGACAGCGCGACGTCGCACTCCTTGACGATCAGGGTGGCGAACTCGATCGAGCCCATCTCGGCGTACGCCTCGGGGATCGGCGCCCACGCGAACATCGTCCCCCGCGGCCGCTCGATGTCCCAGCCGATCCGGCCCAGCCCGTCGACCAGGGCGTTGCGCCGCGACTCGTAGACCGCGTTGACCTCGGCCGGGTAGTCCGGCGCCTCGTTCATGGTCACGGTGGCGGCGATCTGGATGGGCTGGAAGGTGCCGTAGTCGAGGTAGCTCTTCAGCTTGGCCAGGGCGCCGACGACCTCCTTGTTGCCGAGCAGGAAGGCGACCCGCCAGCCGGCCATGGAGAACGACTTGGTCATCGAGTACAGCTCGACCGCGCACTCCATGGCGCCCTCACACTGCAGGATCGAGGGCGGCTGCCAGCCGTCGAAGGCCACGTCGGCGTAGGCGAAGTCGTGCACGAGGACGACGTCGCGCTCGCGGGCCCAGTCGACCAGCCGCTGCAGGTCGGACAGCTCGACGGTCGCGGTCGTCGGGTTGTGCGGGAACGACAGCACCACGACCCGGGGCTTGGGCCAGCCCAGCTCCCACGCCTCCATGACGTTGGCGATGTAGTCCTCGCCGGTGCCCACGGGGACCTGCCGCGCGTCGGCACCGGCGAAGTACGGGCCCCAGATGTGGATGGGGTACGACGGGCTCGGCACCAGCGCCGCGTCGCCGGGCTGGAGCAGCACCCACATGAGGTGGCTGAAGCCCTCCTTGGCGCCGATGGTCGAGAGCACCTCGGTGTCCGGGTCGAGGGACACCCCGAACTTGCGCTCGTAGAGCGCGGCGACCGCCTGGCGCAGCTTGGGGATGCCCCGGCTCGCGGAGTAGCGGTGGTTGCGGGTGACGTGCGCCGCCTCGGCGAGCTTCTCGACCGCGATCGCAGGTGACGGCAGGTCGGGGTTGCCGAAGCCGAGGTCGATGACGTCCCGGCCGGCCCGCCGCGCCTCCTGCTTGAGCCCGTCGATGATCGTGAAGACGTACGGCGGCAGGCCCGGGATGCGGCGGAACTCCATGACCACCAGGCTAGTCCGCGCCCTTCGATCGTCGGCCCTACCGCGGTGAGCGACCGCTCACCTCGGTGAATTCACCGCGGTCGGTAAGTGAAGTCCGCGGTCGGACCACGTCGGGCGCGTCTCGTCTCGACTGCCGAGACATGACGGACGGCGAGGGACCCGGCAGCCCGTGGGTGGTCCCGTCCTGGCGCCGTTGACCCGACCGCACCACGAACGGCGGCCAGTCCCGCGACGCGGCCACCCCGTGAGTCAGGAGCGGGCGGCCAGCACGGCGTCGTAGACCGCCTTGCGGGAGGTCCCGTGCCGGCCGGCGACCGCGGCGGTCGCCTCCGTGAGCCGGGTGCCGCTGGCCACGAGCACCTCGACCTCGGACACCAGGTCGGCCGGGTCGGCAGCGACGGCCGGCTCGGCGCCGTCGACCACGACGGTGATCTCGCCGCGCACACCCGCCGCGGCCCAGCCCGCGAGCTCCCGCAGCCCCCCGCGGCGGACCTCCTCGTAGGTCTTCGTCATCTCCCGGCAGACCGCAGCGGCCCGGTCGTCGCCGAGGGCGTCGGCCATCGCGGCGAGCGAGGCCGCCAGCCGGTGCGGTGCCTCGAAGTACACCGTGGTCCGCGGCTCGGCGGCGAGCTCGCCCAGCCGTCGGGCCCGGTCGCCCGCCTTGCGCGGCAGGAAGCCCTCGAAGCAGAACCGGTCGACCGGCAGGCCCGACAGCGCCAGCGCGGTCAGCACGGCAGACGGCCCCGGCGCCGCGGTGACCGCGACACCCGCCGCGACCGCGGCGGCGACCAGCCGGTAGCCGGGGTCCGACACGGACGGCATGCCGGCATCGGTGACGAGCAGCACCCGCTGGCCGCTCAGCAGCGCTGCGACCAGCTCCGGCGTGCGGGCCGCCTCGTTCTGGTCGTAGTAGGAGACGACCCGACCCCGCACCTGGACGCCCAGGGCGGCGACCAGCCGGCGCAGCCGGCGGGTGTCCTCGGCCGCGACGACGTCGGCGGCGGCCAGCTCGCGGCGCAGCCGGGGCGTGGCGTCGTCGGGGTCGCCGATCGGCGTCCCCGCCAGCACGAGCAACCCGCCCGACCCGTCAGCCGTCTCCGCACCGTCCGCCACGCCCACCATGGTGTCGGACCGGCGCTGCGTACGCTGGCCCGGTGCTGCAGGCGACCAGGCCGCGGATCGACCGCGCGCGCGTACGGGAGCGCCTGGTGCCTCCGATGCCGGCCGACGGGATCTGGGGCTGGGTCGGCCCGCTGCTGGTGGCCGCCGTCGCCGGCGTCCTGCGCTTCTGGCGGCTCGGCCAGCCGCACGCCGTCATCTTCGACGAGACCTACTACGCGAAGGACGCCTGGTCGCTGCTGCACTTCGGTGCCGAGCAGAACTACCTCAAGGCGGCCAAGGACGGCGACCCCGACCCGGCCAACGTCAAGATCCTCGCCGGGCATCTCAAGGGCCTGTGGACGGGCGACCCGTCCTACGTCGTGCACCCGCCGGGCGGCAAGTGGGTGATCGCGGTCGGTGAGCAGCTGTTCGGCATGACCCCGTTCGGCTGGCGGTTCATGGTCGCGCTGCTCGGCACGCTCGCGGTGCTCATGACGGCCCGGATCGGCCGCCGCCTGTTCCGCTCGACGCTGCTGGGCTGCGTGGCCGGCCTGCTGCTCACGGTCGACGGCCTGGGCTACGTCCTCAGCCGCACCGCGCTGCTGGACCCCATCCTCATGTTCTGGGCGCTGGCGGCGTTCGGCGCCCTGGTGGTCGACCGCGACAAGGTCCGGGGCCGGCTCGCCGACCGGCTGGACGACACCGTGGTGTCGACCTTCGGGCCGGGTCTCGGGCTGCGGCCCTGGCGGCTGCTGGCCGGGTTCTGCCTCGGCGCCGCCTGCGCCACCAAGTGGAGCGGCCTCTACTTCGTCGCGGTGTTCGGTGTCCTGGCGCTGCTCTGGGACATGGGGGCCCGCCGTTCGGCGGGTGTCCGGCGGCCCTGGCTCGGCGCCCTGGTGCGCGACGGTGCCCCCGCCTTCGCCTCTCTCGTCCTGCTCGCGTCCGTCGTGTACGTCGCCTCGTGGACCGGCTGGTTCCTCGCCGGCGACCACGCCTACCTGCGCTACTGGGCGCTGGACAACCCGGGCGGCCCGTCGTGGCTCCCGGACGCCGCGCGCAGCCTGCTGCACTACCACCACGAGGCGTACGAGTTCCACACGCACCTGCGAACGCCGCACGACTACCAGTCCAACCCGTGGGGCTGGACGGTGCTCTCCCGACCGGTGTCCTACTTCTACGAGGGCCCGAAGCTCGGCCAGGAGGGCTGCGCCGTCGACCAGTGCTCGCGGGCCGTCAGCGGGCTCGGAACACCGGCGGTCTGGTGGGCCGGCACGCTGGCCCTCCCGGTGCTGCTCTACCTGTGGGGCGCCCGCCGCGACTGGCGGGCCGGCGCCATCCTCGCCGGCGTGGTGGCCGGCTGGCTGCCCTGGTTCTTCTTCCAGGAGCGCACGGTCTACTCCTTCTACGCCGTCGCCTTCCTGCCGTTCATGGTCCTGGCCGTCACGCAGTGCCTCGGGCTGGTCGTCGGCGGCCGCGAGGCGTCCCCGGCCCGCCGGCAGTGGGGCACCGCCGCGGCCGGCGCGTACCTGTTGCTCGCCGTCGCGAACTTCATGTGGCTGCTTCCGGTCCTGTCCGCGAGGGTGATCCCGTACGCGGACTGGGCACGACGGATGTGGTGGCGGTCCTGGATCTAGCGCCGCGTCCCTGTTCATGACCTGAGGAGCACCCGTGGCGTCGGAGAGCAAGCGGACGGTCGTCGTCGCCCTGGCAGCGAACCTCGCGATCGCCGTCGCCAAGCTGACGGCAGGTCTGATCAGCGGCTCGAGCTCGATGCTCGCCGAGGCGGCGCACTCGGTGGCCGACACGCTGAACCAGGTCTTCCTGCTCACCAGCCTGCGGGTGTCGCAGCGCGTGGCGGACCCCGAGCACCCGTTCGGCTACGGCAAGGCGCAGTACTTCTGGTCGCTGCTCGCTGCCGCGAGCATCTTCATCGCCGGAGCCGTCTTCTCGATGTACGAGGGCATCCACTCGCTCCTGTCGAGCGGCGGCGAGTCGACCGGGGTGCTGGTGGCCTTCGTGGTGCTCGGCGTCTCGTTCCTCGCCGAGGGCACCAGCTGGCTGCGGGCGGTCCAGCAGCTGCGCGCCGAGGCCCACGAGGAGGGCCGCACCTTCCGCCAGCACCTCCGGGCCAGCAAGGACCCGAGCGTCACCACCGTGCTGGCCGAGGACAGTGCGGCGCTCGTCGGGCTCCTGCTGGCCGGCGCCGGCATCGGCCTGCACCACCTCACCGGCAACGCCGCCTGGGACGGTGTCGCCGCCATCCTCATCGGGCTGCTGCTGGCGCTGGTCGCGTTCGTGCTGGGCCGGGACGTCGGTGCGCTGATCATCGGCGAGTCCGCCGAGCCGGCCCTCGTCGTGGACGTCCACGACCGCCTCGCCGGGCGGGCCGAGGTGTCCCAGGTCGTCGAACTGCTCACCATGCACCTCGGCCCCGAGGAGGTCCTGGTCGCGGCCCGGCTGGACCTCGACGACCGCCTGACGGGCGCACAGATCGAGGCGTTCAGCAACGACGCCGACACCGACCTCCGCACGGCGCACCCGGAGATCACCCAGGTGTTCCTCGACGCGACCCGCCCGGACCCGGAGCTCGCCGGGCGCACCGCCGTGCACGTCGAGCGGCTGCGCGCCCGCGTCGCGAGCGACCTGGACGAGTACAGCGACGTCAGCCCTTGAGGCCGGAGCGGGAGACGCCCTCGATGATGTACCTCTGGGCCACCACGTAGAGCAGCAGCACCGGGACGCTGGCGATCACCGCGCCTGCGGTGAGCAGGTCGTAGCGCACGGCGTTGGCGCTCTGCAGGGTCGCGAGGCCGGCCGGCAACGTCTGGGTCTCGGCGCTGAAGAGCACGTAGACCGGCCAGAGGAAGTCGTTGTAGTTGGTCAGGAACGCCAGCAGGCCGAGGGTGACCAGGGCCGGCTTCGACAGCGGCAGGACGATCCGCCAGAACACCTGGAACCGGTTGGCCCCGTCGATGACCGCGGCCTCTTCCAGCTCGAGCGGAAGGGTGAGGAAGAACTGCCGGAGGAAGAAGACGCCGAACGCCGACGCCGCGGTGGGCACGATGACGGCGACCAGGGTGTCCAGCCAGTGCAGCTGCCCGACGATCAGGTAGTTCGGGATGGTGAGGATGACGGGCGGGATGAACAGGGTCGCGATGATCGCGCCGAAGACGAGCCGCTTGCCGCGGAAGTCCATCCTGGCCAGCGGGTACGCCGCCAGCGCCGCCGTCGAGACCACGAGCAGCGAGTTGCCGACCGCCGCGATCATGCTGTTGACGAACCACCGCAGGATCGGCGAGTCACCGCTGCCGAGGACCGCTCGGTAGGCCTGGAGGGTGAAGTGCCGGGGGATCCACGTCGGCGGGGTGCCGGTGGCCTCGGCGCGCGACTTGAAGCTGGTCGACAGGATGAACAGCAGCGGCGCGACGACCGCGATCGCGAGGGCTGCGAGCAGGACGTAGCGCAGCACCCGGCGCGCCGTCCCGCCGCCGGAGTGCGCCGCTGACCGGTCGCCCGGCGCCGGCGTGGGGGCGGCCGGCGGGGTGGCGGTGGCGGTGGCCATCAGTGCTTCCTCTCGCGGAACAGCCAGAAGACGACGACGCTGGTGAGCATCAGCACGAGCGTGAGGACGTAGCTCATGGCGGCCGCCTGGCCCATCTGGTACTGCCGTAGCCCGGTCTCCGCGATCTGGTAGATCGCGGTGCGTGTGGACGTGCCGGGCGAGCCTTTGGTCATCAGGTAGGACTGACCGAACATGTTGGCCGAGGCGATGATCGTCACCATCGTGACGAACGCGATCACCGGCCGCAGCCCGGGGATCGTCACGTGCCGGAACCGCTGCCACGCGCCCGCGCCGTCGACCTCCGCAGCCTCGTAGAGCTCGCGCGGGATGTCCTGCAGGCCGGCCAGGTAGATGACCGCGTTGAAGCCGAGAGTCCACCACACGGTGACGCCGACCAGGGCGAACCAGGCCTGCGGCACCGAGGTCAGCCACGGGATGTCGCTCGGCAGGTGCAGCACGCCCAGGTAGTGGTTGACGACGCCGATGTTGTTGTCGAGCAGGAACGACCAGATCACCGCCACCACGGCGACGCCGAGGACGTACGGCGCGAAGTAGATGGCGCGGAAGAGGTTCCGCCCGCGGAACTTCTGGTTCATCGCCAGTGCGACGCCGAGCGGTACCACCAGCAACAGCGGCACGCTCATCGCCGTGAAGATGGCTGTCGCCTGCATGCTGCTCCAGAAACGCTGGAACGCGAGCGACGAGCTGTCGACGAGATCGTGGTAGTTGTCCAGACCCACGAACGGCTTGTTGGGCAGCGTGTAGTCGTAGTCGTGCAGGCTGATCCAGAACCCGTACACCGCCGGGGCCACCACGAAGGCGAGGAAGAGCACGAGGTACGGGGTCAGGAACAGCCAGGGCGCCGCACCGTTGCCTCGTCCCGCGCCGGTCCCCCGCCGCCCACGTGGAGGGGCGATCTCGTCACCCTCCAGGCGGGCGGCGGAGTCCGCCGTAGCCATGGCGGCCACGGTCAGGCGCCGTACTTCTTCAGGTTGTCCTGCATCGCCGAGGACGCCTTGGTCGCCGCGTCCTTGAGCGCGTCGGCCGGCGAGCGCTTCATCAGCGTCGCCAGGTTGACCGCGATCTCGAGCGTCTGCGCCTGCACGTCGCCCAGGCCGGGCACCGGCGGCAGGAACCGCATCGACGGGATCGAGTCCGCCACCGGCCCCTGCGCCGAGTCGGTGACCTGCACGTCCTCCTGCACCGACTTGCGGGCCGGGATCAGCCCGGAGCCGGCCCACTCGGCCGACTGGTTGCTCATCCAGTCGATGAACACCCGGGCGGCGTCGAACTTGTTGTCGTCCTGGGTCGACTGGCGGGTGACGAAGAAGTTGTGCGAGTTCGCCCACACGCCGGGCTGGTCGCCGATCGTGGGGATCGGGGCCAGCATGAACGGGATGTTCGCGCCCTTGAGGTCGTTGATCTGCCAGATGCCGTCCCAGGTGACGGCCAGCTTGTTGTTCTTGAAGCCGACGTACTGCGTGTCGATCGCGACGTTCTTCGGGCTGTAGCCCTTCTTGATCTGGTCGACCATCCAGGTCAGGCCGTCGACGCCGGCCTGCGAGTCGAAGGTGGCCTTGGAGCCGTCCTCGGCGTAGGGCTCGCCGCCGTTCTGCCAGAGCAGCGACAGGAACATCAGGTGTGCCGGCCACTTGGTCGGCATCCAGAACGGCTGGGCCTGGCCGGCCTTGCTCTGGAGGGCGTCCAACGCCTGCTGGAAGGCCGCGGCGTCCGCGGGTGCGGTGGTGATACCGGCCTTGTCGGCGTCGTCCTTGCGGAGGTACATGCCCAGCGAGTGCACGTCGAGCGGGATGCCGTAGCGCTTGCCCTGGTAGATGCCGGCCTTCCACACCTCCGGGCTGAAGTCGGACTCGGCGAGCCCGAGCGACTTCGCGACGTCGTCGACCGGGACGATCACCTTGCGCGCAGCGTTGGTCGCGAGCTGGTCCAGGTGCATCACGCCGACGTCGGGGCCCTTGTTCGCCGTCACCGCGGCGGGCAGCTTCTGGTAGAAGTCTGACCACTGGAGGGTGTTCTGCTTGATGGTGATCTTGGGGTTCGCCTGCTGGAACTCCTGGACCAGCTTGTCCATCGACGGCCCGTCACCACCGGTGAACCCGTTCCAGTAGGACAGGGTCACCGCCGGCCCGGTGTACTTCCCGGTGAACTTCGAGGCGCTGCCGGTGCTGCCGCCCGCGACCTCGTCCGCGGACTTGCCGCCACCGCACGCCGTGAGGGCCGCGCCGGCGGCCACACCGCCGCCCGCCGCGAGGAACCCGCGACGCGAGATACCAGTCCTGTCCGTGCCCATGTGCTGTGCCTCCTGCTCGGTGGTGCGTGGGATGCGGGGAGTCATCGGTAGGTGCGGAACCAGTCGAACTGCGCCGTGGCGGCGGGGTCCGCGGGGTTGCGGCCCTGCGACACCAGCCCGACCCGCAGCGCAGAGCCGGCGGGCAGCGTCCACACGCCGCCCTTCACCCAGTCGGCGCCGTCCCTGCTCGTCCAGGCGCGAAGCTCGTGCTCGCCGTTGGCCGCGTCGACGTGGTGGCTGATCCGCAGGTAAGTGGTCTCGGCCGGCGGGCCGACGATCGTGCCGCCGTTCTGGACGCCGTCGTCGTCGGGCCACGGCATCTCCTTGCCGAACTCCGTCTGGCGCGTGTTCCAGATCGCGACGTGCGAGAGCCGGGTGAAGAGGTCGTCGCCGACGTAGACGACGAGACCGGCCTGCTGGTAGTTGCGGATCGTGTCGGTGCCCAGGTCGATCGTGAGCTTCGTGGTCACGGCCCAGTCCCCGGTCGGCGCGTCGCGCAGCAGCACGCCGGCGGAGCTACCCGGGCCGTTGAGGTCGGCGGCCTCGGTCGGCCAGCGGAGGACGCCGCCGGCGACGGTCGCCGCCTCGTCCTCGCGGACCCAGCTCCACCCGGCGCCCAGCCCCGAGCCGTCGAACTCGTCGCTCGCCGACGGGACGAGCCGCGAGGGGACGTGGTCGGCCACGGCCCGCGTCACCTGGTGCGCCGGGTCGACGACGGTGACGTTGGCCGCCGACGCGTCGGGCGCCGTCGCCAGCGCGCCGGCGCGGCCGGCGCCGGACCGCAGGGAGGTGGGCAGGGTGAGCGACAGCCGGGCCAGCGGATCGCCCAGGCGCGCCTGGCTGAGCTCGGCGTACGCCGAGGCCCCGGCCACCTGCAGCACCACGCTGTGCGGGGTCGTGAGATCGAGACCGGCGGGAAGCGGAGCGGTGCGCTCGACCCGCTTCCCGCCGGAGCGTGCGACGAGCCGGAGCTCGTGGGCGGCCGGGCGCACGGTGGCGCGCACGCCGTGGGTGCGCCCGGACCAGCGGGCCACCAGCGACGACCGGCCGGCGAGGTCGCCCTCGACCCGGACGTCGCCGCGGCGGTTGGCGCCGAGGGTGCCGGCCGGCGAGGTGGCGAGTCGCGAGTCGGACGACGTCACCGGCGCAGGCTGGGGGATGTCGCTCGGTCCCCGGCCGGCGCGCACCAGCGGCCAGCCGTCGACCCAGTCGAGCCGGTCCATCAGCATGGGCCGCTGGTTGATCCCCGAGGTCCCGTCGAGGTACGGGTCGGCGCGGTCGAGGGCGTGGTAGACGATCCAGTCCTGGCCGCTGACGTCACGGGCGACGGCGTTGTGCCCGGCACCGACCCAGGTGTTGCCGTTCTGGTTGAGGACCGGGGTGCCGCCCGCGCGTGAGGCGAGCAGCGGCGTCCCCTGCGCGTCGACGTAGGGGCCGCGCAGGTCGCGGGACCGGCCGACCTGGACGCTGTACCCCGTCGTCGGCCCGGCACAGCAGTTGGCGGTCGAGGCGAACAGGTACCAGTAGGCACCGTGCCGCACGACGTACGCGCCCTCGAACTTGTTGTCGATCGCGACCATGGTGGCCGGGCCGGTCGTCGCGGTGCCGGCGTCGTTCAGCGGCTGCACGAACATGCCGCCGTTGTAGGAGCCGTAGAAGACCCACTGGGACCCGTCGCGGTCGGACAGCACCGACGGGTCGAAGGTCCACAGGTAGCCGCCGTTGCCGGGGCGCGGGGCGACCACAGGTGCGCCGCTGTCGGTCCACGGACCGTGCGGGGTGGGCGCCGTGGCCATCCCGATCGCGTTGTCGTCGCGGTCGGGGGTGACCGTCGTCTGGGTGACCACGTAGTACATGCGGTACTCGCCGTCGACGTAGCGGATGTCGGGCGCCCAGAGACCGGTGTCGGCCTCGGCCCAGCCGGGCAGGGTCGCGTCGGTGAACGCGTCACCGATGTAGGCCCAGTGCACGAGGTCGTGCGAGCGGGCCATCGGGATGCGGTGCGGGGTCCTCTCGCCCTCGCGCAGCGGGTCGGAGGTGCCGTAGGCGTACCACCAGCCGTCCTTGCCGCGGATCAGCGACGGGTCGGCGAACGTGTCGGCGAAGTCCTTGCTGACCGGGTTGGTGTACGTCGGGGCGTCGGCTGCGCGCGAGGCGCCGACGGGTGCGGTCACCAGCGCCGTGACGGCGAGGGCGAGCGCGGCGAGGACGGCCGCGAGGCGGCGGTCGTGGTGGCGGGTCATCGGGTCCCCCGTGCTGTCGTGGGTCGAAGGGTGAGTGCGGTCCAGGACGCCGGCGGGAGCGTCGCGGTGAGGCAGCGGTCGCGGACGACGGCGCCTGAGCCGGCGCGTGGCACGACCCGGTCCGGGTGCGCCTTCGTGTTGGTCGCTCGGAGGTCCTCGCCACCGAGGACGTGGTGCTCCTCGACCTCGAGGTCCCCGTGCTCGGCGGCCAGCGGCCGCAGGTCGGCCTCCAGCAGGAGGGCCTGCTCCGGGTCGCGGTTGACGGCCAGCAGCACGGTCGCCCCGGTCTCGGGGTCGAGGGTCGCGGTCACGTCGAGCGCGGGAACCTCGCCGTAGCGGTCGGTCGCGACCCGCGGGCAGCGCGGCTCGACGCGGAGGACCTGGCCGCGGGCCAGCCGCGACGTCAGGGCGAAGGGATGGAAGATGCTCTGCCGCCAGGCCGGTCCGCCGGCCTCGGTGCGGATCGGCGCGATGATGTTCACGAGCTGGGCCTGGCAGGCGACGCCGACCCGGTCGGCGTGCCGGAGCAGCGTGATGAGGAAGCTGCCGACGACCACTGCGTCGACCGCGTTGAACTCGTCCTCGATCAGCTCCGGCGCGAACGTCCAGTCGAGCTGCCGCTGCCCGGGGAACCGCGCCTGGTACCAGACGTTCCACTCGTCGAACGAGAGCCGGAGCTTCTTGCGGCTGCGCAGCCTCGCGCCGACGTGGTCGGCAGTGGCCACCACCGCGTCGATGAACGCGTCCATGTCTGTCGATGACGCGAGGAAGCTGGCCAGGTCGCCGTCGTGCTCCTCGTAGTAGTCGTGCAGCGAGATGTAGTCGACCTGGTCGTAGGTCTGCTCGAGCACCTCCGCCTCCCAGGCGCCGAAGGTCGGCATCTGCGAGTTCGAGCTGCCGACAGCAACGAGCTCGATGCGGTCATCGACCATGCGCATCGCCTTGGCCGTCTCGGCCGCCAGCCGGCCGTACTCGTGCGCCGTCTTCTGGCCCATCTGCCACGGGCCGTCGAGCTCGTTGCCGAGGCACCAGAGCGAGACCGCGTGCGGCTTCTCGACGCCGTGCGACCGGCGCAGGTCGGAGAAGTAGGTGCCGCCGGGATGGTTGCAGTACTCGAGGAGGTCGACCGCCTCCTGAACCCCGCGGGTGCCGAGGTTGACGGCCATCATCGGCTCGACGCCGGCCTCGCGCGCCCAGGTCATGATCTCGTTGACCCCGACGTCGTTGGGCTCGATGGCACGCCAGGCGAGGTCGAGCCGGGTCGGCCGCTGCTCGCGTGGGCCGACACCGTCCTCCCAGCGGTAGCTGGAGACGAAGTTGCCGCCGGGGTAGCGGACCACCGAGACGCCCAGCTCCCGGGTCAGGTCCAGGACGTCGCGGCGGAAGCCGTCGTGGTCCGCGGTGGCGTGGTCCGGCTCGTAGATGCCGGTGTAGACGCAGCGGCCCATGTGCTCGACGAAGGAGCCGAACAGCCTGCGGTCGACGTCGCCCACGACGAAGGCAGGGTCGAGCGTGAGCCTGGCGACCCGGTCGCTGCTCGGCACGGGGACCTCCGGTTCCGTCCTCGTTCGGATGGTTCGGGTGACTCGTTCGGGATGGTTCGTCCGGTCTGGTGCACTGGTCTACCCGGGGTGTACAACGTTGTAAAGAGGTGAACGACAGGTAATTCGCAGGATGTGCCGGTTACCGGCAGGTAAACCCACGGAGGATCACAAAATGGTCACGGCCGGTCACCGAGGCGCCCCGATACCGTGGCGACGATGACCTCCCCCGACGCCGCCGGCAGGGCCGCGGTCCACCGGCCGACCCGGCTCTCCGACGTGGCCGACCGGGCCGGCGTCTCGGTCAAGACGGTGTCCAACGTGGTCAACGGCTACGTGCACGTGTCGGCCGACACGAAGGCCCGGGTCGACGCCGCGCTGGCCGAGCTGGACTACCGGCCGAACCTGGCGGCCCGCAACCTCCGACGGGGCCGGTCCGGGATCGTCGCGCTGGCCCTGCCCGAGCTCGAGGTGCCGTACTTCGCCGAGCTCGCCCGGCACGTCGTCGAGCAGGCGCGGCAGCGCGGCTGGACCGTCCTGATCGACCAGACCGACGGGGAGCACGAGCGCGAGCAGCTCGTGATGGACAGCTACGGGACCCAGCTCATCGACGGACTGATCCTGAGTCCGATCGCCACCGGGGCCGACGAGCTGTCGGCCCGGCGTGACACCACGCCGATGGTGCTGCTCGGCGAGCGGGTCTACGACGGCCCTGACGACCATGTCTCCATCGACAACGTGGCTGCGGCGAGCACGGCCGTGCGCCACCTGGTCGACCTCGGGCGCCGCCGGGTCGCCGCAGTGGGGCGCCAGTCGCAGCCGACCGCGCAGACCGCGCGGCTGCGGGAGCAGGGCTACCTCGAGGCGCTGGCCGCGGGCGGCCTGCCGCCCGACCCCGCCCTCGTCGTGCCGACCACCAGCTTCACCCGCGCCGAGGGAGCGGCCGCCGTCGATCGCCTGCTCGCCCTGCCGGCACCGCCCGACGCCCTGTTCTGCTTCAACGACCTGCTCGCCCTCGGGGCACTTCGCCGGCTGCACGAGCTGGGCGTCCGGGTGCCCACGGACGTCGCGGTCGTCGGCGTCGACGACATCGAGGACGGCCGCTACGCGACCCCGACCCTCACGACGATCAGGCCGGACAAGGCGCGGATCGCGCAGCTCGCCGTCCAGCTGCTGGCCGACCGGCTGGACACGTCGGACGGCGCCCCCCGCCCCGCGCGGGAGCTGGAGGCGCCGTACGACCTGGTGGTGCGGGAGTCGACCGGGGGGTAGCGCTAGTCCGCCGCGAGCGCCGGAGCCATGGCCCGGATCGACCGCGGCGAGCGGACGCCCACCGCGACGAGCAGCAGCGCGGCCACCAGGAACAGCGATGCCGCGAGGAACGCGTGCGACGCACCGGCGGTGAACACCAGCTGCGCATGCTCCTGCACCGAGCCGGTGGCCTGCGGGTCGGCGTGCCGCGCGTAGTGGCCGAAGACGGTCACGAGGACGGCGACGCCGAGCGTCCCGCCGAGCTGCTGCGTCACGTTGACCAGACCCGACGCCGCACCGGCGTCCTGCGGGGGCACGCCGTCGAGGGCGGCCTGCGTGAGCGGGACGAACGACAGCCCGTTGCCGATCGCGAACAGCAACAGGCTGGCGAGCACCTGCGGGTAGGACGAGGCGGGGTCGAGCCGGCTGGCCAGCGCGAACCCGGTGCCGCCCAGGGTGACGCCCACCAGCATGAGCGCCTTGCCGTCGACCCGCTCGAGCAGCACCCGGCTGGTGAGCTGCGAGACGAGGAAGACCGTGACCGGAAGCGGCAGGAAGGCGAAGCCGGTCTTGAGGGCGCCGTAGCCGAGCACGTCCTGGAGGAACTGCGTCAGGAAGAAGAACAGCCCGAACATCCCGGCGAACAACAGGCCGCGCGCGATGTTGGCGATCGTGCGGCTGCGGTCGTTGAACAAGCGCAGCGGAGTGATCGGCTGCTCGGCCCGCAGCTCGACGAGGACGAAGGCCGCGAGCAGGACGGCACCGCCGACGAACGACACCAGGGTGATCCGGTCGCTCCACCCGTCGGAGGCTGCGCGGACGAAGCCGTAGACGAGCCCGCCCATGCCGAGGGTGGACAGTGCCGCACCCGGCAGGTCGAACGTCCCGCGGGTGCGCGACGTCTCGGGCAGTACCGCGAGCGCGGCGACGATGACGGCCAGACCGATCGGGACGTTGACGAACATGACCCAGCGCCAGGAGGCCCACTGGGTGAGCATGCCGCCCATGATCAGGCCGAGCGCGCCACCGCCGACGGACACCGCGGTGAACAGGCCCAGCGCGCGGACCCGGTCGCGCGGCTCGCTGAACATCGTGGTCAGCAGGGCGAGCGACGACGGGGCGGCGAGGGCGGCGCCGACGCCCTGGAGGGCGCGTGCCGCCAGCAGCAGGCCGCCGCTGGGCGCGAAGCCGCCGAGCAGCGACGCGAGGATGAACACCGCGATGCCGGCCAGGAAGGTACGGCGGCGGCCGAGCAGGTCGCCGGCGCGGGCGCCCAGCAGCAGCAAGCCGCCGAAGGTCAGCGTGTAGGCGTTGAGGACCCAGGAGAGGCCGGCGCCGGAGAAGCCGAGCGCCTGCTGGATCTGCGGCAGGGCGACGTTCACGATCGTGGCGTCGAGGACGACCATCAGCTGGCTGGTGAGGATCACCGCCAGCACGAGGGAGGAGTGGCTGGGGCGGCCGAGCCGGCGCGCGGTGCGCGGCGCGGGGCTATCGAGGGTGCGCAGCGCCTGGGGGGCGCGAGCGGTGGAGGAGGTCATGAGGCTCGTCTCGGGGTACGGTGTGGAGAGAAACGGAAGCAACCTCCGGAAACTATACGGAGGGTCCCTCCGTTTCGCAAGTGAGAAGTGTCGACGGCGCGAGGAGGGCAGATGGCGGACGTGAGCACGCAGCAGCAGACCGATCCGTCGGCTGCGGCGCCCCCTGCGCGGCCGATGCGGGCCGACGCGGCACGCAACCGCGAGCGACTCGTCGTGGCCGCCCGTGCCGTCTTCGCCGAGCGGGGCAGCGCCACCACCGTCGAGGAGGTCGCGCAGCGCGCCGACGTCGGGGTGGGGACGCTCTACCGGCACTTCCCCAAGCGCATCGACCTGGTCGAGGCGGTCTACCGCGAGGACGTCGACGAGCTGGTCGGCCAGGCACGAGAGCTCGCCGCCGGGTCCGAGCCGTGGCCGGCGCTGGTCGGCTGGCTGGAGGCGTTCGTCCGCTACGCCCAGGCGAAACGGACCTTCCTCACCGAGCTGCACGAGGCGTTCGAGAAGAACCCCGACCTCGCCTCGCAGTCCCGCGAGAAGATCGCCGGGGCGGCCGGCATCGTGCTGCAGCGGGCCCAGGCCGACGGCTCGGCCCGGGCCGACATCGACGAGGCCGACCTCATGCAGCTGGTCGGCGGCATGTGCATGGCGCGCAGCGGCACCCTCGAGCAGAACCAGCGGCTGCTGACCTTCGTCCTCGACGGGATCCGCGCCCCCCGACGCCTGAGCCCGTCGATCCGAGCCGTTCCCGATCAGAGGCGGGTTCCGGCGAAGGAGGAACCGTCCGTCCCCGGCCGCTCTTACAGTGCGCGGCTCACCGGTTCACGACATCAGCACCGTCGTCAACCCAGGTGGGAGAGGTACAGGGCCAGTACGAGTCCGAGCGAGACCGCGAGACCCGTGGCGAAGCCGGCCTCCTTGAACGCCTTGGGGAACACCTCGATCGCCAGGGAGCCGACGACGGCACCGCCCGCGAAACAACGGATCAGGGCCAGCGCTGACTGCGGTGCGTTCGTCAGCAGGAGATTGCCGGCGAGCGCCGCCGCCGACAGCAGGCCGGCCGTGGCCGTCCACAGCAGGAGGACGGAGCGGTTCGAGCGATGCCGCGCCATCCCCCGCGCACCGCCTGCCGCCTCGGGCAGGTTGGACAGCAGGATCGACCCGGACAGGGCGGCCGCTCCCAGCGGGCCGGTCCCGATCAGGGCGACCCCGAGCGCCAGGTTCTCCGGTATGCCGTCCAGGGTGATTGCCGCCAGCAGGCCCCCACCGCTGTCGCTGCCCCAGCGGTTCTTGATCAGCTCGTCCAGAACCGCGAAGGCACAGGCACCGGCGAGCACCAGGCAGCACGCCAGCCAGATGGACACCTGTCGAGAGGACGGCTCGATCAGTTCCAGCACTGCGGAGACCATGAGTGCCCCGCCGGCCAGTGCGACGATGAACCCCTCGACCTCCTCGGGCAGGTTCCCGTAGATGCCGAGGGCAGCGCCTGCGATCAGGGCGGCAGAGACGACCAGGATGACCAAGGCCGCCACCATCAGGCGTGACCTCCGGTCAGGGCCGATCCGCTCCCGAGTTGGCTGGCCGGAACCACGCTCAGCGTGCCGTCGGGCTCCAGCACCACGGCAGCCACGAGCTCCAGACCGCCAAGACCGGCGCCGCGCACAGCCTGCTGCAGACTCGGCACCGAGATGCGCTCCCGGGCCAGGACGGAGTGCAGCAGCTCCCCGTCCTGGAGCAGCAGCGTGGGCTGGGAGGTGACGGCGCGCCGGAACCATCCCACTCGCACGCTGGACCAGGCGACCACGAACTGCAGAGCGGCCAGCAGGCCCAGGGCCACGGCTCCTTCCGCCCACGACACCGAGCGGTTCAACGCGACGGTGGCGAGCGTCGAACCGAGTGCCACCGTGACGACGAAGTCGAAGGCGTTCAACTGGGCGAGGGTCCGCTTGCCGCTGACCCGAAGGACGGCAACCAGCCACGCATAGGCCAACGGCGTCACGATCAGCAGTCTGATCACGTCGGACAACTGGTCGTAGAACATGGTTACTCCTCCGCCGAGGATGTGGTCCCGAACGCCGTGCGGTCCAGCGCCCTGTGCGGCCCTGATACCCGGCCGTCTGCAACCGATACCGCCATCTTCGAGGCGTGAGTGGAGGCACTCGGCGGCCAGTCCCGACGGCCATCAGGACCCCGGTGCTGTGCCGGTGGCGCCGAACTGCGAGACCGAGCCGCATCGTGCGGCGCTCCGGGTGAGGGGCCGGAGCTCGTGCTGGACCTGCCTGCCCCAGGTCGTGACGGGGCCTTCCTGGTCGGCGTGCCTGCGTCCGTCCGTGCCGCCACGACCAGTGCGTCGACGGCATCCCGCGGACCGTTCTCGGTATCGACGGCGCGCAGGACCGTCTCGGCTCGCTCGATCGCCAGACCGCTGCCGGCGAGGTCTGCCTCGACGTTCTTGCTCGTGTAGAGGACGTGCGGGTCCTGCGGGCCGCCGACCCCCGCGGTGAGGTTCGTCGAGTCGTGCGCCACGACGAGGAGGCGACCACCCGCTGCCACGGCTGCCGCTGCCCTCCGCAGCACAGCTCGGCGGGCTTCAGCGACCAGGTGGAGGTAGACGACGAGCACGAGGTCGTACGCCTCGGGTTCGGGGCGATAGGTCAGCAGATCCGCGTGCACGGTCAGCAGCCGCCGGTCGTCGGCGCCGAGGCGCTGCACCGCCAACGCGCGGGCCCGGTCCAGGGCCACCCGCGAGAAGTCGACCACGGTGGCCTGCCAGCCGCGATCAGCAAGCCACAGCGCGTTGCGCCCCTCGCCGCCGGCCAGGTCGAGGGCCCGACCGGGGGCGAGCCCACGAGCGACATGCTCGACCCACTGGTTGGGGGTGGCCGACCAGACCAGGTCGGTACCGGCGTAGCGCTCGTCCCACGACGTGCTGTCCACGGATCCTCCTCGGCTTCTCCCAGCATACCCCCGGGGGTAGGCGGTGCCGAAGCGAGGGCATCCCTGTCACCCCCGGGTCAGCGACCGAGCAGCCGATCCATGAGTCCCCGCGGGCGGGCCAGGTCGCGCGGGCAGCGGCACCGCTGGCCGGCCGGGACCCCGCGCAGGACCTGGTCGACGTGCTGGCCGCAACCGGCGTAGGTGGGCTTGCTGCAGTTTCGGCACGTGACGCGTCGACACATCGGTGCTGCTCCTCACGACTGGGGCGGTGGTGAGACAAGACGGCCGGCCAGGCCGCCACCGGTTGATGGTGCTCGATCTCCCGGAGCCGAAACGAAAAGCGGAGACCGGAAGGGCGCTCCGGCACCCCGGCGAGCGGGAGCACCGACCATCGTGGTGGAGCTGAGGGGACTCGAACCCCTGACCCCCTCGTTGCGAACGAGGTGCGCTACCAGCTGCGCTACAGCCCCCTGGTGGAGACGTCGAGGTTACCAGGGAGCAGCGCTCAGTCGTTCACCGCACGGCGCTCGATGATCGCCCCGAGCTCGTCCTCCGCGCCCTCGGCGTCGTCGACCAGGGCGGCCATGTCGGACCGTCCCGTGACGGCCTGCGACGCGGCCGAGGACTGGTCGACCACCGTCGCGCCGTCGAGGTGCGCCTCGCTCCACGCACCTGGGTGGGTCAGGTCGATCGGCGGGGCTCGACGCGGGGCTTGAGGCTTGCTCACGTAGGTCGGCAGCGGCACCGGGACCGGGTCCCAGCGGTCCGCCTCCTCGGCGGCCCGCAGCTCTTCCTCCTCGCGCACCCGGCGCTCGGCCTCCTCGGCAGCGGACCAGCGGGCGTTCTCGGCGGCGCGCTCCTCGGCCAGCTCACGGCGTACGGCCATGAGGCGGTCGAGCGAGTCGAAACGGCCGAGGCGGGACGTCACACGCTTGCGGACCGCCTCGCGCGACCGGGTGACCTCGCGGGTGCTGCGGACCTGGGCGCGCAGGTGGGCGACGTCGGCCAGCGTGCCGACCAGGAGCGCCACCGGGAGCCACCACGGCACCGGCGTGAACGGGGTGACCAGGCCCACGACGAGGGTCGCGAGCAGGAGGCCGGCGAGGATCCGGCGACGGCGGACCGGGGCGCTGGTAGGACGACGCGCACCACCGCGCGACGCGACGGTCCGCTGGGCGGGCAGCGGGGTGCGCGCCGGCAGCGTGCGCCGCGGTGCGTCCGGGCGGCGCGGCATCACGACCTCGCGCCGGTCGGGGGTGGCGTCCTTGCGCGAGAGGATGCGCATCGCGTGGTCGAACTTCTCCACCGAGCGCGACTCCGAGAGCTCCTCGTGCCGCTTGAGCCAGCGGGGGATGAAGTACGCAGCCCACATCACGACGATGACCGCGTAGATGATCCCGCTCCCCACGGGCGCCACGGTAGGACGGCGCGCGCGCCGCACCGGGGACCTGAACCGGTGTGTCGCACGATCAGTCCTGGGACTGGTGTGACGAGTGTGGCGGACAGGCCGGACAGAACTAGCCCGTCGACGACGGCCATCCCCCACCGTCGTGGTGCGGGTCAGGGCAGCCAGGACGCGGACGCTCGGCCGTTGTCACGACCCGCCGTCGGTCCCTCTCCCGCTGAGTGAGGAGGAAGCGGACCGGCGTGGTGGCGCGACCTCCCGCGTGGGGCCGGGCCACGTCCCCAACGATCGAAGTGGCCCGGCTGGACCACTGGAATCCGGGTGCTCAGCCGGGCCACTTGGCTCCGTCTCGCCATGCGTCGGGCGGACGCTCGGATGGTGGACGTTCCGGCAGGTACGGACGGCGGGGCGGCCGACTCTGCCGTCCAGGCCGCTCGTGATCTCACCTGCAGGTCCGCGACTACAGCCGCGTCACCGCCGCCGCTCCGCGGCCGGTCAGCCGTTCTGCTGCTGGACGGCCAACCATCGTCCGAGCAAGCCACCCTCGGGCAGCTCCTCGGCGGTGAGGGCGAAGGAGCGGTGGTCACGCCAGCCGCCGGCGATGTGCAGGAACCCGACCCGGGTGCCCTCCTCGCGGAACCCGAGCTTCTGCACGACGCGCAGCGAGGCGGCGTTCTCCGGCCGGATGTTGACCTCGAGCCGGTGCAGCCCGACGGTGCCGAAGCAGTGGTCGGCCGCCAGGGCGACCGCGGTGGGCATGACGCCGCGCCCGGCAACCTGCTGGTCGACCCAGTAGCCGATGTGCGCGGAGGCCAGCGACCCGAAGGTGATGCCGCCGACGGTCACCTGGCCGACCAGCCGGTCGTCGTAGGTGACGACGAACGGCAGCATCTGGCCCTGGCGAGCCTGCCGGCGCAGTGACCGCACCATCTGGGCGAAGGTCAGCACGCGGCCACCCTCGCCCGGCGGGGTCGCCTCCCACGGCGCGAGCCAGGCGGCGTTGCGCGAGCGCACCTCGAGCCAGGTGGCGCGGTCCTGCCGGGCGATCGGGCGCAGTCCGACCGGCCCCGACCGGAGCGTCGCCGGCCAGCCGCGGCTCAGTGGTCGCTCCCGTGCACCTGCTCGACCGCGTGCACCAGCAGCGGCGCGAGCACCTCCAGCCCGTCGCGGACCCCACCCGGCGAGCCCGGCAGGTTGACGACCAGCGTCGTGCCGGCGAGACCGGCGAGCCCGCGCGACAGCGCCGCTGTCGGGACCCCCTTTCCCATGCCGTGGGCGCGCAGCGCCTCGGCGATCCCGGGAAGGTCGGTGTCGAGCACCGACCGCGTCATCTCCGGGGTGCGGTCGGTGGGCGTGATCCCGGTCCCGCCGGAGGTGACCACGACGTCGTACGACGCGGCGACCGCCTCGCGCAGGACCTCGGCCACCGGGTCACCGTCCGGCACCACCCGCGGACCGTCGACCTCGAAGCCGAGCGCGGCGAGGCCCTCGACGAGCAACGGACCGGTGCGGTCCTCGTAGACACCGGCGCTCGCCCGGTTGGAGACCGACACCACCAGGGCCTTCACGCCGTACCTCCGCCGACGGACCGGGTCCAGGTTCCGGACCGGCCGCCGGTCTTGGACTCGACCCGCACGTCGGTGATGGTCGCGCTCCTGTCGACGGCCTTGACCATGTCCACCAGGGCGAGACCGGCGACAGCGACGCAGGTGAGTGCCTCCATCTCGACACCGGTGCGGTCGGCAGTGCGCACGGTGGCGAGGACGCGGACGCAGTCGTCGTCGACCTGCAGGTCGACCTCGACGCCGTGGATCCCGATCGGGTGGCACAGCGGCACCAGGTCGGGGGTCCGCTTCGCCGCCTGGATGCCGGCGATCCGCGCGACGGCGATCGCGTCACCCTTGGGGACGCCGTCGCCGCGCAGCAGCGACACCACCTCGGCCGAGACGAGGACACGGCCGGACGCAGTTGCCGTGCGCACCGTGACGTCCTTGCCGGACACGTCGACCATCCGCGCCGCGCCGTGCTCGTCGACGTGGGTCAGGCGGCCGTCCCCGGTCACCTGGGTGCCTTCCGCGCGGCGGTCATGACGACCGGCGCTCGAGGACCATCACCTCGACGGCGCCGCCCTCGGGCACCTCGGTGACGTCAGCCGGCACGACGATCAGTGCGTTCGAGTGGGCCAGCGCGCCGACCAGGTGCGACCCCGCGCCGCCCACCGGCTTCACGACGTACTTGCCGTCGGTCACGTCGAGCCAGCCGCGCATGTACTGCCGTCGGCCGGCCGGCGACCCGAAGCCCTCGAGGCAGACGGCGCGGACCATCGGGCGGTGCAGCGGCTCGACCCCGAGCATCCGCCGGATGACCGGACGCACGAACACCTCGAACGACACGTAAGACGACACCGGGTTGCCGGGCAGCGTGATGATCGGCGTGGAGTCGGGCCCGATGGTGCCGAAGCCCTGCGGCTTCCCGGGCTGCATCGCGACCCGGTCGAAGGAGACCGTGCCGAGCCGCGACAGGACCTCCTTGACCACGTCGTAGGCGCCGACGCTCACGCCGCCGCTGGTGAGGACGAGGTCGGCCCGGATCAGCTGGTCCTCGAGCGCGCTCATCAGGGTCCGTGCGTCGTCGGGGACGATGCCGACCCGGAACGCGGTGGCACCTGCCTCGCGGGCGGCGGTCGTGAGCATGTAGGAGTTCGACTCGTGGATCTGGCCCGCGGTGGCCCTGGTGCCGGGCTCGACGAGCTCGCTGCCGGTCGAGACGATCACGACCCGTGGCCTCGGCCGCACCACGACCCGGTCGCGCCCGACGGCGGCGAGCAGGCCGAGCTGGCCGGGGCCGAGGCGGGTGCCGGCCTCGAGCACCAGCTCGCCGGTGCGGACGTCCTCGCCGCGGCGACGGATGTGTGCCCCGAGGTCGGCCGGCTGCCGGATCTCGACAGCGGCCAGGCCCCGGTCGGTCCACTCGAGCGGTACGACCGCGTCGGCGCCGGTCGGCACCGGCGCACCCGTCATGATGCGCACCGAGAGGCCCGGCTGCACGGAGTAGCTGGACCGGGAACCGGCGGCGACGTCGCCGACCACCGGGAGCCGGACCGGTGCGGACGTGCTGGCCGAGGCGATGTCGGCGACCCGGACGGCGTACCCGTCGTGCGAGGCGTTGTCGAACGGCGGCAGGTCGACCTCGGCGGTGACGCTCTCGGCCAGGATGCAGCCGTGCGCGTCGAGCAGCTGGAGGTCGAGCGGGGCGATCGGCTCGATCGAGGCGAGGACGTCGGCCAGGTGCTGCTCGACCGACTTCAGCTGGTCGGACGCTTCCAGCTCGCTCATCGCGGCAGCTCGTTGGCGACGAACTCGCGCAGGAACGCGGTGAAGTCCGGCCCGAGGTCGTCGCGCTCGCTGGCGAGGCGCACCACCGTCTTGAGGTACTCGAGCCGGTCGCCGGTGTCGTAGCGGCGGCCCTCGAAGATGACGCCGTGGACGGGCCCGTGCTCGCCCTTGACCGCCATCCGGCGCAGCGCGTCGGTGAGCTGGATCTCGCCACCGCGGCCGGGGTCGGTCGCGCGGAGCACCTCGAAGACGCCGGGGTCGAGGACGTAGCGCCCGATGACCGCGAGGTCGCTCGGAGCGTCCTCCACCGCGGGCTTCTCGACAAGGTCGGTGATGGTCACGGCGTCAGGGTCTCCCGACTCGGAGACGGCGGCGCAGCCGTAGAGGTTCGCCTGGTCCTTCGGGACGCGCATCAGGGCGACCACGCTCCCGCCGTGGCGGGCGCGCACCTCGAGCATCGTGGAGAGCAGGTGGTCGCGGACGTCGATCAGGTCGTCGCCGAGCAGGACGGCGAACGGCTGGTCCCCCACGTGCCGGGCGGCGCAGAGGACGGCATGGCCCAGACCGCGCGGGTCGCCCTGCCGCGTGTAGTGCATGTCGGCGATGACCGCGGAGTCGCGCACGCGCTGGAGGCGGTCGAGGTCGCCCTTCGCCTCCAGGGCGGCCTCGAGCTCCCAGTTGCGGTCGAAGTGGTTCTCGATCGCGTTCTTGTTGCGGCCGGTGACGAGCAGGACGTCGACGAGGCCGGCGGCGACGGCCTCCTCCACGACGTACTGGATGGCCGGCTTGTCGACGACCGGGAGCATCTCCTTCGGGGTGGCCTTGGTCGCCGGCAGGAACCTCGTCCCGAGGCCGGCAACGGTGACGACGGCCTTGGTGACGGCAGGCTCCGTCGTCGCGCTCGGTCGGTCGCTCGCCATGACGACGACCCTAGTGGGACTCCTGCGCTCCGGCCGCCGGGACGGACTCGGCGCCGGGCACGTGCCACCGGTCGCGGCCATGGCCCTTGGCGGCGTAGAGCGCCTGGTCGGCGGCCCGCATCAGCGTCGCCGGTGTCTGGCCGTGGATCGGGAAGGCCGCGCCGCCGATGGACACCGAGATGTTCAGCGGGTCCTCCCCGTCGTGCCGGAACGGCTCCCGGCGTACGCCGGCGCAGATCCGCTCGGCGAGCTGGGCCGCGCCCTCGACCGTGGTCTCCGGGAGGACCACCACGAACTCCTCGCCGCCGTAGCGGGCGAACGTGTCGACCTCACGGATCAACTCCTGAACCCGCTGCGCGAGCTCGCGCAGGACGGTGTCACCACGGGCGTGGCCGTAGGTGTCGTTGACGGCCTTGAAGTGGTCGAGGTCGAGCATCAGCACCGCGAGGGGTCGGTCGAACCGGGTGGAGCGCTCGATCTCGCGGGCCAGGCTCATCGACAGGTAGCGGAAGTTCCACAGCCCGGTGAGAGCGTCGGTGGTGGACAGCCGCTGGGCCTCGTGGTGGAGGTGGATGTTGTCGACGGCGATGCTCGCCTGGTTGGCGAGGGTGCGCAGCGCGTCCTCGTCGGCCGCGTCGAAGGTGCGGCCGTCCACCCGGTCGTAGAGCGCCACCACGCCGACGACGTTGCCGAGGCTGCGCAGCGGCACCGCGAGGACGTCCCCCTCGGCGGGCTCGGTCTCGGCGGCCACCAGCCCGGGTGAACCCAGTGGCCCGCGGGCGCTCTCGCCGGACGACAGCACGCGACCCAGGACGCCGGTGCCGGGCGTGACGGCAGCGGGTGCGGGGAGGCCGTTCTCGTACAGCAGGTGCTCGGCCACGAGCTGCAACCGGTCGGCCTGCAGGTGCAGGACGGCACCGGCCCGCGCCTGCAGCGTGACCACGGCGGTGTCGAGGACGACCTGCAGCAGCCCGTCGAGGTCGTGGGTGCTGGTGAGGGTGTCGCCGATGCGCTCGAGCGAGTCGCGCAGGTCGTCGCGGCTGCGCTCCACCTCGACGACGCTGCGCCGCAGCTCGTCGGTCATGGTGTTGAAAGCGCTGCCCAGCCGACCCGCCTCGCCATCGGTGGACGCCGTGATGCTGGTGTCGAGGTCGCCGCCGGCGACGCGTTCCGCGGCTGCGGTGATCTCGGCGTACGGCCGGCTCAGGTTGCGAGCGACGACGGTGACCAGCGCGCCGGCGCACACCCCGCCGGCCAGGAGGATCAGCACGAAGAGCCCGTTGTTGCGACCGCCGTCGTCGCGCACGGCCACGACCGACGTCCACGGGACACCCTGCCCGGGCGGCGTGACCCGTGCCGACCACCCGTCGACCGCGACGACCCCCGTCCGGTCGCGGGTGGCCCGCACGAGGGACGCGGTGGCGTCGCGGCCCAGGGTGGACAGGACCACGTCGTCCCCCGCGAGGAGGACGACCTCACCCGGTGTCGCGGACCGAAGCCGGACGTCGTCGATGAGCCCACCGGCCAGCCGCTTGGCGACGACCCCGGTCGGCACTGCGTCGGAACCCTTGGTCGGCGCGTAGCGCTGGGCAACCACCGGGGCCCTGCTCATGCCGGACGTCGCGGGGTCGGTGCAGCTCGGGAGGTCGCCCGGTGCCGCCCCACCAGGGAGCCGGCCGCGGGACGCCTGCACGGCGCCCTCCCCGTCGAGGACGGCGGCATAGTCGACGTTGCCGCTCTCGAGCACCGCAGTCCACCGCGACGTCCGGGGTGCCGGCGACCGCGGTGAGTGCCACGACCTGGGCGGCGAGGTTGACCTCGGCGCACTCGTTGCCCAGCTCGGCCCGCACCGCGGCGGACGCCGTGGAGGCGTCGCTCACGGAGCGGTCGGAGCGCGCCGAGGGAACGACGAGCGTCAGGACGAGCGCCCCCACGGCGAGCGGTACGAGGAAGAGGGCGACCAGCACGATCCAGAGCCGGCGGCGAAGGGTCATCGGCCCTCCCCCTGGCCGCGGCCGTGCCGTCCCGCCCGGCGGTCGGACCTGACCGCAGGAGGCGGGTCCTGGGACGATCGCAGGGTGGCGGCCGTGACGGAGGGCGACGTGGCGCAGGGCAAGGCCGGGCTCAGGGCGGGCGTCATCGCCGCGCGCCGGGCCGCCTCGGGCCCGGAGCGCGCTGCTGCCTCCACCTCGATCACCGCCGCTGTGCTCTCCCTTCCCGAGCTCTCGGCCGCACGGACTGTCGCTCTCTACGTCTCCATCGGCACCGAACCGGGCACCGCCGAGCTCCTGGACGTGCTCCGGTCGAGGGACGTCACCGTTCTGCTGCCGGTCGTCCGGCACGATCTCGACCTCGACTGGGCAATCTACGCAGGGCGGGAACATCTGTCGCCCGCCGCACGGGGGATCCCGGCACCGGGGGGCCCGTTCCTGGGCCTGGCCGCGGTCGCCGACGCCGACGCCGTGGTGGTGCCCGCCCTGGCCGTGGGACTGGACGGCACCCGGCTGGGCCGCGGCGGCGGCTCGTACGACCGGGCGCTGGCGCGGGTGGTGCCCGGTCGCCCGGTCGTCGCGCTCCTCTACGACGGCGAGCTGCTGCCCGTCGTACCCGCGGAACCACACGACCGTCGGGTCACGGTGGCCGTGACCCCCTCGCGCGTGCACCGGCCGGGCCCGCCCGCGTGAGCACCCACGAGCTGGACGTGTACCTGCTGGTCGGGGCGGTCGTCCTCCTGGTGTCCATCGCCGCGGCACGGCTGGCCGTGCGCAGCGGGCTCCCGAGCCTGCTGCTGTACCTGGGCCTCGGCCTGGTCCTCGGCGAGAACGCGCTCGGGCTCGACTTCGACGACGCTGCCCTCGCGCGCGCGCTGGGCTTCGCCGCGCTCGTCGTGATCCTCGCCGAAGGCGGTCTCACGACCTCCTGGTCGGGCATCCGGGCGACCGTGCCGGCGGCAGCCGCGCTGTCGACGGTGGGCACGGCGGTCTCGGTGGCCGTCGTCGGCGGGGCCGCGCACCTGCTGCTGGACGTCAGCTGGCGCGACGCGCTGCTCATCGGTGCCGTGGTGGCGCCGACCGACTCCGCGGCCGTGTTCTCGGTCCTGCGCAAGGTGCCGCTGCCACCGCGTCTCGGCGGGCTGCTCGAGGCCGAGTCGGGGTTCAACGACGCCCCGGTCGTCATCCTCGTCGTCGCGCTCGCCGGGTCCGGCGCCCCGACCTGGTGGGGGCTGCTCCTCCTCATCGCCTACGAGCTCGCGCTGGGCGCGGTCGTGGGCATCGCCGTCGGCTTCGCCGGTGCCTGGGGGGTCCGGCGGATCGCCCTCCCCTCGTCCGGCCTCTATCCGCTCGCTGTGCTGGCGCTCTGCGTCACGGCCTACGGGGCAGCGTCGGTCGCCCACGGCAGCGGTTTCCTCGCGGTCTACCTCGCCGCACTGGTGCTGGGCAACGTCCGGCTGCCGCACCGGCCGGCCACCCGCGGCTTCGTCGAGGGCGCCGCCTGGCTGGCCCAGATCGGCCTGTTCGTGATGCTGGGGCTGCTGGCGACACCGGCCGACCTCGGGTCCTCGGTCCTGCCGGCTCTGGGCATCGGACTCGTGCTGCTCGTGGTGGCGCGACCGCTGTCGGTGGTCATCTCGCTGCTGCCGTTCCAGCGTCCCCTCGGGCGGCTCTCCTTCCCGCCCTGGTGGCACTTCCCGACCTCCCGCAAGGACCGCGCACTGCTCTCCTGGGCCGGGCTGCGCGGCGCCGTGCCGGTCGTGCTCGCGACCGTGACGGCCGACCAGGAGGTGTTCAACCTGGTCTTCGTCCTCGTCGTGGTCTTCACGCTGGTGCAGGCGCCCACCCTGCCGTGGGTCGCCCGCCGGCTCGGGCTGGTCGCCGAGGGCGAGACCCAGCAGCTGGACATCGAGTCGTCGCCGCTCACCCGGGTCGACGCGGACCTGCTGCAGGTGCACGTGTCCGAAGGCTCCGGGCTGGCCGGCGTCGAGGTGGTCGAGCTGAACCTGCCGAAGGGAGCCGCGGTCACCCTCGTCGTCCGCGCCGGGCAGGCGTTCGTCCCGGCGTCGAGCACCCCGCTCCAGGTGGGTGACGACCTGCTGCTCGTGGCGACGGAGTCGGTGCGCGCCGAGGTCGAGCGGCGGCTGCGCGCGGTGACGCGCGGCGGTCGGCTGGCGGACTGGAAGACGCCGCGCCGGCCACCCCGGCGGGACTGATCCTTGATCCACAGCGGATCTATAGGAAAAACTCACACAGATCCGCTGTGGATCTCGGATCGGCCGCCTACGAGCCGTGCAGGTCGACGCGATCGCCTGCGCTGAGGTCGCGGTCCACGCCGGCCTGATAGCGGTCCAGGGCTGACTGCGCACGGTCGGCCGCCGCCGCGGCAGCCTCCTCCGGGCAGCCAGGAGTGCGGGCCCCGGCGGCCAGGTCGCGCTGTTCGGCGCGCCGGTCCCGCTGTTCCGCTCGCTGGTCGCGCTCGAGGGCCCGTCCCAGGAGCGTCTCGACGTCGGAGATCCGCCGGTCGAGCGCCGCCTCCCGACTGGTCAGCACGTCCTGCCGACGTGCGAACGTCGTCCGGTCGGCTTCCCGTGGGTTTCCCGTATCACGCATCATGACTGCCTCCGGGTCCGGGGAGGTTCATGGGGCAGGGGTCGATCGGGACGATGATGAGCGGCTCCCGGCGCGCCGTCAACCGGTTCGGACCGTTTGCTCGGTGAGCGCACCGACACCGTGCCGCCGGACGGCTCGAGCCGGGCAGGCGAGAGCGTTCCCAGCCCCTGACGGTCAGGTCAGCGGCAGCCCGGCAGCGGCGGCGGCGAGGCCGACGAGGGCACAGGCGCCGAGGGTGCGCAGCACCGACCACCTCAGCCGGAAGAGCAGCGCGGCTGCGAGCACTGCGACGACGAGACCGAGCGGCCGCAGGGTCGACAGGTCCGGGACGTCGACGTGCAGCGGACCGGCGTCCTGCCGCTCGACCGTGTCGAACAGCGTGTGCAGGGCGAAGAACAGCGCGAGGTTCGCGATCACCCCGACGACGGCGGCCGTCACCCCGGCCAGTGCTGCCGCCACCGAGCGGTTGCTGCGCAACCGCTCGACGTACGGCGCCCCGAGGAAGACGAGCAACATCGCGGGTACGAACGTCACCCACGTCGTGAGCAGGGCACCGAGGGTCGCCGCGACCCACGGGTCGAGGGAGCCCGGGTCGCGGTAGGCGCCGAGGAAGCCGACGAACTGCAGCACCATGATGAGCGGGCCCGGCGTGGTCTCCGCGAGACCGAGGCCGCGCACCATCTCACCCGGGCCCAGCCAGCCGTAGGTCTGGACGGCGTGCTGGGCGACGTAGGAGAGCACGGCGTACGCGCCGCCGAACGTCACCATCGCCGTGCCGGAGAAGAACAGGCCCTCCGTCGAGAGCGTGCTGCCGCGACCGGTCAGCACGACGGCCAGCAGCACGGGCAGCCACCACGCCGCCATCCCGACCGCGAGGATCCGGCCGGTGCGGCCGAGGGTGTGCCGGTCCTCGTGCAGGGCCCCGTCATCGATGAGCGGCGCGGGACCGTCGTCCTCCCTCGCGCTTGACGTCGTGGCGCCGGGTCGGTGCCGCCCCAGGAGCCCACCCACCACCCCCGCAGCCAGCACCACCAGCGGGAACGGGACCCTGAACAGCGCGAGGGACGCGAACGCCACCACGGCGACGACCACCAGCGCGGGGCTCCCCAGCGCGCGGCCACCGATGCGGACGACCGCCTGCGCGACGATCGCCAGCACCGCGGGGGCGATGCCGGCGAACAGTGCCGTGACCGCGGTGGTGTCGCCGAACGCGACGTACACAGCAGACAGCGCGTAGATGGCGAGGGCGCCCGGCAGCACGAACAGCCAACCCGCCAGCAGCCCCCCGCGGACGCCGTTGAGCAGCCAGCCGATGTAGACCGCGAGCTGGGTGGCCTCCGGTCCGGGCAGGATGGTGCAGAAGTTCAGCGCGTGCAGGAAGCGGCCGCGGCCGATCCACCGGCGCTCGTCGACCAGCACCTTCTGCATGACGGCGATCTGGCCGGCCGGTCCCCCGAACGACTGCAGCGCGACCAGGGTCCAGACCTTCACCGCTGCGCGGAGCGGGACGACGTCCTGCTCGCTGCGGGGCACACCGCGCAGCGAACAGGACGTGCGTCACCTGGTCAAACGACCATCCGTCAGACAACTGCCCCGCTGCTGTCGCGCCGCTCCCGCTGCCGGGCGGCCGACGGCGTACGCACCTGAGGCGGCGGCGACGGGCTCCGCTTCTCCAGCTCGAGCACCAGCGGGCCCGCGGTGAACATCGAGGAGTAGGTACCCACGGCGATCCCGATCAGCAGCGCGATCGCGAAGTCGGTGAGGGAGTCACCGCCCAGGAAGGCCAGCGCCGCGAGGATGAACACCGCTCCGAGCCCGGTGTTGACGGTGCGCGGCACGGTCTGCAGGATCGCCGAGTTCACGACCCGGTCGAAGCCGCGGCGGCGCTGCGAGCCCCACAGCTCGCGGACCCGGTCGAACACGACCACACTGTCGTTGACGGAGTACCCGATGACGGTGAGCAGGGCGGCGAGGAAGACCCCGTCGACCGGTTTCCCGAGCCAGGCGAAGACACCGACCAGCAGCAGCGCGTCGTGTGTCATGGCAGCCACGGCGGCCGCACCGAACGTCCAGCGGAACCGGATGGCCAGGTAGGCCATCTGCACGAGCAGCGCGACGCCGAGCGCGATCAGTGCCTTCTGCCGCAGCTCGTCGCCGAGGCTCGGACCGATCAGCTCGTCCCGCTGCTTGGTGACGTCGCCGTCGGAGGCTTCGGCGAGCGCCACGCGCACCTGCGCCTCCTGGTCGTTGGTCATGTCGCCGGTGCGGACCGAGAGGTTGTCGGCACCGCTCTCCTGCACCACCGCCCGCGGGAAGCCGGCGTCCGACACGACCTCGCGCGCGTCGTCCACCGAGAGCGGGGACGACAGGGAGTACTCGACCAGCCGGCCACCCGTGAACTCGACACCCAGGTCGAGCCCGCGCCAGGCGATTCCGGACACGGCGAGGACGAGGGCGACGGCCGACCCGGCCAGCCAGCGGCGACCGTGCCGCATCAGGTCCGGGTCGCGCTCCGCCAGCCAGGTGCGCACCCGGCCGGGCAACGCGATGCCGGTGATCTCCGGCCGCCGCGCGACGCCCTTCCGGCGCACCGCCCAGTCGGCCAGCACCCGGGTGATGACCAGCGCCGACAGCATCGAGGCGAGCACGCCGATCGCGAGCGTGACGCCGAAACCCCGGACCGGCCCGGACGCCAGGAAGAACAGCAGACCGGCGGCGAGCAGCGTCGTGACGTTGGAGTCGATGATCGCGCTCCAGGCCCTGGTGAAGCCGGCGGTGATCGCGGGCCGCAGCCCCTTGGTCCGCTGGGCGGCGTACTCCTCCCGGGCCCGTTCGAAGACGAGCACGTTCGCGTCGATCGCCATGCCGATCGCGAGCACGAAGCCGGCCAGGCCGGGCAGCGTCAGCGTCGCGCCGAGTGCCACCAGGGCGCCGTAGGCGATGACGGCGTAGCAGGCGAGGGCCACCACGGCGAGGCCGCCGAGCAGCCGGTACATGACCACGATGAACAACGCTGTCAGGGCGACGCCGATTGCTGCGGCCTTGGCACTGGCGTCGATCGCGGCAGCGCCCAGCGTCGGGCCGACCGTGCGCTGCTCGATCACCTCGACCGGAACCGGCAGGGCGCCGCCACGGATCAGGGCGGCGAGGTCCTTCGCCTCGTCCGGCGTGAACGAGCCGGTGATCTGCGTGGAGCCCCCGGGGATGCCGACGTCGCAGGCCACCGAGGGGTCGACCTGCGGCGAGGAGATGACCTGCTCGTCGAGGACGATCGCGACGCGACGGGTGGGATCACCGGGCGGTGCGCAGGCGGCGGCCCCTGTCAGGTCCTGCCACGCCGCTCCGCCGGACCCGCGGAAGTCGAGGGACACGAACCAGCCGCCCAGCCCCTGCGGATCGATCTCCGCGGACGCGCCCTTCACGCCCTCACCGGTCAGCGCGGCCGCGGCGATCCGGATGTCCTGCCCGCTCTCGTCGGTGACCACTCGCTCGGCCTCGCCGGGAGCGGCCGAGGGGGACGGCGCCGGCGATGCGGACGTGGCGGGGGTGGACGTGGAGGGAGCCGGCACCTCGACCCCGAGAACGGGGTGGAACGTGAGCTGGGCGGTGCGGCCGATGACCTCGGCGGCCTCCCGTGGGTCCTGGACACCCGGCAGCTCGACGATGATGCGGCGCTCCCCCGAGCGGGTCAGGGACGGCTCGGACACGCCGAGCGCGTCGACCCGGCGGCGGAGCACCTCCACGGCCCGGTCGGTGGACTCGGTGCCGGCCTTGACGGTGGGGCTGTCCCGGGTCTCCAGGACGATCTGGGTACCGCCTTTGAGGTCGAGGCCGAGACGGGCGGGTGTGGTGACGGAGACCCAGACGGCCCCGGCGACGATGCCGAGGGCGAGCAGGGCGCGGACGACTGGTGCGGACAAGGAGTGCCTCCGGGCACCGGGCACGGCGTGCGCGGTCGGCACGGCACGTGCGGGCGGGACGGGTACGGCGCGGCGGCCGACGCGCGAGAGACGGTCGGCGGGCTGCGATGGTGTACGGCGCTGCGGGTGCTGCGGTGTCAGGCGAGCGCGAGCGCCGGCGGTGCCCGGTCGCGGTGTGCTGCCGGCGCGCGCCGACGTCGCGGCGCGGAGCGGCCGGCTCGCACCGAGCCCACGGTGACGAGAGCACCGAGCAGCACGGCCGCCGCCGTGACCCCGGACAACGGCGCCGTCCCGTGCCCGAGGGCGCGGCGCAGGACGGTCCCGACGACGAACCGGCCGCTGCCGGCGACGGACTGCTCCCGCTGACCTCGGCGTGACGGTGGCCGGGCGCCCCCGCGGGCGTCCCGGTGCTCGCGATTCCCGACGCCGGCCGCAGCCGCGGCCCTGGCCACCGGTGAGCCGGCCACCGACCCGAGGCGGCTGGCCTGCGCGGTGACGGAGGGGCCGGCGAGCAGGGACCCGAGGACCGCCACGGCGGCGAGCAGCGCCGCAGCGGCGCTGCGGGCTCGCCCGTCGAGGCGGGTCCTGGGAGTCACGAGGGTCCTTCGCGAGGCGCCGGAGGGAGTGGTCAGCTCTACGTCCCGGATCGGCCCTGCCCGCTGCGGCGACTCCCCGTCACTCGTGCAGCAACGCGCTGGCGACGGCGACGACCGCGAACAGCGCCACCGCGAGGACGTGCACCGCGGTGCACCACAGGCAGATCGCGTCGACCCGGAAGAGCTCCACCCACACGAGGTAGAGCACGAACAACGCGCCGAGCGACACCGTTGCCAGCCGCAGCCGGTGCACCAGGCCGCCGACGAGCGCCACGCGACCGGCAGACAGCAGGTCGTCATCGCGACGAAGTAGGCGAGGCCCAGCACGGCGACCGGGACGCCGAGCAGCTCGGCGTACGAGCTGGTGGTCACCTTGACGCAGTTCACGACACCGGTGTCGGGGCATGCCAGCGTGGTCGACGACGAGTAGTGCTCGACCGTGAGGTACGTCGACACCGCGACACCGAGCACCGCGAGGGCCAGCGACACCGGGCCGGCCCAGCGCGGAGCGCTGACGATGACCGGGTGACCGGGGGCGGCGGTCACTTCGGCTGCGCTCCGGCCACCGCGGCTGCGGCCTGCGTGACCCCCGCGGACGAGCACACGTCTGCCGGCTTGCCCCCGGTCGCCTCGCACAGGACCGCGGTCAGCACGTTGGCGCTGCCACCGATGGCGGCCGCCACCGGGTCCTGCGGGTCGTCGAGCGAGGCGGCGATCTGCTGCCGCGACCGGCCCTGGAGCACCTTCGGACTGTAGGTCGAGCCGGCAGACACGTAGAGGCCGCCGACGTCGAGGAAGGGGATGTTCCCGGCCGCGGGCGTGTACGGCGGCTTGTTGTAGTCCTGCACGATCCTCTCGTCCGCGGGCGTCAGCCTGTCGAGCGCCGGATAGCTGCCGTCGACCGGCGTGTTGCCCGTCGTCTCCACCCCGGTGAACGACAGCACATCGCTGGTGAACGTCGCGCCGTGGAAGGACAATGTCTGCGTTTCGGGGTACACGTCCTTGGACGCGGAGCGCGTCGCGCCGAGGTCGGACCACGTTCCGAACCTCGAGAGCGCCACGACCAGCGGCCACCGCTCGGCCGCGCAGAACGGGCAGAACTCGGCGCCGACGTAGAGCACCCGCGGCTTGCCGTCGGCGGCCAGCCGCGGCGCGTCGATCCTCGTCGGCGCGGACTCGGCGGTCCCGACCCCGATCTGGTCGAGCACCGAAGCCGGTACCGACGTGACGTCGGTGACCACACCCGCCGCGGCGAGCCCGCCGACCGGGCTCCGCCGATGTGCCGCCGCCGTCGGGCGAGCCCGAGCCGACGCCGGCGGCCCAGGACACGACCAGGCCGACCAGGATCGCGAGCACCAGGGCGATCGCGCCACCGGCGAGCCGCACCCGTCGGCGCCGTTGCGGAGCAGCCACCGCCGCCCGCCCTGTCGACGTGGGGATCTGCGTCATAATCTGGAGGCTATCGAGGCGTACTCGCGGCACAAGGACGTCGACCGGTAGCCGGGGCCGGCGCATCCCGTCTCACCAGGCCCGCGGGTCGGGACGGACACCTGGTCGCCCGACGGGCGCCACTGGCGGGGCCGGCTGCACGGACGGATCGTCAAGGCGCCGGCAGTCGGCGGCGGGCATGGCCCGGACGTAGGTCAGCCCGGCGCCGGTGGAGTAGCGCACCACGACCCGCCAGCTGCCGTCGCGCCGGGAGCGGTACTGGTCGAGCAGGGTCGCCTCGCGGAACTGCCCGTCGTCGTGCGGGGCGAGGACGTGGGTGACCGTGGCACGGCCGGGGCGCATCGCTTCGCTCCAGGCGGGTCTGCTGGTGGCTGCTCGCGCAGCACGACGGCTCGACCCCGGACCGGACGACGGTAGCGGCGAGGGCCGGGTCGTGGCGACCCGGCCCTCGCCGGTTGCTGCTGCCTGCCGATCGAGCCGAAGTGGTCGACGTCAGCCGACGTGAGCCGACGTCAGCCCAGATCAGTCGTCGTGACCCGAGCCGCCGTCGTCGTCCGAGCCGTCGTCGTCAGCGTTCTCGTTCTCGCCCTGGTCGTCGTCGTCCTCGTCGTCGCACTGCTGACCGGAGGTCGCGCTCTCCTCGCAGTCGTCGTCGCCGGAGTCGCCCTCGAGGTCGTCGTCGCCGGCGCCGCCGACCAGGTCGTCGTCGCCGCCGTTGCCCTTCAGCGAGTCGTCGCCGTCCTCGCCGAACTCGTCGTCGTCACCGGATCCGCCCGAGATGGTGTCGTCGTCCGACCCGCCGCTGAGGCTGTCCCGGCCCGCCGAGCCGAAGATCCGGTCACGGCCGCCGCCACCGAACACGGTGTCGTGCCCGGTGGACCCACAGAGCAGGTCGTCGCCGCCGCGGAGGCGCACGACGTGCCCGCCGTCCTTGACCACGACGACGTCACGGTGCGAGGTGCCGCGCACCGTGTGCGCCGAGCCGGCGCCCACGACCATCGTCGCGGCCTGACCGGCGCAGGTCGGCGTGGCCGCCGACACCGGCAGGGCCTGGTAGCCGAAGAAGGCGAAGGGCAGCGTGGCGGTGAGCGACAGGGCGCGGAGCTTCGTCCGGGAGATGGTCATCGAGGGGTGCTCCTTGGTCCGGGCCGGGCTCGGTGCTGCCGGCTCTGGCTACTCATCGGCGCCGGTGCCGGTGGGGATACGGGCAGTGACGAGATGTCGCCCGGACGGCGCACCGCGTTCTCCTCCTGAGCGCGGCGGGCGCCGTGCTTGACCGAGAGTTTGCCCGCCGGAAAGAACGGTCGTGAAACCGTGCTCAGGCCTTCGCTCGTAGGTGTCGATGGTGAGGTTGGTCCCGGGGCGGCAACGAACAGCGGAGGACGGGTGGACGAGCTCGACCTGCTCGTCGACGCTGCCCGCACCGGCGGTGGATGGGCCTTCGGCCGGATCTGGGAGCTGCTGGCCCCGCCGGTCGCCGCCTACCTGCGCGGCCGCGGAGTGCGCGAAGCCGACGACGTCACCTCGGAGGTCTTCCTCGCAGCCTTCCGGCGCCTCGACAGCTTCGACGGGGACGGTGCCCACTTCCGGGCCTGGCTGTTCACCATCGCCCACCACAAGGGCGTGGACGCCATGCGCCGCCCGCAGTCCCGTGAGCGCCTCGTCGACCCGATCGGCGGCACGGCGGACGAGCTGGCAGGAGGCCGGGTCGCCCGTAGCGCCGAGGACGAGGCGCTGGACCGGCTCGGCGGTTCGGACGCTCGGAGCCGGCTGGACGGCCTCACCGAGGACCAACGGGCCGTGCTGCTGCTCCGGGTCGTCGCCGACCTGTCGCTCGCCGAGACCGCGACGGTCCTGGGCAAGCCGGTCGGAGCCGTCAAGGCGCTGCAGCACCGGGCGCTGGCCCGCCTGCGCCGCGCGATGGCGGACGAGGAAGCCGTATCCCCGGACGCCCGCCGAACGATGGGCAGGGTGACATGAGCGACCTCCTCGCCGATCTGCGCCGGTCGCCGGACGACGGTGACGCCCGGGTGGCCGACCTGCTCTCCGCAATGCGCCCTGACGCACTCCCCCGGCCCCGCGCCAACGAGGCGCTCGCCACGTTCCTGGCCGCCCGCGCGATCGGGACGTCGCCGGCAGCCACGCCGACGCCGTCGGCGGCCGAGCCCGAGCTGGTCGTGGTCCTCGGCCGCCCACCGGCCGCTCCGCCGCAGCGCCCACGTGCGGCGGTCCTGCGTGGCCTCGTCCCCGGCAGCCTCGGTGCGAGGCTCGCGCTCACCGCGGCGGCCGCTGTCGCAGCCGTCGCCGTCGTCGTCGCAGGCGGGCAGTCGCCGGACATCGTGGTCACGCCGTCGGACCTGCCGGGCACGCCCTCCGGATCGGTGCCGCGTCCCGACGACGCTGAGCCCACCCCCCGGTCGATGCCCACGCCGTCGCCCGCCGACGCCGGTCCGGGGCGCACCCACCGGTCGGCCGGTACGGCGACGACCGGCGGAGCAGCGGCCCCGCCGGCCGCCCGTGGCAGCCAGGCACCCGGCGGCACCGGGGTGGCCGACCGCGACGAGGCCGGGGACACCGACCCCGGCGACGACCACCGGAAGCGGGCCGGCAGCACCCCCTCTCCGACCACGCCGTCCGGGGACGACGGCGAGAGCGACGACGGCGCCACCGACGACAGGAGCGACGACACGAGCGGCGGCGGGTCCGACGGGTCCGGCGACGGAGGCGGCGGGTCGGACGACGGGGCCGCCGACGATGCCAGCACGGGTGGCGGGGACTGATGCCGGCACGATGTCCGCTTCGTCATGCTCTCACCCGTTCGGCGGTCAAGCGCAGGTCAAGGAAAGTCGATCTACTCACCATGAACGTGCGCCTCGCCCCCCACCTTTCCGGCATCCCCAGCGACGATGTCGTCGCGACGGCGGCGGTGCGCGCATGAGCGAGTCCGTCCGCCTGGCCGAGCGCCCGCTGCTCTCGGTGGCCGAGGCAGCGTCGTACGCGAGCGTCAGCCTCGCGGCACTGTCCGTCCTGCCGACCGTCGTCCACGATCCCTGGTCGTCGGGCGGCTCGCTGGTCGAGCGCCGTGCGGTCGACGCCTGGTGGCGCGAGCAGGTGCTCGCCCGCCCGCTCGGCTGACCTCGCGCGCCCTCGACCGGGCCGCACGTCAGGCGTCGTACCTCTTCGGGCGATGATGTCCGCGTGAGCGGACGGGTACTCGTCGTCGAGGACGACCACGGGCTGCGTGACGTCGTGGCCCGCGCTCTGCGCGAGGCCGGCTTCGAGGTGACCACGGCGGCCGACGGGTCCGGCGCGCTGCGCACGGCGAAGGCCTCTCGTTTCGACGTCGTCGTCCTCGACATCGGCCTGCCGGACGCCGACGGCCGCGACGTCTGCCAGGCGATGCGCGCGGGCGGCACCACCGCACCCGTCGTGTTCCTCACCGCGAAGGACGGCGTGACCGACCGGCTGTCGGGGTTCGCGGCGGGTGGCGACGACTACCTCGCCAAGCCCTTCCACCTGGCCGAGCTGGTGGCCCGGCTGCAGGTGGCGGTGCGCCGGTCCGGCGAGCCCACCGGCACCACGACGGGTGACGTGCACCTGGACCCGAGCGGCCACGACCTCACCGGTCCGGCCGGCCGCGTACCGCTGTCACCGACCGAGTTCCGGCTGCTCGCGCGGCTGATGGCCGAGCCTCGCGGCGTCGTCCGGCGCAACGAGCTGGTGGCGGCCGCCTGGGCACACGGCTCCATCGTCGCCGACAACACCCTCGACCAGTACGTCGCCAAGATCCGCCGCAAGCTCGTCGAGGCCGGCACCTCGCAGACCGTGGTCACGGTGCGCGGCGTCGGGTACCGCGTGTCGTGACGCAGCCCCGCACGCTGCGCAACCGGCTCGCACTGGTCGCCCTCGTCAGCACCGGAGCGTGGGTCCTCGTGCTGACGGCGCTGTTCAACGTGCTCCTGGGCGTGCAGCTGGGACGGCAGGCCGACGGCGTCCTGCGCGCCCGTGCCGCCGCGGTCGCAGTCACCGTCCACGTGGACGACTCCGGTGCCGTCACCGTGCGCGAGCCGGCCAACGACGAGGCGCTGGACGCCGGGGTCTGGGTGTTCGACGGCGGCACGGCGGTCGAGCAGCCACGCGCGTCCACCGCGGCGACATCGCTGGCCCGCGAGATGGCCACGGCCGGCGGCCCGAGGTTCCGCGAGGTCGGCAGCGGACCGGCGGTGCGGCTCTACGTCCGTCCGGTCCGGCAGACCGGCGAGCAGGTCGGGGCCATCGTCGTCGAGACCAGCCTCGCGCCGTACCGGCGTACCTCGCGGGTCGCCCTGGTCGGCTCGGCCCTGCTCGCCCTGTTCGTGCTGGCAGGCGCCTTCGCCGCGACTCGTCAGGTGGTGCGGCGCGCCCTCGTGCCGGTCTCCGAGATGGCGGAGCAGGCAGCGTTGTGGAGCGCGCACGACGTGGGCCAGCGCTTCGGCGACGCACCGCGCCCGGAAGAGCTGCGCGACCTCGCCGGGAGCCTCGACGTCGTCCTCGACCGGATCGGTGCGGTGCTGCGCCACGAGCAGCAGCTCGCCGCGGAGATCTCGCACGAGCTGCGCACGCCGCTCGCCGTCATCGCCACGGAGGCCGAGCTGCTGCTCTCCGCACCGCGCGACGAGGTCGAGCGGAGACGCGGCCACGAGGCGATCGCCGCGACGGCCACCCGGATGGCGTCGCTGCTCGACGACCTGCTGGCCCAGGCCGCCCAGGTCGTGACCGAGGCGCCGGGCAGGTGCGCCGTGCGACCGGTCGCCGACGAGGTCCTGGCGGCGCTCGAGGCGCCCGGGCTCGAGCGCGTCGTCGACGTGCCGGCGGCGCTGGAGGCGGGGGTCACCACCGACGTCCTGGCACGCATCCTCACCGCGCTGGTGGGCAACGCCTCGCGCTACGCACGGACGAGGATCACGGTGACCGGCACCCGGGCCGGGGCTGCGGTGCAGGTGCGCGTCTCGGACGACGGTCCCGGCGTCCCGGCCGACTTCCGCTCCGACGTCTTCGAGCCGGGACGGCGGGCCGACCCCGACGACGGGCATGCCGGCGCCGGGCTGGGGCTGGCCCTGGCCCGGCGGCTGGCCCGTGCCGCCGGCGGGGACATCACCCTCGACGGCGGCACGGGGTCAGAGTTCGTCGTCGTCCTGCCGCCGGCCTGAGGCCGGCGGCAGGACCACCGACGTCAGACGGTCTCCACCTGGGTGCGGTCCACCCGCGTCACCGTGAGGTAGCCGACGAGGACCAGGATCGCGCCGAGGAAGAGGACGCTCGTCCCCGTCGTGCCGAGGCCGAGCCCACCGTGCTTGTGCGACTGCGACATCAGGTCACCGACCGAGGCACCGAGCGGCCTGGTCAGGATGTAGGCGAGCCAGAAGGAGAGGACGGCGTTCGCCTTGAACCCGAGGTGCGCGATCGTCACCAGCGCGATGGCCGCCGCGAACAGCAGGACGGAGACCCCGTAGCCGAGGCTGAACTGCTCGCCCACGAGGTCACCGGCCGCCGTGCCGAGTGCGAACGTGAAGAGGATCGCGAGCCAGTACCAGCTCTCGCGTCGCGTGGTGACGATCGAGTGGATCGACAGGGTGCGCTCGCTCCGGTACCAGAGTGCGAAGGTCCCGGCGAGCAGCACCGCGAACACCGCCGTGCTCAACGCGAGCGGCACGCCGAAACGGTCGGTGAGGTTGTCGGTGATCAGCGTGCCGACGACGCTGATGAACACGACCACCGCCCAGTAGACGGGCGCGACGTAGGCCCGGGTGCGGAACTGCGCGACCAGGAGGGCGACCGTCGCGACGGTCATCACGACCGTCGTCCAGGTGAGGCCGAACCCGAGCGTCTCGTTGAGGTAGTCGGCTGCTGTCTCGCCGACGGTGGTGGCCAGGATCTTGATCACCCAGAAGAAGAGAGTGACCTCGGGAACCTTGTTCAGCATCGTCCGGACGACGTCGCGCCGGGACCTCAGGGCGGTATCAGTGGTCATGCGGACACGCTGCCCGCCGGCACCTGAACACCGCCTGACCGCCATGAGTCGAGGGACCACCGGGGACGTCGACGAGTTCCTGAGGAGTGGGGAGGTTCGGCAGGTGCTGCGCCGTCAGGCAGTACCGTCGCGGTGTGCCGACGACCTTTCCCGCGCTGCTCGCCACGTCGGCGACCGAGCCGGCCTGATGGGTCACTCGCATCACCACCACACCGACCTGGCCGGCGGGGTCTCCGGTCACCGGCGCAAGCTGGCCGTGGTCCTGGGCCTCACCACCGCCGCGCTGCTCGTCGAGCTGGTAGGTGCTGCGGTGTCCGGGTCGCTGGCCCTGCTCGCCGACGCAGGGCACGCGCTGACCGACGCCGCGGGCCTGACCCTCGCGCTGGTCGCCGCCGTCCTGGCGCAGCGGCCGGCGACCCCGCAGCGGACCTGGGGCTACCGGCGCGCCGAGGTGCTCGCCGCCGCCGCACAGGCCGCGGTCCTCCTCGCGGTCGGCCTGTTCGTCCTCGTCGAGGGCATCCGGCGGCTGCTCGACCCACCGGAGGTGGCGTCGACGGCGATGCTCGTCTTCGGGCTGGTCGGTCTTGTCGTCAACGGTGTCGCCATCGCCGTCCTTGCCGGCGAGCGCGGGTCGACCCTCAACATGCGCGCGGCCTTCCTCGAGGTCGTCAACGACGCGCTGGGGTCGGCCGCTGTGCTGCTCGCCGCAGGGGCCATCGCCGTGCTCGGCTGGCAGCGGGCCGACGCCGTCGCGTCCCTCGTCATCGGCGGCCTGATCCTGCCGCGCACCTGGCGGCTGCTGCGCGAGACGGTCGACGTGCTGCTGGAAGCCACTCCCAAGGGTCTCGACCTCGACGACGTGCGGGCACACATCCTCCAGCTGCCGCACGTCCGCGACGTCCACGACCTGCATGCCTCCCGGGTCTCCTCCGACCTGCCGGTGCTCAGTGCCCACGTGGTCGTCGACGACGGTTGCTTCCACGACGGGCACGTACCGCAGATCCTCGACCAGCTGCAGCAGTGCGTCGCCTCCCACCACGGCATCTCGATCGAGCACTCCACCTTCCAGCTCGAGGCCGCCGGGCACGGCGACCACGAGAGCCACACCCACGCCTGACGGTCCGACGGGCCGGGCTAGGCCCTGGCGGTCGTGACGTCGGTGGCGGCGAGGGCGTCGCCCCCGAACAGGGCCGGGACGTCCTCGGGAGGCAGCGGGCGGTGCAGGTGGTAGCCCTGCGCCGTGTCGCAGCCGAGGCGGCGCAACGCCGCCAGCTGGGCCGCGTCCTCGACGCCCTCGGCGACGGTGTGCAGGCCGAATCGGCTGGCGAGCTCGAGGACGATGCGCGTCATCGTGTCGTCGCCCGGCAGCTCGGCGATGAACGACCGGTCGACCTTGATCTCGGTGACCGGCAGCTGTCCGAGCCTGGCCAGCGACGAGTACCCGGTGCCGAAGTCGTCCATCGACAGGCCGACCCCCAGCGCGCGCAGGTCGGAGAGCGCGGTGGCCACCGCCGCCGACGCCTCCATGACGGCCCCTTCCGTGATCTCGACGACCAGGGCCGCCGGCGCAAGGTCACGGGAGGCGAGCAGGTCGGAGACCGTCACGACGAAGTCGGGGTCGCGCAGCTGCAGCGGTGACACGTTCACCGCGACGTAGGTCATCGGCAGGCCTGCGCGGCGCCACGCCGCGAGAGCGTCCAGAGCATCCGCCAGGACCCGTCGCCCGAGCTCGCCGATCAGCCCCAGCGACTCGGCGACGGCGATGAAGACATCAGGTGGCACGGGACCGTCCGGACGGAACCAGCGGGCCAGTGCCTCGACGCCGACGATGTCACCCGAGGCCACACCGACGATCGGCTGGAAGTGCAGTGCGATGTCCCCGGCCCGTACCGCGGCTCGAAGGTCCTGCTCGAGGCTCAGCGTCCGAGGGGTGCTCTGCGACATCGACGCGTCGAACGCAGCGACCCGGTTGCGCCCATCGGCCTTGGCCTCGTAGAGGGCGACGTCGGCGGCACGGAGGAGCTCAGTCGGAGTCGTGCCCGACGGACCGGTCGTGGCCGTCCCGACGGACACCGTGATGCTCAGCCGGCGTCCGTCGATGGTGAACGGCTCGTCGAACGCGCGCAGCAGGCTCTCCGCGGCGCGCGCACCGCGGTCGGCCGCACCGTCGAGGAGGACGCCGAACGCGTCACCGCCCCGCCGGGCGATGCTCAGCACGCCGGTGTCCCGCTCGGGGCGGGCGGCGGCCCAGCCGGCGAGCCGTCGTGCCACTGCCACGATCATCCGGTCGCCGCTGGCATGACCCATCGCGTCGTTGACGCTCTTGAAGCGGTCGACGTCGAAGACCAGGGCGGTGCACGCCGCCGTCCCGTGGGACATGGCGTCCGCGATCGCCGCGAGGAAGCTCTCACGGTTCGGAAGGTCGGTGAGGGCGTCGTGGGCGGCGGCGTACGTCAACCGGTGGCTCGCGGCCTCGGCCTCGACCCGACCGCGCTCCGCGTCGGAGCGGGCCTGCCGGTAGGACCGGCCGGCCAGGTACATCACCAGACCCAGCGCGGCCAGCACCCCCGACCGGAGGGCAGCGACGCCGAGGGGGACCGGCGCCGAGCCGAACAGCACCTGGACGAAGTAGCAGGCCGCGGTGAGGGGTCCGACGAGGGCGGCGCGCCAGCCGGTCATCAGCAGGCTGTAGACGGCGGCGACGCAGTAGTACCACTGCAGCATCGCCGGCACGAGGTCCGCGTACTCCAGCTGCACCAGGAGCGCGAAGCCCAGGGTGGCCGTCGCGCGCAGGACCACCGCCCGCGTCGTGGTCCACCCGGCGAGCCCGGCGACGCCGAGCACGCAGATCCCGGCGAAGCCGGCGGTGAGGAGCGCGGAACCGGGGTCGATCAGCATGATCGCGAGACCGTGCAGCCCCAGGAAGAGCGGTACGGCCGGCTCGAGGCGTTCGAGGGAGACCCGCCGACCCCACGGCGGCGCTGCGAACGCCACGTCGACCCCCTTGCTGCGCCTCGCTCGAGGCGGCCCGGCACCTCTCAGGCTCCGGACCAGGCTAACCGGCCACGTGGGCCGCCCTCGCTTCATCGTCGCCTGGGCCGGGCCGCTGAAGGACCGCGGGCGTGCGGCGGTGATCGTCAGGGGGCCGACGCCGGGAGGATCCGGGTCCGTCAGACTGCGCCGGCACGGGGCCGGCGCACCCGTCAGTGCCTATCGGGTGGCGGCGCGGGTGAGCAGGCGGGCGCGCAGCCGGTGCAGCTGGGGCATCACGCCGTAGATGACGACGGGGACCGCGACGGTTGCCAGGACGAACGTGCGCGCCACCGGTGACAGCGTCCCGAGCCAGTCGGCGAGGGCCAGGTTGAGCAGGGTCAGCGTCGGGAACACGGCCAGCCAGATCATCAGTGCGAGCTGGTGCTTGGTGGGCGGCCCGATCGGCGGACGGGCCGGCGGCAGGGTGGTGGACATCAGTTCTCCTCGGTCGGATGCGGGTGGGGTGAAGTCGGCCGGGCGTGACGAGTAGGTGGTCACGAGCCCAGCTGGAACGTGGTGACAGCAGCGCGGACGTCGTCGTCGACGAGGTCGGCGTTGAGTGCGATGGCGGCGGCGGACCCTTCGCCGGCAGCCGTGATGACCTGGGCTCGCGGGTTCGCGACGTTGCCGGCCACCCAGACCCCGGGGACGCTGGTGCGGCCGGTGGGGTCCTTGACGACCCAGCCGCCCTCGTCGAGCTCGCAGGCGAGGCTGACCAGCAGCTCGTTGTTGGGTACGAAGCGGGGCGGCACGAACAGCGCGTCGCGGGGAACGGTGCGCCCGTCGGTCAGCTCGACACCGCGGAGCCGGTCGTCCTCGACAAGGACGCGGGCGACATCACCCTCGACGACTCCGATGGCCCGGGCGACCAGCTCGGAGCGCTGGGCCTCGGTCAGGGTGCCGGCCGGAGCGAACAGCACCACGTCGGTGGCCCACTGGCGCACGATCTGGGCGTAGCGCACTGAGTCGGGAGTGCCGTCGGCCAGGACGCCGAGCTGTTGGTCGCGGACTTCCCAGCCGTGGCAGTAGGGGCAGTGCAGGACGTCGCGCGCCCACCGGTCGCGGAGGCCGGGCAGGTCAGGCAGCTCGTCCCGCAGCCCGGTGGCGACCAGCAGTCGCCGGGTGGCGACCCAGCCCCCGCCGGCCAGCCGGACCTGGAACCCGGTGCCCGGGCAGGCGACGACGTCCTCGACGTCGTCGGCCGCGATCTCTCCCCCGTACCCGACCACCTCGTCCCGGCCGGCGGCGAGCAGCTCTGCCGGTGGCATCCCGTCGCGGGACAGGTAGCCCTGCATGTGGGCGGCCGGGGCGTTGCGGGGAGCACCGGCGTCCACGACGAGGACGCGTCGGCGCGCCCTGGTGAGGACCAGTGCTGCGGACAGCCCGGCGGCGCCGCCACCGATGATCACTACGTCGTAGTCGCTCATGCCGGCCATGGTGCGCCGGACGTCCCCGTTGCCTCAACCTTTGTTGCTATTTCTGGGAAATGCGGGTGCACTGCGGGGATGGACGACACGGCGACGGTCATCGCGGCGGCCCTGACCGATGTCGGGCCGAGGCTCCGGCAGATGCGGTTGCAGCGGGGGGTGACGTTGACGAGCCTGGCGGCGTCTACTGGCATCTCGAAGAGCACGTTGTCCCGCCTGGAGGCCGGCCAACGGCGGCCGAGCCTGGAGCTGCTGCTGCCGCTGGCACACGCGTACCGGGTGCCACTGGACGACCTGGTCGGCGCGCCCGAGGTGGGCGACCCGCGGGTCCGGCTGAAGCCGCAACGGGTGCACGGTCGCACGGTCGTGCCGCTGTCGCGGCAGCCCGGCGGCGTGCAGGCATGGAAGATCGTCATCCCGACGTCGAAGAAGACGCCGGAGCCGAAGTCGCACGAGGGGTACGAGTGGCTCTACGTGATCGCCGGTCGGATGCGACTGGTGCTGGCCGACCACGACCTGGTCCTGGGGCCGGGCGAGGTGGCCGAGTTCGACACCCGGGTCCCGCACTGGTTCGGCAGCACCGGGGAGGGGCCGGCGGAGGTGCTCAGCGTGTTCGGCCCGCAGGGGGAACGGATGCACACCCGGGCCCGGCCGCAGACGGGCCAGAGCTCCGCTGGCGCCTGACGCCCGGATCAAGGCCGCGCCGGGCGAGCGGGTGCCGTCACCGGGTCGACCCGGTGACGGCACCCCTGCGCCTAGTGGTGCAGGTGCCTCGCTGCGGCGCCGTCCATGCGTGCGGCGGGCATCCGCAGGTAGGCCACGACCCCGACACCCGCGGCCATGACGGCGGCGGCAGCGAATGCGGCAGAGCACCCGTCGACGACCCCGGCCGGGGCGGTGAGGTTCCCGGCGGTGGACGCGACCGCGGACAGCACGGCGACGCCGAGGGCCGCGCCGATCTCATGGCCGGTCATGAGGAATCCCGATGCCATGCCGGCGTGCTGGGCGGGGATGCCGGCCATCGCGGTGACGGCGACGGCGACGAACACCAGGCCGACGCCGGCGCCGAGGACGACCAGGCCGGGCAGCAGGTCGGTCGCGAAGTGGGCCTCCCGGCCGGCCCGGGACAGCAAGGCGGCGCCGACGGTGACGAGGGTGAGGCCGCCGGCGGCGATGTTGCGCGGCGATGTCCTGGTGAGCAACCTGCTCGCGAGGTGGGTGCCGACGGTGATGGCCAGGGCGAGGGGCAGGAACGCGATGCCAGCACGCAGCGCCGAGTAGCCCAGCACCGTCTGGAAGAAGATGCTGGCCAGGAAGACGGTGCCGACGAGCAGGGCGGTCGCCCCGAGCATCACGGTGGTTCCGGCCACCAGGGTGGGCACCTTCCAGGTGTGCGGCGGGACCAGGGGGCGGATCGCGCGCCTCTCGATGCGGCCGAACGCCGTGAGCAGGACGGCGGAGCCGGCGATCGCGACCAGGGCGCGGGCGGAGAGCCAGCCGTGTGCGGAGGTGCTGGCCAGGCCGTACATGAGGGCGCCGAGACCGGCGATGACGGTGAGCGCGCCGGGCAGGTCGAACCGGGCGAGGTCGGCGCGACTGGTGACGTCCTTCGGGAGGACCTTGAGCCCGGCGGCGAGGGCGATGACGCCGATGGGGACGTTGACCCAGAAGACGAGCTGCCAGCCGGCCCACGTGGTCAGGGCGCCACCGAACAGGACGCCGGCGGCGACGCCGAGGCTGCCGACCGCCCCCCACAGGGCGAGGCCGCGGGTGCGCTGCGCACCTGAGTACGTGGTCATGATCAGGGACAGTGCGGCGGGGGTCATCAAGGCAGCGCCGAGGCCTTGGGCGCCGCGGGCCGCGATGAGCTCGGTGGCGTTGCTCGCGAACCCGCTGACCAGGGACGCGCCGGTGAAGACGGTCACGCCGGCGAGGAAGACGCGACGGCGGGGCAGCAGGTCGGCGATCCGGCCGCCCAGCAGCAGGCCGCCGCCGGAGAGCAGGAGGTAGGCGGTGACCAGCCACTGCAGGTCGCCACTTCCCAGGCGGAGCGAGCGCCCGATGGTCGGAAGAGCGGTGTTGACCACGGAGATGTCGAGCACGACGAGGAGCTGGGCGGTGAGGGCAAGGGCGAGGACGGCCCACGACGTGCGAGGGCCGGCAACGGTCTCCGGGCCGCCGTGCGGAGTGGGGTGCGGCGCGTGGTGCACCTCGGTGGCGGTAGCGGTGGGTGCGGTGTCGTCGGCAATCATCGGGTCTCCTCTGGTCGGGTCTGGCGTCGGTGCGGGACTGTTCGAGCGGATGCCGGGGGTGCGGTGCGTGCTCATCGGGATGTCAGCGCGGTGCCGGTGCGGACCGCGGTGACGACGGCGGTGATGGCGCGCACCGAGCCGGTGGACCCGGTCGCGTCGTCGAGGAGACCGACGTGGGTCGTCTCCGCGGTCCAGTGGGTGCTGTTCGTCGACAGGGCAGCCATCCGGTCCTGGGCGGCTGCCCAGCCCTTGGTGCCGTCCGCGTTCTCGCGGGCCGTGACCACGGCCAGCGGCTTGGGGTCGAACGTGGTCAGGTCCTGCGCCTGGGTGAAGACGTTGCGGAGCTGCGACTGCTCGTCGCGCATGTTGCGAGCGCCGCGGGGGCTGGTGGCGAACGACTGGACCTCGGCCGCGGCACTCGGGGACAGGGCGGTCGCCGCGGACGTCGGGACGAAGTGGAGGGCTCCGACGCGAGCGAGGGCGGGCATCACCGGCAGCAGACGGCGCATCATCGCGAAGGTGCCGGGGAAGTCCGGCTGGTCGGTGAACTGGTGCGGGCTGGACGAGTCCAGCAGCACCATCCCGGCGACCTGCGTCGGGTAGCGGGCGGCGTACGTCAGGGCGAGGGTTCCGCCGGAGGAGTGGCCGGCCAGGACGTACGGACCGTGCTCGCCGGCATGGGCCAGCAGGGTGTGCAGGTCAGCAGCGACCGCGCGGCCGTCCTGCGAGCGGGCGACGTCGTCGCTCCAACCCTGGCCCGCCCGGTCGTACGCGCAAACCCGGGTGGTCCGCGAGACCTGCGCGGTGACGCCGCTCCACAGCGGCGAGATCTCGCCCAAGCCGTTCACGAGCACGACGGTGGGGCTGCCCGTCCCAGTGCAGCTCAGGTGCAGTCGGTGACCACCCACGTCGTACAGGGCGCCAGCCATCGGGTGCCGGCCGTGATCGCGGGCCAGCGAGACGCTCTCGACCATCCCACCGATGGCGGCGACGGTCACCAGGCCGATCACTGGGTACAGCAGCCAGCGGGACCGGCCCGTCGTGGCCCGACGTGCGGCGCGCTCCGTCCAGACGGCCAGGACGAGCGCGAGCGGCGGCCACACCCATCCGGCTACCGTCAGCCCACCGTTGCCGGGGGTGACGGCGAGCAGGCCGACGCCCGTGATGGCCAGCACGAGGGCCGGGACGGCCGCCCAGCGCTGCGGCTTGCTGGTCCACCGGGTGGTGAGCACCGCAAGTAGCCCCCACCCGGAGGCCAGTCCGACCAGGCCGGCGCCGGTGATGACCGGCTCGGTGGCGCCGGCGAACACGAGAAGGACGAGAACGAGCGTGTTCGCCAGGCCGCTGAGCATGGAGGCGGCGACCACGACGGCGAACGGGACGCGGCGGCGGCCATCGGCCGACGCGTGCCCGACAGCGGTGACGCGGGTGGGGTGGCCGGCCGAGGTGGTGGTCGTCATGTCGGTCTCGCTTCCGGGAGGTGGGCCGTCGAGCGGTCGGCGGTACTCGTGCAGCGTGGGCGCCACGGCCGGGGGTTCGCCCCGGCCGAATGACCGGGTTCCGGCAGCGCCGGACGGCCTGTCGGGCGTGGACCGGGTTGCTCGGATGCGGCGGCCGTGCACTCGCGAGACGTTCAGCCGCGGAACGGAGCGGTCCTGACGGCCAGGTCGAAGGCGCCGTACCGGCGCAGCAAGTGGGCGCGGCCGTGCGGCACCCGGGCGGCCTCGGTCCGGAACGCGCGGGCGAACTCCCGCTTAAACCCGGCGCGCGGGTGCGCGGAGACGACCGCCGTGAGCAGGTCGGGCGGCAGCTGCCAGGACCGCAGACCCACGACGTCGCACCCTGCGCCGGCCGACAGGAGGTACGCGACCTCGCCGCGCTCCGCCGTCACGCCCGGGCTGTGGTGCAGCGTGATAGCCGTCCGCATCGCGTCGGTGGCCGCGGTGGAGAGGCCGACCCGCTCGGCGACATCACGGGCGGCACGGGCGCTGGCCCGGGTGAAGTCGACGTGCGCCACCGACGTCGGCAGTCCGACGTCGTGCAGCATCGCGGCCGCGAACAGCAGCTCCCGGTCCACGTCCAGGTTCTCCAGCTCGCCGAGGGCAGCGCCGAACGCGTACGTCCGGTAGGAGTGGTTCAGCAGCGCCGGGCTCAGCCGTTGCCGCGCCAGGTCCTCGGCCACGCGGGTCAGGACCGAGTCGGGCCGCGGGCGCCGGCTGGTGGTGACTGCCCGGCGACCGGTGTTGACCCGCAACAACATCGAGAACCGGCCGGCCGCGTTGGTCACGTGGGTGCGAGCCAGCGGCCGCAGCAGGCTCCGTCGCTCGGCGGCGGTCAGCTGCCCGCCCGTGCGCTCCACCCAGGCGTGCGTGCCGAGGTCTGCGGGTGCGGGGGTCATGGCGGTCTCCCGGAGGACGGCGTCGGGCCGGTCCGCCCGGCACGCAGATGTGCCGAGGCATCCCACGGTCGCGGCGTCGAGTGCTGGTCGCACCGGCCAAACCGCCAGGTCCGACATGAGACGCCACTCGACGGGTGCGGTCGCGTAACGTCCCGAGCGTGCTGCACGGGAGGGACCGGGAGCGGGAACGCCTTGCCGCGCTCCTGGACGGCGCCCGCGGCGGGCACGCCGGGACGCTGCTGCTGCACGGGGAGCCCGGAGTCGGGAAGTCCGCGCTGCTCGAGGACCTCGTCGCGACCGCTGGCGACGACGTGCAGGTGCTGCGCGCCCAGGGCATGGAGTCGGAGGCGCCGCTTCCGTTCGCCGCGCTGCACCGGCTGCTGCGACCTGTCCTCGGCATCATCGACCGGCTCCCTGCTCCGCAGGCCCGAGCGCTGCGGGCCGCGTTCGGCGAGGCGGACGAGGCCAGCGTGGAGCCGTTCCTAGCGGCGCTCGCGACGTTGTCGCTGCTTGCCGAAGCCGCCGAGGACGCGACGGTGCTGTGCATCATCGACGACGCGCAGTGGCTCGACCAGGCCAGTGCGGACGGGGTGCTGGTCGCCGCGCGGCGCCTCGGTGCCGACCGGGTCGCGGTCGTGTTCGCCGCCCGCGACGGCGACAGGCACACGTTCGCACCCGACGGCGTGCCGACGCTGGCGCTGACACCCCTGACTGCCGATGCGGCCCGCGCACTGCTCACCGACGCGGCCGGAGCGGCCGTGACCGACGACGTCGCGGACCGGTTGATGGCCCAGGCCGCCGGCAACCCGCTCGCCCTCGTCGAGCTGCCCACCACGCTGTCCGGGGAACAGCTGGCCGGCGCCGCGCCACTTCCGGCGCGGCTGCACCTCACCGCCGCCATCGAGCGCGTCTTCCTGGACCGCTGCCGCCGGCTCCCGCCGGCGGTACAGACCCTGCTGCTGGTCGCTGCGGCGGACGACTCCGGTCAGGTCGCGACCGTCCGTGCAGCTGCTGAGGCCCTCGGCGCGGACCCCGACAGCATGGACGCGTCGGAGCGCTCGGGGTTGCTGGTCGTCGACGGCCGCACCGTCCGGGTGCGGCACCCGCTGGTCCGGTCCGCGGTGTACCAGGCCGCGACCAGCCGGGAGCGCCGCGGGGCGCATCGCGCGCTGGCCGAGGCCATCAACCCCGAACGTGAGCCGGATCGGTACGCGTGGCACCGCGCGGCGGCCGTCGACACCCCCGATGCGACTGTCGTCGACGCACTGACCGCATCAGGCGCGCGGGCCGAGAGACGCGGCGGGTACGCCGCAGCCTCAGCCGCCTTCGAGCGCGCCGCCGAGCTGACCGTCGGCGAGCAGGCCCGGGCTGTGCACCTGTACGCCGCAGCCCGCAACGCGTGGGCGGCCGGGCAGACCACGCCGGCGCGCGCCCTGTCCGCGGCAGCCCGCGAAATCGCCGACGACCGGTTGCTGCGCGCCGACATCGACCGGCTGCGCGGCCGCATCGAGGTCAACGTCGGCTCAGCGACCGACGCACACCGAATCTTCGCCACAGCCGCACGCGCCGTCGCGCCCGACGACCCGGCACGCGCACTGGAGCTGGCCGTTGCCGCCGCGCTGCTGAGCACCTACCACGCCGACAGCGGCACGACGATCGGCGTGACTGCCCTCATGCGGGCCACCGCCGGCGACTCGCCCCGGACCCGCTGCCTCCGACACCTGCTGCTCAGCCTGACCCAGGCATCCGCGCACGAGTGGGCACCCGCCCTGACATCGCTGCGAGCAGCGCTGGACGCCAGCGCCGACGTCGCCGACCTTGACCTGCTGTCCCACCTCGGCAACGCCGCCCTGCACCTCGGTCACGACGAGGCACAACGGCGCTGCTACACCCAGATGGTCGCCGGCGCGCGGGAAGCCGGAGCCGGCATGCTGGTCCTGTACGCCCTCCCCCGGCTCGGCTTCACCCAGCTGGTCGGCGGCCAGTGGACCGCACTGCGCAGCTCGGCGGAGGAGGCGCTCTCGCTCAGCGTGAGTGCCGGCCAGCGCCCGCTCGGCGCGGTCCCGCTCGGCTTCCTGACGCTTCTGGCGGCCCTGCAGGGCCGACCCGACGCCGAGTACGACCAGCGCCTCGCCGACCTCGACCGGGCCGCCGGACAAGCCCTCGGGGTGCTGGCTGACCCACTGCACGACCTGATGCGGTGGGCACGGGGCACCCGCGCCGCTCACGACGGCGACATCCGGGCAGCGCTGCACCACCTCCGCAGCATCCGGTTGAGCACCATCAACTCGCTCGCCGCCCTCGACCGCATAGACGCTGCGGCCCGCGCCGGCGACCGCGAGCAGGCAGCGGCCTGGGTGAAGGAGCTGACCCCGTACGCCGACGGCACCGGGTGGCCCTGGGCACTGGCCGTCGTCGACCACGGGCGGGCCTTGCTCGCCGAGCCGGCCGACGCACCCGCCCTGTTCGAGGCCGCCCTGACCCACCACTCGGAACCGGGTGCCAGACCATTCGACCGGGCCCGGACCCAGCTGGCGTACGGGGAGCACCTGCGCCGCTCGCAGCGCCGCGTCGACGCGCGGACCCACCTGCGGGCTGCGCTCGAGACGTTCGAGGACCTGCGGGCCGAGCCACTGGCCGCCCGCGCCGGCCAGGAGCTGCGCGCATCCGGGGAGACCGCACGCAAACGTGACCCCTCGACGCAGCTGACCCTCACACCGATGGAACGCCAGGTCGCCGGGCTGGTCCGCCAGGGCATGTCGAACAAGGACATCGCCGCACAGTGCTGGGTGTCGCCCCGGACCGTCGCGTTCCACCTGCGGAACATCTTCACCAAGGCCGGGATCACGTCTCGCGGTGAGCTCGCGCAGCTCGACCTGCACTAGCGCTGGGCGTCCGCCCTGGGAGGCCGGCGCTCGCCCATCGCCCCCGAGGCGCGAGACGCCCCGAAGCGGACCGGCCGACCCGATGTGGGCCGCGAGCCGCGCGGCGTCGTGGACGAACCCCAGCAGAGCGCAGCCACGGGTGTGCAGCCACGGCATCCCGAGGATGCTCAGGCCGGGACCTGGGTGACGCCGCGCCGGTTCGGCACGGCGCCGTCGACGACGGCGTGAAGAGCCGCAGCGAGTCCCCGCGAGTCCCAGCGGTCGCACCACACGTGACCGACCGCCGGGCGACCGGCCGCGCAGCCGCGCAGCTGCTGGCCACCTCAGATGACGGGACGCATGCGCATGGCCTGCGGGTCGATCTCGTGGGCGTGCGAACGCGGCGGGCTCGACGGCCGGTCGTTGCGGACCGCGGTCACGAGGCGAGCGACAACGGTGACGATGGCGACGGCGATGAGGGCGGAGGTGAACATGGCGGGCTCCTACGGGCTGCGACTGGTGGTGCGGACAGCTCGAGAGTGCGTCAGGGAGGCGCAGCGTCGCGCCGGCACAACGGCCGGGTCTGACCGGATCGAGAACCGCTCGCCGGTCCCCTGGGGCATCCCGCTCCGCGCCCTGCCCATCAGCGACACGGTCGCCGTCGCTGCCCGGCCGCCGCCTTCGTGGGGGTGAACCTGGTCGTTTCGCCGGTTCGAGCCCGACTGCCGCTGCCTAGCGTCCCGTCATGTCGGCCGCAGCACTCAGCGAGGCGGCCGGCGCCCGGAAGGAGCCCCCGATGACCCAGGTGCAGATCCGCCGCCAGACGCGCCCCGAGGAGACCGCCTCGATCGACCGTCGCACCCCGGCCGGCCGGGTCCTGCCGTTCTGACCGAGCGACCGACCCGGCCCCGCCCACCAGCGGAGCGACCAAGCCTGGCCGGACCCTCGCCGGCATGACCGCGACCGCGGTGCCGGCACCGCGGGAGATGCCGGACACCGGTGCGCTCACCATGCGCTTCTGCTCCCGGGCGTCAGGCGTCGCGGCGGCGGAGCTGCACGGCAGCGACGGCGAGAGCGACTGCGACCCAGGCGACCATCACGGTGAACCCGACCCAGGGGTCGAGGACGGGTGCGCTGGTCGTGGCGCGGGCCTGCTCGATGCTGGACTGGGTGACGAGCAGCTGGTGCCCGGCGGTGGCCGGCAGGAACGGGCTGACCTGGCGGAAGAAGTCGACCGGCAGGGTGCGGAACAGGACCTCGACGACGAGCAGCAGACCGAGCACGGTCGCAAGGGCGCCGGCCGCTACCCGGATGATGGCGCCGACCGCGAACGCGAGCAGGGCGATGCCGGCCAGGTAGAGGACGCCGCCGACCAGGATGCGCTGCGTCTCGGCGGAACCCAGGTCGAGGACGGCGTCGTGGGAGTGCAGGGTCGGGGCAGCCACCAGCCACGAGAGGACCTCGGCGACCACCACGGTGCCCGTGGTGACCGCGAAGAGCACGAGCGCCTTGGCCCACAGGGCCGGCAGGCGGCGCGGGACCGCGGTGAGCGTGGAGCGAATCATGCCGGTGGAGTACTCACCGGTGATGATGAGGACACCGAGGACGGCAACGACGAGCTTGGCGAGCTCGGTACCGGTCAGGATGAGGCCCGGGTCGTGCAGCAGGCCGGTCAGCTCGGCGGCGTCCCGCGGCGTCGTGCTGGGACTGGTGGCCTCGCGGGCGGTGAAGAACGCGGCGAGCCAGCTGACGGCGCCCATCACGACCACGGTGGCGGCGACGGTCCACACGGTCGACCGCAGCGACCAGAACTTGATCCACTCGGAGTGCAGTACCCGGGGGAAGGTCACGTGGTGCGCACGTGCGCGTGCGACCACTGCGGGGGCGGGGGCGGTCACGGTGCTCATCGGTGGGTCTCCTTCGAGTTCGGCGCCTGACGGCTGGCGGGCACCGGTGCGGCCTGTGCGGTTGCGGTGGACTGAGCGGTCGCGGTGGACTGAGCGATCGCGGTGGTCTGGGCTGTCTCGGCTCTCTGGGCGGTGGAGGGGCTGCCGGTGGCGTGGTACTCGACGGCGTCGGCGGTCAGCGACATGTAGGAGTCCTCGAGGCTGCCGCGGTGCGGGGCCAGCTCGTGCAGCACCAGGCCCGCGGACGCGGCGGCCTCGCCGATGACCTGGGCGCTGGTACCGCGGACCTCGAGGCGGCCGTCGTCCACGGGGGTGACGGTGACGTCGGGGCCGCGCAGCAGGTCGGCCAGCCGGCCGGGTTCGGGGGTGCGGACGGTCACGCTGGTGCCGCTGGAGCGGGCGATGATGTCGGCGACCGGGGCGTCCGCGATGATGCGGCCGCGTCCGATCACCAGGATGTGGTCGGCGGTCAGCGCCATCTCGCTCATCAGGTGCGAGGACAGGAACACGGTGCGCCCCTCGGCGGCGAGCTGCCGCAGCAGGTTCCGCACCCACAGCACCCCTTCCGGGTCGAGCCCGTTGACCGGCTCGTCGAGGATGAGGGTGTGCGGGTCGCCGAGCAGGGCCACGGCCAGACCGAGGCGCTGCCCCATGCCGAGGGAGAACCCGCCGACCCTCTTGCCGGCGACGCTGTGCAGGCCGGTCATGTCGATGACCTGCTCGACGCGGCGCCGGCCGAAGCCGTGGGTGGCGGCCACGGCGCGCAGGTGGTCCACCGCGGACCGGCCGGTGTGCACCGCCCTCGCCTCGAGCAGCACGCCGACCTCGGTCAGCGGCGACCCGTGCTCGGCGTAGCGGCGGCCGTTCACGGTCACGGTCCCGGCGGTCGGACGGTCCAGCCCGACGATCATGCGCATCGTGGTGGACTTGCCGGCGCCGTTCGGGCCGAGGAAGCCGGTGACCTTGCCGGCGGCGACGGTGAAGCTGATGTCGTCGACGGCCACCTTGTCGCCGTAGTGCTTGGTGAGGTTGCGGGCCTGGATCATCGGTCTGGTCCTGTCTGTGCGCGGTCTGCGGGGGTTGGGAGGGCCGGTCGACGGGATCCGGTCAGCGAGAGGCGCTCGGGACCGGCGCGGCGTCCGGTTCCGGGGCGCGGTGGTCGCCCTGGGCGGGCACCGGCACCGGCGCGGCGGACGGCTGCGCGGAGGGACCTTCGAGGCTCAGGTGCGGCAGGACTCGGTCCAGCCAGCGGGGCAGCCACCAGTTGGCCCGGCCCATCAGGGCCATCGTGGCCGGCACCAGCACCATGCGGACGACCGTGGCGTCCAGCGCGATCGCGGTGGCCAGGCCGATGCCGATCATCTTCACGAACGGGGACGGGTTCGTGACGAACGACATGAACACCAGCACCATGATCAGCGCGCCGGACGTCACGACCCGCCCGGTGGACGCCAGGCCACGGGCAACGGCCTCCGTGTTGTCCCGGGTGGCCTCGTAGGACTCGCGGATCCGGGAGACCAGGAACACCTCGTAGTCCATCGAGAGGCCGAACAGCACGGCGAAGAAGATGACCGGCAGCGGCGAGGCGATCCGGTACGTGTCGTGGATGTTGAACGCGCCGGCGAGCCAGCCCCACTGGAAGATGGCGACCACGACGCCGTAGGCGGCACCGATGGACAGCATGTTCATCACGGCGGCCTTGAGCGGCACGGCGATCGAGCGGAACACGATCATCAGCAGCAGGATCGAGGTGGCGAGGATGGCGCCGATGAACAGCGGCAGGGTGTCGGACAGCTGCTTGTCCAGGTCGAGGGTCAACGCTGCTGGGCCGGTCACGTAGACCCCGGGCGGGGTGATGGCACGGACCCGCTCGAGGGTGCGCACGGTCGCCGGGTCCGAGGGATCGGTGGTCGGCAGCGTGGGCAGCACGACGGTGTCGCCCGCCTCGTTGGTGCGCGGCTCGCCGACCTGGGCGACGCCGGGGACGGCCGCGATGCCGGCCGCGAGCGACGAGACGTCGCTCGGGTCGAGGTGGGCGGCGCGCAGGTCGGCGACCACGACGAGCGGAGCGTTGTAGCCGGGGCCGAAGCCGTCGGCGAGCAGCTCGTACGCCTTGCGCTCGGTGTGGCCGGCCGGGTTGTCGCTCGCGTCGGGGAAGCCGGTCCGCAGCGACAGGGCCGGGACGGCCAGCGTCAGCATGACGAGCGCGCCCGCGACGAGGTACGGGACCGGCCGGGCCGAGATGCGGTGCGCGAGCCGCCACCAGACGGTCGCCTCGACCGGCTTCGCGGCCTTGGCGGCCCTGTTGCGGCGACGGCCGACGACCCGCACCGCGTCGATGCGGTCACCGAGGACGGACAGCAGGGCGGGCAGCAGGGTGACTGCGGTGGCGACTGCGAAGAGGACGACGATGGAGGTGCTGATGCCGATGGAGGCGAGGAAGCCGACGCCGGTGAGCACGAGGGCACCCATCGCGAGGACCACGGTGCCACCGGCGAAGAACACGGCGGTGCCGGACGAGCTCATGGCGGCCGAGAGCGCGGGGCCGTTGGCGTGCCCGGCGGCACGGTTCTCGCGGTAGCGGGACACGATGAGCAGCGCGTAGTCGATGCCGACGCCCAGGCCCACCATGGCCCCGATCGTCGGTGCGGCGGTGGAGACCGTGATCCCGCCGGCGAGCAGCACGATGCCGGCGAGGCCGACACCGACCGCCACCAGCGCGAGGACGATGGGGACGAGTGCGGCCACGACGGTCCCGAACGCGACGAGCAGCACGACGAGGGCGGCCACGATGCCGAAGACCTCGGAGCCGGACTTCTCCTCCTCGGCGTTGAGGAACGCTGCGTCGCCGCCGAACTCGGTCTGCAGCCCGTTCACCTGGGCTGCCTTGAGGGCGTGCACGAGGGTGGCGGCGGTGTCGCGTCCGAACTGGGTCGAGGGCACGTCCAGGGCGATGTCCGCGTAGGCGATGCGACCGTCGGGGGAGACGTGCCCGGCAGCGAACGGGTCGCCGACGGCGGCGACGTGGTTGATCCTCGCGACCCGCGACAGGGCGGCGTCGACGGCGGGCCGGAAGGCCGTTGCCTGCTGACCTTCGGGGGCGGCGAAGACGGCGACGGCGGTGCCGCCGGCCACGGCGGGGAACCGCTCGTCGAGCAGGTCCATGGCGTTGGCGCTGTCGCTGCCGGGTGCGCTGAAGTCGTCGGCGAACGCGCCGCCGAGTGCGCCGGACAGCACGGCCACGAGCGCGGCCACGACGGCCCAGGCGCCGATGGTGGTCCAGGGGCGGCGGGCGCTGAGGTCGCCGAGGCGGCGGATGAAGCGGTTCATGAGGAGCTCCGGGTGGTCGAGGTGATGGCGGGTGTCGAGGCGTCCGCCTCGGGCCCGTCGGTGGCGGGGCTGGTCGGGATGTCTGCGGGCGTGACGGACAGCAGCGTCAGGCCGAGGTCGCGGATCTTCTGGAGCAGACCGTGCAGGGCGGCCTGGTCGGCCACGGGTCCGTCGAGGACGGTGGTGCCGTCGTCCTGGCGGGTGAGGCTGAGCCCGTCGAACCACGTCGCCCACCTCTGGTCGAGGAGGCTGGCGACTCGGATCGCGTACTGCCTCGGCTCCCGCGGGCGGGTCGTCGGGTTCGGGTCGCTCATCGGATGTCCTTCCGGTTCTCGGCTGGCCGGAAGGGCAGGGGTCGGCCGGACGGGGTGGTGAGGTCGAGCACCTCATGGGAGTTGAAGGCTGTTCTGCGGGAGGTCGGCGCAGGCCCGCGTCGTCCATCACCGGGAAAGGTAGGAACCGATGTGGTGAGCCGTCGTCACCACATCTGGTGAGTGGGGTGGTGAACTTCGGACGCGCCGAGCGGCATCGCGCGGCCGTGAGCGCAGGCGGCGGTCAGGCCGAGTGGGTCAGGTGCGGCGCTGGCGGGGCAGCAGGTCGAGCTCGACGGCCCGGCGGACCGCGGCCCGGCGGCTGCTGACCTGCAGCTTGCGGAAGATGTTGCGGCTGTGGGTGCGCATCGTGTTCAGCGAGATGTGCAGCTCGCGAGCGATGTCCGGGCCGTCGAGGTCGGTGGCCAGCAGCCGCAGCACGTCCAGCTCCCGCTCCGACAGCGGCTCGACGAGCCGTTGCCCCCAGGGCTCTTCTGGCCGGTTGGCGGTGGTCTGCCCAGCGATGCCGGACCCTCCGGACTGCTCCGGCTCGCTGCCTGTCGCGAGCCGCCGCAGGTAACCCGAGCCTGGCTCGGCACGTGAGAGAGCCCGCAGCAGGCCGGCCAGCGCAGATCCTTCGCCGGTGAACACGTGGACGTACCCTTCGGGCTCGGCGAGCTCGGCGGCCCGCCGCAAGGTGCTCACGGCGGTGTCGCGCTCGGCCCGCGCCACATGTGCCTGCGCCAGCAGGGCGAGGATCTCGATGAGCGGTCGGACGCGGCCGCCGGTCTCCGCCGCGGCCGCCAGCCGCTTCAGCAGGCCGGTGGCCTCGTCCAGCGGCGGTGACCCCCCGGCTGCCGTGTGCGCCCCGCCGGCCCGGTGCCGTGCGAGCAGGAGCCGGGCGAGGGTGGTGTGCTCGTACTCACGCAGGTACGACAGCTCGTCGGCGGGCGCGAGCTGTCGCTCACGGGCCCATGCCTCGGCGTGGTCGAGCTCGCCGCGGCGCAGCCGCAGCCGGGCTCGCACCGCAGGCACCGGCCGCACGTTCGGGGCGTAGTCACCGCTGTAGACCCGCTCCGCCTCGTCGAGCAGGCTCAGCGCGTCATCCAGGTCGCCCGCGTCCTCGGCCAGCCAGGCGTGGAGGACCCGCGAGCGGTACGGGTTCTGCGGCAGCCCCTTGTGCTCGCCGAGGGCGTCGGCGATGACCAGCTCGGCGGCGGCTCCGGCGAGGTCGCCGCGCTCCAGCAGGACGCCGGCGATGCCCACATGCATGTCGGCGGAGCCGCGCAGCGGCGCCCCGTCCGCGGTTGCGGTGAGGTCGAGCGCGTCACGGTAGGTCCGTTCGGCGTCGGTCAGGCGCCCCTGTGCCTGGCAGAGCTCGCCGAGGGTGATGCACAGCCCCAGGACGTCGGCCAGGTGCCCGGCCCGGCGCATGTCGACGGCGGAGTCGGTGTAGGCGGAGTGCGCGGCCGTCAGGTCTCCCATGCCCCAGGCCGCCAGCCCCGCCAGGGCGCGAGCACCCGCCCGGAGCAGGTGGTGGCCCTCAGGTGCCAGCTGCAGCGCGCGCCGGGCGAGCTCGAGCGTACCGGCGGGGTTGCCGTGGGACAGCGCCAGCGCCGACCGGTACATGTGCACCATCGCCGGCAAGGCCCGGAAGCCGTCGATGTCGACGACGACCAGTCCGTCCGGCGGCTCGGTGGGCCACCTGCCGTCCACATCGACCAGGAGCCGCTCGACGTCGTCGAGACGTTGCTCGACCGTCGCGAAGTCGGACACCTGCGCGAGGGCGCCCGTCAGGGCGATGGCCAGCACCGGCCTGGCCCGCAGCACGTCGTCCGGGAGGGCGCCGACCCAGCGGGCGAGCTCGGCCTCGCGCCGGTACCGCGCCATCATCGGAAACGCGAGCTCCATCAGCTCGGCTGCCCGCTCCGGGTCATCGGCGGCGAGTGCGTGCTCGACGGCCTGGGCCGCATCACCCTGGCCGTGCCACCAGTCGCTGGCGCGCCGGTGCAACGCGGCGACCTCGTCCGGCTTCTGCTCGGAGAGGTGGGCGCGCAGCACGTCACCGAACAGGTGGTGGTACCGGTACCACTCGCGGCGGTCGTCGAGCGGGACCAGGAACATGTTGGCCCGCTCGAGCTCGACGAGCCGGGCCGCGCCGCCGGTCTGTCCCGTGACGGCGTCACACAACCGCCCGGTCAGCCGCCGCAGGACCGCGGTCCGCAGGAGGAACTCCCGCACGTCGGCCGGTAGGCGGGTCAGGACCTCCTCGGCCAGGAAGTCGACGATGAACCGGTCGTCGCCGGCGAACCCGGCGACGGCCTCGGCCGTGTCGTCTCGGTCCCGCAGCGACAGGCCCGCCAGCTGCAACGCGGCCGCCCACCCCTCGGTGCGCTCGGCGAGCAGCGTGACCTCGGCTGCCGCCAGGTCGAGCCCCATCGAACCGGTCAGGTACTGCGCGGCCTCGTCCCGGGTGAACCGCAGGTCGGCCGAGCGCACCTCGACGAGGTCGCTGCGGGCCCGCAGCCGGGACAACGGCAACGGTGGGTCCGATCGCGATGAGATCACCAGGTGTACCTGCGACGGCAGGTGGTCGAGCAGGTAGCCCACCGCGTCGTGGATCTCGGGCGCGGTCACG
>CAWARY010000003.1:0-238045 GCA_963784645.1 uncultured Actinomycetota bacterium | reverse complement strand
GGATCGACCTCGAGGGCGCTGGCCCCCCGCTACGCCGCGGCCGGCGCGGTCGTCGTGGACAACTCCTCGGCCTGGCGGATGGACCCCGACGTCCCGCTGGTCGTCTCCGAGGTCAACCCGGAGGCGCTCGCGGACGCCCGTAAGGGGATCATCGCCAACCCCAACTGCACGACGATGGCGGCGATGCCGGTGCTCAAGCCGCTGCACGACGAGGCCGGTCTGGTCCGCCTCGTGGCCAGCACCTACCAGGCGGTGTCCGGCAGCGGGCTGGCCGGCGTCGACGAGCTCGACAAGCAGGTGCGCCAGGTCGTCGACCGGGCGACCGACCTCGTGCACGACGGCTCGTCGGTGCCGTTCCCCGCGCCGGAGAAGTACGTCGCCCCCATCGCGTTCAACGTGCTCCCGATGGCCGGCTCCGTGGTCGACGACGGTTCCTTCGAGACCGACGAGGAGCAGAAGCTGCGCAACGAGAGCCGCAAGATCCTCGGCATCCCCGAGCTGCTGGTCTCCGGCACCTGCGTGCGGGTGCCGGTCTTCACCGGTCACTCGTTGTCGATCAACGCGGAGTTCGCCCGGCCGCTCTCGGTCGAGCGTGCCCGCGAGCTGCTTGCCGGTGCGCCGGGGGTCGAGCTCGCCGACGTGCCGACACCGCTGCACGCGGCCGGTCGCGACCCGTCCTACGTCGGCCGGCTGCGGCGGGACCCAGGGGTGCCCGACGGCCGCGGGCTGGCTCTGTTCGTGAGCAACGACAACCTGCGCAAGGGCGCTGCGCTCAACGCGGTGCAGATCGCCGAGCTGATCGCCGCGCGGGGTTAGCGACGAGCGTCGCGCCTAGCGGGGCGTGAGCTGGAAGGACCAGTCGTTCCCGTCACCCTTGCGGACCTCTGTGAGCGGCACCTGGTCGGTCCCGTCGTACCGCATGAGGACCAGACCGTTCTGAAACTCGGCCTTGCCCTTGCACGGCGCAGCACAGCCGGCGAGGGTCACGACGTGCTCGTCGTCGGCCCAGCCGAACACCTGCAGCGCCTCCTGCCGGTAGACCTCACCGGTGTCGTTGTCGGTGATCGCGGTCGGCAGCCCGGACGACTGCGTGATCGTGAAGCGTCCGTCCGGCGAGGCGAGGGGCAGGTCGACCGCCGGGCCCAGGTTCAGCTGGTACGAGTCGAGATCACCGGGTGCGGCCTGGCTGCCGTCGAGGGTGAACCACCGCTTGTCCAGGTCGCCGGAGACGGTGTCGAATACCCCGGCCCCGTCGTGGGTCCAGTGCAGGTCGGAGCGACCCGAGAAGGCGTCGCCGGGCGCGGCCGACCAGGTGGCTGTGACGGCAGCGGGGTCCACGACGACGAAACCGGTGCGCCGCGCCGGGCTGGTCCGGTACGAGTTCGGTCCCACCTTCTTCTCCAGGTCGGGGTCGCCGTCGTACGACGTCGCGAGGACCTTGGTGCCGTCGGGCGACCACACGAGCGAGGCCACCGGATGGTCGACCGGCACCCAGCGGGTCACGTCGCCGGTCGCCAGGTCGAGGATGCCGACCCGAGCGGCCGGCAGGTCACCCTCGAGGACGGCGGCGGTCGCGAGGCCCGGCGCGACGGAGACGTAGCCCCACTCGGTCGGCTCGTACCGGCCGGCCGTCGTGTCCAGCAGGGCGTAGTGCCGGCGGATGGTCGTCCAGCCATCGCCGGTCGGGGCACGCTCGAAGGTCACGACGGCGGACACGGCGAGGTCGCCGGCCGCGACGAGGTCCTGCGGCGGGGCGTGCGCCGTGTCGGACGACACCTCGAGCGGGCCGTCGGTGGCCGGCGACACGGGCTGCCCGGTCCTCGGCCCGGCCTGGAGGGCCGCGAACGTCCCGACGGCCACGGCGGCGGCGGCCAGCCCCGCCAGCACCGGGAGGGTCCGGCGGCCGCGCGCCTTCCGGTGACCGGCCAGGGCGCGCTCGGCGAGGCCCGGCGGCACCGCGGCCTCCTGCGACCAGTCCCGCATCGTGTCGGTGAGCAGCTGGGTGTCGTTCATCGGGAGACCTCTCCGGGGAGCGTCAGGTCGGCGAGGGCGGGGGTTCGCTCGCGCAGGACGGCGAGCGAGCGGTGGGCGGTGCTGCGGACGGTGCCGACGGTCACGCCGAGCACCTCGGCGACGTCGCGCTCGCTCATGTCCTCGAGATAGCGCAGCACCAGGACCGCGCGCTGGCGGTGGGTGAGCATGGCGAGCGCCTGGCGCAAGGCCAGCCGGAGGTCGACGGTGCTGGTCTGGTCGGGCGCCGGCGACTCGGGCAGCTCGGCGCACGCGCGCTCGTTACGGTTGCTCGGCCGGCGCCACCAGCTCACCTGGTGCCGGTACATCGCCTGCCGGACGTACGCCTCGGGCGTCTCGACCTGCGACCAGCGCGGCACCGCCTTGCTCAGCGCCGACTGCACCAGGTCCTCCGCCGCGTGCTGGTCGCCCCCCGTCAGCAGGAAGCCCAGCCGCATCAGTGCCGGTCCACGGGCCGCAACGAAGTCACGGAAGCTGCGTTCCTCCTCCGCGTCCATCAACTGCCTCCCGCCGTTCGGTGCGTCACATAGTCCCTGACGCACGAGCCCCCCACCCGCTATGCGTCCAGGGGTACGGCCCGTCCGGCTCAGCCGTGGACAGGGACCCCGGCAGGGTCGGGGGCGCTCGCGGCGCGAGAGTGTGCGAGGAGGTCGGCCGCCGGCATCGGCCGGCCGAAGTGCCAGCCCTGGGCCAGGTCGGCGCCCAGGCCCGCGAGCAGCTCGGCGCAGTCGGCGTCCTCGACGCCCTCGGCGACCAGCCGCAGACCCAGCGCCCGGGCGAGCTGCACCGTCGACTCCACGATCGCCGAGTCGCGACCGTCGTGGGCGGCGTCGCGCACGAAGGACCTGTCGAGCTTGAGCTCCTGGACGGGCAGCCGCCGGAGGTAGGCCAACGAGCAGTGGCCGGTCCCGTAGTCGTCGACGGACAGCTCGACCCCCAGCGCCCGCAGCTGCCCGAGCGTCTGCTCGGCGCGCTGGGGGTCGGCCATCATGGTGGTCTCGGTGATCTCCAGGGTCAGCAGCTGCGCGGGCACGCGGTGCCGGCTCAGGGCGTCAGCGACCGCCGGCGGGAGGGTGTCGTCGAGCAGGTCGGCGGCCGAGAGGTTGACGGCGACGCCGATGGCGAGCCCCTCGGCGCCCCAGCGCGACACGTCCGCGAGCGCCGTGTCGAGGACGGCCCGGGTGAGCGCCGGCATCAGCTTGTGGTCCTCCGCCACCGGGAGGAAGCGGTCCGGTGTGAGCAGGCCGAGCTGCGGGTGCTGCCAGCGGACGAGGGCCTCGGCGCCGCGCAGCACCCCGCGCAGGTCGACCTTCGGCTGGTACAGCACGCGCAGCTGGCCGTCGCGGACGCCGCGGTAGAGGTCCTCGGCGAGGTGCAGGCTCGATCCGAGGTTCTCGGCCTGGTGCACCTCATAGACCGTGACCGGCACGCCGATGCGCTTGCCGGCGTACATCGCCTCGTCCGCGCAGCGCATCAGGCCCGACCGGGTGGTGGCGTGGTCCGGCGCGAGCGCGATGCCGATGCTGGCGTGCACGTGCACGTCCAGGCCCGCGAGCGGGAACGACTCGACCAGCACCGCCCGCAACCGCCGGCCGAGGGTCTCGACGGCATCCTCACCGGCGATGCCCGGGGCCAGGACCGCGAACTCGTCGCCACCCAGCCGGGCCAGGAACTCACCTGGTTCCAGGACCTCCACGAGGCGCGCGGTCAGCTGGGTGAGCAGGTGGTCGCCGGCGTGGTGACCGAGCGAGTCGTTGACCTCCTTGAAGCGGTCCAGGTCCAGCAGCGCCATGGTGAGGACGGCCTCCGGCGAGGCGGCGGACAGCGCGAGCTCGGCCTCCTCGTAGAACGCGCGCCGGTTCGGGATCCCGGTGAGCTCGTCGGTGCGCGCCTCGAGGCGGACCGCGGCCAGGTCGCGCACCCGCAGGAACGCCTCCACCGTGCGGGCCATCGCAGCCAGCAGGGTGAGCGCCGCGAGCCCCTGCACCACTGCGGGGGCACCGAAGTGGACCCCGACGGTCAGGGCGCCGAGACCGACCAGGGCGGCGAGGCCGACGACCCAGAGCGAGCCCAGTCCCACCTCCGGCCGCTGGCTGCGTGGCGGCCGCCGCCGCCAGACGCCGTGTGCCACCAGCGCCAGCCCGAGAGCCCAGAGGGCGTCCAACGGTGTCCCGACCTCGTAGGCGCCGAAGGCCACCCGGTAGGCGTAGACCGTGTCCGCGACGACGAATGCCGCGAGGCCGCCGATGAGGTAGACGTAGAGCCCCCCGTCGCGGCGGCCACCCACGACCAGGACCCCCACCGCCATGGCCATCAGCAGCACGTCGCCGGCCGGGTAGCTCAGGCTGACGACGACCTGGGCGAGGCTGCCCTCGAAGGTGTGCGCGAGCGGCGTCACGACCCACGCGCCCACCGTGGCGGCCGCCAGCAGCGCCACCACGCCGTCCAGGGCGACGCTGCGGCGGACGCGGCCCATCCGGGCCCGGAGGGACAGGGCGACACCTGCCACGGCGAACGGGAAGAAGCCCAGGTAGCCCACGTCGGCGTACGACGGGTACGGCGCGACCGCCTGATGGGCGACCCAGGCGAGGTAGACGATGTTGCCCAGCGCGAAGCTGAGCGCGGCCGCGGCGAAGCAGAAGCTCCAGACCCGGTCCTCGCGGATCGTGACGCCGCGCGCGGCGGCCACCGCGGCCGGGAGGAGCAGGGCCACCTGGGCGAGGACGGCGTCCCGGAGCGTCCCGTTCAGGCGGGTGCCGGCGACCAGCAGGACGACGTACAGGGCCTGCGTCGCGATGTCGGCACGCAGCAGCCACTGGACGGCTGCCGGCCGACCGCTCGGCCGGATCCTGGGCATGTCGGGATCTCCGGGAGGTCGAAGTGGTGTCCTGTTCCTGGGGTGTCGACATCCGGTCGAGCCGCCTTGACCCTGCCTGTGCACTACCGGCTCGCGCCGGCCGCCACCAGTCGGCGACTGGCTGGAACCGGGTACGCCAACGGCCGGCCATCGTGGAGATGACCGGCCGCTGGCGGCGTTCCTCTGTCGGGGTGGCGGGATTCGAACCCACGACCTCTGCGTCCCGAACGCAGCGCGCTACCAAGCTGCGCTACACCCCGGAGGAGCCCGGCAAGTCTAGCCGAGCCCGGACGGGTGACCGACCAGTCGAACCGCCCGGCTCCTGCGGCTGGCACCCGCGGCCGGCGTCGGGGACCGCGAGGTGAGGTCACCGCTCGCACCTACTCTCCGTGACTGATCATCATCGACGGGTGAAAGCGCGTCGTCGATACGGGTGACAACCGCCCCAAGGGTGTGACCTGGGAGTTTGGGGTCTCGGAGACTGTGGCATCGGCGCACCCAGCATCGAAGCCGCCCCCTCGTGGGCCGTCGCAAGGAGTCCGGGTCATGCAGAGAATGTTGCACCGAGTGACGATCGCCATCGCGGTGATGGGGCTCGTCGTCCTGTCGCCCGTCGCGGCGGTCGCAGGGGACCACGGTGGCCGGGACGCGGGGAACGCGAGCCAGTCGAAGGTGCAGGGCAGCTCGCCGTCCGACCCGGACGGGATGGCGAACGGCGGGCCGGACAAGCCCGGTGGCTCCGGCGGGTACGACGCCGACAAGGACGGCAACAACGGCAGCGGCAACGACACCGACTGCGAGGACGACAACAGGGGTCGGGGGATCCCGGGGCACTGCCGCGGCAAGAACGGGGGCACTGGCGGCTCGGGTGGCAACGGAGGCTCGGGCGGCACCGGTGGCCACGAGGGCAACGGCGGCAATGGTGGCCACGAGGGCAACGGCAACAACGGTGGCTCGGGCGGCAACGAGAGCAACGGTGGCTCGGGCGGCCACGGCGGCCACGAGGGCAACGGTGGCTCGGGCGGCCACGGCGGCCACGAGGGCAACGATGGCTCGGGCGGCCACGAGGGCAACGGTGGCTCGGGTGGCCACGGCGGCCACGAGGGCAACGGTGGCTCGGGCGGCCACGAGGGCAACGGCGGCAACGGTGGCTCGGGCGGCCACGGCGGCTCGGGCGGCCACGGTGGCAACGGTGGCACCGGTGGCTCGGGCGGCAACGGTGGCAAGGTGGCTCGGGCGGCAACGGTGGCAACGGTGGCTCGGGCGGCAACGGTGGCTCGGGCGGCAACGGTGGCTCGGGCACCCCTGGCACCCCCGGCACCCCGGGCACGCCTGGTGCCCCCGGCACTCCCGGTGTGGCCGGCAGCCCCGGCGCCCCCGGTGCCGCCGGCGGTACCGGCGTCCTGGGGACCACGAACGGTCAGGGTCAGGGCTCCGCGGTGCCCGCCACCGGCTCCACCGAGGTCCTGGGCACCAGCTCCAGCGCCGGCGCACTGCCGCACACCGGCGCCGACGTGCTCGCGCTGGCCCTGACAGGCACGGCGCTGCTCGGCGGCGGCGTCCTCGTGATGGTGTTCCTCGGACGCCGGCGCGAGGTGCTGGGCGACTGACATCAGGGCGCGTCGGCCGGTCACCCGTGAGGCGGCCGGCCGTCGCGCGTCCGGGACCCGGCTCAGCCGGGGCGAGCGACCAGCGTGAGCAGGGTGGCCTCGGGCGGGCAGGCGAACCGGATGGGCGCGAACGGCGAGGTCCCCAGCCCGGCCGACACGTGCAGGAACGCGGTGCGCCCGGCCGACTGCCAGGTGGACAGGCCCTTTGCCTGCCGGCGCGGCAGGTCGCAGTTGGTCACCAGCGCCCCGACGCCGGGGACGCACACCTGCCCGCCGTGGGTGTGGCCGGCGATCACCATCGCGAGCCCGTCGGCGACCATCGGGTCCAGCACCCGGCGGTACGGCGCGTGCGTGACGCCCAGCGACAGGTCGGCCGACGGGTCGGCCGGCGCGGAGACCTCGTGGTAGCGGTCGGCACGGATGTGCGCGTCGTCGGTGCCGACCAGCTCGATCTCGCGGTGGTCGACCTTCACGCGGGCCCGGGCGTTGTCGAGGTCGACCCAGCCGGCCCCGAGCAGCCCCTCGCGCAGGTCCTCGGTCGGCAGCCGCTTCTTGCCGAGGCGTACCGGCCGCCTGGGCAGCAGGTAGCGGACCGGGTTCTTGTAGATCGGCGCGTAGTAGTCGTTGGACCCCATGACGAAGGCACCCGGACGCTCGAGCAGCGGGCCAAGGGCCTCGAGTGCCTCGGGGACGGCCTCGACGTGGGCGAGGTTGTCCCCGGTGTCGAGGACGAGATCGGGCTCCAGCCCGGCGAGCGCACGGACCCAGTCCTTCTTCTTCTGCTGGTGCGGAGTCAGGTGCAGGTCCGACAGGTGCAGCACGCGCAACGGCCGCTGGCCGGGCGGCAGCACCGGCACCTCGACGCGGCGTAGGCGGAAGGCATGCACCTCGTAGCCGGCCGCCCACCCCAGGCAGGCCGCGCCCACCGCCGTACCGCCCGCCAGGACGCCGAGGGGCACGGTGACGCGACGAGGCAGCTGCTGCACCCGTCGATGCTGACATACGTGGAGGCACCGTCCTCCGGTCGCTGCGAGGATGGCCGCATGAGCGAACTGAAGGACCAGCTACGGGCGGACCTCACCACCGCGATGAAGGCGCGTGACGAGCTGCGCTCGGCGACGCTGCGGATGGTCCTCACGGCGGTGAAGACCGAGGAGGTCGCCGGTAGGTCGGCGCGCGAGCTCGAGGACGCCGAGGTCGTCGCGGTGCTGACCCGCGAGGGCAAGAAGCGCCGCGAGGCCGCCGAGGCGTTCGACCAGGGCAACCGCCCGGAGCGCGCCGACCGTGAGCGGGCCGAGGGCGAGGTCATCACCGGGTACCTGCCCGCCCAGCTGGGCGACGACGAGCTGCGCGAGCTGGTCGCGGCGGCGATCGCCGAGACCGGCGCGGCCGGTCCGCAGGCGATGGGTCAGGTGATGAAGGCGGTCAGCCCGAGGACGGCCGGCAAGGCCGAGGGCGGCCGGGTGGCCGGCGAGGTGAAGAAGCAGCTCACCGCCGGCTGACCGTCAGCGGCACCCTGGCCGGTTGGAGTTGCCGCAGGTGTCGCCGGGGCTGGGCTGCGGCCCCAGAGTCTGGTCCGGGGTCGGAACCGTCGTCGGTTGGGTCGGCTGGGTCGGCGCCGGCGGGCCGGCGCTGACGTAGAGCACCACCCGCTGTCCCGGGTAGACCTGGGCGTCCGAGCCCGGGTAGCTGTAGGCGACCGTCCCGGTGGGCGCGTAGGTCACGTAGACCGGGTTGTTGCTCACGACCGGGTCGAGCTGTGCCTTGCGCAGGATGGACTTGGCCTGCTCCACGCTCTTGCCGGTCACGGTCGGCACGGCGATGGCGGACCCGGACTTCACGTCGTCGGCCGCCGAGGTGAAGGAGGACACCGGGGTGTTGGCCAGGGTGCGGCTCATCATCTGCTGCCAGATCGGCCCCGGCAGGCAGCCACCGCAGACGTCGCCGTAGTAGGTGCCCCCGATCACGACGTTGCTGAGGGGGTAGCCGCCGGCGGGCGGGCTCGGGTTGCCGGCCCACACGGCGGTGGAGAGGTCCGGTGTGTAGCCGACGAACCACACCGAGATGCGGGAGTTGGTGGTGCCGGTCTTGCCGGCAGCAGGACGGCCGATCGCGGCCCGGGTGCCGGTGCCGCGCTCGATGACGCCCTGGAGCAGCTCGTTGATGCCGTCGGCGATCTTCTGGTCCAGCACCTGCTGGCAGCCGGCCTGTGGCACCGGGAGCCGGTTGCCGGAGGGATCGGTGACCTCGAGGATCGCGATCGAGGTGCAGTGGTTGCCGCGGGCCGCGAAGGTCGCGTACGCCTCGGCCATCGACAGCGGCGACACCTCGTCGACGCCGAGCGTGAACGTCTTGTACGGGCCGACGAGCCTCTTGCCGTCGGCGCGGTTCATGCCGAGCGAGGTGGCGATCTGCCAGGGCCGACAGACCCCCACCCGCTCCTCGAGCTGGGCGAAGTAGGTGTTGATGGACCCCTCGATGCCCGTCTCGAGGGTGTAGTTGCCGTTCTCGCTCGAGGTCTCGTTGAAGGGGTCCCACTTGTCGGTGAGGACCTCGCCCTTGCAGCCCTGAACGTCGCCGATGTGCGCCTGGTACGGCGCGTAGATCGAGTAGCTGAACGGGTAGCCCTCCTCGAGGGCGGCCGCGGCCACGAACGGCTTGAAGGTCGACCCGGCCTGGAACCCGCTGCTGCCGCCGTAGGCCCGGTCGGTGGCCGGGTTGAACTGGATCTCGCCCTTCTTCTTGCGGCTGCCGAAGTCGCGGCTGACCGCCATGGCGCGGATCTGGCCGGTGCCGGGCTGCACCGACACGAGCGCGGCCGCGACCTTGTCGGTCGGGTTGACGTGCGCCGCCACCGCGTCCTGGGCGTTCTTCTGGGCGGCGCGATCCAGCGTCGTGGTGATGGTGAGGCCGCCGCGCAGCAGCAGCGCGGTGCGCTCCTGGCGGGTGGCGCCGAAGGCCTTGTCGTTCTGGATCGTCTTGAGGACGAAGTCGCAGAAGAACGCCACGTTGGAGTCGCTGCAGCCGTTGCGAAGGGACTTCTTGGAGGGCTTCAGGTCGAGCTCGGTGGCCTTCGCCGCCGCGACGTCCGCGCTGCTCGCCACCCCGACCTGCGCCATCCGGTTGAGGACGATGTCGCGGCGGGCGAGGGCGCGCTCGGGGTTGAGGATCGGGTTGAACGCGGTGGGCTGCTGGACGATGCCGGCCAGCAGGGCTGCCTGCGGCAGCGTGAGGTCGCGGGCGTGGCTGCTGTAGTAGCGCCGCGCGGCGGCCTCGACGCCGAACGCTCCGTTGCCGAAGTAGGCGATGTTGAGGTAGCGCTCGAGGATCTGCTGCTTGGAGTACTTGTCCTCGAGGGCGACGGCGTAGCGCAGCTCGCGAATCTTGCGGGTGTAGGACTGCTCGGTCGCGGCCTTCTCGGCGGCCGCCCGCTCCTTCGGGTCCTGGACCTCGCGGGCCGACTCGAGCAGCACCTGCTTGACGTACTGCTGGGTCAGCGTCGAGCCGCCCTGGACGTCGCGGCCGGAGGAGTTGTTGACCAGGGCGCGCAGGGTGCCGCGCAGGTCGATGCCGCCGTGGTCGTAGAACCGCGAGTCCTCGATCGCGACCACGGCCTGGCGCATCGTCTGGGCGACGTCGGTGAGCGGCACCGAGACGCGGTCCTCGTCGTAGAAGGTCGCGATGAGGGAGCCGTCGGCCGCCAGGATCCGCGACCGCTCGGGCAGCGGGGGGATCTCGAGCTCGTTGGGCAGCGACTCGAAGCCCTCGGCGCTGTCGCGGGCGGCGAGGCCCATGCCGCCGACCACCGGCAGGGTCACCCCGGCGACGAGCAGCCCGCACAGCACGCTGACGAGCAGGAACAGGATCAGGCGGGAGACGAAACCGCCGTCCCGGTCCGGCCGGAGAGAGTCCATCGGGACAGGGTACGTGCCCCGGCTCGGGCGGCCCCTCTAGTCCGTACTGACTAGGTGACTTTGGACCGAACGGTCCTGTTGACCGCCGTGTCCCCTTCCGTACCGTTCAGTCACAAGATCGTGCACAGCACGGACGAGCACCATCGCACCACGAGCACAGAGGCGGTCCGGAATGACGACGTGGGCAGAGGATTGGGCGTCCCGCGGGGCGTGCCGCACCACCGACCCCGACAGCCTGTTCGTCCAGGGGGCGGCGCAGAACCGGGCCAAGGCCGTCTGCATGGGCTGCCCGGTGCGCACCGAGTGCCTGTCGGACGCGCTGGACAACCGGGTCGAGTTCGGGGTCTGGGGCGGGATGACCGAGCGTGAGCGCCGGGCGCTGCTGCGTCGCCGACCGAACGTCACGGACTGGCGGGCCCTGCTCGAGACGGCCCGTGGCGAGTACGAGCGCAGCCTCGGCATCGCGCCGGTCACGCTTCCGGTGGCGATGTAGCCACCGGGCGTCACGGGGTCCCTCACCGAGGGGGCGAGTGCGGGGCGGTCCTGGAGGGGAGGACCGCCCCGTTCTGCGTCCACCGGTGGGTGATCATCCCGCCCCGATGATCGTTTGTGCGCCGACACACCGGACACGCCGACCATCTGGTGTGTCCGCGCGCAAAGGATCTTGGGCTCCGGGCGCAGTCAGCCGCCGGCGAGCGCCGTGCCGACCTCGCGCAGGCCGGCCAGGTCGTGCACGTCGCCCGGCTGGGCCGGCACGTCGACCACCGGGACGCGCGGGTGGGCTGCCGTGAAGCGGCCGCGCAGCGACTGTTCGCGCTCGATGATCCGCATCCGCTCCGCGTGCAGCCGCAGGATGCCGGTGACCAGCGGGTGGTCACCCGCCTCGACGAGGGTTTCGGCGCCGGCGGTCGCCTTGGCTGCCGAGAGCCCTTGCGCGCCGGTCGTGTGCACGCGGTTGAGGACCAGTCCGGCGAGCGGCATCTCCTCCGCGCCGAGCCGCTCGACGAAGTACGAGGCTTCGCGCAGCGCGTCGCGCTCCGGGGCGGCCACCACGACGAACGCCGTGCCGGACGTCTTGAGCAGCCGGTACGTCGTGTCGGCCCGCTCCCGGAAGCCGCCGAACATCGTGTCCAGAGCCGCCACGAACGTCTGGACGTCCTTGAGCACCTGCGCGCCGAGGACCCGGGTGAGCGCACCGGTGACCGCGCCGACGCCGGCGCCGAGCACCTTGAGGTAGGCCCGGCTCCCGCTGCGGGCCGGTCCCATGAGGATCCGGATGAAGCGGCCGTCGAGGAACGACCCGAGGCGCTTCGGGGCATCGAGGAAGTCCAGCGCAGACCGGCTCGGCGGGGTGTCGACCACGACGAGGTCCCACCGCTCCTCGGCCCGCAGCTGTCCGAGCTTCTCCATCGCCATGTACTCCTGCGTGCCGGAGAAGCTGGACGACAGCGACTGGTAGAAGGGGTTGGCGAGGATGGCCTCTGCCCGCTCCGGGGTCGAGTGCGCGAGCACCACCTCGTCGAACGTCCGCTTCATGTCGAGCATCATCGCGTCGAGCGAGCCCCCGCCCGACTCGTCGATCCCCTTGACCCGGCGAGGGGTGTTGTCCAGCGACGTCAGCCCCATGGACTGCGCCAGCCGGCGGGCCGGGTCGATCGTGAGGACCACGACCGTGCGGCCCTGCTCGGCGGCGCGCACGGCGAGAGCGGCGGCGGTCGTGGTCTTGCCGACCCCGCCGGAACCGCAGCACACGATGATGCGCGTGAGCGGGTCGCCGATGACGGTGTCGAGGTCGAGCGCCGGTCCGGGGGAAGGAGCCATCACGCCATCCCCTGGCGGCACAGCTGCTCGGCCAGCGCGTAGAGGCCGCCGAGGTCGACGCCCTCGGCGAGCAGCGGCAGCTCGTACGTCGGCCGGCCCAGCGTCTTCAGGGTGCGCCGCTGGGTCTTCTCCAGCGCCACCCGCTCAGCGTGCTCGGCCGCCTCGACGAGCAGCGCGTCGACGCCGGGGTCGCGGACGGTGAGACCGGCCGCCGCCAGGCCCGTCGTCACCTCGGTCCGCGGCAGCAGGCCCCTGCTGGCCGCGGTCAGGTCCGCGACCTTGAGCAGCGGCGCCCGCACCGCGTTGACGACGATGCCGCCCACCGGGAGGCCGGCGGCGGCGAGCTCCGCCGCGGCGTCGGTGGTCTCCTGCACCGGCATCTCCTCGAGCAGGGTCACCAGGTGCACCGCGGTCTGTGGCGAGGTGAGCAGGGCCATGATCGAGTCGGCCTGGCCGCGGATCGGGCCGACCTTGGCCAGCCCGGCGACCTCGGCATTGACCCCGAGGAAGCGGGTGATCCGCCCGGTCGGTGGGGCGTCCAGCACGACCGCGTCGTAGACGGAGTCGCTGCCGCGTCCGGCCCGCCGGCGCCGGACGGCCTCGTAGACCTTGCCGGTGAGCAGCACGTCGCGCATCCCGGGCGCGATCGTGGTGGCGAAGTCGATGGCGCCGATCTTGCGCAGCCCGCGCCCGGCGCGGCCGAGATGGTAGAACATCTCGAGGTACTCCAGCAGTGCCTCCTCGGGGTCGACCGCGAGCGCCAGGACGTCGCCGCCGCCGGGGCCCACGGCGACCCGCCGCTCGGCGTACGGCAGTGGGGGGACGTCGAAGAGCTGGGCGATGCCCTGCCGGTCCTCCACCTCGACGAGCAGCGTGCGCCGCCCGTCGCGGGCCAGTGCGAGCGCGAGGGCCGCCGCGACGGTCGTCTTGCCGGTGCCGCCCTTGCCGGTCACGACGTGGAGGCGGACCCCCTCCCAGTCGGAGTCGCCCCGAGGGGTGTCGCCGGCCATGCGCCGAACCCTAACTGCCGTAGCCTGCCGCCTCGTGACCGCCCGCCCACGCCTCGAGTGCGCCCGGTTGACGCTGGTCCCGCAGACGCTGGACGCCGGCCGCGCGCTGCTCGCCGGGGAGGACCCGGGCTTCGCCCTCGCCGAGGGCTACCCGCACGCGGACACGTTCGACGCGCTGCGGATGTTCGTCGAGCACGGCGGCCCGGACGACGGCGGCTGGTTCGTCGTCCGCGGCGACGATCCCGCGGGCGGCCGGGTGATCGGCGACCTCGGCACGTTCGGCCCGCCGGACGACCAGGGCCGGGTGGAGATCGGCTACGGCCTCGCCGCTCCGTCCCGCGGCCGCGGCTACGGCACCGAGGCGGTGGGCACCTTCGTCGACTGGCTGGTCACGCTCCCCGGCGTCCGGGTCGTGGTCGCCCGGGTCGAGGTGGGCAACGAGGCGTCCCGCCGGCTGCTCGCCCGGATCGGCTTCACGCTCACCGGCGAGGCCGAGGGCCACTGGACCCTCGAGCGCCCCGCACCCTGACCCGCGGGCGCGCAGAGCCTCAGGCGTCGAGCGTCAGACGCATGACCCAGCGCCACTTGGCGATCCGCCGGTCGCGGGTGAAGCCGAACTCCTCGTAGAGGGTCTCGGGCCCGGTGTGGAAGTACGCACCCCGCTGCGGAGGACGGCCCTCGACCTGCTCCGGGTAGGCCTCGACGAGACCACCGCCGGCGGCGCGGATGGCATCCAGTGCACCCGAGACGGCGGCCCGGGCGACACCGTTGCCTCGATGACCCTTGCCGGTGAAGATGCAGCCGATCCGCCAGTCCGGCAGCTCCCCGAGCTCCTTGTCGTACGCGGCCGGGTTCTTGATGGTCGCCACTTCTGCCGGCGAGCCGTACTGGCACCAGCCGATGGCCTCGTCCTCGTCGTAGACCAGGATCTGGTGCACCGACCCGGCGCGCACGTGCGCCTGCTTCGCCGCTCTGTTCTCCGCTGGGTTGCGCGTCAGCCCGTCGCTGTGGAATCCCATGCACCAGCAGCCACCCCAGACGCCGTTGTTGGCCTCGACCAGCCGGGCGAAGTCGTCCCAGGTGTCCTCGGCGAGCGGGCGGGTGCTGTACGCGGGGCTGTCGGCGGCCATCGCGTCATGATCCTCACCGTGGGCCCGGACGGGAAGACCTGCCGCGCCGGGCGCCGGCCGCCGGGCCGCCGGCCTTCCCTGCCCTGACCGGAGTTGATCACGGTCCCGTGGTCAACTCGGGTCACCAGAGGCGTGCATGCCACTGTCAGGCCGAAGTGATCACGGTCCCGTGATCAACTCGGGGACGCCCAGGATCGCCGCCCTCACGCGAGGGCCTCCGAGACGGCGGCGAGCACGTGCGGCCACGCGGGCGCGAGCGGGTCGATGAGGGCGTAGTGACCGACGCCGGGCAGCTCGTGCAGGACGGCGACGTCGCCGGCCGCCCGCGCCGCGTCGGCGAACGACGTCGCGACCTCGACCGGCACCGCCCGGTCGGCCGTGCCGTGCAGCAGGACGGTGCGGACGCCGGTCGGCAGCAGCTGCGCCGGGTCGGCGGCCGCCCACCGCTCAGGGTGTCGTTGCGGCGGTCCGCCGAGCAGGCTGCGCGCGGCGTTGCCACCGAGCCCGAGCCGGTCGGCCACCGTGAGGTCCAGGACACCGGCGAGCGGCACCACCGCCGCCGCGAGCGGCGTCTCGGTGTGCCACGGCGAGTGGGAGGGCAACCGGTGCCGTGCTGCGAGCCAGGCGACCAGGTGGCCGCCGGCCGAGTGCCCGACGAAGCACACCCGGGCCGGGTCGACCCGGCCCGGAACCGCGGCCGACACCAGGTCGACCACGGTGTCGGCCATCGACGCGACGTCGTCGAAGGTCGCGGGCCAGCCGCTGCCGAGCAGCCCGACCCGGCGGTACTCCACGGTGGCGACGACGTACCCGGCGCCCGCCAGCGCCACCGACTGCGGGCCGGCGTGCGCCCGGTCGTACGCCTTCTTCCAGAACCCGCCGTGCACGACGACGACCAGCGGCGCCGGCTCGGACAGGCTCGGCAGCCGGACGTCCACCACGTGCTCGGGAAGCGGGCCGTACGTCAGCGACAGGTCGGGCGGGGGAGCGGGCCGGTCGAGGACGTCCCCGTCGGTCATGCGGTGGCCTAGCCCTGCACCGCGCCGCCGTCGATGTTCAGACCCTGCCCGGTGACACCGCCGTTCGCGACGCAGAACCACACCGCCTCGGCGACCTCGTCGACCGTGATGAGCCGCCCGATCGGCTGCTTCAGCTCCAGGAACCGCCGGGCGTCGACGGCGCTCTGGCCGGTGAACCTCTGGATCATCCCGACCGCGCCGTCGGTCATGGCGGTGTCGACGTACGCCGGGCAGACGGCGTTCGCCGTGACCCCGGTGGTCGCCAGCTCGGCCGCCGTGGCGCGCACCATGCCGAGGACGCCGTGCTTGGCCGCGCAGTACGCCGCGAGGTACGGCTCGCCGCGCTTGGCGGCCATCGAGGCGATCACCACCAGCCGGCCCCAGCCGCGGTCGACCATGCCGGGCACCGATCGGCGTACCGCCCGGAACGGCGCGGTGAGGTTGAGCTCGAGCTGCTGGGCCCACAGCTCGTCGGGAACCCTCGCGATCGGAGCCGACGAGCCGGCGCCGGCGTTCGCCACGAGCACCGACAGCCCGCCCCATGCCTGCTCGACCGCGGACACGGCGGCGGCCGGGGCTGCCGGGTCGAGCATGTCGCCGGGCAGCACCAGCGTCTCGCCGTCGACCAGTGCCGCGGTCTCGCGCAGCTGGTCCTCGCTGCGCGCGGCCAGCGCCACGCGGTAGCCCTGCTTCCCGAGCCGCACCGCCACGGCGCGGCCGATGCCGCGGCCCGCGCCGGTGACCAGGGCGGTGCGCAGGACGTCGGACGGGGCAGGGGTGGCGGGCACCCGCGGACGGTCGCACGCGGGCCGGGCCGGGTCAAGGACGCCAGGGAGACTGCCGGCCCGCGGCTCGCGGGCCGTGGCTAGAGTCCGGTGCCATGACGAAGTGGGAGTACGCGACCGTGCCGCTGCTGGTGCACGCCACCAAGCAGATCCTCGACACGTGGGGAGAGGACGGCTGGGAGCTCGTGCAGGTCGTCCCCGGGCCGGGGGGCGGCGACCAGGTCGTCGCCTACCTCAAGCGCGCGAAGTCATGAGCAGGGCGGAGGAGCGCCTCGCGGAGCTCGGGCTGGCGCTGCCGGCCGTGGCAGCACCGGTGGCGTCGTACACCCCGGCCGTGCGGACCGGCGACCTGGTGTGGACGTCCGGCCAGCTGCCGAACGTCGACGGGAGGCTCGTCGCCACCGGCAAGGTCGGCGCCGGGGTCGACCCCGAGGCCGCGAAGGGCTACGCGCAGACCTGCGCGCTGAACGCGCTGGCCGCGGTGAGATCGGTGGTCGGCGATCTCGACAAGGTGCGCCGGGTGGTCAAGGTCGTCGGCTTCGTCGCGAGCGCGCCGGACTTCACCGGCCAGCCGGGCGTCATCAACGGGGCGAGCGACCTGCTCAACCAGGTGTTCGGCGACGCGGGCGTGCATGCCCGGAGCGCGGTGGGCGTCGCGGTGCTGCCGCTCGACGCCCCGGTCGAGGTCGAGATCGTCGTCGAGGTCGACCCGGCCTGAGGCTGAGGGTCGCCGTCATCGGAGGTCGCGTCAGACGGGGTGGCTGCCGTCCCGGCGGTCCACCGCGGCTGCGGTCGGCACCGGACGGTTCCCGCCGCCCCCGTCCGTCGCGGCCTCGAGGAACGCGATCTCGAAGGCCACCGCAGCGAGCTGGACGGCCACCCGGGCCACGTCGTCGCCGTCCCGGGAGTGCCGCTTCCGGGCGACCTCCCGGAACGCGGTGCCCAGCGCACGCCCGTAGGCCACCGCGTCCAGCTGCAGCCGGGCGACGAGATCGGACGGGACGCCGAGCGAGAGCAGGGTGCGGGCCACCCCCACGACGGTGGTCGGGGACACGAGGGTGCCCTCGGCGTCGCGCCAGACCAACCCGGTCTCCAGCAGGTCGTCCGGGGCCGACGGGAACAGCTGACGGATCCGCTCCTCCGACACCGGCACGGTCGCCGGCATGTCCGTGCTCTCCTCGCGGAACCGCCGGCGTCGGTCGGCGACGATGGCGGAGTAGCTGCTGGGGGTCTCCAGCAGCCGCTTGATGGCGTTGAGGGTGAAGCCCTCCCGCTGCAACGAAGCGATGAGCAGCAACCGGGCCATGTGCACCCCGGAGTAGTGCGCCACGCGGCCGAGGATCTCCGGACCCTCCAACAGGCCGCGGGACTGGTAGGCCCGGATGTTCCGCGGCGTCATGCCCACGGCGTCGGCCAGCTCGGTCACGGTCATGCTCTCGCGCGCCACGTGGTCCCCCATGGATCCGTGCGGACTTGCAGCAGTTGGCCGGGCCCGGCCGCGCCAACGACAGCCGGTCCCGGGCCCAGACGTTACAGGGGCCAGGTCGGTCCGGGCCGGGACGACGTGCGGTCCGGGAACCCGTTCGTCGCCGACCGCCCACGGTCCGCAACCGCTGCGCCGCCTAGCATGCGCGACGTGCAGGACGTCCCACCCTCGTTGCGCGAGCGGGCCCGTGCCCATCTGGACGCAGGAGCCGCCGCTCCGGTTGCCCCGACCCGTGACGCCGCCACGGTGGTGCTGCTGCGCGACGCCTCGGACGGACCCGACGTGTACCTGCTGCGCCGGGCCGGGACGATGGCGTTCGCGGCCGGCATGCACGTGTTCCCGGGCGGGTCGGTGGACCCGCGGGACGGTGACCCGGCCGGCGCCTGGTCCGGACCAGGCCCCGGCCGGTGGGCCGGCTGGCTGGGCTGCGACGAGCCGCTGGCGCGCGCGCTCGTGCGGGCCGCGGTGCGGGAGACCTTCGAGGAGTCCGGCGTGCTGCTCGCCGGGCCGGACGCCCGCAGCGTCGTCGCGGACACCACCGGAGCCGACCTCGAGGCCGACCGGCTCGCGCTGCTCGACCGCTCGGCGTCGATGACGGAGGTGCTGGTCCGTCGGGGCCTGGTCCTGCGCAGCGACCTCCTGCGCCCCTGGGCGCACTGGATCACGCCGGAGTTCGAGCCGAAGCGCTTCGACACCCGGTTCTTCGTCGCGGCCGTACCGCCCGGGCAGCGACCGCGCGACGTCAGCGGAGAGGCCGACGCCACGGTCTGGTTGCCGGTGCGCGAGGCCGTCGCCGCCCACGAGGCCGGTGAGCTCGCGATGCTGCCGCCGACGATCGAGTCGCTGCGCGAGATCGCCGTGCACGCGACCGTCGCCGAGGTGCTGGCCGCCCCGCGGGTGGTGCGGCCGGTGCTGCCGCGGTTGGTCCGCGACGGCGATCGCCTCGTGCTCGACGTCACCGAGGCCCCGGCATGACCGTCCCCCCGTACGCCGGCGGGCCGGCGCCGATCCCGGCGTGGGCGACGCTGGTGCGGGCGGACAACCCGGGGCCGATGACGCTGGAGGGCACCAACACCTACGTGCTGCGCGCCACCGGGAGCGACCTCGCCGTGGTGGTCGACCCGGGACCGCTGGACGAGGACCACCTCGGGGCCGTCAGCCGGGTCGCGCCGGTCGGGCTGGTCCTGCTCACGCACGGGCACCCGGACCACTCCGACGGCGCCTTCGCGCTGCAGGAGATGACCGGTGCCCCGCTGGCTGCCGCCGACCCGCGGTTCTGCGTCGACGCCGACCCGCTCTCCGGCGGCGCGGTGCTCACCGGTGTGGGCGGCGTGGAGGTGCGCGTGCTCGCAACTCCGGGGCACACGGGCGACTCGGTGAGCCTCGTCGTCGCCGACGACGAGCCGGGGCTGCTCACCGGCGACACGATCCTGGGCCGGGGCACCACGGTGGTCGCGCACCCGGACGGCCGTCTCGCACCGTACCTGAGCTCGCTCGCGGCGATCCGCGACCTCGACCTGCCGGTCACCCTGCTGCCCGGCCACGGCCCGCCCGGCGGTGCCGCGCGCGAGCGCGCGGCGGCGTACCTGGCGCACCGCGCGCAGCGCCTCGACCAGGTGCGGGCGGCCCTCGCCGCCGGGGACACCACGCCGGAGGAGGTCGTCCGCCGGGTGTACGCCGAGATCGACCCGGTGCTGTGGCCGGCCGCCGAGCTGTCCGTGCGCGCCCAGCTCGACTACCTCGCCGACGAGCCCCGACCCTGACCCGCTGACCTGTCAGCCTGTCGCGGCGGTATACCGCCGCCACAGGCTGACAAGCGCAGCGGGAGAGGCGCGAAAGGGTCAGCCGGCGCGGCGGCGGAGGCGGTCGAGGTCGAGGATGACCACGCCGCGGCCCTCGAGGCGCAGGAAGCCGCGGCCGGCGAAGTCGGCGAGGGCCTTGTTCACGGTCTCGCGGGAGGCACCGACCAGCTGGGCCAGCTCCTCCTGGGTGAGGTCGTGGGTGACGCGCAGGCCGTCTTCCGCCTCGACCCCGAACTTCTTCGCCAGGTCGAGCAGCGCCTTGGCCACCCGGCCGGGGACGTCGCTGAACACGAGGTCGGCCATCGCCTCGTTGGTTCGCCGGAGCCGTCGGGCCAGGGCGGCGAGCAGCTGGGTGGCGACCTCGGGATGCGCGGTGAGCCACGGCTGGAGGTCGGCGTTGCCGAGGCCCCGCAGCGTCGTGTCGGTGATGGCCGTCGCGGTGGCGGTGCGTGGGCCCGGGTCGAACAGCGACAGCTCGCCGAACATCTCGCCCGGACCCATGACGGCCAGCAGGTTCTCGCGGCCGTCGGCGGCGCGGCGGCCGAGCTTCATCTTGCCGGCGAGCACGACGTAGAGCCGGTCGCCCGGCTCGCCCTCGCTGAACAGGGCCTGGCCGCGGGCCAGCCGGACCTCGGCCATCTGGGACCGCAGCTCCTGCTGGTGGCCAGGTTCGAGGGCCGCGAACAGCGGCGACCGGCCGAGACCGTCGACCGGCCCCTCGGCCGTCGCTCCCTCGGACCCGACCGGACCTTCAGCGCCCGTGGCGTCCATGCTCTGCTGCCTCCTTGCGACGGGGGTGCCCCGACTGGCGGCTGTCAGTCTGCCGCACCCGTGCCTTCTGGGACGCCAAGGGCACGGTCGGCCCGCCCAGGTGAAGGTCCCCGGCGGGCGGCCCCATGCGTTGAGTGGCGCGTTGTTGCCGATCTGTACCGGTACAACATGCAACAACGCGCCACTCGACGGCCTCGGGAGCGCGCACCCTGCCGGGACCACCTCAGGCGACGCCGCGGGTGCCCTTCAGCGGCAGCGCACGCAGCGCGAGGGCGGGCTCGTCGCGGTAGCGAGCGATGAGCTCGCTGGTCGTGTCGTCGAGGCGCTCGTGCAGGCTCCGGCGGTACGCCGACAGCTCGGCTTCTGCGGCCGCGAGCCGGCCCAGCAGCTCCGTGTCGTCGTCGCCCTCGGCCACGGTCTCCCACAGCGACGCCAGGTTCGGCAGCGGCGGCAGCCCGCTCGGGTCGTGCACCGGCAGCACCTGCAGCCGCCTGCTGGACTCCTGGTGGCTCGTGAGGACGGTGCGCAGGCGGCTGCTCGCGTGCCGGTCGACGTCCGTACCCACCGCGTTGTCGATCCTGGCCTGGAGGATGCGCCGCCAGTACGAGACCCGGGACTCCTCGGTGATGAGCTCCTGCCGGTAGTCGCGCAGCGCCTCCAGGCCGAGGTGCTCCAGGTGCGCGACGCGCTCAGCCGGGCGCCTCGCGGCGGCCGGACGGCGCCCGGAACCCCCCGCGCCGGACCGCGGGGCGGTCGGGGCGTCGGTGCGGGTCGTCGCGGTCCCCGGACCGCGCGACGAGGTGCTGGTGATCACGTGCTCCTCCTGGCCGGTGCTCCCGGCGGGCTGTCCGCAGGGCCGGTCACTGAGCGAGGTCGTCGGGTCGGGCCCGTCCCTTGAGAGCCACGGGCACTCGTCACCCGTACGGTCGACGCCCTGTTGGCGGACCGTAGAGTCGAGGCGTGCCCGCCAGCCCCACTCCCCGGAGCATCGCCACCCGCGCCGCGAGGATCGCCGACGAGACCCCGGTGGCGCGCACCCGCCGGGCCCGACGCATCGACAAGCTGCTCCAGGGGACCTACCCGGACGCGCACTGCGAGCTCGACTTCACGACCCCCCTCGAGCTGGTCGTGGCGACGATCCTGTCGGCCCAGTCCACGGACGCCGGGGTCAACAAGGTCACACCGGCGCTGTTCCGCCGTTACCCGACAGCGGCCGGCTACGCGGGCGCCGACCGCGCCGAGCTGGAGGAGATGATCCACTCCACCGGCTTCTTCCGCGCCAAGACGCACTCGCTGATCGGGCTCGGCCAGGCGCTCGTCGAGCGCTACGGCGGCGAGGTGCCGGGTCGCCTCGAGGACCTGGTCACGCTGCCGGGCATCGGACGCAAGACCGCCAACGTCGTCCTGGGCAACGCCTTCGGCGTGCCCGGCATCACCGTCGACACGCACGTCGGGCGCCTCGCCCGCCGGTTCGGCTGGACCTCCGAGGCAGACCCGGTCAAGGTCGAGCACGCCGTCGGCGCGCTGTTCCCGAAGCGTGACTGGACGATGCTCAGCCACCGGGTGATCTTCCACGGCCGGCGCTGCTGCCACGCGAAGAAGCCGGCGTGCGGCGCCTGCCCGGTGGCCCGGCTGTGCCCCTCGTACGGCGAGGGCGAGCTGGACCCGGTCAAGGCCGCGAAGCTGGTGAAGTCGCCGGCCCAGGTGGCGACGTCCGCGTGAAGCGGTCGCGCCGCGTTCGGACTGCTGGTGCCGTGGCGGCCCTCGGCGTGCTGCTGGCCGGCTGCACCGGCTCGTCCGGCGCGACGCCGGCGCCCGCCGGGACGACGGCACCGCCGCGGCCGACCGTCTCCGGCGTGGCGTACCGGCTGCCGTCCTGCCCGGAACTCCCGCACCGCGCAGCCGTGCCGGGTGGTCTGCCGGACCTCACGCTGCCCTGCCTGGGCGGCGGCCGTTCGGTGCGGCTGGCCGACCTGCGGGGCGCGCCGACCGTTCTCAGCGTCTGGGCGGCGTGGTGCCAGGTCTGCTCGGAGGAGATGCCGGTGCTGGCCGACGGCATGCGGCGGGCGCGGGACCGGGTGCAGTTCTTCGGGGTGCACTACAAGGCGCCAGCGAAGTTCGGCGAGCAGTCCGCGCGCGACTTCGGGGTGGCGTTCCCGTCGGTGCAGGACACCGACGGCGACCGGACGACGCTGGCCCTCCGGCCGCTGGCCGGCCCGCCGCAGACGTTCTTCTACGCGGCCGACGGCTCGCTCGCCGGCCGGCACGCCGGCGCCATCACGACCGGGGCCGAGCTGGACGAGCTGGTGCAGCAGTACCTCGGCGTGCCCCTGTGAGCGCCGCGGGCTGGGCCTCGCCGTACGACGACGTGCCGGTGTGGCTGCGGTCGCTGGTCGAGCGCGCCGAGCGGGTCCGGCCGGAGCAGCTGAGCCCCTTCCTCCCGCCCGACGAGGGTGGTCGTCCGGCGGCGGTGCTCATCCTGTTCGGGGACGACGGCAGGGGCCTCGACGGTGCCGACGTGCTGCTCATCGAGCGGGCGCACGACATGCGCATCCATGCCGGCCAGGTGGCGTTCCCGGGAGGCGGGGTCGACCCCGGTGACGACGGTGACGCCGCGGCGGCGCTGCGCGAGGCCACCGAGGAGACCGGGCTCGACCCCGCAGGCGTCCGGGTCATCGGCACCCTGCCGGCGCTGTTCCTCCCGCCGAGCGGGTTCGTCGTGACGCCGGTGCTCGCCTGGTGGCGCGACCCGTCGCCGGTGTCGGTGGTCGACCGGGCCGAGGTCGCGTCGGTGCACCGGGTGCCGGTCGCCGAGCTGCTCGACCCGGCGAACCGGTACCGCGTCTCGCACCCGAGCGGCTTCGTCGGGCCGGCGTTCGACGCCGCGGGGCTGCTCGTGTGGGGCTTCACCGCGGGCCTGCTCGACCGGCTGCTGCGGCTGGCCGGCTGGGAACGCCCGTGGGACGCCGCCGACGTGCGCGAGCTGCCCGCGTGGGCGCTCGACCCGACCCTGCTCGGCCGGACCGCGGAGGGCCGCCCGTGAACTGGCTCGACCTCGTGCTCCTGGTGTCGGCCGTGTCGTTCGCCTTCTCCGGCTACCGGCAGGGGTTCGTCGCCGGTGTGCTCGCCTTCGCCGGTTTCCTGACCGGCGGCGTGGTGGGTCTGCTGGTCGCGCCGTCGCTCGTCGCGTCACTCGACGCCGGCCTCGGCCAGTCGATCCTCGCCGTCGGGCTGGTGCTGCTGGCCGCGACCGTCGGGCAGGTGACGCTCGGCTGGCTCGGCGCGATGGTGCGCAGCCGGATCACCTGGCGGCCGGCCCGCGCGATCGACAACGGGCTCGGCGCGGCGGTCAGCGTGGTCGCGATGCTGGTGGCCGCCTGGTTCCTCGCGTCGGCGCTGCGACCGGGACCTCTGCCGTCGCTGTCCCGCGAGATCGGCGACTCGAAGGTCGTCGCCGCCGTCGACCAGGTGATGCCCGACCGCGCCCGCACGTTGTTCTCGTCGTTCCGCCGGGTGCTCGACGACACCGCCCTGCCACCGGTCTTCAGCGGGCTCGCACCGGAGCGGATCCGCAAGGTCCCCGCCCCCGACGGCACGGTCACCGGCAACGCCGCTGTGCGTCGCGCCGCGCAGAGCGTCGTCGAGGTCACCGGCACCGCCCAGACCTGCAGTCGCACGCTCGACGGCAGCGGCTTCGTCGTCTCGCCGCAGCACGTGCTCACCAACGCGCACGTCGTGGCGGGTGTCGACTCGCCGCAGGTGCGCATCGGCGGCGAGGGCCGGCGCTACGACGCGACGGTCGTCGTCTTCGACGCGGACCGCGACCTCGCGGTGCTCTACGTGCCCGGGCTGCGGGCCGCCGTGCTGCCGTTCGACGGCTCGGCCGGTACCGGCGACGACGCGGTGGTGGCCGGCTTCCCCGGCGGCGGGCCGTTCCGGCTCGTCGCCGCCCGGGTGCGCGACCAGATCCAGGCGCGCGGTCCGGACATCTACCACCGAGCCGAGGTGGTCCGCGACGTCTACTCGCTCTACGCCGACGTCGAGCCGGGCAACTCCGGCGGCCCGCTGCTCAGCCCCACCGGCGACGTCTACGGCGTCATCTTCGCCAAGTCCCTCGACGACCCGAACACCGGCTACGCGCTGACCGCGAAGGAGGCGCGGCCGGTCGTCCGCGAGGGCCGCGACGCCACCGCCCGCGTCAGCACCGACACCTGCGCCTGACCGCCGCCCGACCGCGCCCCGCCAGGCATCCCCTGGGGTGTCAGGTGTCCGGGCCGGCGGCCCGGCGGGCCCGCGCGCGGCGCTTCCCCTCGTGCATGGCCGCCACCCGGGCGACGGGGATCGTGCGGCCCTCCTCGACCAGGTCCGCAGCGACGACCTGCGGGGCGGGCATCAGCGCAGTCCACGGGTCCGCGTCGCCGAGCAGCCCCGGCACGCTGGCGATCGTGAAGTCGGCCGGCGACGCGTCGACCAGGTCGTCCCAGGGCAGGGGGAACGACACCGGCAGGCCCGGTCGCAGCCGCGGGCTGTAGGCGGCCGCCACGGTGGCGCCACCGGCGCGGGTCGAGTCGAGGAAGACCTTCCCGCCGCGCTCCTCGACCACGAAGGCCGTCGTCGACAGCGCCGGGTCGAGGCGTTCCGCGCGCACAGCGACGGCGCGGGTCGCGGCGGCGACGTCGGCCGCCGACTGCCCGGGGTGCAGGGGGACGAACACGTGCACGCCCTTGGCGCCGCTGGTCTTGGCCATCGCCGACATCCCGACGTCGTCCAGCGCCCGCCGTACGAGGAACGCCGCCTCCACGGCGCGCGCGAACGAGTCGGAGCCCGCCGGCGGGTCGAGGTCCACGACCAGGTGCGTCGGGCCGTCGGCGGTGCGCCCCTGGAACAGCGTCGGGTGGTACTCGACGGCGCGCTGGTTGGCGAACCACAGCAGCGTCTGCCGGTCGTCGCAGACGGGGTAGCGCACCGTGCGCTTCCCGTCCTGCGTCGTGACCTCCAGCGTGGCGATCGAGGCGGGGGCGTAGGCCGGCAGGTTCTTCTGCATGAACGGCGGCTGGCCGCGCAGCACCCGGATGACGCTGAGGGCGCGGCCGGCGAGCACCGGAACGAACCGGTCCGCGACGGCGTCGAGGTAGTCGACGAGGTCGCGCTTCGTGGCGCCGCCGTCGGGGAGCAGCGGCTGGTCGAGGTTGGTCAGCCGGACGCCGGACCGCTCCTCCTCAGGCATGCCGACATCCTGCCCCGTGCCCGGGGATGTCGCGTCAGCCGCGCAGCCGGAAGGCGCGCGGTGGCTCGTCGGGCACCAGCGGCTCGGTGGCCAGCGCCTCGGCCGCGGCGACCAGGCCGGTCACATCGATGCCGTACGGCGGCGCGGTGGCGTACGACCGGATGCGGCCGGCGCCGCGCCGCAGCAGGGTTGCCGCCCCGGTCGCGTTGCCGCGGGCCCGGTGGGTGAGGCCGACCGCGAGCTGCGCCAGCCCCTGCCAGAGGTCCAGCTCGTCGGCGGGAGCCGCCTTCCACGTGCCCTCGAGCACCTCGTGAGCGTGGAACGGCCGGCCGGAGTCGAGCAGTCGCTGGGCCTCGACGAGCGACTGCGCCGGCGGCAGCACCAGGTCGTCCGGGACGCGCTCGACGCCCTCGGCGGCGTGCGGGAGGGGACGGCCGAGACCGTCCCGCGGGCGGGCGTTGCGGGCCCGGCCGGCCGGGTCCCGGTCGCGCGCCGTCCCGCCGGCCGTCGTGTCGTCGCTCATGTCGTGCCGCCCTTCACTGCTCGTGGCTCGGGTCGGCGAGCCACTCGCGCAGCAGCGCCGTGAACGCCACCGGGTCCTCCTCGTGCGGGAAGTGCCCGACTTCCGGCATCAGGTGCCACCGGTAGGGCGCCTCGACGTAGCGGCCGGAGCCCTCAGCGCTGGCGGCAAGCACGCAGCGGTCCAGCTCACCGTGCACCTGCAGCGTCGGGACCGTGACGGGGCTGGCCATCCGGCGCATGTACCGGATGCCGTCGGTGCGCGGGATCGAGCGGACCTGCCAGCGGTAGGACTCCAGCGCGCAGTGCGCCACGCCCTGGATCTGCGCCGCGCGCCGGTACTGCGCCTCGGCCGCGGCGTCCGGGAAGCCCGGGCCGGACCAGCGGTGCAGCATCTGCCCGACCTCCGCGGCGTCGTCGGCTATCAGTCGGCGCTCCGGCAGCACGGGCACCTGGTAGCCGAGCACCGGGCTGCTGACGCGCGCCTGCCGCGGGTCCGTGAGGTGCGCGCGGCGCAGCCGTCGGGGATGCGGCATCGAGACGGCCGCGAGCCGGCGGACCTGCCGCGGGTGCACGACGGCGAGGGTCCAGGCGACCAGGCCGCCCAGTCCCTGGCCGACGACGACCGCGTCGCGGTCGCCGAGCGACCGGATGACGCCGGAGGCGTCCTCGGCCAGGGTGCGGGGGTCGTAGCCGCGGGGCGGCTTGTCGCTCGCGCCGAAGCCGCGCAGGTCCATCGCGGCGACCCGGAAGCCGGCGTCGGCCAGCGCCGGGAGCTGGTGCCGCCACGACCACCAGAACTGCGGGAAGCCGTGCAGCAGCAGGACCAGCGGGCCGTCGCCCATGACGGCGACGTGGAACCGGGCGCCGTTGGCCGCGACCATGTGGTGCTCCCACGGCCCGGCGACGCGCGCCACCGACGCGTCCAGCGGCCGGCCCGCCGGCGCGCTGGGCTGCCCTGGTGTCACCACGGCATCAGACCAGACCCGGGTGTCCGGGCGGTACGGCGCCCGGCGGGCGGCCGGCTGGTCTGCCGTGCTCGGCGGGAGCTCAGCCGGAGGTCGGGCTCTTGAGGAAGGCCACCGTGTCCTTGCTGGTGCGCAGCGTGCGCTCGGGCGGCCCGACCTTCGACACGGCCCTCTTGCCGACGAGGCCGAGGAGGCCGGCGACCACGAGGAGCAGCACCGTGACGATCAGGAACGCCAGCCACGCCTCGAGGCCGAGCCAGGCCAGGAACAGCGCGATCGTGACGAACAGCAGGATCGACGCGACGATCCCGAGGTAGGCCGCAGCGCCGAACATCGCGCCGCCCTTGGCGGCGTTCTTCACGTCGACCCGGATCTCGGCCTTGGCGAGGGCGATCTCGCTGTGCACCAGCGTGGACAGGTCACGGCTGGCGTTCGCGAAGAGCATCCCGAGGGTCTCCTCGGGCTGGGTGCCGGGCCTGCTGGTGCTCCTCGTGTCCGTCATGGCGGCCATCCTGCCCCCTGGACGCCCTCCGATGCACCGCGCGGTCGGCGGTTATCCCCGCGCGGCGAGGCCGGGTAGCACGTCGGTGGCCACCTGCTCGAGCACACGGAGGTCGCCGGCGTACACGCCGTCGGGACGCGGCCGGTGCACGACGACCTCGTCGAAGCCCAGTGCCCCGGCCCGCCCGAGGACGTCGCGCAGGTGCTCGACCGAGTCGAGGCCGAACGCGCCGGAGGAATCGACGCTGAGGTACCGCTCGACCGTGGTTGGGTCGCGGCCCTCGGTCCGGAGTGCGTCGGCCAGCCGCTCGCACGCGCCGGGCAGCGCCGCCCACCACGCGCCCTCGCCGTCCTCGGGTCGGGTGACGCCGGTCGTCACCCAGGCCTGGCCGTGCCGCGCGACCACGCGCATGGCGCGGGGTCCGTTGGCCGCCACCACGAAGGGCAGCCGCGGCTGTTGCACGCAGCCCGGCAGCATCCGTGCCTCGTGCGCGGTGAACCACTCGCCGTCCCAGGTCGTGGTGCCCGACGTGAGCAGCCGGTCGAGCAGCCCGACGAACTCACCGAAGCGCTCCACCCGCTGCCCGGGCGTGAGGTCGGGGGTGCCGAGGACGGTCGCGTCGACGCCGGTGCCGCCGGCCCCGACGCCCAGCTGGAACCGGCCGCCGGAGAGGTCGTCGAGGGTCATCAGCTCCTTGGCGAACGGCACCGGGTGGCGGAAGTTCGGCGACGCCACGAACGTGCCGAGCCGGATCGTGGTGGTCGCCAGCGCCGCGGCGGCGAGCACGGGGACGGTTGCGAACCACGGTCCGTCGGCGAGGGTGCGCCAGGCGAGGTGGTCGTAGGTCCAGGCCGAGTGGAAGCCCCACTCGTCGAGCTGCTGCCACTGCGCGCGGGCGTCGGCCCACCGCTCCTCGGGCAGGACCACCACTCCGAGGCGCATCCCGCGACACTAGGACGCCGATGAGTTCGCGGCTGCGGCGCGGTCTGCACGGGTGACGAGAGGACGACACATGACGGTCACGGCGAGCATCACCACCTCGGTCGACGGCTACATCACCGGCCCGGACGACGGGCCCGCAGGCGGCCTCGGAGTCGGCGGCGAGCGGCTGCACTACTGGGTCTTCGGCGGCCCGTGGTCCTACGACGACCACCAGTTCTCGGAGGCGACCGGCGAGGACAAGGCGTGGCTGGACGCCGGGATGTCGCGGATGGGTGCCAGCGTCGCCGGCCGGTGGATGTACGAGGCCGCCGGCCACTGGGGCGACCAGAACCCGTGGGGCGTGCCGACCTTCATCGTCACGCACCGCCCGGAGGAGCAGCCCGAGGGCGGCGCCTTCATCTTCGTCGACGGCGTGGAGGAGGCCGTGGCGAGGGCCGTCGACGCGGCCGGTGACAAGGACGTCAGCATCTCGGGCGGCGCCGACGTCATCCGGCAGGCGCTCGCTGCCGGGCTCGTGGACGAGCTGAGCATCATTGTTGCTCCGGTCGTGCTCGGCGGCGGCAAGCGGCTCTTCGATGGCTTCACGCAGTCGGTCGAGCTCGAGCACCTCGGCGTCCGCCAGTCGCCGTACGCCACCTTCATCGACTACCGCGTGAAGCGCTGACCTTCCTCCTCTGCAGTCCCCATCCCGCTCCGGCGTCGCGCCTGTGGATGGCGATATCCCTTTGCCCACAACGGTTCTCGCCCTTCCGCCGGACCTTTCCGTGCGCTAGGATTCGAACATGTGTTCGACGGTGGTGGAGCGTTTGGGTGTCACCCGGACCGGGCCGGCCCTGTCGTCGCAGCACCCGGCGTGGCAGCTGTCCGACGCCGAGGTCGAGACCGCGCTGGCCGACCTCGAGACGGCCGAGGCCCGGCTGGTCGCCCGCCGCGCCGAGCTGGTGCACGAGGCCGACCTGCGGTCGCTGAAGGACCGCACCCGGTCCCTGTCCACCGAGCGCTGGCTGCAGGACCGGTTCCGGCTCTCCCACGGGAGGCGCAGGGCCGGGTCGCGCAGGCCGAGGCGCTCGCGACCCAACCAGCCGCCAGCGCCGCGCTGGCCGAGGGCCGGCTGACCCCCGAGCAGGCCACCGTCGTCGTGACCGCCCTGGACGCCGTCGACCGGCTCGAGCGGGTCGACCCGGTTGAGCGCGAGCAGGCGAATCGACCTACTCCTGGACCAGGCTGGCGTGCTCGGCCCACGAGAGCTGGCCACCGTCGCCCTGCACCTGGTCGAGCAGCTCACCCGCACCCCTTCGGCCGACGACCCCGCCGACGCCGCCGAGCAGGTCGCCCGTGAGCTCGCGGCCGCCGAGGCCGCCGCGCAGCGCGCGGACACGAACAGCCTCATCGTGAAACGCCGCCCCGACGGCGCGCTGACCGGTCGGTTCACCACCGACCGGTCGACGTCCCCGTCCTGACCGCCTGGCTCACGCAGGCCGACCGACCGCACTCCGGCAGCGACGGGTTCGAGGACGACCGGCCCCGCGACCAGCGCCGCGGCGACCACCTCGCCGACACCCTGCGCGCCGGGCTCAGCAGCGGCAGCATCGGCAGCGGCGGCAGCGGCGAGGACGACCAGGCCGCGACCCAGGTGCACGTGCACCTCAACGTCACCACCACCCTCGACGCGCTGCGCAACAACCTCACCGGCGCCGGGCTGCTCGACACCGGCGGCACCCTGTCCGCCGCCGAGCTCCGCCGGCTCGCCTGCACCGCCGGCATCACCCCGGTCGTCCTCGGCGGACCGTCCGAGGTCCTCGACCTCGGCCGCACCCGACGCGCCTTCAGCCTGGCCCAGGTACGGGCACTCACCGTCCGCGACCGCGGCTGCACCGCCCCCCGGCTGCGACCGGGCCGCCGGCTGCGACGCCCACCACCAGACCGAATGGAACCACCACGGCCCCACCATCCAGTGATCCACAGGGGATCGGTGGCAGTTTCTCCAACAGATCCCCTGTGGATCATGCAGCGGCGAGGAGGTGCCGCGCCCTACTCGTCGTCGCCCTTGCCGGAGTCGAGTCCCTGGCCGATCAGGTTCATCACCGTAGGGTCGGCCAGCGTGGTGACGTCGCCCATCTCGCGGTGCTCGGCGACGTCGCGCAGCAGGCGGCGCATGATCTTGCCGGACCGGGTCTTGGGCAGCTCGGCGACGAGCAGCACCTGACGCGGCTTGGCGATCGGGCCGAGCACCTTGGCGACGTGGCCGCGCAGCTCCTGGATCAGCGCCTCGCCGGCCGCGGCGTCGTCAGCGACAGCCGTCGCGGCGTCACCACGCAGGATGACGAACGCGACGATGCCCTGGCCGGTCGTCGGGTCGGTCGCGCCGACCACCGCCGCCTCGGCGACCTTGGGGTGCGAGACCAGTGCGGACTCGACCTCGGTTGTCGAGATGTTGTGGCCGGACACGAGCATCACGTCGTCGACCCGGCCGAGCAGCCAGAGGTGGCCGTCGTCGTCCTTCTTGGCGCCGTCGCCGGCGAAGTAGAGGTCCTTGAAGCGGGCCCAGTAGGTGTCCCGGTAGCGCTCGTCGTCGCCCCAGATGCCGCGCAGCATCGACGGCCACGGCTCGGTGAGGACGAGGTAGCCGCCGCCGCCGTCGGGCACCGGCTTGGCCTCGTCGTCGACGACGTCGGCGCTGATGCCCGGCAGCGGGGTCATGGCCGACCCGGGCTTGGTGGCGGTGACACCCGGCAACGGGCTGATCATGATGGCGCCGGTCTCGGTCTGCCACCAGGTGTCGACGATCGGTGCCTTGTCGCCGCCGATGACCCGGCGGTACCAGATCCACGCCTCGGGGTTGATCGGCTCGCCGACCGAGCCGAGCAGCCGCAGCGACGACAGGTCGTGCTCGTTCGGCAGCTCCTCGCCCCACTTCATGAAGGTCCGGATCGCGGTCGGTGCGGTGTAGAGCAGCGTGACGCCGTACTTCGCGACGAGCTCCCACCAGCGGGCCTTGTGCGGGGTGTCCGGGGTGCCCTCGTACATCACCTGGGTCGCGCCGTTGGAGAGCGGCCCGTAGACGATGTAGCTGTGGCCGGTGACCCAGCCGATGTCGGCGGTGCACCAGAAGACGTCGGTCTCCGGCTGGTGGTCGAAGACGTTGGCGAACGTGTACGACGTCTGCGTCAGGTAGCCGCCGGTCGTGTGCAGGATGCCCTTGGGCTTCCCGGTGGTGCCGGACGTGTAGAGGATGAACAGCGGGTGCTCGGAGTCGAACGCCTGCGGCTCGTGGTCGGCGCTGGCCGAGCCGACCGCGTCGTGCCACCAGACGTCGCGTCCGTCGGTCCAGGCGACGTCCTGCTCGGTCCGGCGTACCACGAGCACGTGCTCGACGCTCTTGCCCTCCGACATCTCCAGCGCCTCGTCGACCGCCGGCTTGAGCGCGCTGGGGGAGCCGCGCCGGTAGCCGCCGTCGGAGGTGATGACGGCCTTGGCGCTGGCGTCGTCGATGCGGGAGGCCAGCGCACCGGCCGAGAAGCCACCGAAGACCACGGAGTGCGGCGCCCCGATGCGCGCGCAGGCCAGCATCGCGACCATCGCCTCGGGGATCATCGGCAGGTAGATCGCCACGACGTCGCCGGCGGTGATGCCGAGGTCGGTGAGGGCGTTGGCCGCCCTGCTGACCTCGTCCTTGAGCTCGCTGTAGGTGAGGGTGCGGGTGTCCCCCGGCTCGCCCTCCCAGTGCAGCGCGACCTTGTCGCCATGGCCGGCCTCGACGTGCCGGTCGACGCAGTTGTAGGCCACGTTGAGGGTGCCGCCGACGAACCACTTGGCGTACGGCGGTCGCCAGTCGAGCACGTCGTCCCAGCGCGACTCCCACACCAGCCGGTCGGCCTGCGTCTCCCAGAAGCCGAGCCGGTCGGCAGCCGCTCGGTCGTAGAGGTCGGCCTTCGCGACCGCGGCGGCGGCGAACTCGTCGCTCGGCGGGAAGGTGCGCTCCTCGTGCAGGAGGTTCGACAGCGCCTCCGAGCCAACGGCTGCTTCGGTCGCCTCTTCGTTGCCCACGACTGTCTCCTTCGCCTCGACCGGTCGACCCGTCATTCCTACCCCACCGCCCGCGCCGGCCACCCGCGGCGGGACCAGGGCACCGCCCGGCCGGAGCGGTCGGCTCCGGCCGGGCGGTGGTCAGTGCTGCGGACGGCAGCCCTCAGTGGCTGACCGTCGCCTTCTCCGAGCCGGCCCCGGTCAGCGAGCGCACCTCCATCTCGGCGTACTTCTCCTGGTAGTCGTCCTTGCTGGTGACGGTGCCCAGCCAGCCCAGCAGGAAGGCCAGCGGGATCGAGATGAGCCCCGGGTTGCTGAGCGGGAACCAGTGGAAGTCGATCGACGGGTCGGTGAACATCGATGCGCTCTTGCCGGTGACCGGGTCCGCCGGCTTGCCGGAGACCACCGGGGAGAAGACGATCAGTGTGACCGCCGTGATCAGGCCGCCGTACATGCTCCACAGCGCGCCGCGGGTGTTGAACCGCTTCCAGAACAGCGAGTAGAGGATCGTCGGCAGGTTCGCCGACGCGGCGACGGCGAATGCCAACGCCACCAGGAAAGCGATGTTCTGCCCGTTGGCCAGGATCCCGCCGACGATGGACACCGCGCCGATCACGACGGCGGTGATCCGCGCGACCCGTACCTCGGAGCCCTCGGCCGTCTCGCGGCCGGCGTGGATCACGTTCGCGTACACGTCGTGCGCGAACGACGCGGACGCCGTGATCGTGAGGCCGGCGACGACGGCGAGGATCGTCGCGAACGCCACGGCGGCGATCACGCCGAGCAGGATCGTCCCGCCGAGCTCGAAGGCGAGCAGCGGTGCCGCCGAGTTCACCCCGCCGGGCGCGGCGGCGATCTTCTCCGGCCCGACCAGGGCGGCCGCGCCGTAACCGAGCACCAGGGTGAACAGGTAGAAGAGGCCGATCACATAGATCGCCCAGACCACCGAGCGGCGGGCCTCCCGCGCGGTCGGCACCGTGTAGAAGCGCATCAGCACGTGCGGCAGGCCGGCGGTGCCCAGCACCAGGGCCATCGACAGTGAGATGAAGTCCAGCTTGGTGGTGCCGGTGGCGCCGTACGCCTTGCCGGGCTCGATCGAGCTGCCCTTCTCGACCGCGTCACCGAGCAGCGAGGAGAGGTTGAAGTTGTACTTGCCCAGCACCCAGACGAACATGATGCCGGCTCCGACGATGAGCAGCGACGCCTTGACGATCTGCACCCAGGTGGTGCCCTTCATCCCACCCACCAGGACGTAGACGATCATGATGATGCCGACCACGGCGATCACGACGCTCTGCCCGGCCTTGGAGTCGATGCCGAGCAGCAGCGCGACCAGGCCGCCGGCCCCGGCCATCTGCGCCAGCAGGTAGAAGAAGGAGACCGCCATCGTGTTGATGGCGGCTGCGGTCCGGACCGGCTTCTGCCGCATCCGGAACGACAGCACGTCGGCCATCGTGAACTTGCCGGTGTTGCGCAGCATCTCGGCCACCAGCAGCAGCGCGACCAGCCAGGCCACCAGGAAGCCGATCGAGTAGAGGAAGCCGTCGTAGCCGTTGAGGGCGATCGCACCGGCGATGCCGAGGAACGACGCCGCCGAGAGGTAGTCGCCGGAGATCGCGATGCCGTTCTGCGGGCCGGTGAACGAGCGTCCCGCGGCGTAGTAGTCGGAGGCGGTCCGGTTGTTGCGCGAGGCGCGGTAGACGATCACCAGGGTGAGCGCCACGAACAGCAGGAAGATCGCGATGTTGACGGCGGGCTTGCCGACCGTGTCAGCGGCGAGGGCGGGCATCAGAGGGGCCCCTCGATCTCGTGCCGGATCTCCTCGGCCACCGGGTCGAGATGGCGGTCGGCGAAGCGGACGTAGAGCATCGTGATGGCGAAGGTCGACACGAACTGGAGCAGCCCGAGGACGATGCCGACGTTGACGTTGCCGAACACGGACTTCGACATGAAGCCGTGGGCGTAGTCGGCGAGCAGGACGTAGAGGAAGTACCAGCCGAGGAAGAGCCCGGTGACCGGGAAGATGAAGCTGCGCTGCTTGCGGCGCAGCTCCTGGAAGCGCTCGGACTCCTGCACGGCGGTATAGACGTTGCCGGGCCCTGAGGACGGGGGATGGCCTTCGACGGAGCTGCTCACGGACGGACCTCCGGTCTCGGCCGCGCCGACGCGCGGCGTTCGGCCGCACTGTTCCGAGCCGGTGACGCCCGGGTGAAGGGGCATCGCGGACGAATGCGACGAACGGTCGTCCTGCGCGGCGAACGGCAGCCTCCGACCGCCCGTCGTCCGCTCGGCGTGGAGCCCTCCGGACGCGGCTCAGCCGTCTGCAGCCGCCCCGGGCGCCGTCGCCTCTGCAGCGGCGACCGCCGACGGCGGGAGCCAGCGCAGCGCGGCGAGCGTGCAGCCGACCAGCAGGACTCCGGCGACCTTGAACGGCGCAGCCAGCCCGTAGCCGCGGGCCAGCAGGCCGCCGAGGGCGGCGCCCACGGGCATCGCGGCGAACGCGACCAGCCGGTAGGCGCTGGTGACCCGGCCGAGCAGGGCGTCCGGCACGATCCGCTGGCGCAGGCTGATCGTCGCGACGTTCCACATGCCGCTGGTGGCACCGGCCGCCGCTGAGGTGATCGCGAGCATCGGGACGGACGGCGCCAGCCCGAAGGCCAGCATCGCCACCGCCTGCACCGCAAGGACCATCACCACGATGCCGCTGGTGCCCAGCGCGGCCCGGACCCGTGACGACGCCGCCATCCCGAGCAGGCCGCCCACCGCGAACACGACGAGCAGCAGGCCGTAGCCCCGCTCCGAGAGGCCGAGCAGGTCGGTCGCGACCAGCACCAGGACACCCAGGACAGCGGCGCTCACACCGTTGAAGACCGCGAGCAGCAGGCACAGGGTGCGCAGGACCTGCGAGCGCCAGAGGTAGCGCACGCCCTCGGCCAGCGCGGCGCGCAGTGGTGGCGGTGCCTCGGCGCGCGCCGGGAGCCGCACCCGGCCCCGGAGGCTCAGGACGACCAGCCCGCTCGCGAGGAACGACACCGAGTCCACGGTGAACGGCAGCGAGACCGCTGCGACGAACAGCACGCCGCCGATCGGCGGACCCAGCATCGTGCTGGGGACCGTCATGCCGACCTGCAGCCAGGTGTTGGCGGTCTCCAGCCGGTCGCGCTGCACGACCGCGGGCAGGAAGGCCGATGCGGCGTTGAGGTTGAAGACGCCGAGGACTCCGACCACGAAGGCGAAAGCGACGACGAGCGGGAGACCGGCCCGCCCCTCGGCGACCGCGACCGCGAACGCGCCGAACAGCACGAAGCGCACGAGGTCGGTGACCGCCATGATGCGCAGCCGGTCCCAACGGTCGGCCAGCGCGCCGCTGACCAGCCCGAGCACCAGCCAGGCGCTCTGCTCGGCGGCCTGGACCAGGGCGACCTGGGCCGGGTCGCGGGTGAGCCGCGCGGCGAGCAGCGGGAGCGCGACGAACGTCAGGCCGTCTCCGGCCGCCGACACCGTCGACGACGACCACAGCCGCCAGAACGGGCCGCCGAGGTCCGGCGGCCGCGGGACGAGCCGGCTCACGGCTGCCGCGCCGACCGTGCCGGCGCCGAGCGGTCGCGCAGCTCCACCGACTCCGGCGCATGCAGCCGCACCATCGTGCGAGCGACGCCGGGTGCCACCCGGTGCGGCGTGCAGAGCGACACCACCACCATCACGGCGAAGGCGATGGGCACGGTCCACGCCGCGGGCTGGGCGAGCAGGGCGCCGGCCCACCCGTCCCGGTCGACGCCCGCGATGGTGGCCGACACGGCCACGGTCGCGAGTCCGCCACCGGTGAGCAGCCCCGCGGTGGCGCCCAGGTCGGTGAGCCCCCGCCACCAGATGCCCAGCAGCAGCAGCGGGCAGAACGACGACGCCGCGACCGCGAACGCGAGCCCCACCACGTCGGCGACGTTGAGCGACGCGGCGCCCAGCGACAGGACGAACGGCACCGTCACCGCGAGAGCGGCCGCCAGCCGGAAGTCACGCACCGACCCGCGCAGCACGTCCTGCGACAGCACGCCCGCCACCGAGACGGTGAGGCCGGACGACGTCGACAGGAATGCGGCGAACGCACCCGCCGTGACGAGCGCGGTGAGCAGCTGACCTCCGGTGCCCCCCACGAGCCGCTCGGGCAGCAGCAGCACTGCGGTGTCGATGCGTCCGGTGAGCAGCAGGTCGGGCGTGTAGACCCGCGCCAGGGCGCCGTAGACCGTCGGCAGGAGGTAGAACGCGCCGAGCAGGCACAGCACCACGAGTGTCGTACGCCGGGCCGCTCGACCGTCCGGGTTCGTGTAGAAGCGCACCAGCACGTGCGGCAGGCCCATCGTCCCGAAGAACAGCGCGAGGATCAGCGAGTACGTCGCGTACAGCGGGTGGTCGCGGCCGCCGGCACCCGACAGTGGCCGGGTCCATTCGGCACCGGCGCTCGGCTCGAGCCCGCGCAGGTGCGGCACCACGGCGCCGGCCGGGAACGTCAACCGGGTGCCGCTGGTCGCCGACCACGTCCCGCGGGTGAGCGGTACCTGTCGGTCGTCGTACGTCGCGGGCGCCGATCCCGCTTCCGACAGCCGACCGGTGACCCGGACCTCGACGGCCGTGCGCACCACGAAGGTGGTGTCGTCGGCGAGCCGCACGGTCGTGCGCTCCGGGAAGGTCGCGGCCCCGTCGCCCGGGCTCGGGGACCCGTCGGCCTGCCACGCCAGGAGCAGGAAGAGCACCGGTACGGCGAGCGCGGTCAGCTTCAGCCAGTACTGGAACGCCTGCACGAAGGTGATGCTGCGCATGCCGCCGGTGGCGACGCTGAAGACGACGACCACCGCGACGAGCAGGCCGCCGAGCCAGCGGGGCGCGCCGGTGGCGAGCGTGACGGTGAGTCCGGCGCCGACCAGCTGCGGCAGCAGGTAGAGCCAGCCGATCGTGACGACGAGGATGCTCGCGATCCGGCGCACCGTCAGGGACTCGGTGCGCGCCTCGGCGAAGTCGGGCAGCGTGTAGGCGCCGGACCGCCGCAGCGGCGCGGCGACGAGCACGAGCAGCACGAGGTAGCCGGCCGTGTAGCCGACGGGGAACCACAGCATGTCGGCGCCGTAGGCGAGGATCAGCCCGGCGACGCCGAGGAACGACGCAGCAGACAGGTACTCGCCGCCGATCGCCGAGGCGTTCCACACCGGCGACACCGAGCGGGACGCGACGTAGAAGTCGCTGGTGGTCCGCGACAGCCGCAGCGCGAAGGTGCCGATCAGCACGGTCGCCGCGATGACGACCGCCACCGCCGCCACGCCGTACGCCGCGCTCACGACCTCACTGCACCAGGTCGGCGAAGTCGCGCTCGTTGCGCTCGGCCTGCCGGACGTAGAGCCAGGCGGCCACGACCAGAGACGGGTAGACGAGCACACCGAGCAGCAGCCACGGCAGCGGCAGCCCGAGCACGTGCACCGAGGCCAGCTGTGGCTGCAGAGCCAGCAGCAGCGGGAAACCGCCGAGCAGCACCGCGAAGATGAGGCACACCCCGACCGCGAGCCGCAGCTGGAGCCGCACCAGCGAGCGCATGTAGACGTCGCCGACGATCGTCTGCTCGTCGATCTCGCGCCGCACCGGTCGGTGCGCGGCGACCCGGGCGGCGCTGCTGCGCGGCGAGACGACCCGGACCCGACGTGGCGGTGTCGACGGAGCGGGTGGCGGCTGCGGGTCGGTCACGTCGCACCCGGCCGGGCCCGGCGCACCAGCACGTCACGCAGCTCGCGGGTGTGCCGCCGGCTCACCTGCAGGACGTCGGCACCGAGGCGCACCGTCCAGCGCCCGGACTCCACCCGCATCTCGTCGACATGGTGCAGCGCCACGAGGTGGCTCCGGTGGATGCGGACGAAGCCGGCCGCCGCCCAGTCCTGCTCCAGCATGGTCAGCGGCACCCGCACCAGGTGGCTCGCGTCGGCGGTGTGCAGCCGCGTGTAGTCGCCGTGCGCCTCGGCGAAGCGCACGTCGCTGCGGGCCACGAAGCGGGTCACGCCCCCGAGCTCGACCGCGATCGTCTCGTCGTCGGCCGCCGGCGACAGCGGCTCGGTGGTCCCGAGCGCTTCGCGCACCCGGCGCACCGCCTCGGCCAGCCGTTCGGGGCGCACCGGCTTGAGCAGGTAGTCGACGGCGCGCAGCTCGAACGCCTCGACGGCATGCTCGTCGTACGCCGTGACGAAGACGACCTTGGGCGGCGCCTTGAAGCGGGCCAGCACCCGGGCCACGTCCAGGCCGTCGAGCCCGGGCATCCGGATGTCGAGGAAGAGCGCGTCGACCTCCCGAGTCTCCAGCGCCCGGAGCACCTCGGCGCCGCTGGCCGCGGTGGCGACCTCGAGGACCTCCGGGTCGCGATCGAGCAGCCAGGCCAGCTCCTCGCGCGCCGGCGCCTCGTCGTCGGCGACGAGCACCCGCAGCCCGGTCACGGCGTCCTCCTCCGGGTGGTCACGCGTGGACACCGGCCCGGTACTTGGGCACCCGCATGCTCACCTTCGTGCCGGCGCCGGGCGCGGTCTCGACGACCAGCCCGTAGTCGTCGCCGTAGACCTGGCGCAGCCTCTCGTCGACGTTGCCGAGCCCGACGCTGTCGCCGTCCGGACGACCGGCCAGCGTCCGGCGCACGGCGTCCGGGTCGATGCCGGCGCCGTCGTCCTCGACCGAGATGAGCGCCTCGCTGCCGTGGTCGACGGCGACGATCGTCACGTGCCCCTGGCCGGGCTTGCCCTCGAGCCCGTGCCGGACGGCGTTCTCGACCAGCGGCTGCACGCAGAGGAACGGCACCGACACCGGCAGCACCTCCGGCGCGACCTGGACGGTCACCTGCAGCCGGTCACCGAACCGGGCCCGTTCGAGCAACAGGTAGCGGTCGATCGACCGCAGCTCCTCCGCCAGTGTCGTGAAGTCGCCGTGCCGGCGGAACGAGTAGCGGGTGAAGTCGGCGAACTCCAGCAGCAGCTCGCGGGCGCGCTCCGGGTCGGTGCGCACGAACGACGCGATGGCAGTCAGCGAGTTGTAGACGAAGTGCGGGCTGATCTGTGCGCGCAGCGCCCGCACCTCGGCCTCGATCATGCGGGTGCGCGACGACTCGAGCTCGGCGAGCTCGAGCTGGGTCGACACCCACCGCGCCACCTCGTTGGTCGCCCGTACCAGCCCGGCGCTGGCGCCCGGGCCGTACGCCGCGATGCTGCCGACGACGCGGTCCTCGACGGTCAGCGGCGCGACCACCGCCACCCGGACGGGGCAGTCCGGCTCGGCGCAGGTGACGGTGCCCGGGCCGAGGACCTCGGTGCGACCGCTGCGCGTCGCGGTCTCGGCGTGCCCGACCGCGGCGTCGCGGTGCTGGTGCTCGCCGGCGCCGTCCCAGGCGAGCAGCGCTGCTCCGTCGGTGACCGCGACGGCCGGGGTGCCGAGGAGGGTCCGCAGGTGCCGCACCGCGCGGCTCGCACCCGCCTCGGTGAGCCCGCCACGCAGCGGCGGTGCGGCCAGGCTGGCCTCGTGCAGCGTGGCGAAGGTCGCGCGGTCGGCCGAGCTGCCGAACGACCGGCCGGTGCGGCTGCGCAGCAGCGGGACGGCGAGCAGCACCAGCGCCACGACCACGAGGGTCACGGCGACCACCGCCGGCGTCCCGCTCACGGCGCCGACCGTATCGTCGGTGGACGTGACTGCAGAGGCCTCTCCCACCGGCGCGACCGATCCGCTGGCCCATCTCGCGACGCTGCCAGGAGTCGCCGAGGCCGTGGACCGGGCCCGGGCCGCCGTCGATGCCCTGCGCGGGCACCGGGTCCTGCGCCGCTCGGCGGAGCGGGTCGCGTCGGAGTCGGCCCTGCGGGGTGCCCGCGCGTCGGCCGCCCTCGCCGGGGCCGACCTGGCGCTGGACGTCGTACGCCGTACCGTGTCCGCCGGTGGGAGGCTGCCCGACGCGGAGGAGCCCGTGGTGCAGGGGGCGCTCCGGGTGGCGGCCGAGACCGGTCCGCTGCAGCGCACCTGGGCGCGTGCCCCGTTGCAGGCCGTGGCCCGGCTGCACACCCTCGCCGCCGCCGACCTCGCCGCGTCGGACGGGCTGGGCCGACCGGCTCCGGCGGCTGCACCGCGGCTGTCGGCCCTGGGCCAGCTGCTGACGTCGACGACGACCGCGCCCGCCCTGGTCGTCGCCGCCGTGGTGCACGGGGAGCTGGCGACGATGGGCGCGTTCGCCGACGGCGCCGGTGTCGTGGCCCGCGGGGCGGCCCGGCTGACCCTCGTGGCGCGCGGGCTGGACCCGACGGCGGTGTCGGTGCCCGAGGTGGGGCACGTCGAGCTCGGTCGCGACACCTACCTCGCGGCGCTCGACGGCTACGCCGCCGGTGGCGCCGACGGCATCGGCGCGTGGGTCGTGCACTGTGCGGAGGCGGTGGTGCTCGGGGCCCGGGAAGGCGTCGCGGTGTGCGAGGCGATCCAGCGCGGCGCGTGAGGGAGAGCCGGCGTCGCAACAGCGGGAACCCAAGCCCGCACAGAGAACGGCGCCCCCGGAGGGGCGCCGCTCGGGGCACGTCAGCGTGGGTTACCAAGCGTGCACACTTCGTCGGGAGACCAGGACAAGCCTGGCTCGCCGGCCCGTACATGGGCAGGTCGCCGCGTGGGTGCTCAGCTGCCGTGCTTCACCTCTGGTGTAACGCACCGGACCCGGTGATCGGAACCCCTTCGGCCGGTTATTTACCTACCTGAGCAGGGATCTGCGGCGTGTCGGACGGCCGCCACGCGGGAGCAGCGCACGCGACGTGCCGCGCCGCCGGGTCGCGAACCACACGACGCCGGCGGTCGCGGCGCCGGCACCTACCGCGACGGCCGCGAGCGTCGTCGGCTGCGGCATCGACACCCCGGCGACGCGGTCGCGCAGCCGGACGGGGCGGCTGAAGACCAGCACCGGCCAGGTGCGGGCCACCGCCTCCTTGCGCAGCGCCCGGTCGGGGTTGACCGCGGACGGGTGGCCGACGGCCGAGAGCATCGGGATGTCGGTCGCCGAGTCGCTGTAGGCGTAGCAGCGGTCGAGGTCGTAGCCCTCGGTCCCGGCGAGCTCGCGGATCGCCTCGGCCTTGGTCTCGCCGTAGGCGTAGTACTCGATCTCGCCGGAGTACTTGCCGTCCGCCACCACCATCCGGGTGGCGATGACGTGGTCCGCGCCGAGCAGCTCGCCGATCGGCTCGACGACCTCGGCCCCGGACGTGGAGACGATGACGACGTCGCGGCCGGCGAGGTGGTGCTCCTCGATGAGCGTCGCGGCCTCGTCGTAGATCAACGGGTCGATGAGCTGGTGCAGGGTCTCGGCGACGATCATCTTCACCTGCTCGACGTCCCAGCCGGTCGCCATCGACGACAGGTAGGCCCGCATGCGCTCCATCTGGTCGTGGTCGGCGCCGCCCGCGAGGTAGACGAACTGGGCGTAGGCGCTGCGCAGGACCGCCCGCCGGTTGATGAGCCCGCCCTGGTAGAACGACCGGCTGAACGCCAGCGTGCTCGACTTCGCGATGATCGTCTTGTCGAGGTCGAAGAACGCCGCGGTGCGGGTGGGTGCGCCGGGCGCGGGGTGGGTCGGTGCGGGTTCGGCCACGCGTCCGAGCATAGGGAGGGCAAAATCCGCCGGGCAGGGCGCGGCACTGTTTGCCATCGCTTGACTCCGGGTACATTCTGAGGTTGTGCCCTGCTCCATGGGACACACCAGCGCGTCCGGCTCATCCCCCCCGGGTCGGACCGCAGACGGCCCCCGTTCTCCCCCCCGACGGGGGCCGTCGCACGTCCCGGCCCGGTCCACCCGGGTCCACAGGTCCGGTCCTGCGGCCGCGCGTCCACAGATGACTGCCCGGCGCCGCGCCTGACCCCGTGGCCGGGCCACCGTGAGGACTCCCGTTCCCGTGGAGGTCCTGGTGCCCGACCGGCCCCTGTTCGTCACTGCCGACCCGGCGCTGCTCGACGACCTGCTGCGGCTCTCGGCCCTGGCCGGCGTCGAGGTGCAGGTCGCCCCCGACCCGGTCGCGGCCCGGCCGTCGTGGTCCCGAGCCCCGCTCGTCCTGCTCGGCGTCGACACCGTGGCCCAGCTCGCGCGGTCGCCGCTGCCCCGGCGGCCGGGTGTCGTCCTCGTGCCGCGCGCGGGCGCCGAGGAGCGGGTCGCCTGGGGCGCCGCCGCGACGGTCGGCGCCGAGGCGGTGCAGGTGCTGCCCGACGCGGAGCCGCTGCTCGTCGACCGCCTGTCGGGAGCCGGTGACGGAGTGGCCGCGGCCCGCACCGTCGCTCTGGTCCCCGGTGCCGGTGGCGCCGGGGCCTCGACGCTGGCGGCGGCCCTCGCGGTCGCCGCGCCGCGGATCGTTCCAGGCCTGCGGCCGCTGCTCGTCGATCTCGACCCGCTGGGCGGCGGGATCGACCTGCTGCTCGGGGCCGAGAGCGTCCCCGGCCTGCGCTGGCCGGCGCTGGCCGGCACACGCGGCCGGGCGGGCCACGAGGAGCTTCGGTCCGCGCTGCCCTCGGTGGCCGGCGTGACCGTCCTGTCCTGGGACCGCGGCGAGCCCGTGGTCCTCACGGCCGGCGCGGCCGAGTCGGTGCTCGCCGCGGGTCGACGGGGGCACGGCCTGGTCCTGCTCGACGTCCCGCGGTCGGGCGGCGACGTCGCCGACGCCGCACTCGCCACGGCCGACGCCGTGCTGCTCGTGGTGCCGGCCGACGTGCGCGCGGCCGCGGCCGCCGCCCGGGTGGCCGCCCGGCTGACCGGGCGGGTCGCCGACCTACGGCTCGTCGTCCGGGAGACGTCGGCCTCGCGGCTCCCGGCGGGACCGGTCGCGCGGGCGGTGGGCCTCCCGCTGGCCGGCCGGCTCGGTACCGAGACCGGGCTCGGCGCCGCGCTCGACCGCGGGCAGCCGCCGGGCCGGCTCCGCGGACCCCTCGCGCAGCTGTGCCGCGAGCTGCTGCTCGACCTGGTCGGGCACCTGGGCCGCGCCGCGTGACCACGGTCGACGGCGCCCTGGTGGTGCGCGTCACCGAGCGGCTGGTCCGGGCCGGGGAGCCGCCGACGGCGGCGGCCGTGACGGCCGCCCTGCGGCACGAGGGGGCCGTACTGGGAAGCAGCGGCACGCTGTCGCTGGTTGCCGAGGTGCGCTCCGAGCTCACCGGCCTCGGTCCTCTCGAGCCGCTGCTCGATGACGACGCAGTGACCGACGTCCTGGTGAACGGCCCGTCCGAGGTGTGGGTCGACCGGGGCGACGGACTGGCCCGCGGGGCGGTCACCTTCCGCGACGAGGCCGCGGTGCGCCGCCTCGCCCAGCGGCTCGCCGCCTCGGCGGGCCGGCGGCTCGACCTCGCCCGCCCGACGGTCGACGCCCGGCTCGCCGGCGGGATCCGGCTGCACGCCGTACTGCCGCCGCTGTCCCCGACCGGGACCCTGATCAGTCTGCGTGTGCTGCGCCGGAGGGCGTTCACCCTCGACGAGCTGGTCGTCCGCGGCACCGTGCTGCCGGCGCTGGCAGACGTGCTCGACCGCTTGGTCCGCAGCCGCTCGTCGTTCCTCGTCACGGGCGGCACCGGCACGGGGAAGACGACGTTGCTCGCCACGCTGCTCTCGCAGGTTCCCCCGGGGGAGCGGGTCGTGCTGGTCGAGGACTCCGGCGAGCTGGCGCCGCGGCACCCCCACGTGGTCCGGCTGGAGGCGCGTACTCCCAACGTCGAGGGTGCCGGGGCCGTCGACCTGCGCGACCTGGTGCGGGAGGCGCTGCGGATGCGCCCGGACCGCATCGTCGTCGGCGAGGTGCGTGGCGGCGAGGTCGTGGAGCTGCTGGCGGCGCTCAACACCGGTCACGACGGCGGCGCCGGCACGGTGCACGCCTCCGCGGCGGCGCTGCTGCCGGCCCGGTTGGAGGCGTTGGCGCTCCCGGCCGGTCTCCCGCGCGACGCCCTGCACAGCCAGCTCGCGTCGGCCGTGCAGGTCGTGGTCCACCTCGACCGCGGACCGGAGGGAGCCCGTACCGTCCGCGAGCTCGGCGCCCTGCAGCACGGCAGCGACGGCATCTGCCGGGTCGTCCCTGCCGTCCGTGTGCAGGACGGGGGACTTGTCGAGGGTCCCGCGGCGGTGGCTCTCGCCGCACTGCTCGCACCGGCCACCCCGTGAGCCAGGTCCTGGCGGTGCTGCTCGGTGCGGTCGCCGCCGCCCTGCTCGTGCCCGACCCGGCGCGGCCGCTGTCCCGGCTCGCACCGGACTGGCCCCGCACCGCCGACCCCGTGGCCGCACCTCGGTCGCTGCCGGTGCTCGCGGCGTGCCTGGTCGTCGTCCTCACCGCCGGGACGGTCGCGGCGACCGGGTCGGTGGCCGTGGCGGTCGCGGCCGGGACGGCTGTGCTGACGGCAGCCTCGACCGTGCGCACGCGCGGCCGGCGCCGGTCGGCCGAGGCACGCCGGGCGCAGGTCGTGGACCTGCTGGGTGCGCTGGCCGCCGAGCTGCGGGCCGGCGGCCAGGCCCGGCTCGCGCTCGCGACGGTGTGTGCCGGGTCCGGCCCGCTGCGGCCGGTGGCGGCCGCGGCGCGCAGCCCGGTCGCCGACCCGGCGACGGCGCTCGCCGACGCGGCCACCGTGCCCGGGGCCGGTGCGCTGGCCGACCTGGCGGTGGCGTGGCGGGTGGTGAGTGAGACCGGGGCCGGGATGGCCGACGTCGTCGAGCGGCTCGCGGCCACCGCCCGGTCCGACGACGAGGTACGACGGGAGGTCGCCGCCCAGCTGGCCGGACCGCGGGCCACGGCGACCCTGCTGTCGGCGCTGCCCGGCGCCGGGGTCGCCCTGGGAGCCGCCCTGGGGGCGGACCCGCTCGGGTTCCTGCTCGGTGCCCCCGTCGGGCGGGCCTGCCTGCTCGCCGCGGTCGTGCTCGTCGCGACCGGCACCGCCTGGACCGAGGCCGTCGCGCGACGGGCCGACACCGGGTGACGCCGGCGATGGCCGCCGTCCTCCTTGCCGCGGCCGCGGGGCTGGTGCTGCCCGCCCCGTGGGCGCTGTCGCTGCGCCGGCTGCACCCGGCCGCGGCGACACCGGGTCGGCCGCGGTCACCGATGCCCCGCTGGCTGCCCCGAGCCGTCGCCGTCGCCGCCGGAGTCGCCCTTCTGACGTCGCACGGGGCGGCTGCCGCGCTCCTCGGGGCACTCGCCGCAGCTCTCGGCGTGCCGGCCGGCCGGGCCCGCCGGGCGGTGGAGCGCCGGGACGCCCGCCTCGCGACCGACCTGCCCCGCGCGGCCGACCTGCTCGCCGCGTGCCTGGACGCCGGCGCCGCGCCGACCCAGGCGCTGACCGTGGTCGCCGGGGCGGTCCAGGGTCCGGTCGGTGCCTGCCTCGCCGACCTGTCCGCAGTCCTCGCCGCGGGGGGTGAGCTGTGGGCCGGCTCAGGGGTTCCGGTGCCCGACAAGCTCGGCCCGGCGGACCCGCTCGAGCGGTTGACCGGAGCCCTCGGGCGGGCTCTGATCACCGGCGCCCCGCTCGCAGCGGTCCTGCGCGGGCTGGCTGCCGACGAGCGGCGGCGCAACGGCTGGGCGGCCACCGAGCGGGCCCGGGCCGCCGGGGTCCGTGCCGTCGGCCCGCTGGCGCTGTGCTTCCTGCCGGCCTTCGTCCTCGTCGGCGTGGTCCCGGTCGTCGCCGGGGTGGCCGGGTCGGTCCTGGGCACTGTCCTGGGCACGGTCCGGTGACCGTCCACAGGCCGCGGGTCCGCCCGCCCCGTCCACAGCCTGCCCCGGTGCGGGCCGCCGGCCGGCTCCGCGCGGCCACGGTGGTCGAGGACGCGGCGACCGCCGCTCCCCGCAGCACCGCCGGTCGCGGTGCCGACGGGACGAGGTGTGCGACATGACGGTGCGGACGACGAGAGCAGCACGGGCGGCGGCTGCGCGGGTGGCCCGGGCGCTGGCGCTGGCTGTGGCCCGGGCCGGGCAGCGTCGGCAGCGGGACGCGGGCATGACCACCGCGGAGTACGCGATCGGCACGGTGGCCGCGTGCGGCTTCGGCGGCATCCTCTACAAGATCCTCACCAGCCCTGAGGTGGTGCAGATGCTCAAGGACGTCTTCACGCGGGCGTTCACCCAGGCCTTCTGACCGTGGCCTGGACCAGGGAGGCGTCGGGTGCCGGTCCGCGGGACCGCGGCACGGCCACGGCCGAGCTGGCGGTGGTGCTGCCCGCGCTCGTGCTCCTGGCGCTTCTCGGGGTCTGGGCGGTGCTGCTCGGCGCGGGGCAGGTCCGGTGTGCCGACGCCGCCGGTGTCGGGGCCCGCGCGCTGGCGCGGGGCGAGCCCGCGGCGGTGGTGCGCCGGGTCGTGACCGAGGTCGCGCCGGCCGGCGCGATCGTGGAGCTCGGCCGCACCGGGGACCTGGTGGTCGTCGAGGTCCGGGTCGTCGTGCCGGTGCCCGGCCCGTGGGCCGGTCACGGCGTCGCGATCGGCGACCGGGCGGTGGCCCTGGCCGAGGATCTCGGGGCTGCCTCCCCCGCGGCGGTGCCGTGACCGGACCCGGGCGGACGCGGGATGGGCGCTCGGTGGGCTCGGCCGGCCTGCTCACGCTCTGGGCCGCGACGGTCGTCGTACTCGTGGCCGTCCTCGGGACCCTGTGGGCCGGCGTGGTCGTGGCCCGGCACCGGGCCGGCCGGGTCGCGGACCTGGCGGCGCTGGCAGCCGCTCAGTCGGCAGTGACCGGCGCGACGGCGCCGTGCCCGGCGGCGGCCCTGGTGACTGCCGCGAGCGGTGCGACGCTCGAGGCCTGCACGGTGTCCGACGACGGCTCGGTGGCCGTCGTGGTCGCCGTCACCGGCCCGCGGGGTGGTGGGCTGCTGCAGTGGCTGGGCACGGAACCGGCCCGGGCTCGCGCCCGGGCCGGGACGTCCCCGTGATGCTCGGCGCGGCCTCAGATGTCGTCGCGGTGGCGGCCCGAGCCGGAGGAGGCTGTCTGGTCGCCGGCCGTGAGGTCGGTGGTGTGGTCGACGACCCGGTCGCCCTCGACATGCTGCGGCCGGTCCCCGGGTCGGCTCGGGTCGGTGGCGCCGGTATCGGTGCTGACCCCACGGTCGGTGGTGGCACCGTGTCGCCGGTGGTTGCCGCGTCGCCGCGGCTCGTGGCGGCTGCGGTGGTCCCGGCGGCACCGGCAGCCGTCCCGGCGGTGGCCCCGGTCGCACCGGCCCGGCGGGCGGCCAGCTGCTCGTTCAGCCGCTCGTTCTCGGCCCGCAGCGTCGCCCGCTCCTCCTCGATCTGGGAGACGGACTGCTTCTGGCGGTTGCGTGCCTCCTTGCGCTCCATCCGCTTGCGGCGCGAGCGACCCATCGAGGAGAAGAGCAGCCAGACGCCGAGGAAGAAGACCAGCATCGTGGCGAGGCCGACGACGAAGACGCCGCCGACGGTGGTGTCGGCCGAGAGCCCGAAGACCTCGATGGTCGCGGACTCGCCGCCGTCGTAGATGGCACCGGCCGTGACGGCTCCGGCACCCAGGATGAACAGAAGTCCGATGATCGCCATGGGGTGGGGCTCCTTTCGCTGCTGCCCCCATGCCCCGGGCTCTCGCGGTTCATGCCCGGCGGAGGGGTGAAGGCGCGCGGGGAGCCGGGTGCGGTGAGCCGGCCGCGCTCAGGAGGGCCGGGCGGCCGACCCGGCCAGGACCACGTCCAGCAGCCGGACGGCGCCGTCCTTGTCCAGCGGGTCGTTGCCGTTGCCGCACTTCGGCGACTGCACGCACGAGGGGCAGCCGGCGAGGCACTCGCAGGCGGCGATCGCGTCGCGGGTCGCCGTGAGCCAGGCCAGCGCGGCCGCGTGGCCGCGCTCGGCGAAGCCGGCCCCGCCGGGGTGCCCGTCGTAGACGAAGACGGTGGTCCGCCCGGTGTCGGCGTGGTGCGCCGTCGAGACACCACCGATGTCCCACCGGTCGCAGGTGGCGAACAGCGGGAGCAGGCCGATGGACGCGTGCTCGGCGGCGTGCGCCGCCCCCGGGACGTCGGCCGAGGTGAGGCCGGCGCGCTCCAGGCCGGCCTCGTCGACGGTCCACCAGACGGCGCGGGTGCGCAGATGGCGGGGCGGCAGGTCGAGGGGCTCCTCGCCGAGCACCTCGCCCGTGATCACCCGCCGACGCAGGAACGACACCACCTGGTTGGTGACCTGCACGGTCCCGAACGAGAGGGTCACGTGCTCCCAGGACCGGGTCCGGTCCGTCTCGACGACGTCGATCTCGGTGACGTCCCGCGCGACGGTGGTCCAGTCGGGCTCCGCCCGGCCGACGCGCGCCACGTGCTCGGCCAGGTCGAGCGAGGAGACCAGGTAGGTCTCGCCCTGGTGCACGTAGACGGCGCCGGCGTGGACCGTCGCGTGCGCCGCCGCGCCGTCGACGGTGCCGAGCAGCCGGCCGGTGCCCTCCTCGACGAGCCCGACGGGCCCGGCACCGACACCGCGGATGTCGGCGAGGTCGCTGGCCCGCTCGCTGCGGGTCCAGTGCAGGCCGGCGGCCCGGCGGCGCAGCATCCCCGCCTCGACCAGGCGCTCGGCGACCGCGGCGGCGTCCGGCGCGAAGAGGGCCAGCTCGTCGTCGCGCAGCGGGGGGAGCTCGGCCGCGGCGGCGCACAGGTGCGGCGCGAGCACGTGCGGGTTGCCGGGGTCGAGCACGGTCGTCTCGACCGGCTGGCCGAACAGCGTCTCGGGGTGGTGGGTGAGGTAGGTGTCGAGCGGGTCGTCGCGTGCCACCATCACCGCCAGCGCGTCCTGGCCGGCGCGGCCGGCGCGGCCGGCCTGCTGCCACAGGGAGGCCCGGGTGCCCGGCCACCCGGCGAGCAGCACGGCGTCGAGCCCGGCCACGTCGACCCCGAGCTCGAGGGCGTTGGTCGAGGCGACGCCGAGCAGCCGGCCGGTCTGCAGGTCGGCCTCCAGGGCCCGGCGCTCCTCGGGCAGGTAGCCCGCGCGGTAGGCCGCCACCCGGCCCGGCAGCTCGGGGTCGACCTCGGCCAGCAGGCGGCGGGCCGTGGACGACACCGTCTCGGCCGCGCGGCGGGACCGCACGAACGCCACCGACCGCACGCCGTCGGAGACCAGGTCGGCCAGCAGCTCGGCGACCTCGGCCGCTGCCGACCGGCGGACCGGTGCCTGGTGCTCCCCGGCCAGCTCGGTCAGCGGCGGCTCCCAGAGCGCGAACAGCAGCTCGCCGCGCGGCGAGCCGTCGTCCGTCACGGGGACCACCTCGCGACCCACCAGCCGGGCGGCCGACACCTCCGGCTCGGAGACCGTCGCCGACGCGAGCAGGAAGACCGGGTCGGACCCGTAGTGCGCGCACACGCGGCGCAGGCGGCGCAGCACCGCGGCGACGTGCGAGCCGAACACCCCGCGATACCGGTGGCACTCGTCGACGACGACGTGGTCGAGGTCGCGGAAGAACCGCGCCCAGCGCGCGTGCCCCGGCAGCAGCGAGCGGTGCAGCATGTCCGGGTTGGTGAGCACGTACGACGCGTGCTGGCGGACCCAGTCACGGGACTCGCCCGGGGTGTCGCCGTCGTAGGTGGCGGCGCGCACCGGCTCGAGACCCAGCGCGTTGACCGACCGGAGCTGGTCGGCGGCCAGTGCCTTCGTGGGGGACAGGTAGAGCGTGGTGGGCGGCGTGGCGACCCCGCCGCGGTCGGCCGAGTCGAGGACACCGGTCAGGGCCGGCAGCAGGTAGCAGAGCGACTTGCCGGAGGCGGTGCCGGTGGCGACGACCGTGGACCGGCCGGCCCGCACGTGCTCGGCGGCCTCGACCTGGTGGCTCCAGGGCTCGTCGACGCCGGCCTTGACCAGGGCGTCGACCAGGTCCCGGTGCACCCAGTCCGGCCAGCTGACGGGCCGCCCGACCCGGCCCGGCACCCGCTCGACGTGGGTCAGCCGCTCGCGCCGCCCGGCCGGCGCGAGCAACCGGGCGAGCCGCTGGTCGGCGACCGACGCGGCGGGCTGGGCGTCCTCGGGTGGCACCCGGCGAGTCTCGCACCGGCCCGGGACACGGGCGTTCGTCGCGGCAGCCGGCTCCGCAGGCGGGCGGCTGCCGCGGCCGAGCACGCGGGGGGCCCGATCGGGCGAATGCGCAGCCGCGGAGGCCGGGATGGTTGAATGCGACCGGTCACGGGGCAGGACCCGTGCACATCTCGTCTTGCTCCCTGATCGCCCGAACCTTGCAGGAGGACTTCGTGGACCTCTCCCTCTCGACCCGCACCGAGGGTGACCGCACGATCGTCGAGGTGGGCGGCGAGATCGACGTCTACACCGCGCCGCGGCTGCGGGAGCAGCTGGTGGACCTCGTGGCCGACGGCAAGTACCACCTCGTGGTCGACATGGAGCGGGTCGACTTCCTCGACTCGACCGGCCTCGGCGTCCTGGTCGGCGGCCTCAAGCGGGTCCGCGCCCACGACGGCTCGCTGCGCCTGGTCTGCACCCAGGAGCGGATCCTGAAGATCTTCCGGATCACCGGACTGACCAAGGTCTTCCCGATCCACTCCTCGGTCGACGAGGCGGTCAGCGCCACCGAGTGACGCAGGCCATCGACGGAACCCGAGCACCACGAGCACCGCACCGAGGAAGGTCCCCGTGGCCACGGTTGAGCTGAGGTTCAGCGCGCTGCCGGCGCACGTCCGGACTGCACGCCTGGTGGCTGCTGCAGTCGCACGCCGGTCCGGCGTCGACGAGACCGTGCTCGACGAGGTACGCCTGGCGGTGGGCGAGGCCTGCTCGCGCGCCGTCCACCTGCACCGTCGGCACTGCCCCGACCGACCGGTCCTGGTGACCCTGGTCGACGACCCGGACGCGTTCCGGGTCGCCGTGACCGACGAGGCCCCGGCCGAGCTCGGCTCCGAGGGTTTCGGGGCCCTGGCCGACGTCGCCGACCTCGTCGACGCCGAGGCGGTGCCGCCCGGTGTCGGGCTGGCCGTGATCAGCGGGCTGGTCGACGACGTCGCCGTCGAGCCCGGGCGCGACTCGGGCGTGGTGGTCCGCATGACCTGGCCCACCACCTAGTCCTGCTCCCTGCGCCCGCCGTCCGACCCGGCGTGCACCCGGACGCGACGCCGCCCCGGTTCGCTTCTCACGGTTACCGCTGCGTAGACTCCCGGCGCGCCGGGTCCGTCCCCCGCCCGTACGCCTGCGTCTCGGGCTGCAGGGGCCGATCCCGAGAGGTCCACGCTCTCGCGCGCGACTCGGACAGCCGGGTGACCACTGCGTCGAGCGGTGGTGCCCCTACACAGGAGGACGCATGTCGGGGCTCACCCGTGCCGCCAGCGGTGACACGCTCGATCTGAGCGGCGCCAACCTCAGCTACGTCGTGGTGGTCGCCGCCGTCGCGCTCGTCGCGCTCGGCTTCGCCGTCTCGCTGCGCCGCACCGTGCTCGCCGCGGGGCAGGGCACCGAGAAGATGCAGAGCATCGCCGCCGCGGTCCAGGAGGGTGCCTCCGCCTTCCTCACCCGGCAGTTCAAGACGCTGGCCGCCTTCGCCGTCCTGGCGCTCGTGCTGCTGAGCCTGCTGCCGGCCGACACCGCGGGCATCCGCTTCGGCCGTTCGCTGTTCTTCGTCATCGGCGCCGGCTTCTCCGCGTTCATCGCGTACGCCGGCATGGGTCTGGCCACCCGGGCGAACCTGCGGGTCGCCGCGGCCGCGCGCGAGGCGAACGGCGCGGCCAACGCCATGCGCATCGCCTTCCGCACCGGTGGCGTCGTGGGCTTCCTCACGGTCGGCCTCGGTCTGCTGGGCGCTGCCTCGGTCGTCTTCATCTACGAGGGTGACGCCCCGACGGTCCTCGAGGGCTTCGGCTTCGGCGCGGCGCTGCTCGCGATGTTCATCCGGGTCGGGGGCGGCATCTTCACCAAGGCCGCCGACGTCGGCGCCGACCTGGTGGGCAAGGTCGAGCAGGGCATTCCCGAAGACGACCCGCGCAACGCCGCCACCATCGCCGACAACGTCGGTGACAACGTCGGCGACTGCGCCGGCATGGCGGCCGACCTGTTCGAGTCCTACGCCGTGATGCTCGTGGCCGCCCTGATCCTCGGCAAGGCCGCCTTCGGCGAGGAGGGCCTGGTCTTCCCGCTCATCGTGCCGGCCATCGGTGCCGTGACGGCGATCATCGGCGTCTTCCTCACCAAGCTGCGCCCGACCGACAAGAGCGGGATGCAGGCCATCAACCGTGCCTTCTTCACCTCGGCCGGCATCTCGGCCGTCCTCTGCGCGGTCGCCGCCTTCGTCTACCTGCCCGGGTCGCTCAGCGGCCTCGCCAACGTGCCGCAGGACATCATCGCCGACGCCGGCGACCGTGACCCGCGGCTGCTCGCCATCGGCTCGGTGGTGATCGGCATCGCGCTCGCCTCGATCATCCAGCTGCTCACCGGCTACTTCACCGAGGGCAACAAGCGCCCGGTTCAGGACATCGTCCGCACCTCGCTCACCGGGCCGGCCACGGTCATCCTGTCCGGCTTCACCGTCGGCCTCGAGTCCGCCGTCTACACCGCGCTGCTCATCGGCTCGGCCGTGTTCGGCGCGTACCTGCTCGGCGGCGGCTCGGTCATCCTCGGCCTGTTCTGCGTCGCGCTGGCCGGCACCGGCCTGCTCACCACGGTCGGCGTCATCGTGGCCATGGACACGTTCGGCCCGATCTCCGACAACGCGCAGGGCATCGCGGAGATGTCCGGCGACATCGATGAGGCGGGCTCCCGGGTGCTCACCGACCTCGACGCGGTCGGCAACACCACCAAGGCCATCACCAAGGGCATCGCCATCTCGACGGCGGTCCTCGCGGCCACCGCGCTGTTCGGCTCCTTCACCGACTCGGTCAAGACGGCCGTCACCGACACCGGTGCCCAGCTGGACGACAACGTCCGCAACCTGCAGTACACCGGCGTCCTCAACGTGTCCGACCCGAAGAACCTGGTCGGTCTCATCATCGGCGCGTCGGTCGTCTTCATGTTCTCCTCGCTCGCGATCAACGCGGTGACCCGCGCCGCCGGCGCGATCGTGTTCGAGGTGCGCCGCCAGTTCCGGGAGATCCCCGGGATCATGGAGGGGACCGCGAAGCCGGAGTACGGAAAGGTCGTGGACATCTGCACCCGCGACTCGCTGCGCGAGCTCGCGACGCCGGGCCTGCTGGCGGTGCTGGCCCCGATCGCCGTCGGCTTCGGCCTCGGCGTCGGCGCCCTCGGCTCGTACCTCGCGGGTGCGATCGCCACGGGCACCCTGATGGCGATCCTGCTCGCCAACTCCGGTGGCGCGTGGGACAACGCGAAGAAGCTCGTCGAGGACGGTGCCAACGGCGGCAAGGGCTCGCCGGCCCACGAGGCCACCGTCATCGGCGACACCGTCGGCGACCCGTTCAAGGACACCGCCGGCCCGGCGATCAACCCGCTCATCAAGGTGATGAACCTGGTGTCGCTGCTCATCGCGCCGGCCGTCGTGTCGCTGTCCGTCGGCGCCGACGCCAACACCGGGCTGCGGATCCTGGTGGCCCTGGTGGCGGCCGCGATCATCGCGGGTGCCATCTACTGGTCCAAGCGCCGCAGCATCGCGGTGGCCGAGGAGAAGGACGAGGCCGGGCTCGCCCAGGTCTGACCGGCAACCGACCGACCGACGGGACGGACCGGCCTTCCGTGGCTGACAGTCACGGCGGACCGGTCCGTCCCGCGTCGTACGCCGGTGCCGACCGGCTGCGCGACGCGTTCCTCTCTGCGGGCTACACCGTCGACGGCGTCGCCGACCTGCTCGGCCCGGTCGCGCAGGCGGCGCTGGCCCGGCACGAGACGGTGCCGGCCCGCCGGGCGGCCGCCGGCGACGGGCAGCTCGGCACCCTGGTGCGGATGTTCCTGCTGCAGCAGGAGGTCCCGCAGGCGGAGGCGGCGGCCGTGCTCCCGTTGGACGTCGCCGTCGCCCTCGGTGTGCTCGGTGCCGACGGCGACAAGGTCCGCGCCCGGGTCGACGTCCGTCCGCACGGTCCTGGGCCGGCGAGGCTCGCGCCCGGCGGGTCACACGGCACCGGCGAGAGCGACGCCGGCGGTGAGCGCTGGTGGGTGGTCTCCGACCTCGGCACCGGCCTCGACGGCGTCCACCGCCCGCTCGACGGCCAGCACGTGCTCGGCGTCGGCGGAGCCTCGACGACGCTCGCCCAGATCACGCCCCGCGACCCGGTCGAGCGCACCCTCGACGTCGGCACCGGGTGCGGCGTGCAGGCGCTGCACGCCGCGCGGCACTCGCGGCAGGTCGTGGCCACCGACGTGTCCCGCCGCGCCCTTCAGCTCGCCGGGCTCACCGCGGCGTTGTCGGGCGTCACGGTCGACGTCCGCGAGGGCGACCTGCTCGACCCGGTCGCGGACGAGACCTTCGACCTCGTCGTCAGCAACCCGCCGTTCGTCATCGGCGCGCCGGAGTCCCGGACCTACCGCGACAGCGGACTGCCGCTGGACACCGTCGGCGCCCGGCTGGCCGGTGCGGCAGCAGGTCTGCTCACCGAGGGCGGCACCCTGGTGATGCTCGCCAACTGGGTTCACCGCCAGGGCGCCGACTGGCAGGACCGCGTCACCGGCTGGCTGCCGGCGCACGGCGTGGACGCACTCGTCGTCCAGCGCGAGCTGCTCGACCCGGCGGCCTACGTCGCCACCTGGCTCGCCGACGCCGGCGAGCGCGGCGACCCGTCGTACGTCCGGCGGTACGACGCGTGGCTCGACGCGCTGGGACGGGAGCGGGTCGACGCGGTGGGGTTCGGCGTCGTCGTCCTGCGCCGCACCGATGCCGAGCGCCGCGTCACGACCCTCGACTGGCCGCACCCGGTCGAGCAGCCGCTCGGCCCGCACCTGGCCGGCTGGCTGGACCGGCAGCGCTGGCTGGCGGCGCACGAGGACGACGACGCGCTAGGGAGCGCCACGGTCCGGCTGGCGGCCGACGTCGTGCAGGAGCAGATCGGGGCACCCGGTGCCGAGGACCCGGAGCACGTCGTCCTGCGTCAGCAGGTGGGCCTGCGCCGGGCGTTCGCGGCCGACACGGCGACGGCCGCCCTGGTCGGTGCGTGCGACGGGACGCTCCCCGTGGGCACACTGGTGGGTGCCGTCCGCCAGGTGCTCGGCGACGACGGGCCGGGGGACCACGTCGACCTTCTCGCCCAGGTGCGTGTCATGGTCGAGGCAGGTGTCCTGACACCATCCCCTTGACAGGGCGGGGCACCATGAGGCCGCGACCGGGCACCTCCCAGGGGCCGGACGACGACCGCAGCACCACCGGGCCACTCCCGGGCAGGACCCACCGCAGCACCGACAGGACAGGCAGGGACAAGCAGCCGATGGCCGCGAACGACCAGGAGCAGACCGGCACCAGGAAGCTGGTGATCGTCGAGTCGCCAGCCAAGGCGAAGACGATCGCCGGCTACCTCGGCGCGGGCTTCGACGTCGAGGCCAGCGTCGGCCACATCCGCGACCTGCCGACGCCGTCCGAGCTGCCGGCCGAGGAGAAGAAGGGCCGGTTCGGCAAGTTCGCGGTCGACGTCGACGCCGACTTCGAGCCGTTCTACGTCGTGGACGCCGACAAGAAGAAGAAGGTGTCCGAGCTCAAGCGCGCCCTCAAGAACGCCGACGAGCTGTTCCTCGCGACGGACGAGGACCGCGAGGGCGAGGCCATCGCCTGGCACCTGCTCCAGGTCCTGCAGCCCAAGGTCCCGGTCCGCCGGATGGTGTTCCACGAGATCACCCGTGACGCGATCCGGGCGGCCGTCGAGCAGACCCGTGACCTCGACCAGGACATGGTCGACGCCCAGGAGACCCGCCGCATCCTCGATCGGCTCTACGGCTACGAGGTGTCCCCGGTCCTGTGGCGCAAGGTCCGCCAGGGCCTGTCGGCCGGCCGGGTGCAGTCCGTCGCGACCCGGCTAGTCGTCGAGCGGGAGCGCGAGCGCATCGCCTTCCGCATCGCGTCGTACTGGGACGTCGAGGGCACCTTCGACACCGCAGCCGGAGACGCACGCTCCCAGTCGTTCGACGCCCGGCTGGTCGCCGTCGACGGCAAGCGGGTCGCCACCGGGCGCGACTTCGGCAGCGACGGACTGCCGGTCGGCCGCTTCGAGGGCGTGCAGCTCGACGAGGCGACGGCCGTGTCCTTGACCGACGGCCTGCGCGACGCGTCGTTCACCGTGCGGTCGGTCGAGGACAAGCCCTACACGCGGCGGCCGGCCGCCCCGTTCATGACCTCCACGCTGCAGCAGGAGGCGAGCCGCAAGCTGCGGATGACCGCGCAGACAGCGATGCGCGTCGCGCAGCGGCTCTACGAGAACGGCCACATCACCTACATGCGCACCGACTCCACGACGCTGTCGGAGTCGGCCCTCAACGCCGCGCGCACGCAGGCCCGCGAGATCTACGGCCCGGAGTACGTCCCCGACGTGCCGCGACGCTACGAGCGCAAGGTCAAGAACGCGCAGGAGGCGCACGAGGCGATCCGCCCCTCCGGCGACGCGTTCCGTACGCCCGGCCAGCTGGCCGGGGAGGTGAGCCGCGACGAGCTCGCGCTCTACGACCTGATCTGGAAGCGCACCGTGGCGTCGCAGATGGCCGACGCCCGCGGTCAGACCGCGACCGTCCGGCTCGGCGCGACCGCCTCCGACGACCGCGACGCCGAGTTCTCCGTCAGCGGCACGGTCATCACCTTCCGCGGCTTCCTGGCCGCGTACGAGGAGGGGCGGGACGAGGACGAGGGCGCGAAGGGTGGCGGCGAGAGTGACGCCGAGCGCCGCCTGCCGGTCATGCGCACCGGCGACGCCCTCGCGGTGCTCGACCTGCGACCCGACGGCCACGCCACCTCGCCGCCCGCCCGGTTCACCGAGCCGACCCTGGTGCGGGCCCTGGAGGAGCGCGGCATCGGCCGGCCGTCGACGTACGCCTCGATCCTCGGCACGATCATCGATCGCGGCTACGTGTTCAAGCGCGGGTCTGCGCTGGTGCCGGCCTGGCTCGCGTTCGCCACCATCGGGCTGCTGGAGAAGCACTTCGGCTCGCTGGTCGACTACGACTTCACCGCCGAGATGGAGGAGGACCTCGACCGCATCGCCAACGGCACGATGAACCGCGTCGACTGGCTGCGGCGGTTCTACTTCGGTTCGCGCAGCGAGCCGAACAGTGGGCCCAGCGGTTCGCGCAGCGAGCCGAACAGTGGGCCCAGCGGTTCGCGCAGCGAGCCGAACACGGGGCTCGGCGGCGGGGGCGACGGCGACCCGGGCCTGCACGAGCTGGTGTCCGGCTTCGGCGACATCGACGCCCGCGAGGTCAACTCGATCCCGATCGGCGACGGCATCATCCTGCGCGTCGGCCGCTACGGCCCCTACGTGCAGCGCGGACCCGACGGCGACGAGTCGTCCCAGCGCGCCTCCGTGCCGGAGGACATGGCCCCCGACGAGCTGACGGTCGAGAAGGCCGAGGAGCTGCTGGCCGCACCGAGCGGTGACCGCGACCTCGGTGTCGACCCGTCGACCGGGCTGCAGGTCGTGGCCAAGGCCGGCCGCTACGGCCCGTACGTCACCGAGGTCCTGCCCGAGGACGCAGCCAAGTCCGCCAGGCCGCGCACCGGCTCGCTGCTCAAGACGATGTCGCTCGACACGGTGGGGCTCGAGGACGCGCTCCGGCTGCTCAGCCTGCCGCGCGTGGTCGGCGTCGACCCCGCCGACGACACCGAGATCACCGCGCAGAACGGCCGGTACGGGCCGTACCTCAAGAAGGGCACCGACTCCCGGTCGCTGGAGACCGAGGAGCAGATGTTCGACATCACCCTCGACCAGGCCCTGGCGATCTACGCCCAGCCCAAGCAGCGCGGCCGCCGGGCCGCTGCCGCCCCGCTCAAGGAGCTCGGCAACGACCCGGCCACCGGGCTGCCGGTGGTGGTCAAGGAGGGCCGCTTCGGGGCGTACGTCACCGATGGCGAGTCCAACGCCACGCTGCGCAAGGCCGACTCGGTCGAGTCCGTGACGATCGAGCGGGCCGCCGAGCTGCTCGCCGAGAAGCGCGCCGCCGGCCCGTCCAAGAAGCGCACCGCGAAGAGGACCGCCGCGAAGAAGTCCACCACCAAGAAGACGGCGGCCAAGAAGGCGGCGACCAAGAAGACGGCGGCCAAGAAGTAGCGCCGCCTCGAGATCACCCCGGCCCGTTGATCACGTGGACGTGGTCAACCACCGCCGACGGTGGTGAATTCACCGCGTACGGTGATCGTCGACCACGTGGACGTGATCAACGGCGGGGAGCGGGGACGGGTCGGTGGACGGTTCCCGCCCCGGGCGCTGGATACGCTGACCGTGTGAGGTCCCTGTGAGCACCGCCGTCGCACCGCGCCAGCCGGTCAGCCCCGACCACGACCTGCGGGGCGTGCTGCGCATCGAGGCGTTCCGCCGGCTGTGGACCGCGCTGTCGCTGTCCAGCCTCGGCGACTGGCTCGGGCTGCTGGCGCTCACCGCGCTGGCCCCGCGGTTGGCCAAGGACGGCTACGCCGCGCAGAACCTCGCGGTCGCCGGGGTCTTCCTCCTCCGGCTGGCCCCCGCGATCGTCGTCGGCCCCATCGCCGGTGTGGTCGCCGACCGGCTGGACCGGCGCTGGACCATGGTGGTCTGCGACGTCTGCCGGTTCGCCCTGTTCCTCTCGATCCCGCTGGTCGGCACCCTCACGTGGCTGTTCGTCGCGACGTTCCTCATCGAGGTGTGCAGCCTCATGTGGATCCCCGCGAAGGAGGCGACGGTCCCCAACCTCGTCCCGCGCGAACGGCTCGAGACGGCCAACCAGCTCAGTCTCTTCACGACCTACGGCTCGGCCCCGGTGGCCGCCGCGCTGTTCGCCGGGCTCGCCCTGGTCACCGGCATCCTCGACAACAGCGTGCCGCAGATCGACGCGGTCGACCTCGCGCTCTACGTCAACGCGGCAACGTTCCTCGTCAGCGCGGCCACGATCTTCCGGCTCACCGACATCCCGGCGCGGGAGCGGCTCACCGGCGACGACAGGCCGAGCATCTGGAGCACCCTCGTCGAGGGCTGGAAGTACGTCGGCCAGACGCCGCTGATCCGCGGGCTCGTCGTCGGCATGCTGGGCGCCTTCGCCGCCGGCGGCGCGGTGATCGGGCTGGCCCGCACCTTCGTCACCGACCTCGGCGGCGGCGACCCGGGCTACGGCCTGCTCTTCGGCACCGTCTTCCTGGGGCTCGCAAGCGGCATGTTCCTCGGGCCGCGGCTGCTGCCCGACTTCAGCCGACGCCGGCTCTTCGGCCTCGCACTCGGCGGCGCCGGCCTGGCGCTGGCCGTGCTCGCGCTGATCCCCAACCTGGTCGTGGCCGTCATCGTCACCATGGTCATCGGGTCCTTCGCCGGGGTGTCGTGGGTCACCGGCTACACGCTGCTCGGCCTGGAGGTCGCCGACGAGCTCCGCGGCCGCACGTTCGCGTTCGTGCAGACCATGGTCCGCGTCGTGCTCGTGCTCGTGCTCGCGGTCGCGCCGTTGCTGGCCGCCGCGATCGGCCGGCACGGCATCGAGGTCACCGACGCGATGACGCTGACCTACAACGGCGCCGCGTTCGTCTTCCTCGTCGCCGGCCTGCTCGCCGCAGGTCTCGGCTTCGTGTCGTTCCGGCACATGGACGACCGCCGCGGCGTGCCGATCGGCAGCGACCTCGCCGCGGCGTTCGCCTCGGAGCCGGTGGGGCAGCGCCCCAGCGGGCCGCGCGAGGGCTTCTTCATCGCGCTCGAGGGGGGCGAGGGAGCCGGGAAGTCGACCCAGGCGGCCGCGTTGCGCAGCTGGCTCGAGTCGCTCGGGCACGACGTCGTCGTCACGTTCGAGCCCGGCGGCACCGAGGTAGGCCGCCGGCTCCGGTCAGTCCTGCTGGACCACCCCGAGCCCGCCGAGGGTGGCGATGGGAGTGCCCCGCCGCACCTGTCGTCGCGCGCCGAGGCGCTGCTGTTCGCGGCCGACCGCGCGGAGCACGTCGCGACCGTCGTACGCCCCGCGCTGGAGCTGGGCCACGTCGTCATCACCGACCGCTACCTCGACTCGTCGGTCGCCTACCAGGGCGCCGGCCGTGACCTCGCCGGCAGCGAGGTGGCACGGCTGTCCCGCTGGGCCACCGACGGCCTGCTGCCGCACCTCACCGTCCTGCTCGACGTGCCGGCCGAGGCGGGGCTGGGCCGCGTCGAGTCGCCGGACCGGCTCGAGTCCGAGCCGCACGAGTTCCACGAACGGGTCCGCGACCGCTTCCTCGAGCTGGCCCACCGCGGCGGCTCGCGCTACCTCGTCGTCGACGGCACCCGCCCGGCCGGCGAGATCACCGAGACGATCAAGGCCCGGCTCGAGCCGGTGCTGCCGTTGAGCGCGAGCCAGCTGGCCGAGCTGGAGCGGGAGCGCGCCGCGGAGGCCGAGCGCCGGCGGCGGAGCGAGGAGGCCCGGCGGCTGGCCGAGGCCCGCGCCCGGGCCGAGGCCGAGGAGCGCGCGCAGCTCGAGGCCGCCGGTGCCGAGGAGGCGCTCCGGCTGGCCCAGCAGGAGGCCGCCGCGGCCGCGGAGCAGCGCCGGGTCCGCGAGGCCGCCGAGGCCCAGGAGCGGGCCCGGGTCGCCGCCCTGCACGAAGCCGAGGCGCAGCAGGCCCGGGCCGAGCACGCGCGGACGCGCGCCGAGCACGCCGAGCAGCGTCGCCTGCAGAAGGAGCGGGAGCGCGCCGAGCGGGCAGCGGGGGCAGCGACGCGCGCCCGGCGAGCGCCCGCCGGCCGCCCGCGCCGACGACCCCGGCACCCGTGAGCTGAGCCTGGTCGACGAGCTGTTCGGCGGTGCCGACGACGACGACGACCACACCGTCCAGCTGCCGCGCGTCGACCAGCGGCCCGACGACAGGTGACCGTCGCACCCGTCGGCACCGGGGTCTGGGCCGACCTGGTCGGCCAGGAGACGATCGTCGCGGTCCTGAGGTCGGCAGCCGCGGCCGCGGCGGCGGTCCGGCGCGGCGAGGTCGGCCAGGGCATGACCCACGCCTGGCTGTTCACCGGCCCACCCGGGTCCGGCCGCTCGACGGCCGCCCGGGCCTTTGCCGCGGCGCTGCAGTGCCCCTCCGGCGGCTGCGGCGACTGCGACGCGTGCCGCACGGCGCTGGCCGGCACCCACGCCGATGTCGAGGTCGTCAACACCCGCAAGCTCTCGATCGGCGTCGACGACGCGCGCCAGCTGGTGTCCCGCGCCGGACGGCACCCCGCCGGCGGCCGCTGGCAGGTGCTGGTGGTCGAGGACGCCGACCGCCTCACCGACCAGGCCGGCAACGCGCTGCTCAAGGCGATCGAGGAGCCGACGCCGCGCACGGTCTGGCTGCTCTGCGCCCCCTCGGTCGATGACGTCCTGCCGACCGTGCGGTCCCGTTGCCGCCACCTCTCGCTGCGGACGCCGCCGACCGCCGCCGTCGCCGAGGTGCTGCACCGCCGCGACGGCGTCGACCCCGCGATGGCCTCGTTCGCCGCCCGCGCGGCGCAGGGCCACATCGGGCGGGCCCGCCGGCTCGCCACGGACGAGGACGCCCGGCTCCGCCGGCACGCTGTCCTGCGGCTGCCACTCTCCCTGCAGGAGCTCAGCGGCGCGCTGCGGGCGGCCGGTGACCTCGTGGACGCCGCCACCGCCGAGGCGGACGAGCAGGGCGCCACGGTGGCCGCTGCCGAGGCCGACGACATGCGGCGCGCCCTCGGCGTGGGTGCCGGCGCCAGGCAGCCGGCCGGTGCCGCCGCCGCGCTCAAGGAGCTCGAGGGCGAGCAGAAGAAGCGCTCCACCCGCACCAAGCGCGACTCGATCGACCGCGCGCTCATCGACCTGGCGGGCTTCTACCGCGACGTGCTCGCGGTGCAGGCCGGGGCCGACGTCGAGCTCGTCAACGAGGAGATGCGCGACGCCGTCACCGGGGTTGCCCGCTCGTCGACGCCCGAGGCCACGCTGCGCCGCATCGACGCGATCCTGTCGGCGCGCAGTGCCATCGACGCCAACGTCGCCCCGCTGCTCGCGGTCGAGGCGATGACGGTGTCCCTCCGGCAGGGCTGACCACCACGACACGGCCGACATCGAAGCGGCGACGCCGGGACCCCGTGCCCGGGGTCGGCGCCGTGGCCGTCGGTCGTCTCAGTCCCTGGGTGCGGCGTACCAGATGGTGCGCTTCTCCCACACGCCCGGACCGAGGCGCCGGCCGGAGCACACGACGATCGCCAGCCGCGGCTTGCCGTCGGTCCGGTAGTAGCGGCGCAGCGCCTCCCGGGGCGACACCTGCACCTGCTTGACCACCCGGTAGCAGAGCGTCTTGGTGACTCCGCGCACCACGATGCGGTCGCCCACGTGCAACCTGGCGAGCATCCGGTTGCCCAGTGCACTGCCGTCCGGCCACACGTGCGCGTTCATCAGCACGTTGCCGTGGCGCGCGCCGGGCCGGATCGGCCACGACGTGTCCCAGGCCACCTGCCGCTTGCCGGCCGCCGTCAACGGCGGTGCGCCGGGGACGCCGTCGACGCGCGGCGGCGTCACTATCGGGGCGCGCCGGACGACGCCGGGCATCGAGACCGACGTCGGCGCGAAGGTCCGGCGCACCCTGGTCGGGCAGGTCGCGGGCGGCCTGGTGGCGGCCGCCGTCGGCGTCGACGCGACCGAGGTCGTGCGCGCGCCGTCCGCCGGTGTCTGCGCGAACGCCGGTGCGGCCCCCGCCGGCCCGGTGACGGCCGTGCCGAGGACGGTGCACATCGCTCCGGCGACCGCCACCGCTGCCGATGCTGCTGAGATCCGACCCATGTCCTGCCCCACCCACGCGTGACCGCGACCCCCCACAGGTCGACGCCTCGGACGGTACTGGCGCGCCGCGGCCCCCGGTGCCGACTCGGCGACCGCTCACCGGCGCGGAGTAGGTGCGTGCGCGGGAGGTCACGCTGCGTGACAACGCCCCGTCAGGCCAGCGGGACGATCTCGGGGGCGCCGAGGCGCGCGGTGTCGGCGGACTGGTCGTCGGGCTGCTCCTGGGAGAGCCGCTCCGCCTCGACCCGCGCCAGGTAGTGCTCGACCTCCTTCGCGACCTGCGCGTCGCTCCAGCCGAGCACCGGCGCGAGCAGTCGCGCGGCGACCGGCGCGGCCGTGACGCCGCGGTCGAAGGTCTCGATCGAGATCCGGGTGCGCCGGGCGAGCACGTCGTCGAGGTGGCGGGCACCCTCCGCGGCCGCGGCGTAGACGACCTCGGCGCGCAGGTAGTCGTCGGCGCCCTCGAGCGGCTCGCCGAGCGACCCGTCGTCGTCGATCAGTGCGAGGACCTCGTGCACCAGCGAGCCGTAGCGCTGCAGCAGGTGCTCCAGCCGCGCGACGTGCAGGCCGTGCCGGGTGGCGAGCCGGTGCCGGGCGTTCCACAGTGCGGCGTAGCCCTCGGCGCCGACGAGCGGCACCCGGTCGGTGCAGCACTCCGGCACCCTGCCGTCGAGGCCGTGGCTGACCGCGTCGACGGTGTCCTTCGCCATCACCCGGTACGTCGTGTACTTGCCGCCCGCCACGACGACCAGCCCCGGCACGGGGTGCCCGACGGTGTGCTCGCGCGACAGCTTCGACGACGACTCGGACTCGCCCGACAGCAGCGGCCGCAGCCCGGCGTACACGCCTTCGACGTCCTCGCGGGTGAGGGGCGTGACGAGGACCTCGTTGACGTGCTCGAGCAGGTAGTCGATGTCGCTGCTGGATGCCGCGGGATGTGCCTTGCCGAGGTCCCAGTCGGTGTCGGTGGTGCCGATGATCCAGTGTCTTCCCCACGGGATGACGAAGAGCACGCTCTTCTCGGTGCGCAGGATCAGGCCCGTCGACGACTGGATGCGGTCGCGCGGCACGACGAGGTGGATGCCCTTGCTCGCGCGCACGTGGAACTGCCCGCGCTCGCCGGCCATCGCCTGGGTCATGTCCGTCCAGACACCGGTCGCGTTGACGACCTGCCGGGCGCGCACCTCGATCTCGGTGTCCGACTCGAAGTCGCGGACCCGGACGCCGGTGACCCGCTCGCCCTCGCGGAGGAAGCCGATGACCCGGGCCCGGTTCGCGACGAGCGCGCCGTACGCCGCAGCGGTGCGGACCACGGACATCGTGTGGCGCGCGTCGTCGACCTGCGCGTCGTAGTACTGGATCGCACCGACCAGCGAGTCCTTGCGCAGCGACGGGCACTCGCGCAGCGCTCCGCGGCGGGTCAGGTGGCGGTGGTGCGGGAGGCCGCGCGACGTGCCCGACGACAGTCCCATCGTGTCGTAGAGCGCGACCCCGGAGCCGGCGTAGAGCCGCTCCCAGCCGCGGTGCTTGAGCGGGTAGAGGAACGGCACCGGGCGCACCAGGTGGGGTGCCAGCACCGTGGTCAGCAGGCCTCGCTCGCGCAGCGCCTCGCGCACGAGGCCGAAGTCGAGCATCTCGAGGTAGCGCAGGCCGCCGTGGATCAGCTTGCTGGACCGCGACGACGTGCCGGCCGCCCAGTCGCGGCCCTCGAACAGGGCGACACTGAGTCCGCGGGTCACGGCGTCCAGTGCGACGCCGGCGCCGACCACGCCGCCGCCGATCACGACGACGTCGAGCTCGTCGCGAGGCGCGGCGTCGAGAGCGGCCTGCCGTTCCTCGGGGCCGAGCCGGCTGGTCGTCGCGAAGGGTCCGACGGGCGTCTGGTGCATCGAGCTGGCGCTGCCTTCCGGTGCCGGATGATCGTCCGACGCCATCGTAGGTGCCGATCCGGAGCCGGGGCGTCCGCGGAGCGGCGGTTACTCTCGTGGGGGCTCGACCGACGGGTCGGCACGACTCGGAGGGCGACGCATGCGGCCAGCGCGACCCGGCCTCGTCGCCCTGTTCGGAGCGCTCCTGCCCGTGGCCCTGGTCGTCGGGTGCTCGTCGTCCGACGCTGCTCCCGGCCCACGCGCGACCGGCTCGTCGTCGGTGTCCGACAGCGCCGCCCCGGGCGGACCGGCGGGGGTGACCGACCCGCCCGAGCCGCGACTGGCCGGGTTCTACGGCCAGCGGCTGGAGTGGCACGACTGCAGCGGCGGCGTCCAGTGCGCGCGGCTGACGGTGCCGGTCGACTACACCGAACCGGGCGGCGCCACCCTGCGCATCGCCGTGAACCGGAAGGTCTCGTCGGGCACCCACCGCGGCTCGCTGGTGTTCAACCCCGGCGGCCCCGGCGTGGCCGGCCTGCCCTTCATCCGGTCGGCCTCCTCGGTGGCGAGCGCCGCGGTCCGCGAGCACTACGACGTGGTCGGCTTCGACCCCCGTGGCATCGGCGCGAGCCGCGCGCTGCAGTGCCTGACCGACCGGCAGCTCGATGCCTTCCTCGCCCAGGACGGGACCCCCGACTCACCCGCGGAGGAGTCCGGGCTGCAGCACCAGGGCGAGCTGCTCGCCGCCGGGTGCCTGCGCGACGACCCGGCGCTGACGGCGCACATGGGAACGCGCGACGTGGCGCGCGACCTGGACGTCCTGCGCGCAGCGCTCGGCGACGCCCGGCTCACCTACCTCGGCAAGAGCTACGGCACCTACCTCGGTGCGCTCTACGCCGGCCTGTTCCCGGACCGGGTCGGCCGGCTCGTCCTCGACGGGCCGCTCGACCCGAGCGCCACCAACCTGGACAACGCCCGCATCCAGGCCACGGGGTTCCAGCGCGCTCTCGGGTCGTTCCTCGACGACTGCCTGACCAGGCCGTCGTGCCCGTTGCGAGGTGGTCGTGCCCAGGCCGAGTCACAGCTGAGTTCGATGCTCGAGGCGACCGATGCCCACCCGCTGAGGGCCGCCGGCAGCCGGGTGGCGACCCAGGCACTGGCGACCTACGGCGTCGCGATCGGGCTCTACGACACGGGCTACTGGCAGTTCCTCCGGCAGGCCATCGGCGAGGCCCTCGACGGCGACGGCGACTCGCTGCTCGCGCTCGCCGACTTCTACAACGACCGTGGTCCGGGTGGTCACTACACGACCAACACGAGCGAGGCGATCTACGCGGTCAACTGCCTCGACCGCCCGGAGCGCTCGACGCTCGCCACCTTCCGTGCCGATGCGGCGGACGCCGCGCGGATCTCGCCGATCTTCGGGCCGTACATCGTGTGGTCCAACCTGCCGTGCGCCACCTGGCCGGTCCCGGCGGAGGGCGCCCCCGAGCCGGTGGAGGCGGTCGGGTCGGCGCCGATCCTGGTCGTGGGCACCACCCGTGACCCGGCCACGCCGTACGAGTCGGCCCAGGCGCTGGCCGGACAGCTGGACGCCGGGCACCTGCTCACCTACGACGGCGACGGCCACACGGCGTACCGGACCGGCAGTGGCTGCGTGGACAAGGTCGTCGACGCCTACCTCCTCGCCGGTGCCGTGCCCGCCGACGGCGTCCGGTGCGGCTGAGCCGGGTCGGGGTGAGCCTGTAGACTTCCCGGCCGTGCCAGGGCCGCGCCCTGGCACCCGCCGCCTTAGCTCAGTCGGTAGAGCGTCTCACTCGTAATGAGAAGGTCATCGGTTCGATTCCGATAGGCGGCTCCGCGACCAGACCACCTCCGACCTGGCGCTCGCCAGGTCGCAGCTCATGTCTCTCCGGCGTCGTCGAGCTCAGAGGTCGAGGGCGAGGTCACCGCGAGGCTGCGAGCAGCACGCCAGGAGGTTGCCGACCGCGGGCGGCTCGAGGGGTTCCGGTGCGTAGCCGACGGCGCCGTCGAGGAGGCCGGTCTCGCAGGTGTGGCAGACCCCCGTCCGGCACGACCAACGAACGGGTACGTCGCAGGCTTCGGCCAGCTCGAGGATGCTGGCGAACCTGTCGTCCCAGCGAACGCTCATGCCGGTCCGCACGAAGGACACCAGCGGACCCACGCCCGGGGTGCCGTCGGGCGGGTGTGGTGGCCGGGTGGGGTCGGGGACGATGCCGGGCATGGTCGGAGCCTCGGTGCCGAACGTCTCGGAGTGCACGTGGGCGGCCGGTACACCGAGGGTGACCAGGTCGGCGCGGGTCGCAGACATGAAGTCGGTGGGCCCGCAGAGGTAGAACTCGCTGTCGGTCGGCGCTCCGGTCGCAGTGATCCCCACGGGGCGTGAGACGACCGAGCTCGTCGTAGTCGGTTCCGATGTGGTCGTCGGGACCCGGTCGGCTGTACCAGACGCGGCTGCGCGCGTTCGGCAGCGATGCGAGCAGCGTCCGGGTCTCCTGGGCGAAGGCGTGCTCGGCGCCGTTGCGGGTGCCGTGCAGCCACCAGATGTCACGCGTCGAGCGGCTGTCGTGGAGCGCGTGCAGCATCGCGAGCACGGGGGTCACGCCGACGCCCGCGCTCACCAGCACGACCGGCCGGCGGCCCTCGTCGAGCGTGAACCGGCCACGTGGCGCCGCGACGTCGATGCGGCTGCCGACGTCGACCGCGGCGCGGAGGTACCCGCCGGCCGCTCCGTTCGGCTCGACCTTGATCGTGATCCGGTAGCGAGTGCTGTCGGGTGGTCCCGACAGCGAGTAGCTGCGCACCAGTGGCGGCCTGCCGTCGCCGGGTGCGAGCTTGAGCGTGACGAACTGCCCCGGAAGGGGGCGCGCCAGCGGAGTGCCGTCGTCGGCTTCGAGCTCCAGCGACAGCACGGCGGCGCTCTCCGCGTGCTTCGCGACCACCCGCAGGGTTCGGAAGCCCGGCCACGCCGGTGGCGGTCCCCGGAACGCCAGGCCCTGGTTCCCACCGCCTGCCGAGCCGCTGCGCTGCTGCTCGAGCAGCGCGCGCATCGAGGCCTGCCAGCCCGGACTGAGCGCGGGGATCCGCAGCGCTCGCTCAAGCAGCTCGGGGTCGGGGCGAGGGTCCACGTACAGCAGCGCGTTGATCGCCGCGACCGTCATCCCACCAAAGCCTGTGGTCACCTTGACGACCTCGTCGCCGGGTTGGACGGCACCCTCGTCACGAACTCGGAAGTAGAAGCCGGGACGGCCGTGGCCGGTGAGCAACGCGGCCATGCGAGGCTCGTTCATGCGGATTCCGAGCCGGTAGCACGTCACCCGCGGTTGCGAGACCTCGAACAAGGCGGAGCCGATGCGGTACTGGTCGCCGATGCACACCTCGTCGTCACTGAGCCCGTCCACCGTGAAGTTCTCACCGAACTGGCCGAAGACGAAATCGTCGCGCTGCAGCTGATCGCGCCAGTAGCGGTACGAGTCGAGCTGATAGACGTACACGGCACGATGCTCACCTCCGTGCCCGGCGCGATCGCCTTGGCCGTCCCCGTCGACATTCAGCCGTCGGACCCGGCGCGCACCCGGTACTGCCTCTTTCCAGATCCCCGTGAAGACGGTCCGCCCCCGCCAGCTGACCTCGCGCGGCATCCCGACGTTGACCGACACCAGTCTCGCGCCACGCCCTGTCATCCGAACCGGGCACCTCTCCCCGGCGATGGGCACACCGGGCAGGCCCCAGAGTAGGTCCGACGCCCGATGGCGGAAGGGCCTCCGGATGCGGCCGTTGAGGGATCGGTCCGGCGCCGACCGGGCTTCTCAGCGTGGTCTCAGCATCGGTGCACGAGTGTCGTGGTGCCCGGTCGGAAGTGCCGACCGGCAGAAGGGTGACACTGATGAACCTCAAGCGCACGACCGGTCTTGCCGCCGGAGTACTGCTCACACTCACCGCCGTCGGCGGCGGCGTCGCCGCCGCGTCCGACGGGGGCAGCAGCTCCACCACGTCGCCGGTGACGTCGACGGAGAGCGCTGCCGACGACGGTGCCAACCAGGGGCCGGACGTCGATCCCGTCGAGGCGGGACACCAGGACGCTCCGGGCGCCGACGACGCCGCCGAGACCGCAACGAGCGAGGAGAGCGCCGCGGACGACGGCCCCAACCAGGGGCCGGACGTCAATCCCCACGAGGCGGGCCACCAGGACGCCTCGGACTCGGGCGACGCGACCGAGACCGCCGGCGAGTAGCAGCCGGACGTGGTGACGACGGTGGCGGCACAGCGTGCGCTGGCAGCCGCCGTCGTCACCCAGGCACCCCACGGGGTCCGCCGTTCGGACCTCCCTAGGCTCGCCGCATGAGCCACCCAGCGGGGACCGGCGCAGGGCCCGGTCCGCGGCGATCCCAGTGGCTCAGCCGGCGCGCGGGAGTGCGCGCCCGACTGACCGTCGTCGCAGTGGTGGTCGCTGCGGTCACCGTCGTGGTCGCCGGCCTTGTCCTGGTGCTGCTGCTGGGCCGATCTCTCGACGATGCGGCGAACACCGCCGCGACCCAACGAGCGCACGAGGTCGCCGGGATCCTTGCCCGGCAGGGCCCGGCGGGAGTCCAGCGCGTCCTGGCCGGGGCGGCCGCAGGAGAGAGCACCATCACGCAGGTCGTCGGATCCGGCGGCCGGGTGCTGGCGAGCTCGCCGCAGATTGCCGGTGAAGGTCCCTTGGCCGACCTCCGAGCGGCGGCCGGCGAGACCAGGCGCGAACGAGTGGACACCCTGCCGGTGGGCGACGGCATCGAGTACCTCGTCGTGAGCATGGGCGTCAGCCGCGAAGGCGGCATCGACCAGGTGGTCGTGGCCCAGTCGCTCACGGCAACGTCGAGCAGCGTCCGCTCCGTGGTGAGTCTGCTTCTGGTCGGGCTTCCGCTGCTGGCGCTTGCCGCCGGGTTCGCCGCTTACGTCTTCGTCGGCCGGGCGCTGCGCCCGGTGGAGGCGATGCGCCGTCAGGTCTCCGAGATCACGGCAACCGATCTGGCGATGCGGGTGCAGGTCCCCCTTTCCGGTGACGAGGTGCACCACCTGGCGAGGACGATGAACGAGATGCTGGCCCGGCTCCAGGCCGCCCAGGAAGGGCAACGCCGGTTCGTGGCCGATGCCAGTCACGAGCTGCGCAGCCCGCTGGCCACGGTGAAGGCCAACTTGCAGCTCACCGGCGCTCAGCCCGACCCCGACACGTGGCCGGAGGCGCGGGCGACGATGCTCGACGAGACCGAGAGGCTGGAGCGGATCATCTCCGACCTGCTTCTGCTGGCCAGTGCCGACGACGGCAGCTCGGACGGGCCGTCGGAGGATGTCGACCTGGAAGAGCTGGTGTTCGACGAGGTCGAGCACCTGCGCCGGAGCACGTCCCTGGAGGTCAGGGCGCAGGTCGCACCGGTCCGTTGCCACGGCAACCGGCACCAGCTCTCGCAGGTCCTGCGCAACCTCGCGGACAACGCCGGCGCTCACGCCCGCACCCGAGTCGACATCTCCCTCTCCCGGGCCGCGGACGTCGCCGTGCTCGACGTCTCGGACGACGGGCCGGGAATCCCCGCCCAGGATCGCGCCCGGGTGTTCGAGCGCTTCGAGCGGCTCGACGGCGGCCGCGGTCGCGACTCGGGTGGCGCCGGTCTGGGTCTCGCGATCGTCCGGGACCTCGTGCGCGCCCACAGTGGCGACGTCGAGCTGGGGGAGTCGCCGTCGGGTGGGGCCAGGTTCCGCGTCACGCTGCCCGCCCAGCCCTGACGTGTCGCCCGGTCGGTGCGCGCCGGGCACCGATCAGGTGTCGCGCGCCGGGTCGTCGGACAGGCGGTAGCCGGCTCCACGGACCGTCTGGATCGACTGCCGACCGAAGGGCAGGTCGATCTTGCGCCGGAGGTAGCGGACGTACACCTCGACGATGTTGGGCTCACCCTCGTAGTTGGCGTCCCACACGTTGGCCATGATCGCGGACTTGGACACCACCTCACCGCTGTGCCGCACGAGGTACTCGAGGACCGCGAACTCCCGAGACGTCAGGTCGATCGAGGTGTCGCCCCTGCTGACCCGACGGCGGGCCGGGTCGAGAGAGAGGTCCCCGGCGCGCAGGACCACCGGCCGCGCCGGTGCGCCCCGCCGGATCAGGGCCCGGAGATGTGCCACCAGGACGACGAAGTCGAACGGCTTGGTCAGGTAGTCGTCGGCGCCGATGTCCAGCGCCGCGGCCTGGCTGCGCGACCCGTGCCGGGCGGTGAGCACCAGCACGGGAGTCCACACGCCGCGCTCACGCAGCAGCTCGAGGACCCGGTGCCCGTCGATGGTCGGCAGCATCAGATCCAGGACGATCGCGTCGTAGGGGCTCTCGGTCGCCGCCCACACCCCGTCGTCCCCGTCGTGCACGAGGTCGACGGTGAACCCCGCGTCGTTGAGGCCGCGCCGGATCGCGCGAGCAAGAGGCAGCTCGTCCTCGACGACCAGGACCTTCATCGGTGCCCGTTCACCCGACCGGGCCCGTGGTGCACGGCAGGACGACGCGGAAGGTGGTACGCCCGGCCGACGGGTCGACCAGGGTGACCTCGCCGCCGGCGTCGCGCGCGGTCTCCCGCGCCAGCCACAGGCCGAGCCCGCCGGCGATGCTGGCGTCGCGCCCGCTGACCCATGCGTCGAAGATGTGCGGGGCCAGCGCGGACGGGACCCCGTCTCCGGAGTTCGTGACGTCGACCTCGATCCGGGTGCCGGCCTCCTGCACAGCGACCGTGATGCCGACCCGGCCGCCGGTGGGGGTGTGGCGGATGGCGTTGTCGACGATCGGCTCGACGACGTCCCCGATCCCGGGAGCGGCGATGTCGCCGTCCAGGCCGGCCGGCAGGGCCACGGTGAGGGTCACCCCGGACAGGGTCGCCTGGCGGGACCACCTCGTGGTCGCCGCCTCGAGCACGGGATGGACCGGACCCGCGCCGGCGCGGGACCGCGGGCGGGTGCGGGCCAGCATCCGGTCGACGACGAGGGCCAGCTGATCGGCGTCTGCGACGATGCGCTGCAGCGCCGCCAGGTGCTCGCTCGAGTCGGTCTCTCGCAGGGCCAGCTCGGCTTCCGCGCGCAGGGTGGCGACAGGGGTGCGCAGCCGGTGCCCGGCGTCGGCGGCGAAGGCGAGCTCCCTGCTGTGGCCCTGGTGCAGCCGGTGGAGCATCCGGTTCAGTGCGCCGACCAGTCGCGCGAGCTCGGCGTCGTGACCAGGGACGGGAAGGCCGTCCTCCAGGTCGCCCGGCCGGATGCTCTCGGCGCCCTCGGTCAGCCTGGTGACGGTGCGCAAGGCGCGACCCGCGAGCACCCAGGCCAGCGCCGCGATCGCGAGGACGACCGAGACGAGCCCGACGAGCAGCAGAGCGAGCAGGTCCGAGCGTGCGGCCGTGAACCCTTCGCCGTCCACGGCCACCACCAGGGCGCCTGTCCCGGCCGGCGACGTTCCGCTCGCTGAGAGCCGGAGGGGTACGCCGAGGGCCACGAGGTCGATGTCGGGCTGCTGCAAGGACAGCGACCGGCGGGTGCCACCCGCCCGCACCTCCTGCAGCGGAACGAGAGGCGGGACGCCGGTCAGGGCCGGGCTGCTGGCGAGGACCCGACCGTCCGGGCCCACGACCTGGACGAGGTCGGTGCGCAGGCTGCCACGGTCGGGGAGCAGGGAGCCGTCCGGGCGGACCTGGTCACGCACGAGGTCGAGCCTGGTCAGCAGCGCCGTCCGCACCGCGGCGTCCTCGACCTGGTGCAGCCGGAGGGTCGCGATCGCGCCGAACAGTGTGGCGAAGACGAGGCCGACCGCGACCGCGCCGAGGACGAGGCGGCCACGCAGCGAGCCGGGCCAGCCCCTCACGGTGCGGCCGAGAGCCGGTAGCCGACACCGCGGATCGTGTGGATCAGCTCCGGCGCCCCGGCTGCGGCGAGGCGGCTGCGCAGGTACCCGACGTACACGTCGACGACGTTGGACGTGCCGTCGTAGGCGTAGTCCCAGACGTGGTCGAGGATCTCGGTGCGGCGCAGGACGTCGCCTGGTCGGCGCATGAAGTAGTCGAGCAGCGCGAACTCCCGCGGTGAGAGCTCCACCGGGCGGCCCTGCCAGTGCACGTCGTGTCCGGCCGGGTCGAGCACCAGATCCCCGGTCACCAGGACGGCGGGGCGGGCGGTCTCGCCGCGACGCAGCAGCGCCCTCAGCCTGGCGGCCAGCTCACCGAAGGCGAACGGCTTGCCCAGGTAGTCGTCGGCGCCGACGTCGAGGCCGGCTATCCGGTCTCCCACGTCGGTGCGGGCCGTCAGCATCAGCACCGGTGTCCAGACGCGTTCCTGGCGCAGCCATCGGCACCAGTCGAGCCCGGACTCCTCGCCGGGCAGCCCGACGTCGCAGACCACGGCGTCGTAGGGGGTGCTGGCGATCGCGTGCCGGGCATCGACCGCATCGCCGGCGACATCGACGGCCCAGCCCTCCTGCTCGAGGCCGCGGCGCAGCAGCCCCGCCATCCGCACGTCGTCCTCGACGACCAACAGCTTCACGGCGCGTCCTCCGGCTACGACGCTATCGGTGCTGGAGCCCACTGGGTCACAGGTCACGCAGCGCGCTGGGGCCGGCCCGGGCGACCAGGCGACCGACACCCGCGACGACGAGGACGGTCACGCCGCACACCAGGGCGAGCAGCACCCCCAGGTAGGTCCACGGCACGGTGGCCGCGGCCGGCGCCGGGTCGAAGATGCCGTTGAGCACCTTGACCAGCAGGTAGGCGATCACCACCCCGATCGTCGCACCGCCCAGCACCCCGGCGGCGACCATCGCCCTGGCCTCCGCGATCAGGAACCGGCCGCGCTGCCGTGCCGTGGCACCGAGTGCGGCGAGCAGCACCAGCCCGCGTCGCCGTTCGACGATGCCACCCAGCAGAGCCAGCCCGGAGCAGGCCAGCGCCAGCAGCAGCCCGAAGCCGAGCTCGAGACGGGACAGGCCGGTGAGGTCGGTCGACGCGAGCCCGGACGCGCTGGGGACCGTGGCCCGTCCGGAGGCGATGTCCTGCACCCGTGCGCCGGTACCGACCAGCGCCGACCGCAGCGAGGCGGCGGTCCCGGCGGGGTCGCCGCTGGAGACCAGGAACGTCCCGACGGCGTCGGATCCGGTCGCTGACGCCAGGTAGCCGGCGTTGGCCACGATGAAGCTGTCCTTGGGTGCCGTGGGCCACTCGGTGACCTGCCCCAGCACGTGGAAGCTCACCGGGCGGTAGGCCTGGTCCGAGCCGGTCTGCAGGCGGATCCGGATCAGGTCGCCGGGGTGGAGCTGGTAGTCGTGCAGCGTCTCCGCGGAGAGCAGGACGCCGTCCGGCGTCGAGCCCAGGGCTCCGAGGGTCGTGGTGACGGTGCTGCCCGGCACGAAGGCGTCCTGCAGGGGGGCCACCCGGGCGAAGGTGTCGGCCCGTACGCCGTAGATGTCCTGCAGGTCCGGGCCGACATAGGCGAACCGGTGCTGCAGCGGCTCGACGGCTCGCACGCCCGCCACGCGGGACAACGCGGCGGCGCCGTCCGGGCCGATGCTCGATCCGGGGGGCTCGACCACGGCGACGTCGCTGCCGACGGTGAGGGCGACGTCGACCCGGGACTGCGCCTGGTACGTCGCAGTGAAGATGGCGGTCGAACCGGCCAGGCCGAGTGCCACCGCCAGACCAGCAGCACCGCGCGCGATCACCCGGCGCCGCCGGCGGATGGCGGCGGCTTCCAGCTCCGGAGCCGTGCCGGGACGCGAGCGGGTCCACCGCCCGGTGCGCCGTCCGGTCGCGAAGGCGGTGAGTCGCCACACCAGGAGTGCCAGGCCCGGCCAGGCCAGCGCCGGACCCAGCAGCGCGGCGTAGTTCACCTGCGTCGTCGGCACACCCTCCGGCGCCAGGACGACCTGGTAGCCGCTGCGTGCGGTCAACGCGAACGACACCGCGGCTCCGGCGAGCAGGACCACGTCCAGCCCGGCCCGCAACGGCCACGGGCTGCCGGTCCGCTGCCCGCGTGCGGCCTCGGCTGCGACGCCGGACTCGGCCCGCCCGAGTGCGAGGCGGGTGACCGTGCCGGCCTGGGTGCCTGCGGCCAGCAGCAGCCCGCCGACGGCCCCGGCGAGGGTCCATCCCAGCGACAAGGAGCTCCCAGCGGGAAGCGCCAGCCTGATCGCGAGCAGTGCCAGGGGGAGCCCGAGCGCGGCGCCGGCCGCCGCGGTGATGGCTGCCTCACCCGCGACCATCCACAGGATCGGCGCAGCGGTCGCTCCGCGCAGCCGCAGCAGCGCCACCTCGCGGCGTCGCCGCTCCGAGCGCAGTGCAATGACCAGCGCGGCCACGACCGCCGCCAGTGCCAGCCCGGGCAGACCGAGCAGGATGAACAGCAGGTCCGCGTATCGGGCGTCCTCGCCGGCGGCCGTCAGGGCAGCGCCCAGGTTGTCGCCCACCAGCGCGCCCCCGGCGACGGCGGCCTGCAGGTGGTTGGCACGGCCCTGCACGAGCAGGGTCGCGCTGTGCGGGTCGGCCGGCAGGTGGTCGTGCCGGAAGCCGACGTGCAGCTGGCGGACGACGGCGGTGGAGCCGACCACGCGGACGAAGACGCTGGGGGGCACCAGCACGACGTTGTCCGGCGGCGCGCTGACGCCGGCCCCTGGCGCGAGTCCCACGACCTGGAAGAACGAGTCGGCGGCGGGCATGTCGACCACGCCGTCGATCGTCAGCGGGGACTGCCCGCTCGCGGTGCGCACGGTGATCTGGTCGCCGGGTGCCGCTGCGAGGTTGGCGGCAGTCTGCTGGAAGAGCTGGACGCCGGAGGTCGAGCCGAGCAGGTGACGCAGCTCGCCCGGGAAAGCCTTCGCGTAGGTGGGCGGGATCGCCACGACGTACGCCGGCCCGGTCTGGCGGGTTCCACCGACACCGGTCGACTCCAGGGCCCGCACGTGCGCGAAGGACACCTGCTGGACCGTGCGGAGGTCCTTCACCCGGGACACGTCCTTGGAGACCGCTGCCGCGCTGCCCTGCGGGGTGACCTGGACCTGCCAGTCGACCGGCACCGAGGCGGCGGCGCGGGTCGTGAGCGCAGCCCTGCTCTGGGTGACGAACGAGCCGAGGCTGGCGACGAAGCCCACGGCGACGGCGATGCTGACAGCGGCGACGAGGAGCTCGAGCGGGCGGCGGCGGACGAGCCCGCGCAGCCACCGGGTGGTCCTCATCGGACGCCTGCCTCGGTCAGGTGGCCGTCGGGTGTGACGGCGAGCTGGTGGTCGAGCATGGCGGCGAGCTCCGGGTCATGGGTGGCGATGATCAGGGCGCCGCCGGCGGCTGACACCCCGTCGCGCAGGGCCAGCGCGACCTGGTGGGCGTGGGCCCGGTCCAGGGCGCCGGTGGGCTCGTCGGCGAGGACGAGCCGGTGGTCGCCGGCCAGTGCGCGGGCGATCGCGATCCGCTGCTGCTGGCCGCCCGACAGCTGGGCCGGCAGCGCATCGGCAGCGTCAGCGACGCCGAGGGCCACCAGTGCGCTCATGGCGGCCTCGCGCGCCGTGGCCACCGATGTGCCCCGGAGTCGCAGCGGCAGGGTCACGTTCTCCACCGCCGTGAGCTCGGGCATCAGCGACGGTGCCTGGAAGACCATGCCGATCTGGGCCCGTCGCCGGTGCGGGTCCGGGTCCAGACCCGGCCAGCTCACGTGGCCGGTCGTCGGGGCCAGCAGGCCGGCGAGGGCCAGCAGCAGGGTGGTCTTGCCGCTGCCGGAGCGGCCGGTCAGGGCCAGCTGCGTGGTGGGAGCGATCTCCAGGTCGACGCCTCGGAAGACGTCGGTGCTGCCGAACCGGACCCCGAGGGACTCGGCGCGGACGAGCAGGCCGGACTGCGTGGCGCTCACCGGACCCGACCGTCCACGAGGTGGACGACCCGGTCGGCGGCGTCGGCGACAGCCGTCGAGTGCGTGACCAGCACGGTGGCCCCGTCTGCCGGCTGCAGTTCCCGCAGCAGCTCGAGGATGACGCCCTCCTCGTCCCGGCTCACCTCTGCGGTGGGCTCGTCGGCCAGCAGCAGCGCCGGACCGCCTGACAGAGCGACCGCGAGGTTGGCCCGCGCCGTCTCACCGCCGGAGAGGGTCGACGGCCGCGCGGCGGATCGGTGGTGCAGGCCGACGGCCGCCAGCAGGTCGAGCAGCTCGCCGGTCGAGGGCGCAGCAGGCCGGAACGACCCCGCCAGCCGCAGGTTGCCGAGCACGTCGAGGTGCTCGACCAGCCCGCTGGACTGGGTCAGCACACCGATCCGCCGGCCACGAAGCCGGGCCTGGCTGCTGGCGCTCTCGTGACTCATCGCCTGGCCCGTCACCGTCACGCTGCCACCGTCGGGGTCGTCGAGGCCGGCGAGCAGGTTCAGCAGGGTGGACTTGCCGGAGCCGGAGGGCCCGACGACCGCGACGGTCTCCCCCGGGAGCAGGGTCAGGGAGACGTCCCGCAGCGCGGCGACCTCTTCGCCGCCTCTGCGGAAGAAGCGGTGCAGGCCCTGGGCGTGCAGGACGGGTGTGGTCATCGGATCCGCAGACTCTGGGACATGGTCCGGTAGGCGTCGACGTTGTCCGCGCCGACGGGACCGTACAGGTCCATCTGCACCAGCCGATCCGCGCTGAACACGAGGTACTCCTCGACCTCGTCCCGGTACACCTTGCCGGTGACGGGGTCGGCGTCGGAGTTGCGCCGGAAGACGATCCGCACTCCCGTGCCACCCGGCAGGCTGACGGGCGTGATGGTGCTGAGGTGGAACGCAGGAACCGACTGCTGCAAGCGCGTCACGTCTGTCGATCGGGCCGAAGCCACCGTCGGCGCGGACGTCGCCGTCGTGCTGTGGACGGTCACTCCGTTGAGCTTGTCGGTGAAGTTGACGGTGGACCCGCTGCCGGTCTGGGCCCAGCCCTCCGGGTGCGTGAAGGCGTAGCCACCAGCGGTGTTGCGGTAGCGCACGAATGCCAGGTTGTCCGGGATGTCGCCAGGCGGGTTGCTCTCCGCCGGGACCGCGGCAACCTTGCCCGGGGAGGCGGGCGCAGAGGCAGAGCCCGCGGCCGGAGTCGCGGCTGCCGAGGCCGCCCCCGACGTCGAGGACGCAGCACCCGACGACGACGTGGCGGTGGAGCCCCCACCGGAGCAGCCGACCAGGGCTGCCAGCAGGAGGGCTGCGAGAGGCAGGCCCCGGGTGATGAGCGGACGGTCATGGGTGAGGTTCACATCGCCGACGATCACAGGAGCTTGATGAGACCGGCATGAGAGTGATCGGTCCGTGCCGGAACCTTGTACGGGACCCGGCTGCTCGCGCACCTGCGTCCCGTCAGTGAGCCCGGACGGGTGACGTCCAGCGCCCGTCTCGAGCAACGGAGGCCGTCCGGCCGGTTCGCCACCGAGCCGGCGGGCAGGCTCCGAGGTATGGCAACCATGCAGGCAGCCGTGCAGGACCGTGTTCTCACCCAGGCCGTGTTCAACCCTGGCGCCACGACGGGTGAGCTGCTCGCCGGCTGTCCCCGAGGTGCGAACGAGCGTGATGTGCACCGGGCGGTCGAGCTCCTGCGGGACGCCGACGCCGTCAGCGGCTCGCCGCTGGCGCTCACCGCGGAGGGCCTGCGCCGGTTCGTGCCCGCCTGGCGTCGCACGCGTGACGTCGAGCGCGCCGCTACGGCGGTACCGCCGGCTCGCTAGAGCGAGAATCGGGCAGCGGCTACACCTGGCGGCCCGCCCGGCTGTGCGGTCTACTGGGCGGGAAGCGCCCCGGCCCCCGGCGTTCGAGACCGTCTCGGTCTCCGCCGAGATTGCGGTTCTGTGGTGAACCGCATCAGTCCAGCAGCGTGGCGCTCGACGGCCCCGAGACAGCGCGGCAGCGCCCCCGGCCTGTGCTCATCACCCGGCTGGGGGCGCTGCTGCGCGTCCTGACCCGGCGGCTGCTCAACCGGTGCGCAGCAGCCGCGAGCACTCGAGCGCGTAGTCCTGCGCGAGCTCGGCGACGAGATCGTCGCGGTCGTCCGCAACTGCGCGGTTCACGGCGGCGACGTACGTGGCGTGCAGGCCGGCGAGGGCCCGGGCCGTCGAGGTCCCCATGGGCGTTCCCTCCTTGTCGTGCGCTCGGCGAGAACCAGCTGACAGGGTCCACGCTGACCGAGCCGGGTGTCGGGGGCGTGTGCGCCAGGAAACGATCCGGTGAGATCCACCGGCGCCGAGGGTTCTGCACCCTCAGCCCCGGGTATCTCGGGGCCGCCTGCCTGGTCTCGACGAGGAGTTCCCGTGCGCACAGCGCTGAGCGCCGTGATCGCGATCGCGCTGACGGTCCCCTGGGTCGCCCCGTCCGCGCCGGCCGAGGCCGAGGGCACTGCGGGGGACCGCGCGACGCTCATGCGTTACGCGGAGCACACCTGGGCGTCGTTCGACGCGATGGTCGACACCGGCAGCGGCCTGCCGACCGACCAGCTCTTCGACGACGGCCACACCGACGTGCAGACCTCGACGACGAACATCGGCGCGTACCTGTGGAGCGCCGTCGCCGCCGAGAAGCTCGGCATTCTCGGCCACTCCGAGGTGGTCGGCCGGCTGACGAAGACCATCTCCACGCTCGAGGGGATGGAGACCTACCGGTCGACCGGCCAGTTCTACAACTGGTACGACCACCGCAACGGCGCGAAGCTCACCTCGTGGCCGCCCACCGGCGACCCGCTCGACCCGATCCTGTCCTCGGTGGACAACGCATGGCTGGCGACCGGCCTGCACATCGTCGAGAATGCGGTCCCGGAGCTGTCGTCGCGGGCCGGCGCGATCTACGACTCGATGGACTTCGGCTTCTACTACGTGCCGGACAAGAACCGCATCCTGTTCCACTTCACACCGTCCACCGGGGACGGACCGTGCTGCTACGACACCGTGCTCTCGGAGTCCCGGATCGCCGACTACATCGGCATCGCGAAGGGCGAGCTGCCGCGCAAGGAGTACTACGGCCGGTGGCGCTCGTTCCCCGACACGTGCGACTTCTCGTTCCAGGAGCAGAAGCCGGCCGGCTACTGGGCCAGCTACGACGGCGTCGACGTCTACGACGGCAGCTACGCCTACGGCGACACGAGGATCACGCCGAGCTGGGGCGGCTCGATGTTCGAGGCGCTGATGCCGTCGCTGTTCGTGCCCGAGGAGAAGTGGGGTGCCGGCTCGTGGCGCCAGAACCACCCGCTCACGGTCGACGCGCAGATCGACCACGGCCTGAACGTCGCGGGGTACGGCGTGTGGGGCTTCTCGCCCTCCAACACCCCTGAGGGCGGATACGGCGCCTACGGCGTCGACCTCGCGGGCATGGACCCCAACGGCATGGCGTCCAACGAGGACAACACGCTGGTCGACCACGGCTTCGCCGGCTGCGACGGACGTCCGGCGAAGGAGGACCCGCCGGCACGTGCGTACACGAACGGCGTCGTGACGCCGCACGCGGCGTTCCTCGGCCTGCGCTACCGGCCGGCCCAGACCCTCGTGAACCTCGCCCGACTCGAGGCCATGCCCGGCGTCTTCGACAGGTGGGGCTTCGCCGACTCGGTCAACGTCGGCACCGGTCTGCCGTCCGCCTCGTACCTCTCGCTGGACCAGGGCATGATCATGGCCTCGCTCGGCAACCACCTCGGGAACGACGTCATGCGCACGGCGTTCGCCTCGGCCGACATCACGAAGGCGGTCCGGCCGATCCTCGGGGTCGAGGAGTTCAGCACCCGACCGCGGGCCTGCACCCTCACCGGCACTGCGGGCGCCGACACCCTGGTGGGGACGAAGGGCGACGACGTCATCTGCGCCCTCGGCGGTGACGACACGGTGCGCGGCATGGGCGGCGACGACATCGTCTACGGCGACGAGGGAGCCGACCACCTGATCGGCAACGGTGGCAACGACACGTTGTACGGCGACGACGGCGTGGACAAGCTCGACGGCGGCGACGGGGCCGACATCCTCTCCGGGGGCGCGGGCGCGGACCGGCTGTCCGGCGACGCCGGCGCCGACCACCTCGAGGGCGGGCTGGGTGCCGACCGGTGCTCCGGCGACGCGGCCGACGACCTCCCGGGTGGCTGCTGACCCACCCGCTCGCACCACCACGGGACCGAGCGCGGTCCGTCGTCCGCCGGGCTCGACCGGTGCGCGCGTCCGGTCCGCTGCGCCGTCGAGAACTCACGCGACCTGACGGGTGACGACTAGTGACCGCGGGGTACGAGGGGCGTACCGTGTCCCGGGATCGCCGAGCCTGGTGATCATGTGCGGGCCACGGTCCCGACCACGGGCCACAGCTCCTCCGCCGCCTCGTCTCCAGGAGATCGCGCCATGACTGCACAGTTCCCCGGCACCCAGCGGGCCGACCTCCAGGTCGTCCGCGACGGCGAGGATCCTGCGGGCGGCGACACCACCGCACAGGCGCTGGGCCTGCTGGAGAACGCGCGCAAGGTGGCCGACTCGACGGTGGCCGAGGCGCGGGACGAGGCCGAGCGGTTGCTCGCTGCTGCCCGCGAGCGCGCGCAGCAGGTGCAGCGCGAGGTCAAGGAGCTCGGCCAGAAGCTGCGCACGGACGCCGAGCGCGAGGCGGCGCAGGCGCGCCACCAGGCCTACGGCGAGTCGGAGCGGATCGTCGGCGAGGCGCGCAGCGAGGTGACCACGCTCAAGGCGTCGGTGGTGGGGCTGCGCGAGGAGCGCGACGCCGCTGAGGCCGCGATGCGCGAGCTCGCCGGCCGCCTGCAGAGCGCGCTCGAGAGGTACAGCGCGCCGCACGGTGACCAGCAGCCCGAGCAGCAGGGCGAGCAGCACGAGGGCCAGCACCACCAGGGCTGACCCGCCTGCCCCATCACCCGACCGGGCACGCTCCGGCCGGACCCCGCGCGCCCGATCTGCTGCCGCCACGCAGCGCCCGATCTGGGCCGCTATGTCATGTCTCGCGGGAGCTCGGGTACTTGACGTGACGCCTGTGACAGGTGCAGCCTATCGAGGCTGTTGTGGCGTCAATCGACCGACAGCCCCGACGCCTCCCTCCGGGTGGCGCGCGAGAGGAGACGGCCGATGGCGCAGCCCGCTCGCCGCCGCCTGCCGTCCGGGCGCTCGGCTCCTCCGGTCGCTCGCCGTCGCCGCAGCGCCCTGCTCGCCGTCGCCGCCGTGCTGGCGTCGCTCGCCCCGCTCGGCCCGATGGCCCGGGCGGACGACCGCCCGGTCGTCCCGAGCCAGCAGCAGGTCGACGCCAGCAAGGCACAGGCGGCCGGCGCCGCCGACCAGGTCGGTGCGATCGAGGCCCAGCTGGCCGGCGCCAGTGCCCGCGCCGACCGGCTCGCCACCGAGGTCGCGCAGGCGGTCGAGGCCTACAACGGCGCCCGGTTCCGGCTCGACGCAGCCGTGGCCCGCGCGGCGCGGGCCCAGCAGCAGGCCGACCGCGCCCAGCAGCAGGTCGCGACCGCCCGCGCCGTGCTCGGCCGGTTCGCCGCCGCCGCCTACCGCTCCGGCGGCGACCTCGGCGGCCTGTCGGCGTTCCTCTACGCGCAGAGCCCGCGCGAGCTCCTGAGCCGCGCCTCGGCCCTGCAGTCGATCGGGGACAGCCGCCGCACCGCGCTCGAAGGCTTCCGGTCCGCCCAGGCGTACGCCACTGTCCTGGACCACCGGGCCGCCTCCCTGGTCGCCAAGCGGCGGGCCGCGGCCAGGCAGGTGGCGGCCGCCAAGACCGCTGCCGAAGGGCGGCTGTCGGCCCAGCGGCAGTCCGTCGGTCAGATCGCGGCGCAGCGCGAGACGCTCGTGCGCCGGCTCGCCGGCCTCCGGCACACGACCGTACGGCTGGAGCGCGCCCGTCAGGCCGGCCTGGAGCGGGCCCGCCAGGAGGCCCTGCGCCGGGCCGCCGAGGCCAGGGCCCGCGAGGCTGCCCGGCAGGCCGAGGCCGCCCGCCTCGCGGCGGCCGCCCAGGCCGCCGAGGACGCCCGGGCTGCTGCCGCGGCGAAGGCCCGTCAGGACGAGGCCGACCGCAAGGCCGCCGAGGCGGCGCAGGCCGCCGCCGACGCCCGGGCGGCCCAGCAGGACGCCGCCGGCTCCGGGGGCAACGGCAACCGTGGTGGCTCGGAGCCCGCCGGCTCGCCCGGTGGTGCCGGTGGTGGCGGCGACCCGGGGGACAACGGCGCCGGGACCGGCCGCGCTCCCGCTCCCGCACCCGACCCGGTCCCCACCGGGTCGTCCGCCGGCAGCGGTTCGGGCGCCCAGGCGGCCATCGACTTCGCCCGCGCACAGATCGGCAAGCCCTACGAGTGGGGCGCCGACGGCCCGTCGACCTTCGACTGCTCCGGCCTGACCATGCGGGCCTGGCAGCAGGGCGGTGTCGGGCTGCCGCACTACACGGTGGCGCAGTACCAGCAGGCGCAGAAGGTGGGCCTCGGAGACCTGCGCCCGGGCGACCTGGTGTTCTTCGCCAGCAGCTCGGACTACCGCTCGATCTACCACGTCGGCCTCTACATCGGCGGCGGCCAGATGATCGAGGCGCCGTACACCGGTGAGTCGGTCCGGGTGTCCAGCATCTACCGGTCCAGCCTCTTCGGCGCGGCCCGGCCATGAGCCACGGGTTCGCCGGCTCCTACGGTGAGCGGCACGGCCGTGCCTTCGGCGGCTGGCTGGTGCTGTTCGCCCTCGGCTACGTCGTCCTGCACCACGCCGGCACGGTGTTCACCGGGCTCGGCGACGTCGGCGACACGCAGACCCGGTGGGCCGACTGGATCGACCTGCTCACGCCCTACGTCGTCACCGGCACAGTGGGCGGTGCGCTGCGCGGGGGCGGGGCCAGCCGCGGCACCTGGACGGCGTTCTGGTTCGCCGCCGTCCTCTACACCCAGGGCCACGGCATCCACCTCGCCGCCAACAGCATCAACAACGCGGTGGCCGGCGACGGCGAACCCATCTACCTGTGGGACGAGCACGTCGGCCACTACCTCTGGTACGTCGGCTTCTACCTGCTGGTCGTCGCGCTGGCCGTCGCGCTCGCCGACCGCCGCACCCGCGGCGGTCTCGGCGGCCACCTGCTCGCGCTGCTCGTCGGCTTCACCAACTTCACCAACGCCGTCGAGGGCCAGACGCCGTGGCTGGGCATCGGTGCCGCGGCCGTCTTCGCGGTCTGGGGACTGCTCACCCGCGACGGCGTGGGACGCCTGCTGCTCACCGCCTACGCGTTCTCCCTGGCGCTGTTCGCCGTCTTCGGCATCTGGCAGGGCGGGTTCCCGGAGTTCTCCCAGCTCGGCTGGATCTGAGCGGTCGGCTCCCCGGGCTCAGCCGGCCGCGCTGACCCCGGAGTCACCTGGGCGTCAGTGCGCCTCGCCGCGAGCCTGCGCGTCGGCCAGCCTCTTGCGGGACGCGATGATCTCCGCCTCGGCCTCGACGCGGCCGGTCCAGGTCGCACCCTCGACCGACTTGCCGGGCTCGAGGTCCTTGTAGACCTCGAAGAAGTGCTGGATCTCCAACCGGTCGAACTCCGGCACGTGATGGATGTCGCGCAGGTGCTCCGAACGCTGGTCGGTCGCGGGCACGCACAGGACCTTGTCGTCACCGCCGGCCTCGTCGGTCATCCGGAACATGCCGAGCGCCCGGGCCTTGATGAGGCAGCCCGGGAAGGTCGGCTCCTCCAGCAGGACCAGCGCGTCGAGCGGGTCGCCGTCCTCGCCGAGGGTGTCCTCGATGTAGCCGTAGTCGGCCGGGTAGCGCGTCGAGGTGAACAGCATCCGGTCCAGCCGGATGCGACCGCTCGCGTGGTCCATCTCGTACTTGTTGCGCTGTCCCTTGGGGATCTCGATGAGGACGTCGAACTCCACTCCAGAGCCTCCTCGCTCGTCGCCGTGCGCCGGGTGGTCACGCCGCCGCTCGGTAGTCTCGCCTACGCCGGCAGCCGCAGCGAACCCGGCAGGCCGACGAGGAGCGAGGTGAGCAGTGGTCGCCCGGCGACAGCTCCTGGCGGCCACGACCGCGGTGCTGCTCGCGGGTGCCCTCGTCGTCGCCGGCCTGGACGCCACCGGTCACCTGCCGGGCGGTCCGGTCGCGGAGCCGGTGGCGACACCGACGGTCGCCCTCGACCCGCCCCGCGTCCCGGCTGCCGATGTCCTCGTCCCGGAGCCGGGCTCCTCCACCGCGGCGGCCCCCGCCCTCGACCAGCGGGTGCTGGTCGCCGCCCTACGGACGCCCGCCCTCGGCAGCGCCGCGGCAGTGGTCGTCGACGTCGCCTCGGGGGCACTGCTGCTCGACAGCGACGCGGGCACCCCGCGCATCCCGGCGTCGGTGGCGAAGCTCGCGACGGCTGCCGCGGTGCTGCGGTCGGCCGGCCCGCGGCACCGGCTCGCGACCCGGGTGGTGGCCGGCTCGGCGGCCGGGCAGGTGGTGCTGGTCGGCGGCGGCGACGCAAGCCTGACCACCCGCCGGCCGAGAGCCGCCGGCCTGCCCCGGCGCGCCAGCCTCGCCGCTCTCGCCGACGCGACCGCGGCTGCGTTGACCGGTGCGGCCGTCGGCGCGGCGCGGGTGACCGTCGCGGTCGACGACTCGGCGTTCACCGGTCCCTCGGTGTCACCGGCCTGGCGCAGCACCTACGTCCCGTCGGGTGTGGTCTCGCCCGTGAGCGCGCTGTCGGTCGACGCCGGCCGCGTCGCACCGGGCGCGGCCACGCGCTCGACCGACCCGGCCCTGGCCGCGGGCGCCGACCTGGTGCGGCTGCTGGGCAAGCGGGGCGTCGACGTCGCCCCGGACGTCGCGCGCGCGGTCGCCCCGGTCGGTGCGCGCGAGCTGGCCCGGGTCGAGTCGCCCCCGGTGGCCGAGCTCGTCGAGCTGGCCCTGCAGACCAGCGACAACGACCTCGCCGAGGCCCTGGCCCGGGTCGCGGCCCTGGCGTCCGGCCGGCCCGGTTCCTTCGACGGCGCACGCGAGGCGGTGAGCGCGGCGCTGGCCGGGCTCGGCATACCCGCCGACGGCACGGAGCTGCTCGACGGCAGCGGCCTGGCGCGCGGGTCACGTGTCGCACCGCTCACCCTGGCCCGGCTGCTCCAGCTCGCGGCCGATGGTTCGCACCCGGTCCTCGCACCGCTCGTCGAGGGGCTGCCGGTGGCCGCGTTCAGCGGCACGCTCGCCGACCGTTTCCTGGCCGGTGACCCCCGGGCCGGTGCCGGGCTCGTGCGGGCCAAGACGGGGACGCTCACCGGGGTGTCGGCGCTCGCCGGGGTCGTGTCGGTGGCCGGCCGGCCCGCGGTGGTCGTCGCCATGTCCGACTCGGTCCCCGTCGGGGCGACGCTGCAGGCACGCGACGACCTCGACAGGTTTGCGGCGCTGCTGGCCGGTGGAAGCCCGAAAAATCCCGGTGACGCTGGTGATTGACCTGCTGGCTCACGGGAACGATCGCGGCGACCAAGGAGGTAGTACTGATGCACTCACTGCTGTGGATCCTCGCCCTGCTGATCGGGATCTGGGGTGTCGTGACCCTCGTCCGTGGTCAGGTCATCCTGGGCATCGTGCTCATCGTCGTTGCACTGCTCGTCGGTCCCGGCGGCGTGAGCATCTTCAATTAGCTCCACCAGCACGGCTGCCAGCCGTTGCTCGCTGTCGGCCGGCCGCTCCCCGCAGGGGACCGGTCGGCCGTCGGCGTCCCGGGAACTTCTCGGTCCCGGCAGTCGATGAGCAGTGGTGAGCACCTTGTCCAGGTTGCGGTGCCCGCGGGCCGCAGCCGCCCGGCCCCACGACGTACGGTGACGCGATGAGCACCTCGATGGTCGACTGGGACCTTGCCGTCGCGACCGGCCGCCGCCTCGTCAGCGCCGGGCCGCAGGTCAGCCCGACGGAGGCCCGTGGGGTCGTCACGCAGCTGCGGGCCTACGCCGCCGAGGCACACGGTCACGTCGCCAGCTTCACGCGACTCGACGCGCCCACCGACGGGGCTGCGGTCGCCGTGATCGACCGACAGGGCTGGATCCAGGCGAACGCCGCCGGCTTCCGTACGGTCCTCGAGCCGCTGGTCGACAAGATCCAGGAGCGCCGGCCGCGTGCCGCCTCGCCGGTGTCGGACGCGGTGGGGTCCAAGGTCACCGGTGTGCAGACCGGGTCGCTGCTGGCGTTCCTCGCGACGAAGGTCCTCGGCCAGTACGAGCTCTTCCCGCCCTACGGCGTCGATCCGGGCGACAAGCCCGGCCGGCTGCTGCTCGTCGCACCGAACATCGTCTCGGCCGAGCGCGAGATGGGCGTCGACCCTCGGGACTTCCGGTTGTGGGTCTGCCTGCACGAGGAGACGCACCGCGTGCAGTTCGGTGCCGTCCCGTGGCTGCGGGCGCACCTGATGGACGAGATCGGTGCCTTCGTCGCCGCGACGGAGGTCGACCCGGCGGCGCTGGCGGCGCGGCTCAAGGCGGCGGCGGCCGCGGCGTACGGCGCCATCAAGGACGGTTTCGACCCGGACAACACCGAGGGCGGCTCCCTGGTCGAGGCCGTGCAGACCCCGGAGCAGCGCGAGATCCTCGACCGCATCACGGCGTTGATGTCGCTGCTCGAGGGGCACGCCGACTTCGTCATGGACGGTGTCGGACCGGCGGTGATCCCGTCGGTCGCCACGATCCGCGCCAAGTTCCAGTCCCGGCGTCGCGACGCGTCGCGGATCGAGCACGTCGTCCGCCGGCTGCTCGGCATCGACGCCAAGCTGCGGCAGTACCGCGACGGCGAGCGGTTCGTGCGCGGGGCGGTCGACCGCGTCGGCATGGACGGCTTCAACCAGGTGTGGGCCCGGGCCGGGAACCTTCCGTCGCGGGACGAGATCTCCGACCCCGCCGCCTGGGTCGAACGCGTCATCGAGCAGAAGCAGCTGCCCGCCTGACCCCCGCCCCTCGCACTCCCCGCCTGCTCGCACTCCCCGCCGGCGATCACGTAAACGTGATCGACTGTCGCCTCACACGGTGTGCACGCCATGTGAGGCGACGGCAAGGCGTGTGAAGCGCGGGCTCCCGGCGCGCCCGCACGGGTAGCGTCGTCGCGTGGGTCCGCAGCCGGAGGTCGCCGCCGTACGACGGGCGGTGCGTGCCGCGCTCACCGACCTCGTCCCGGGCGAGCTCGTGGTCGTCGCGTGCAGCGGGGGAGCCGACTCGGTGGCCCTCGCTGCGGCGCTGGCGTTCGAGGCGCCGCGGGCCGGCCTGCGAGCGGGCGGCCTGACCGTCGACCACCGCCTCCAGCCCGGCTCCGCCGACAGAGCGGCGAAGGTCGCCGCCGACCTCACCGGGCTCGGACTCGACCCGGTCGAGGTCCTGACCGTCGACGGGGCGGCCGCGAACGGCGGGCCGGAGGCCGCGGCCCGGGCCGCCCGCTACGCGGCACTCGACGGCGCGGCCGACCGGCTCTCAGCGACCGCGGTGCTGCTCGGCCACACCCGCGACGACCAGGCCGAGACGGTTCTGCTCGGCCTGGCCCGCGGCTCGGGGGCCCGCTCGCTCGCCGGGATGGCCGCGGTCCGAGGTCGCTACCGCCGCCCGTTGCTCGACGTCCCGCGCGACGTCGTCCGGGCCGCGGCCGCCGGCCATGCCACGTGGGAGGACCCGCACAACACCGACCCGGCCTTCGCCCGCAGCCGGGTCCGCCACGAGGCGCTGCCCGCGCTCGAGCGCACTCTGGGCCCCGGCGTCGCCGCCGCCCTCGCGCGGTCCGCTGCCCAGCTGCGGGCCGACGCCGACGCCCTCGACGCCTGGGCGGCGCGCGCACACGACGACGCGAGCCGGGACGGCGGCGGCCTCGACACCGACGTGCTCGCCGGCCTGCCGGCTGCCGTGCGCACCCGGGTCCTGCGTCGCGCGGCGCTGGCCGCCGGCGCCCCGGCGTCCCAGCTGACCGCGGGCCATGTCGACGAGCTGGACCGGCTCGTCACGGACTGGCACGGGCAGGGCCCGCTGCACCTCCCCGGGGGCGTGGCAGCGAGCCGGGCGTGTGGGACGCTGGCGATCTCCCGGCCGAACCGCAGCACCTGAGGAGCACCCCCGCGTGGACGAGAAGGACCTGGGCACCGACCTCGAGAAGGTGCTCATCAGCGAGGAGCAGATCCGCACCCGGCTGGCCGAGATGGCCGCCGAGATCGCGGTCGACTACGAGGGCCGTGACGTCCTGCTCGTCGGCGTCCTCAAGGGCGCGGTCATGGTGATGGCGGACCTGGCCCGCGCGATCCCGGTCCACGTCGAGATGGACTGGATGGCCGTGTCGTCCTACGGCTCCGGCACCAAGTCCTCGGGCGTCGTCCGCATCCTCAAGGACCTCGAGCGCGACATCACCGACCGGCACGTGCTCATCGTCGAGGACATCATCGACTCCGGCCTGACGCTGTCCTGGCTGATGTCCAACCTCGGCTCGCGCGGCCCGGCCTCGGTCCAGGTCTGCACGCTGCTGCGCAAGCCCGACGCCGCCCAGGTCGACGTCCCCGTGAAGTACGTCGGCTTCGACATCCCGAACGAGTTCGTCATCGGCTACGGCCTCGACTACGGCGAGCGCTACCGCAACGTGCCGTTCGTCGGCACCCTCGCGCCGCACGTCTACTCGTCCTGAGGGCCGGCGCGGAGTCCACCAGGGGGGCGGCCACGAGGTCAGCGACGTCCTCGTGACCAAGCGCCTGGACGCCCCCGCGGGCTGACCCGTTCGCTCACCGCGGGCCTCTCCCCCGCCCCGCGGGGAACGGTCCGCAGCCGTCGGCGCGTTGAGCGGGTGTCGGACGGCGGCCGCGCAGGCGGACGGCGTCACCCCGCACACAGGTGCCGGGGTACCCTCGAGGTCCGACTCACCCACGCCTGGCAGGAGGGACGGGGCGACCCGCCCCGGTTCGATGGACGTCAAACGCTACTTCCGAGGCCCCATCGTGTGGGTCCTGCTGGTCATCGTCGCCGTGCTGCTGGTGACCTCCATCTCCTCAGCGACGGGTGGGTTCAAGAAGGTCGACACGTCTGTCGCCGTGGAGCAGATCGCCACCGACAACGTCAAGACGGCCAAGCTCGTCGACCGCGACCAGCGGATCGAGCTCGAGCTGGTCAAGGCCGACTCCAACGGTGACACCAAGATCCAGGCCGACTATGTGCAGGCCAGGCAGCGTGAGCTCGTCGGGGCCCTCGCCCAGCACCCGCCGACCCAGGGCTACACCGACAGCGTCCCGCGCACCTCCTGGCTGGTGTCGCTGTTCGTCAACTTCCTGCCGATCCTCATCCTCGTCGCGCTGTTCCTGTTCTTCTTCAACCAGATGCAGGGCGGCGGCAGCCGGGTCATGCAGTTCGGCAAGTCCAAGGCCAAGCTGATCAGCAAGGACACCCCGAAGACGACGTTCAAGGACGTCGCCGGAGCCGACGAGGCGGTCGAGGAGCTCGAGGAGATCAAGGAGTTCCTCGAGAACCCGGCCAAGTTCCAGGCGATCGGGGCCAAGATCCCCAAGGGCGTCCTGCTGTACGGCCCGCCCGGCACCGGAAAGACCCTGCTGGCCCGTGCGGTGGCCGGCGAGGCGGGCGTGCCTTTCTACTCGATCTCCGGCTCCGACTTCGTCGAGATGTTCGTGGGTGTCGGCGCCAGCCGGGTCCGCGACCTCTTCGAGCAGGCCAAGGCCAACGCGCCTGCCATCGTCTTCGTCGACGAGATCGACGCCGTCGGCCGGCACCGTGGCGCCGGCATGGGTGGCGGCCACGACGAGCGCGAGCAGACCCTCAACCAGCTGCTCGTCGAGATGGACGGCTTCGACGTCAAGGGCGGCGTCATCCTCATCGCCGCCACCAACCGGCCCGACATCCTCGACCCCGCCCTGCTGCGACCGGGACGCTTCGACCGGCAGATCGCCGTCGACCGTCCCGACCTCCATGGCCGCAACAAGATCCTCGAGGTGCACGCCAAGGGCAAGCCGCTCGCCGAGGGCATCGACCTGATGGCCTTCGCCCGCCGGACGCCCGGCTTCACCGGTGCCGACCTGGCGAACGTCCTCAACGAGGCCGCGCTGCTCACTGCCCGCTCCGACAAGAAGCTCATCGACGCCGACGCGCTCGACGAGGCCATCGACCGAGTCGTCGCCGGCCCGCAGAAGCGCACCCGGATCATGAGCGAGAAGGAGAAGAAGATCACGGCGTACCACGAGGGTGGTCACGCCCTGGTCGCCGCGGCGCTGCAGAACACCGACCCGGTGCACAAGATCACGATCCTGTCCCGCGGCCGGGCGCTCGGCTACACGATGGTGCTGCCGGACGAGGACAGGTACTCCACGACCCGCAACGAGATGCTCGACCAGCTGGCCTACATGCTCGGCGGGCGCGCGGCCGAGGAGATCGTGTTCCACGACCCCACCACCGGCGCCGCCAACGACATCGAGAAGGCCACCAGCGTGGCCCGCGCGATGGTCACGCAGTACGGCATGACCGAGCGGATCGGCGCGATCAAGCTCGGCTCCGAGAACGCTGAGCCGTTCCTCGGCCGCGACATGGGTCACCAGCGCGACTACTCCGAGGAGGTTGCCGGCGTCGTCGACGAGGAGGTCAAGCGCCTCATCGAGACCGCGCACGACGAGGCCTGGCAGATCCTCGTCGACAACCGCGACATCCTCGACGACATGGTGCTCGAGCTGCTCGAGAAGGAGACCCTCGACAAGGCTCAGGTCGCGGCGATCTTCACCCACATCCGCAAGCGGCCGGCCCGCCCGGCGTGGACCGGTTCCGCCAAGCGCAGCCCGCAGGCCGGCCCGATCATGACCCCGAAGGAGCTCGCCAGCCCCAACGGTGCCAACGGGCAGGACAAGGAGCACAGCATGGGCGTGACCGAGCCCACCGACGTGCCCGACTCCCCGCTGCCCTCCGACGAGATCCCGGGCCGCCCGCTGGGCTTCGAGCAGTAGGCGGACCGAGTGGTCCGCGAGTACGACCACGAGGCGGTCCGGCGCGCCGTCCACGACCTGCTCGTGGGCATCGGCGAGGACCCCGACCGCGACGGCCTGCGTGACACCCCCGAGCGGGTGGCCCGCGCCTACCGCGAGATCTTCGCGGGGCAGTGGGAGCAGCCCGAGGACGTGCTCACGACGACCTTCGACCTCGGCCACGACGAGATGGTCCTCGTCAAGGACATCGAGGTGCGCTCGATGTGTGAGCACCACCTGGTCCCGTTCTTCGGCGTGGCGCACGTCGGCTACATCCCGTCCGAGGACGGCCGGATCACCGGGCTGTCCAAGCTGGCCCGGCTGGTCGACGTCTTCGCCCGGCGGCCGCAGGTGCAGGAGCGGATGACCACCCAGGTCGCCGACTCGCTGATGCGCATCATCGAGCCCCGCGGTGCCATCGTGGTGGTCGAGTGCGAGCACCTGTGCATGTCGATGCGCGGGATCCGCAAGCCAGGTGCCACGACCGTGACCTCCGCCGTGCGCGGCCAGCTGCGCGACCCCACGACCCGCGCCGAGGCGATGAGCCTCATCGTGTCGCGATGACCGGTGCCACCACCGCTACCGCCCCGCGGTCGCCCGCCGGACTGCCCGGGCCGCTGACCGGGCTCGGCCGCACGCTGGTGATGGGCGTCCTCAACGTCACCCCCGACTCGTTCTCGGACGGTGGCGACTTCCTCGACCCGGAGGCGGCCGTGGGCCACGGTCTCGACCTGGTGGCCGACGGCGCGGACCTCGTCGACGTCGGGGGCGAGTCGACCCGGCCCGGGGCGCTGCGCGTCGAGGCCGACGAGGAGCTGCGCCGGGTGCTGCCGGTCGTGCGAGGTCTCGTCGCCGAGGGCGTCGTCGTGAGCGTCGACACCATGCGGGCGTCAGTGGCCGCGGCTGCGATCGAGGCGGGTGCCGCCCTCGTCAACGACGTGAGCGGCGGGCTCGCCGACCGCGACATGGTGTCGGTCGTGGCCGGTGCCCGTACGCCGTACGTCGTCATGCACTGGCGCGGGCACAGCGTCGACATGGACCGCCGCGCGGTCTACGCCGACGTGACCACCGAGGTGGTCGACGAGCTGCGCGGCCGGCTGGACGCCCTCGACGCTGCGGGGGTCGAGCTCGACCGGGTCGTCGTCGACCCGGGGCTGGGCTTCGCCAAGGACGCTGCGCAGAGCTGGGCGGTCCTCGCCCGGCTGGCCGAGCTCGACGTCCTCGGCCGGCCGGTGCTGGTAGGGGCGTCGCGCAAGGGCTTCCTCGGCCAGGCGCTCGCCGGACCCGACGGGACACCGCGGCCGGCCGCCGAACGCGAGGACGCGACGACCGCGGTGTCGGCGCTGGCCGCCGCCCATGGTGCCTGGGCGGTCCGCGTGCACCGGGCCGGGCCGAGCCGGGACGCCGTCGAGGTGGTGGCCGCCCTGCAGGCGGCCCGCGGCGGCCGGACGTGCTGTTGACCACCCCCGACGGCACAGCGGTGCTGCGCGCCAACCAGTCGCTCTACGACGCCTTCGAGACCGGTGACGCCGACCTGATGGCCGCCCTCTGGCTGGACGGCCCGGACGCCGGCACCGTCAGCTGCGTGCACCCCGGCTGGTCACCGTTGCGCGGCCGCGACACGGTCCTGCGGTCCTGGACGATGATCATGGCGAACACGTCGTTCATCCAGTTCGTGCTCACCGATGTCGAGGTGACGGTCGCGGGCGAGGTCGCGGTCGTCACCTGCGGCGAGAACATGCTCACGGGTCTCGACGACGTCACCGGCGGCGACCTCGGCGGGCTGGCGGGTGGGCGCGCCGTCGCGACCAACGTGTTCCGCCGTACCCCGGAGGGCTGGCGGCTGTGGGTGCACCATGCCTCGCCGGTGCTCACCCGCGAGGACACAGGCGGGGTCGACGACGTCGAGGGCCGCCATGAGCCGTGACCGGATCGCCGTCCGGGGCATCGAGGCGTTCGGCCACCACGGCGTCTACCCCGAGGAGCGGGCCGCCGGGCAGCCGTTCGTGGTCGACGTCGTGCTGACGGTCGACCTGGCCGCCGCGGCGTCGTCCGACGACGTGGCCGACACCGTGCACTACGGCGAGCTGGCCCAGCAGGTCGTGGCCGCCGTCGGCCGCGACCCGGTCGACCTCGTCGAGACCCTCGCCCAGCGGGTCGCAGACCTGGCCCTGGGCTACCCGCTCGTCGACGAGGTCGAGGTGACCGTGCACAAGCCCGAGGCGCCAATGGGTGTGCCGTTCGACGACGTCGCCGTGACGATCGTGCGGAGCCGCTCGTGAGCGACGACGCGGCCGTTCGCCGGATCGTGCTCGCGCTGGGCAGCAACCTCGGTGACCGTCTCGAGCTGCTGCAGGGCGCGGTCGACGCGCTGGCCGACACCCCTGGCCTGCGCGTCGTCGCGGTCTCGCCCGTCTACGAGACCGACCCGGTCGGCGGCCCGGACCAGCCCGAGTACCTCAACGCCGTGGTGGTGGCCGAGGGCCGGCACTCGCCGCGCACCCTGCTCGAGCGCGCACTGGCCGTCGAGGACGCCTTCGACCGGGTCCGCGAGGTCCGGTGGGGTCCGCGCACCCTCGATGTCGACGTCGTCGCGGTCGGCGACCTCGTGGTGGACGACGAGGACCTGCGGGTGCCGCACCCGCGCGCGGCCGAGCGGGCCTTCGTCCTCGTGCCGTGGCTCGACGTCGACGCTGCGGCCGAGCTGCCCGGCGCCGGCCAGGTGACCGCGCTGGTCGAACGGCTCGGGCGCGACGGCGTACGACGGCGCGACGACCTCGACCTGGTGGTGCCGACGTGACGGGCCCGGGTCGCCGGTGAGGCCGACCCGCCTCGGCACGCTGGCGGCACTCCTGGTCTGCGTCGGCGCGGTGGCCTGGGGCGTGCTCGCCGTCATGTCGGACCGCGGTGCCACGCTGCCGCCGCTCACCTGGACGGCGCCCAGCGGTGTCGCGCTGCTCGCCGTCGTCGTGCTGGTGATGGCGCTCGGGCTGCGGTCGCGGCTGAACCGGCCGGAGAAGCGGCTGGACCCGCTGTCGATGGCCCGGATGGCGGTGCTGGGCAAGGCCAGCGCGCACGTCGGCCCGGTGGTGGGCGGCCTGTACGGCGGCTACCTGCTGGTCCTGCTGCCCGACCTCGAGATCGACGCCCGCCGGGACCGTGCGGTGGTCTGCCTCGTCGCGGTGCTGGCGTCGGTGGCGCTGTCCGCGGCCGGGCTGCTGCTGGAGCGCTCCTGCCGGGTCCCGCCGACCGACCTCGACGACGACTTCCCCGTCGCCCGCGCCTGACGCCGGCGCCGCAGCTCGGTGGACGCACCGGCGACCACGAGCACCCCGGCCAGGACGCCGAGGGCGTCGGCCAGCACCTGGCCGGTGCCCGCGGAGTTCGTGAGGCTTGCGCCGGTGTACGCCGTGGCCTCGAGGGCCTGGAGCACTCCCAGCACCGTCGAGAGCCAGAGGGATGGGCGGCTGCGCCGCCACAGCAGCCAGCCGGCGGCGACCAGGGCGACCGCTGCGAGGCCAAGGATGTTGCCGATGCTGTCGGAGGACAACCAGGGCATCGTCGCCACCATCGCGAGGAAGGCGAGCCAGCCGGACAGGGCGACCACGACGGGCCGGGTGAGAGATGTGCCGGTACCGGACATGGGACCTCCGTAGCGAGGACCCCAGTTTAGGAAGGTACCTTCCCAAGCGCAAGTACCTGTCGCAGCCCGGCCGCGGCGGCCAGGGCGGCCCAGCCCAGCAGCGAGAGCCCGAACGCCAGCCAGCCGAGCGACGAGGCCGCGCCCGGCAGCCCCGGGGCGAAGCGCCACAGCGCGGCCAGGCCCCAGGTGACGGACAGCCCGGCGAGCGCGATGCGCCTCGCGCCGACCAGCGACGGGCGGTGCGGGCGCCGTCGCAGGCTCCGGACCACCGCGACGAGAGCGACGGCGACAGCCGCGGCGTGGAGCGGCAGCGCGACCGCCTCCGCGAGGGCGACCGGCCCCGCCAACCAGGGGGCGCTGTCCCGGGCGGAGTCGACGAACACGCCGAGCCCGACGATGGGCAGGACCAGTGCGCCGAGAAGGGTCACGGGATGAGAGAGGTGCCACGCGACGCGGTCCGGCCCGGCCTCGCGGGCCAGTCGCCAGGTGAGGTCGGCCGGGACGCCGCGCAGCACGCGCCCGGCGACCTGCCGGTCGACCCGCGACGGGCTGCGGCCCTCGGCTGCGGCTGCGGCGTAGTGGTCATGCAGATCGGCAGCGACCTCCGCGCGTCTGTCGCTGCGCTCCGTGGGTTCGGCGGTCTCCGTGTAACGGCGTACCCACCAGCTGGCCAGCGAGGAGCCCCAGCCCGTCACGCGGTCGCCTCCCCGGTCCGGGCCACCGCGCTCGCCGGGGCCCTGAGGGCTCGGGCGCCTGCTGCCGTGACCGTGTAGTGCCGGCGGCGCGGGCGGCCCTCGCCGGCAGCGGTAGCGGCGTCCTCCCACTCGGCGTCCAGATAGCCCTCGCGACGCAGCCGGTCCAGCGCCTTGTAGAGCGTGCCGTGCGCGACCAGCCCGCGGCCGTCGCCGCGGCCGTCGAGAGCCTGTGCCAGGGCGAACCCGTAGACGCCGCCGGCGCCCTGCTGGACGGCCTGGTCGAGGATCGCGCGCTCGAGAGGGAGCAGCGTGCCGCGCTTGCGGAAGACCATGGAGCCACCTTAGGAAGGTATGCCGCGGGCGACAAGGGTCCCGCGGGAGGGACCGCGTCGGGTGGCACGAGGTCAGACGGTGGGGACGGTCTCCAGCTCGACGGCCTCCGGGTCGACGCCGCGCAGGTCGGACTCGACCGACCGGCGCAGCGCCTCGTGCAGGGTCGCAGGGGTGAGCACGCCGACGTAGCGGTCGCCGTCGAGGACGGCCACCCAGCCCGCGTCGTGCTGGAGCATCTCGGCGAAGGCCGCCTTCAGGGTCGAGCCGGTCGGCAGCCACGCCTCCATCCGCCTCGCCCGGTCGGCGACCGTGCCGTCGCCGGACTCGTCCGCGGCGATCCAGCCGTGCAGGCTGTCCTGGTCGTCGAGGACGACGGCCCAGCGGGCCGACGCCGACCGCAGCGACTGGGACGCGTCAGCGATCCGGTCGTGCAGATGCACCACCGGCGGGTGCTCGAGATCGATCTCGCTGATGGTGGTGACCGAGAGCCGCTTCAGGCCGCGGTCGCTGCCCACGAAGGCGGCCACGAAGTCGGTGGCCGGCGCGCCGAGCAGCCGCGGTGGAGCATCGTACTGCTCGAGGTGGCCGCCCTCGGAGAACACCGCGATGCGGTCGCCCATCCGCACCGCCTCGTCGAGGTCGTGGGTGACGAACAGCACCGTCTTGCGGACCTCGCGCTGCAGCCGGATGAACTCGGCCTGCAGCCGCTCGCGGACGATCGGGTCGACGGCACCGAACGGCTCGTCCATGAGAAGGACGGGCGGGTCGGCCGCGAGCGCGCGGGCCACGCCGACCCGCTGCCGCTGGCCGCCGGAGAGCTGGTGCGGGTACCGCTTGGCGAACCGGGCCGGCTCGAGCCCGACGAGCTCGAGCAGCTCCATGACCCGGGTGTCGACCTTCGAGCGGTCCCAGCCGAGCAGCTTGGGGACCGTCGCGACGTTGGCCGCGACGGTCTGGTGCGGGAACAGCCCGGTCTGCTGGATGACGTAGCCCATCCGCCGGCGCAGCTTCACCGGGTCGACGTGCGTGACGTCCTCGCCCTGCAGAAGGATCCGGCCGCTGGTGGGCTCGATCAGCCGGTTGACCATCTTCAGCGTGGTCGACTTCCCGCAGCCGGACGGGCCGACCAGGACCACGGTCTCGCCCTCGGGCACGTCGAGGTCGAGCTCGTGCACCGCCACCGTGCCGTCCTCGTAGCGCTTGCCGACGCCGTCGAGCCGGATCATCGGTTCGTCGGACACCTCAGGGGTAGCGTCCACCCGTGGCCCTCTCGTACGGTGCACCGGTCGTGCACGCCTCTGGTCGAGTTCTAGCCGCGGACGAGCCGGCCAACCCATGGTTCACCTGGCAGTACGTCAAGGACAACTCGGGTGACCTCAAGAGTGCGCTCCTCACCCACGTCGAGCTCACGGTCGAGTCGGTCCTGATCGCCCTCGTCATCGCCTTCCCGCTCGCCCTGCTCGCCTACCGGTACCGACGGCTGGCCGGGCCGATCCTCGGGATCACCGGCGTGCTCTACACGATCCCGTCGCTGGCGCTGTTCGCGTTCATCGCGCCGTTCTCGGCGTTCGGCCTGCGCAAGCGCACCGTCATCGTCGGCCTGGTGCTCTACGCGCTGCTGATCCTGGTGCGCAACATGCTCGTCGGTCTGCAGGGCGTGCCGGCGGACGTCCGGGAGTCCGCGCGCGGCATGGGCTACGGCCCGGGCCGGATGCTGTGGAAGGTCGAGCTGCCCGTGGCGCTGCCCACGATCATGGCCGGTGTGCGGGTCGCGACGGTGTCCACCGTCGCGCTGGTGACCGTCGGTGTCGTCGTCGGCGAGGGCGGCCTCGGCCAGCTCATCCTGCGCGGCTTCAACAACAACTTCTACCGGGCCGAGATCGTGACGGCGTCGGTCCTGACGGTGGCGCTCGGACTGGCGTTCGACCTGTTGCTCTCGCTGGCGACCAGACTCATGACCCCCTGGTCGAGGGGGCGGGCGTGAACCTCCTGAACGGCGCCGTCCGCTGGCTCAACGACCCGCTCAACTGGCAGGGCCCGAAGGGCGTCCCGCACCTCACGTACGAGCACCTCTACATCACGCTCTTCGCCGTGCTCATCGGCGCCGTCGTCGCGATGCCGCTGGCTCTGGTGCTCGGCCACACCGGGCGGGGCGGCGGCTTCACCGTCGCCGTCACCAACGTCTCGCGGGCGATCCCGACGCTGGCGCTGCTCACCATCTTCGCGGCCACCGCGATCGGTTTCGGCAACCGGGCCACCATCGTCGCGCTCGCCGTCTTCGCGATCCCGCCCCTGCTGACCAACACCTACGTCGGCGTCCGCGAGGTCGACCGCGACGTCGTCGAGGCCGCCCGGGGGATGGGCCTGTCCGAGTCGTCGATCCTGCTCCGGGTCGAGGTGCCGCTGGCGGTCCCGTTGATCGCTGCGGGGGTACGGACCGCAGCGGTACAGGTGGTCGCGACCGCCGGTCTGGCCGCCCTGGTGGGCGGCGGCGGCCTCGGTGTGATCATCAACGACGGCTTCGGCCAGCAGGACCGGCCGCAGATCCTCGCCGGCGGGCTGCTCGTGGCCGGGCTGGCCCTGGTCGTCGAGGGACTATTGGCGCTGGTCCAGCAGCGGGTCACGCCGGGGCGTGACCGCGGCCGCCTGCTCCCTCGGCGGTCGGCCCGGGGAGCACCCGATGCTCCGGGGCGTAACGCCGAGGACCGGGTCGAAGACGAGGAACGAGCCGTCACCGTTCCGTGACCCCCGGGCGGTTGCGGTTGTCACACCTCCGTGCTGGGGTGGTGGCGAACAAGCGGGTCCGGACGGGGCCCGCCAGACACGCGTGCCCCCCAGGACCCGGCGGCACGGGACACAGAAGGCGGGCTTCCATGAGACTTCGTACGTTGCGCACGGCCGGCACTGCCGGGCTGCTGCTGCTCACCCTCACGCTCGCCGCCTGCGGCTCCAGCGGACAGTCCGGCACCAAGGCCGCGCCGACCACGTCGAGCAGTGCCAGCAGCGGCAGCGGCCAGGCCTGCGAGGCCAAGGCCGGTGACTCGCTGGTCGCGCTGACCGACGACAAGCAGCTGCAGACCGTCGACAACATCATCCCGGCGGTCAACGCCAAGGCCGCGACCCAGCCGTTGCTCGACGCGCTCAACAAGGTCTCGGCGGCGCTGACCCAGGACAAGCTGGTGGCCCTGAACAAGTCGACCGACATCGACCGCAAGACCTCGCCGAACGCCGCGAAGGACTTCGTCGCCGCCGAGGGTCTGGCCGACGGCGTGAGCGGCGGCTCGGGCAAGATCGTCGTCGGGGCGGCGAACTTCTCCGAGAACCAGACGCTGGCCAACGTCTACGCCCAGGTCCTGACGGCCGCCGGCTTCAACGCCAGCGTCAAGACGGTGGGCAGCCGCGAGGTCTACGAGCCGGCCCTCGAGAAGGGCCAGCTCCAGGTCGTGCCGGAGTACGTCGGCACGCTGACCGAGTTCATCAACAAGGCCGAGAACGGCGCCGACGCGCAGCCGATCGCCAGCGGCGACCTCGACGCCACCGTCCAGGGCCTCACCGGCCTCGGCGACAAGGTCGGCCTGAAGTTCGGCGACCCGGCCGCGGCCGACGACCGCAACACGTTCGCCGTCACCACGGCCTTCGCCGACGCGTACGGCGTGAAGACGCTGTCCGACCTGGCGGCGGCGTGCACCAGTGGTCTCGTCCTCGGTGGCCCGCCGGAGTGCCCGGACCGGCCGTTCTGCCAGCCCGGCCTCGAGAGCACGTACGGCCTGGCGTTCGACAGCTTCACGTCCCTGGACGCGGGCGGCCCCCTGTCGAAGACGGCGCTCAAGCAGGGCAAGGTCGCGCTGACCCTGGTGTTCTCCTCCGACGCCGCCCTCGCCGGCTGACGTCACCCGCTCGTCCGCCCGCAGGCCGAGTTGATCACGGAAGCGTGATCAACTCGGCCTGACAGCGGCGTGCAAGCCCCGGTCGACCCGAGATGACCACGGAACCGTGATCATCTCGGGTGGCGCGTCAGGAACTCGGGGGCAGCACCGGATAGCGCTCGCCGACGGGAAGCTCGACCGGGACGACGTTGCCCGGTGGGGCGAGCGGGCAGGCCCAGGCCGGGTCGTACGCGCAGGACGGGTTGTAGGCGAAGTTGAGGTCGGCCACCACGGTTCCCCGCCCCGTCGCCAGGTCGACGTCGCCGCCGAGGTCGGCGCCCTTCACGGTGTCGAGGAGGTAGCGGCCCGCGCCGTAGGTCTCGCGGCCGGCGAGGCGGTCCTTGACGGGCACGAACAGGCCGCCGCCGTAGGAGTCGAGCCACCAGACGTCGAGGTCACCGACGTCGGGCAGGTGCAGCACGCCGATCCGCTCGAACGGCACGACGCCGTCGGTCGCGGTCGGCACCTCGAGCCGGTGCGGCTCGACGTCCGGGTCGAGCGTGACCTCGAAGCGGTACGCCGGGTCGTACGGCGCCACCCGCGCGCCGGTGAACGCGGCCCGCTCCTGGGCCATGACCGGGCTGTCGGGGTGCTGCAGCAGCAGCTCGTCGCGGCCCGCACGCCACGTCGCGTGCGCGGCGGCCGGATCGGACGTGGCCCGGACCTCCGCGTAGAGGGCCTGCACGGCGCGGCGCCAGGCGAGCAGGGTGAGGCTCATGAGTGGGTTCCCTCCGGGACTGGTGTGACGAAAGTGGCCTGTGTGACCCGCGTGGCGCCACCATCTGGGCTGCTGAGGGGCATACCTTCCCCGTCATGGCTGGACGGCACCGTAGACCCCCCGCGTGGCGCCGGCTGCTCACCTCGATGGTGCGCAGTCGCGACAAGGCGCGCAAAGCCGCGCTCCGGGCCGAGGTGGTCGCGTTGCGGGCCACCGTCGCCGAGCTGCGAGCCGAGCTGGCCTGGATGACCCGGGCCGCCGCGACGGCCACCGAGGCGGCCGAGGCGGCCGAGGCGGCTACGACGGCCGACACCGAGCCCGGCTGGGTGACACTCCGGATGCCGCTGGTCCAGCTCGCCCTCGGCGACCCCGCCGGCCTCGCGACCGGTCCCGATGTCGCCACCGCGCTGGCCACGGCCGACCGGTCCGCCGACACCGTGCGCACCGAGATCGTCCTCGAGCCGGCCCCCGCACCGGCCGACCGGCTGGCCTGGAGCGTCCTCGCCCACCTCCCGGAGCGCCGCCTGCTCGACCCGAAGGCCGACCGCGACCAGCAGCCCCGCGACCTGGCCCACGAGGTCGCCGAGGCGGCGTCCGGCGCCCCGCACCGCCGCAGCGCCTGAACCCGTCGCCTAGTGCGTTTGAGTGGCGCGCTCTTGCAGAATCTGGGCCTGGAATCTGCAAGAACGCGCCACTCGACGACGCGGCAGACGGCCTACGTGTCGACGTCGCCGACGATGCCTACTTGTCGACGTCGCCGACGATGCCTACTTGTCGACGTCGCCGACGACGAAGAACATCGAGCCGAGGATCGCCACCATGTCGGCCACCAGCTGGCCCGGCAACAGCTCGGTGAGCACCTGCACGTTGTTGTAGGACGCCGAGCGCAGCTTGAGCCGCCACGGCGTCTTCTCGCCCCGCGACACCAGGTAGTAGCCGTTGAGGCCGAGCGGGTTCTCGGTCCAGCAGTACGTCGACCCCTCCGGCGCCTTGAGGACCTTGGGCAGCCGGGTGGTCACCGGTCCCGGCGGCAGGGCGCCGAGCCGGTCGAGGCACGCGTCGGCGAGGTCGAGGGACACCCGCACCTGCTCGGCCAGCACCTGGAACCGCGCGAGGCAGTCGCCCTCGGAGCGCGTCACGACCTGCACGTCGAGCTCCCCGTAGGCCAGGTAGGGCTCGTCACGGCGCAGGTCGAAGTCGACCCCGGAGGCCCGGGCGATCGGCCCGCTCACGCCGTACGCCGACACCAGCTCGGGCGCGAGGACGCCGACCCCGCGGGTGCGGGCCTGGAAGATCTCGTTGCCCAGCACCAGGTTCTCGAGGTCGGGCAGCCGGCGGCGTACCTCGTCGACCGCGTGCCGGGCCCGCCCGGTCCAGCCGGCCGGCAGCTCCTCCTTGAGGCCGCCGACCCGGTTGAACATGTAGTGCATCCGGCCGCCGGAGATCTCCTCCATGACGGCCTGCAGGGTCTCGCGCTCGCGGAACGCGTAGAAGATCGGCGTGATCGCGCCGAGCTCGATCGGGTAGGACCCCATGAACATGAGGTGGTTGAGCACCCGGTTGAGCTCCGCCAGCAGCGTGCGCGCCCACACGGCCCGCACCGGCACCTCCATGCCGAGCATCCGCTCGACCGCCATGACCACGCCCAGCTCGTTGGCGAAGGCTGACAGCCAGTCGTGGCGGTTGGCGAGGACGACGATCTGCCGGTAGTCGCGCACCTCGAACAGCTTCTCGGCGCCGCGGTGCATGTAGCCGACGATCGGCTCGGCGCTGACGATCCGCTCACCGTCGAGCACCAGCCGGAGGCGCAGGACCCCGTGGGTGGCCGGGTGCTGCGGGCCGATGTTGAGCACCATGTCCTGCGTCGCGAGGTGGTCGCCGCGCGTCGCGCTCTCCACGACGTCGGCGCCTGCGCCGACGCCGATCACCCGCTCGGTCGGACCGGTCGTGCTCACGAGGCCCGAGTCTGCCAGCCTTTGCCGCCGGACGGCCGTCGGCGTCAGCCCGCGAGGTTCCGCGGCCGTGCGCCACGTCGGCCGGACCTTCTGGGTAGCGTCGTGGCATGGAGCCCTTCGACCCGCCAGGCGAGCCCTGGGTCCGGGTGTCACCGCGCCTGGCCACGCTGCGCCGCCTGCTCGGCGCCGCCACCGGACTGGTGGTGCTGGCGGGTGCCGTGGTCGCGCTCTCCCTGGTCGCCACCTGGCTCGCCGTCGCGGGCGTCGTCGTCGGCCTGCTGGCGCTGGGCTGGGGCTGGGTCGTCGTGGGCCGCAGCGTCCGGTCGTGGGGCTACGCCGAGCGCGCCGAGGACCTCCTCGTGACCCGAGGCATCCTGCGCCGCCAGCTCGTGGTCGTGCCGTACGGCCGCATGCAGTTCGTCGACGTCACCGCCGGCCCGCTGGACCGCCGTTTCGGGCTGGCCACGGTCCAGCTGCACACGGCTGCCGCGGCCACCGATGCCCAGATCCCCGGCCTGGTCCCCGAGGAGGCGGCGCGGCTGCGCGACCGGCTCGCGGCACGCGGCGAGGCCGGGGCCGCCGGTGTCTGACGTCCTGCCCGGGCTCCCGCTGGGGGAGCAGGCTCCGCCGGACCCGTCGGCCGGGTTCCACCGGCTGCACCCGCTGACGCCGCTCCTGCGTGGCTGGAAGGTCTTCGCCGCGGCGGTGGCCATCGCCGCCCAGCAGGCGTACGGCGACGTGTCGGTGCCGTGGCTGCTCGGGGCGGTCGCGATCTCGGTCCCGCTGGGTGTCGCGTACGGCTGGCTGGCCTGGCGCAACACGCGTTACCGGATCGGTCCCGACGACCTGAGGCTGGAGACCGGCGTCCTGCACAAGCGGTCGCGGCAGGTGCGGCTGGACCGGTTGCAGGCCGTCGACGTCGTGCGCCCGTTCGTCGCCCGGGTGCTGGGGCTGGCCGAGCTCCGCCTCGAGGTGGCCGGCGGCTCGTCGTCCGAGGCCCCGCTCGCCTACCTGTCGGAGGAGTCGGCGCACCGGCTGCGCGCCGAGCTGCTCGCCCGCGCGGCCGGCCTGCACCACGAGACGCCGGAGGCACCTGAGCGGGTGCTGCTCGAGGTGCCGCTGGCTCGGCTGGTCGAGTCGACGCTGCGGTCGGTGGCCGTGATCGGGACGTTCGTGGTGCTGCTCGCCATGGTCGTCATCACCACGATCAACCATTCCCCCGGCCTCCTGCTCGGCATCGCCGTCCCGTTCGTGATCGCGGTCGTGCCGGTCAGCGTCCGCAGCGTCATCACCCACTTCGGCTTCACGGTGGCCGAGTCGCCCGACGGGCTGCGGCTGCGGCACGGACTGATCGAGACGCGCGCGCAGACCGTGCCGCCCGGCCGGGTGCAGGCGGTGCGGCTCACCGAACCCCTGCTGTGGCGGTCGAAGAGCTGGTGCCGCGTCGAGGTCGACGTCGCCGGGTACGTCGGCCCGGGGCAGGACAACGCGTCGGTGCTGTGCCCGGTCGCCCCGCGCGCCGAGGCGTTGCGGGTGCTGGCGCGGGTGCTCCCCGGCGTCGACGTCGACGCGGTCGCGCTGGTCGGGGTGCCGGCCGCTGCGCGCTGGCTCGACCCCTTCGCCTGGCGGCAGCTCGGCGTCGGCGCCGACGACCGGGTCCTGGTGACCCGACGCGGCCGGCTCACCCGGGTGACCGACGTCGTGCTGCACGAGAAGGTGCAGAGCGTGCGGCTCGTCCAGGGCCCGCTGCAGCGCCGGCTCGGGCTGGCCAGCCTGCACCTCGACACCACTCCCGGCCCGGTCACGGCCTTCGCCGCGCACCGCGGCCAGCACGAGGCACGGGCGCTCGTCGACGCCGAGGTGGAGCGCGCCCGGATCTCCCGGGCGGCCGCCGGTCCCGATCGCTGGATGACCTCGCAGGTCCCGCCGCCAGCACCTACGGTGCAGCGGTGACGTCTGCCCCGCGCCACCGGACCGCCCTCGACCTGACCGAGCCGGGCTTCGTCGACGACCCCTACCCGGTGCTCGCGCGGCTGCGGGAGACGGCCCCGCTGCACTGGCACGAGCCCACCGGGCAGTGGCTCGCGGTCGGCTACGCCGCTGCCAACGGCGTCCTGCGCGACCGCCGGTTCGGCCGGCTGTGGACCGACAAGGAGCCCGCGGCCGACTTCGAGCCGTTCAACCAGCTGCACCGCAACCAGATGATGGAGAACGAGCCGCCGGTGCACACCCGGCTGCGGTCCCTCGTGGCGGGCGCGTTCGGGCGGGGGCACGTGGAGCGGCTGCGGCCGCGGGTCCAGCAGCTCGCGGCCGAGCTGCTGGACGCCGTCGACCCGACAAGGTTCGACCTGATCGCCGACTACGCCGAGCCGCTTCCGGTCGCCGTGATCGCCGAGCTGCTCGGTGTGCCGGAGGAGGATCGTCACCTGCTCCGGCCCTGGTCGGCCGACATCGTCGCCATGTACGAGTACGAACGCGCCGGCACCGTCGGGCCGCGCGCCGTGTCCGCTGCGGCGGAGTTCGCGGCGTACATGCGGGAGCTGGCCGACCGCCGCCGCCGCGAACCGCGCGACGACCTCGTCAGCGACCTCGTCAAGGCCGAGGACGGCGGCCAGCGGCTGACCGGGGACGAGCTGGTCGCCTCGGCGATCCTGCTGCTCAACGCCGGCCACGAGGCGTCGGTCAACGCTTTCGGCAACGGGCTCGTCGCGCTGCTGCGGGACCCCGGTCAGCTGGCGATCGTCAGGGCGGGCCTCGACGACCCCGACGTCGTCGCCGCCGCGATCGAGGAGACGATCCGGTACGACGCCCCGCTGCAGCTGTTCGAGCGCACCGCCAAGGAGGACACCGTCCTCGGGGACCCGGCCGCCGACGGCGTCGAGATCGCCGCGGGCACCCGGGTCGCGGCGCTGCTCGGCTCGGCCAACCGGGACCCGGAGCAGTTCGCCGGCCCGGACGTGCTGGACGTGACGCGGCGGCCCAACGCGCACATCGGCTTCGGGGCCGGTCTGCACCACTGCCTCGGCGCCCCGCTGGCCCGGATGGAGCTGCAGATCACGCTGCCCACGCTGCTGCGCCGCTGCCCCGACCTGCAGCTCGCCGGGGACCCGGTGCGCCGCGCCACGTTCGTGCTGCGCGGCTACCAGTCGGTGCCCGTCGCCGGCTGACGCCGCAGCAGCGGCTCGGGCAGCGCGACACCGACCGCCTGGACCAGCCACCCGAAGGACCCGAGCCCCGCCGGATCGGTCAGCTCGGCCAGCTCGCCGCGGGCCGACAGCGCCCGGACGTACGCCGCCGGGTCGGTGCGGGACAGCTCGTGCGCCGGCCGCTCGGCCCGCACGCCCAGGGCGGGCAGGACCTCGGCCTGCGTCGTGAGGGCGGTGGCCGTGGCGCCCGCGCGCCGCCCTTCGGTGGCGCAGGAGTCGAGCGCCACGTGGCTGGTGACGTCGCAGGACCCGTCCGGGACCGGTCGCACCTGCCGCCCGTCGCGATAGCCGGTGAGCGTCCCCTCCGCCGGCCGGTCGTCGCGAGAGTGCGCGTAGTCCACCGCGACGGCGAGGCCCCGTCTCAGCGACCCGACCAGTGCCGCCCACGCGTCGTCGCGCGGCCGCCCGATCTCGGCACGGGACCCGGAGCCCGCGGCCGGCCACCAGCGGGCCAGCCAGTCGGCGTCCTCGCCGGTGACCGGGTCGCCGGGCCGCTCGTCGCCGGTCGCCGGTTCGACGAGCACCAGCCGCCAGTGCGTCCCGTCGTGCTCGGCGACGTCGACCGGCACGTCGTCCAGCAGCTCGTGGGCGACGAGCAGCGCCTCACTGCCGGCCGGGACGGAATCGAGCCAGCCGACGCCGTCGGGCAGCCCCGGCGGGCGCGGCGCGACGTCGACGCCGACCAGGGAGACGTCGGGTGCGAGCCGGTGCAGGTCGACGAGCAGCTCACCGCTGCCGGCGCCGACGTCGACGACGGTCGGGAGGCCGGTCGAGCGGGCCAGGGCGAGGACGGCCTGCGCGAGCAGCGGTGAGGCGTGCACCGACGTGCGGAAGTGCGCTGCCGGGCGCTCCCGCCGGTAGAACCCGTCGGGCCCGTACAGGGCGCGCTCGGTGGCGTCCCGCCACGGCACCCAGGACTGGTCGGCCATCAGGCCCGGATCGTCGCAGATCCGGCGGACCGGCTCCCGGGGGAGTCGACCGTGGAGGCTCGACAGGGACCCGGCCGTCGGTCGATCATTCCGGCGTGGAGGCCGGCCGCACGCTGATGATGGTCGTGGCGCATCCGGACGACGACGCCTACGGGCTGGCGGGCACCGTCGCGCTGCACGCCGACGACCCGGGCTTCCGGTACGTGCTCGTGCATGCGACCGACGGTGCCGCGGGGGACATCCCGCCGGGCTTCCCGGCCACCCGCGAGACCCTCGGCGCCGTCCGCCGGATCGAGGACGAGGCCGCGTGGCGGGTGCTCGGCCGGCCACCGGACCGGCACGAGTGGCTCGGCTACGACGACGGCGCGGTGTCCGACGTGCCGTTCGAGGAGCTGGTCTCGCGGATCGCGGGAATGATGCAGGAGGAGCGGCCGGACGTCGTCGCGACCTTCGGTCCCGACGGGATCACCGGGCACCCCGACCACATCAGGGTCGGCGCGGCCACCGACGCGGCGTTCGACCGGGTCGCCGCGACTCCGGGGCCGGGCCTGTTCCGCCTGCTGCACGGGGCGATGCCGCACTCGGTGTGGGAGCGGTGGAACACCAAGCGCCGGTCGGTCGGGCTGGACCCCTGGGAGCCCGATGTCGTCTACCACCTGCGAGGCGTGCCCGACGACCAGATCGGCCTGACCGTCGACACCTCGTCGGTGGCGATGCGCATCGTCCAGGGCCTCAAGGAGCACCGCAGCCAGCGGCACGTCATCGCCAACGCCGCGGCCACCGACGAGCAGTGGGCGCGCAGCGTCGCGCGTGAGCACTGCGTCGTCGTCCGCGGCGGCTCGGACCGGCGGCTGGGCGACGTCTTCGAGGACCTGCCCCCGCGCGACGTCGGCCCTCAGACGCCGAGCAGCGACAACGTCGCGGGGTCGTCCGCACCGTCGTAGTAGTGCTCCAGCACCTCGCGGAACACCGGTTCGTCCGGGGCCACCCGCGCGAACAGCGTCATCGACGACCGCAGCTTGAGCGCGTCGACCGGACCCAGCACGGCCACCGGGTCGGTGCCGGGGTGGGCGGCCAGTGCCTGTGCGCACTCCCTCAGCCGAGGGCCGAGCACCGGGTGCGCGAGGTACGCCCGCGCCTCGTCGGCTCCGGTGATCCCGAAGTGCTGCGCGGTGCTGCTGCGGCCGAGTCCGGCCAGCTGCGGGAGGACGAACCACATCCAGTGGCTACGTTTGCGCCCGGACCACAGCTCGGCCAGCGCCTGGTCGTACGTGCCCCGCTCGTCCTGCGCGTCGACGTACCGCTGCAGGTCGAAGGTGTCGTCCGCTCCCGCCACGCCCTCCACCTTCCCGCATCCGGGGCGCCGACACCGATGAGATCGGACACCGCCACTGGTCGGAGGATGAGGGACAACGACGAGAGGTGGCGGACGTGCGCACGCTGAAGGTCATCGAGTTCATGTCGCTGGACGGCGTGGTGCAGGCGCCGGGCGACCCCGACGAGGACCGTGACGGCGGCTTCGCACACGGCGGCTGGCAGCGGCCGTACTTCGACGAGATCTTCCTCCAGCAGGCCGGCCCCGGCATGGCCTCGACCGACGCGCAGCTGTTCGGGCGCAGGACCTACGAGAAGATGGCGGCGTTCTGGCCGCACCAGGGTGACGAGGACCCGTTCGCGAGGCACCTCAACCACGTCCAGAAGTACGTCGCGTCCCGCACCCTGACCGGGACGACCTGGGGGCCGACCACGATTCTCTCCGGCGATGTCGCAACCCAGGTGCGGGAGCTGAAGGAGCAGGTCGGGGGCACGATCTCGGTCCTCGGCAGCCCGGGACTGGTCCAGACCCTGATGGCGCACGACCTGGTCGACGAGTACGCGCTGGCGATCCACCCCGTGGTCCTGGGCAGCGGGAAGCGGCTGTTCCGCGACGCAGAGCAGCCGCGCCGGCTCGAGCTGGTCGGATCGGTCCCGACCACGACGGGGGTGCTGATGACGAGCTATCGCCCGGTCCGGTGACCGTCGGGGTGACTCGCGTCGCACAAGCCGGGCGAACCGGACACGGGTCCACCGCGTCCTCGGTCTCCGTGACCTCGAACCGTTCTCTCCTCACGTCCCTCGCCGTTCTCACGCTCCTGGCCGGCAGCCTCTCCGGTGGGACCGCGGCCGCCGCTGACATCCCGACCTGCTGGGGGGCGACGGCCACGATCGTCGGCACCGAGGGCGACGACGTCCTGGTCGGCACCGAGGGACGGGACGTGATCGTCGGTCTCGGCGGCGCGGACACGATCACCGCGCTCGGCGGCGACGACGCCGTGTGCGCGGGGGACAACACCGCGGCCTTCGACCTGGAGTCGCAGACCCTGAGCGGCGTCGACCGGGTCGACGCCGGCGCGGGCGACGACGTCGTCGACGGCGGGCCCGGGCTCGACCTGCTCGTCGGCGGAGCCGGGGACGACGAGCTGCTCGGCGGTGACAACCCGACCTTCCGCGGCGTCGACGGCGAGGCGTGGGGCGAGGTCCTCGACGGGGGCGCCGGCGTCGACCAGCTCCACGGCGGTGACGGCTACGACGAGCTGATGGGCGGTCCAGGACGGGACCGGCTCTTCGGCGACGCCGACGCCGACGCACTCTACGGCGGGTCGGCCGACGACCACCTCTGGGGCGGCACCGGCGACGACTACCTGCTGGGCGGCGACGGCGACGACGTGCTCAGGGGCGAAGACGGCAATGACGGCGTCTTCGAGCACAACGGCGACACCGGCGACGACGAGCTGTACGGAGGTGCGGGGGACGACGACCTCCGGGCCATGGGCGGCTCGGACACCGTGCGTGGCGGCACAGGCAACGACTCGGTGAACGGCGGCAACGGGCCCGACACCATCCGTGGCGGTTCAGGCGACGATCGGCTCGTGCCCGACGACAACAAGGACCTCGTGGTCGGTGGTCCCGGGGTCGACACGGTCTCCTACCGGGTCGACTACACCAAGGACACCAACACCCTCACCCGCAAGGCCGTGACCGTCGACCTGGCGGCCGGCCGGGTGACCGGCGAGTTCGGCCGGGACACGTTGCGCGGCGTCGAGAACGCGGAGTCCGGCAACGGTCGCGACGTCCTTCGCGGCGACGCCGGGCCGAACGTGCTGCGGGGCCATGGCGGGCGCGACGTGCTGGCCGGCCGCGGCGGCAGCGACGAGCTCTTCGGCGGGGCGAAGGACGACCGCTGCACCAGCCCGTCGACGGGTCCGCACGCGCACAGCTGCTGATCGCCGGACCGTCGGACTACGGACTGTCGCGAGGATATGTCCACTGGACGGAGGTGAGGCGCGCGCCGATACTCGGGACCGCGGGGGCCGGCGACCGAGCCGGTGCACCGCCTTGGCGGCTGTCCCTCGTCGAAGCCGGCGCGCCCGTTGCTCGTCACCTGCTCGCAGCGACCTGTCAGACGCCTCGGGCAGCCCTCCTGTGCGAGGCCAGCACACGGAGGTGTCGTGGATGTATCGGATCTGGGTTGCCATCGCCATCGTGCTCGTCGCGCTCATCGGCGCGCCCCAGCTGTCGGCAGCGGACAACAGGGGGAGTGACCAGGAGACCTTGCGCTTCCTCGAGGTGCCGGACCAGGCCGACTTCGTCGACCTCGGCGCAGCGGGTGACAGCGCCGGGGACCAGTTCCTGTTCGACAACGATCTGCGGGACCCGCGCACGGGGACCTCGCTGGGTCGGTTCGCGGGCCACTGCACGCAGCTGTTCGTCAACTCGCGCTGCGAGGCCACCTTGCAGCTGGCACGCGGGACGATCGAGATCGCGGGGACTCTCGACTTCGCGAGCGGTCAGCCGCTGAACGCTGCGGTCCTCGGCGGCACCGGTCGCTACCGGGATGCTGCGGGCCAGACGACGACGGTGCTCGGTGAGCAGGCAAACCAGCTGACGGTCTACCTGGACCGGTGAACCGCGCCGCCGCTGCGGCATGAGGCCGGGAGGGCGACCGCGCCACCGACCTCATGCTGCAGCAGCGGTCACGCCTTGCTCAGGAGGAAGGCGAGCACGAAGCCGACGGTGCTGACGACACCGACCGAGCTGCCGCCGTTCTCGAACGCCTCCGGCATCATCGTGTCGGCGAGCATGGTGAGGATCGCACCCGCGGCGAAGGCCTGGATGACGGCGACCACCGACGCGCTGGCACCTCCCAGTGCCGCGAAGCCCACGGCCGCGGCGACGGCTGACAGCACGGCGACGCCGACCCACAGCAGCAGGATCCAGCTCCGGGACCGGCCGGCCTTCGCGAGCCCGGTGGCGGCGGACATGCCCTCCGGCACGTTCGACAGGAAGACCGCGGCCACCACCGCGACACCCACACCGTGCCCGCCCACGAGCGAGACGCCGATCGCGACCGACTCCGGGATGCCGTCGAGAAGCGCCCCCAGCACCAGGCCGCTCGCGGCGGCGCCGGCCTGCTGACCACCCGACCGCTTCCGCCCCTGCCCGCCACGGTGGTCGAGCACCAAGTCGCCCACGTAGAACGTGAGCGCGCCACCGAGCAGCCCGAGCGCCACCTCCCGGCCTCCGCTGGTGCGGAACGCCTCCGCGGTCAGCTCGAAGGCGAGAGCGCTGATGAGCACGCCGGCGCCGAACGCCATGACCAGCCCGATGACCCTCGCAGGGACGGTTCGGACCACGCCCAGCGCGGCGCCGAGCACGAGTGCGAGCCCGCCGACCAGACCCCAGAACCCCGCGAGCAGCACCTGTTCTCCCTCGGGATCGTGGTGGCGCCGTACCCTGGCGGCTGTCCGGTACCCCCGCCAAGGACTGGAACACCCGTGACCTCCACCCCCTCGGTCGACGACCGACCAGCCCGGCTGTCCGTCGGGATCGTCGGCGCGGGCCGCGTCGGCGTGGTGCTCGGCGCCGCGCTCGTGCAGGCCGGCCACCGCGTCGTCGCGGTGTCGGGCGTCTCCGACGCGTCCCGCCGGCGGGCGGAGGCGCTGCTGCCCGGCGTACCGGTGCTGCCGCCCACGGAGGTGCTCGCTGCCGCGGAGCTCGCCCTGCTGACCGTCCCCGACGACGTGCTCCCCGTGCTCGTCGAGGGGCTGGCCGCGGCCGGCGAGGTGCGGGCGGGACAGCTCGTCGTGCACACGAGCGGCCGCTACGGCACGGCCGTGCTCGACCCGGTGACCCGGCTCGGTGCCCTGCCCCTGGCGCTGCATCCTGCGATGACGTTCACGGGCCGCGCGGAGGACCTCGACCGGCTGGCCGGCGCCTGCTTCGGGGTGACCGCCCCCGACCCCCTGCGGCCGATCGCCGAGGTGCTGGTCGTGGAGATGGGCGGCGACCCGCAATGGGTCGAGGAGGACGCCCGGCCGCTCTACCACGCGGCCCTCGCCGGCGGTGCGAACCACCTCGCCACCCTCGTCAACGAGTCGGTGGACCTGCTGCGCCGCTGCGGCGTCGCCGAGCCGGAACGGCTCCTGGCGCCACTGCTCGGCGCCTCCCTCGACAACGCCCTGCGGTCCGGTGACTCGGCACTGACAGGACCCGTGGCCCGCGGCGACGCCGGCACGGTCGCCGCCCACGTCGCCGTCCTGCGCGAGGTCTCGCCGGACACCGCGGCGGCGTACGTCGCCATGGCCCGGCTCACCGCCGACCGCGCCCTCGCGGCCGGCCTCCTCAAGCCCGAAGCGGCCGAGGCGCTGCTCGACGCACTCGCCGGAGGCATCTCGTGAGCACCCAGCTCGTGCACACCCGCACCGACCTGCGCGCCGCCATCGACGACCTCGGCGGACCCGACGGCGACGTCGGCGTGGTCATGACGATGGGCGCCCTGCACGACGGGCACCGCGAGCTCGTGCACGTGGCCCGGGCCCGCTGCGTCGTCGTGGTCGTGACGGTGTTCCTCAACCCGCTGCAGTTCGCACCCACCGAGGACCTGTCCCGCTACCCGAAGACCCTGGAGTCCGACGTCGCCCTCTGCGAGGCCGAGGGGGTCGACATCGTCTTCGCGCCGTCCGCCGACGAGGTGTACCCGGCGGGCCGGCCCCAGGTTCAGGTGCACGCGGGCCCGCTCGGCGACGTCCTCGAGGGAGCCTCGCGGCCCGGGCACTTCGACGGCGTGCTCACCGTCGTCGCCAAGCTTCTCAACCTCACCCAGCCGGACGTCGCCTACTTCGGGCAGAAGGACGCGCAGCAGCTGCTGCTCATCGCGCGGATGGTGCAGGACCTCAACTTCCCGGTGGAGGTGGACGCGGTCCCGACGGTTCGCGACCCCGACGGGCTGGCGTTGTCGTCACGCAACACCTACCTGACCGACAGCGACCGGCTCGCGGCGCTGTCGTTGTCCCGCGCATTGTTCGCCGGCGTCGCCGATGAGGCAGCCGGTGCGGACGCCGTACGTCGCGCCGCGCACGCCGTGCTCGACGCAGAGCCGTCGATAGCCCTCGACTACCTCGCGCTGGTCGACCCCATGACGCTGGCGGAGGTCGACGACAAGGCGCAGGGTGGCGCCCTGCTCGCGGTCGCGGCGCGCGTCGGTACGACCCGGCTCATCGACAACGTGCCGGTCACGCTGCGGGACAGCTGATGCTGCTCGCCATCGACGTGGGCAACACCCATACGGTGCTCGGCCTCTTCGACGGCGAGGACCTCGTCGAGCACTGGCGGATAGCCACCGAGGCGCACCGGACGGCCGACGAGATCGCGGTGGTCCTGCGCGGCCTGCTCGCCCAGCACCCGGGGCCGCTCGGTCCCGACGAGGTGGTCGACGGCGTCGCCCTCTGCTCGACGGTTCCCTCGGTGCTGCACGAGATGCGCGACATGCTGCGGCGGTACTACGGCGACGTGCCCTCCGTCGTCGTCGAGCCCGGCGTGCGGACCGGTGTGCCGGTGCTCACCGACAACCCCAAGGAGGTCGGCACCGACCGCATCGTCAACGCACTGGCGGCCGTCGAGCTGTACGGCGGGCCGGCGATCGTCGTCGACTTCGGCACGGCCACGACGTTCGACGCGGTGTCGGCCAAGGGCGAGTACCTCGGCGGGGCGATCGCGCCGGGCATCGAGATCTCGGTCGAGGCCCTCGGCAGCCGCGGTGCGCAGCTGCGCCGGGTCGAGCTGAGCCGGCCGCGCTCGGTCATCGGCCGGTCGACCGTCGAGGCGCTGCAGTCGGGCATCCTCTACGGCTTCGTCGGCCAGGTCGACGGTGTGGTCGGACGGATGGCCACCGCGATCGTCGGCGAGGACGGCGACCCCGGCGAGGTCACCGTGATCGCCACCGGCGGGCTGGCGCCGCTCGTGCTCGAGGACGCGGCCGTCCTCGACGTGCACGAGCCCTGGCTGACCCTGATCGGCCTGCGCCTCGTCTTCGAGCGCAACCAGCCCTGACCCGAGTTGATCACGGGACCGTGATCACCCCGGGTCGACAGTGGTGTGCAAGCCGCTGTCGGGTCGAAATGACCACGGTCCCGTGATCATTTCGGGGAGGCGAGGATGGTCGTCGGTGGCTCGGTAGCCTGGGGCGTGTGAGCGAGCCCAGCCCGAGCGACCCGAGCGACCCGACGGACGGGCCGGCCACGAGCGACCCGACGGACGAGCGGGCCACGAGCGACGCGGCGGACGAGCAGGTCCTCGCCGACCAGCCCGAGCAGATGCGGGTCCGGCGGGAGAAGCTCGACCGGATGCGCGAGCGCGGCGTCGATCCCTACCCGGTGTCGTTCCCGCGGACCACGACGCTCGCCGACCTCCGCGCCGCCCACCCGGACCTCGAGCCGGACCAGCACTCCGGCGTCGGCGTCGGCGTCGCCGGCCGGGTCGTGCTCTCGCGCACCGGCGGCAAGCTGTGCTTCGCGACACTGCGTGACGGCACCGGCGAGCTCCAGGTGATGGTGTCGCTCGACGGGGTCGGCGACGCCGCGCTCGCTGCGTGGAAGTCCGACGTCGACCTGGGCGATTACGTCGGGGTCGAGGGCGAGGTGATCAGCTCGCGGCGCGGCGAGCTCTCCGTGCAGGCCGAGAGCTGGACGATGCTCGCCAAGGCCCTGCGCCCGCTGCCCGACAAGCACAAGGGGCTCACCGACCCGGAGGCCCGGGTCCGGCTGCGCTACGTCGACCTCGCCGTCAACGCCCACTCCCGGCAGATGGTGCGCAACCGCGCCACCGTCCTGCGCTCGGTGCGCGACACCCTTCACCGCCGCGACTTCCTCGAGGTCGAGACCCCGTTGCTGCAACCGCTGCACGGGGGAGCCGCGGCCCGGCCGTTCCGCACCCACCTCAACGCGTTCGACCAGCCGATGTACCTGCGCATCGCCATCGAGCTCTACCTCAAGCGGCTGGTCGTGGGCGGCCTCGACCGGGTCTACGAGATCGGCCGCAACTTCCGCAACGAGGGCGTCGACTCCACCCACAGTCCCGAGTTCACGATGCTCGAGGTCTACGAGGCCTACGGCGACTACGGCACGATGGCCGAGCTCACGAAGGAGATCGTCGTCGACGCGGCGCGGGCCCTCGGCTCGACGGTGGTGCCCGACGGCCGCGGTGGCGAGATCGACCTCGAGGGGGAGTGGCGGCACCTGCCGATCCTCGAGGCGGTGTCCGACGCGGTCGGCCAGGAGGTCGACGTCGAGACCCCCGTCGAGGTGCTCCGCAAGCTGGCCGACTCGCACGACGTCGCCCTCCAGCCGGCCTGGGACGCCGCTGAGGTGCTCGTCGAGCTCTACGAGCAGCTGGTCGAGGACCACCTGCTGCAGCCGACGTTCGTCACCGACTACCCGGCAGCGGTCAAGCCGCTGGCCAAGCCGCACCGGTCGAAGCCGGGGCTGGTCGAGGCGTGGGACCTCATCATCGGCGGGGTCGAGCTGGCGCCGGCGTACTCCGAGCTCAACGACCCGGTCGAGCAGCGGCGGCGGCTCGTCGAGCAGTCGCTCAAGGCCGCCGGCGGCGACCCCGAGGCGATGCACCTCGACGAGGACTTCCTCCGGGCGATGGAGTTCGGCATGCCGCCGCAGGGCGGGATGGGCCTGGGCATCGACCGGCTGATCCGGCTGCTCACCGGAGTCCCGTCGCTGCGCGACACCATCGCGTTCCCGCTGCTCAAGCCCGAAGGGATCTGACATGTCGGTGCTCGCGGCGCTGCTGCCGCCGGTCGTCGTCTGCGTCGCCTTCGTCGCGATCGCGCTCGGGGTGAAGCGGTTCGCCGAGCGTGAGGAGCGCGAGGACCGCAATCCCCGCTGAATGCACTAGTGCAATTCGCGGAAATGCCCCAGGTAATGCGCGACTACCGGGTTGCATTTCCTGGTGACAGGCCGTCCGGGCTATTCTCGGGAGCGATATCGACTTTCACTCCCGAGGCCCTTTGGAGAAATGCACCCATGGCACAGAAAGTGCAGGTCATCCTGGTCGACGACATGGACGGCGGCCCTGCCGACGAGACCGTGTCCTTCTCGCTGGACGGGGTGTCCTACGAGATCGATCTGAGCACCAAGAACGCCGCCGCATTCCGCGACTCGCTCGCGCAGTACGCCGGTCTGGCCCGCCGGGTCGGTGGCCGCTCCGCCGCCGGTCGCGGCACCTCGCGGCGCAAGAGCGGTGACAACAAGACCGCCCAGATCCGCGAGTGGGCCCGCGCCAACGGCCACGCGGTCAACGAGCGGGGCCGCATCCCGGGCACCGTCGTCGAGGCCTACGACAAGGCGCACTGACCCGGCGACCGGGCCCGGCACGCCCGAGGGGCCGGCACCGCGTCCAGCGGCGCCGGCCCCTCGTCGGTCCGGGTCAGGTGGTCGACGCCGCGCCGGTGGACGCCGCCGAGGTCGCGCCGCTCAGGTCGTAGACGGTGGTGCCGCTCACGGTCTGGGCAGTGAACGTGGCCGTCACCCAGGACGCGATCTCCGTCGACGCCGACGACCCGCCGTTCTGGCCGCCGATGCTGCCGCCGCCGATGAAGTAGTGGATCTTCCCGCCGGCGACGGCGGCCTGGAACTCCGCCAGCGTCGGTGACGGGTCGCTGCCGTTGAACCCGCCGATGGCCATGACGGGCAGCCCCGTCGCCAGCTGGTAGCCGGACGCGTTGTGGGAACCCACCGCGGCCGCGACCCAGGTGTAGGAGGACGAGTCGGCCTCCAGCAGCGCGACCATCTCGGCGCTCGCGGTCGAGCCGCCGAGCAGGCCGCCCGCGCCACCGGTCCCACCCGGACCGCCGGTGCCGCCGCCGCCCTGCTGGCCCTGCGGTGCCGTCCCGGTGCCGGTGCCGTTGGGCAGCCCCGTGGTCGGCGGGGTGCCGCCGAAGCCGCCGCGCGCGCCTCCCTGCCCGCCGGCCCGGGCGCCGGCCACCGCGGGTCCGGCCGTGGGGATCGAGCCGGTGTGCGGCTGGCTCGCGGTCTGCACGGCGTACGCCGCCGGGCCGGCCAGCGAGACGACGAGGGCGAGCCCGGCGACCGAGGCCACCACCCGCGCCGGCAGCAGCGTCACCGCGGCCAGTGCGAGCGCGGTGAGCAGCCCGACGACGAGCACCGTCGGGGCGAGCCACGGGACGAAGTCGCTGCTGCGGCGCAGCAGGACGTACGCCCAGGCGGCGGTGACGGCGACCGTCAGGGCGAGCGCGGCGCCGGCGACCGGGTGCTCACGGCGTCGCCAGAGGACGGTCGCGCCGATACCCACCACGGCACCGATCGCCGGTGCGAGGGCGACGGTGTAGTAGGCGTGGAAGATGCCCTGCATGAAGCTGAAGACCAGGGTGGTGACGACCAGCCAGCCGCCCCAGAGCAGCAGCGAGGCGCGCAGCCGGTCGGTACGGGGGCTGCGCGCGGCGACGACCAGGCCGGCGACCAGCAGCAGCAGAGCGGCCGGTAGCAGCCACGACACCTGGCCGCCGATCTCGGCGTCGAACATCCGGGTCCAGCCGGTCTGGCCCCACATACTGGTGCCGCCCGTGCCCGCAGCGCCGCCCGTGACGCTCCCGGTCTCGTCGCCGGTGAGCCGGCCGAGCCCGTTGTAGCCGAGCAGCAGCTCGAGAATGCTGTTGGACTGCGACCCGCCGATGTAGGGACGCATCGACGCCGGCACCAGCTCGACGACGGCGATCCACCACCCCGCGGCCGCGACCAGCGCCAGACCGGCGACGAGAACCGACCGGACCCGCGTGCGCAGCGGGCTGGGCGCGGCGACCAGGTAGACCAGGGCGAGCGCCGGGACCACCAGCAGGGCCTGCAGCATCTTCGACAGGAATCCGAGGCCGACGAGGGCCCCCGCGAGCGCCAGCCACCGCGTGCTGGCGGTCTCGGTCGCGCGCACCGTGGCGTACGCCGCTCCGACCATGGCGAGTACCAGCAGGGCGTCGGGGTTGTTGAAGCGGAACATGAGTACCGCGACCGGAGTCAGGGCGGTGACGGCTGCGGCGATCAGTGCCGCCGGGTGTCCGTGCCAGCGTCGCACCGTCGCGTGCACCAGCCCGACCGTCGCGACCCCCATCAGGGCCTGCGGCACGAGGATGCTCCACGCGTTGAGGCCGAACATCCGCACCGACAGGGCCATCACCCACAGCGACGCCGGGGTCTTGTCGACCGTGATCGAGCTCGCCGCGTCGGAGGAGCCGTAGAAGAACGCCTTCCAGCTCACCGAGCCGGCCTGCGCTGCGGCCGAGTAGAACGAGTTGCCCCAGCCGGAGGCGCCGAGGCCCCAGAGGTAGAGGACGGCGGTCGCGGCGAGCAGCCCGAGCAGGGCCGGCCGCGCCCACGTCGGATCGGTCTCGGGGCCGCGCACCAGCCGCCGGCCGACAGAGGGCCGGTCGGCTCGGGGCGTGGCCGGCGGCTGGCGTGGTGCCGCGGTCGGCGGTTCGACGAGGGTCGTCATGGCGGAGTCTCCGTGGGTTCGCGTCGGACGTGTCAGGAAGGACTGTCAGGCCCGACGCTGTGAGGTCGCTGCCCGGTGACTGCACGGCCCGTGGGAGTACCGCGACCCGCGACCGGCGGTGCGGGCCGACCGGTGGCTGACGCGCAGTCAGGTCACAGCAGGCGTACAGCCACGGGTCCGAGAGTCATCGCAGACCTGCCAGCCGCCAGACCTGTCCGACACACCACCAGGTGCGACCGGATGTCGGGCGAGCACCTACCTCCGGGAGCCACTGTGACCACGACCCACGACACGGCGTCGCAGCCGACGGCCGAGCTGCCGCCGTTCGTCTTCGTGCCCGACACGGCCGCTGCCGCCGGCGCCGCCCGCACCGATGCTCAGGGCCACGGCCCGGTCGGGACGCCGCCGCCGACGGTCGAGGAGGCCGGCCGGCCCCGGCGCTGGAGCACCGGGCACACCGTCGCGGCCGCCGTCGTCGCGGTGGGCGTGCTCGCCTCCGGGGGCGTCGCCCTCGCCGCCCGCGACGGCGCGACCGGGACCGGGACCGTCCCCGGGGCACCGGGCGGCGTGGCCCCCGGCTTCGGCCGGCCGAACCAGCAGGTCCCGGGCGGGCAGCTGCCGGGTGGGCAGCTGCCGGGTGGGCAGCTGCCGGCGGCCCCCTCGGTCACGACGACCACGACGACGACGGCGGGCTCCCCGGCAGCCGGCCGCCCGGCTCGACCACCGACGGCAGCGACCGGACCACCGGCACGAGGGCAGCGTGACGACGTGACCGACCTCGTCCAGGCGCCGCGGCTCGTGCCGCCGCCGGTTGCCGCACCACCGGTGCTGGACGTCGTCGTGCCCGTGCACAACGAGGAGGCCGACCTCGCCCGCAGCGTCCGGCGGCTGCACGAGCACCTGACAGCGAGCCTGCCGTACTCGTTCCGCATCACCGTGGCCGACAACGCCAGCACCGACACGACGTTCGACATCGCCACCGACCTGGCCGCCGAGCTGGCGGACGTCCGGGTCGTGCACCTCCGGCAGAAGGGCCGTGGCCGCGCCCTGCGCGACGTGTGGTCCAGGTCCGACGCGCAGGTCCTCGCCTACATGGACGTCGACCTCTCGACCGACCTGTCCGCGCTGCTGCCGCTCGTGGCCTCGCTCGTGTCGGGCCACTCCGACATCGCGATCGGCACCCGACTGCACCGTGGCTCGCGGGTCGTGCGCGGCGCCAAGCGCGAGGTCATCTCGCGGGGCTACAACCTGCTGCTGCGCGGCACGCTGGCCGCCCGGTTCAGCGACGCGCAGTGCGGCTTCAAGGCGATCCGGCGCGAGGTGGCCGAGCACCTGCTCCCGCTGGTGGAGGACAACGGCTGGTTCTTCGACACCGAGCTGCTGGTGCTCGCCGAGCGCAGCGGACTGCGGATCCACGAGGTCCCGGTGGACTGGGTCGACGATCCTGACAGCCGGGTCGACGTGCTGGCCACCGCGGTGGCCGACCTGCGGGGCATCGCGCGCGTCGGCCGGGCCCTCGCGGCGGGACGGCTGCCGCTGCACACGGTGCGGTCCCAGCTCGGTCGGGCGCCGCTCGCCCCGCCGGCCGAGGTGCCCGCGACGCTGACCCGTCAGCTCGTGCGGTTCGCTGCGATCGGCGTGGTGAGCACGCTGGCCTACCTCGCGCTGTTCCTCGCCGCCCGTCCCGGCCTCGGGGCACAGGCGGCGAACTTCGTCGCGCTGCTGCTAACGGCCGTCGGCAACACGGCGGCCAACCGTCGCCTGACGTTCGGCGTACGTGGCGGCGACCGGCGGGGCCGGCACCACGCGGGCGGCCTCGCGGTCTTCGGACTCGGCCTCCTGCTCACCAGCGGCTCGCTCGCCGCCCTGCACGCCTGGTCGGACCCGTCCCGTGCGGTCGAGCTGGCCGCCCTCGTGGCGGCCAACCTGGCGGCGACGCTGCTGCGCTTCCTGCTGCTGCGGCACTGGGTGTTCGGCCGCCGTCCGGCGGCCGCCTGACCGCGGTCGCCTCCCGCACCGGCGGTCCTCAGTCCGCGACGAGGCAGAAGACGTTGCCCTCGGGATCGGCCAGGGTCCGCCAGGACTGGCCGTCCTCCTCGTGCTCGGCGACGAGCCGGGCGCCCAGGCCCACAGCCCGCTCGACGGCTGCCGGCAGGTCGTCGGCCGACGGGACGTGCAGGTCGAGGTGCAGCGTGTTCTTCGCCGGGCGTGGGTCGTCGGTGCGCTGCAGCACGAGGCGAGGCAGGCCGGGTGCCACCGGGTGCAGGCCGACGTACTGCTGCCACCTGCCCCGGACCTCGACACCGAGCAGTGCGCACCAGAACGCGGCGAGCGTCTCGGGGTCCCGGCAGTCGATCGTGACGGCGTCCCAGCGCAGCTCCATGACCGGCATCCTGCCGGACGCCGGCCGTGGACAGGTGTGGTCGAGCCCTTGACAGCCCCCGCGCTCAGGCCTAACTTCACCGAAACAACGTTCGACATCGTCGAACACCGCGACGAGTCCCTCGTCCGACCCTGCAGGGAGGTGGAGTCCACCCGACCCGGCGGTGACCGGGCTCCGGCAGGACGCCCGCATGGAACAGAACACAGTCGCCCAGCGCTGGTTCGCCGAGGCCCTGGGCACCGGCTTCCTCGTCTTCATCGGAGCCGGTTCGATCCCGGCCACCCTCATCCTCGGCAACGCCGGCAAGGTGCCGTTCTCGATGGCGGACCTCGGGATGATCTCGTTCGCCTTCATGCTGGTGATCGTCGGCATGGTCTACGCGATCGGCCACATCTCCGGCTGCCACATCAACCCCGCCGTCACGGTCGCGCTGGCCGCGACCGGGCGGTTCCCGTGGAAGGACGTGCCCGGCTACGTCGCCGCGCAGGTCGTGGGTGCCACGGCCGGCGCGCTCGCCATCGTCGGCACACTCGGCAGGACCGCGGCCGACCTCGGTCTCGGCATGACGGCCTACGGCGACAGCACGCCGTTCGGCCGGGCCACCTTCGCCGAGCTCATCGGCACGGCACTGCTGGCGTTCGTCATCTTCGGCGTCATCGACGGCCGCGCCGTCCCTGGCTGGGCCGGTCTCGTGATCGGGTCGATCGTGTTCGCCATCATCATCGTCGTCGGCCCCGCGACCGGCGCCTCGCTCAACCCGGCCCGCTACATCGGCCCGATGTTCGCCGGGGAGATGTTCGACGCCACCGTCAAGTGGTCGCAGCTTCCGGCGTACTTCATCGGCGAGTTCGCCGGTGCCGTCGTCGGTGCGTTCGCCTACCTGGCCGCCGCGAAGACCCGGCCGGCCACAGTCCCGACCCAGTCCACGCGCGTCGCGCAGGAGGTGTCCGCATGAAGAAGCTCATCAACGCACCCGAGGACGTCGTCACCGACGCCCTCAAGGGGATCGCCGCCGCTCACCCTTCGCTGGCCGTCGACGTCGAGGGCAAGGTCATCACCCGTGCGGGCGGCCCGACGGCCGGCAAGGTCGGCCTGGTGTCGGGTGGCGGCTCGGGCCACGAGCCGCTGCACGGCGGGTTCGTGGGGTTCGGGATGCTCGACGCCGCCTGCCCCGGCGAGGTGTTCACGTCCCCGGTCCCGGACCAGATGCTGGCGGCCACCCAGAAGGTCGACGGCGGCGCCGGGGTCCTGCACATCGTGAAGAACTACACCGGCGACGTCCTCAACTTCCAGATGGCCGCCGAGCTGGCAGCCGACGAGAACATCGAGGTCGCCGCTGTCGTCATCGACGACGACGTCGCGGTGCAGGACAGCCTCTACACCGCTGGACGACGCGGCACCGGTGCGACGGTCTTCGTCGAGAAGATCGCCGGTGCGCTCGCCGAGCAGAAGAAGGAGCTCAAGTCGGTCGCCGACGTCGCCCGCGAGGTCAACGAGCGTTCGCGGTCGTTCGGCGTCGCCCTCACGGCGTGCATTTCCCCGTCATCCGGTCAGCCCGGCTTCGACCTGCCCGACGACGAGATCGAGCTCGGGGTGGGCATCCACGGCGAGCCCGGCAGGGTGCGCGGGCCGATCCGGTCGGCTCGGGAGATCGTCGAGGTGTCGCTCGGCGCCATCGACGACGACATGCCGCTGCAGGGTGACCTGGCGGTCATGGTCAACGGCATGGGCGGCACCCCGCTGCTCGAGCTGTACATCGTGTTCGAGGAGGTCCGGAAGATCGTCGAGGCCAAGGGCGCGACCATCGCCCGGTCGCTGGTCGGCAACTACATCACCAGTCTCGACATGGCCGGCGCGTCCATCACGGTGCTGCGCCTCACCCCGGACCTGACCGCGCTCTGGGACGCTCCGGTGGAGACCCCCGCGCTGCGGTGGGGCCGCTGAGGAGCCCGCGATGAAAGGGGTGCTGCTGGTGGACGTCACGACCGTCCGCGCCTGGATCGACAAGGCCACGCACGACATCGAGGAGAACAAGGACCATCTGACCCACCTGGACTCGGCGATCGGCGACGCCGACCACGGTGTCAACCTGGTGCGCGGCTTCCAGGCCGTGGGCGTGGCCCTCGACGAGAAGCAGCCGGCCACGCCCGGCGAGCTGCTCACCGTCGTGGGCAACGCGCTGGTGTCCAAGGTCGGCGGCGCCTCCGGACCGCTGTACGGCACCGCCTTCCGGCGGGCCGGCAAGGCACTGGGAACCGAGCCCGACGTGGCGCCGGAAGCGCTGGGAGCGGCGCTGCTTGCGGCGCTGGAGGGAGTGCAGGGCCTCGGCGCCGCCGCCGAGGGGGACAAGACGATGGTCGACGCACTCGCACCGGCGGTCCGCGCCTACCAGCAGGCGCTGGCCGCCGGTGCGACCCTCGCCGCGGCCGCGGCGGCGGCCGCGGCGGCAGCCGAGCAGGGGGCCGAGGCGACCATCCCGCTGCAGGCGCTCAAGGGCCGGGCCAGCTACCTCGGGGCCCGCAGCGTCGGCCACCAGGACCCGGGCGCCACGTCCACGGCCCTGCTGCTCGCCGCCCTCGCGACGGTGCTGGAGGGCCAGGAGTCATGACTACCGAGCACGGGGGCAGCGGCTGCTCGCCGGGTGCGGCGGTCGGCCCGGCCTGGCAGCCCCGGAGGGGCGCCGGAGCCGAACCGGTCAGCGCGTCGCCGGCCGAGGTCCGCGCGGCCTTCGCCGCGACCGCTGCCGCGCTCGAGGCACTGGCGGCCGGGCACCGGGCCGCCGCCAGCACGCCGTACGCCGACATCCTCGACGTCGAGGCGATGATCGCCCTCGACCCGTCGTTCGCGGACGCGGCGGTGGCGGCGCTCGCCGACGACGCGGCCGCCGCCGTCGGGGTCGCCGGGGAGCGGCACGCCGCTGCCCTCGAGGCCCTCGAGTCCGTCGAGCTGCGAGAGCGCGCGGCCGACGTCCGGGTGGTGACGCGCTTCGTGCAGGACCGGCTGCGCGGGCGAGCGCCCGCGGTCCCACCGCCGGGTCCGGTCGTCCTCGTCGCCGCGGAGGTGGCCGCCCCCGACCTGCTCGGGCACGCCGAGCAGGTGGTGGCTGCTGTGTCGCTCCGCGGGGGCCCGGGCTCGCACGCCTCGATCGTGGCCCGCTCGCTCGGCATCCCTTTCGTCGTCGGCGCCGCGCCGGACGTGCTCGACGTGCCGGACGGCGTGCCCCTGTTCGTCGACGGCGGCACCGGGCGGGTGGCCGCCGACCCCGCTCCCGACGTGGTCGCATCGGTCGTGGCGGCGGCTCCCGAGCCGGTCGCCGTCGCCGAGCGGCGGGCCCGACCGCTGCGTAACCCGTGACGGCATCGGCGTGCGGCTGCTCGCGAACGTCTCCTCGGCGGTCGAGGCGCGCCGCGCCGTCCTGCACGGCGCGGTCGGGGTCGGGCTGCTGCGCACCGAGCTGGCGCATCTCGACGCCACCCGGTGGCCCACCCGCGCCGAGCACGCCCGCGCGCTGCGGCCGGTGCTCGCCGAGCTGATCGGCCGCCCGGTCACCGTGCGGCTGCTCGACTTCACCCACGACAAGGTGCCGCCGTTCCTCGCCGGGGTCGCCGAGGAGTCCCTCGCGCTGCTCCTGGGCGACCCTGATGCGCTGGCTGCGCAGCTCGAGGCGCTTCTCGACGTCGGCCGCGACGTCGACCTGTCGGTGCTCGTGCCCATGGTCGAGACACCGGCCCAGCTGCATGCCGTACGTCGGGCGCTGGCCGCCGCGGCCACGGGTGGTCGGGGTGCCGGCACCGCCGCTCGGCGCCATGCTCGAGACGCCGGCGGCCATCGCCGACCTGACCGAGCTGCTGGCTGCGGCCGACTTCTTCTCCCTGGGCACCAACGACCTCACGGCCGCGACCCTCGGCGTGCAGCGGACCGACCCACGCACCGGACCGGCAGCCGCCGCCCACCCCGAGGTGATGTCGCAGGTCGTGCGGGCCGTCGACCTCACCAGGACAGCGGGCCGGCCGCTGTCCGTCTGCGGAGACGCCGCGGCCGATCCGACGGTGCTGCCCCTGCTGCTCGCGGCCGGTGTGACCACCCTGAGCGTTGCGCCGTCCCGGTTGGACGACGTGCGCGCGCTGGTCCTCGACGCCGGGCTGGGCGCCGCGCCTCTCGTCAGCTCCGGGGGTCGCGGTGCCTGACTCGCTGCTCCGGCGCCGGCGAACGGCTCGCGCCCAGGTCGCGCGACAGTGCCCGTGCCGTGTCGGCGACCGATCGCGACAGCCGCGCCTTCGCCTGACGCGCCAGCAGGCGCTCGGCCGGCCCGACGACGCCGAGCGCGCCGACCACCCGGCCGGCGTGGTCGACGATCGCCGACGCGATGCCGGCGTCCCCGACGTTGGCCTCCTGGTTCTCGACCGCGACGCCCTTGTCCCGGGCGGCCGTCAACGCCTTGCGCAGCGCCGCCTCGTCGGTGCGGGTACGCCCGGTCAGGATCCGGCGCGGCAGCGCCAGGAGCTCACCCAGCTCGCGCTCCTGCAGGCCGGCAGCGATGGCGTGGCCGAACGCCGTGGCGTGCCAGGGCACCGTCGCACCGACCTCGAGGATCTGCACCGCGTCGTCCGGCCGGAACTCGTGGTGCACGACCATGACTGCGTCGTCGACCAGGACGCACACCCAGACCGCCTCGTCGACCTGCCGGGCCAGCGTCCCGGCCCGGAGCATCGAGCGGGCCCGCAGCTCGGAGCCGGCCAGGTAGGCGTTGCCCAGCTGCAGCACCCGCGGGCCGAGCGAGTAGCGGCCGGTGGCGACGTCCTGGCTGACCAGTCCGCTCTGCTCCAGCGTCCGCAGCAGCCCGTGCACGGTCGGCTTCGCGAGGTCCAGCCGGGCTCCCAGCTCGGTGACCCCCAGGGTCGGGCTCCCCGACCCCAGCTCGTGCAGGATCCGGGCCGCTCGGTCCACGGACTGGATCACCGGCAGTCCCCTTCGTCTCGGTCTCGAGGCGTTCAGCATCGTCGAACAGGGACGAGGATAGAGCCATGAGCGACAACTGCGCGGTAGGCATCGTGCTCATCTCCCACAGCCGTGCCCTGGCCGAGGGTGCCGCCGACGTCGCCGGCCAGGTCTCCGGGGGCGCGGTGCGCCTGGTCGGGATCGGCGGGACCGAGGACGGCCGCCTCGGTACCGACGCCGACGCGCTCGTCGCCGCGGTGGAGAAGGTCGACACCGGCGCTGGTGTCGTGATCCTGCCGGACCTCGGCAGCTCGGTCCTCACGGCCCGCGCCTACCTGGCCGAGCCGGACCGGCGACCCGGTGAGGTTCTCATCGCCGACGCGCCCTTCGTGGAGGGTGCGGTGGCCGCGGCGGTGACGGCCGCCGGCGGCGCGTCGCTCGCGGAGGTCGTGGCCGCGGCCGAGGGGGCGCGTGATGTCCGCAAGCTCTGAGGTCATCCTCGACGTGGTGCTGCCCGCCGACCTGCACGCACGGCCGGCCGGTCAGGTGACCCGCGCGGTGGCCCCCCTGGACGCTGTCGTGCACCTGTCGACGGCGAACCGGACAGAGGTCGACGCCCGCAGCGTCCTGGCGGTGATGGGTCTCGGAGCGGTCGCCGGCGACACCGTGCGCATCAGGGCGCACGGCGCCGACGCCGCTGCGGCGGCGTCGGCCGTGAGCAGCGTTCTCGCCGCCGCGGAGGCGGTCGCCGGCTGACCGGAGTCAGCTCCGGTGCATCTCCTTCTGCTCGAGCGTGATCCGCTGCCCCGGCATCTCGACGACCCGTGACGGCGGCACGTTGTTGTTGAGCCGGAACAGGTTGGCCGGGTCGAAGCGGTCCTTCAGCTCGGTGAGTCGCCGGAGGTTGTCGCCGAAGGCCGCGGCACGGGCCTCCCCGTCGAGCACCTCGTCACCGCTGAAGTTGAGGTACAGGCCACGCGCCGACGGCAGTGCGGCGGCCTCGGCGATCATCCCGCGGGTCCACGCCGTCGCCGCCGCGTCGTCGGCCGGGTCGAGCCAGTTCCCGTCCACGCTGAGCATGTACGGCGCGCTCCGGTCGCCGAAGGCGGTCCCGTCGGGAGCGATGCGTGACGTCTGGCCACCCATCAGCGGGATGTGGATGAGGGTGAGCGGGTGCGGCCGGCTCATGGCGCGGCGGACGATCAGGTCGACCGCGGCGTCGTCGATGTCGTCCAGGTACAGCGACTTCCAGTAGCTGCGCATCGTGCCCTTCTGGAAGAACGCGTCGAACCCGGCCTGCGCCATCCGGTACGGCGCCGCAGCGCTGAGGTCGAACAGCGGCGACCCCATCTCGCGCAGCGGCTGCAGCACCCGCTCGCCCTCCTGCGCGGAGCCGCTGTGGATGGCCGCGAGGATCAGTGAGTCCCGCCCGCGGATCTCCGGTGGCAGCGCCTCGGCGTCCGGGAACGTCCAGAACAGGGCCCGGGTGGTCACCTCGTCCGGGACCCTGCGGGTCCAGGCGGCCCACCTCCGCAGGACGTCCGCCGCGTCGGCCATCGGGTAGATCGGTGCGGCCTGGAAGATCATCGGGCCGACCGGGTGCGCCGCGAACTCCATCGTCGTGACGACCCCGAAGTTGCCGCCCCCGCCCCGGAGCGCCCAGAACAGCCCGGGCTCCTCGTCGGCGCTGGCCCGCACCAGTCGACCGTCCGCCGTGACCATCTGCACGGAGCGCAGGCTGTCGCACGCCAGGCCGTACTTCCGGTGCAGCCAGCCGAGACCGCCCCCGAGGGTGAGCCCGGCGACGCCCGTCGTCGAGATGATGCCGCCGGGCACGGCCAGGCCGAACGCCTGCGTCTCCCGGTCGACGTCGCCCCAGGTGGCGCCGGCCTGCGCCGTCACGGTGCTCGACGCCGGGTCGACCCACACGCCGCGCATCGCGGAGAGGTCGACGAGCAGGCCGCCCTCGGGCGACGAGTGCCCGGCGATGCTGTGCCCGCCGCCGCGTACGGCGATCTGCAGCCCCTCGCCGGCGGCGAGCCCGACCGCGTCGATGACGTCGGCGGTGCCGGTGCAGCGGACGATCATCCCCGGCCGACGGTCGAAGAGGGCGTTGAAGCCCACCCGCGCCTCGTCGTAGCCCGCATCTCCCGGCACCACCACCTCGCCGCGGAAGGTGCCGCGCAGCTCGGTGAGCCGCTCGTCGTCGAGGATGACAGTGCTCCCGTCGAGGCGGGTGATCGTGGCAGGCACGGGTCCTCCCGTGGTGGTGGTGGCCCCCGTGCGGTCACCACTCACCGTGCGCCCGGCCGGACCCGGCGTCAACGGCGGCAGAAGCGCCGAAAGCCGGGCGGACCAGGACTATCGAGCGGTACGGCGCCACGCGGGTCTGGCGGCTCGACGTGGCGCGCGCCGGGGCGTGCTCAGCCCGACGACACCAGGACGACCGCGAGCGTGCGCGGGCCGTGCACGCCCTCGACCCGGTCGAGCTCGATGTCGCTGGTCGCCGACGGTCCGGAGACGAACGTCGTCGGCCGGGTCGGGTCCAGCCGGGCGAGCAGCTCCGGCACGGTCTCGACGACCTGGTCGGCGCGGACCACGCAGACGTGCACGTCCGGCACGAGGGTCAAGGCCCGGCGACCCTGGTCAGGGCCACCGTCCAGCACGATCGTCCCGGTCTCGGCGCAGGCCGCCCGGGAGGCGGTGACCACGGCGGCGAACCCGTCCAGGTCGTCGGCCGTCAGCGTCCCGTCGTCGGCCCGGCCGTCGGGTGCCCAGCCGGACGGGAGGCCCGGCGGGAGCAGCACCGTCCCGCCGGCTGCGTCGACTCCGGCCGCCGACAACGCCTCGGCGACGGCGTGCCGCAACCCGGCCGGGTCGCAGCGCCGGACGGCGGCCCGGTAGTCGAGCAGCCGGTCCTCGAGCAGGTCGAGCAGAGCAGCAGAGCCGGGCTGGTGCTCGCCGATCGGCGCGGTAGTCCCGGCTGGGCTCGACCACCGGTGTCGAGCCGCGCGCGGCACGGACCCGGGCGAGCATGTCCTCGCGCGCGCTCACGAGGACGGTCCCCGCGTCCGGGCCCACCACTCGCGGAACGTCTCGGGCGGGGGAGCGGGCGCGTCCCGCGAGCCCGTCCACGCCGACAGCGGCGGCGGCAGGGACCGCAGGCGGCCGCGGCGGGCGAGCAGCCGGCCGGCGCGCGACGCCTTCTCTGCTGCCGCGAACCGCTTGGGGTCGGACATCACCCACGCCGCCGCGGCCATCGCGACGGCCTCGGCGGTCGGGACCCGGGAGGCGGCGCGGCGCTCCTCCACGTGCTTGCCGCGCAGGTGCACGAGGATCGACGGGATGTCGATCCGCACCGGGCACACGTCGTAGCAGGCCCCGCACAGCGACGAGGCGTACGGCAGCGAGGCGTTGTCCTCGACGCCGGTGAGCTGTGGTGACAGGACGGCGCCGATCGGGCCCGGGTAGACCGAGCCGTAGGCGTGACCGCCGGTGCGTTCGTAGACCGGGCAGACGTTCATGCACGCGCTGCACTTGATGCAGTGCAGCACCTCGCGCCCGACCTCGTCCGCGAGCGTCGCGCTGCGCCCGTTGTCGAGCAGCACCAGGTGGAACGACTGCGGTCCGTCGCCGGGGCTGACACCCGTCCACGCCGAGGTGTACGGGTTCATCCGCTCGCCGGTCGAGGAGCGGGGGAGCAGCTGCAGGAAGACCTCGAGGTCCCGCCAGGACGGCACGACCTTCTCGATGCCCATCACCGTGATCAGCGTCTCGGGCAGCGTCAGGCACATGCGGCCGTTGCCCTCGGACTCGACGACCAGCAGCGTGCCCGTCTCGGCGACTGCGAAGTTGGCCCCGCTCACTCCGACCTTGGCAGTGAGGAACTTGCGCCGGAGGTACGAGCGGGCAGCCATCGCGAGCCTGCGCGGGTCGTCGGTGAGGTCGGGGTCGACCCCCGCCATCTCCCGGAGGAAGATCTCCCGGATCTCCGCCCGGTTGCGGTGGATCGCGGGCACCAGGATGTGGCTCGGCTTGTCGTGCCCGAGCTGCACGATCAGCTCGGCCAGGTCGGTCTCGTACGCGGTGATCCCGACGTCGGCGAGCGCCTCGTTCAGGCCGATCTCCTGGGTAACCATCGACTTGACCTTGACGACCTCGGTCTCGCCCGTCGCCTGCACCAGGCGGGCGACGATCGCGTTCGCCTCGTGGGCGTCGCGGGCCCAGTGGACCGTGCCGCCGCGGGCTGTCACCTCACGCTCGAGCCGCGCGAGATGCTCGTCGAGCCGCGCCATCGTGGCGGCCTTGACCTGCTGACCGGCCAGTCGCAGCTGCTCCCAGTCCGGCACCTCGGCGACCACCCGGGCCCGCTTGTCGCGGATCGTCCGGGTCGCGTGCCCGATGTTGGCGCGCAGCTGGGTGTCGGCGAGGGCCGCCCTCGCGGCCTGCGGGAACGGCTGCTCGGTGCGCAGCTGCCCCACTCCCCGCGGGGCGTAGGAGGGCAGGCCGAGAAAGGTCGTCACGCCGCCCCCACCGGGTGCTCCTCCGTGGAGGCCAGGACCTCGGCCAGGTGCAGCGTGCGGGTGCCCGTGCGCAGCCGGGACAGCCCGCCGCCGATGTGCATGAGGCAGGACGCGTCGCCCGCCGACACGACCTCGGCGCCGGTGCCGAGCACGTGGCGCATCTTGTCGGCCAGCATCGCGGTCGAGGTGTCGGCGTTCTTCATGCTGAACGTGCCGCCGAAGCCACAGCACTGGTCGGCGTCGGGCAGCTCGACCAGGTCGATGCCCCGCACGTTGCGCAACAGCCGCAACGGCTTGTCCTCGACACGGAGCATCCGCAGCGAGTGGCAGGTCGGGTGGTAGGTGACGCGGTGCGGGAAGTGGGCGCCGACGTCCTCGACGCCCAGCACGTCGACGAGCAGCTCGGACAGCTCGTACGTCCGCGCTGCGACCGCCTCGGCGCGGTCCGCCAGCGCCGCGTCACCGGACCGCCTCGCCACCATCGCGTGCTGGTGCCGTACCGAGCCGACGCACGAGCCGCTCGGCGCCACCACGACGTCGTAGGGCTCGAAGGTGTCGACGTGGTGCCGCACCAGCGGGAGCGCTTGGCGCTGGTAGCCGGTGTTGGTGTGCATCTGCCCGCAGCAGGTCTGGCCCTCGGGGAACACCACCTCATGACCCAGTCTCTCCAGCAGCGTCACCGTGGCGCGCCCGACCGCGGGGAACAGCCCGTCGGCCAGGCACGTGACGAACAGAGCGATGCGCATGTCAGCTCGCCACCGCAGGCGCAGCGGCCGCTGGGCGCGGACCACCGCGCCGGGCCCTGGGCCGGCGGCGCAGTGCGCTCGACTCGCGGACCACCAGCTCCGGCTCGAAGACGACGTGCCGGTGCCGGTGGCCGCCGCCCTGCTCGACCTCCTCGAAGATCAGGTCCGCGGCGGTCCGGCCGAGCAGCTCCCGGGGCTGACGTACCGAGGTCAGCGGCACCACCGCTCCGGCGGCGTACTCGATGTCGTCGTAGCCGACCACGGCCACGTCGCCCGGGACCCGCAGCCCGGACCGGGTCAGCTCCTGCATCACGCCCAGGGCAAGCAGGTCGTTGGCGCAGAAGACCGCGGTGGGCCGGTGACCGGCGGGCAGCGCGGCGATCTCGGCCGCCGCCTGTCGGCCCGCGGGGAGCGTCAGGCTGGCCGTCTCCACGACGAGCAGGTCGTCCGCCTCCGAACCGGCCAGCGCGCTCAGCGCGCCCGCGTGGCGGTCGCCCACCTGGGGCAGCGAGAAGGGGCCGCCCACGAAGGCGATCCGGCGGTGACCCTGCTCGGCCAGGTGCTGGACCGCGAGCCGCCCGCCGAGGACGTCGTCGACGGCGACCGAGCAGCGGTTGCGGCGGACCGACCGCCGGTCGACCAGGACGACCGGCATCCCCCGTCCGATCATCGCCTCGATCAAGCGGCTCTTGGCATCGACCGGAGTGATGAGCACTCCGAGGACGCGCATCTGCTCGAGCATCTCGAGATGACGCCGCTCGCGATCCGGACTCTCGCCGGTGTTGCACAGGACGACCATCGTGGCGTTGCCGTCCGCGACCTGCTCGACCCCGTGCGCGACGTCGGTGAAGAACGGGTTGGCCACGTCCAGGACGACCAGGCCGATCGAGCGGCTGCGCCCCGCGCGCAGCTGACGCGCGGACTCGTTGCGCACGAACCCGAGCCTGCTGATCGCCGCCTGCACGCGCTCGCGGGTCGCCGGCGCGACCACCTCGGGTCGGTTGAGGACGTTGGAGACGGTTCCTACCGAGACGCCCGCCGCGGCGGCGACGTCCTTGATCCCGGCTGGCACCCGGTGCCCCTCTCCGTCGGTCCCTGAACCATGCCCACCTGACTGAAACGTGTCAAGAATATTCGCCGAACCTCTTGACGCGCGGTTCACGCCCTCCTAACTTTGCCGTCACATCGGTTTGAACGATTCAAGCCACTGACCCCGCTCGCGCCGCCTCTGCAGGCGCACAGGGAAAGGAAGTCGCATGAAGGCTCCGAGGAAGGCGTCCGTCGTCCTGGCTGTCGGGCTCGCCGGTGCACTGGCGCTCACCGGCTGCAGCAAGAAGGACGACACCACCGCCACCGGTTCCGGCTCCAGCGCCAGTGGCGACAGCAGCGCGAGCAAGGTCAGCGTCGCGTTCGTCCCCAAGCTCCAGGGCATCCCGTACTTCGAGGCGATGAACACCGGTGGCGAGAAGGCCGCGCAGGACCTCGGCATCACGTGGATCTACAAGGGGTCCACGACGGCGGACCCGGGTGCGCAGACCGACATCGTGAAGTCGCTCATCCAGCAGAAGGTCAGCACGCTGTTCGTCGCGCCCAACGACCCCGACTCGATGGCTCCGGTACTCACCGACGCCAAGGACAAGGGCATCCACGTCGCCACCTCGGACACCGACGCGCCCAACTCGCCGCGCGAGGTCTTCGTGAACCAGGCCACCGCCGAGGGCATCGGCCAGGCCATCGTCGACGCGCTCGCCGAGCAGATGGGTGGCAAGGGCAAGTACGCCATCGTCTCCTGCGGTCAGACCGCGGCCAACCTCAACTCCTGGATCAAGGTGGAGAAGGAGTACACCGCCAGCAAGTACCCCGACATCGAGATCGTCGACACCGTCTACGCCGGTGAGGACGAGGCCAAGGCCGTCTCCATGGCCAAGAACCTCATGAACGCCCACCCGGACCTGACCGGGCTGGTCGGCGAGTGCACCTCGTCCGCGCCGGGCGTCGCCAAGGCGGTCAAGGAGTCCGGCAAGATCGGCAAGGTGTTCACCGTCGGTCTCGGCACCCCGCAGGCGATGAAGCCGTACCTCTCGGACGGGTCGTCCAGCGCGGCCATCCTCTGGGACGTCGAGAAGCTCGGTTACCTCACCGCGTGGGCCGGCAACCAGCTCGCCACCGACGGGTCGCTCGACCCCGACGACAAGCTCAAGGCGGAGGTGCCGGACGCGAGCTACGACGCGGCCACCAAGACCCTCCTGCTCGGGCCGGCGCTGCGCATCACCTCCGAGAACGTCGACCAGTTCCCCTACTGACGCCGTAGGTCGGGCCGCCGGCACCCCCGGCGGCCCGACCCTCTCGGAGGAGTGCCATGACGACGACCCACCCGGGTGGCGGGACGGCGCAACAGTCCGGCGAGCCGACCGTCCTACGGCTCAGCGGCGTCGAGAAGCGGTACGGCGGCGTGCACGCCCTCCGGGGCGTCGACCTGGACCTGCAGGCCGGTGAGGTGCACGCGGTCGTCGGTGAGAACGGGGCCGGCAAGTCCACCCTCATCAAGATCATTGCGGGTGCGGAGTCGGCGGACCGGGGCTCGATCGAGATCGACGGCAAGCCGCTGGCCACCGGCAGCACCATCTCCGCCCTGGGCGCCGGCATCGCCACCGTCTACCAGGAACCGCAGCTGTTCGGAGAGCTGACGGTGGCCGAGAACGTCTTCATCGGCCGGGAGGTCCGCCGGGCCGGCGTCGTCGACCGGCGCGCCCAGCGTTCCCGGGTGGTCGAGCTGCTCGAGCGGGTCGGCCTGGACCGCGACCTGATCGACGTCCGGGTGGCCGACCTCCCCGTGGCCGAGCAGCAGCTGGTGAGCATCGCCAAGGCGCTCTCCCACGACGCGCGGATCCTCATCCTCGACGAGCCGTCGGCGATCCTGACCGACCGCGAGATCGAGACCATGTTCGCCGCGGTCCGCGGCCTCAAGCAGGCCGGCGTCGCCGTCATCTACATCAGCCACCGGCTCGACGAGCTGGCCCAGATCACCGATCGCGTCACGGTGCTGCGCGACGGCCTGGTCGTGGCCAGCAGGCCCACCGACTCGCTGTCCGTCCGGGAGGTCGCCGAGCTGATGGTCGGCCACACCCTCGAGACGGGCACCAACGAGCGCGAGGTGCCCGATGGTGCACCGGTGCTGGAGGTGACCGGGCTCGGCCGCTCGCCGAAGTTCGCCGACGTCGACCTGAGCATCAGGGCCGGGGAGATCGTCGCCCTCTACGGCCTGATCGGCAGCGGTGCGGGTGACGTGATCCGGGCCCTCTTCGGCATCACCCCCGCCGACAGCGGTTCGGTCCGCATCAGCGGGACCGAGGTGTCGCTGCGGTCACCGGCCGACGCCGTGGGCCACGGGATCTCGATGCTCCCCGCCAACCGCAAGGTCCAGGGAGTCTTCGGGACGAAGAGCATCGCGTTCAACATCTCCAGCGGTCACCTGCGGCTGCTCAGCCGGTGGGGGCTCTGGATGGATCGTGGTCGCGAGCGCGAGATCGCCGGTGACTTCATCAAGCGCATCCGCATCAAGGCCCCCGGCCCGGCCACCCGTGTCGACAACCTCTCCGGCGGCAACCAGCAGAAGGTCGTGCTCGCCCGTCAGCTCGTCGAGAGCCCGCAGATCATGCTGCTGGAGGAGCCGACCCAGGGCGTCGACGTGGGCGCCAAGGACGAGATCCACCGGATCATCGTCGAGCTCGCCGACGCCGGTGCGGCGGTCCTCGTCGTGTCCGCCGACCTGCCCGAGGTGCAGCACCTCGCCGACCGCGTGCTGGTCGTTCGCGGCGGCACGGTGACCGCCACGTTCCCGCGAGGAACGCGCGCGGCCGACCTGCTGGCGGCCGCCGCCGGGGACGCCGATCCTGCTGGCGAGAGGAGCGCCTGATGGCCGCCCTGACCCGTGCCGCGACGGCTCCCCGACGTCCCGTCGCCCGCGCCGTCGAGGGCCAGGAGCTGGCGCTCGTCGCGGTCGTGGCCGTGCTCTGGCTGGCCCTCTCTGTCGGCACCGACACCTTCCTCACCTCGTCCAACCTGAGCGACCTGCTCTACTCCGTCGCACCGGTCGCGCTGGTCGGCATCGGCATGAGCGCCGTGATCGTGACCGGCGGTATCGACGTCTCGGTCGGAAGCGGCGCCGCGGTCGTGATGGTCGTGGTGTCGAAGCTGATCCGCGACAGCGGGGCGCCGCTGCCCGAGGCCCTTGCCGTGGCTGTGCTGGTCGGACTCGCGCTGGGGATCGTCAACGGTCTCCTGATCGCGTTCGGCGGCATCCATCCGATCATCGCGACGTTCGGCACCCTCAACCTGTTCCGCTTCCTGGCGCTGCGCCTGTTCGACAACAAGCAGGTCACCGGTGTGCCGGACACGTTCGCGGGCATCGGCGGCGGTGGTGCGGGGGAGACCATCGGCGTACCGAACGCGTGGTGGGTCACCATGCTGCTGGCCGCACTGATGTGGGTCTACATGCGCTACTGGGCCACCGGGCGGCACTGGTATGCGATCGGCAACGACCCGGCAGCGGCACGGCTGGCCGGCATCGGGGTACGACGGCGGCTGCTGTCCGCCTACGCCCTGACCGGCTTGTTCGTGGGCATCGCCGGCTGCGTGCTGATCGGGAGCGGCGGCCTGGTGCAGCAGAACGCCGGGACCGGCCTGGAGCTTCAGGTGATCGCCGCGGTGGTGATCGGCGGCACCAGCATCCTCGGTGGTCGCGGCACGGTTCTCGGCACGTTGCTGGGTGCGCTTCTGGTCGGCACCGTGACGAGTGCGATCACCCTGCTGGGCTGGCGCAGCGAGCTGACGGAGCTGTTCATCGGCGTGGCCATCCTGGTGGCCGTCGGTGTCGACATCGTCCGCGAACGACGGAGGAGTGCGGCATGACGACACAGACCGTCGCGCCGGAGCAGCCGCCCGCGGCCGGCCCCGACCGGGAGAGCGGCTGGCGCCGCCTCCTCGACCTGGTCCTCGCCGAGCGGGTGGCCCTGCTCTCGGTGCTGCTCGTCGTGGTCGTCGTCTGGTTCTGGGTGATGGGCCGGCAGGGCTACCTGGTCGCTCCCTACGACGTCGACTACCTGGCGTCGGCGCTGGAGACCCTGGTGCCGCTGTGCCTGCTGGCGCTGGCCGAGCTGGTCGTGATCGTGTCCGGCCGCGGCGGCATCGACCTCTCGGTGGGCTCGATCGTCAGCCTCTCGGGGATGGCGTTCGGGGCGATGGTCGGCCTGTGGGGCTGGCCGGTCCTCCCGGCCCTGGTCGTCACGCTGCTGGTCGGCGTGGCTCTCGGCGCCGTGAACGGCGTCCTGGTGGCCTACCTGGGCTTCCCGGCGCTGATCGCCACCCTGGCCACCTACTACGCCTTCGGCGCGGTGGCGCTGGTCAGCCACAACAACGCCCCCATCTCGACCAAGCCGATCCAGGACGTCCACTCGCTCACCCAGAGCGTGACCCTTCCGCTGGTCGGCGACGTGGCCCCCGACCTGCCGCTGCAGGTGCTGACGTTCCTGCTGCCGGTGGCCGTCGTCGTGTGGCTGGTGGTCAACCGGTCGGCGTACGGCCGGCGGCTCTACGCCATCGGCACGAACGACGTCGCGGCCAGGTTCGCCAACATCCCGGTCCGCCGGACCCGCTTCCTCGCCTACGTGACGTCGGGCCTGCTCTCGGCCGTGGTCGGGGTGGTCACCGTCGCCCAGTTCGCCTCCGCCCGGCCGGACGCCGGCAGCGCGGGCAGCGGGATGGCGCTGCCCGCCATCACCATCGCGGTCCTCGGCGGCGTCGCCATCTCCGGTGGCATCGGCCGGGTCGCCGGCGTCATCATCGCGGCGCTGCTCGTCGTCTGGCTCAACGCCGGGATCCTGCTCGCCTTCGAGGGCTCGGACGGCAGCCAGTTCCAGCTCTTCGCGCTCGGGGCACTCCTCGTCCTCTCCGCGCTGCTGAACGCCTACAGCGTCCGTCGCGGCCGAGGTGCCGGATGAGATGCCCGCGCACAGTCCACCGGCACGAACCAAGGGGTTCAGCATGAGCGACGTCCGGGCCGTCAGGGCCACCCTCCGGCAGCAGACCATCGAGACGCCCTCGTGGGGCTACGCCAACTCGGGGACCAGGTTCAAGGTCTTCCCCCAGGAGGGCGTCCCGCGGACCCCGCAGGAGAAGATCGACGACGCCGCGACCGTGCACCGGTTCACCGGTGTCGCGCCCTCGGTGGCGCTGCACATCCCGTGGGACCGCGTCGACGACTTCGGCGAGCTGGCTGACTACGCGAAGCAGCAGGGCGTCACCCTCGGCACGGTCAACTCGAACGTGTTCCAGGACGTTGACTACATGCTCGGCAGCGTGACGAACCCGGATCCCGGGGTGCGACGCAAGGCCACCGACCACCTGCTCGAGTGCATCGACATCATGGACCGCACCGGGTCCCGCGACCTCAAGCTCTGGTTCTCGGACGGCACGAACTACCCGGGACAGGACAACCTCCGGCAACGTCAGGACCGGCTGGCCGAGGCCCTGCGCGAGGTGTACGACCGGCTCACCGGCGACCAGCGGATGCTGCTGGAGTACAAGCTGTTCGAGCCGGCGTTCTACGCCACCGACGTCCCGGACTGGGGCACGTCCTACGCGCACTGCCTGGAGCTCGGAGCGCGCGCCCAGGTCGTCATCGACACCGGCCACCACGCGCCCGGCACGAACATCGAGTTCATCGTGATGTTCCTGGCCCGGGCCGGCAAGCTCGGCGCCTTCGACTTCAACTCGCGCTTCTACGCCGACGACGACCTGATGGTCGGCGCGGCCGACCCGTTCCAGCTGTTCCGGATCATGCACGAGATCGTCCTCGGCGGCGCTCTCGACCCGGCGGCCGGTATCACGTTCATGCTCGACCAGTGCCACAACATCGAGGCGAAGATCCCGGCCATCATCCGCTCGGTGATGAACGTCCAGGAGGCCACCGCGAAGGCGCTGCTCGTCGACGCCGACGCCCTCGCGGTCGCCCAGCGCTCGGGTGACGTCCTCGCGGCCAACGCCGTCCTCATGGACGCCTACTCCACCGACGTCCGCCCACTCCTGGCCGAGCTGCGCGAGGAGCAGGGCATCGACCCCGACCCCGTCGCCGCGTACCACCGCTCGGGCTACTTCGAGCGGATCCGCACCGAGCGCACCGGCGGCCAGCAGGCCGGCTGGGGCGCCTGACCTCCGACCCGACGAGCAGAGCGAGAACCGATGACGAACCCTCAGGTCCAGGCGCTGGTGGCCCGGAGCAACCGGCTCGGCGCCGACCCGCGCAACACCAACTACGCGGGCGGCAACACCTCCGCGAAGGGCACCGAGACCGACCCCGTGACCGGGCAGGACGTCGAGCTGCTCTGGGTCAAGGGATCCGGTGGGGACCTCGGCACGCTCACGGAGCGAGGTCTGGCTGTGCTGCGGCTCGACCGGCTGCGGGCGCTCGTGGACAGCTACCCCGGCGTCGACCGCGAGGACGAGATGGTCGCGGCGTTCGACTACTGCCTGCACGGCACGGGTGGAGCCGCCCCGTCGATCGACACGGCGATGCACGGACTCGTCGACGTCGCGCACGTCGACCACCTGCACCCCGACTCGGGCATCGCGCTCGCCACCTCGGCCGACGGTGAGGCGCTCACCAAGGAGATCTTCGGCGACCGGGTCGCCTGGGTGCCCTGGCGCCGTCCGGGCTTCCAGCTCGGGCTCGACATCGCGGCGATCAAGCGCGAGAACCCGCGGGCCGTGGGCGTCATCCTCGGCGGCCACGGGATCACCGCATGGGGTGCCACCAGCGAGGAGTGCGAGCAGAACGCACTGGACATCATCCGTGCCGCCCAGACCTACCTCGACGAGCGGGGCCGACCGGACCCGTTCGGTGCGGTCGTCCCGGCCCTCGCGCCGTTGCCCGAGGCCGAGCGCACCGCACGTGCCGCGGCGCTGTTCCCGGTGCTGCGCGGGCTCGCGTCGACCGACCGGCCGCAGGTGGGCCACTACACGGACTCGGACGTCGTCCTGGACTTCGTCGCGCGCGAGCGGCACCCCGAGCTCGCTGCACTGGGCACGTCCTGCCCGGACCACTTCCTGCGCACCAAGGTCCGTCCGATGGTCCTCGACCTGCCACCGACGGCTCCGCTGGACGAGATCGTGTCCCGGCTGCGCGAGCTGCACGTCGAGTACCGCGACGCCTATCGCGCCTACTACGAGCGGTACGCCGACGAGTCGACACCGCCGATGCGCGGCGCCGACCCGGCGATCGTCCTCGTCCCCGGTGTGGGCATGTTCAGCTTCGGCGCCAACAAGCAGACCGCACGGGTGGCTGGTGAGTTCTACGTCAACGCCATCAACGTGATGCACGGCGCCGAGTCCGTCTCGACCTACGCGCCGATCGACGAGTCGGAGAAGTTCCGTATCGAGTACTGGCTGCTCGAGGAGGCCAAGCTCGCTCGGATGCCCGAGCCCAAGCCGCTGGCGACGCGGGTCGCCCTCGTCACAGGTGGCGGCTCGGGCATCGGCCGGGCCATCGCCCACCGGCTCGCGGCCGAGGGAGCCTGCGTCGTGGTCGCCGACCGGGACGCCGCCGCTGCGCGCACCGTGGCCGAGGAGCTCGGGTCGACCGATGTCGCGGTGGCGGTCGCCGCCGACGTCACGGACGCGGCGGCAGTCGCCGACGCCGTCGCGGCCGCGGCGCTCGCCTTCGGCGGGGTGGACCTCGTGGTGAACAACGCGGGGCTGTCCATCTCCAAGTCCCTGCTCGAGACGACGGAGGCGGACTGGGACCTGCAGCACGACGTGATGGCGAAGGGCTCCTTCCTCGTCTCGCGTGAGTCGGCCCGGGTGATGCAGGCCCAGGGTCTCGGCGGCGACATCATCTACATCTCCAGCAAGAACTCGGTGTTCGCCGGGCCCAACAACGTGGCCTACGGCGCCGCGAAGGCCGACCAGGCCCACCAGGTACGGCTGCTCGCGGCCGAGCTCGGGGAGCACGGGATCCGGGTGAACGGCATCAACCCCGACGGCGTGGTCCGCGGCTCCGGGATCTTCTCCGGCGGCTGGGGGGCGAAGAGGGCCGCGGTGTACGGCGTGCCGGAGGAGGAGCTCGGCGCCTACTACGCGAAGCGGACGCTCCTGAAGCGCGAGGTCCTGCCGGAGCACGTGGCCAACGCCGTCTTCGCGGTCACCGCCGGCGATCTCTCCCACACCACGGGGCTGCACATCCCCGTCGACGCCGGCGTCGCGGCCGCGTTCCTGCGCTAGGTCGGGACGTGACATCGGTCCGGGTCGCCGCAGTCGACCTCGGCGCATCGAGCGGCCGGGTCATGGTGGCCGCGGTGGACCCGGACCGCCTCGACCTCACCGAGGTGCTGCGCTTCGCCAACCGGCCGGTGCGGGCCGGGGGCACCCTGCACTGGGACATCCTGGCGCTGTGGGCCGGGACGCTCGACGGCCTGCGTGCCGCCGGGCGCACGTCCGGCGGGCTGGACGGCGTGGGGGTCGACTCGTGGGCCGTCGACTACGGGCTGCTCGACGGGTCGGGCGCCCTGCTGGGCAACCCCGTGCACTACCGCGACGAGCGCACCGACGGGATCGCCCAGAAGACCGCCGTGGACCTGGGTGAGCAGCGGCTCTACCAGCTCAACGGGCTGCAGTTCCTGCCCATCAACACGATCTTCCAGCTCGCCGCGGCCCGGCACACCCCCCAGCTGGCGGCCGCCCGCCGGCTGCTCCTCGTGCCGGACCTGCTCGGGTTCTGGCTCACCGGGGAGCAGGCGGCCGAGCTCACGAACGCGTCGACCACCGGGCTGCTCGACGTCCGGTCCCGCACCTGGTCGCCCGAGCTGGTCGAAGCCGTGGGGCTCGACCCGGCGCTGCTGCCCGAGCTGCGCGAACCCGGTAGCCGGCTCGGCCACCTCCTGCCGGAGGTGCTGGCGGCGACCGGGCTGTCCGGCCCGGTTCCCGTGTGGGAGGTCGGCTCGCACGACACCGCCTCCGCGGTCGTGGGCGTACCCGCCCGGGACGAGCGGTTCGCCTACGTCTCCTGCGGTACCTGGTCCTTGGTCGGCCTGGAGCTCGACGCGCCCGTCCTGACCGAGGAGAGCCGGCGGGCGAACTTCACCAACGAGCTCGGTGTCGACGGCACGGTCCGCTACCTCCGCAACGTCATGGGGCTCTGGATCCTGCAGGAGGCGCTGCGCACCTGGGAAGCAGCCGGCACACCCGCCGACCTGCCTGCCCTGCTCGCGGCGGCGGCGGCGGTCCCGCGCTTCACGGCTCTGATCGACCCGGACGACCCGGTGTTCCTGCACCCGGGAGACATGCCCGACAGGATCGCGCAGGTCTGCGTCCGCAGCGGGCAGCGGGCGCCACAGACGCGGGCCGAGGTGGTGCGCTGCATCCTCGACAGCCTGGCCCTGGCCTACCGGCGCACCGTGGACGACGCCCGGCGGCTGGCCGGGCGCGACGTCGACGTCCTGCACCTGGTGGGCGGTGGTGCGCGCAACGAGCTGCTCTGCCAGCTCACGGCCGACGCCTGCGGCCTGCCCGTCGACGCCGGACCGGTCGAGTCCGCCGCGCTCGGCAACGTGCTGGTCCAGGCGCGCGCCCTGGGGGCGGCACCCGACGACCTCGCCGGGCTGCGCGGGCTGCTCAGGCGGACGCAGGACGTCCGCCGGTACCAGCCCTCGGGTGACCGAGCCGCCTGGCAGGCGGCGGCCGAGCGCGTGCCGCCGACCACCTGACCGTCGCGGGCAGCCTGCCCGCGTCCCGATCGACAGACCTGACTGCTCGACACGAGAAAGAGGACCGGGATGAATCCACTGGGAGTGCACGCGCTGGTCTGGGTCGGCGACTGGAGCGAGCCGTCGGCACGGCTGGCCGTCGAGTCGACCCGCGAGGCCGGCTTCGACATCCTCGAGATCCCCCTGCTCGACCCCTGGTCGGTCGACCCGGCGATGACCCGCCGGCTGCTCGACGACAACGGGCTGCAGGCGACCTGTTCGCTCGGTCTGGGTCGCGACACCGATGTGTCGAGCGAGGACGTGAGCGTCGTCGCGAAGGGCCGCGACCTGCTGGCGGCCGCGGTCGAGGCGGCGCACGGCTTCGGTGCCACCCACCTGTGCGGCGTCCTGTACTCGATGATGGGCAAGTACGGCGCCCCCATCTCGCCGGTGTCGCGGCAGCACTGCGTCGAGTCGATGGCCTGGCTGCACGAGCAGTGCACCCAGGCCGGCATCGACCTCTCGCTCGAGGTCGTCAACCGCTACGAGACCAACGTCGCCAACACGGCACGCGAGATGGTCGCGCTCATCGACGAGACCGGCGCCGACATCGGCGTGCACCTCGACAGCTACCACATGAACATCGAGGAGAACGGTCTCGCCGAGCCGGTGCACTCGACGGGGGAGCGGTTCCGCTACCTGCACATCGGTGAGTCGCACCGCGGGTACCTCGGCACCGGCAACGTCGACTTCGACCAGCTGTTCGCCGCCGTCCGCGAGGTGGGCTACACCGGGCCGGTGACGTTCGAGAGCTTCTCGTCGGCAGTCGTCAACGCCGATCTCACGCCGATGCTGGCCCTCTGGCGCAACCTCTGGACCGACGGCAAGGACCTCGCGACCCACGCCCGGGCGTTCATGGCCGAGCGGCTGGCCGACTGAGGTGGCCCGGGTCTGCTTCACGTTGCAGGTCGACCCGGCCCGGCTCGACGAGTACCGCGAGCGGCACGCCGCCGTCTGGCCGGAGATGCTGCACGCGCTGCAGGACACCGGCTGGCACGACTACTCGCTCTTCCTGCGCGAGGACGGTCTGCTGGTCGGTGTCCTGGACACCGACGACTTCGTGGCGGCGCAGGAGGCGATGGCCGCCACCGAGGTGAACACCCGCTGGCAGGCCGAGATGGGTGAGTTCTTCGTCGGCCTCGACGGCCGTCCGGACGAGGCGATGCGCCCGCTCACCGAGGTCTTCCACCTGGCGGACCAGCTCGATCGGGTCCGGCCGGCAGCCGGCTGATCCCTCGCCGGACCGCCCTCAGCCGGCCGGGACGGTCACGTCGGTGCCGGTGACGACCACGTGGAAGCCGTCATCGGCCGCCGCCAGGTCCGTGATGGTCAGGCCCTGGGGCAGGTCGCGGAGCCGGTACCTCAGTGTGTAGATCCGGGTGAGCTGGTCCAGGAGCCGTGGGGTCCGGACCGGCGCGCCGTCGAGCTGGAACCCGGACGGTGTCACGTCGATGGCCCGGTCGGAGGCCTTGACCCTCCCCACCGCAGCCAGGGTGTGCTGGTCGCCGAGCAGGTCGATGGTGCCCGTGACCCGCACCTGCCCGTCACCGGCCGGCTCGAGGGTCACCCCGCGCACCTTCGCGCGGGCCAGCACCTCGGCGTAGGTGATGCGGCCGGACGCCCGCAGCGAGCCGACCAGGGCGCGGTCACCGGAGCGGGAGGAGACCGAGGACGCCGCCACGTCGAGGTCACGGGCCCTCCCGGAGGCGGTGTCGATCGCGTCCGCGGTGACCGTGACGTGGTCGAAGCTGCGGCCGATGAGCTGGGTGAGGAACGGGTAGCCGCCGACGCTCACCTGAGGGTTGCGCAGCCCCTCGTCGCGCAGCCTCGACTCGGCCCGGTCGGTGGCGACCTTCTCGGCCAGCAGGTCGCCACCGACGGCGACGAGCAGCAGGACGACCAGGGCGGTGACGAGGGTGCGCACACCGGCGTGCCTACCCTGCCGACCTGGAGCCCACGCCGTCAGCCGGGCGTGGGGAAGGTCACGACGTCCGGCGGCGTCTCGGGGCGGGTGTGCAGGTCCCAGTAGAGGTCGGCGATCTCGTCGATGTCGAGTGCCTTCGGCCCGGCGAGCACCCCGTCGATCGTGACGGTGGTGACCCGGATGCCGTCGGGGGCGACCTCCTTGTGCAGCGACCGCGCGAGGCTGCGGAGGCCGGCTTTCGCCACGCCGACCGCGGCCGCGCTGGTGGACGGGCGGTCGGCGGCGACACTCCCCGTGAGCAGCACCGTCCCGTGACCCGCGGCGCGCATGTCGGGGACCGTCGCCTGGGCGGCGACCAGCGCCCCGACCACACCGACGTCGAGGGCCAGCCGCAGCCGGTCGGCCGGCAGGGACGTCACCGAGCCCTCGACGTAGGCCGAACCGTTGTAGACCAGCGCAGTCACCGCGCCGAGCTCGGCGCGCAGGGCGGCCAGCGCGCCCCGCAGCCCGCGCTCGTCACCGACGTCAGCCGTGGCCGTGGCCACGGCCGCCGCGCCGGCGGCGGCGAGCTCGGCGACCAGCCCGGTGAGCTTGTCCGTCGAGCGGGCCACCAACCCGACCGCGGCACCCTCCCGCGCGAACCGCATCGCCACGGCGCGGCCCAGGCCGGGGCCGGCGGCCACCACCACGAGCACGTCGGTCATGTGGGTGCCACCGCCTGTGGCTCGCGGCGCATCAACCAGCAGGTCGGGCCGCCGTCCGGCATCGTGGCGTCGCGGACCGGCTCGAAGCCCAGCCGGCGGTAGATGGCCACGTTGGCCTCGCTCGCGGTCTCCAGGTACGCCGGCAGCCCGGTGCGGTCGGCCGCGGCGAGCATCGGCGCGGTGACCGCCCGGCCCAGGCCGCTGCGCCGGCGCGCCGGCTCGGTGGCCAGCACACCGAGGTACCAGTGCGGACCGGCCTCCTCGGGCACCGACATCGTCGCGTCGTAGGTGGCCCAGGCGTCCCTCTCGCGCGGCGTGAAGTCCCGCTGGACCGCCGCCCACCGCTGGCCGGGCACCTCCTGGTAGAGCCCGCCGGGCGGGTCCCACATCGCGACGGCGGCGCCGTCGTCGGTGGTCCAGACCTCCCCGGCCTCGAGGCGGACGTCGAGCAGGAGGCCGAAGAAGGCGGCCGCGAGGAGGTCGTACCGCTCGTCGGAGGGCCAGACCCAGCGCAGCAGCGGGTCGGTGGCGAAGGCGGCCACCACGGTGCCCAGCGCGCGCTCACGCCCGCCGGGGGCGCACCGGAGGACCTCGGGCACGCCTCGATCATGCACCCCGGCCGGGTGGTCTGCGCGCCGCGGTGGGCGTTCGCTGGTGGCGTAGCGGGCCCGAGACAGTTGCCGGAACAGGGTCAGGCCCAGGGCAGTTGTGACCGAGTACGCAGTAGCGGGACCGGCCGGGGACGACCCGGCCAGGTCGCGGATGGAGAACTACAGGCAAGACCGGTCAGCGTGCGGACTAGCATGCGAGGGACAGGTGACCCGCCGTCGAGGCGGGTCGCACCACCTGCCCGACCGCTCTCGTGAGGAGCGCAGAACATGTTCGAGAGGTTCACCGACCGCGCGCGGCGGGTTGTCGTCCTGGCTCAGGAAGAAGCCCGGATGCTCAACCACAACTACATCGGGACCGAGCACATCCTGCTCGGCCTGATCCACGAGGGCGAAGGCGTGGCCGCGAAGGCTCTCGAGTCGCTGGGTATCTCCCTGGAGGCCGTGCGTTCGCAGGTCGAGGAGATCATCGGCCAGGGCCAGCAGGCCCCGTCCGGCCACATCCCCTTCACCCCCCGGGCCAAGAAGGTGCTCGAGCTCTCGCTGCGCGAGGCCCTGCAGCTCGGCCACAACTACATCGGGACCGAGCACATCCTGCTCGGCCTCATCCGTGAGGGCGAGGGTGTCGCCGCCCAGGTGCTGGTCAAGCTCGGCGCCGACCTCAACCGGGTCCGCCAGCAGGTCATCCAGCTGCTGTCGGGCTACCAGGGCAAGGAGACCGCCGCTGCCGGCGGCCCAGCCGAGGGTGCCCCGTCCACCTCGCTGGTGCTCGACCAGTTCGGCCGCAACTACACGCAGGCCGCCCGCGAGGGCAAGCTCGACCCGGTGATCGGGCGCGAGAAGGAGATCGAGCGGGTCATGCAGGTGCTGTCCCGCCGCACCAAGAACAACCCGGTGCTGGTCGGCGAGCCGGGCGTGGGCAAGACCGCCTGCGTCGAGGGCCTGGCGCAGGCCATCGTCCGCGGCGAGGTCCCCGAGACCCTCAAGGACAAGCAGCTGTACTCCCTGGACCTCGGCGCGCTCGTCGCCGGCAGCCGTTACCGCGGTGACTTCGAGGAGCGGCTGAAGAAGGTCCTCAAGGAGATCCGCACCCGCGGCGACATCATCCTGTTCATCGACGAGCTGCACACGCTCGTCGGTGCAGGTGCCGCCGAGGGCGCGATCGACGCCGCCTCGATCCTCAAGCCGATGCTGGCCCGCGGCGAGCTGCAGACGATCGGCGCCACCACGCTTGACGAGTACCGCAAGCACCTCGAGAAGGACGCCGCGCTCGAGCGGCGGTTCCAGCCGATCCAGGTGGCCGAGCCGACGCTGGCCCACACCATCGAGATCCTCAAGGGGCTGCGCGACCGCTACGAGGCGCACCACCGGGTGTCCATCACCGACGGCGCCCTGGTGGCCGCGGCGACCCTCGCCGACCGCTACATCTCCGACCGGTTCCTGCCGGACAAGGCGATCGACCTCATCGACGAGGCCGGCTCCCGGATGCGCATCCGGCGGATGACCGCTCCGCCGGACCTGCGCGAGTTCGACGAGCGCATCGCCAGCGTCCGGCGCGAGAAGGAGTCGGCGATCGACGCGCAGGACTTCGAGAAGGCCGCGTCGCTGCGCGACCGCGAGAAGACCCTGCTGCAGGAGAAGGCGCAGCGGGAGAAGGAGTGGAAGGCCGGCGACATGGATGTCGTGGCCGAGGTCGACGAGGAGCTCATCGCCGAGGTCCTGGCCATCGCGACCGGCATCCCGGTCTTCAAGCTGACCGAGGAGGAGTCGCAGCGGCTGCTCCGCATGGAGGACGAGCTGCACCACCGGGTCATCGGCCAGGAGCCGGCCATCAAGGCCCTGTCCCAGGCGATCCGGCGCACCCGCGCCGGCCTCAAGGACCCGAAGCGCCCCGGCGGCTCGTTCATCTTCGCCGGCCCGTCCGGCGTCGGGAAGACCGAGCTGTCCAAGACCCTCGCCGAGTTCCTCTTCGGCGACGAGGACGCGCTGATCCAGCTCGACATGTCGGAGTACTCCGAGAAGCACACCGTGTCGCGGCTGTTCGGCTCGCCCCCCGGCTACGTGGGCTACGAGGAGGGCGGCCAGCTCACCGAGAAGGTGCGCCGGAAGCCGTTCTCGGTGGTCCTCTTCGACGAGGTCGAGAAGGCGCACCCGGACATCTTCAACTCGCTGCTGCAGATCCTCGAGGACGGTCGCCTGACCGACTCCCAGGGTCGGGTCGTCGACTTCAAGAACACCGTGATCATCATGACCACGAACCTCGGCACCCGTGACATCAGCAAGGGCTTCAACCTCGGGTTCGCCGACTCGAGCAACATCAACTCGGGCTACGAGCGGATGAAGTCGAAGGTCCAGGACGAGCTCAAGCAGCACTTCCGGCCGGAGTTCCTCAACCGCATCGACGACATCGTGGTCTTCCACCAGCTCACGCCGGAGGAGATCATCACCATCGTCGACCTGATGCTGGCCAAGCTCGACGAGCGGCTCCGCGACAAGGACATGGGCCTCGAGCTCACGGCCTCGGCCAAGGACCTGCTCGCCAAGAAGGGCTACGACCCCGTCCTGGGTGCCCGGCCGCTGCGCCGGACCATCCAGCGCGAGATCGAGGACGTCCTCTCCGAGAAGATCCTCTTCGGCGAGATCCGTCCCGGCCAGATCGTGCTGGTCGACACCGAGGGCGAGGGCGACGAGCGCACCTTCACCTTCGTCGGCGAGCAGAAGGCAGCCCTGCCGGACGCGCCTCCGGTCGAGACCGCCACCGGGGCGGCCGAGTAGCGCACACCGCGCGCCGTACGCCGCGACAGGCCCCGACCACCACGGTCGGGGCCTGTCGTGTTCCCCGATGCGCCGGCTCATGATCAATGGCTCCCGACACGCACATCTCCCCGGGGTGTCGCGAGCAGGCAGGGAGCCGATGGTCTTCAGGGGCGGGGAACCACGAGGTCGCGGGTGATCTCGCTGGTCGACCTGCAGCCGGTGAGCGCCATCGTGAGGTCCAGCTCGGCCATCAGGTGCTCGAGCACCGCGCGGACGCCGTCTGCGCCGGCCAGCGCCAGCCCGTAGACGTACGGCCGGCCGACGAGCACCGCGTGGGCGCCGAGGGCGAGCGCGGTGAAGACGTCGCCGCCGGTGCGGACGCCCGAGTCCATCAGCACCGGCACCCGGCCGGCGACCCGCGCCACGACGTCGACCAGTGCGTCCAGGGCGGCCACGGCGTTGTCGACCTGCCGGCCGCCGTGGTTGGACACGACGATGCCGTCGACGCCGGCGTCCAGCGCCCGCTCGGCGTCGCCGGCGGACAGCACGCCCTTGACGAGGACCGGCAAGGACGTCAGCGCGCGGAGCCGCGGCAGGTCGGCCCAGGTGAGCGACGGGTGGCTGAAGACGTCGAGGAAGGTCTCCACCGCCGCCCGGGGCAGCGGCGAGCGGAGGTTGTCGACCAGCCCACCGGGGTGGGCCCGGCTCAGGTCGAGGAGGGTCCGGACCGCGCCGGGCGTGGGCCGGGGCCGGGCCGCAGCCGGGCCGGGGTCGTCGGCCCGCTGCTGCGCGAGCCGACGGAACACCGGGTCGCTGGTGTACTGCGCGATCCCCTTCCCGTGCGCGAACGGCAGGTACCCCAGGTCGAGGTCCCGAGGCCGCCAGCCGAGCACGTGCGTGTCGAGCGTGACCACCACCGCCTCGCAGCCGGCGGCCTCGGCCCGGGACAGGAAGCTCGCGACCAGCTCGTCGGAGCTGCTCCAGTAGAGCTGGAACCATCGGGGCGCCTCACCCATCGCCGCGGCACAGTCCTCCATCGATCGTGACGCCTGGGTCGAGAAGACCATCGGCAGCCCGAGCGAGGCAGTCGCTTCCGCCACGGCGACGTCGGCCCCGTCGTGCGCCAGCTCGAGGACGCCGACCGGCGCGGCGAGCAGCGGCGCGGGGACGGTCCGACCGAACAGCTCGGTCGTCGTGTCACGGACCGACGTGTCCCGTAGCATCCGTGGCACCGTCGCCCACCGCGCGAAGGCCGCCTGGTTGGCGTCGGTGGTGCGTTCCTGGCCGGCCGACCCGGCGACGTACGCGAAGGCCCTGCGGGACATCCGCCGTCGCGCCGCCTCCTCCAGCGCGGCTGCCGACACCGGCACCGTCGGGCGCCGCCCGAAGGATCCGTCACGGTAGATGCGAGACTGCACGGCCCGGCCGAGGCTCATCACCATCCGCCGATCCTGCCGCAACCGGCGCCGAACGATCACCACCCGGGACCGAACCCGGCCGGTCCGCGCGGCAGACACCGGCCCGGCTGCGACCCGTGGTGCGGGTGCTGCCGGCCCCAGTGCGGGCCCCGGCCCGTGCGCTGCGCCGCCGCCTCCGGCCGCAGACGGGGCGCGCCCACCGCCGGCGCACGGTCAATCTGACACCCGGCGGTGCCGACAAGAGAAGGGTGGACCAGGTGATGGCTCGGCCCGCGCTGCCCCCGGTGAGCACCGCGGAGGGCGAGCGCCTGCGCAGCCTTGCCTCGATGGCGCGCGCCCTCGGCTTCTCCCGGGACCTGTTCGACGTGCTCGAGCGGGCGGTCTCCGAGGGCTGCCGGGTGGTGGACGCCGACTCGGCCTCGGTGAGCGTCCTCGACCGTCCCGCCGGCCTGGTCCGCGTCCTCGTCAACGTCGGCGACCTCAGCCCGGCCGAGGAGCCGCGGCCGCGGGACGAGACCTACCAGCTCGCGGGCTTCCCCAAGCTGAGCCAAGTCGTCGGCGACCTACGGCCCTGGACGTGCGCCCGGACCGATGAGCACCCCGACCCGCAGGAGCTGGCGCTGCTCGTGGCCCTGGAGAAGGGGGCGTCCCTCGGTGCGCCCGTCGTCGTGGACGGCGAGCTGTGGGGCGAGCTCTACTTCACCCGGCACCTCGGGCGGTCGGCGTTCGACGACACCGACCTGGCCTACGTCGAGACGCTGGCGGCGATCCTCGCGACCGGCGTGTCCCGGGCGGTCCGGGAGAGCACGCTCACCGAGCTCGCCTACCAGGACCCGCTGACGGGCCTGGCGAACCGTCGCCGGCTGGACCAGGCGGCCGCCGGCATGGTCCCGTCGCGGACCGGCCTCGTCGTGGTGTCCCTCGACGTCAACGACCTCAAGCTGGTGAACGACCGCGACGGCCACGCCGCCGGCGACCGACTGCTGCGCGGTGTCGCCCGCGCCCTGGCGGAGGTGTCCGAGCAGCTCCCGGGCTCGCTGGCCGCCCGGACCGGTGGCGACGAGTTCTGCCTGGTCGTCCCGACCGGCGACGTCGGGCGGGTGGAAGCGGCTATCAGCCGGTTCATGGGGGCGGTCCGGGCGCTGCCGCACCCGGCCGGGGTCAGCTGCGGCATCGCGTGGCCGCGGTCGAGCAGCATGTCGCGCGGGGCCCTGTTCGCCGAGGCGGACCGCGCGATGTACCACGCCAAGCAGAACGGCCGCACCGAGCCGTACTGCGCCACGCCTCAGGACAGGTAGAGGCGGCGGACGACGTCCTCGATCGCGGGCTCGACGACCGACAGGTCGCGCAGCTCGACCCGGGCCGACACGGCGGCGACGACAGCGGCCGCGCTGGTCTCCTCCGAGCGGAACGAGAGGTGCTGGCGCAGGCCGTCGGCCTCCACCTGGCGCAGGGTGGTGCCGGGGACGTCGGTCAGCGGGGGTGCCGGCTCGACCAGGTCGACGACGAGGACCCGCTCGGCGCCGACACGGGCGACCAGGCCGGGCAGCGTGCCGTCGTAGGCGACCCGGCCGTGGTCGACCACGAGGATCCGGTCGCAGAGCCGCTCGATGTCGGGCAGGTCGTGGGTGGTGAGCAGCACGGTGGTGCCGCGCTCGACGCGCTCCCGGACGAGGAAGCCGCGCAGCCGCTCCTTGCTGAGCAGGTCCAGCCCGATCGTCGGCTCGTCGAGGACGAGCAGGTCGGGGGAGTGCAGCAGCGCCGCCGTCACCTCGCCGCGCATCCGCTGCCCGAGCGAGAGCTGCCGTACGGGGGTGTCGAGGAACGGCTCCATCTCCAGCAGCGCGATGCACTCGTCCAGCCGCGCCTGCCAGGTGGGACCGGTCAGCCGGTGGATCGCGGCGAGCAGTCGGAACGAGTCGCGCAGCGGGAGGTCCCACCACAGCTGGCTGCGCTGGCCGAACACGGCGCCGATCTGCCGGGCCAGCTGGGTCCTCTCGCGCACCGGCTCGAGCCCGCACACCCGGACGTGGCCGGACGTCGGCACCAGGATGCCGGTGAGCATCTTGATCGTGGTGGACTTGCCGGCGCCGTTCGCGCCGATGTAGCCGACGCACTCGCCCGGCTCGATGCCGAAGGACACGCCGTCGACGGCGGCGACCACGTCGCGGGTGCGGCGCAGCCGTCCCGCCTTGCGTCGCACGACGAACTCCCGGCGCAGGTCCCGCACGTCGACGATCACGAGCCGGTTCCCACGTAGCGCCGGAGCCCGATCCGCCACAGGAGCAGCGCCGCGGCCATGGCGACCAGCGACACCGGCAGCGAGCACCACGACACCCAGCCCGGCATGCCGAGCGGGTCGTCGCGACCCAGCAGCGCCAGCGAGGGAAGGTACGCGACGAACCCGACCGGCACGAGGAAGGTGAAGAACCGCCGGATCGCCGAGCCGAAGACCGTGAACGGGAAGCCCGACAGGTAGTTGCCCCCGTAGGTGAAGGCGTTCGCGAACTCCATCCCCTCCACCACCCAGAAGCCGATCACGGACGCGGCGACGAACACCGCGCTGAACACGATCGCGCCGGCGACCGGCGTGACCACGAGCAGGCCGACCCGGGCCGGCGTCCAGCCGACGTCGGCGGCGTGCAGGGCGACACCGAGCACCGCCAGGCCGGTGACCACCCGGCCGAGCCGGCGCAGGCTGAAGTCGCTCGTGACCAGCTGGCCGAGAGCGGAGAGCGGCCGGAGCAGGAACGAGTCGAAGGTGCCGGTGCGGAGGTAGGTCGGCAGCCGGTCGATGTGGCCGACCGCGAGGTCGGCGATGCCGAAGCTGCTCACGCCGAGCCCGTACATCACGGCGACCTCGGCGTAGTCGAAGCCGCCCAGGCTGTCGACCTGGTGGAACACCACGTAGATCTCGACGAACTCGACCAGCACGAGCAGCACCTGGGAGCCCAGCTCGACCGCGAACGACGCGCGGTAGGAGGCCTGCGCCGCGACCCGCGACCGGATGATGGCGAGGTAGGCCTGCGCGACGGTCGGCGGCCGTACCGTCGCAGCCGTCGCCACCGCGGCGTCAGCCACCCTGCACCACCAGCCGGCGGGTCGCCCGGGCCAGCACCACGCGGCCTGCGAGCAGCAGCACGATCGCCCAGCCGAGCTGGGCGGCAACCTCGCCGACTGCCCGGAGCCCGGTCGCCTGGCCGGTCACGAGGTCGATCGTGAACTGCACCATCGCGGGGAACGGCGTCGCGTAGGCGACGGTCTGCAACCAGCCGGGGAACAGCTGCACCGGGACGAGGTGGCCGCCGAGCAGGCCGGCCACCAGGACGTAGAGCAGCACCAGCCCGCGGATCTCGGTGAGCCAGAACGCCAGCAGGTTGAGCATGAACCGCATCGCGAACGAGACGCAGACGGCCAGCACCAGCGAGACGGGGAGCAGTGCGATCGCGGTCGGGTCGTCCGGCCAGTGGAAGCCGAAGAACGCCGCGCCGAACAGGATCGGCACTGCGGCCCGGGACACCAGTCCCCACGCCGCTCGTCCCAGGTCGGTGGCCAGCCAGGACAGCTGCAGGTCGACCGGTCGGGCCAGGTCGACGGCGATGTCCCCGGTGCGGACCCGGTCGGCCAGCTCGGTCCAGCCGAAGATCATCACCACCGCGATCATCGCCTGCGAGACCCAGGCGTACGTCGACAGGCTGGCGGCGTCGTACCCGGCCACCGACCCGCCGGCGGACGTCGCGATACCGAGCAGGATCGACAGCTTGATGACACCGAAGACGGTGTTGACGAAGACGCCGGCCACCGCGGCCTGCCGGTAGGTCGCCCACCGGCGGTACCCCGCCCCCGCCAGCGCCGCCGCGGGCCGTAGCGCGCCGACCTTCCCCGAAATGATCACGGGACCGTGGTCATCTCGGCCCGACCGCGGCTTGCACGCCACTGCCGACACGAGTCGACCACGGGACCGTGATCAACTCCGGGTGGCAGGGACACAAGAGCGAGACCCTACGCCCGTCCTCACGGCAGGCGGTAGGAGCCGCCGTCCGGCACGACCAGGCCGTCCGCGACCAGCGCGGCGAGGGCGCGGTCCCGCTGGGCCGGGTCGGCCCAGACGGCCGCCAGCTCCTCGGCACCGGCCGGGCCGGGCCGGTCCCGCAGCACCGCCATGAGCAGGCCCCGCACCTGCCGGTCGGTGCCGGCGAAGGCCTGCACCCGCCGCACCGGGCCGTCGTACGCCGGCGACCCGGCCGCTCGCCAGGCGCACCGCTCGCCGAGCGGGCACTCGGCACAGCGCGGCGACCGCGCGGTGCACACCAGGGCACCGAGCTCCATGACCGCGACGGCCCACCGCGCCGCCACCGCCGGCTCGTCCGGCACCACGGCCTCCGCACGGTCCCGCTCGCCCGCGGTCAGGGCCGGCGCCGGCTGCTCCGCACCGCCCACGGCGCGGGCCAGCACCCGGCGGACGTTGGTGTCCAGGACCGCGTGCCGGGCGCCGTGGCCGAAGGACATCACCGCCGCGGCCGTGTAGTCGCCGACCCCGGGCAGCGCTCGCAGGCCGGCGTAGGTCGACGGCAGCTCCCCGCCGTGGCGCTCGACGACCGTGACGGCGGCGGCGTGCAGCCGCAGCGCGCGGCGCGGGTAGCCCAGCCGGCCCCACATCCGCACCGCCTCGCCGGGCGCCTCGGCCGCCAGGTCGGTGGGACCGGGCCAGCGCGCCAGCCAGGCCCGGTAGACCGGCTCGACCCGGGCGACCGGGGTCTGCTGGAGCATCACCTCGCTGACGAGGACGGCCCACGGGGCGGTGCCCGGCACCCGCCACGGCAGGTCGCGGGCGTGCGCGGCGAACCAGTCGAGCACCGGGGCGTGCAGCGGCGAGGTCGGCATCTCGCGGGCGATCCTCCCACCCGTGCCGGACGGCGCCGGGACAGGGCCGTTGCGCTCAAGGTCGGCACCCGGACTGACGATCCGTGACGCATGGGCGATGCGCACGGCAGAGTCCTCCCCTCGCGCGCGGAAGGTGGCGGTCCCGCCGATGAGTGGCCCGTGTCGATGAGCGGTCAGCCGATGACCGACGCGCAGCCCGGCTCCACGGCTGCTGCCGGCGCCGCCGCGCCGCCGCTCGTCCTCGTGGTCGTGGGCTCCACCAGGGTCCACACCCGGGCCCTGCGCACCCTGCTCTCCGTCCCCGGCTTCCACGTCGCTGCCGAGGTCACGACGGCGCAGGCAGCCGAGGCGGCGGTGGTCGCGCACTGGCCCGGTGCGGTCCTGATCGACCTCGACCCGGCGGACGGGGGCCTCGAGGCCATCGAGCGGATCATGGGCACCCGGCCGACGCCGATCGTCGTCTGCGGCCCGCTCGCCGAGCACTCAGCGGCGGTGCTGGCGGCCGGCGCGGTCGACGTCGTCGGCGCCCTGGACGCCGTACCTGGCTCGCCGGCCTACACGACGGCTCTGCAACGGCACCTGCGGGTGGCCAGCCGGGTCCGGGTCATCACCCACCCGAGGAACCGGCTGCGAGCCCGTGGCCTGGCCCACGGGGCGGACCGGTCCGCCGCTCCGGTGGTAGCCGGCTTCCCGCTGCCGGGTCCGTCCGCGGCCCGGATCGGACGCTCGACCGTTCTCCCGACCGATCCGCGGCCCGCGCCCGGTCGCCGGGGGCGACACGTCCGCGTGGTGGTCATCGGCGCCTCCACCGGTGGGCCGCCCGCGCTGGCGACCCTGCTCTGCGACCTGCCGCCCGATCTCGACGTCCCGATCCTCGTCGTGCAGCACATGGCCGACGGGTTCGTGGAGAGCCTCGCGACCTGGCTGGACGGGCTGTCCCCGCTACCGGTCGTGCTGGCCGAGCACGGCCGCCGGCTGCGTCCCGGGGTGGTGCACGTCGCCCCTGCCGGGCTCAACACGGTCCTCCGTCCCGGCCTGCGGATCGAGCTGCGCACACCACCGGTCGGGCAGTTCCACATCCCCGGCGTCGATGCGGCGTTCACCAGCGCGGCCGCGGTCTGCGGCCAGCACGCGATCGGCGTGCTGCTCACCGGCATGGGCCGCGACGGCGCCGCCGGCCTGCGGGTGATGCGGGACGCCGGAGCCTTCACCGTCGGTCAGGACGAGCCGACCTGCGTCGTCTACGGCATGCCGGCCGCCGCCCGCGCGCTCGGGGCCGTCGAGGAGGAGCTGCCCCTCGCCGAGATCGGACCGGCCGTGGTCGCCGCCGTCGAGTCCGGCACCCCGCGGCCGGACGTGGCGCCGCGAGGCCGGCCGTGACCGGACGCGGGCGCCCGTCGGCACCGCCCCAGCTGTCGGACGCCGACTTCGGCGCGCTGCGCCGCTACCTGCTCACCACCGCGGGGCTGGTGTTCGACCAGAGCCGTCGAGCCTCGCTCGCCTCGGTGGCGGTCGAGCGCCTGGCCTCGACGGATGCCGCCGGGGTCGCCTCCTACCTCGCGTTCGTCGGCTCCCCGGCCGGCGCTGCCGAGCGGCAGCGGCTGATCGACGCCGTGACGGTGCAGGAGACGCACTTCTTCCGCAATGCACCGCAGATGGAGGCACTGCGCCGGCACGTGCTGCCCGAGCTGCTGCGGCGGTCCGCCGGCCGGTCCCGGCCGCTGACGATCTGGAGCGCGGGCTGCTCGACCGGTGAGGAGCCGTACAGCCTCGCCATGCTGCTGCTGGAGCTCGCCCCGGCCGCGGTCGCGAAGGGTGGCGTCCGCATCGTCGGCACCGACGTGTCGGCCAGCGCGCTCCAGGTCGCCCGCGGCGCGACCTACGCCGGCCGCACGCTGCAGACCGCGTCGTCGGACGCGCGCGACACCTGGTTCGAGCCGCGCCCGTCCGGGTCACTCACGGTCGCCGAGCCGGTGCGGGCGCTGGTGGGCCTGAGCCTGCACAACCTGGTCACCGACCCGCCGCCGTTCGCAGCCGGCGGGGTGGACCTCGTGGTCTGCCGCAACGTGACCATCTACTTCGACCGGCAGACGACCCGCTCGCTCGTCGCGTCGTTCCACGGCGTGCTGGCCGAGGGCGGCTACCTGCTGCTCGGCCACTCCGAGACGCTCTGGCAGGTGAGCGACGACTTCGCCCTGGTTCCGGTCGGCGACGCGTTCATCTACCGCCGCGCGGACGGCGCCCGGCAGGAGGCGCCACGCCGCCGGCGGCTGCCCTCGGTCCGCCGCACGTCGCCGGCCGTCCCGGCTCCCGCGGCCCGAGCCGCGTTCCGCCCCGCACCGGCCACCGTGGCGCCCCGGCGCCGGCCGGCGCCCGCCGCGACCCGTGCCGCTCCCGCCGCCCCGAGTGCCGCCGACCTGCTGGCCGCAGCACGACAGCTGATGGATGCCGGCGACTACGCCGGCGCGGCCACGGCGGCGGAACAGGCCGTGCTGTCCGACCAGCTGCTCGCTCCGGCGTACGTCGTGCTCGGCCGGGCCCGCACCTCGATCGGACAGGACGAGGCGGCGGTCGGCCCGCTGCGCAAGGCCGTCTACCTCTCGCCCGACGCCGGTGAGGCGCACTTCCTGCTCGCCGGGGCCCTCGCCCGGCTCGGCCAGCACGCCGGGGCGGCCGCTGCCTACCGCGCGGCGGCGGGCAGCCTGGAGCGGCTGGACGCTGCCACCCTCGACGAGCTGTTCGGCGGCCGGGACCTGGCCGAGCTGGTCGAGCTCTGCCTGCGGCTCGCCGAGCGTTCCGAGACATCGGCCCGTGACTCCGCGCCGGTCAGCCGGGCGGGTGCGTCATGAGCGGCTGGGTCACCTTCGTCATGGCCGGACGCGAGCTGGCCGGCGCCCTCGACGAGGTCCGCGAGGTGGTGCGCGCGACCGGTGTCGAGGAGCTCTTCGGCAGCCGGGCACCGGTGAGCGGGCTGCTGGAGCTGCGCGGCACCCCGGTTCCGGTCGTCGACCTGCGCAGCGCCGCGGACCCGGACGGCGGCGGCGACGTCCTCGTCCTGGGCACGGCGGAGGGTCTGCTCGGCCTCGCCGTCGACAAGGTGCTTGCCGTCATCGGCCAGGACGACCTGGCACCGCCGGCGCCCGGCGCCCGGCGATCGGGCGGGCTGCCGCCCTACGTGCTGGAGGTGCGGCACGACGCGGCCGGCCGCCCGGTGCTCGTGGTGTCGCTGCGCGCGCTCGCCGGACTCGTCCCGGCCTGATCCTCCGTCAGACGTAGCGTTCGAGGATCGAGGACTCGGCCAGCCGCGACAGGCCCTCGCGGATGCTGCGGGCCCGCGACTCGCCGACGCCCTCGACGGCCTGCAGGTCGTCGATGCTCGCGGCGAGCAGCTTCTGCAGGCTGCCGAAGTGCTCGACCAGCCGGTCGACGACCGTGCCTGGCAACCGGGGGACGCGAGCGAGCAGCCGGTAGCCGCGCGGGCTGACGGCTGCGTCGAGGCCCTCGCCGCCGTGGTAGCCGAGGGCGCGGGCGACCGAGGACAGGTCGAGCAGCTCGAGCGCGTCGAGCCCGTCGAGGTCGGTCATGACATCGACCACCGTGCGCGGCTTCCGGCCGGTCGCGGTCGGCAGGTAGTCGCGTGCGATCAGCTCACGGTCGGGGTCGACGCCGGCGATCAGCTCGTCGAGCTGCAGCGTGAGGAGGCGGCCGTCGGTGCCGAGCTCGACGACGTAGGACTCGATCTCGCCGGCGATGCGACGGACCATCTCGAGGCGCTGGGCGACGGCGGACACGTCGCGGACGGTGACGAGGTCCTCGATCTCCAGCGCGGACAGGGTGCCCGAGACCTCGTCGAGCCGCAGCTTGTAGCGCTCGAGGGTGGCGAGTGCCTGGTTGGCGCGGGACAGGATCTGGGTCGACGCCTCGAGGACGTAGCGGCCGCCACCGACGTAGATCGCGATGATCGACATCGACTGGCTCACCGACACCACCGGCAGGCCGGTCTGCTTGTGGACGCGGTCGGCGGTGCGGTGGCGGGTGCCGGACTCGTCGGTGGGGATCGTGGGGTCGGGGACCATCTGAACCGCGGCCCGCAGGATCTTGGTGCAGTCGCGGTCGACGACGATCGCACCGTCCATCTTGGCCAGCTCGCGCAGCCGGGTCGCGCTGAACTCGATGTCGAGGACGAAACCGCCGGTGCAGAGGGTGTCGACCATGCGGTCGTAGCCGAGGACGATGAGGGCGCCGGTGCGGCCGCGCAGGATCCGCTCGAGCCCGTCGCGCAGCGTGGTGCCAGGGGCGACGGCTGCGAGGGTGGTCCGCAACGGGTCGTCGGTGCGCTCGGCTGGTGCCACGTCCCTGCTCCCCGGTCGGCTGGTGCTCAGGCGGAGTGTAACGGCGCCCGCCGGGGCGGCCGCCGCGTCCGGCGGGTCACGAGATGATCACGAGTTGGTGCCCGGTGTCCGGTGTCGCGCATCGTCAGTGCCGGCGCTGCCCGAACGGGATGACCTCGGCGCCGGGGAACGCCACCCGCATCGCGTGGTCGAGGTCGCGGACCTCGATGGCCGTGATGCCGGGCGGCACCTTGCCCGGGTCGGGTGGCACCAGTGCATGCGTGAAACCGAGCCGAGCCGCCTCGGCCAGCCGGCGTGCGGTGCCGGTGACCCGGCGGATCTCGCCCGCCAGGCCCACCTCCCCGACGGCCACCAGCCCGGTGGCCAGCGGCTCGTTGCTCGCGCCGCCCGCGATGGCCAGCGCGAGGGCGAGGTCGGTGGCCGGCTCGGTGAGCCGCACCCCGCCGACGGTCGCGGCGTAGACGTCGCAGGTGCCGACCTTGAGGGGCGTGCGGCGCTGCAGGACGGCCAGCACCATGGCCAGCCGGCCGCTGTCGATGCCGCTCGTGGTGCGCCGCGGCGAGGCGAGCGTCGAGGAGACGACCAGCGCCTGCACCTCGGCGACCAGCGGCCGCTTGCCCTCGACCGTGACGGTGACGCAGGTGCCGGCCACCGGCTCGCGCCGCTCGGAGAGGAACAGGCCGCTCGGGTCGGGCAGTCCCTCGATGCCGTCGTCGGACAGGTCGAAGCAGCCGACCTCGTCGGCCGGGCCGTAGCGGTTCTTGACCCCGCGCACCAGCCGGAGGCGGGACTGACGGTCGCCCTCGAAGTGCAGCACGACGTCGACCAGGTGCTCGAGCAGGCGCGGGCCGGCGATGCTGCCGTCCTTGGTCACGTGGCCGACGAGCACGGTGGAGATGCCGCGCTCCTTGGCGACCCGCGTCAGTGCCGCGGCGACCTCGCGGACCTGGCTGACGTTGCCGGGCGAGCCGTCGACCTCGGCGCTGGCGATGGTCTGCACCGAGTCGACGACCAGCAGGTCGGGCTTGACCGCGTCGAGGTGGCCCAGGACGGCGGCGAGGTCGACCTCGGCGGCGAGGTAGAGGTCGTCGCGCAGGGCGCCGATGCGGTCGGCGCGCAGCCGCACCTGGGCAGCTGACTCCTCGCCGGTGACGTAGAGCGCGCGGGCCCGCTCGGCGAAGCGCGCGGCGACGTCGAGCAACAGGGTCGACTTCCCGACGCCGGGCTCGCCGGCCAGCAGCACCACGGCGCCCGGGACGAGCCCGCCGCCCAGCACCCGGTCGAGCTCGTCGACCCCGGTGGGCACGGCACGCGCCAGCTCGACGTCGACGTCGCCGATGGGAAGGGCTGCGGTGCTGACGGGGCCGGCCCGGGTGGTGCGGACGGCCGGCGCGGCCAGGTCGACGAGCGAGCCCCAGGCCTGGCACTCCCCGCAGCGGCCGACCCACTTGGCAGCGGACCAGCCGCACTCCGCGCAGCGGTAGGACGGACGCTCGCGGGTCAGGGCCTTGGGCATGGCACGACGGTAGGTGGGGGGTCGGACACGGCCCGGGAGGCGCGCGGCTCAGGGGGCGCGGAACGACTCCTCGACCAGGCCACGCCGGAAGAAGTCCTCGCCGAGGCCGGCGATGAGCGGCTCGACCTGGCTGGTCATGGCGCGCAGCGCGGCGAGCTTGGTCTCGAGCAGGTCGCCGTCGAGCACGACGTCGACGAGCTGCTGGTCCCGGGGGGTGCACGGCGGCTCGGCGCCCATGAACACGTTGAAGCGGTCCAACGGCTCGCGGAACTCGGCCAGCCACTCCGGGCTGTTCGTCGCGTACCCGAGCCGTGCACCGGGCTTGCCGACCCGCGCGAACGCCTCCGTCGCCCACCGGGAAGCGGCCTTGTGGTCCTCGTGCCCGGTCATGCCGTCCGGCCCGAAGGTCAGCACCGTGTCGGGTTGCACCTCCGCCATCACCTCGGACACCCGGCGTACCGCCTCGTCCTGGTCGACACCGGCGCAGCCGCCGTCGGGGTGGTCGAGCCAGTGGTGCTCGGTGACGCCGAGGACGGCGAGCGCGGCGGCCATCTCCGCGGTGCGGACGGCGGCCAGCGGCGCTCCGCTCGGCCAGCGCTGCTCGTCGGGCGAGCCGAGCTCGCCGCGGGTCGCCGTGATGCACACGACCCGGTCCCCGGCGCGGACCGCGCGCGCCATCAGCCCCGCGCACAGCCAGCTCTCGTCGTCGGGGTGCGCCCAGACGCCCAGGATCGTGCCCAGGGGGTTGTCACCAGCCATGCGCCGGACGGTAGTCCCGGACGGACGCGGCCGCACGCAGTCGGTCGTTCGGAGCCAAGTGGCCCCGCTCGGCCGTTGGATTCCGGCTGCGTAGCGGGGCCACTGCAGTCCCTTCGCCGTCGGGGCGCCGCGTCCGCCGTCCGCGGGTCACGCGATGTCGGTCGTTCGGAGCCAAGTGGCCCCGCTCGGCCGCTGGATTCCGCCTGCGTAGCGGGGCCACTTCGCTCTACGGGCGACGGCGGGGCGGTCGCGGACGGCGGGGGGCGCACCACCTGCCGTCCCAGGCCGCACTGACCTACGGGTGGACGGCGGCCCAGTGACCGTCAGGTCGGAGCGCTCGTTACGGGCGACGGCGGGGGCTAGCGGCGGCGCGGCGGGTCGGCGGGGTGCAGCACCAGCCGCCGGCGGCCGTGCGCCTCGCAGTAGCCGACCAGCTCGTCGTAGCCCTGCTGCCCCATCAGCTCGACCAGCTCGGCCCGCATCGAGAGGTACACCGGCTCCATGCCGACGTGCGCCTCGGTGTTGCCGCTGCAGTACCAGTCGAGGTCGTGGCCGCCGGGACCCCAGCCGCGCCGGTCGTACTCGGCGATGACCACGACGAGGTGCTCGGTGTCGTCCGGGCGCGTCGTGTGCTCGAAGGTCCGGCGGATCGGCAGCTGCCAGCAGACGTCCGGCTTCGTCTCGAGGAAGTGCCGTCCCTGCCGCAGGGCCAGGCCGTGCAGCGCGCACCCACCGCCGCCGGCGAAGTCGGGTCGGTTGGCGAAGACGCACGCGCCGTCGACGACCCTCGTCTTGCGCGCGCCCTCCTCGTCCTTCTCCGTCCAGTTCTTGGGGGAGTAGTGCTGCCAGGTCTCGGGCGTGAGCTGCTTGACGAACTGCTTGACGCGCTTCTCGTCGTCCTTGTCGGAGAAGTGCGCGCCCAGCGTGCAGCAGCCGACACCGTCGGGCTGGTCGGCGTAGATGCCCTGGCACCCGTTGCCGAAGATGCACTCCCACCGCGAGGTCAGCCAGGTGACGTCGCAGCGGAACGACTGGTCGGCGTCGGCGGGGTCGGGGAACTCGACCCACGCGCGGGCGAAGTCAAGGGGTACCTCGGGCACCGGCCCAGCCTATGTGTCGGTGACGCATCGCGAGACGCCGCGTGGCAGCGTGGTCCCGCCGATCGTTGTGCGGGATCATCGCCGGGGGACCTGCTGACGGACGGAGGTACGGCGTGCGGCTGGGGGTGCTCGACGTCGGCTCCAACACCGTGCACCTGCTCGTCGTCGACGCGCACGAGGGCGCGCGGCCGCTGCCGGTGAGCTCGGACAAGTCGGAGCTCCGGCTGGCCGAGCACCTCACCGACGACGGCCGGGTCGACGACGCCGGGCGGGCCCGACTCGTCGAGTGTGTCCAGCGCGCGCTCGAGGTCGCGGAGGACCGTGGCACTGAGGACCTGCTCGCGTTCGCCACCTCGGCGCTGCGCGAGGCCGGCAACGGCGCCGAGGTGCTGGCCGCGGTCCGCGAGGAGACCGGCGTCGACCTCCAGGTGCTCAGCGGTGACGACGAGGCGCGCCTGACTTTCCTCGCGGTGCGACGGTGGTTCGGCTGGTCCTCCGGCCGCCTGCTGGTGCTCGACATCGGCGGCGGCTCGCTGGAGATCGCCGCCGGCATCGACGAGCTGCCCGACGCCATCGCCTCGATGCCGCTCGGCGCCGGCCGGTTGACCCGCGAGATGCTTCCCGACGACCCGCCGTCGGCCAAGGACGTCAAGGCACTGCGCAAGTACGTGCGCACGGAGGTGGCCAAGCGGCTGCGGCCGTTCGAGGCACTGGGGGAGCCGGACCACGCGGCCGCGACGTCGAAGACGTTCAAGCAGCTCGCCCGCCTGACCGGAGCCCCGTCCTCCTCGGAGGGCGAGCAGGTGGCCCGGTTGGTGACCCGCGACGACCTGCACGAGTGGGTGCCGCAGCTCGCCGCCATGAGCAGCGAGGAGCGGGCCGAGCTGCCGGGGGTCTCGGCCGGCCGGGCCCCTCAGCTGCTCGCGGGCGCCGTCGTCGCCGAGGCGGTGCTGGATCTGCTCGACCTCGAGGACGTCCAGGTCTGTCCGTGGGCCCTGCGCGAGGGGATCATCCTGCGCCGCATCGACTGGATGCGGGGCGAGACCTGACCTCGCCTCAGGCGCACCGTCGCTCCGCCTAGTCTTGTCGGTGTGGACAGGACGGTTCTGGTGCCCCGGGCGAAGGTCGCCCTGTCGACGGCGTCCTGCTACCCCGAGACCTGCTCGACGGCCTTCGAGATGGCTGCGTCCCTCGGCTTCGACGGCGTCGAGGTCATGGTGTGGACCGACCCGGTCAGCCAGGACGCCGACGCACTGCGGGCGCTCTCCGACCGGTACGGCGTGCCCATCCTCGCGATCCACGCGCCCTGCCTGCTGCTGACCCAGCGGGTCTGGTCGACCGATCCGTGGACGAAGCTGCAGCGCGCCCAGGCGGCGGCCGAGCGGGTCGGTGCCCCGACCGTGGTGGTGCACCCGCCGTTCCGCTGGCAGCGCGACTACGCCCGTGGCTTCGTCGACGGCCTGCACCGCATGCAGCACGAGACCGACGTGACCTTCGCCGTCGAGAACATGTTCCCGTGGCGGGCGCGCAGCCGGGAGATCGCGGCCTACCTGCCGACGTGGGACCTGCTGGAGCTCGACTACCCGGCCACCACCCTCGACCTGTCGCACACGGCGACCTCCGGCTCCGACGCGGTACGGGTCGTCGAGGCGCTCGGCGACCGGCTGCAGCACGTGCACCTCGCCGACGGCTCCGGCTCGAGCAAGGACGAGCACCTGGTGCCCGGCCGCGGCGGCCAGCCGTGCGGCGACGTCCTCGAGCGGCTCGCCCGCGGCGGGTACGCCGGCACGGTGGTCCTCGAGGTCAACACCCGCCGGGCGGTCAACCGGGACGAGCGCGAGGCCGACCTCGCCGAGGGGCTGGCCTTCGCGCGGCTCAACCTCGCGGCGGCTGCCGGCAGCACCACGTGAGCGGGCCGCCGGTGACCGACCGCCAGCTGTTCGACGCCGTCGCGGCCGACTACGACTCCTACCGGCCCGACTACCCGGCGCAGCTGTTCGACGCCCTGGAGTCGGCGATGGGGCAGCCGCTGCTCTGGTCGTCGGTCTGCGACGTCGGGTGCGGCACCGGCATCGCGTCGCGGGCGATCGCCGGGCGCGGCGCCACCGTCACGGCCGTCGACCCCGGCGAGGGAGTGCTGCGGGTGCTCCGGTCGCGGTCGACGTCGCGCGTGCTGCCCGTCGTCGGCGACGGCAATGCGCTGCCGCTCGCCGACGGGCAGTACGACCTCGTGTCGTACGCCCAGTCGTTCCACTGGACCGACCCCGACCGCGCGCTGGCCGAGGCGTTCCGCGTGCTCAAGCCCGGCGCGGTGTTCGCCGCCTGGTGGAACCGTCACGACACGTCGGTGCCGTGGTTCGCGAGGCACCAGCAGCGGCTGTTCGCCGCCTGCGGGTGGCAGGGCCATGCCGACGAGTCGTGGGTGGCCAGCAAGCTCAGTGAGCCGCCGTGGTCCCGGCACGTCGCCACCGTCGAGGTGCCCTGGTCCCGGCGGATGTCGCTGGTCGACTTCGGCCGCAACATCATGACGAAGTCCTACGTCTTCGCGCTCGGCGACCGGGCTGCCGACGTGGTCGCCGCGGAGGTCGACGCGCTCGCCGCCGAGCACCCTGACGGCTACGTCGACGAGCCGTTCTCGACGTACGCCGTGATGGCCCGCCGATGACCGGGACCGCGGCGCGGCGCGGCCCGGGCCGGCCGGCCGACGGCGGCGACCGGCGGACGGCGATCCTCGACGCAGCCCGCGAGCACTTCGCGGAGCGTGGCTACACCGGGGCCAGCGTCCGGGGCATCGCGCGCACCGCGGGCGTCGACCCGGCCCTGGTGCACCACTACTTCGGGACGAAGGAGCAGGTCTTCGTCGCCGCCATGGAGCTGCCGTTCGACCCCGCGGAGCAGCTGCCGCAGGTGCTCGCCGGTGACCCGGCCGGCACGGGTGAGCGGCTGGTGCGGCTGTTCCTCTCGGTGTGGGAGCAGCCGGGGTTCCGCACGCCGATGCTCGGCCTGCTGCGCTCCGCGCTGACCGGCGAGCAGGGCGCGGCGACGTTGCGGGAGTTCGTCGGGTCGGCCCTTCTGAGCCGGGTGGCCGTCGCCGTCGGGCAGGACGACCCGGTGCGGGTCCAGGCCGCGGCCGCCCAGATGATCGGCGTGGTCATGCTCCGGCACGTGGTCCGGATCGAGCCGCTGGCGTCGGCGCCGGTCGAGGACGTCGTGGCCCTGATAGCCCCCGTCGTGCAGCACCACCTGCTGGGCTGACCCGCTGCCCGTGAGGGGTTGACGAGGGGCTCGTCCCGAGGCATATTCATCATATGATGAATTACGTGCAGGGCACGCCGGCGATCGTGCTGGACCGGCTCCGCGTCGTCCGCGGTGGCCGGGTGGTGCTCGACGGCGTCTCCCTCGAGGTGGCCCGCGGCAGCGTGACCGGCCTGCTCGGCCCGAGCGGCTGCGGCAAGTCGACCCTCATGCGCTCGGTGGTCGGCGTCCAGGTGGTCGCGGGCGGCCGGGTGACGGTGCTCGGGGAGCCCGCGGGGACGGCTCCGCTGCGCCGCCGCGTCGGCTACGTCACGCAGGCGCCGTCCGTCTACGCCGATCTCACCGTCCGCGAGAACCTGCGCTACTTCGCCGCCGTCCTGGGCGCGCCGCGTACCGACGTCGACCGGGTCATCGGCGAGGTCGGGCTGACCAGCCACGCCGACGCCGTGGTGGGCCGGCTGTCCGGCGGCCAGGAGGCCCGGGTGTCCCTGGCGGCCGCCCTGCTCGGGGAGCCCGAGCTGCTCGTCCTGGACGAGCCGACCGTGGGCCTGGACCCGGTGCTGCGCCGCGACCTCTGGGACCTCTTCCGCACCCTGGCCGAGCGCGGCACGACGCTGCTCGTCAGCAGCCACGTCATGGACGAGGCCACCCGCTGCGACCGCCTGCTGCTCATGCGTGAAGGCGCACTGCTCGCCGACGACACGGAGCGGGGGCTGCTCGACCGCACCGGTGCCGCAGACGTCGAGGCGGCGTTCCTCGCCCTCGTCGACGCTGCCGCACCCGACCCCGCCGGCAGCACGACCCAGATCACCACCGGGAGCCCGTCATGAGCCTCAGCCGTACCCTCGCCACCGCCGGCCGCGTCCTCCGCCAGCTGCGGCACGACCCACGCACCATCGCGCTGATGCTCGTCGTGCCGTGCGCGCTGGTGGGGCTGCTCGCCTGGGTCTTCGAGGGCAGCCCGACCTTCGACCGCATCGGTGCCCCGCTGCTCGGGGTGTTCCCGTTCGTCGTGATGTTCCTCGTCACCAGCATCGCCACGCTGCGCGAGCGCACCTCGGGGACGCTGGAGCGCCTGCTGACGATGCCGCTCGGCCGGCTGGACCTGCTCGTCGGCTACGCCCTCGCCTTCGGGGCCGTCGCGGTGGTCCAGGCAGGACTCGTGAGCGCGCTGTCCCTCACCTGGTTCGGGCTGGACGTGGCCGGCCCCTCGTGGCTGCTGGTCGTCGTCGCCCTGGCCGACGCCCTGCTCGGCACGGCGCTCGGCTTGTTCGTGAGCGCCTTCGCGAGCTCGGAGTTCCAGGCTGTGCAGTTCATGCCGGCGTTCGTGCTGCCGCAGTTCCTGCTCTGCGGGCTGCTGGTGCCGCGGGACCAGATGCCCGACGTGCTGCACGGGGTCTCGTCGGTCCTGCCGTTGTCCTACGCCGTGGACGCGCTGGGCGACGTGACGACGAACGCCGAGGTCGCCACCGGCACGTGGGTCGACCTCGGCGTCGTCGTCCTCTCGGTCGCGCTGGCGCTCGCGCTGGGTGCGGCCACCCTGCGCCGGCGGACCACCTGACGTCGTGCGCTCAGTGGTAGCGGCGCATCGAGCTGGCCGCGGGGCCTGACGAGACCGTCTCCCGGTCGCCGTCCCGCAGGTCGACCTCGTCCCTGTCGTAGTCGCCGCGGTGGTCGGCACCTGACGCCTCGGCGTCCTGGGCCGTGAGCGGCTCTGCGATGTCCTCGAGCGACCGTCCTTCGGCGTCGACGGCCAGGAAGGCCGCGACGATGCCGGCGGCGATCATGAGGCCGGCGCCGAGGTAGTAGCCGTTGATGACCTGGTCCCTGCCCTGCTCGATGAACTTGCCGAACAGGATCGGCCCGACGATGCCGCCGAGCCCGGTGCCCACGGCGTAGAAGAACGCGATGGCCATCGCGCGGGTCTCCATCGGGAAGATCTCCGACACCGTGAGGTACGCCGAGCTGGCGCCGGCCGAGGCGAAGAAGAACACGACGCACCACATGAGGGTCAGGGTGGACGCCGACAACGAGCCGTTGTGGAACAGCACGCCCGTCAGGACGAGCACCAGGCCCGGACACGATGTAGGTGCCCGCGATCATGATGCGCCGGCCGACCGTGTCGAAGAACTTGCCGAGCAGGAGCGGGCCGGCGAAGTTGCCGATCGCCAGCGGGATGAGGTACCACGGCGCGGTCGAGTCGCTGACCTTCATGATCTTGATGAGCACCAGGGCGAAGGTGAAGAACACCGCGTTGTAGAGGAACGCCTGCCCGATGAACAGCGACAGGCCGAGCACGAAGCGCTTGGGGTAGAGCTTCCACGCGGTCTTCGCGATCTCGGCGAAGCCGATGGTCTTCCGCTGCCGGACGGTGAGGTAGTCGTCGCTGTCGTCGGCCGCCGGAAGCTTCTCGTCGGTCGACTCCTCGACCTGGCCCTCGATGTCGCGGACGATGCGCTCGGCACCCTTCTCCTTGCCGTGGATGAACATCCAGCGGGGGCTCTCGGGGACGTTCTTGCGGACGAACAGGATCCCGATCCCGAGGACGGCGCCGAGGCCGAAGGCGATCCGCCAGCCGAGGTCCTTCGCGAAGAAGTTCTCGTTGAGCAGGAACACCGACAGTGCGGCGCCGAGCGCGGTGCCGAGCCAGAACGAGCCGTTGATGATGAGGTCGACACGGCCACGGACCCGCGCCGGGATCAGCTCGTCGATCGCCGAGTTGATCGCGGCGTACTCACCGCCGACGCCGGCTCCCGTGAAGAAGCGGCAGACGAAGAACCACATCGGGTTCATCGAGAAGGCGGTCAGCACCGTGGCGACCAGGTACAGCGCGAGGGTCACCATGAAGAGCCGCTTCCGGCCGAGCCGGTCGGTGAGGTAGCCGAAGAACAGGGCACCCAGGCAGGCGCCGGCGACGTACACGCCGGCCGCGATGCCGATCTGGCTCTCGGTGATGGCGAGGCCGCTGCCCTTCTCCGTCAGCCGGCCGGCGATCGAGCCGACGATGGTGACCTCGAGCCCGTCGAGGATCCACACCGTGCCGAGGCCGATGACGACGAGCCAGTGCCACCTGGCCCAGGGCAACCGGTCCATCCGGGCCGGGATGTTCGTCTTGATGCTGCCGGTCTGGACCCCGCTCATACTGGCCTCCCGTGCTGCGTGCTGCGGCCAGGAGCGGTCGCAGAGGACGTCGCACGTGGTGCCCGCAAGGATCCGCGTGAAACATGGGCGCACCGCGGCAGACCCCGCCTGGGCAGGAGTGTGTGCCCACGGCGTTAGCCTGAGCCGGCGCACGACGACGCGGTCGTGCCGGGTCGAGGAGGTATGTCCGTTGCTGCGGCGTGTGCTGCTGTCGATGTCCCGCAGCCGGCGGATCCGGCACCTGGTGGAGACCGCCCCCGGCTCGCGCTCGGTGGTCGCCCGGTACGTGCCGGGCACCACCGCCGAGGACGCCGTCGAGGCGACCCACACGCTGGCTGACAAGGGCCTGCTGGTCTCGCTGGACCACCTCGGCGAGGACACGACCGACCTCGCGCAGGCGACCGCGACCAAGGAGGCCTACCTCCGGCTGCTGGACCTGCTCGACCGTGACGGGCTCACCGGTGGCGCCGAGGTCTCGGTCAAGCTGTCCGCCGTGGGCCAGGCGCTCCCCGGTGACGGCGAGAAGGTCGCCCTCGAGAACGCCCGGGCGATCTGCGAGGTGGCGACGGCGGCCGGCACGACGGTCACGCTCGACATGGAGGACCACACCACCACCGACTCGACGCTGGGCATCCTGCGCGAGCTGCGGCAGGACTTCCCCGGTACCGGTGCCGTGCTGCAGGCCTACCTGCACCGGACCGAGGCCGACTGTGCGGACCTCGCCCACGCCGGGTCGCGGGTCCGGCTGTGCAAGGGCGCGTACAAGGAGCCGGAGTCGGTGGCCTTCCAGGGCAAGCGCGACGTCGACCGCGCCTACGTCCGGGCGGCCAAGGTGCTCATGGCGGGCCACGGCTACCCGATGCTCGCCACCCACGACCCACGGCTGGTCGCGATCGGTGAGGACCTGGCCCGCCGGTACGATCGCGCGAAGGACAGCTACGAGTTCCAGATGCTCTACGGCGTCCGCCCGCACGAGCAGGAGCGCATCGTGGCGACCGGGCAGCGGATGCGGGTCTACATCCCCTACGGCGACGAGTGGTACGGCTACCTCGTCCGAAGGATGGCCGAGAAGCCCGCGAACCTCGCGCTGTTCCTACGCTCGGTGCTGACCAAGGGGTAGACCGACCGCAGGGAGGCGCACCGATGGAGGCTGCAGCAGGACAGCGGGTCGCCGTCCTCGGCGCGGGCAAGATGGGCGAGGCGCTTCTCTCCGGGATGCTCCGCAGCGGCACGCCGGTCGCGGACATGCTGGTCTCCGCCCGCCGTCCCGAGCGGGCAGCGGCACTGCGCGAGCGGCACGGCGTCGAGGTCGTGTCCTCCGCCGAGGCGGCAGCCCGGGCCGACACCCTCATCCTCACCGTGAAGCCGCAGGACATGGGTGCGCTGCTCGACGAGGTGGCGCCGCACACCCCGCCCGGCCGGCTGGTCGTGTCGGCGGCGGCCGGCATCACCACCTCCTTCCTCGAGTCGCGGCTGACGGCCGGCACCCCGGTCGTCCGCGTCATGTCCAACACCCCCGTGCTCGTCGACGAGGCGATGAGTGCGATCTCCGCCGGCGCCCACGCCGCGGAGGAGCACCTGGTGCGGACCGAGGCGATCTTCTCGCCGGTGGGCCGCACGATCCGGGTCCCCGAGTCGCAGCAGGACGCGGTCACCGCGCTGTCGGGCAGCGGGCCGGCGTACTTCTTCTACCTGGTCGAGGCCATGACCGACGCCGGCATCCTCCTGGGGCTGCCACGCCAGGTCGCCCACGACCTGATCGTGCAGACGGCCATCGGCTCGGCGGTGATGCTGCGCGACTCCGGCCAGCACCCGGTGATACTGCGCGAGGCTGTGACCTCGCCGGCGGGCACGACGATCAACGCGATCCGCGAGCTGGAGAACCACGGGGTGCGCGCGGCGATGCTGTCGGCGCTGGAGGCCGCTCGCGACCGCGGGCGGGAGCTCGCCAGCGGAGGGGACGGCTCATGAGCGCGGAGCTCGGCATCGAGGTGCAGCAGCCGGCGCTGCTCTTCGACCTGGACGGCACGCTGGTCGACTCGGTCTACCAGCACGTCATCTCGTGGCAGGAGGCGCTGGCCGAGTGCGGCATCCCGCTGTCGGTGTGGCGCATCCACCGTCGTATCGGCATGAGCGGCGGGCTGTTCCTCGACGCCCTCCGGCGCGAGACCGGCTTCGTCCTCGACGACGAGCTGGCCGAGCGGCTCAAGGCCGGCCACGCGGCGGCGTACCTCCAGCGGAAGGACTCCGTGGTCCCGCTCCCCGGGGCCCGCGAGCTGCTCGGGTACCTGCACGAGCGCGAGGTGCCGTTCGCGATCGCCACCAGCGGTGCACGGCAGACCGCCGGCTCGGCGCTCGCACTGCTCGACCTCCCCGACGACGTCCCCGTCGTCACCCGCGATCTCGTCGAGCGGGCGAAGCCCGACCCCCACCTGTTCCTCGCGGCGGCCAAGCTGCTGGGCATCGACCCGCGGCACTGCTTCGTCGTCGGGGACAGCGTGTGGGACCTGCTGGCCGCGCAGCGCGCCGGGTCCCTGGCGATCGGGCTGTTGTCCGGCGGCTACGGACGCGAGGAGCTGGAGCGCGCCGGTGCCTACCGGGTCTACGCCGATCCCGCCGAGATGCTCACCCGGCTCGAGGAGGTCGGCGTCCGCCCGGGTCAATGATCCGGACGCAGCTCCGCGAGCGTGTCGACGAGGGACGACCAGCCCAGCTCGCTGTCCGCCGTGCGCTCGTGCGGGCCACGGAACCACGCGACGTACTGGGCGACGTCGACCAGTGCCCAGCGCAACCGGTAGTAGCCCAGGTCGTCCACCAGCACGGTGCGTCCGGTGACCTCGGTGTAGCGGCGCAGCTCGGACCCCGTCCCCGACTCGACCAGCCACAGGTCGCGGGCCGCAGGTGCGAGCAGAGCGGTGTCCCAGTCGACCAGCAGCGGACCGGTGGTGGTCGCCAGCCAGTTGTCGGGCTTCGGCTCGCCGTGCGTGACCACCCACGGCTCGTCGCGCGCGCGGATGCCGGCCGCCCCGTCGTCGTGCGTCGCCAGCCGGCGGCGTACGTCGTCGGCGTACTCGGCGACCAGGGCGCGGGCCGGCTCGGAGAACGGCCCCCCCGCCCACCGCTCCGTGAGCCGGGCCATGGCCTCCTCGAGCGCGCCTCGACCGTCCACCGCGAGCTCGTCGGCGCGCGCGGTCGCCGCGACGTACGGCGTCGCGAGGTGCAGCCGGCCGAGCAGGTCGACGAGCGATCCGCGCTCCTCCGGGGTCTGCTCGGCGGCACTCGGCCAGCCGGTGCCGTCGATCGCCGGGAAGACCGCGACCGACCATCGGCCGGCCAGCCGCTGCACCGCCTGGCCGTCCTGGCCCGGCCGGGGGGCGACGACGAACGCCAGACCTGCCTCGTCGCGCAGGGCGCGGGCGGTGGCCATCGCCGCGCGCAGGGCGCTGTCGTCGGCGACGTCGTCGACGGTCACGAAGTACCGAGCTCCCTCGCCCGTGGTCAGCCACCAGTGGTGGCTGCCGAACCCCACCGGCGCGTAGGCCAGCCCGGTGCTGTCGAGTGCCCAGTGCCGGCGCAGGTGTCCGGCCAGCTCGTCGGTCCCGAGGTCGGCCGGTGGGGTGCGCACCCACGGCACGGTAGGTCGTCCGCCCCTCTCCGGCCACGTCGTTCCGACGGTGCATGATCCACGGCGGATCTGTTGGACAAACTGCCATCGATCCCCTGTGGATCACTGGACGGGCGCGCGGTAGGTGCCTACCTGTTCACTCGACAGCAGCCGGTGGCCTGGCGAATGGGGACACCCCCTCAGGCAGGGTCGGTGGACGCGAGCCCCATCTCGTCGCGGAAGGTGTCGGCGACCGTCGCCGCGGAGGTCGGTCGATGGGAGACCACCACGACGTCCCCCGCCTGCACGGCGCCCGGCGTCACCACGCGCAGGTAGGTGCCGGGGACCGCGGCCACCGTGAACTCGCGTAGCCAGCCCTGACGGTCGATCCAGCCGCGGAAGGTGGCGCACGGTACGCGAGGACCGGTCACCTCGAGCTCGAGGTCGATACCGATGCGCCACCTCTCGCCGATCAGAGCGCCGTTCACGTCGAGCCCGACGGTCGTCAGGTTCTCGCCGAACGATCCCGAAGTCAGGTCCCGGCCGAGCTGCTGCCCCCAACGGTCGAGGTCCTCGCGTGCGTAGGCGTAGACGGCCTGCTCGTCGCCACCGTGCGCGGACCGGTCGCCGATGAAGTCCCCGACGAGCCCGCTGCCCTCGCCGTCGCGCATCGACCCGGGCGCCCGCACCAGCACCGGCCCGTCGACCGGCCGCTTGTCGATGCCGGTCTCGCTGGCGCTCTTGTACGGGTTCGGCCGCACGTGGGCCAGGTTCACCGACAGGACGCGACCGCCATTCTCCACGGCATCAGGCACCCACGCACCGTAAACCCCGTGCCCGGCGGCTCTGATGGTGCGCCCGCGAACCGGCTGCCCACGGCGTGCGCCACGTTGGTGCCGTGCCCGAGCACTTGAGGTGCCGCTCCCGAGCGGTTCTGACCCGGCACTCGCGCAGTCGTCGTAGGGCCGAGGAGGCGGGGTAGCGAGATCAATACCTCTGTCGCACGGATTCGATCACCGAGCGGTACCGTCTCACCCACGACAGGACGGTGGGCTGACGTGGGCGGTTGGCGGCGTGCAGCGATGGCCACAGTGATGGCGCTCACGCTCACTTCCTGCTCTGGTGATTCCGGCGCGTCGGTGGGCCAGCAACCGAGTGGCTCGGCGAAGCCCAGCAGATCCGAGACAGATTCTCCAGAAGCGGCCGCCGCGGCATGCCCGAACTCGGACGGCGGCAAATGCCGAGGCAACTTGGCCGCCGGGAGATACCACACGGAGGTCTTTGAACCACAGCTGGCCTACACCGTTCCAGCAGGTTGGGCGAACATGGAGGATCTCCCGGGAAACTTCCTCCTTCTCCCGCCAGGTCGCGACCTCAGCGGCGTGGATGCCGGGGCGGCTGACTATCTCGGTGTCTATAGCGGCGCCACGGTCGCTGCGGCAGATTGTGAGTCAGCCGCGATGCCTGGCGTTGGGCTCCGACCGAAAGCGATCGCGACGGCGCTGCAACAACGTCCGGGTCTCGACACGTCGACACCGCACAACGTCTCGGTGGGGGGCCTGCATGGCCTGGTCATGGACATTCGCCTGGCTCCCGGAACCACGGCGGGTTGCGCGGTCGAGGGCGGCTTGACGATCGTTCCGCTGTTCATTGGAGCGGGGCCGGCCACTGTTGAGCACGCGCAGGTGCCCGGATTGCGGACGCGCCTCTATGTCCTGGCTAACGGCAAGTCCAACCTCATTCTTGAGGCGTCCGACGTAACGGCGGACGCGGACACTTTCGCGTTCGAGCCGGTCATCAGGAGCTTCGACTTCGCCGGAGCGTAGGGATCCCTCGCGCGGGAACGCCATCGCACAGATGTGCCGCTACCGAGCGCCGGCTCGGCGGCTAGCCGGACCGAGCGAGGCCCGGCATTATGCGCGGGTGCCTGTCGAGTCGAACGTGAGCCTGCCAGGGTCGCACGACGGGCTTCTGTTCTCCGAACCCAGAGCAAACACGCCGCGACCATCGCTCCGCCGGGTTCGCCCGAGCGGCGAGGTTGTGTGGGCGGTACCGCCGCCCGACAACCAAGATTCGTGGGTCAAGGTTGAGGTCGATGGAGACACGGTCACTGCCCACTCGTGTCTTGCTGGCGTGTGCTGCTCGACGCGGAGACAGGACGCGAAGTCGAGCGGGTCTTCACCAAGTAGCCGCGCATAAGTGCCCAGCGTCAGTAGTGCTCCAGCCCCCTTCATGAGTCAGAGTGTGTCAGCGGAAGCTGGCCGTGCCGAGCCGAAACCGAGCGACGTGCCTCCCGAGCGAACTGACCCGGCACCATGCGCGGATGGATGACTACCAGCGGCGGGTGCTGGGGGACATGGCGGACGAGCTTCACCAATTTCGTGAGGGCCGGCTGCTGCCCTAGGTGCGAGACTGGATCAACGATGAGGACGCCGACGGCTACAACTCGACCGACTCAACTTCCGAGAGTGCCAACTGGAGTGAGTCCAACACGCCGTCCCGGACCAATCGCTGGAAGGCTGGATCCCCGTCAGCGGCGAGCGCTTCGACATCGCGGATGTGACGAACAACCACTTCCACCATGACCCGCCGCAGATCCTCGACGGCACCCTCCCAGCCGTACGCAGCGAGAAGTCTTCGTAGTCGTTGAGGACGCCTGGCGAAGTCTCGGAAGCCTTCGGCCTCCGCCACCTGGCGAGCGTGCAACGGCACCCAGGCCATGCAGCAGAATGCAAGATCGGACTCCGGTGTGACGGGTCCGGCGAAGTCCCAGTCGAAGAACCCTTGCAGCCGCCCGTCCTGCCATGCTGCGTTGTAGGGGGCCGCGTCGTTGTGGCCGATAACCAGACCGGGTGACCACGAGCCGCCGCTGCGCCAGGTCGACGACGGGTCGGGCGAGAAGTCCCCTACCGCCCGGTGGTAGTCCCGCAACCAGTCGCCGACCTGATCCAAGGTCGTGTCGTCGTGAGCCCAGTGAGGCCACGGCTTCCTGCTGCCTACGGTCTCACCGGGCAGCATGGACAAGATCTGCCTGCCGTCAGGATCCCGACCAAGGGGGCGTGGCGCTCCTCTGAACCCAGCGTCTGCGAGATGCCCCAGCAACTGGTCGACGGATGCGGACCAGGAACCCAAGGGCTTGCGGATCGTGTCGCCCACCCGCACCGCTCCGCCCCCATTCCCGCCGTCCAGGACCAACTCTTCGGAACCATCGGGTGGGGAAGCGTTCACACGCCAACGCTAGCTAGCAGCACGGCCCCCGCAGCGGGTAGGTGCCGCTCCCGAGCGATCTGACCCGGCACTACTCCTCGTTCCGACGGCGCATGATCCACAGCGGATCTGTTGGAGAAAATGCTGTCGATCCCCTGTGGATCACTGGAGGGGCGCGCGGCGTGGCGTCCAACGGTAGGTGCCGCTACCGGCGCGCGCCACGTGGCCCCAAGGCATCCAGCTCATCGCCACCGTAGGGGTGAACCGGTGCTGTGTTCCGGACGTGGACCGTCCGCTACCGGTCGTACAGTGCCGCCGTGCCCGCCGACCCGTCGTTGACCGCCGACGAGCTCACCGTGGGGCCGGCCAACGAGGCGTCCTGGGACGACCTGCAGACAGTCCTCGGCACCGCGTACCCGTCGGGGTGCCAGTGCCAGCGGTTCAAGATGAGCGACATGGAGTGGCGCTCGACCCTGGTCGAGGACCTCGCCGAGCGGTTCCGCGAGCAGACCGCGTGCGGCCGGCCGCGCGCCCGCTCCACCAGCGGGCTGGTCGCCTATGCCGACGCCGAGCCGGTCGGCTGGTGCGCCGTCGAGCCGCGCACCGCCTACCCACGGTTGCGGGGGACCGTACTCACCTGGCGCGGCAGGGACGAGGACATGGACGATGACGGCGTCTGGGCGCTGACCTGCTTCCTCACCCGGCGCGGCTACCGCCGGCGCGGCGTTGCGCGCGCGCTGGCCCGCGCGGCCGTCGACCATGCCCGTGACCGGGGTGCCCGCGCCCTCGAGGGGTACCCGCTGATCAGTCGCACCGGTGGCCGCATCACCACCGACGAGGTCCGGGTGGGCGTCCCCAGCCTGTTCGCCGCGGCCGGGTTCACCGAGGTCGCCCGACCCTCCCCGCGCCGGGCGGTCATGCGTATCGACCTCTGACGCCGCCGGGCCGTCCGTCCTGAAGGTGACGTCCGGTCGTCGTGCGGTCAGGTGTCGTCGGGGATGAAGTGGCGGTCCACATTCCACGGCGACACCGGCGAGTGCTCGAGGATCCACGTCTGCGCGGTGCGGTCGGTGCCCGTGAGGACCACCAGGCCGACCAGGACGAAGACCACACCGAGGCCGCGGCGGAACGCTCCGTGCGGATCGGCCGCCCACCGGGCCCGGCGCACGGCCCGCTGCCCGAGCAGGGCGATGGCGAGCAAGGTGGCGCAGAGGCCGACGACGTAGGCGGCGAGCAGCACCGAGGCCCGGCCGAAGCTCGCCGGGAACGCGGTGACGACGAGGTAGGCGTACAGCGGGCTGCACGAGGAGAACACCGGGCCGAGCGCGGCGCCCGTCAGTACCGCCCCGGTGCGACCGCCGCGCCCGCGGGCCGCGACCAGCCCCGTGGCGGCCCGCGACTGGAGGCGCCACGCGGCCCGCTCCCAGAGCCGGGGGGTCAGCGAGGTGAGGCCGAGCCCGATGAGCAGCAGGCCGCTGGTCAGCTGCCAGACCAGGCGCGGCACGTCGATCAGGGCAGTGGTCACCTTGAGGGCCAGTGTGAAGACGATGACGGAGACGCCGAGCGACACGGTGATGGTGACCGCCCTCGCCAGCGGTGACAGCACGGTCGTCGCCGGCGCGGCGGTCAGGACGGCGGTGTCGCGGCGGACGTCGGGGTCGGTCGGCGGCGGTGCGAGCGACCCGCCGACGACCACCGGCAGCACCGGCAGCACGCAGGGTGCCAGCGTCGTCAGCGCACCTGCGGCCACGGCGCCCAGCACCACCAGCACGCGGCGGCCTCAGACGGCCTTGTCGGCGATCTCGGCACCGGTGTAGGTGCCGGTGAACGCCTTGAGCTTGGTGCCGTCGGCGTCGACCGAGACGAACGTCCACTGCTGGGTGACGCCGTACTCCTTCTTGAGGTCCGTGGAGTGGTCGTAGTCGACCTGGACGACGGTCAGGTCAGCGGGGAGGGAGTCCGGGTCGGACCGGAGGTTGTCGTCGGTGGTCTGGCAGTCGTGGCACCACGTGGCATGGAAGAAGAGCACGACGCGCCCGGAGGCATAGGCCGACGGGTCGGCGGCGTACCGCTCGTAGTCGACGTAGCGACCGGCGCCCGCCCTGTCGGCGACGGCGCTCTCGCCCGGGCTGGAGGTGGCCGCCCCGGCTGCCTCCGGGGCGGGGGAGGCGGTGGTGGTGCCCGCCTGCGGCCGGGTTCCGGCGGCGTCCTCCGTGGCGCTGCTCCCGCATGCGGCGATCAGGAGCCCGGCCGCAGCCAGGGCAGCCAGCGCGAGCAGCCGCGCCGGCCGGCACGCGGCCGTCGATGTCCTCTGCCGCACGCGGTCTCCCCGGATCGTCGGTGTCGTCCCAGTCAACCCGACCCGGAGGCCCCTCGACGGGTCCGACGTCTTACGGTCCGATGACGTCCACGCCGACGGGTCAGATCGGCATGTCCTCGAACGGCGAGGAGTACGCGGGCTCCGTGCCCAGGGTCGCGGCGCCCTCGGCGGGGTCGACCCGGTGCTGCTCCGCCTCGACGACCATGCCGAGCAGCCGCACGTCGCCGGGGGTGGCCAGCCCTGTGACACCAGGCAGCGACAGGGCCCACGAGACCGCGGCGGTGATGGTGCGCTGGTCGTCCCACGGCTCGTACCAGGTGCTGAACCGGTGCCCTTCCGCGGTGGAGCGCCCGCCGGGCGGTGCCGGCCAGTTCTGCCGGGCGACGGTCTTGATGAGCATCAGGGCGGCGTCCTGCCGGGCGACCTCGTCGGCGAGCTCCTCGTACGCCGCGCGGAAGGCGGCATCGCGGTGCAGCGCGACGTTCATGGGGCTGAGCACCGTCGCGAACGGGTGCCGCCGCAGCGCCGCGAGGTGGGTGGCCGGCGCGTCGTCGCCGTGGCCGGTGATGCCGACGGCGCCGGCGAGGCCCTCGTCGACGGCCCGGAGCGCCGCCTCGAGTGCGCCGCCCTTGCCCGTGACCTTGTCGAGCTCGTCGAGGTCGCCGACGGCGTGCAGCTGGATGAGGTCGACGTGGTCGGTCTGCAACCGGTCCAGCGAGCGGTTGATCGACGCCCAGGCGCCGTCCGCGTCACGGTCGCCGGTCTTGGTGGCGAGGAAGACGTCGTCGCGGATCCGGGGCATCCAGGGGCCGAGGCGCAGCTCGGCCTCGCCGTAGCTGGCGGCCACGTCGAGGTGGTTGATGCCGGCGTCGAGGGCCTCCTGCACCGAGGCGTCGGCGACGTCCTGCGTCACCTCGCCGAGGGCGGCTGCGCCGTAGATGAGGACCGAGCTCTCGTGGCCGAGTCGGCCGAGGCGGCGGCGTTCCATCTGGTGGGGCGACCCCTGGACGGTCATGGTCAGCGTCCTCCCGATCGACGGCGTGCTGCGGCGGACCGCAGGGTGACGACCAGCATGCCCGCCAGGCCGGCGGCGGCGATCCCCAGCCCCACCTGCCCGTCGAGGGGCAGTGCTACACCGATCCCCCCGCCGACGACCCAGGACAGCTGCAGCAGGGTCTCGGACCGGGCGAACGCCGAGGTGCGCACCGCCTCGGCCACGTCCCGCTGGATGACCGCGTCCAGCGACAGCTTGCCGAGGGACTGCGCCAGGCCGGCGGCCAGTGCCACGGCGACCACGGTGACAACGCCGTAGACCAGGGCCCCGGACAGGGCTGCGACGGTCACCACGCCCAGCACGATCACGATCACGGTGGTCGGTGCCTTGGTGCGCAGCTGGGAGCCGATCGCGGTGCCCGTCGCGCTGCCGACGGCCGCCGAGGCGACCACCAGCCCGAGCGCGGTGGTGGCGCCCAGCCCCCCGATCGGGTGCTCGCGCAGCAGGAAGGCCAGGAACATGGTGAGGAAGCCGGAGAAGGCGCGCAGGGCGCCGTTGGCCCGCAGCGCGATCACCACCGAGCTCCCCACCGTGGCCCGGCGGGGGATCGGTCCGGTCTCGTCCAGGGAGAGCGTCGTGCGGGTCTCGCCGACCGTGGAGTCCACCTGCGCGGGCAGCCTGAGCGCGACGACGACCCCGGCGCCGAACAGCAGGAAGGTGGCACGCAGCGACCACTCCGGCCCGATCAGCGTCAGCAGGCCGGCCAGACCGGCCCCGAGGATGCCAGCCACGATGCCGGCCATCGAGATGCGGGAGTTGGCGGCGACCAGGGTGCCGCCCTTCGGCAGCAGGCGGGGCACCGTGGCCGAGCGGCTCACCCCGTAGGCCTTGGACGCCGCCAGGACCGCGAAGGCGGCCGGGTACAGCGCCAGCCCGTTGCTCCCCACGGCGCCGGCGAGCACCCAGACGGCGAAGCAGCGGATCAGCATCGTGGTGGCGATGGCGTAGCGCCGGCCGTGCCGGAACCGGTCGAGCAGCGGTCCGATGACCGGGGCCAGCACCGCGAACGGCGCCATCGTGACGAGCAGGTAGAGCGCGACCCGTCCACGCGCCTCGCCGGTGGGCACGGAGAAGAACAGGGTGTTGGCCAGCGCGACGGCGACCATCGCGTCGCCTGCCGTGTTCACACCGTGCAGCTCGATGAGGCGGCCGAGCCCGGACTCGCCGGCGCCCTTCGCGTGGGTCAGGCGACGGATACCTCGCGCGGTCCGGACCGCGCCGGACCGGGTCAGGCGGGCGGCCCCCCGGCTGCGCCCCGCGGCGCCGCGGGACACCCGCGTGAACCTCTCCCTCCGCGTCTCCACCACCCCTCCATCCTGCCCGTCCCACCGGCGCTGCCGGCCAGTCTGCTCGTTCGCGTCGTCGCTGGTTCGCGGCACACCGGCCGGGATGGGAGGATCGGTGACCGTGACCACTGCCACCACCCGCCGTCCCGCCACCGACGCCGTCCTCACGGGCGCCGTCGAGGAGGCCCGCGCGGCGGCTGTCGAGATCGCATCCCGTCCGGAGCATGTCGGCGAGCACGTCGCTGTCGACCTCGAGGACGAGCGGCTCGCGACCCACCGCTTCGAGTGCGCCGACCCGGCGTACCGCGGCTGGCAGTGGGCCGTCACCGTGGCCCGGGTCCCGCGCGGCCGCACCGTCACCGTCTGCGAGGCGGTGCTCCTGCCGGGCGACGACGCGATGCTCGCCCAGGACTGGCTGCCGTGGTCCGAGCGGCTCGCCCCCGGCGACCTCGGTGTCGGCGACCTGCTCGCCAGCGACCCCGACGACGTCCGCCTCGAGCCGGGCTACCAGTCCACCGGTCAGGCCGGCCGCGCGCCCGCCGACCCTGACGCCAGCCCCGCCGACGACGACGCCGACCGGGTCGCGGTCTGGGAGCTCGGCCTCGGCCGGGTCCGCGTGCTCTCGCCGATCGGACGCGACGAGGCCGTCGACCGCTGGTACGCCGGCGACAACGGACCGACCGCCGCCCTCGCCGAGGCCGCGCCGGCGCAGTGCTCGACCTGCGGCTTCCTGCTGGCCCTCGGCGGCTCCCTGCGCCGGGTCTTCGGGGTCTGCGCCAACGCGATGTCGCCGAGCGACGGCCGGGTCGTGTCCTACGACCACGGCTGCGGCGCGCACTCCGAGGTGGCCGAGCTGCCGTCCCCGGTCGAGGTGGCCCCGCCGTTCGGCGACGAGGTCGATCTCGACCTGGTCGAGCTACACCCCGCGAACGGCACCGAAGGCACCGACGGCACCGACGGCACGGAAGGCACCGACCCGACCCCCTGACCCTCAGGGAGCCGCGCTACGGCTCAGCCGCCGCAGCCGGTGCCGGCCGGGGACGTCACCGGGCCGCGGGCGACGGGGGCCGACCGGCCTGAGGCGAACGCCTGGCCGGGAGTCGCCGTCGCGTGTCGCAGGGCCGCGGCGTAAGCAGCCTGCCGACCGCCCCCCAGCAGCGCCGGGTTGCCGAAGGAGAGCACCACCCGGCCCCGGCGGTAGACCTGGTCGTCGGCGGCACCGGCGTACTCCTGGGCGGCCTGCCGGGTGCCGAACACGAGGACGTCGACCTGCCGGGTCGAGGCCATGTCGACCGCGCCCGGGATGCCCGTGGCGAGACCCGGGCGGGTCTCGGCCTCTTCCGCGTGCGCGTCCCGCATGGGCTGGCCGTGGCGCATCAGGGCCTGCTGGATGCGGGCCAGGTCGTTCTTCGCCGCCGGGTGGTGGGCGCGGAAGCGGCGCACGACCTCGACATAGCGCGCATGCCGGGACTCGGCGACGCGCAGCGGGGCGCCGAAGGACACGGTGAGCCGGCCGAGCCGGGTGGACCGGTCGTCGCCGCAGCCGGCGAAGTCCGCGGCGTGCCGCGCGGTGTCGAAGAGCATCAGGTCGGCGTCCTTGGTGATGACCGCCCGCACGCAGCCACCCTCGGCGAGGTGCGTGCAGAGGCCGTCGGCGACGACGGCGTCGGGGCCCTCGGCACGCCGCTGGGTGAGCCGGACCCCCGCGTCGGCCATCCCGCGGACCACGGACATGGCACTCGGCGTGCCGGCCGCGGCGGCCGGCGCCGCGTTGCCGGCCACAGGTACGAGGGCGGTGACCAGCGCCAGGCCGGCGAGGGTGAGGGCGCGTCGGGGGTTCGGCAGCACGATGGTCTCCTGGTCCGGTGGCGGCGCGGCTCGTCCGCGACTCCCTGGTAGGCATGACCCTCGAGCCTGACGTCCGGTTGCACCAGGGGGCGATCTCGGCGCGAGGAGTCCTGCCCGCAGGCGCCCGACCTAGCGGCTCTCGCCGTGACCGTGCGCCTGCCCGCCGGACGGCGTCGCTGCCAGCGCCGGCGTCGTCAGCGCGGACACCACGAGCGCACCGGCGAACAGCAGGGCAACGAACTTCCCGACCGGACGACGCCCGGTCTCCGGACTGGCGGCAAGGCGGGCCGCGACCACCAGGGTGGCGACGACGGCCAGCTCCAGCACGCCGGTGAGCACGTCGGCCCGGCCGGCCGCCTCAGGCGTCCAGGTGTCCGGCCCGACGGGCAGCCCGACGGTGCGGGTCACGGCCCAGAGCGCGACGACAGCCAGGTTGCCGAGGGCGACGGTCCGGAGCAGCGGGGGCTCGTCCATGGCCAGCGCGGCCACCGCCCACAGGATCTGGGCGATGCCGAGGACGGCGAAGAACCCGCCGAACACCCACCACTCGTCCCAGTGCTCCTGGACCACCGCGAGATGGACGAGCCCGGCGCCGAGCGAGGCGAACCCCGCCCAGCACCGGGCCACGTCCTCGCGGCCGAGCCCGTTGGTCCGGGTCATGCCGCGACGGTAGTCCTCGAGTGAGGTGCTCGTCACCCGACCGGGACGTTGCCGCGCACGTTCTTGTCCTGCGAGAGCCCGACGCCCAGCAGCACGATGGCGCTGGCGAAGTGCAGCACGTTGTCCGCGCCGTTCAGCGACAGGATGTTGGCGCTGGTGCCGATCAGGAACAGGCCGAGGATGCCGACGAGCAGGTACACCGCGCCGACGGCCGTGTTGGAGCCCTTGGCGGTCGCGACGGCCTTGCTGCTGACGAGCAGGAGCGCGCCGATGGCGAGGTGGACGATGTTGTGCAGCGGGTTGACCTCGAAGATGATCAGGTTGTCACCGGTGTTCGTGCCCGCGAAGTTCGAGAAGCCGGTGACCGCGAAGCCGAGCAGGCCGACGAGCAGGTAGATGGCGCCGAAGACGGTGGCGACGAGGCGGTTCGGAGAACCAGACATGAGGCAGTGATCCCTTCCGCGGCCGGGGAGGCCGGTCGAGAGACCGCCGGTGCGGCGGTCGGTCAACCTGGGTTCGGACCTGTCCCCCGGGCGGATGGGTCGTCTGCTGACTCGCGGCGCACGGCGTCCCGACGTCTGCGGACCGTGCGGAGTCCGACCAGGCCCAGGAACACGCCGCATACCATGATCCACACCCAGTCGCCGCGCCCGTCGTCCGCGAGCCGTCCGTGGAACGCCACCGTCAGGACGACTCCCAGAGCGAACAGCACGGTGCCGACGGTCACCACGCGGACCTCGTCGGTCTCCAGGGGCTCCGGCGCCGGCCTGCGGGATGCGCTCACCGGTTCAGGCTAGTGGCGCCGCGGCGACACGAGCCGTCGGGACGTCCCGATCCGGCCCCGCAGGGGGGCACCCTCTGGCACTCTGTCCGCCAGCGCTCTGACTCCGGCGCTGTTCCTACCGAGGCGCCGACCGTGTCCCTCCCTCACCCTGCGAGGTCCGATGTCCGCCTCCTCCGAGGCCCCGCCCCGTCCAGACGCGCCCCGGTCCACCACCGGGGTCGACGGCTTCTTCCGCATCACCGAGCGCGGCTCGACCGTGAGTCGCGAGATCCGCGGTGGCGTCGTGACGTTCTTCACGATGGCCTACATCGTGGTGCTGAACCCGCTCATCATCGGCACGGTCCCCGACGCCGACGGCAAGTTCCTCGGTGGCGGCGACGTCCCCGACCTGGCTCTCGTCGCGGCGGCGACCGCCCTGGTCGCCGGTGTGCTGACCATCCTCATGGGCGTGGTGGCGAACTTCCCGCTCGCGCTGGCCACGGGTCTGGGCCTGAACGCCTTCGTCGCCTTCTCGATCGCCTCGGAGATGAGCTGGGCGGACGCGATGGGGCTGGTCGTCCTCGAGGGTCTGATCATCCTGGTCCTGGTGCTCACCGGCTTCCGCAAGGCCGTCTTCCATGCCGTGCCCCCGGCGCTGAAGGTCGCGATCAGCGTGGGCATCGGACTGTTCATCGCCTTCATCGGGCTGGTCGACGCCGGCGTCGTGCGGCGCAACGCCGACGCTGCCGGGACGCCGGTCCCGGTGGGTTTCGGTGCCAACGGCGAGCTGGCCGGCTGGCCGACCCTCGTGTTCGTGATCGGGCTGATCGCGATCATCGTGATGATGGTGCGCAAGGTGAAGGGCGCGATCCTCATCGGCATCGTCGGGGCGACGGTGCTCGCGGTGCTGATCGAGTCGATCGCCGACATCGGGCCGAGCTTCATCGCGCCGGGAAAGATCAACCCGCACGGCTGGGGCCTCAACGTCCCGGTCTTCCCGGACAAGGTGGTCGAGACCCCTGACTTCGGTCTGCTCGGTGACTTCAGCCTGCTGGGCTCGTGGGACCGGGTGGGCTTCGTGGCCGCGGTGCTGTTCGTCTTCACCCTGCTGCTGGCCGACTTCTTCGACACCATGGGGACGATGACGGCGATCGGGGCCGAGGCCGGGCTGCTCGACGAGACCGGGTCGCCGGTGAACGCGCAGCGGATCCTCATCGTCGACTCGATCGGGGCGGCGGCCGGTGGCGCTGCCTCGGTGTCCAGCAACACGTCCTACATCGAGTCGGCTTCAGGCGTCGGGGAGGGCGCCCGCACGGGGCTGGCCAGCGTCGTCACCGGCGTGCTGTTCCTCTTCGCGACCTTCCTGTCACCGCTGGTGAAGATCGTGCCCTACGAGGCGGCGACGCCGGCCCTGGTGGTGGTCGGCTTCCTGATGATGATGCAGGTCCGCGGCATCGACTGGGACGACGTGGAGATCGCCATCCCGGCGTTCCTCACGATCATCCTGATGCCCTTCACCTACTCGATCACCGTCGGCATCGGCGCCGGGTTCGTCACCTACGTCATCATCAAGCTGGTGCGCGGCAAGGCCGCCCAGATCCACCCGCTGCTCTGGGGGGTCGCGGCGATGTTCGTTCTCTACTTCGCGATCAACCCGCTGGAGCAGCTGCTCGGCGTGAAGTGACCTCGTCGTCCCGCCGCGCGGACAGTTGCTCGCGCAGCGGGACCGGCGAGAGGTCGGAGGCTGGGCCCGGCCGGCCGAAGTGCCAGCCCTGGCCGTGGTCGACACCGCAGGCGAGCAGTGTCTCGGCGTCCTGCGCCGTCTCCACGCCCTCGGCCACGACCGAGGCGTCGCAGCCGCGGGCGAAGTCGACCATGGAGCTGACCAGGCTGCGCAGCACCGGGTCGTGGGCCACCCCGTCGACGATCGTCCGGTCCAGCTTGATGACGTCCGGCGTCGTGAGCACGATGTGGCGCAACGACGAGAAGCCGGCGCCCACGTCGTCGATGGCCAGCCGCATCCCGGCCTCGCGCAGCGGCCGCAGCACCGCCAGCATCGTGTCGTAGTCCACGACCTGGTCGTGCTCGGAGAGCTCGAGCAGGACCCGGCCGAGCGGCAGGCGGGCGAGCAGCCGGCCGCACTCCGGCGTCAGCAGCGTGGCGGGTGAGACGTTCATCGAGACGTAGCCGTCGACCACCTCGAGGTGCTCGGCCGCCCGCTCGAGAGCGAGCAGCTCGAGGCGGTGCCCGCGGCCGACGGTGTGAGCCTCGTGGAACACGACGTCCGGGGCCTTGCCCCAGTCCTGGGGGAACCGGCTGAGCGCCTCGGCGCCGACCCGGTCGGAGGTGGCGAGCTCGACGATCGGCTGCAGCACGACAACCGGGCCGCCCGCTGCCATCAGCGGGACGAGTCGCCGCTCGACCTCGTCGCGGCGGGCCGTCTCCCGCACGTCCGGCTCGATGATGACCGAGGCGGCTCGCGCCAGGACCTCCATCAGCGCCTTGTCGCGCTTGGAGAGTGCCTTGTCCGTGGTCAGGCCCGCGGCGCAGAACGTGCCGTAGAGCTCACCGTTGCTGAGCACGACCGGGACGGAGACGTAGCTGCGGATCCGCGGCACCCGTGCCGCGGGAAGACGCATCGCCTCGGGGTGCGTGCGCACGTCGGGGATGACGGCCGGCAGCCGGCCGTCGAGGATCGCCTGGCAGAAGGTGGTGTCCTGCGGCTGGGTCGCGCCCTCCCGGAAGAGGAACGGCACCGAGGAGTCGACGACCTCGAGGTGCTGGGTCGTCCCGTCCAGGCGGGAGAGGAAGGCCACGGAGAGGTTGAGCCCGTCCTTGGCCGTGCGCAACAGCTCGGCGATCTGCTCCTCGGTTGCAGTCCGCTGCCTGGCCATCGCCGGGACCTCCTCGGGGACGTCGGGGTGCTCCGCGTGGCGTCGGTACCCGCGGTCGCCCCGGTGCTGCATCGGCAGATGAGGGGTGGATCTTCACCTGGCCCGGGTCATCCGTTCGGCCGGACCGGCGCACGGGGTGCGGCAGACTGCCGCCGGTGAGCGCCGACCACGACCTCCCGGTCGATCCGGACGTCGACGCGCACGACCCGGTTGCGGGCTGGGACGTCCTCGCCGTCGTCGCCGCGGGGGGTGCGCTGGGCAGCCTCGCGCGGTGGGGGCTGGGCGAGGCGGCCGGGTCCGCCCCGACCGCGTTCCCGTGGGCGACTCTCACCGAGAACGTGTCCGGCAGCCTCGCGCTCGGGGTGCTCATGGTGCTCGTCGTCGAGGTCCGGCCGGCGTCCCGGTACCTGCGGCCGTTCGCCGGGGTGGGGCTGCTGGGCGGCTGGACGACGTTCTCGACGTACGCGCTGGACACCCGCACCCTGCTCGCGAGCGACCGGGTCGGGACCGCCGTGCTGTACGTCGGGGGCTCCCTGGTCCTCGGGCTGCTCGGCTGCCTGGCCGGCCTGCGCGTCACCCGGCGGGTGGTCCGGTGACGGTGCTGCTCGTGCTGCTGGGCGGTGCGGTCGGGGCGCCGAGCCGCTACCTGCTGGACCGCTGGGTGCAGTCCCGGCACGCCTCGACCTTCCCGTGGGGGACCCTCACCGTCAACGTGACCGGGTGCCTCGTCCTCGGCCTGGTCGCCGGCGGAGTGGCCGGCTCCGACGGCCCGGCCTGGCTGCTGAGCCTGCTCGGCACCGGCTTCTGCGGTGCACTGACGACGTTCTCGACGTTCTCGTTCGAGACCATCCGGCTGGTCGAGGAGGCCGCGACCCGGGCCGCGATAGCCGGTCTCGTGCTCAGCGTCGCCGCGGGCCTGGCCGCCTGCGCCGCCGGCTGGTCGCTGGGCTCGGCGCTGGTCGGCTGACGGGCGCGCAGGGGCAACGGCGCGGACACCGCCGCGACTCCTGGCCCGGCGTCCGGATCGATGACCGCCGACGACCGGGCGGACCTCGGCTACGCCGGCTGAGGGGCTGCTCGCTCGCGGCGACCGGCGTACTGTCACCTGCAGGAGAGTTCCGCTGCCCAGGACCCGGCAGGTCGTCCGAGCCGCGGAAGGTGTCGTCGTGACGGGCCCGATGCTCGAATCCCCGCCCGCGGGCCGTTGTCGTCGGGACGTGCCGGGCACCGGTGGCGCGTGCTCCGATCGGGCTCGCGTCCGTGCCTCGTGGCCATGACGACCGACCGGGACGCGGTGCACGCGCTGGTGGCCGCAGAGCCGACGCTGCCCGGTGACCCGCACGGCACCGCGGGTGCCCTGCGCCGGCTGTGCACCGCGGCCGTGAGGTCGCTGCCGGCGTGGGGGGCCGGTGTGAGCCTGATGAGCGGCGAGGGGGTGCGCGGAGTGGCAGCGGCCTCGGACGCGGCCAGCGAGCGGATCGACGAGCTGCAGTTCACCCTCGGGGAGGGGCCGTGCATCGACGCCTTCCGCTCCCGGCGGCCCGTCCTCGAGCCCGACATGGGGGCGGGCGGGTCGGCTCGCTGGCCGGCGTACGGCCCGGCCGCGTCCCGGGAGGGTCTGCGGGCCGCGTTCGCCTTCCCCCTGCAGGTGGGCGCGGCACGGCTGGGCGTGCTGGACGTGTACCGGCGCAGCACGGGCATGTTGAGTGCGCCGCAGCTGGCGCAGGCGCTGACGTTCGCCGACGTGGCGACGACGATGCTGCTGGACGGTCAGGCGCAGGCTGCGCCCGGCACGGCGGCGGACGGGCTCGACGAGGTCTTCGAGTACCGGTTCGAGCTGTACCAGGCGCAGGGCATGGTGATGGTGCAGTTGGCTGTCACGCTCGTCGAGGCGCTGGTCGTGCTTCGGGCGTACGCTTTCTCCCACGACCGCAACCTCGCTGATGTCGCGCGCGACGTGGTGACCGGTGGGCTCCGCCTCGATGTCACCGGAGGCGACGATGCCCGGGATGATCATGCCTGAGGTGGTTCCTGCGGTCAGCCGGCTCAGCTCACCTCGACCGGGGAGGTTCACATGACCGTCGTGTCCACGCGACGGCTGGCCGACGTGTTCGTCGAGCTGGCCGACACCCTGGTCGACGACTTCGACGTGATCGAGTTCCTGATCATGGTCGCGCACCGCACCTCCGAGCTCATCGGTGCGGCGGACGTCGGGATCCTGCTGGCGGACCGGCGCGGGAACCTGCAGTTCATGGCGGGCTCCAACGAGGACGTCACGCGGCTCGAGCTGTTCCAGGTCCAGGTGCACGAGGGTCCGTGCCTGGACGCGTTCCGGGACGGCCAGCCGGTCGTGAACGCCGCTCTGGACGGCGCTCAGGACCGCTGGCCGCGCTTCGCGCCGCGCGCTGTCGAAGGCGGCTACCTGTCGGTGCACGCGTTCCCGCTGCGCCTGCGGGACCAGGTGATCGGCGCCATCGGAGTGTTCGGCAAGGACGCCGTCCGCTGGGACGACACCGACGTCCACATCGCTCAGACGCTCGCGCACGTGGCCACCATCGGCCTGCTGCAGGAACGGGCGGTGCGCCATGGGGCAGTCCTGTCCGAGCAGCTGCAGTCCGCGCTGAACAGCCGCATCGTCATCGAGCAGGCCAAAGGTGCCCTCGCGCAGTCCCAGGGTGTCAGCGTGGACGAGGCATTCGTCCGGTTGCGGTCGTACGCCCGCCGGTCGGGGACACATCTCGTGGACGTGGCACATGCCGCCCTCGCCGACCCCGCAAGCGTGCCGGGGGCCGCCCCGTGACCGCACGCCACCGGCCGGCTCGCAGGAGCCGGGCGTGCGTGGGTCGCACCAGGTCGGGCCGGTCGGGGACATCCTCGCCCGCGGCGACGACACCTCCAATGGTGCGCCCGAGCCCGAGTAGCGTGCCCGCGGTGGGTGTCGGCCGCGAACTAGCATCTGCAAGTCCACCCGGACACGGCTCCGCGGGCGTACTCTCGAGGGGCGCAGCCGCCCCGGACCCCGGCGGGATCACCCGGAGGCCAGGCTTGGCCCCGGCCCGCGGCAATCCGGAGTTGTCATGGCTGTCCACCCGGAACGACGGAGCCGAGCGATCACGAGTCCGGACGCCGACTGCGTGTTGCGCGGCGAGCTGGACATGTTCACCGCCGAGACGGCTGGCACGACTGCACGGGCCGCGTTGGTGAACGCCGGACCCGGCCTGGTCATCGATGTCTCCGCCGTGACGTTCATCGACTGCTCCGGGCTCGCCCCGCTCCTCGGGCTCGTCCGCGACGCGCAGGCTGCCGGCGGCCGGGTCACCCTGGTCGGACCGACAGCCGGGATGCGGCGTCTGCTCGGTGCCACCGGCCTGTCGGGCGAGTTCGACCTTCGGCCGGCGCTCGCTGCGCGGCTGGCGCTCTGATGGTGTACGCCCCGCCGGCGGGATTCGTGGAGCCGCAGCGCGCGGACCTCGACGGTCCCGGCCTCGCCCGCCGCTTCCATCGTCGGGCGGACTGCCCGCGGGTGCGTCACCCCGACCAGCTCCTGCCCGTCGACCGCCCGTACACCGCCGCCCGCTGCCGGGAGTGCGCAGATGCGTACGGCAACGAGGTGGAGTGGTTTCCCGACGCGTAGCCGGTCGCCCCCGGGTCGGGTGATCCTCCGGCCCCACCGCCCCGGTGCTGCGTGACCGGCTCTGCCTGAGACGTCCCCGCTCACCGCGGCTCGACCGCCGGACGAAGTTCGTTAGCGGAAGTAACGACTTCGGGGTAGGCTGGGCGCGTGCCCACGATGACCCGCACCGCCGAGCTGGCGAGCACGATGCGGGTGTCGGTGATGCGGCTCAGCCGCCGGCTGCGCACCGAGCGCGCCGACCACGCCCTCACCCTCACGCAGACCTCCGCCCTGGCGACCCTCGACCGGCACGGCCCGCTGACCCCGCGCGAGCTGGCCGACCACGAGCACGTGCAGCCCCCCTCCATGACCCGCACCCTGGCGGCTCTCGAGGAGCTCGGCCTCATCACCCGCACCCCGCACGCCACCGACGGCCGTCAGCACCTGGTCGCACTCACCGCCGCCGCCAAGGCTCTCCTCCGGGAGGATCGCCGGCGCCGGGACGCGTGGCTGTCGCGGCGGCTCGCCGAGCTGACCCAGGACGAGCGCGACCTCCTGCGGGCGGCGGCACCGCTCCTCGACCGCATCACCCGTTCGGCATGAGCCCGACCTTCCAGTCCCTGCGCAACCGCAACTACCGCTACTACGCCGCGGGCGGCGTCGTCTCGAACACCGGCACCTGGATGCAGCGGGTCGCCCAGGACTGGCTGGTGCTCCAGCTGTCCGGCCAGAGCGGGGTCGCGCTGGGCATCACCACCGGGCTGCAGTTCCTGCCGATGCTGCTGCTCGCGCCGTTCGCGGGGACGCTGGCCGACCGCTACTCCAAGCGCAAGGTGCTGATCGCCACCCAGGCCTTCATGGCCACCGTGGGCCTGGTGCTCGGCGTCCTCGACGTCACCGGGGTCGTCCAGGTCTGGCACGTCTACGTCCTGGCACTGCTGCTGGGCGTCGGCGCGGCGTGCGACGCACCGGCCCGGCAGTCCTTCGTCATCGAGATGGTGGGCCGCGACGACCTGTCCAACGCGGTCGGTCTCAACAGCGCGTCGTTCAACCTCGGAAGGGTCATCGGCCCGTCGGTGGCCGGCTTCCTCATCGTGCTGGTCGGCACCGGCCCGGTGTTCCTCATCAATGCGGCGTCGTTCGGGGCCGTCATCCTCGCGCTGGCGAAGATGCGGCCGGCCGAGCTGATGCCGATGCCGCGCGCGGGCCGCGGCCGCGGGCAGCTGCTCGAGGGCATCCGCTACCTCCGGGCCCGTCCGGACCTGCTCACCGTGATGGTGATCGTGTTCTTCGTGGGGACCTTCGGTTTGAACTTCCAGCTCACGTCGGCCCTGATGGCGACCCAGGAGTTCCACAAGGGCGCGGGGGAGTACGGCCTGCTCGGCACCGTCGTCGCGATCGGCTCGCTGTCGGGGGCCCTGCTCGCCGCGCGGCGCGGCCGGCCGCGCATCCGCCTCATCGTCGCCGCCGCCGTCGCGTTCGGCCTCGTCGAGATCGTCGCGGGGCTGATGCCGTCGTACTGGACGTTCATGGCGACGCTGATCCCGCTGGGCCTGTGCCAGATGACGATGCTCAACTCCGCCAACGCGACGATGCAGCTGGCTGTCGCCCCGGCGATGCGCGGCCGGGTGATGGCGCTCTACATGGCGGTCCTCATGGGAGGGACCCCCGTCGGTTCGCCCCTGATCGGGGCAGTGGCCGAGGCGTTCGGCGCCCGCTGGAGTCTGATCGGTGGCGGCGCGGTATCGGCCTCCGCGGCGCTGGTCGCCGGCGGTCTGCTCGCCCGCCGGCGCGGCCTGGTCCTGCGCGACGAGCTGCGGGTGTCGGTGACAGCGCCACTGCGCGACCCGCAGCTCGAGGACTCCCGAGAGACCGTCCAGCAGGCCTGACCGGCCGGGACACCCGCGGTGCTGGCGCGCGGCGGTGCCGGTGGGAAGGATGGTGGCATGACCGACGGCCTGAGCAGCACCGACTTCCTGCGCCACCTGCGCTCCGACACCGGCCGGATGCTCGAGGTGACCACCGACCTCGACGCCGTGGTCCCCACCTGCCCGGGCTGGACGGTACGTGACGCGCTCGTGCACACCGGATCGGTGTTCAGCCACAAGGTCGAGTCGATACGCCTCGGCCGCCGCCCCCCGAGCGCGGACGACTGGGACCAGGGGCCCGCCGCCGGAGCCGATCTCGACACCGTGCTCAGGTGGTTCCGCGAGCGGCGCGACGAGCTGCTCGGCGAGCTGACGTCCAGGGAACCCCGGGAGCAGGTCTGGACCTGGCACGAGGACCACCAGGACGTCGCGTTCTGGTGCCGCCGGATGGCCCAGGAGGCCGCGGTGCACCGGGTCGACGTCGAGAGCGGCACCGGGGCGGAGTCGCCGGTCGACCACGACCTCGCGGTCGACGGCGTGGACGAGGTGCTCGACTGGTTCCTCTGCTACCAGGCCGACGACGTCGGGCCGGACGGGCCGGGGCGCGGCACCGTCGCCGTCCGCACGGCCGACCGCATCTGGCGCCTCACGCTGACCGCTGACACCGTCGACATCGCCCGCCTGCCGGGCGCGTCCGACGCCGTGGTCAGCGGAGAGGCCTCGGAGCTCTACCTGTGGCTGTGGGGACGCCGCCCCGACTCTGCCGTGCGCCTCGAGGGCGACGCCGCCCTGCTGACGGGGTTCCGCGGGCGGCTGCACACCGTCACCCAGTAGCCGGCGTGCCGACGTACGACGTCGTGGTCGCCGGGCTCGGCGGCTTCGGCAGCGCCACCGCCGCGCACCTCGCCGCCCGGGGAGTGCGGGTCCTGGGGATCGACCCCCGGCCAGGAGCGCACTGCGAGGGCTCGAGCCACGGCGAGTCCCGCATCGTCCGGCAGGTCTACTTCGAGGGCGCGGCCTACGTCCCCCTGCTGCAGCGCACCTACGAGCTGTGGGCCGACCTCGCCGACGAGTCAGGGCAGCCGTTGCTGCACCGCACCGGCGGCCTGTTCCTCGGCAGGCCCGACACACGGGTCTTTCGCGGCAGCCAGGAGACGGCGCGCCACTGGGACCTCGAGCACGAGGTGCTCGGCGCCGCCGAGGTGCACCGCAGGTTTCCCGCGATGCGTCCTCCGGACGACGTCGCCGCCCTCTACGAGCCGCAGGCCGGCTGGGTGCGGCCGGAGTCGGCCGTCGCCGCGCACCTGCGCCGGGCGGCGGGCGCGGGTGCCGAGCTGCGGCACGACGAGGCGGTCACCGGCTGGACCGCCACGGACCACGGTGTGCGGGTCGAGACCACCCGGGGCGCCGTCGACGCCGGTGCCCTGGTGCTGGCCCCCGGCCGGTGGGCGCCGGAGCTGGTGCGGCTGGACCTGCCGCTCGTCGTCGAGCGCCGGGTCCAGCACTGGTTCGCCCCGCCCCAGGTCGACGAGTTCCGCACCGGCCGGCTCCCGGTGTGGATCTGGGACCGGGCCGACGGCACCTCGATGTACGGGGCACCGGCGCAGGACGGTCGCGACGACGTCAAGGCCGCGGTGCACTTCTGCGGTGACCGGCCGGCGGACCAGTGGGACGTCGACGAGCTCGCCGCCGCGCTCGGCGAGCTGTTCCCTGAGCTGGGCGGGCGGCACACCCGCGAGGCCGAGTGCTGGTACACGCTCACGCCCGACGAGGACTTCGTCGTCGGGCCGCACCCCGAGTCCGATCGCGTCCTGGTCGCGTGCGGCTTCTCCGGGCACGGGTTCAAGTTCACGCCGGTGCTGGGCGAGGTCCTGGCCGACCTCGCCACCACGGGCACCACACCGTTCGACCTGTCGACGTTCGACCCGGCGCGGCTGGCCGCCCCGCGCCCGGCGTGAGGCTCCTCGTCGCCGTCCGAGGCGCTTTCGTACCCGTACCGCGACGCACGTCATGGACCTCATGACGTCAAGTGGACCGGCTGGACGGCCGGAAAGCAGCCGTCCAGCCGGGCCACTTCGCTCCTTCGCCCAGGTGGCGGTCCGGGACCGACGGCGGGAGCTGTCCACCGGGCAGCGTCCTCGTCCTGGCCGCTCTGCCAGTGCGCCCGACGGCGGGAGAGCGACCACCGACGGAGTGCCTCCTCGTCACCTAAGGTCGGGGGATGGACCCGAGGGCGCGACGGCTGGTGGTGCTGGGCACGCTGGCGCTGCTGATCGTCCTCGTCGTCGCCGGCGCCCTGGCCTGACCGGGCCGGGGCGCGGATCGTCTGCACCCGGCCGCTGCGTCCGCCCCCTCCCGTTGCTTCGCACGGCCTGCTGTCGCCTCCCACGGGTTGCCACCCGTGGGAGGCGACGGTGGATCACGTTTACGTGATCGCCGGACGACATCGGCGGTGATGGGGGGGTGGGGAGGGCCTACCAGGCGTAGGCCTCGGGGGCCGGGCCGCCGGGGCCGGGGAAGATCTCGTCCAGCCGGGTCATGACGTCCTTGGTGAGCCGGACCTTCAGGGCGCGCAGCGAGCCCTCCAGCTGCTCCATCGTCCTCGGGCCGATGATCGGCCCGGTCACGCCGGGCTGGGCGAGCAGCCACGCCAGGCCGACGTCGGCGGGGTTCGCGCCGAGCTCGTCGCACAGGTCCTCGTAGGCCTTGATGGCCTTGCGGTTCTCCTTGAGGGCGTCCTTGGCGCGACCGGCGAGCCGGCGCTTGCCCTGCTCGGTCTTGCGGAGAATGCCGCCCAGCAGGCCGCCGTGCAGCGGTGACCACGGGATGACGCCGAGGCCGTAGTCCTGGCAGGCCGGCAGCACCTCGAGCTCGATGTCGCGGGTGAGCAGGTTGTAGATCGACTGCTCGCTGACCAGACCGGTCGACCCGCGCCGCCGCGCCGCCTCCATGCCCTGGGCGATGTGCCAGCCGGCGTGGTTCGACGACCCGAAGTAGAGGACCTTCCCCTGCGTGCGCAGGACGTCGAACGCCTCCCAGATCTCGTCCCACGGCGTGCTCCGGTCGACGTGGTGCATCTGGTACAGGTCGAGATGGTCGGTCTGCAGCCGCCGCAGCGACTCGTCGCACGCGCGGCGGATGTTGCGGGCCGAGAGGAACGTGTCGTTGGGCCAGTCGCTCATCGAGCCGTACAGCTTGGTGGCGATCACCGTCTTCTCGCGCCGGCCGCCGCCCTGCGCGAACCACCGGCCCACGATCTGCTCGGTGATCCCCTCGCCCTTCGCCCAGCCGTAGACGTTGGCCGTGTCGAAGAAGTTGATCCCGAGGTCGAGGGCGCGGTCCATGATCGCGTGCGAGTCCTCCTCCGAGGTCTCGGGCCCGAAGTTCATGGTGCCCAGGCAGAGCCGGCTGACCGAGAGGCCGCTGCGGCCCAGGTGCGTGTAGTCCATGCCGGCTTCGTCCCCCGGGCGGGTCCGCCGCACACGTGCATTGACCGCAGGCTCCGCCGGGTGGACGGTGGAGGAGGCCGACCGGGTCGGCTCCCCCCACGGCCCGTCGGCAAGGTCCGCGCCAGCCACTCCTCATCCCGGCCCGGCGCGGACCGCCTCTGCCCCGGTCCCGTCCCCTCCATGCGGGCGTCCCCGGTAAGCCTTGGTGCCGCGGTGTCGGGACGGAGCCCCACCACCGTCGACCGCGGCGTCCCCGACGTCCATCCGCCGTTCGGCCCGCCTCCGCGGTCGTCCGGTGGAGCCACGGGTCGGTGGGACGGCGAGCGGGTCACGGCCACGCCAGGCCTAGGCTCGACCGGTGCGCAGCGCCAACGGCCCCGTCAGCGCCGGTCCTGCGCTCGTGCGCCGGCAGGCGTGGGCCACCAGGATCGTCTTCGCCACCAACGGGTTGCTGTTCGCCACCTGGGTGTCCCGGCTCCCCGCGGTCAAGGACGACCTCGGCGCCAACGAGCGCGGCCTCGGCTTCGCGCTGCTCTTCACCGCTGTGGGCTCCCTGCTGGCGATGCCCTTCTCCGGGCGGCTGGTGCAGCGCGTCGGCGCGCGAGCGGTACTCGTGGCCTGTGTCGTCGTCAGCGTGCTGGCGTACCCCTTGCTGGCGCTGGCACCGGACCTGGTCGTCCTGGGTGCGGTGCTGTTCGTCATCGGTGCCGCTGTCGGCGTGTGGGACGTCGCGATGAACGTCTCGGGCCACGAGGTGGAGCGGGAGGCCGGCCGCGACCTGATGCCGGGCTTCCACGCGGCCTGGTCGATCGGCTCGGTGATCGGCGCCGGCGTGGGTGCGCTGGCAGCCGGCGCCGACGTCGGCCCGTTCGTGCACTTCTCCCTCATGTGCGCGCTCACGCTCGTCGTGGGAGTGGCCTCGGTGCGGATCATGCCGGAGGGCGCCGAGGAGGAGGTGCACGACACCGCGGAGGGTGAGCACCACGTGGTCTCCCCGACCGGTCCGCTGATCCGTGACCGGCGGCTGCTGGGGCTGGGCGTCATGTGCTTCTGTGCTGCCTGGGCCGAGGGATCGGCCAACGACTGGCTCGCGATCATGCTCACCGACGACCGCGAGGCCAGTGGGGCGGTGGCTGCGGCGGGCTTCGCGGTGTTCTCGACGGCGATGACCGTGGGGCGGCTCGGCGGCACGGCCGTCGTCTCCCGGTTCGGCCGGGTCCGGACGCTGCGCGTCGGGGCGTTGGTCGCCGCCGTGGGCGTCGCGCTGGCCGTCGGCGTCCCCGTGCTCCCGGCCGCCTTCCTGGGTGCCCTGCTCTGGGGACTGGGGATCGCCGTCGGCTTCCCGCTCGCGATGACGGCAGCCGGCGAGACGCCCGGCCGCGGGCCGTCGGCGATCGCCACCGTCGCCACCATCGCGTACGCCGGGTTCCTCGTCGGGCCGCCGCTGATCGGGACCCTGGCCCACTCCGTCGGGCTGGACCACGCGCTCTGGGTGGTCGTGGCGCTGGCCGGCGGCATCCTGGTGCTGGCCGGCAACGCGGCCGAGCGGCGCAGGCCCACGGGCGGGGTGCGAGGCTAGGCAGATGCCCGAGGACCTCGACGGTGCCCTGCTCCAGGTGCGCCGGCTGCTGCTCGACCCCGGCACCCTCGTGCGCGCCGTGGCCGCGGGCAAGCGGCGCTCGGCCGTCCCGGACTGGCGCCGGGTCGAGCTGCGCCCGGTCGACCTCAAGGAGGGCCGGCACCTCCAGGTCGTCACCTACGACGACCGGCAGGCCACCACGACCAACCAGGCCTACGGCGAGCCGGCCGAGGCCGAGGTCGATGCGCTGCTCGCCCAGCCCTTCGGCAACTGGCACGTGCAGACCACCGACGAGACCGTGCAGCTGCGGGTGACCAAGAAGGGGCTGGCCCAGCTGCACCGCACCGCGGCCGCTGCCGAGCAGGTCACCGGGCACGACCAGGCGGCGCAGCATCTCATCGACCCGGGCGACCCGCTGTTCCGCGTCCTCGGGGCGGGTGCCGGGAAGCGCCGGCAGGTCGACGCGTTCCTGCGCGTCCTGCAGGCCGCGGTCGCCGACGCCGCCGACCGGTTGCCGGCCGACCGGCCGCTGCACGTGGTCGACCTCGGCTGCGGCAACGCCTACCTCAGCTTCGCGGCCTACCGGTTCCTCGCAGAGGGACGTGACGTCCGCCTCACCGGCGTCGACCAGCGGCCGGAGATGCGCGAGCGCAACGGTGCGCTGGCGGAGCGGCTCGGCTGGTCCGGGCAGGTCCGCTTCGTCGCCGGCACCATCGCCGACTCGGCCGACGACCTCGGCGAGGTCGACGTCGTCCTCGCGCTGCACGCGTGCGACACGGCCACCGACGACGCCCTGGCGGAAGCGGTGCACTCGGCCGCGACGGTGGTGCTCGCGTCACCGTGCTGCCACCACGACATGCAGCGGCAGATGTCAGCCGGTCGCGCACCCGCGCCGTACGGCCTGGTGGCCCGGCACGCGATCCTGCGCGAGCGCCTCGGCGACGTCCTCACCGACGCGGTCCGCGCCGCCCTGCTGAGGCGGGTGGGCTACCACGTCGAGGTCGTGCAGTTCGTGTCGGCGGAGTACACGCCGCGCAACACGATGATCCGCGCCGTCCGTCAGGTCGGCAGCCGGCCGCTGCCGGGCGCCGACGCCGAGTACGACGCGCTGGTCGGCGCCTGGGACGTCACCCCGCACCTGCAGACACTGCTCGCCGACGACCTTGCCGGCCGCTAGCGCGGTGGCGGCGGCAGTCCTCGCCGCGGCGCTCACCGCCGCCACACCGGCCCCCGTCGTCCGTACGCTGACCGACCCGCGGATCGTCGAGTCCAGCGGCCTCGCCGTGTCGCAGCGCCACCCCGGCCTCTTCTGGACGCACAACGACGGCGGCCAGGTCGCGCAGGTCTTCGGCATCGGGCGGGACGGCACCACGGCGGCGACGGTCACCCTCGCCGGCATCGACCCCTACGACCCCGAGGCGCTGGCTCCCGGCAGCGGGCCTGACGGCGAGCCGGCGCTCTTCCTCGGAGACATCGGCGACAACCTGCGCACCCGCCGAGACATCTCGGTGTTCCGGTTCGACGAGCCGGCCTCGCTCGGGGACACCACCGCGGAGGCGACCTGGTACCGGTTCCGCTACCCCGACGGACCGCACGACGCCGAGGCGCTGCTCGTCGGCCCGCACGGCCGGATCCTGATCGCGACCAAGGGCATCTCGGGCCAGGGGCTCTACCGGGCGCCGGCCCGGCTCGTCACGCAGGACCGGGGGACCAACACCCTGCGGCGGATCGCCGAGGTGCCGTCGCTGGTCACCGACGGCGCGTACCTGCCGGACGGTCGCTTCGTGCTGCGGTCCTACTCGGCGGTGTTCGTCTACGACCGTCCGGGCCACGAGGTCGCCCGGGCCGAGCTGCCCGGCCAGCCGCAGGGCGAGTCGGTCGCCGCCGACGACGACCGGCTGCTCGTCGGGAGCGAGGGCGTGCGCTCCGAGGTGCTTGCCGTGCCGGTGCCCGGCGGTGCGGGGACGCCGGCGCCGACCGGAACTCCGAGCTCGCCGGCCGACCCCGTGCCGTCACCGGCCGACGGTGCAGTCGGGGGCCTTCCGCCCGCCGCGGCGTACGCCGCCGGGGCGGGTGTGCTCGTCCTGCTCGTCGGGCTGCTGGTGGTGGCCGCCCGGCGCCGTCGGTACTGAGCGGACGTCAGCCGGCCGCCGGCCCGTCCGGCCGCTCGGCCCGGTAGCCGTAGCCGCGCAGGGTCGTGATCTCGGGGATCCGCACCGGCGACGCTGCCTCGCTGGCGGCGTCGGCGAGCCGCTTCCGCAGTGCGGCGATGTGCACGTCGAGCGTCTTGGTCGAGCCGAACCAGTTCTCGTCCCACACGTCGGCCATCAACGTCTCGCGGCTCACCGCCGCACCGGCACCGGACATCAGCCGCGCCAGCAGGTCGAACTCCTTCGCCCGGAGGTTCAGCTCGGTTCCCGCGACCAGGCAGCGCCGCGCCGCGACGTCCACCACGAGGTCGCCGTTGACCATCGGCTCGCTGCCCGGCTCGGCGTCGACGCCGCGACGACGGAGGTGTGCCCGGATGCGGGCCGTCAGCTCGGTCAGCCCGAAGGGCTTCGTGAGGTAGTCGTCGGCGCCGGCCTCGAGGCCGACGACCACGTCCATCTCGTCGCGCCGCGCGGTCAGCAGGACGATCACTCCGGCGGGGTCGATCACCCGGAGCTCGCGGCACACGTCGACGCCGTCCATGTCGGGGAGCCCGAGGTCGAGCAGTGTCAGCTCGTACGTCGAGCCGCGCGCCGCCGCGAGCGCGCTGCTGCCGGTGCGCTGCCAGGTCACGTCGTGCCCGTTCGCGCGCAGCGCCGACTCGAGCAGCGCGCCGATCCGGTCGTCGTCCTCCACCACGAGCAGTCGCGCCATGGCTGGACTCTAAAGAGGTCGTTGTCGCCGACGCCGCGGCGGTCGCCGCCCTCATGCCTAGATTGACCACGTGCGCAGACGGATCCTCGGCGTGGCCGTGCTCGCCGTGGTGCTCGCGGTCCTGCTGTTCGGTGTGCCGCTGGCGATCGCCGCGGCCAGGCTGTTCACGGACGACGAGCGCAGCGAGCTCGAGCGGGTCGCGCTCCGGGCCGCCGTGGCTGTCCCGTCGGACGTGGCGAGTCGCCACCAGCCGGTCACGCTGCCGGACGGCGGCGGATCCGTGCGGGTCGGGGTCTACGGGCTCACCGGCGACCGGCTGGCCGGTCGCGGTCCCGGCGCCGGGGGACGGGCGGTCCGCACCGCCCTGCGGGGGCGGGTCGTCGACACCGAGACCGCCACCGAGCTCGTGGTCGTGGTTCCCGTCCGGTCGGCGGAGGGCGTGGTCGGGGTGGTCCGGTCCTCGTCCTCGCGCGCCGAGCTGCGCGACCGGGTGCGCCTGACGTGGGCGGCGATGGCAGGTCTCGCCCTCCTCGCCGGCGTGTGTGCGACCTTCTTCGCCGCTGTCCAGTCCCGGCGCCTGACCCGGCCGTTGCAGCGGCTCGAGTCGGTGGCCGAGGACCTCGGTGCCGGCGACTTCTCCTCGCGGGCGGAGACCTCGGGCGTGGGTGAGATCGACCGGACCGGCCAGGCGCTGAACCGGACCGCCCAGCGGCTCGACGACCTGCTGGCCCGGGAACGGGCCTTCTCGGCCCGCGCGTCGCACCAGCTGCGGACGCCGCTCACCAGGCTGCGACTCGTCCTGGAAGCCGCGCTGGAGACCGAGGGCGACCTGCGCCAGGCCGCGCGGGAGGCGATCGGCTCCGCCGACCAGCTGTCCCGCACCGTCGACGACGTCCTCGCACTCTCCCGGGGCGCCACGGACGACGGGACCCTGCTCGACCTCACTGCCCTGCTCGCCGAGCTGCGCGGCCGGTGGGACGGGGCGCTGGCCGCCGAGGGGCGGCACCTGACGCTCGTCGAGCACCCGCACCCGTCGACCGTCGCGTCGGAGCCGGCAGTCCGGCAGATCCTGGAGGTGCTGCTCGACAACGCGTGCCGGCACGGCCGGGGCGAGGTCACGGTCACGGCCCGCGACGGCGGTGGTGCACTGGCGATCGACGTCGCCGACGAAGGGACCGTCGGCGGGCGGTCCCTGCTGCCTTCGCCGGACGGCGAGCCCACCACCAGCGTCGGTGGCCGGCGTCTCGGGTTGCCGATGGCGTCGTCGCTCGCCCAGGGAATCGGCGGCCGGCTCCTGCACGCCCGGACCGAGGAGCACACCCGGCTGACGCTGCTGCTGGCCGGTCGCGACGACGACTGACGCCCGCCGAGCTGCCGGTCTTGCCGTCCCCTAACCCGGGACGACCTGGCCGCTTGCCCGCGTCTCCCTAGCGTCGGAAGTCACACCTTCCCGACCCGAGACGAGTCGCCGTGCCCGCTCGCCCACGACCCTCGGACCGCGGCCGCCGGGCTGCCCTGCGCATCGTCGTCGCGGCGGCCGGCTCCGCCGCCGCCGTCGCGTTCCTGGTCCCGCGGGTGTCCGGCGCGCCGTGGGGGGCGATCGGCGCCGCACTCGGGACGGCCACCGCCGTGCAGCTGCTCGCGCTGGTCGCCCTGTGGGCCGCCGGCCTGGTCGTGCACTGCCGCGTCCTCACGGCGGCGCTGCCCGGGCTCACGGTCCGGCGCGCCCTCACGCTGAACCTGACCGGGAGCGCGGTCGCCAACGTCGTCCCGATGGGCGGCGGCCTCGGCATCGGCGTCAACTACCTGATGGCACGACGGTGGGGGTTCACGCCCGTCCAGTTCTCGCTGTTCACCGGGCTGGTGAACGCCTGGCACGTGGCGATGAAGGCGCTGCTGCCCGCCGCCGCGGTGGCGCTGCTCGTCGCCGACGACGTCCTGCTCCAGCGCCGGCTGCTGGTCGGCGCTGCGGTCACCGGCGTGCTGCTGCTGACCTCGGTGGCACTGGCCGCGACGGCGCTGCTCACTGCGGGGGGCGCCCGGCTGACCGGCCGTGCGGTCGACCGGCTCCTGCGGCTGGCCCGTCGCCCGACGCCCGCGACGGTGGCTGCCCGCCTGGAGGCCCTGCGAGCCGGGTCCCTGGACCTGCTCACGTCGGCGTGGCGTCCCATGACCTGGGGCCTGCTCGCCTACTCCGCGCTGCAGATCGGGCTGCTGTGGGCCTGCCTTGCAGTGGTCGGGGCGCCGGTGGCGGTCGCGGTTGTCGTCGCGGTGTTCGCGGTCGAGCGCGCGATGACCGCGTTGCCCTTCACACCCGGTGGCTCCGGGGTCGCCGAGGTGGCCGCGACCGCCGCACTCGTCGCGCTGGGGACCGCCCCCGCCTCGGCCGCTGCGGGGGTCCTGCTGTACCGGGCATTCGTCTTCGGCCTGGAGATCCCGGTCGGGGGCACCTGGCTGGTCGGCTGGTGGCTCGCCCAGCGCGGAGCGGTGCGGGTGGCGGTGCCGTGATGCGCATCGCCCACGTCACCGACGCGTACCTGCCGAGGCTCGGCGGCATCGAGACCCACGTCGACGGTCTGGCCCGGCACCAGGCCGCCGCCGGCCACGAGGTGCACGTCCTCACGACCACCCCCTGCTCCGGCGCCGGGCCGGAGTTCTCGCTGGTGGTGCACCGCGGGTCGCGCGGGGCGCTGCGTGCGGTGCTGGCCGGCGGCGACTTCGACCTGGTGCACGTGCACGTGTCGGTGTTCTCGCCGCTCGGGATGGCGCTGTCCTCCGCGGCCTGCCTCGCCGGGACGCCGGTCGCCGTGACCGTGCACTCGATGTGGCCGGATGTCCCGGCCCTGGTACGCCCGGCCGGCGCCGGGCTGCGCCTCGCCCACCGGCCGCTCGCCTGGTCCACGGTCAGCCGGAGCGCCGCCGGGCCGCTGCGCCGCGCGCTCGGCGACGGGGTGCCCATCGACGTGGTGCCGAACGCCGTGGACGTGTCGTGGTGGCGCGCCGGCACCCCGGACGTCGGGGACCGTGACGGCGCGGTCGTCGTGACCAGCCTGATGCGGATGGCTGCCCGGAAGCGGCCGGTGCCGCTGCTCCGCAGCCTCCGTGACCTACGCCGGCAGGTGCCCGCCGACGTGCCGCTGCGCGCCGTGATCGCCGGCGACGGCCCACAGCTCGCGCACGTCCGGCGGCTCGTGGTGCGCTGGGGGATGGCCGGCTGGGTCGAGCTCCCCGGCCGGGTGACCCGGGAGCAGGCGCGGGTGCTGCTGCACGGGTCCGACGTCTACGTGGCACCCGCCGACCTCGAGTCGTTCGGTATCGCCGCGCTCGAGGCGCGCGCCGTCGGGCTTCCCGTGGTCGCGAAGCGGGCCGGCGGCGTGGGGGAGTTCGTGGTGCACGGCACCGAAGGTCTCCTCGCCGGCAGCGACGGCTCGATGACCCGGGCGCTGGTCAGGCTCGTCGAGCAACCGGGCCTGCGGCGGCAGATCGCGGCCCACAACCGTGCCGTGCCGCCGGCCACCACCTGGCAGCGCGCGCTCGAGGACAACGACGCGCTCTACCGCCGGGCGGCGCGTGCCGCCGGGCGCCGGACCGCCGACGCGGTGGTGTCGACGTGAACCGCCGGCGGGCCCTGGTCTCGTTCCACGCCCACCCGGACGACGAGGTCCTGCTCACGGGCGGCACTCTCGCGAAGGCGGCCGCCGCCGGCCACCGGGTGGTCGTCGTCACCGCCACCTCCGGCGGTGCCGGCCTGGCCGACCACGGCAGCGTCCGCAGCGGGCTGGGAGCGGTGCGGACGCAGGAGCTGCGCAGCTCGGTCTCGCTGCTGGGCTGCCAGCGGGTGGAGCTGCTGGGCTACGAGGACTCCGGTTCCGACGGGACGGCCGGCGGTCCCGCCGGCTTCGTCCGTGCGCCGGTGCAGGAGGCGGCCGACCGGCTTGCGCAGGTGCTCCGCGAGGAGCGGGCCGACGTGCTCACCGTCTACGACCGCAACGGCGGCTACCGGCACCCCGACCACGTCCGCGTGCACGCGGTCGGCCGGCTGGCGGCCCACCTCGCCGGCACCCCGCGGGTCCTGGCGGCCACGGTGGACCGTGACCTCCTGCTGCGCGCGGTCCGGGTGATGCACGCGCTGCGGGTCGGCCGCGGCATCGAGGTGCCCGACCTCGAGGAGGCGTACCTGCCGAGGGGCGAGCTCACCCACCGGGTCGACGTCCGGGACCACGTCGACGCGAAGCGCGCGGCCATGGCTGTGCACGTCTCCCAGACCTCCGACGGCTCCACCGATGCGCGGACGCTCGCCCTGCTGCTCCGGCTGCCGCGTCCGCTGGCCCGGCTGGTGCTCGGCCACGAGTGGTTCGCCGAGGAGGGCGCCTCCGGCAACGGTGTTCTCGAGCCGGACCTCTTCGTGCCCGCGGGCACCTGGTTGTGAGCCGGCTCGTCCCCGCCCGGCCGGTCCGACGGCCGGCGCTGCTCGGCGAGGTCGCCGTCGTCGTCGTCCTCGTGTCGGTCTACGACCGGATCCGCGACATCGCCGCGACCCGCGCCGACCTCGCGTTCGCCGACGCAGGGCGGCTCCTCCGGATCGAGGCGTGGGCCCACGTCGACGTCGAGCACCGGCTCAACGCGTGGCTCGCCGGACACTGGCACGTGGAGTGGCTGGCGTCGGTCTACTACCAGCTCATGCACCTGTCGGTGACCCTCGGCGTGCTGCTGTGGCTGTACGTCGCGCGGCCCGGCCGCTATCGCTCGGCGCGCACCGCGCTGGTCTACATCAGCGGCCTAGGGTTGGTGGTCTTCTGGCTCATGCCGGTGGCACCGCCGCGGCTGCTGACCGGCTTCGTCGACTCCGGCGCCGTCACCGGCATCGCGCAGCACACGGCGCACGTGTCGCCGGACATCTACGCCGCCATGCCGTCGTTGCACGTCGCGTGGGCCACGTGGGTGCTGCTGCAGGTGTGGCCGGCAACCGCCAACCGGCTGCTGCGCGGGCTCGCGGCGTGGCACGGCGCTCTCACCGTTCTCGTGGTGGTGGCGACGGCGAACCACTTCCTGCTCGACGTCGTCGCCGGCGCCGCGACGGCGGCGCTCGCGTCGCGGCTCGCCCGGGCTGCCCTGGTCGAGAGCCCGGGCGGGCGCGCGGCGCGGCACGTGGTCGGCACGGCTCAGGCCGGCCGGACCGGACGCCGGTGGCCGGTGCGGCTGCCGGCGAGGGCCGCGATGCCGAGCCCGGCCAGCAGCCCGCCACCGATACCGGCCGCGCCGACCACTCCCCACGTCGGGAGCCCGCCGCTGTCAGCTGCCGACCGCCCCGCGCCTGATGCCGGGGCGGCGTCCGCCGTCCGTGGCGCGGGGGGAGACGCCGCGGCGAGTGCCTCGGACCTGGCGTCGGAGGCGGCCAGGTAGGCCTCGTACGCCTCGATGCGACCGCGCAGGAGGCCGCCGTACTCGTCGCCGGCCCGTCCCGTGTCGGGGTGCGGCGTGTGGTCGGCCGCCGCGACGGTCGCCTTCGGCGCGGGGAGCGGTTCCGGGGACGCGGCGGCGGGCAGCGCGCCGGTGGCGACTGCGACCGGGCCGGCGAGGCAGCCGCCGAGCAGCAGCCAGCGGGCGACGGCCGGACGGCACGCGCCGGATCGAGTGGACGGGGTGGTGGAGACGGGTCGGGCGGTGGTCATGGTGGACGCCCCTTCGGGCTCGTTCGGAGTGGACTGCCTCACGGTGGGCGCGGTCGCGGCAGGCCGCCATCGGACGTCTTCCGGACAGGTGCGGCGGCCCGCCATCGGGCATCTTCCGGATGGCGGCCGCCGCCGCGGGCGCCTACCGTCGGATGGACCGAGGAGGTCACATGACGGCGACAGGGATCAGTGGGTCCGACCTGCAGCAGATGGTCGGTATCGCCCGCGCGTACGGCGACGCGGACGGCCCGGCCCAGGGCGAGGCACTCCCGTGGGAGCTGCTGCACGACCTGCAGGCCCTGGTGCCGTGCGACGTGCTGTCGGTCTCCGGGCAGGACACGCCGCGATGGGAGTTCTTCTGCGACCAGGAGCTGCCGGGCCTCGACTGGTCGCCCGCCGAGCGGTCGGCGTTGGAGGCCGCCTACCGGCTGCACTACTGGGACTCGGACTGCTCCTACCCCGACCGCACCGGCGACACGGTCTCGGTGCTCCGCACCAGCGATCTCGTCACCGATGCCGAGCACCGGCAGTCGGGGATGTACGTCGACTACGAACGGGCGACCGGCGTCGAGCACGAGCTGATGGTCTGTCTCGACGCCGGCGGCCCGCAGCGCACGCTCCGGCTGCTGTTCGGCCGGGGCCCCGGCTCGGACTTCGCCGAGCGCGACGTCGCGGTCCTCACGCTGCTCCGGCCGCACCTGCAGTCGGCCTACGTGGCTGCCGAGCGCAAGCGCCGCGGGATGCTGCCGCTGACCCGCCGGCAGCAGGAGATCCTGCGGTACGTGGCGGCCGGCTACAGCAACGCCCAGATCGCGCGGCGGCTCGGCATCTCCGCGGCCACCGTCGGTACCCACCTCGAGAACGTCTTCCAGCGGCTGCAGGTGAGCAGCCGGGCCGCCGCGGTGGCGAAGGTCAGCCCGCCGCTCTGAGCACCGGCGCGGCGGGGATCGTTGCCGCGCGCAGACCGATCGCAGCGACGACGAGCAGCGCGGGCACGACGAGCATCGCGAGGTGGATGCTCGTCGCGTCCGCGAGCGCGCCGAGCCCGAACGGGCCGGCACCTGACGCGAGGGCGGCGCCGAGACCCACCCGGGCGCTGGCCCGGTCCGGCTGCCCTCCCGAGACGGCGATGGCACGCGCCAGGCCGAGCGGGAAGTACAGGGCGACACCGAGGCCGCAGGCGAGCAGCCCGACCACCGCGGCCACCGGGTCGGTGCTGAGCCAGAAGAGCGCGAACCCGGCCGCGTTGACGACCAGGGCGCCGTACAGCAACCGGTCGACGGGGAACCGCAGCGCGAGCCGGCCACCGAGCAGCCGCCCGAGGAACATGCCGGCGACCAGCGCGGTCACCGCCGCCGAGGCGATCGCGGCAGACACGTGGGTGCGCTGGTGCAGCATGTCGGCGGCCCACAGGGCCAGGCAGAACTCGACACCGATGCCTGCCGTCACCACCACCCACGCGACCCAGTAGCGCGAGGAGAGCCGGGTGCCGGCACCGTCGCCGCGTCGTGGGCCGCGGTCCGCGAGCGGCGGCACCGAGCGGGACAGGACGGCCAGGACGGCGACGACCGGGAGCAGCACGAGCAGGGCCGGCCGCCACGAGCCGAGCGCGAACGCCGCACCGACCGCGAGCGGCGACACGGCTCCGACGCCCGCGGCTACCGCGTTCGCCTCGGTGATGGCCGCCGGACCTCCCGGCCCGTGCACGGACGCGAGCACCGTCGAGCTGCAGGTGACGACGAACGAGCCGCCGAACGCGCAGAGGTACGCGCCGCCGAGGGTCGCGGGCAGCGCGGTGAGCAGGCACAGGACCACGACGCCCGAGCACAGGAGCACCAGCCCGGCCCAGAGCACCACGGCCCGCCCGAACCGGGACACGAGCGGCGCCACGGTCAGAGCACTGACCAGCGAGCCGGCCGCCAGCGCGGTCCCGTGCAGACCCGCGACGGTCCTGGTGAAGCCCTGCTCGTCGCGCAGCAGGGTCAGCGCCGGTCCGAAGCCGTAGAGGAACCAGCCGTAGACCCCGAGCTGCGCGTAGGTCAGCCGGGTGCGCCCGTCGCGCTCCAGCCTCACCGGCTGCGCTGCGTCAGAGCGCTGCGACGACGTGGTCGATGCACGCAGTGAGCGCCTCGACGTCGTCGGGCTCCACGGCAGGGAACATCGCGACCCGCAGCTGGTTGCGGCCCAGCTTCCGGTACGGCTCGGTGTCGACGATCCCGTTGGCCCGCAGGACCTTCGCGACGGCGGTCGCGTCGACGTCGTCGGAGAAGTCGATGGTGCCCACCACCGCGGACCGCTGCGACGGGTCGGTCACGAACGGCGTCGCGTACTCCGACTTGTCGGCCCAGGTGTAGAGCCGTCCGCTGGACTCGGCGGTGCGCTCGGTGGCCCACGACAGGCCGCCCAGCGAGTTGAACCAGTCGACCTGCTCGGCCAGCAGGAAGATCGTGGCGAGCGCGGGGGTGTTGTAGGTCTGGTCGAGGCGTGAGTTGTCGATCGCTATCTGCAGGTCGCTGAACGCCGGCACCCAGCGGCCGCTCGCCTGCACCTGCGCGACCCGTTCGATCGCCGCCGGCGACATGAGGGCGAGCCAGAGGCCGCCGTCGCTGGCGAAGGACTTCTGCGGCGCGAAGTAGTAGACGTCGGTCTCCGCTGCGTCGACCGGCAGGCCGCCGGCACCGCTGGTGGCGTCGACGAGCACCAGCGCCCCGTCGTCCGCGCCGTCGACCCGGCGCAGCGGCATCGCGACGCCGGTCGAGGTCTCGTTGTGCGTCAGGGCGTAGGCGTCGACGCCGCCCTCGGCCCGCGGCAGCGGGTGGGTGCCGGGGTCGCTGGTCACCACGCTCGGGTCGGCGAGGAACGGCGCCGCCTTCGTCGCGGCGGCGAACTTCGAGGAGAACTCGCCGAAGACGAGGTGCTGCGACCGCTCGCGGACCAGGTTGAGCACCGCGATGTCCCAGAACGCCGTGGTGCCGCCGTTGCCGAGCACGACCTCGTAGCCGTCCGGCAGCGAGAAGAGGTCGGAGAGGCCGGCGCGGACCCGGCCGACCACGCTCTTCACGGTCGCCTGCCGGTGCGACGTGCCGAGGTACGACGAGCCGCTGGCGGCCAGGGCGGCAAGCGCCTCGGGGCGGACCTTCGACGGGCCGGAGCCGAACCTGCCGTCGCGGGGCCTGAGGGAGTCGGGGATCACGATGTCGCTCACCGGACAAGCCTAGGCCGACCCTCGACGTGCCGGCCCGGGCCGTTCACCGCGTGGACGCGGCCGCGCGGCATCCGCCCTCGTCGCTGCGGGTCGAACCGGTCAGGCGGTCCAGCCCTTGACGGCGTCCGGCGTGCGCGGGCCCTCGCCGACGTAGCGCGCCGACGGGCGGATCAGCCGGCCGGTGCGCTTCTGCTCGAGGATGTGCGCGGACCAGCCGGCCGTGCGCGCGCAGGTGAACATCGGCGTGAACATGTGCGGCGGCACCTCGGCGAAGTCCAGGATCACGGCGGCCCAGAACTCGACGTTGGTCTCCAGGACGCGGTCCGGGCGGCGGGACCGCAGCTCCTCGAGCGCGGCCTTCTCGAGCGCGGCGGCGACCTCGTAGCGGGGCGCGTCCAGCTCCTGCGCGGTGCGCCGCAGGACGCGGGCGCGCGGGTCCTCGGCGCGGTAGACCCGGTGGCCGAAGCCCATCAGCCGCTCGCCGCGGTCGAGGACGTCCTTGACGTAGGCCTGCGCGTCACCCGTGCGCTCGACGCCGTCGAGCATGTGCAGCACCCGCGAGGGTGCGCCGCCGTGCAGCGGGCCGGACATCGCGCCGACCGCCCCGGACAGGCAGGCCGCGACGTCGGCCCCGGTGGAGGCGATGACGCGAGCGGTGAACGTCGAGGCGTTCATCCCGTGCTCGGCGGCGGAGGTCCAGTAGGCGTCGACCGCCTGGACGTGCTTGGGGTCCGGCTCGCCGCGCCAGCGGATCATGAAGCGCTCCACGATCGTCTGCGCCTTGTCGACCTCGGACTGCGGCACCATCGGCAGGCCCTGGCCCCGGGCGGACTGCGCCACGAAGGACAGTGCCATCACCGAGGCGCGGGCGAGGTCCTCGCGGGTCTCCTCCTCGCCGATGTCCAGCAGCTGGTGGAACCCCCAGGCCGGGGCGAGCATGGCCAGGGCCGACTGCACGTCGACCCGGACGTCGCCGGAGTGGACCGGCAGCGGGAACGGCTCGGCCGGCGGCAGGCCGGGGTTGTACTCGTTGTCGACGAGCAGCCCCCAGACGTTGCCGAAGGACACCTTGCCGGCGAGGTCCTCGATGTCGACGCCGCGGTAGCGCAGCGAGCCGCCCTCCTTGTCCGGCTCCGCGATCTCGGTCTCGAAGGCGATGACGCCCTCCAGGCCGGGCTTGAAGTCGGGGTCGCTCGTGGCGCTCGTCATGGGATCGGTGCTCCTCGCTGGCGCTGGTGTCGGCCGGGCGTCGGTCCGGTGTCGTGCGGGGCGGATGGCGCCGCCGCAGGACGCGTGCGTAACAAGACGGTCAGCATTCTGTCCCGTCGGGGGCCGTGCTGTCGCCTTGGGTCGCGCCCCACGGCGACCCGCACGTGGCAGGGTGAGCCGGGTGCAGCCTCCCGGGACGCCCTTGCCGCGGCCGGACCCCGCGGCCATGCGACGTGCGTACGAACGGGTCGGGATCGACCCCGCCGACCTCGGCGCGGACCCCGTCGTGGCCTTCGGCGACTGGTTCGCGCAGGTCGACGGCGCGGGGGTGGTCGAGCCGAACGCGATGGTCCTGGCCACGGTCGGCGCCGACGGGACACCGTCCGCCCGGACCGTGCTGCTCAAGGGGTACGCCCCGGACGGGCTGCGGTTCTTCACCAACCTCGGGTCGGCGAAGGCACGCGACCTGGCGGCCGACCCGCGCTGCGCGCTGGTCTTCCCGTGGCACGCGGTGTCGCGCCAGGTGCGGGTGACGGGGGAGGCGGTGCTGCTGGGCCGGGACGCCGTCGACGCGTACTTCGCCGGCCGGCCGCGCGAGTCCCAGCTGGGGGCCTGGGCGAGCGAGCAGTCGACCGTGGTCGGGTCGCGGGCCGACCTCGACGCGGCCCTGGCGCAGGCGCAGGGGCGGTTCCCCGGGGAGGTGCCGACGCCACCGGGCTGGGGCGGGTACCTCGTGGTGCCGTCGTCCTGGGAGTTCTGGGCCGGCCGGGCCGGCCGGCTGCACGACCGGGTGCGCTACCGGCGTACCGCCCCGGGTGCGCCGTGGACCGTCGAGCGCCTCGCCCCCTGACCCCCCCGGTCCGCCCCTGCCGCCCCCCCCGCCCCGCTCCTCTCGCCCCTCCCCGAGTTGATCACGGTCCCGTGGTCAACTCGGGTCGACAGTGGCGTGCAAGCCACTGCCGGGCCGAATTGATCACGGGACCGTGATCATTTCCGCCTCGCCTCGCCTCGCCTCGCCCAGCCCGGCGCGGACCGACCGGCGCGGCGCGGACCGGCGCGGCGCAGACCGGTGCAGGGCAGGGCGGGGTGAGCTGGCGGGGAAGCGCGGGGCGGGACGGGCCCGGACGTGCAGCGACCCGCGGGCCATGACGTGGGAGGGACGTGTCCCCCACTAGCCCGCGGGTCGGGTGACTGCCTGGGATTCGCCGGCCACGGAGCCGGTGATCCGACGGCGTCGGGTGCTGCACGTGGCGCTTAGCTGACAGCCACCTCACGCGTCCGATGTGTACTCAAGAGTTCGGACCACCTCCCTTCCGTGTACCTCGACGGTACGACGCCGGGCGGGCGATCACAACGGATTACGCCTCGCGTGTCCGCAGCGTGATCCAGACCTGCTCGGCCCGCCCGAGGACCCGCCCGTCCGGGTCGTACGCGGTCGACGCGGTGAAGGTCTTGCGGCCGTCCTCGCCGAGCCGGCGGCCGACCACGACGCAGCCCTCACCGGCTGACGGCCGGGCGTCGACCGCCGCGGTCATCCGGCCCAGCACCATCGGCCGGCCGACGAGGTCGCTGGACCAGCCGCCGGGGCAGTCCAGCGCCGCCCACACCAGCCAGGCGGGCAGGACGCCGTCGGCGTCGGCGAGCCCCGCGTGCGGCGTCCACGCCGTGGCCACGGTGTCGGGACGGTCGGCCAGCCGGCCGGGGCGCAGGCCGAGCCCGTCCGGCGCCGGGCGGTCGGTGCCGCAGACGAAGCAGCCGGGGAACGGGTGGCCGTGGGCGCCGGCGTACCGCCCCATCGCCTCGGTGGCGGTCGGGAGGTCGACGGCGTCGACGACGTGCCCGGCCAACCGGGCGGCGCGGCCCTCGGCGATGACGGCACCGCCGAAGCCGAGGGTGACGACCCCGTCGTCCGTACGCCGGGCGTCGAGCGGGACGTCCAGCGGCGGGGGCTCGCGCAAGGTGACCTCGACCGCTCCGCCGGTGCCGACGAGCTCGGCCAGCCGGCCGGCCAGGTAGCCGCCGTTGCCGCTGTGCTCCGGCCCGCGGAACCGGCGGGCCACGACGAGGCCGGTGCCCTCCGTGCTGCTCATGCCGGCCGAGGGTAGGCCGCCCAGCGGCGGCGGACGGCGGCGGCCACCGCCTTCGGCAGGGTGCCGAAGGGGGTGACGTCCGGTTCGGTGGCGGCCCTGCCGGACGGCCGCCGCCAGGTCGCGACCGTCGTCCCGGCGGACACGACGGTGGCGAGGAACATGCCGTTGCCGCCGGGCACGACCCGGTCGGAGTGCTCAGGCGGCACGACGGCGGCGCGGTCGCCGTAGCCGAGCACCAGCTCGTCGAAGCCGGGGACCAGCAGGACCCCGCGGGCCTCGCGGCGGCAGGCGTCGAGCCGCGCGGGGGTGGCCGGGTCCATCAGGTGCTCGACGCCGCCGACGACCAGCGGCGCCAGCTCGCCTCGGACGGCGGCGGCGGCGCGCCGCGCCTCGGTGAGGGTCAGCCCGCTCCACCACGCGAAGTCCCGCTCGCTGGCCGGGCCGTGGCCGCGGAAGTACCGGAGCGCCCACTCCTGGACGGCTTCGTCGCGGTCGCGCGCCGGGGTCGGTGCCACCCACTCGTCCACCAGGACGACGTCCTGCCGGCGCCCGGTGAGCGGGCCGAGGCAGACCAGACCCTCGACGGCCAGCGCGCCGAACAGGTGCGGGCCCCGCTGGCCCGCGGTGCTGACACCGGCCTCGTCCCACAGGGTCATGAGCCGGTCCCGGGGGAGCCGGCCGCCGCCTTCGAGCGCCGCGACCGTGGCCGCGCGGGCCGCGTCCAGGACGGCCGCGTCGATGCCCAGGTCGGCCCGGCGCCTGGCGGCGGCCGTGGCGACCCGCGGTGGTCCGACGGCGAGCAGCCACCGCAGGTCCTCGGCGGCGACCAGGTGCAGCGTGCCGCGCATGGGCCAGGACCGCACCACGGCGCCGGCGTCCAGCGCGGCGTCGACACCGGCCACCGTCCGCCCGCGCGTGCGCAACGCCAGCGAGACCAGGGCGCCCGGCAGGTCCTGCGCCTGGGTGCAGGTGGCCCACCGCGCCGCGTCGGCCGCGTCCGGGTGCGCCTCGCCGACCAGCCGCTGCGCGGCCAGCCGGAGCAGCGCGACGTCGCGCAGCGAGGTCAATGCCGTCCACCGCCCAGTCCCAGGTGCCCGGCCGCGACCCGCAGGTCTGCCACCAGCGCGGCGTACGCGGTGTCGCGGTCGTCGGCCCGCAGCACCGACGACGGGTGCACCGTGACGAGGAACGGCGTGCTGCCCTGCGAGGTCTCGCGGACCAGCAACTGACCGCGGTCGCGAAGGACGCGGACGTCGGCGCCGAGCAGCGAGCGCACCGCGGTCGCGCCGAGGCAGACCACGACCGCCGGCCGCAGTACCCGCAGCTCGGCCACCAACCACGGCCGGCACGCCGTGAGGTGGCGCAGGTCCGGTGTCTGGTGGATGCGCCGCCTGCCAGGGCCGTCCTGGCTGAACCGGAAGTGCTTGACCGCGTTGGTGCGGTAGGTGATCTCCCGCGGGATGCCGGCCTCGTCGACGGCCCGCACGAGCAGCCGCCCGGCCGGCCCCACGAACGGCTGGCCCTGCTGGTCCTCGACGTCGCCGGGCTGCTCGCCGACCAGCGCAACCCTCGCGTCCACGGATCCGGCGGAGAAGACCGTCCGGGTGGCGTGCTCCCACAGCTCGCAGCCGCGGCAGTCCGCGGCGGCCTGCCGCAGCTCGTCGAGGCTGGTGGTCTCGGGCACGAAGTCGGCGGCCGTCATCCCGGCCCCGTTCCCGGCCGGGCGGCCACGAGAAGGCGCGGTCTCGCCACGTGGGCCAGAATGCCAGGCGTGAACGACCTCATCGACACCACGGAGATGTACCTCCGCACGATCTTCGAGCTGGAGGAGGAGGGCGTCGTGCCGCTGCGCGCCCGCATCGCCGAGCGGCTGGGGCAGTCCGGGCCGACGGTGTCCCAGACGGTCGCCCGGATGGAGCGCGACGGCCTGCTGTCGGTCGAGGGCGATCGTCACCTCGAGCTCAGCGCGCACGGCCGTGCCCTCGCCACCCGGGTCATGCGCAAGCACCGGTTGGCCGAGTGCCTGCTCGTCGAGGTCATCGGCCTCGACTGGGAGCTCGTGCACGAGGAGGCCTGCCGCTGGGAGCACGTCATCTCCGAGACCGTGGAGCGCAAGCTGCTCGAGGTCCTGGGCCACCCCAGCGTGTCGCCGTACGGCAACCCGATCCCCGGCCTCGACGAGCTCGGGAACGGCAACACCGATCCCCTGGACGTGACGGCCGGCGCCGAGGGCCTGGTGACGCTCGACCGGGTCGAGACCGGCGCCGGGTCGCCCGTGGTGGTCCGGCGGCTGGCCGAGCCGCTGCAGAGCGACACCGCCCTGATGTCCCGGCTGCGGCGCGCCGGGGTGCGGCCCGGAGCGTCGATCACCGTGGGCCCGGCGGCGGGCGGGCTGCTCGTGGGGTCGGGGGGCGAGACCACCGAGATCAGCACCGAGGTCGCGTCGCACGTCTTCGTCACCGCTCGCTGATCGGTCGCCGAGCCGGGCGCCGGCGCGGCGCGTGAGAGGCTCGAGGCATGCGCGCGATCACCGTCCACGAGCTCAAGGGCGTCCTCGACTCCGGGGCTGCGGTAGTGATCGACGTCCGCGAGCCGGACGAGTTCGCCCAGGGCCACGTCCCCGGGGCCCGGCTCGCGCCGCTGCAGACCGTGCCGACCCTGGTGGGTCAGCTGCCGGCCGACCAGCCCGTGTATCTCGTCTGCGCCGTCGGCGGCCGCAGCGCGCAGGCCGCCGCCTACCTCGCCCAGTACGGGGTCGACGCGATCAACGTCGACGGTGGCACCAGCGACTGGCTCGGGGCGGGCTACCCCGTCGAGACCTGAGCGGCCCGGTCCCGGGTGGTCGCTCCTAGTGCTTCTGCACCGATTTGGGGGAAGTCGCGACTCGCGCGCCCGGTGGGTTTGAAGTCGGCCGTGTCCGTCCCGTAACCTGCTCCCGCCTCCCCCGAACGGGGGATGGCGCACGAGCGGCCGCCGAATCCTGCCCCGCACGCGCAGCTGGACGACAGACGCCTGGCAGGAGCGGGGGACCCACGTATGTGGTCCTCGTAGAGGTCCTTGGGGTGAAGCCGCACCGGTCCCCACCGGTCGGCCGGGCACTTTCCCGCCCGAACCCGACAGCTCACCTCGTAGGCGTGGGAGAGGACCGACGCTTGTCCAAGCACCGCCGTCCGACGCGTGTCCAGCGCCTCGGCACCCTCGCCTCCCGCAGCCCGCTCCAGCTCGGCGTCGCCGCCGGGGTCGCCGGCACCCTGAGCGTCACCGGGACGATGGTCGCCGTCGCCGCCGACGGCAGCAGCCAGGCCGCGAACGGCCACCGCACGGCCCAGACTTCGAAGGCCGCGGCCGCCTCGTTCGTGCGGGACTCCGCCGACGTCTCGACCGCGTCCACGCAGCTGGCGCTGCACGGCGCCGTCGACCAGGCCGTCCAGGACCGCCGCGAGGCCGTCGCGCAGGCCAAGGCGCGCGCGGAGCACCGCCGCGAGCTCGCGAAGAAGCGGGCCGCCGCGAAGCGCGCCGCCACCAAGGCCGCGTCGGCACGCACCTTCTCCTCCGTGTCGCGCAGCGTCGAGCGGATGAGCGCCTCCGCCTCGCACGCCCTGCAGATCGCCCGGGCCGCCGCGTCCGGCGCCTACTACGTGCATGGCGGCGCCGGTCCGACCGGCTTCGACTGCTCCGGCTTCACCATGTACGTGTTCAGCCAGATGGGCATCTCGCTGCCGCACTCGTCCGCCGCGCAGCGGTCGATGGTGCAGAGCGTCTCGAGCCCGCAGCCGGGCGACCTGGTGTTCGTCTACAACGGCGGCGGCGGCAGCGTCGGCCACGTCGCGATCTACGCCGGCGGCGGCTACTGGTACGAGGCTGCCAACCCCAGCGCGGGCGTCGGCTACCACCGCGCCTGGACCACCAACGTCTCCTACGGCCGAGTCCTCTAGACCGCACCGCCCCAGTCGTGCGGGCTGGCATCCCCCCCTCCAGTCCGCACAGGGACCCCGAAGCCATCCCCCCCGGCCTCGGGGTCCCGCCTTTCCCGACTCGCCCTCCATCCAGTGGCGCGAAGTTGCAGATTTCCGGCCACAGAAGTGCAACAACGCGCCACTCAACAGGGGTGGACGGCCAGAGCCAGCAGACCCTCAGCCGGGGAGGCGCTCCAGGGTGACGAGCCGGCCGTCGGCCTCGGCCACGTGCAGGAGCAGCAGCGCGCCCTTCCGCAGGTCACCGAGCTCGTCGGGGTCGACCGCGCCGCCGAGCCGGTCGGCGAGCGAGGCCACCAGGTCCGGGATGACCTCCCGCTGGCCGCACCAGGCAGCCGTCCCCGGGGCGTCGAGCAGCCGGGCGACGTCGTCGACGCCGGCGGGTGGGTCGCGGTCGAAGTCGCCGGCGGTGGCGCTCGTCACGGCTTCGACCGCGAGGCCTGCGGCGCGTGCGTAGGGCTCCAGGGTCTCGCGGCAGCGGCGGACGTCGGCGGCAGCCAGCCGGCGTACGACGTAGGCCTGCAGCAGGGCGGCGACGACGGCGGCCCGGCCGCGACCCGACGGGTCCAGCGGGCGCTCGGCGTCGGAGCCGCTCCAGCCCTTCTTGTCCCCGGCCGAGGCGTGCCGGACGACGACCAGCGCGCGGGTACGGCGGGTGTCGTCGGCGTAGCGCTCCAGCACCAGCCGGTCGTGCGTGGGCGAGAGCAGGGCCAGCGCCTCGGGTACGGCCAGCCAGCGCAGCTCGTCGACCTCCCGGTTGGCGGTGAAGCCGCCGGCGACCGCCTCGCAGGACCAGTAGCGGACCCGCTTCGGTCCCTCGAGGACGGGATAGGACAAGCTGCCGAGCCGCCGGCCCGGGACTGCGGCGAAGCCGGTCTCCTCCTCGATCTCGCGGAGCGCGGCCAGGAGCGGGTGCTCGCCGTAGTCCAGCTTCCCCTTGGGCAGCGACCAGTCGTCGTACCGCGGGCGGTGCACCACCGCGACCTCGGGCCGGGCCGGGTCGCCCCGCCAGAGCACCCCGCCCGCGGCCTCGACCTGGTCGACGCCCGGCTCGGCTCCGCCCGGCATCAGGCGTCCCGGGCCCGGTCGAGCAGCAGCGTCTGCAGGTCGACCAGGCCGGGACGTCGCGGGGTGCGCGTCCAGGTACCGTCCGGGTCGAGCAACCAGTGGTCGATGTCGTCGCCCCACGCGAGCTCGAGCAGTTCGGCCAGCTCGCGCCGGTTGTCCGGGTCGGTGACCCGCACCAGGGCCTCGACGCGACGGTCGAGGTTGCGGTCCATCAGGTCGGCACTGCCGATGAGCACCTCCTCGTCGCCGCCGGCGACGAAGTGGTAGAGCCGCGAGTGCTCGAGGAACCGCCCCAGGATGCTGCGCACCCGGATGTTCTCCGACAGCCCCGGGACTCCCGGCCGCAGGGCACACATCCCGCGCACCCACAGGTCGACGGGCACGCCTGCCCGCGACGCGTCGTACAGCGCGTCGATGACCTTCTCGTCGACGAGGCTGTTGACCTTCATGGAGATGCCCGCGGGCTTCCCCTTGCGGGCCTTGCGCGTCTCGCGACCGATGAGCGACAGGAGCCCGGCCCGCAGGTCGTCGGGGGCGACGAGCAAGGTGTCGTACTTGCGGTGCCTGGTGTAGCCCGACAGGTGGTTGAACAGGTCGGCGACGTCGGCCCCGACCCGGGCGTCGGCGGTGAGCAGGCCGAGGTCCTCGTAGGTGCGCGCCGTCTTCGGGTTGTAGTTGCCGGTGCCCACGTGCACGTAGCGCCGCAGCCGGCCGCCCGGCTCGGACCGCACCACCAGTGCCAGCTTGCAGTGCGTCTTGAGGTTCACCAGGCCGTAGACGACGTGACAGCCGGCCTGCTCGAGCTTGCGCGCCCAGCGGATGTTGGCCTGCTCGTCGAAGCGCGCCTTGATCTCGACGACGACGAGCACCTGCTTGCCGGAGCGGGCCGCCTCGACCAGGGCGTCGACGATCGGCGACTCGCCGCTGGTGCGGTACAGCGTGAGCTTCAGCGCGAGCACTGCCGGGTCGACCGCGGCCTGCTCGATGAACGCCTGCACGCTGCTCGCGAAGGAGTCGTACGGGTGATGCAGGAGCACGTCGCGCTTGCGCAGCGCGGCGAACACGTCGCCGACGGTGGCGCCCTCGCCGCGCAGGTCAGGGTGGATCCGTGCCGCGTACGCCGGTGCGCGCAGGTCCGACCGCGCGTCGGTCTCGCTCAGCGCCCACAGCGCCGCCAGGTCCAGCGGCGCCGCGCTCCTGTAGACCTCGTCGTCGGACACGCCGAGCTCCCGGACCAGCAGGTCGAGGACCCGGTGGCTCATCTCGGCATCGACCTCGAGCCGGACGGGTGCGCCGAACCGTCGGCGCGCCAGCTCGCGCTCGAGGGCGTGCAGCAGGTTGTCGGCCTCGGCGTCGACCTCGAGGTCCTCGTTGCGCGTCACGCGGAACGTCGAGGTCTCCATGACCCGCATGCCCGGGAACACCTGGTCGAGGTGCGCGGCGATGACGTCCTCGATGAGGACCAGCCGGCTGCCCGTGTCGTCGGCCGGCAGCAGCCGGGGGAGCAGCGGCGGCACCTTGACGCGCGCGAAGTGCTCGCTGCCGGTGGCCTCGTCGGCCACGACGACCGCGAGGTTCAGCGACAGCCCGGAGATGTACGGGAAGGGGTGCGCGGGGTCCACCGCCAGCGGTGTGAGCACCGGGTGGATCCGGTCGACGAACAGGTCGCCGAGCCGCTTCTGCTCGTCGTCGTCGAGGTCGGTCCAGTGCACGACTGCCAGCCCGGCTGCGGCCATCGCCGGCAGCAGCCGGTCAGTGACCAGCCGGGACTGCTTGTCGACGTCGTGGTGCGCCATCCGCGCGACCCGGTCGATGCGCTCCTTGGGGGTGGCGCCGGAAGGTCCCGGCGTCGTCACGCCCGCGGCGACCCGGCTGCGGAGCGCCGCGACCCGCACCATGAAGAACTCGTCGAGGTTGCGGGAGAAGATCGCGACGAACCGCACCCGGTCCAGCAGCGGCACCGACTCGTCCGCGGCGAGCTCGAGCACCCGCTCGTTGAACTGGAGCCAGCTCGCCGTGCGGTCGAGGAAGCGGTCGGCCGGCAGCCGGGACGTGTCCGGCTCGGACGCTGCGGCGGTGTCCTCGATCTCCTCCGCGCTCTCGTCGGCATAGCGCGGCGGTTCCGGGTCCACGTCGTCGGTCCACGCCGGTGCGGTGCTCACGGCGCCCATCGTGCCCCCCCGGACCTGGGCACTTCCAGGTGCCGGAACCAGGAGCCAGGTGAACGAGAGGTGAACGCGGGTCGACGACTCGCCCAACGAGCGCACGTGTCGGGTCTTCGGGCATGGCGTGTCGGGGTCGCGGGGTGCTCCACTGACCGCATGGCCATCCATCCCGGTGTCGAGATCTCCGTCGAGCGGCTCGAGGTCGTCGAGTCGGTGCGACCGCGGCTCGCCGACGTCGCGGCCCCGCAGGACGTCGACCGGCTGATCGACGAGGCGCTGGACCGGCTGCTGCCGGCGAACGTCACGACGTACCTGCCGATCCTCGTCGAGCGCCGGGTGCGCGACCAGCTGCGCCACCTGCCGACCGCCGAGTCGGCGTAGGCCACCGGGGCGCTACGAGCGCCCTTCCGCACGAACGCCTCGGGCACCCGGCTTGCGCAGGTACATGTCCACGTCGGCGGCGGCGACCAGCCCGTCCGGCGTCTCGCCGGGGTCACCGGTGATCCGCGTGCGCCCGACCGTGACCGCGAGGGCCACCGAGACCCCGCCGATGTCCAGCGGTGCGGCGACCGCCGCCCGCAGTCGCTCCACCAGGTCGAGCATCTCGGCGTCGCCGAGGTTGTCGGTGACGATGACGAACTCGTCGCCGCCGAAGCGGGCGATCGTGTCACCGTTGCGGACCTGCGCCTCCAGCCGGTGGGCGATGATGGCCAGCACCTGGTCGCCGTAGGCGTGCCCGAGGGTGTCGTTGACCGGTTTGAAGGCGTCGAGGTCGCAGAAGAGCACCGCGCCCATGCGTCGGTTGAGGCGGGCGATGTCGATCGCGGCCGCCAGTCGCTCGGTCAGCGCGGACCGGTTGAGCAGCCCCGTCAGCGGGTCGATGCGCGCGCGCCTGGTGAGCTCCTGGTGCTCGGCCCGGCGGTCGCCGACGTCCTCGAACTGGCTGATGCCGTAGAGGGCGTTGCCCTCGCCGTCGCGGACCACGGAGGTCTGCAGCGACACCCACACGTGGTGACCGTCGGCGTGCAGGTAGCGCTTCTCCAGCTGGTAGCGCTCGATCTCGCCGGCCATCACCCGTCGGATGACCTCGTCGTCGGCGGCCCGGTCGTGGGGGTGGGTGAGGTCCACGATCGCCAGGGTCTCGAGGTGCCGGCGGCTGTGGCCGGTCATCCGCGACATCGCCTCGTTCACCCGGAGGAAGCGACCGGCGCTGCCCGGGGTGAAGTCGACGAGAGACATGCCGACCGGTGCATTCTCGAAGGCCAGCCGGAACGACTCCTCGCTGGCTCGGACGCGGGCCATCAGCCGGGCGTTGTCGACGGCTATGCCGGCCTGGGTCGCGAACATCTCCAGCAGCGCCCCCTGCACGTCGTCCGGCCTCCGACCGCTGGTCGGCAGGTCGACCGACAGGATGCCGACCAGCGTCCCGGAGACGCTGTACAGCGGGGCGAACAGCGCGTCCATCGGGTGCCACGCGTCGGGGTCGTCGCTGACCGGGATGTCCGGCACCCAGGTGGCGATGGCGTCGTTGTCGGGCTCGGTGTGGGCCAGGAAGCGGAGCTGGCCGAGCGGCCGGGCGCGGTCGATCTCCGCCTGCCAGTCCTCGAGCGAGCTCACCCCGCCGAGCAGGGCCTCGCTCACCTCCGGCGGTCCGGCGACGGTGGCGACCTCGACGGAGCCGTCGTCGTGCACGAGGTTGACGACGGCGACGCCGAAGCCCAGACCCTCGACCACGCCGTCGACCACGGAGCGCAGGGTCGAGCGCAGGTCGGGGCCGGCGTTGAGCCGCAGGATCAAGCGCTGCAGCTCCCGCATCGCGGGCAGGCTGACGTCACTCACCGCGCGGTCGACCTCCATCCCCCCGTGGGCAGCCCGTGTCCGGACGCCCCCGCACGCCGGGCATGGTGCCTGGCGCTCTTCTTACATCGGCCGTCCTTTGCCTCGTCTTTACCCGTCCAGGCAACCGATTCGTCCCGTCTCGGCGTCCCCGGAGGCGGGGCTCCGGACGCCCGGCTGCTGCCCGGGCCGCGGGGAGCGCCGATCACCACGCCGGCGGGAGGCCCGGCTCCCCGCCTGCGGCAGATCTGTGACGAGGTTCCTCACGAAGTGCGGCTACGACGTGGTGACCGACAAGATCCGCGTGGTGTCCGCGGACCATGAGAAGGACCCGACCGGTCCCGAACGACGGATCAACACGTCACCCGGCCCGGATTACTGGCGCAGCTGCTCTTTGCTCCGTCGTCTGGGTCCGCGACAGCAGACAGGGTGCCCCCGGCAGGATTCGAACCTGCGACACACGGTTTAGGAAACCGATGCTCTATCCCCTGAGCTACGGGGGCCGGGCAGCAAGAGAAGCGCACGAGAAGTCGATGATCTTGCTGAACGCCTGGCCACAGGGTAGCGAGCCGGATCGCTTCGGGTGGCGGCAGTCGGCTCCGCGCCCGGGCGGTGACCCGCGGGCCGATCGATGGGCGCACGCGCAGGCCCGGCCGGGTGGTCGTGCGCCCGGCCGGGCCGCGTGCGTCTCAGTCTCGCCTACGGCGCGATGTTCTGGTTGAGGCGGAAGAGGTTGTCCGGGTCGTAGCGGCGCTTCACCTCGCGCAGCCGCCCGTAGTTGGCGCCGTAGTTCTCGGCGACCTTGTCCTGGTCGTCGCTGGACGCGAAGTTGACGTAGCCGCCCGGCTGGGAGTGCGGGGCGATCGCCGCGTAGTAGTCCTTGACCCAGCGGGTGTGCGCCGCGTTGTCCGCGGGGTCGGGCCACATGCCGGCGATCACGGCGGCAAAGCTCGCGTCCCGGTGGCCGAAGGCGGTGGAGTCCGGCTCGACGTCGTGGCAGGCGCCGTTGATCGGGTAGAGGTGCATCGTGGAGTTGACGACCGGCACCTTCGAACCGTGCTCCACGTGCGCGGCGATGGCCTCGTCGGTGAGCTCTCCGACGAAGCTGGCCTTCCAGTAGTGCTGCAGCCCCGGCGGGACGAGTGCGTCGAACGCGCCGTTCAGTGCGGCGTACGGCATCGTGCCGACGTGCTCGGCCACCGGCTGGGCGACCTCGCGGAAACCCTGCAGGATCTTCTCGCCGTCCGGCGCCGACCCGGTCCAGCACGAGACGACCGCGATGAACGGCTCACCGACCCGGTCCTCCGGCACGAACGGCAGCGGCGGCGCGATCTGGAACGCGGGGAAGCCGCCGTACTCGCGTGGTGCGTCCCGGATGAAGTCCCGGAAGTAGCTGAGGATGTCCGCCGCGGCGGAGAGCTCGAAGAACATCGGGCCGCCGTAGATCTCCGACACCGGGTGCAGCCGGAAGGTGAACTCGGTGACCACGCCGAAGTTGCCGCCGCCCCCGCGCAGCCCCCAGAAGAGGTCCGGGTGCTCGGTCTCGCTCGCCGTGACGGTCGACCCGTCGGCCGTCACCACCTGCGCCGACACCAGGTTGTCGCAGGACAGCCCGTAGCCGCGGGACAGGTAGCCGATCCCGCCGCCGAGGGTCAGCCCGCCGACGCCGGTGGTCGAGATGATGCCGCCGGTGGTGGCCAGGCCGTGCTTTCCGGTCTCCTCGTTGAAGCCGCTCCACGTGACGCCGCCACCGGCCCGGGCCAGGCGCTTGTCGGGGTCGACGACGACCTGGTTGAGGCCCGAGAGGTCGGCGACCACGGCGTCGTCGGCGGTGCCGAAGCCGGGCACGCTGTGGCCGCCCCCGCGGACCGCCAGCGGGCTTCCGGTCTCGGCGGCGTGCCGCACGACGGCGGCGACGTCGGCGGCGTCGGCGCAGCGCACGACGGCGGCCGGCCGCTTGTCGATCATCTGGTTGTAGACATGGCGCGCGTCCTCGTACTCGCCGTCGCGCGGTGTCACCACCAGGCCGGTCACTCGTGCGGTCAGGTCCTTGATCGTCTGGGTGCTCACGTCGTCGCACAGCCTCTCTGCCGTGATGTCGTCGGGATGCTTCGACGCTAGGCACCCGACGGGCGCCGCGCATGACCGGAACTGCCTGGTGGGGGCGGCTCGGGGGCCATGGTCAGATCTGACCATCGACGTTCGGGCGAGTCCGGACATAACGTGGCCCGATGGCCGGCTGGGCACCTCCGGTGCTCCCGTCGCGCTGGGCCGACACCGGCCTGCCGACCCTGCTCGGGCGTCAGCGAGAGCTCGCCGCCTTCGAGGACGCCTGGGCGGCCGTCACCGCCGGCCGCCGCCAGGTCGTCTTCATCGGCGGCGAGCCCGGGTCGGGCAAGACCAGGCTGCTGGCCGAGGTCGCGGTCCGGCTGCGCGACGAGGGCGCCGCGGTGCTGCTCGGCAGCTGCATGAAGGAGCTCGGGCCGCCCTACCAGCCCTTCGCCGAGCCGATCCGGACGCTGCACGACGCCATCGACGCCGGTGAGCTCGGAGAAAGCCTCGGGGGCGCCAAGCTCGACGCCCTGGTCCACCGGCTCGCGGCGGTGGGCGGGCGCCCCCGGGCCACGTCTCCCGACGCCGAGCGCGAGTACCAGCGCGAGGTGTACGACGCCGTGGTCGAGGCGCTCCGGCTGGCCGCCGCCGGACGCCCGGTCGTCCTCGCGCTCGAGGACCTGCACTGGGCCGGCCCGACCGCGCTGCACCTGCTCAGTCATCTCGTGGAGCGCACCTCGGACGAGCGGCTGCTGGTGGTGGCCACCTACCGGTCGACGGCACCCGACCGGTCCGGTCCGCTGGTCCACACGGTGGCCCAGCTCTACCGGCTGGACGGCGTGCAACGGGTCGACCTGGCCGGCCTGGACACCGAGGACGTCGCCCGGTTCCTGGCCGACAAGGCCGACGTGACCCGGCTACGGGCCCGCGTTCCCGCGGCGATCCTGCGTGACCAGACCGGGGGCAACCCCTTCTTCCTGCGCGAGGTCTGGCGCGACCTCGAGGCGCGCGGTGGCCTGGCCGCCCTCCGGTCCGGCAGCTTCGCCGCGCCGGAGTCCGTGCGCGACACCCTGCACGGGCGGCTGGAGCGGATGTCCGAACCGCACCGGCAGGTGCTGGAGCTGGCGGCGGTGATCGGCGAGGAGTTCGAGCTCAGCACGCTGATCGCGGCGGGGGAGTGGACCCCGGTGACGACGTTGGCCGCGATCGACGAGGCAGTGGCCTTCGGCCTGCTCGAGCCCTCACCGCGGGTCGGCGGCGAGCACCGCTTCCCGCACGCCGTGGCCCGGCAGACCGTCCTCGAGCTGATGCCGTCCGCACGGCGGGTGCAGGAGCACGCGCGGGTGGCCGAGGCGCTGGAAGCGGCCGCCGGCGACCCGCCGGTGCAGCGTCTCGCGCACCACTACGCGAACGCCCGACTCCTCGGCCACACCGACAAGGCGCTGCACTACCTGCTGGCGTCCGCCCGCTCGGCCGACTCCAGCCTGGCCCACCAGGAGGCGGCCGGCTGGTACGAGCAGGCCGCTGGACTGGCCCAGGACCCGGCCGCGCGCGACGAGCACCGGCTGGCTGCGGCCCACAGCCACCTGCTCGGCGGCGACTTCGCGCACGCCCGCGACCTGTACGAGCAGGTCTCGTCGGGGCCGGTGCTGCGCACCCGGGTGCTGGCGGCCCTGGGCTACGAGGCGGCGTCCTGGCGGCCCGGCCGGCCGGGGCACCGGGCGGTCGAGCTGCTGACCGCGGTCCTGGGCCAGATGCAGCACGACGAGAGCGACCCGGTGTACGTCCAGGCCCTCGCCAGCCTCGGGCGCGCGCTGGCCTTCACGGGGGCGACCGACGAGGCCGGCGCGGTCGGGGGGCGGGCGGTCGCCCTGGCCCGAGGGATCGGCGACGACCGCCTGCTGGCCGACTGCCTGCAGGCCAGCCTGTGGCTCGGCCTGCGCCCGCAGGACGCCCCGGCCAAGCTCGCCCGGGCCACCGAGCTGTCGGTGCTGGCCGACCGGATCGGGGACCTCGGCCACCTGGGCCCGGCCGCCTACTTCCGCGGGGTGGTCTCCTACCTCAGCGGGGATCCCACCGGCGTGGAGGCCGCGCGGCAGGACCTGCTTCGGTCGGCCCGAGGCACCGGCCAGGAGTTCTACAGCTACATGGCGGGCTGCCTGGAGTACGGCCGTCAGCTGGCGGCGGGCCAGTTCGAGACGGCCGAGCAGACCTGTGCCGCCCTGCTCGAGCTCGGCGACTCCTTCGGCACCGACGACACCGAGGGTTCCTACGGCCTGCAGGTCTTCATGGTCCGGCGCGAGACGGGGGCACTGCAGCAGGTGCGGCACCTCGTCAGCGGCGACGAAGGCCCGACCGACCACTGGGCGCCGGGCCTCCTGTCGCTCTACACGGAGCTGGGACTGCACCGCCCCGCAGCGCGGCTCCTGGCGTGGCTGATGAACGAGGACCTCGGGTTGTACGAGTCCTCGGCGCAGTGGCCCGCCGTGCTGGGCTTCCTGACGGAGGCGGCGCTCGCGCTGGAGGACCGGCCGACGCTGGAGCGGCTCCGGCCGATGCTGGCGGAGTACGCCGGCACGAACCTGGTGGCCGGGCAGTTCGTGGCCGTGTTCGGCAGCGCCGACCGCTACCTCGGCTCAGTGGACTCGGTGCTCGGGCGCGGGGACCCGGAGGCGTGGTTCGGCGCTGCCGAGGAGATGGACTCGCGGATGGGTGCCACGGCACACCTCGCGCTGACGCTGGCGGCCTGGGCCGGGCACCTGCACCGCGTACGGGCGCCGGGCCAACGGGCGTTCGAGATGGCGGGCCGGGCGATCGAGCTGGCCGAGCCCCTGGGGCAGCACCGGGTGCTGAGCAGCCTCTCGCGGTGGGAGGAGAAAGCGGTCCCGGCCGCTGCTCCCGACGGTCTGACCCCTCGCGAGACCCAGGTGCTGCTGCTGGTCGGCGTGGGACTGAGCAACCGCGCCATCGCGCGCCGGCTGGCGATCAGCGAGAACACCGCGGCGAACCACGTCCGCAGCATCCTGGCCAAGACCCGCAGCGGGAACCGCACCGAGGCGGCGCACTATGCGTCCTCCCACGGCCTGCTGCCGTCGGAGTGAGGCTCAGACGCTGGTGAGGGACCCGTCGGCCTCGATCCGCGCGGTGACCTCGACCACCACGTCCGCCGGCAGCCCGGCGCGGACCGCTGCGTCCCGGATCGCCTGGGCCGAGGGCGCCTCGTACAGGCAGTAGGTCTTGCGCTTGTCCGCCGACAGGAAGGAGTACAGCCAGCGGACGCCGGCGTCGTCATTGACGCGGTTGATGCCGGCCACGCCGTCGGTCGTCAGCTCCAGCTCGTCGGCGTAGCGCCGCTCGATCATGAACACAGGCACCGGGTGCCCCCTCCCTCTCGGCCTCCCACCGTAGCGGCCCTACGCACGCCCGGTCAGGCCGTGCGTAGGGGCCGAACGTCAGCCTGGCTAGGCCGTGAGGTGCGCTGGGGCAGAGGAGTCGGTCCCGGGCTCGGCGACGGTCGCGGTCGAGCGCGCGTCGGGCCCACGCCGCCCCCGGCGGTGGCGGCCGAACCGGTGGCCGAGCTGCACCAGGCCGAAGCCGGCAATGAAGATCGCCAGCGTGACCAGGCCGTAGGAGAGCGGGAACGTGCCCGGCTCGAAGGCCGGGTTCGCTCCCCCGTCGAGGGCGTCGAGCGTCAGGTAGAGCGTCTGGAAGACGAACGCCCACAGGTAGGCGATGGCGTACGTCGTGCTGGCGGCGAGCCGGTTGCGGATGAGGAAGCCACACGGAAAGGCCACGAGGATGGTGACGACCGCGATCATCGAGGATTCCCTCAGTCGACGACAGGCGCGCGGCGCCGGTCGTCGGAGAACATCAGGACCACCGCGACCAGGGTCAGCAGGACGCTGACGCCCACGAGTGCCTTGACGAACATCGGCACGTCGACGAAGAACGCCGGCAGTCCGGTGAGAGTCGCGACGATGATCGCCCCGGCGGCGATCCGCAGCGCGACCCGGTTGCCTCGCCAGGCCATGCTCCCGGCGAGCAGTCCGATCACGCCGAGGATGCTGCCCAGGACGAGGATCGCGAAGGGCGGGCCCACCTCGCCCTCCGGGGCCGGCATGAGGACCGACGGGATGTTGGTCAGGCTGTAGAAGATGCAGAGGGCGAGGCCGACCTTCTGCTTGGTGGTGGTACCGGCCCCTGTGGCGGACACGGTGGTGGTCATGGATTCCTCCCATGGAGTCGTGGCTGGACGGCACCACCGTCGGGCCGGCCCCGGGCCCGCACCCAGAGCATCCCGTCCCCCGCGGTTCCCGACCAGTCCTGCGCCTGCGGGAACTCCTTCCCGGGCGCTCCAGGGTTCCGTGCCTCCATGATGGTCAGGTGCCCATCCGCGTGCTGCTCGCCGACGACCACCCGGTGGTGCGCCGGGGACTGGCCGCGCTGCTCGGCACCCTCGACGAGTTCGAGGTGGTCGGCGAGGCCGAGGACGGCGAGGCGGCGGTCCGGGAGGCCCAGCTGACCAAGCCGGACGTGGTGCTCATGGACGTCCGGATGCCCGGCCTGGACGGGATCGAGGCGACCCGGCGGATCCGACGAGCGGTGCCGGGGACGGCGGTGCTCGTGCTCACGATGTACGACGAGGACGCCACTGTCTTCACGGCCATGCAGGCCGGCGCGCGGGGCTACCTGCTCAAGGGCGCCGGGCAGGACGAGATCGCCGACGCCATCCGGGCGGTGGTGCGTGGCCAGGCCATCTTCGGCGCCGCGATCGCCACCCGGCTGCTCGAGCACTTCGCGCACCCGCCGGCGCAGCCCCTCGCGGACGACCCGTTCCCCGGGCTCACTCCGCGCGAGAGGGAGATCCTCGAGCAGCTGGCCGAGGGTCGGCGTACCGCCGAGATCGCGTCCGCGCTGCACCTCTCGCCCAAGACGGTGAGCAACAACCTCACCACGATCTTCGCCAAGCTCGAGGTGACCGACCGGACGGCGGCGGTGATCCGGGCCCGCGAGCGGGGCCTGGGGAGCTGACCGTGGAGCTCCTGCCCAGCGCGATCGCGGTGGTGGCCGCCTCGTTCGTGGCGAGCGGGTGCGCCCTCGTGCTCCGGCGACGGGCGCGCGCGTCGGCGTGGTCGATGGTGGCCGGCGGCCTGCTCGGCGTCACGGCCGCGCTCCTGCTCGCCACCGGGCACGAGGCCACGAGTCAGACGGCGGGGACGGTGGCCGCGACGGTCCTCGCCCCCTTCGCGCTGGCGGCCTACCCCGCGCTGCGCTGGCGGCGCACCCCGGACTTCCTCGCCCTCGTGGTGCTGGTCGGCTGTGGCGGGGTGTCGTCGGCGTACCACGACGCGGGCGTGGTCGGCCTCATGGGCATGGTGCAGGGGTGCGTCCTGATCGCGCACACCTGGTGGCGGATCGAGACGTCGGACGACGCCGTCCGGCGCGCGCTGTCGTGGATGGCGCTCGCGCTCGTCACCACGACGCTCGCCTACTTCTTCGCTGTGTTCTCCGCCGAGGGCGCGTCCGGCTCCCCCCTGGTCGACGGCGGCCTGATGGTCTTCGCCGTCGTGGGGCCGGCGATGTACGTCGGCCTCACGCTCCCGGACATCCTGGACGTACGCGGGCTGGTGGTCACCGTCGTGGTCACGATCGTGGCGCTGGTGGCCGTCATGTCGGTCTTCGTCCTGGAGCTGTCGCTGCTCGACGCGTGGGGCGCGGCGGACCTGAACGTCGGCGCACTCGCGGTGCTCGCGGCGCTGGCCGCTGTCATCCTCCAGCCGACCAGGGTCGTGCTGAGGGGCGTCGTGGACCAGCTCCTCTTCGGCGAACGACCCGACCCGCTGGGCGCCGCCTCGGCGGTGGTCGGCCGGATCGGCGAGGACCCGGTCGTCGCGCTGCGCGCGATCCGTGAGGCCCTGATCGTGCCCTTCGCTGCGTTGCGGGTCGAAGGGCATGCACTGGCGACCTCCGGCACCGAGACCACGCACACCCGCACCCTCGACCTCGACGGCGCGGGCGAGCTGGTGGTCGGCCTCCGACCGGGCGACCTGTCCTTCTCGGCCGGCGACGAGCAGGTGCTCCGGCTGACCGTTCCGCTCCTGGCCCAGACCCTGCGCGCCCGGGCGTTGGCCGCGGACCTCGTCGAGTCCCGCGGCCAGACGATCGCCGCCGTCGAGGAGGAGCGCCGGCGGTTGCGCCGCGAGCTGCACGACGGCCTCGGACCCCGGCTCTCCGGCGTCGCGTTCACCTCCGACGCGGTCCGCAACCTGATCCGCACCGACCCGGACGCCGCGGAGCAGCTGGTGGCCCAGCTGCGCGCCGACACCGTCGTCGCCATCGAGGAGATCCGCCGGATGGTCTACGCGATGCGTCCGCCGGCGCTGGACGAGCTCGGGCTGGTGCCCGCGCTGCGACAGCAGACGGTCGGGCTGCGTAACCGCGACGGAGAACCGGTGGCGGTCGACGTGACTGCTCCCGAGGACTTCCCGGACCTGCCGGCAGCCGTCGAGGTTGCGGCGTACCGCATCGTCACGGAGGCGCTCACCAACGTGGCGCGGCACAGCACCAGCGCCTCCGCCTCGGTGCGGCTCGACCCTGCAGTGGACGGCCTGCACGTCGAGGTCACCGACCGTGGCAGCAGCGGCGCCTGGCGCCCGGGGGTCGGGCTGTCGTCCATGCGCGAGCGAGCCACCGAGCTCGGCGGGACGCTCGAGGCCGGGCCCGGCCCTGGCGGCGGACGGGTGGCCGCGCTGCTGCCGCTCTGACGCCACCGGCGGGGTCAGTAGGAGTGCCGGACCGACATGACCTCGCGGACTGCTGCCTCGTCGAAGTCGACACCGAGCCACCCGAACAGCCCGGCGAGAACGGCGGGATCGGCGACGTAGTCGTCGTAGTGGACGCGGTGGACGTCGTCGCCGTAGGGCGCGAGCGCGTCGACCATGACCTGCTCCATGGCCCGCAGCCGGTCGAGTGCATCCGGCTGCCCCGCCCACCACTTGCTCGCCGCGACGTCGGCCAGGTCACGGGTGTTCAGGACGAACCGTGCGCCGGGGAACACCGAGCGGGCGAAGGCGAGGACACCGGGCAGCGCGTCCGGCATGTCGTCGCGGACCCAGTCGATCTCCTTGAAGCCGACGATCTCGGTGGACGGTTCCGGACGCAGGACGGTCTCGAGCAGGAGCGTCCGGATGCCGCGGTACGCCGTCTCGTCGCGGTAGCCGTCGATGCCCCACCACGGGTGCTCGGGCGGCAGCGGGCTGCTGGACAGCAGCCGGTCGCGGTGACCGGCTGCGGTGCGGTGCAGCCGGTAGAGGTCGAGCAGCACGCCCCCGTTCTCGCCGCGGACCATGACGCCCGGCGCCGAGTTGAGGATGCCCTGCAGCAGGGTCGACCCGGAGCGGCCGTAGGTCACGACGAACAGGTACCGCAGGTCGGCGCGGTCCCGTCCGCTCGCCACGTCGTGCGCCGAGCGCAGCGCGTCCAGCTCGGCGCCGAGGGACTGCGCACGGGCCGCCTGCACAGCGGCGTCCCGTTCCCCGGCCCGCAACCGCTTGCGGGCGGCGTCCCGCTCCTTCGCGGCCCGCGCCGCCTTGCGGTCGGCTTCCACGCGCCGACGACGCCGCTCGAGACCCACGGCTCCGAGGGCCTGCCGGGCGACGCCGCGCAGCCGTCGTCCCGCCGGACCCGTCACGTCGCCTCGCCTCCGTCGTCGCCCTCGCCCGGGGCACCCGTGGATGGTAGCGACGCCGGCCCGAGCCCGGTCTAGCCTGGCGGCCGTGAGCGACACCCAGGGCTACGACGACCGGGACGACGAGGTGCTCCCGGACCAGACCTCGGACGACACCGACCGTGGCTGGGGCGAGCGCCCCGACGACACCGACGCCGACGACGAGCGCCTGCTCCGCGAGAAGCCGCCGCACTGGTAGGTACGGCGGCTCCCGCGGACCATCAGGTCAGACCTGGCCGCCCCGGGCGCGCAGCAGGTCGCGGATCTCCTGCAGCAGCAGGATGTCCTCGCTGGGCGCCTCGACCTCGCCCTCCTCGCCCGTCTTCCGGCGTTCCATCAGCTTGCCGACCGGGATGACGACGACGAAGTAGATGACGGCCGCCACGATGACGAAGTTGATGAGTGCGTTGATCGTGGAGCCGATGACGATCTTGCTGTCGTTGGCGACGAAGCCGGCTGTGCCGAAGTCCGGCGTGCCGCCGATGGCCCCGATGATGCCCCCGATGAAGTCGGTGGCGAAGGCCGTCACGACGGCTCCGAACGCGACGCCGATGACGACCGCGACCGCGAGGTCGACGACGTTCCCCCTGAGCAGGAAGTCCTTGAAGCCCTTGATCACGTCTGCCTCCTGGGTACGGCGGTCTGCTCCACCGTGGTCGGAAAGTCCAACCCTGGCAGAGGTGTCGCGCGGTGTCATTCTGCGCGGATCACCACTGACAGCCGGTCAGTGACCGCTGACCCCGCCAGCCGGGCCGCGGTGGTGGAGGTGGTCGCAACCAGGATGAGGGCGCCGTCACCGGGGCCGAGGGCGGCCGCCCCCCGGTCGCGACCGGGCACGGCGAGCACCCGGACTGCGGAGGCCACCAGACGCCCCGCCGCGCCGTCGGCCCCGGCAGCGAGGACGTCGACCAGCTCACCGGGCCGCAGCAGCGCCGCAACCTGCCCGTCGGCGAGTCGTAGCGGTGCGGCGACCACGTCAGGCGCGAGGCCGACCAGCGACGACCGTCCCGCCAGCCGCGCATCGGTGATCACCTCACCGCTGCGCACGGCGGAGGACACCGTGGCCCCGGCCGCCTGCCCGACGGCCGAGAGGGCACCGGACGGGACCGACCCCACCGGCCTCTCGACCCGCCGGACGTCGCCGTTGTCGAGAGCGGCCCCGGCCGGTAGGTCGTGTGCCGCGACGAGCACGGGGACGCCGCGCGGGGGAGCGGGTGCGAGGGCTTGCAGCGCGAAGGCGGCGGCCCCGGCGAGCAGCCCCGCGGCCAGCAGCCGCCGACGCCAGAGGACCGCGTGCCGAAGCTCGCGCAGCCAGCGGTCGAGCCGACCGCCCGCGGACGGCGCGACGGTGCTCACGGCAGGTCGAAGGGGAGCTTCTGGCCGTCGGTGGCGTGCCGGCAGTCGCAGTCGGCGTCCGGGCCGGGGAGGGCACCCACGGCGTCGACCAGCAGGTCGCGGACTCCGTGGATGTTCTCGGCGAAGACCCGCAGCACCTCCTCGTGGGTGACGCCGTCACCGTGCTCGAGCCCGGCGTCGAGATCGGTGACGAGGGCCACGGAGGTGTAGCAGAGCCCGAGCTCGCGGGCCAGCGAGGCCTCGGGCAGGCCGGTCATGCCGACCACCGACCAGCCCTGACCGGCGTGCCACAGCGACTCGGCGCGGGTCGAGAAGCGTGGGCCGTTGATGACGACCAGCGTGCCGCCGTCGACCACGGGCAGTCCGCGGGCCCGGCCGGCCGCCAGGGCTGCCTCCCGTCCGGTCGGGCAGTAGGGGTCGGCGAACGAGACGTGCACGACCGGGCCGACCGAGTCGAAGAACGTGTGCCCGCGGCCCCAGGTGCGGTCGACGACCTGGTCCGGCACGACGATCGTGCCGGGACCCTGCTCGGCCTTGAGGGACCCGACCGCGCACGGGCCGAGGACCTGCCGCACACCGACCGCCCGCAGCGCCCAGATGTTGGCCCGGTAGTTCACGAGGTGCGGAGGGAACCGGTGGTCGTGGCCGTGCCTCGGGACGAACGCCACCCGCCGGTCGCCGACCTGCGCGATCGTCAGGGGGTCGCTGGGCGGACCGAAGGGGGTGTCGACCTCGACCTGCTCGCCGTCGAGCAGGGAGTAAAGGCCGGAGCCACCGATCACGCCCAGGTCGGCGCGCGGGCCGTCGTACGTCGTCATGATGCCCGACCCTAACGAGCCGTCGCGACGCGACGGCCGGGGTCCACAGCCGGGATCAGGCGGCGCTGCCCGTTGTGGACGACGACGAGCCGGCGGAGCCGGACGACCCGGACGAGCGGGACCCGGACGACCCGGACGACCCTGAGCCGGAGGACCCTGAGCCGGAGGAGCCGGACCCGGCCGAGCCGGACGAGCCGGACGAGCCGGACGAGCCAGCGGTCGAGGTCGTCGAACCGCTGTCCTTGCCGGAGCCGCCCGAGCCGCCCGCGGAGTCCTTCGACCCCACCGCCGCGGGCTTGTCGCCCGAGCCTGAGCCCTCGCCGGCCTTGGCGGGGCCGGCGCGGCTGTCGGTGCGGTAGAAGCCGGAGCCCTTGAAGACGATGCCGACCGCGTTGAAGACCTTGCGCAGCTTCCCGGTGCACTGCGGGCACTCGGTCAGCGACGCGTCCGAGAACGACTGGACGGTCTCGAAGTCGTGGCCGCACTCGGTGCAGGCGTACTGGTACGTCGGCAACGCAGGTCCTTCCGCGCTCGTGCCAGAGCTGGCACTCAGGTCTGTCGAGTGCCAATGATGCGCGACGCGCGGGGGTTTCGCAACGCTGTCAGTCTCGGGCGCGGCACCCCCTGACGACGGCAGAGGCCGTTCGGTCCCGCCGCGGACACGTCCGTCCAGGCATGCGGGTGGCACCTTTCGGTTTCAGACATGTGGTGCGCCGGGCTGTCGCCCGGCAGGGGCCTCGAGCCGGCCCCCGAGGCATGAGGTTGCGCCGGACCCGCAGTCGGCAGAGGCCCGGCGGATCGCGCCGTGAGACGGACCAGCGATTAGCGGACCGCCGTCGCGGCGAGGGCCCGCGCGGCCGCTTCGTCGAATCCCAGGACCTGCCGCGGCAGCAAGCGCCGAACGAGGTCGTCGGTGACCACTGCCTCGACCCCCATGGAGCTCAGCAGGGCGTGCGCGGTCGCCCCGTCGACATCGGTGAAGAGCTGAACCCCCATCGCCGCCACGATGGTGGGGATCCAGGGCACCTGCACCGGTGGGAACCGACCCGTGAGGCGTGACACGCGTTGCGCCATCTCGGCATAGCTGAGCACGTCGCTGCCGCCGATCTCCAAGGTGCGGCCCAGGCAGTCCTCGCGCCCCAGCACGTCCGCGAGGTAGCCGACGGCGTCGTCGGCGGCTATCGGCTGGTGCAGGGTGCGTCCACGACGGTCGGTCACCATCACCGGCAGTAGGGTGACCAGCTGCCGGAGCATCTCCCAGCCCGTGCTGCCAGGACCCATGACGATTCCGGAGCGCAGCGCCGTGACCGGTACCCGGGACCTGCCGAGGATCCGCTCGACCGCACGCCGGCTGCCCAGATGCGGAGACAACGCGGCGTCGAGGCCGCCTAGGCCGCCCAAGCACACCAGCTGGCCGACGCCGGCGCCCTCGGCGGCCTCGGCGAACGCGCGGGCCTGCTCCGCCTCCCGGATGGAGAACCGCTCGCTCTCCAGAGCGTGTGCGAACAGGTAGGCAGCGTCGACCCCGGCCAACGCGGCCGGCAGGGAAGCGGGGTCGTCGAGGTCGGCATGGACCGGGGTGCCCGCGCCGCGATAGGTGTCCCGAGTCCGGGTCAGGGCGCGCACGGAGTGCCCGCGCTCGATCAGGGCCGGGACGAGCAACGACCCGATGAAGCCGGTCGCCCCGACGACGGCGACCTTCACTCGCGGCGTCGCCCACTGCCGGCCGCCACGCCGGTCGCGACGGCGTACACAGCGTGCTGACCGAGGCTGGTGACGAACATGTCCGGGCGCCAGCGCCACGGCGGCGGCGTGCCCCCGAGCAGCGGCAGCAGGACGAAGGCCATCCCCTGCACCCCCACGAGGTATACAGCCGTTGCCTCGCTGCCGGGGAGCTTGCGCCTCAGCAGCACCTGGCCGGTTCCCATCAACGACCCGTAGCCCCAGTGGACCAGCAGGAACAGAAGGCGGCGTTGCGCCTTGGTGTGCGGCTGAACCCCTAGCACCAGGGCTGCAGCCGTGACGGGCGCGTTGCTGGCGTCGTAGTCGACCGGGTGGTCCAGGCGTGGACGGAGGCGCTGTTCGAGCATGGTCGTCAGCGTCATGGCGGTGGTGCCCACGAGCCCGGCGAACAGCCCGGGGCCGAGAGTCGATCGGACGAGGCCGGGTGCGTCGGGTCGGGTCACCTGCGTCCGCATACCCCCGGGCGCTCGCCATACCCGCACGCGTCCCATCCTTCGCTGTCGACAGCCGGCCCGTCCTGTGTAGTGGGGGAAGCCGGGAACGGGCGGTCGCGCGACCCCCGCGCCTGCTGTCAGGCGAGGCGTGCGGTGGTGAGCAAGACCTCCGACCGGTCGAGGAAGTCCGCGGGCGCAAGAGCGGCGAGGCGCGAGGCAGCGCGCTTCCGCACCCGGGTCCGGAGCGAAGGGGAGAGTTGGTGGTAGCGCCAGCCGAGGATCCCGGACCCGGTGCGCATCATGAAGGCGGAGGTGGCATCGAACTGGGCGTGAAGCGGTCGCGCGGTGGTCGAGACGCTGGTGAAACCGACCGGCTCGAGCAGCGTACGCATTCGTGCCGCGCTGTCTGTGAGGTCGTCGGACCGGGGCAGGGCCGGCCCCGGCGCAGCGCCGGCCGCATCCACCTCCTCCGTGATGACGACGTCGGCGGCGGTGCCGAGCTGGGTGCCCCAGGTCGCGGCCAGCAACCAGCCGCCGGGACGCAGCACGCGGGCTCCCTCGGCCACTGCGGCCCGGGCGTCCGGCAGCAGGAACAGGACGAACGAGTAGACGGCCACGTCCGAGCTGTCGTCGCGCAGCGGGAGTGCAGCGGCGTCGGCGCGGATGCGGGGCACGGACGGGTCGGCGAGAGCGAGCATCCCGGCCGAGTAGTCCAGCGCGACCAGTCGGCCGGCCCCGGGGTCGCCGGTGAGGGGGCGGAGGACGTCGAGGAGGGTGCCTGCACCGGTGGCCACGTCGAGGACGGTGCGACCTGCGTCGGCCGGAGGTGGCGGGACCAGGGCGACGAGGTCGCGGGCGTGCCGGTGCAGTGCGGGCGCCCAGTGCTCGGCATAAGCGGTGGCTCCTGCGTCGTACACGTCCGCGATCGTGGGCAGCGGAGCGGACGGGCGGGACACGCCCGACACGCTAGACGCCAGCACCGTAGGTGTGACCGCGTCGAGCCTGATCGGATCGCTGGGGACCCGGCCGCCGGGCCACCTGCTGCACCGGCGGTCAGGCGTGGGTGTGGTGCTCGTGGTCGCCGTGGCCCGCGGCCTCACCTGGAAGGTGGAGTGCTCGACCGAGATGCCGTGGTGGGCGGCGACGCACTGCTGATGCTGGTCGAGGATCTGCGGCACAACCGGTAGCCACGACCCGCTGCGCGACGCGACCGCGCTGTGGGTGGCGCTGCACGGGTACGTGACGCCTCGCGCCGGCGTTCCCGCGTTCCCGTGGCCAGCCGACGCACTGATGTCGACGCTGCTGGAGCGGCCAATCGGCCAGCCCGCCTGACCTGCTGTCGGCTCGGAGTCGGCAGGCCGCGTCCGATGCCGCGCAGGGCGCGGCAGGAGAACTCGCCGTGGCCACGCCGTGAGCAGCAGGTCATGACCCGAGCCGCAGGGTCCGTGACCCGAGCAGCGTCACCGGACACCGCGAACCGGCAGGATGCACGCCGCCGCGACCAGCGCGCACAGGCCGGCCACGGCGTACAAGGCCGGGTAGCCGCCGAGCGCGAGGATGCCCGGTGCCAGGGCCGGAGCGAGCGAGTACGGCAGAGCTCCGGCGATGTTGAACACGCCGAGGTCCTTCGCTGCGGTGGCGGGGTCGGGCAGCACGTCGACGACCAGCGCGAGGTCGATGGCGACGTACAGGCCGAGCCCGACGCCGCTGATGGCCAGCGCGAGGTAGAACCCGGCAAGCTGCGAGCTTGCGGCGAGCACGAGCATGGCGACGCCGAACACGGCTGCGGCCACCATCACGAACACCTTGCGACGGCCGGTGCGGTCGGACAACGGACCCCCGACCAGCGAGGCGGTGATGACCAGGGCGGATTGCAGCGCGGTGGCGAGGAACACCTGGCCGGGCACGTCGTGGTCCGGGCTGCCGAGATGGTCGAGGAGGTAGAACGCCTCGTAGGTGGTGAGGCAGGCATAGGCGAACACGAACAGGAACCGGCTGGCGAACGCCCACAGGAAGTCACCGCTGGCGTGCGGCCGCACCCAGAAGGTGCGCGCCAGCTCGCCCCACGACCAGGGCGCCCGACCCGCGGGGTCGAGCCGCCGGTCGTCGAGACGCCACATGAACCACACGATGGCGACTCCGCCGACGAGGCACGGCGCGAGGAACATGGCCAGCGCGTTCGGGTTGAACACCTTCACGAGCAGGGTCCCGAGCACCGACGCGACCGGAAGGCACACGCCGAGCACTCCCGACACCATCCCTCGCTGCCGGGAGGGGACCTGGTCGGGCAGCACCGCCAGCAGGGCCGCGAGCACCGCGTTCAGGGACAGCTGCGCCAGGCACCAGCCGAGCATGACGACCGCGACGTTGGGGGCCAGGGCGACGATGACCGTCCCGATCGTGCCGCCGGCCAGGCCGGCGAGCACCCACGGCCGGCGCATCCCCAGCGGTGAGGTGGTCCGGTCGGAGAGCCGGCCGAACGCCGGGTTCCCGACCACCGCGACCAGCGACCCGAGGCCGGCGACCACCGCGAGGCTGTTCGGCGCCTTGTCGCCGACCAGCGCGTCGAGCTTGAGCGCCAGGGTCACGACCAGCGGCGCGATGAGCATGATGATGACCCCGGTGTAAGCGGCCGCGAACTCGACGACGAACCGCCACCCG